>NZ_JACIEI010000009.1 GCF_014196805.1 Sulfitobacter undariae | reverse complement strand
GCCACTCAGCACTGGGCTGGAAAAGCCCTGTCGCCTTCGAACGAAAGGTGGCTTAAACGAGCACTTGGGGCGGCACTAAAGCGTGACAGGTCCATACCCACCCATTGACGAACCGTAGCCGGTCCTGCTTTTTGCGGTATCCACGACGGATTTGGCAGCCTCAAGACACTCCGTAAGGTCTTCTATATGCCACCAGTGGTTCCTCAAGTTGATGAAATGCACAGCAGGCTTCCCAAGTTTCGCCAGCTGGGCTTCGCCAAACCCAAGCGCAACATTTAAGTTGCTTTCAATAGAAGCGTATGGGTGAAATGTCACGCAAACGTCCCTGCCCGCAATATCTCCAACGCTGACCACCTTTGCGGTTTCGCTTTCGTAGAGGATTTTTCTCATATCGCTTCTCAAATGGTTCCGACCTTGCGTGTACAGCTTATGGTTAAGTACAGCCCATGATAGTGTCAAATTGAGGCGTCCATTAAATCTGCTAGGTTGTGGTTGCGGAAACCTTCGGCTCACTTATGATCTGGATGTCGTGCCTGCTGCCTGCCCTTTGAGAAGATCGGCAAAGACTGTGTTGAAGGCTTTAACGACACGCGTGCCAGCGAGTTGGTCACGTCGATCAGAACCTTACTGTCGAAAGCGCCTACACAGCTTTTTGGGATAACAGCGCCTTCGCTGGGTCATAGCGCAGGGCGAGCATGACTAGATCGGACACCCAATTGTTTCCGCTACACCGTTCACCCTCACGACCTGCTATGTAGAGCAGCAGCGTTTCGGAGCGCGTCAACAAGGTATTGTCGCCGTTGACGCACTTTATCCGTCCATTCAAGGGTTGATGAAATGGGCGACCCGAATATCCCCTTCCCCAGCGCGCAAACTGTAGAGAAAAGTTCGCGACAGAACCGTTATTCTTTTGCACGTTGGAAAATGAGTGAGAATATTCCTAATGCTGCCGACCCGACAATGAGCAACAGGGATACGGCGTTCAACACCGGTGTCGAACCCAGCTTGAGCTTGTCGAACATTGCGATCGTCAGTGGCGCGTCAGAGCCTACCAGCATCAAGGTTGTGTTGAAGTTCTCAAAGCTCATCAGCATTGAAACCACCCCAGCCCCCACAATCGCAGGCAGCAAGAAAGGCAGCGTTACTTGACGGATTGCACCCCATTTGCTGGCACCAAGATTCAGTGCGGCCTCTTCTAGGCTGAGGTCAAATTTTTGCAGTCGCGCCGAAATCACCAGCGTTGCAAAGGTTGTGATAAATGAGAACTGCCCCAAGATCACAAGGATCAAGCCAGGGCGCAGCCCGTCAAACCACATACCCGTGGCGTCCTCTAGGGTATTGGCCACAGAGCTGGCGAAAACGAGGATCGAAATACCAAGGATCACGCCTGGGATGATCAGCGGCAGTAGCATCAAGATATAGAGAAACCCTTTGCCGCGAAAATCATGGCGGACGAATAAGAAGGCGTTGCAGGTGCCTACGGTCACCGACAGGCTGGAAACCCAAAAGGCAACAAATGCAGATGTGCCGATGGCGCGCAGGATGGAGCGTTCGTGAAAAACACCGATGAAGGGTGCCTCGTCGCCAAAGAACCACGCCCATGTGAAGCCTTCCCATGGTAACGACGGGAACACACTGTCGTTGAATGCGAAGGCGCAGACGACGGCCAAGGGCAAGGCAAGGTAGATGAAAAACAATGAAACATAGGCCCGATAGGACCATTTCATTGCCGATGATTGGGGAACTGTAGGGATCATATTAACGTCCCATCGTATCTGAAAGAGATTGCCGCGACAGCTTGAGGCCGAGGAAGACCACCGCCGATGATAGGCCCAAAAGCAGGAAGCCAAAGGCCGAGCCGAGCTCCCAGTTAAAGCGGGTGATGAATTGGGTATAAATCAGCCCCGTAAACCACAGGCTATCTTTGCCCCCCAGCAAGATCGGGGTCAGGTAATTACCCAGTGACAGCATAAACACCACGATACAGCCTGACACGATACCGGGCATCGCATGGGGGATCACGATTTCACGCAAGATGGAAAATCCTGAACCACCCAGATCATATCCCGCTTCAATCAAGCTGTCGTCCAAACTATCCAATGTGGTGACCAGCGGTACAATCATGAACAGGATCGACGTATAAACAAGGCCCACCATGATGGCCGCATCGTTATACAAAAACTCAACAGGTTCAGACAAAATACCTGTATATTGCAGAAAATTAGACAAGACACCCGTTTCGCGCAGTAGGATCATCCAACCGAATGTACGCACCAATTCAGACACCCAAAACGGGATCAAGCACATCAGAAACAGCGTCGTTTTGGTGCGGCCACGGGTCAGTTTGGCAATGTAATAAGCAATGGGAAACCCCAGCAACAATGTCAGGACCGTTGTGAGGATCGACATGAATGCCGTGCGTGCGAAGGTACGCCAATACAGCGGTTCGTTAAAGAAAACCGCGTAATTGCCAAACCCTGTTTCATATTCACGCACGCCCACTTTTTCGCTCATCGAGACGGCGAAAAGGCCGATGTGCGGCAAGATGATCAGTGTCACCAACCACAACAGCAGTGGCGACAGTAGCAGATAAAACCCGAGCTTGGAGCGGTCAGTGACCATTATTGCCCCTCCGCCACAAAGCAGCGCGCCTGCCCTGCGTTCCAATTGGCGTGAATGGCCTCCCCTTTGCCCAAGCCCAAGAATTCACCGGTTTGAGGCAGCGCGGCTTGCAATGTCTCACCTGATTTTGGGTCGCGCAGGATGGCAACGGAATTTGCACCGTTGAACAGCACGCTATCGACAATTTGTGCACTGGCATTGGGGTGCGTGGCGGAAGCAAAGGGGGTTTTGGACAGCTCGATTGCTTCGGGCCGCACAAAGGCTTGGGCACGTTGGCCAATACTCGGCACCTTTGCCGAGGCATGCGCTTGCTGCACACCCCCGCCCTCGGTCTCAATCGTGACGATCTGCCCGTTCACTGCTGTCACCTTGCCTTCAAAACGGTTCGCATCGCCAACAAACCCGGCGACAAAAGCGTTTGCTGGTTCGTAATACAGCTCTTTTGCGGTGCCGATTTGATCGAATTGGCCTTTGTTCATCACAGCGATATTGTCGCTCATCACCAAGGCTTCGGATTGGTCGTGGGTGATGTAGACAAAAGTAGTGTTGAATTCTGCCTGAAGCGCCTTCAGTTCGATCTTCATATGCTCGCGTAGCTTTAGATCCAGCGCACCAAGGGGCTCGTCCAACAGCAAAACGTCAGGTTCCAGCACCATACAGCGTGCAATCGCGACGCGTTGTTTTTGCCCACCCGATAGCTGGCTGACCTGACGGTTTTCAATGCCCGGAAGGCCGACACGCTCTAACACGCGCCCTACCCTCTGTTTGATTTCAGCGGCGGGCACGCCGCGTTGACGCAGGCCAAAGCCGATATTTTTGCCGATATCCATCATCGGGAACAATGCCAAGTGTTGAAACACCATAGAAACGGGGCGTTTGTTTGGCCCCACATCAATCATGGATTTCCCTTTGATCAACAGATCCCCACTGGTAGGAAATTGAAATCCGGCGATCATCCGCAGCAGCGTAGTTTTCCCACAGCCCGACGGCCCGAGAATGGAAAAGAACGATCCTTGCGGGACTTCGAAACTCACATGATCAACTGCACGGAAGTCCTTAAAATCTTTGGTCAGGTCACGGCAGACAAGATCAGCGGTGGAGGTCATGGTTTTCGGCTTTCTACAATTGCAAAGAAGGGCGCGAGGGGTGCGCCCTTCTTCATTTAGTGTTTGACGTAGCTTACTTGGCTGCGTTGACGCGGTCCAGTGTTGCACCTTCCAGTGCTTCCAAACCTGCAGGAACCGGTGGATACCATTTGATGTTATCAATCGCGGCCTGATCAAAGCTGCCCTGATAGCGTGCTTTCAGCTCGGCGCTGACCTCGGAATCGCCATTAACAGCGGCGGTAAAGTTACCGGCAGTATTGGTGATCATGGAGGCAATATCAGGACGCATCACAAAGTTGATCCAGTCATAAGCAGCATCATCTGCACGGCCGCGTGACGGCAGAACAAACGTATCAATCCAGCCCAAAGCGCCTGCTTTTGGGGCAACAAAGGTGATATCCGCGTTATCCGCGTTCAACTGCCATCCGCCTGTATCCCACGCCATCGCGGCAACCACTTCGCCCGAGCGTAGCAAGTTCTGGATTTCGTCGCCGCCATCCCAGTATGTTTTCACGTTTGGCTTACATTCGGTCAGCTTGGCTTCGACTTGATCCAGAATACCTTTGTAGGCGTCCGCATCGGCGTAGGCCGCGAAGGGGTCCAGACCCATAGAGAAGGCAAAACCAATCAGGGTCGGACGCTTCAGACGGTAAGACACGCTGCCCGCAACGGATGCGTCACATAGATCAACATAGTCGGTAACTTGCGCCGCCTTGGCAGTGTTCACGATCAAACCGCTGGTGCCCCAAACATGGGGCAGGCCAAAGACTGCGCCGTCAAATGTTGTGTTTGTGGCGGTCGCTTCCAGCATCGATGGAATGATCTGGGCCGCGTCTACGCGGGACATATCGATCGGCTTGTAGATGCCGAATTCTTCCTGCGCGCTGGTGATCCGGTCTTGGCTTGGCTGCGCCAAATCAAAGCCGCCGCCATTGGTGGCGCGCAGTTTTGCGATCATTTCTTCGTTGTTTGAGGTTGTGACCTCAACGGTGTGGCCTGTTTCTTCTTCAAACAGCGCGATCACGTCTTCAGGTGCGTAGCCGCCCCATGTCAAAAGGCGCAATGTTTCGGCGGAAACGGCTGTTGTTGAAAGGGCTGCAATCAGCGCGGATGTAGCGACGAGTCCAAGTTTCATGACAAATTCCTGTTTTTAAGTAAAAATCTGAGCCTAGTAAGGCAGTCAAATTACAGTCTGTCCATAGTAAGCAAATGTAAATGTTTTACGACACCTTATTGGACCGTCAACCACAGGCCCACAATACTCAGCGCCGCAATTGCTTCTACTTGGCAGGGACTTACGGCCTTCCATGCGCTCTTCATCCCACAGCGGCAGTCATAGTTTGAGTACGAACTCATAGATTTTATCAATAGTAAAAATACTCAATATCTATTTGTGCAATGGGAAGGGCTGTGTAACCCTTTCGTGAATATCAAGCAGGAAACACCCTGCACATGAGTCCATTGGAGAACATGATGACAACGCGCAGAACAGTTTTACAGTCGGTATTAGCCGCCACGATCGCCACCGCCAGCTTGGGTGTGGCCAGCTTTGCGGCCGCGGACGAACTTGCAGGCATCAAAGAACGCGGCGTGATGCGCATTGCGATGACCGGTGCTTATCCTCCGTTCAACTTTGTGAACGACGCCAACGAAGTCGTCGGCTTTGATCCGTCCATCGGGAAAGAAATCGCCAAGCGCATGGGTGTTGAAGTCGAGATCGTCACAACTGCGTGGGATGGCATCATCGGGGGCCTTCTGGCCAATAAATTTGATGCCATCGTCGGCTCAATGTCTATCACGGAAGAACGCGACAAGGTGATTGATTTTGTCGGCCCGTATTACACCACCAAACGCGCGATCTTCGCCAAACCAGGCAACGGTTTCACATCTGCTTCGCAATTGGGCGATGCGCGTGTGGGTCTTACATTGGGTGAAACACACGAAGCATGGGCGCGCGATTTGGGCTATGACGTGCGCACATACAAAGGCCTGCCAGAGTTGCTGCTGGAGCTTGAGAATGGCCGCGTTGATGTGATTGTTAACGACAATATCGCAGCGATCCTTGCCATGCAGGAAACCGGTCAGGAATACACTATTCTCGACGATATCGAGACCGAAGAATTCGGCGCAGGCATCGCGATCCGCGAAGGTAATCCGGAATTGGCAGCTGCGATGCAAACCGCGCTGGACGAGATGATGGCCGATGGCACTTACCTAGCGATCGCAAACGAATGGGTCGGCGGCGACATCCGCTAACACTTTATATAATTGCCCCGCCGCTCGCCTGAGTTTAGTCAGGTAGGCGGGGCAGTTTCTGCTTTTTAGGCAGATGGCTATGCGCACCACAGACGACCCCCTCACATGCAGGAGCAGACCCGAACGTGGATTTTGAATTGATGCAGAAGGTCTTTCCATTTTTCTTGGAAGCGGCCTGGATTACGGTTTTACTCTCGGTTCTCACAACGATCCTCGGTTTGATATTAGGCATTATTGGTGCATCAGCGCGCCTGTCTCGCTTTGCCCTTCTGCGGTTTTTGGGTGCGGCCTATGTCAGCGTATTTCGCGGCACACCTGCATTGATCCAACTTTTCATCCTCTATTTTGGCGGCCCTCAAATCGGCATTCAGTTGGACGCGTTTGAGGCGGGTGTCATCGGGCTTGGCATCAACGCGGGTGCCTATATGACCGAAACCATGCGTGGTGCCATTATTGCCATCGACAAAGGCCAAATCGAGGCCGCCCGCACCGTCGGTATGAGCCGAGGTTTAACCATGCGCTATGTGGTTTTGCCGCAAGCGATGCGTTTGATGATCCGGCCTTTGGGGGTCAACATCAACGCAATGATCAAGGCGACCGCCCTTGTGGCGGCGATTTCTGTGGTAGAGTTGACCTATACCGCGCAGCGTTTCATTGGATCGACTTACAAGCCGTTCGAGATGTTTTTGATCGCGGGCCTTCTTTACATGATCATCATTTATATCACCGGCCAAGCGGTTGCTTGGCTCGACCGCAAAGCGCGCATTACTTAACCCAAGGGAGGTTTCTATGGGACTGGATTTCACAGTTATTCCACAATACATGGATATCATACTCTGGGGCGCGCTCTGGACGATACTGATCACACTTGGCGCAGCAGTGGTCAGCTTTGTTGGCGGTATTGTTCTGGCGGTCATCGCGCTTTATGGCCCTACCCCCGTACGCCTTCCGTTTCGGATATTCTCATTTCTGTTCATGGGCACACCCCTGCTGTTGCAACTGTTCTTGATCTATTTCGGGCTGGTTCAGATTGGCATCGACGTGCCCGCTTTTATGGCTGGCATCATCGGCCTTGGCCTACACTTCGCCGTCTATAATTCCGAATTATTCCAGACGGGTATACTTGCCGTGGACACAGGCCAGATCGAAGCGGCCCGCACGCTGGGCCTCAGCCGGATGCAAGCACTGCGCAAAGTTGTTGTGCCGCAGGCCATCCGCGATGTGATCCCCCCCATCGGCAATAACATGATCGCCCTGCTCAAAGACAGCGCTTTGGTGTCGGTCATCGGGGTGTCCGAACTGACGCTATCGGCGCAACGCGCAATCGGCAGTACCTATCGGCCCTTTGAATTCTACGTCCTCGTGGCAGTCATTTATTATATTATCAACATCTTCATGGAAGCCGCCCAGCGACGTATCGAGCGCCGCGTGCAGGCGTCCCGATGAAAGACGGAGGCGATCACATGACCGATCAGAAACCATTTGTAGACATCCGGCACGCCAAGAAAAGCTATGGCACGCTAGAGGTTCTGAAAGATATCAATCTTCAGGTTCAAAAGGGCCAGATCGTCGCAATCATCGGCCCTTCCGGCTCTGGTAAAAGCACGCTTTTACGCGCAATCAATGATCTTGATCCGCTGACAGGCGGCGAAGTCTGGTTGGAAGACAAGCAGATCAACAAAAAATTACCACACCGCCAGTATGAGGCGCATATCAATCAAGTGCGCCAAGAAATCGGCATGGTATTTCAACACTTCAATCTGTTTCCGCATTTGAGGGTTCGTGAAAACGTGACACTGGCCCCCAAAATGCTCAAAGGGATCACAGACGCCGAAGCCGACAAACTGGCTGAAGAGCAGCTGGATAAAGTGGGTATGCTAGAGCGGATCGATCATTACCCATCGCAACTCTCTGGCGGGCAAAAGCAACGTGTCGCTATTGCGCGTGCGCTGGCGATGAACCCCAAAGTGATGTTGTTTGACGAGGCGACATCCGCCCTCGACCCCGAGTTGGTCGAAGAGGTAAACCTCGTTATGAAAAAGCTGGCCGAAGAACATATGACGATGATCATCGTCACCCATGAGATGAGCTTTGCAGAAAGTGTCTGCGACAGGGTTTTGTTTATGGATCAAGGTGTTGTTGTTGAGGAAGGCCCGCCAGAAGTGATCTTTCGCAATCCCACAAGCGACCGAACAAAAGAATTTCTGCGCAAACACTTGGCGGGCCAGCACCCTTAACAACAGCCCTGCCCGCATCACCGATAGGTGCGGGCCGCCATTGGAGTTGTCTCGATTGCGTCGAGTAAAGCTTTGAGCAAGAATTCTTCGGCGCGGTTTTTGTTTGCACGGTCATTCCACACCAAGAAAACATCAATCTCTGGCAAGCCGTCAAAAGGTGGCACCTGCCACAGCAGACCGCCTTTTACGTCACGCGACGCGACATGCATGGGCAACGGACCAATACCCAACCCAGCAACAACCATGCGGCGTACTTCCTCCAGATGACTGGACATGCCTGTCACCTTTTGCTCCAAAGCAGCTTGGGCACGCATCAAGGTCACGGGCTTCAACACATCTTCCAGATGATCCGTCTCAAAGCTGACTGATCCATGCCCCGCCACATCCTCCAGCTTCAGGTCATCACGCCCGAATAGCGGATGAGGCGGGCCGCAAAAAAGGCCAAAGAATTCGCGGTACACACGGCGGTACTCGATGCTGGGTATTTGTGTTCCCACAAGGCAGATCGCAAAAGAGGCGCGTTTTGCCACAACCGAGGCAATGGCCTTGCTGCTGGATTCAACCTCGATAGACATTGTCACTTTGGGATGGGCCGCATGGAAATCCGCAAGCACCCGATCAATCAACTTGCACGACACATGGCTGGCCACCGAAATTTGCACATGACCGCGCACATCATCGGTCATTTCTCGCATCAAAGTTGACAGGCGCAGCACAGAACCATGAATTTCCAGCGCCTCGTGATACAAAATGCGCCCCGCGTCAGTCAGAGTGAACTGCCCCGGGGACCGTATGATCAGTTTGCGCCCTATACTACTTTCCAGCCGCTTTAATGCTGTTGAAACAGTAGGTTGCTTCAACCTGAGCTTGCTGGCGGCGTCCGTCACTGATCGGCTTTCTGCCAGTACAACAAACGTCCGTAGTAGGTTCCAATCCAATTCCCGTGCAATGCGTTCGGGTTCGTGCAGTGGAGCTTCGCGCATTATTGAAAATTCCTATATTTGGAATTGAGGGTATTTATTTGAATAATACTAGCGGTTCTTTCATAGTTTTAACAAGGCGTAGCAACGCATTCTACATGTCGCACGCTTCCCGTTCAGGAGCGCAGATGAGCAATCTTTTCTATCAGTCAGGCGCCAAAAGGCCCGTATTGGACCACGCGCAGGGCGTCTACATGTGGGATCAGCAAGGCAACCGATATCTGGACGGATCGTCAGGTGCGATGGTCTGCAACATCGGCCACTCCAACCCGAATGTACTGGCCGCGATGCGACGTCAAATGGAGAAATCCACATTCGGGTACCGCCTGCATTTTGAGACAGAAGCGTCAGAGGCGCTCGCGAACAAGCTGGCGGAGTTAACACCCGAAGGTCTGAACAAAGTATTTTTTGTCTCTGGCGGATCGGAAGCGGTGGAAAGCGCCATGAAGCTGGCCCGCCAATATGCGATTGCCACGGATAAACCCACCCGTTGGAAGGTCATCTCACGCAGTCCCAGTTATCATGGTTGCACATTAGGGGCCTTGGCGGTCACGGGCTATTCCAGCCTGACGGCACCCTTTGCGCCGATGATGCAAGAGATGCCTAAAATTCCGGCACCCCGCGCCTATCTGGACGGGCTTGATCCGAATGATCCTAAAACCGGCATCCATTATGCAGATATGCTAGAGGCGCAAATTCTACGCGAAGGCCCTGAAACAGTGCTGGCATTTATCATAGAGCCCATCGGCGGGGCTTCAACCGGCGCGCTGGTGCCCCCCGTGGGCTATATGGACCGTATCCGCCAGATTTGTGATCAATACGGCGTGGTGTTGATCGCTGATGAGGTGATGACTGGTGCGGGACGTACGGGCACGTTTCTAGGGTGTGAGCATTGGGGCTTGCGTCCAGACATTGTGGTAATGTCCAAAGGGCTTGGCGCGGGATATGTGCCGCTGGGCGCAGTAATTGCCGATGATAAAATCGTGGATGCGGTGATGGACAAAGGCGGGTTTGCGCATGGTTTCACCTATGCAGGCAATCCGTTGGCCTGCGCCGCAGGTTTGGCAGTGTTAGACGAGATCGCATCGCAAAACCTATGTGCCAATGCGACGTCTACTGGCGACAAACTTATCGCGCGGTTGCACGGCCTTATGCAAAAGCACGACGTCATCGGTGATGTGCGCGGCAAGGGTTTGCTAACAGCATTTGAATTCATGGCGGATCGCAGCACCAAAGCCCCCCTGCCCCCGCACCTGAATGCGCATCAGCTCTTTGTCGATCTGGCCTATGCCCGTGGGCTGATCGTCTATTCGCGTCGCACCCGTGACGGCATTGCCGGAGATCACATTCTGGTCTGTCCGCCGCTCATCATCGATGACACACATATTGATGAAATCATTACCGGGCTGGATGCAACGCTGACCGAATTCATGACCCATATTCACCCCAAAATCAATGCGGGCTAATCCCCGAAAACCCGCCCGCCTTTACCTTTGCGACCCTTACAAAAAGAACAAACCACATGCGCCCTTTGTCCAATGAACACATCAGCTATCTGCAAAACCTACGGCACGATCTGCACCGCCAGCCTGAAATTTCGGGACAAGAAGAGCAAACTGCCGCGCGGATTGTGCGCGAGCTTGTCCTAGCGGGTGCGGATCAGATTTGGGAAAATTTGGGCGGGCACGGCGTTGCTGCGGCGTTTCAGGGCGCAAGTGCCGGACCAACTGTATTGATCAGGTGCGAGTTGGACGGTCTGCCCATCGCCGAGGACTCCACCTTGCCCTACCGATCACAGATTGGCGGCACAGGACATCTATGTGGCCATGACGGGCATATGTGCATGGTGATGGGGGTGGCGCTGGCAAAACGGCCTGCCTCTGGTCGCGTCATCTTGCTGTTTCAACCTGCCGAGGAAACCGGATTTGGCGCGCAGGCGGTCATCGATGATCCACGCTGGCCGGAAATCCGCCCAGATTACGCCTTTGCTTACCATAACGTGCCGGGCCGCCCCATGGGCGAGATCGGGTTGCGTGACGGGCCTGCCAATTGTGCGTCACGGGGTATGCAAATTCTGCTGCATGGCAAAAGCTCACACGCCGCAGCACCAGAAGACGGCCTATCGCCAGCCACTGCCATGGCCCAGCTGATGCAGCGCCTGCCCGCGCTGGGATCAGGTACGATATCCGATGTAGATTTCGGCCTAAGCACCCTGACGCATGCGCGGCTTGGTGAGGCAACTTTTGGCATTGCGCCCGGTGAAGGAGAGCTTCGCGTTACGCTGCGCAGCATGACGGATGCACGAATGATGCACCTTATCAACGAGGCGCAAAAATTGATCGAGACCGTTGCCGGGCCCCTAAAAGTTGATGTGCAATGGCATGATGTATTCACAACAGTAATGAATGATCCTCAAGCAACCGATATCGCCCGCAAAGCGGCCCATACGGATGGGATGCCTGTCTTTGAAATGGATCACCCCATGCGTTGGTCTGAGGATTTTGGCCGCTTCGGCCAAGACGGCGCACAAGCAACCATGCTGTTTTTGGGGTCGGGCGAAAATCAACCCCAATTGCACAACCCCGATTACGATTTCCCCGATGAATTGCTGCCTATTGGCACGGTGCTATTCCTGACCATCATTGACCAAATCCTCTCTGCCGATGCTGGATAATTTCCTGACAAACGACATTGTGCATGCGTCTTGGTGTGAGGTTTTCCCAGAACGTATTGCGCAGAACCTGCGTCTTGCACGTGGCCTGTTGCCAGAGGGTGCGCAGTTTTTGGCTGTGTTAAAGGCGGATGCCTACGGGCATGGCATAAGCCGCGTTGTTCCTATCATCATGGAACAAGGGGTCAACTATGTTGGCATCACTTCTAATTCCGAAGCCAAGGCTGTGCGTGCTGCGGGTTTCACTGGAACGGTGATGCGGGTCCGCACGGCCACAAGCCAAGAAATAGAAGGCGCGATGCCCGAGCAAGTGCAAGAGCAAGTGAGCACGCTTTTTACAGCGCAAATGATCGCGGGGGCTGCGCGCAGCGGTGCCAAAATCGCGGGGGTGCATTTATCGCTGAACGCACGGGGTATGTCGCGGGACGGGCTAGAGATCGCGACGCAGGAGGGTCGTGAAACCTGCATGGAAATACTTGATCTGATCGGACCACACATCGTGGGTATTACCTCTCACTTTCCATCAAATACTCCGGTTGATCTGCTTGAAAGTGACCGACAGTTCCAAGACGATGTGGATTGGGTTTTTGCCCATAGCAGATTGCAGCGCACCGATATCCAAGTACATGCAGGCAGCTCGCTGAGCCTTGTGTCCGACCACAAGGTAACCACGGATATCTTTCGCTGCGGTGCAATTCTATACGGTATTTTAAAGCAGGAATTGGGATTTCGATCTACGATGGAGTTGAAGTCACGTGTCACCAACATAACATCTTATCCCAAGGGCAGCACCACAGGGTATGACCGTGCGATAATACTGCAAAGCGATAGACAATTGGCCAATGTGTCTATTGGCTATTCAAACGGGATCAGTCGCGTTTTTTTTGGCGATAGTACCGTTTTGATCCATGGGCAGAGGGTGCCGATCTTGGGTAAAATTTCCATGAACACGATCACCGTTGATGTCACCGAGATACCTGACATCGCAGTGGGGGATGAGGCCGTTATTTTTGGCCGACAGGGCGGCGCGTGCATTGATGGACCGATCATGGAACGTCAGGCAGATACCATAATGGCTGACCTATTTGCCGACTGGGGACTGCGCAATCAGCGCATCTACATTGAATAGGGAATGTTGGCCCAGAAAACACTGCTCTCAGACACCTGAAATTCTAGGTTGCTGAGAACATAACTCAACCCAGACGTGAAGCTTCAGGTCAACAGCCCCAATTGCTTGACTAGGGGTAATCATATTCTCAAACTATGTGATGAGGTCACATAAGCGCGAGGAACGCAGACAATGACGGACAGCGGAAAATCGGGCGGCTGGATCAAGCGGTTAATGGGCAAAGCAAGCTCGGTAATGGGCTCCCCAGCTCATCCAGAACTAACAAAGCACTTCTCTTGGCTGGACCAAGTAGAAAAGGGACTAACCGCCAAAGTTGTGAGCTTTATCCTGACCCAAGAAAACGCAACGGTGATTGCCTCTCTTGAAGCGCTCAGCGCCCAAATCAGTCAGGCACGGCCCGAGCTGGGTTACGACTCCCGAAAAATCGAAAGCTGGAGTTACTTTAAACCCAATTTCATCATCAATCAGGCCAACGACTTGGGGCAAAGGGAACGCTTTATCCGCATCATAACGTTGACTGATTTTGCACATACAAGTTTTCACGAAATATCCAGCGACGCTGTGGGAAATGATGTGCAAAGTTTGCTGCATTGCTTCAGTGATTTCTCATACGGCATAAACAACACATCTGCGCGATTTTCACTGGACGACCTAGTTGCGCTCATTTGCAAATTAGGCGGCCGCCCCGCTGATCTTATAGATCATATTACTCTGGGCAATTATTCAAATCTCCCCAAGCATTTTGGCACGGGGGATGCGCTGGAGAAAGTCCACGAGTATGTTTACAATCTGGATGCACCCGAGGTCATAGAGGGCATCAAACGCCAATCCAATAACGATCGCGTGGCAGCCGTAAAAGCCCTGACATGGCGCAAGATCGCCTCGCGGCCCGCCTATCTGGATTTTCTGCTCGAGATTTTCACCACTGGCGCGACCAGCCTGCGCGACGCTTCCCGCGCAGCGCTGCTGACTCATGATCATGATATTGTCACGCAAAAGGTCATCCCACTTGTCTCGGCTGGCAAAATTGCAGTACGGACTGCCGCCATCCAAATCTTGGGCGACATCGGCACAAAACCTGCCCTTGATGCCCTGCAAGAGCGCCGCGAAGTTGAAAAAACGCAAAACCTGCAAATGCTCTTGGACCAAATTATTGGCAGCGACGGTAACTCTGAAGAAGCCAAAGTCGATGGTGGATATAAAGCCGTAAACGACACCGTCATTACTCTGCCCGATCGGATCATCCTATCACAGGAAGCAGGCGCGCCTTTCGACAAAGATGATCTGGCAACCTTGCAAGAAATCGACGCCCGCCTAGAGAAATCCGCCTTAGAGCGCTTTGAAATAGGAAAAGCCAACGGCTACAAACCCAAGCGCCCTCAAAAGGTCACTACCGGAGCCGATATTTTTGCGCTGTTCACGGGCAAGAAAGAGTTACGCACCCGTCACAATCGTTCGGAGCATGACCAAACGAAGTTTGTCACGTTAGCATATATCCCGCAATCGTATCACGCGTGGATCATACAGGCCTTCGGGCGACTGCCAGTCGCGCAAGCTTTGGATCTGTCAGTTGCGGCAACAGGCTCCCTTTATTTCCTGACCTCTCAGTGGTACAGAGACGATCCTACTTCAGAATGGATATTGGAAGCGCTACGCGCTGGGAAATTCGACTTGCGGGACGTGCTGGAGACCGCTGAAAAGCACAAACTGAGCATCCGACATACTTTCCACGACAATGAATCCGAAAACGCGTCACCGGGTGATTTCACCCGCAGCTGGATGGTTTCAACAACCCAACATGGCATCAGCGCTGCGGCCAGTTTGTCAGAATCCTATGAACCAGAAACATATTGGCCCCTGATTGCCGAACATCTGGATGTCATCGCAGATGCTCTGCCCCCAACCACATTGGCGGCACAGCAAAACTCTGGCGCTTTGGCCCTGATCGGGCTGCTGCCTGCCCTGCCCGCACATCTCGTGCCTCAAATCCTCTTTGTCGCCATCGGAGAAAGCCGCACAGCACGCGAACGGGCCAGAGCGTTGCTGGCTGATGTGCCTGACCTTGACGATACAATCGCGACGACTCTCACGGATAAACGTCAGGCCGTCCGCGCGAATGCGGCTGCGTTTTTAGCCCAGCGAGGCGCAAAAGCCACCCTGCCCCAGCTGATCAAACGCTTGAAAGTCGAAAAGTCCGAAACTGCTCGTGCGGCTATGATTTCTGCAGTGGCTGATCTGGGTGGAGATACCGGCCCCTACCTCAGCCAAAAAGCTCTTGTGGCCGAGGCGGAAAAGCTGGTTGCGAAACTATCCGCAGACAAAATCGATTGGCTGCCAGTGGATCAGGCCCCTGCCCTACATTGGAAAGATGGGAAAAAGGTAGAACCCGTGATCCTTGACGCGTGGTTGCGTCTGGCGGTGAAAATCAAATCCCTCGAAGACGGCGCGTTGTTTGATCTGTACTTGTCGCAGATAAAACCGGAAGACGCAGAAAAGCTGGCTGTATGGGTGCTGACCTCGTGGATCGGATATGACACCCAGCGCCCCTCGAAAAGTGAGTTGATCGCAGAGGTCACCCCAACCGCGCAGCAGTATAAATCCCAATACACCCACTACAAAGACACCCCTTTGGATGAGATCGTCGCGATGCTCATCCGCTACCGGATGCAAAGCTATCCCAATTCAGGCAGCGCTTCCAAAGGCATTTTGGCGCTGACCTACTCCGCTACGCCCAGCCTGATGGCCCGCGTCATTGCAGCCTATCTCAAGGAACACGGCAAACGGGTGGCACAGGCAAAAACATTGGTTGAGGTGTTGGCAGGGGCTGGCACGCCCGAGGCCATTCAGGTGCTTGTGGCCACTTCCACACGTTTTAAACAACGCAGTGTGCGCGAATTCGCTGAAACCTGCGTCACCCGTCTGGCCGAAGAACGCGGCTGGACAGCAGATGAACTGGCCGATCGCTCGATCCCCTCTGGCGGGTTGGAAGAAGGCGGCGTGATGGAGTTGGAGGTTGGAGAAGAGCTGAAAACCTACACGGTACGGCTTGCTCCTGATATGACCGTGCGGATCGTCAGCCCGACGGGCAAAGAGGTAAAATCCCTCCCCGCTGGCACAGACGCCGCCACCAAAGAGGCAAAAGCCTTGCTCTCCGCGCTGAAGAAAACTGTCAAAACCGTCACCGCGCAACAGCAAACGCGCCTTTATGAGGCAATGATGGCGGAGCGCATTTGGAAACGGGATGACTGGCAATCAGACCTGAACGCCCATCCCATCATGTCCCGCCTGACCGACCGTGTCGTCTGGCGTGCGCTGGCCGAAGATCACACGACTCTTACCACTTTCCGCCCAACCCCCGAAGGGGACCTGTTTGACGTTGAAGGCGATGATGCGGACATTTCTGCCGCCAAATATATCGATATTGCCCATTCTGCCACAATGCCTGCTGCGCAGCGCGAAAGCTGGCAAACCCATATGACCGATTTTGAAATTACCCCGCTGTTCGCGCAATTCAGCCGTCCGGTTCTTGAACTCACCGCCACTCAACGCGGCGAGACAAAAATAACAGACCGCGAAGGTTGGTTGATGGAGGCGCTCAAGCTGCGGTCCGCCACATCCAAACTGGGCTATGATCGCGGGCCCGTTGAAGATGGGGCTGGTTTTTCCGAGTATTCAAAAACCTTCCGCAGTGCAGGCCTCAACGCCACGCTACATTTCACAGGCAGTTATGTGCCAGAAGACAACATTCCCGTCGCTATCATGCACATGACGTTTAACAAAGGTCACCGCAGCCTCAAACTGGGTGATGTGCCGCCTCTGTTGCTGTCCGAATGTTGGAACGACATGCATGATATTGCTAAATCAGGTGCCTTCGACCCTGAGTGGCAGAAGAAAGGCCTCTATTAATGACCTCCCCTCCCCAAGACATGCTGCGCCGTACCGCCGAGGCAGATTTTGCCGATCAACTGACCCTATTGGCGCAAGACAGCGGCCCGCGCCCTGCGGGCTGGCAGCTGACGCCCCAAGCTGTGCGCCGCTTTATCATCGGGGATGAAGCTTTGGGCATCGCGCCCAAATTTGTCGGGGACGATCCGCTGGTAGATCGCTGTATCGTGTCATTGATGGGGCGACAGGGTTTGATGCTGGTCGGGGAACCGGGCACCGCGAAATCCCTGCTGTCCGAATTGCTGGCCGCCGCCATTTCAGGGCGCTCCACCAACGTCGTGCAAGGCAGCGCAGGTATCATCGAAGACCACCTGCGTTACGGATGGAATTATGCGCTATTACTGGCCGAAGGCCCCTCGCCACGGGCAATGGTGCCATCGCCCGTTTTGCAAGGGATGCAAGCGGGGCAGATTGTCCGCATCGAAGAACTGACCCGCTGTGCCCCCGAAGTACAAGACGTGCTGATATCGCTCATGTCCGAAAAAACCATCACCGTGCCTGAACTGGGCAGCGATGTTGAATACCGCGCCAGACCCGGTTTCAACGTAATCGCCACCGCGAACCTGCGTGATCGCGGCGTGCATGATATGTCCTCTGCCCTCAAACGCCGGTTTAACTTTGAAACCGTGCATCCCATTGCCGACCCCGCGTTCGAAAAGGCGTTGGTTGGGCGGCAGTTGGCCGAACGCATGGCTGAACACCCCAACGCGCCAAGCGCCGACATTGATGTTCTGGAGCTGCTTGTCACAGTATTTCGCGATCTGCGACGTGGGCGATTGGACGATGGCACCACAGTTGCCGCGCCCAAGGCGGTGATGTCCACGGCGGAATCCGTGAACGTCATTCATGCTGCGATGCTGGATGCCACCTATCTTGATCAAGGTGCCATTGCGGGCCGCCACCTTGCGCGGCAGTTGCAAGGTGTGGTCTTCAAGGATGACCCCGAAGACGCCCGTAAATTCCGCAGCTACATCGACATTGTCGCCCGTGATAGAGCCGCTAAGTCACCCGTTTGGCGTGACTTTTTCAAAGCAGCACAGGCCGCGATGAAAACCGGTGACTGATTGTGTCTGACCCATCACACGACATGGAAACCAGTTTGACGCGCCAACAGGCGGAGGCGCAGCTTTTTGGCACGCGGGGCGGCACCTGTCTTTTTGCCCCGATCCGCCACCATTCACCTGCCTGTGCATGGATGTTGCGTGCCATGATCCACGATCACAAACCCGAAGTGATCCTGATCGAGGCCCCCGCCGATCTGGCGAAGCACATTCCCCATCTCACCGATCCGGATACTATTTTGCCGGTGGCCATCGCCACAATGGGTTCCGAGACCGATGGGGCACGCAGTGTCGGCTATTACCCGTTTTCCCAAACCTCACCCGAAACCATAGCCATCCATGAGGCCGCAGGAATAGGGGCCGAAGTCCGTTTCATAGACTTGCCCGCAGGGGCCCGCAGCGGCACAGGTCCTGTGTATCAGCCCGAAGACGCTTTTGGCAGCGCCGCCTTCATCGCCAGCGCTTGCGCCAAATTGGGCCTGCGCGACGGGGCCGAGCTGTGGGATCATCTGTTTGAAACCCGCCTAGGTCAGGACGATTGGCGTGGCTTTTTCGCGGATGTGCACGCCTATTGCTGGTCGCTACGTCAAACCACCCCCGATGCGCAGATCGCAAGCGATGATACCCTGCCCCGTGAAGCCGCCATGCGGGCCCATATTGCCGATGCAAAAGGCCGCAGAATGGTTGTGGTTACTGGCGGATTTCATACCCCTGCATTGATTGATGAAGCAGAGAAAACGCCCCTTCCTGCCAGCACTCCCGTTGAATCCTATCTGATTGCCTACGGCGAAGAAGCGCTTGATGCTTTGTCGGGGTATGCGGCGGGGTTGCGCTATCCTGGGTGGTATGCCCGCGCCATGCAAGCGGCTGAAGCCGCAGCGGGACCGCCCGATTGGGATGCGCTGCTACTGGAAACAGGTACGGGGTTTGCTGCCACTATGGCCGCATCCAAGCGCCGGATTGCGCAGCCGCAGTTGGTCGAAATGCTGGCAATGGCGCAGGGTTTGGCCCGTATGAAAGGTCGTGAGGCGGCAATGTTGCCCGATCTGTTTGATGGTGCGCGCAGTGCGCTGATCAAAGGTCAATCTGGCGTCGGAGAACCATGAACCGAAGGGTTACAGACCTATTTACGCGGTACAAAATTGGGACGTGCCCCCGCCAGCGCGGGTCAACCCCCGATTGTCGCAGATGCCCGCACCCGCGCTGCGCGTTTCCGCTTTGATATCACCGACAGTACTCGCAAGCCGCGCAAGCTCGACATTCGTCGCAAGCCAACTCACAATGCTGCCTCACAGTTTTTGCACCAAATGGCGCTGCTGGATTCAGGGTTTGGGACGGTTGTGACGGGTCCTGATTTTGTCATAGGCAGCAGAATTGACCTGTTGTTCGAGGAATGGGAAATCGGGTGGTCCCCCTTTGTGGAGGGTCGTTTGATTGATGCCGCCCGTCTGGGTGCCACTGTTCCTCAGGCTGCCGTCAGTCAGTTGCTAGAACGCCGCGCCGCGTTGTTCGAGGCAGGGCGCGGAAGTGACATTGCAGCGCTTTTGGATTTGGTCCTGACGGGGTTGCGTGCAGGGCTAGGGCCATACCTCACTGTGATCATTGCAGAGTTGGCGCAAGCAGTGTCTGATGCCGCCGATTTTTCAGGGTTGGCCGCATTAATGCGCCGTTTGCAATCCGCCGCCGCCGTTGGCGACCCTCTCTATGATCCCCAAGCGCCCGATCTTTTGACGCTGGCCAGACAAGCCTATGACCGATTGATCTATCTCTGTGAGGATCTGCCCGACCGTCCCGACGAGGCATTAGACAGCGCCATTGACGGCTTGCGCATGATTGCAGGTGTCCTACGCGGGCCGCAGGCTGCACGGTTTGATGGCACGCGGTTTGACGCGGCGATGGAAGCGATATTGCAGGCCGAGGATGTGCCGCCGCGTTTATCAGGGGCAGTGATGGGAATGGTGGTTCGCGCTGGCCGTCGACCAGAAACCGATTTGGCTGAGCTTCTGGCTGGCACCCTACGCGGTGTGGGCAAAACACCAGACGCACGGGCTGCAACCTTGGAAGGATTGCTGCAAACCGCCCCAATGCTGTTGTGGCAAGCACCGCAGGTGTTAAGCGCAGCAAATGATGTTTTACTGGCGCTGGAGGAAGACGCTTTCCTTGCCATGTTACCCGCATTGCGGCGCAGCCTGACAGGGTTAAACCCCCATGAGACCGACAGACTAGCCGAAGAGTTAACGCAACTGCTAGGCAATGACGCCAGAACGCTTACCGCTCCCAACAGCTTTTCCGAGGCGGATTTACACCATGGGCTGGCCCTTGACCGTGCAATAGCACAGGCGCTGATTGACGATGGGTTAACGCCATGAGCCGCTCTGCAACCGAACGCTGGCGGCTTTTACTAGGCCGCTACGCCGATAAACAAATGGGCAATTGTCTGGGCCCAGAGGACCAGCGGCGCGATGCGGCACTTGATTACCTTTACAGTCGCGAATACGGGCGGCGTGGCATACAAACGGGGCCGCGTGGGGCGGGGCTTGACCCGACCCGTATGAAGGCGCTGGATTGGCTGGGTGAGGCACAAAACCTGTTTCCCGACCCTGTTTTTGAGCGCCTGAAGGCAGATGCGCTTGACCGCTATCAAATGACCGATCTGCTCAAAGACCCCAAGGTTTGGGAAAACCTAGAGGCATCGCCAGCGACCTTGCGGACATTGCTGTCCTTTCAGGATCGCGCAGACCCCGCAATGCAAGCCGAGCTACGCCGCATCGCACAGCAGGTCATAGACGAGATTTTGCAAAAACTGCGCAGTCAGGTCATGCGGTCCCTGACGGGGCGTCGCAACCGCCACCAAAGATCACCCATGAAATCCGCCAACAACTTTGACGCACGTGCCACGATCCGCGCCAACCTTGGGAATTGGGACACTGAGCGCCAGCGTATCGTGGCGGATCGCCTGCGGTTCATGGCCCGTCAAAAGCGTCACCTTGACTGGACAATCATCCTTTGTGTCGACCAATCGGGATCGATGACCGAAAGCCTGATTTTCGCGGCGCTTATGGCCTCGGTTCTGGCGGGTTTGCCGGGAGTACGGGTCAAGATGGTGCTGTTTGATACCTCGGTTGTGGATGTCACAGACCAACTTGATGATCCGCTTGCCTTGCTGCTGTCTGTGCAACTGGGCGGCGGAACTGATATCGGCAAGGCAATGACCTATTGTGAAGGGCTGGTTGAACAACCCAGCCGCACAGTCATCGCGCTCATTTCGGATTTCATGGAGGGCGCAGGGCCGCGTAGGTTGCTGGCAACTGTGGCGCGCCTGCACGAAGCACGGGTGAAGATGCTGGGCATTGCCGCATTGGATAATAGCGGACGTGCCGATTTCGACCGGGACATGGCGACCAAACTCGCGGGGCTGGGTATGGCTTGCGCCGCTTTGACGCCTTCTGCCTTTGCCGATTGGCTGGCGGAGGTTTTGAATTGAGCGCGGTCCTGCAAATGGTGAACATGTGGGATGAAGCCGCCCTGACTGGGCTGGTGTCCAAAGGTATCGTGATACGCGCTGGAAAAGACGCGACTAAAGCAACGGTCGAACTGACGGACAGCACCGCGACCGTCACCATGGACGAGATCACAGTCACCCTCACGCCTCCTGATTTAACATCAGCCCGCTGTAGCTGTGGCCTGCCGTTTCCGTGCCGCCACGTGATCGCTGCCGTTCTGGCGCTGCGGCTTGCGGCCCCTTCTACGCTGTCTGACACGGCTGCGTCCCCAGCCCTTCCAGCGGCTGAGACGGAAATAAAACAACCAGCTAAACCCGTAATTGATATCGCTGCCTTACCCTTTGCCACAGTTGAAAAATATGCAGGTAAGGACTGGGCGCGCGCCCTTGCGCTGACAGCAGAGCCTGCCCAAATCAGCGACGCGGCTGATGGCATTGGCACAAGCAGCGTGATCTTTGTTGATACAGCGGAAACCGTGACGTTTCCCCAAGGGTTACCCTTGAAGCAGGCCCTATTTAAAGGTTCCAAACCCAGTCGCGCACGTATGGTGATCTGTGCTGCGGCCTTGCTGCTTGCGCACAATTCAGGGCGCGAGCTGCCTGAAACGCTCACCACCGCCGCCGATATCAGTGTTGATTTTCAATCTCTTGATAGAATTGAGACGGTTATTTTTGACGCAGTACAAGCGCTTTCATCGGGCGCACTCAGTCAGGCTGCGGACCGCTTGTTCACCTTGGCGATTTCCACCCGCGCCGAAGCTGTCCCCCGTTTGGCAGCAGAGCTACGCGGCCTTTCGCGGCGGATGACTGAAGAGGCATTGCGCCGCGCCGAAGAAACACCAGAAACCCTTTTACTATCCCTTAGCCGCAGCCATGCGTTGATCCGTGCTTTGCGCAAAGCGCCCGATGATCCCGCTTTGGTCGGAAGGCTGGCCCGCAGCTTTGATCCCTCTGGTCCCATGGTTGTTACCTTTTTGGGCGCGGAAACTTGGCAAACTCCGGCAGGTGCACGCGGGATGACCATGGCGTTTCTTGACCTGAAAACCCAGCGCATTCACCGCGCAACCGAGGCCCGCGCGGTAGGGACAGACCTGAATTATCACGCCGGCATGACGTGGCACAAAATGTTATGGTCTGTGGCCCAGCCGCAAAACATGCATGGGCGGGTGTTGCATCTGGCAGACGCTGCAATAGCCCATGATGGCGGGCTTGGCCTGACCCAAACAGCCTCTGATATCGGGCCTGCACCTGACATTGTAAAAGGGTTGGGAGATTGGTCTGAACTGGGGGCTGCTTTTGACCTGCAAATGGGGCGTGGATTGCGCCGCCTTGCTGGCGAAGCGCTGCTGGTCTTGCAGCCTAAAACAACCCAGCCGCCAGAATTTGATCCCTATTCCCAGAAATGGATTTGGACTTGGTTTGACGTTGACGATGCGCCCATTGCTCTGGAGCTTCCCGAACAAATGGCGACCAGCACAGAACGGTTAGCGGCCTTTTCCCGCCGCGTTACATCGGGGCTGGTTGCGCTGTCGCCCACTGGTAAAGCCCGTTTGCTTAGTATTTGGATTAGCGGGAGCCGTGCAGGGCAATATGTATTGCAATTTAATGCCTTGCCCAAGCCGCAAGGCTGGACAGCCCTCGTTGACAAGGTCCGCAAACAGATAGCCCCCTCGCAGGTGACAGCTTATCGCCCCATAAGCCCTGTGCATTTGTGTTTGGAACGCGCCGCCGAGGCCGCGCTTTTTAGTTTAAGCCGCCCTATCCCTGATAATTTGGGCCAACGGTGTCAGGCACTGGGCCTTAGCCAAATTGCTACAGCAGTTGCGGCCCTAGACGGGTCTGCGCAGGCCGCCTTGAACTTGGGGTATTTACTGGCACTGGCGCATGACACATTGGGCGAAGGGCCTCTTTGATTTCCCTGCCCGAAACAGTCACACTAGACGTGTTGTGCGCCGTTTACCTCAATCTCTGTGCCCGACACATATGAGCTTTGCTCGGAACATAGGAAATAGATTGTATTGGCCACTTCAGCAGGCTGACCCAGCCGCCGCATCGGCAAGTTGGCAACGATCTTATCGGTGCCTTCGCTTAGGATGCTGGTCTCCACCTCACCCGGTGCCACGGCATTGACGCGTACACCCAAGGGGCCAAAGTCATGCGCCATCTCGCGGGTCAACGCCGCAAGGGCGGCTTTGGAAGTGGCATAGGCCGCGCCCGCGAAGGGATGCACACGTGAACCCGCAATAGAGGTTACGTTCACAATCGAGCCTTTGCCCAGCGAGAGTTCTTCCTGAAGTCCACGCGCCAACACAACCGAGGCGAAGAAATTAACATGAAACACCTCCCCCCATGAGCGCAGATCCGTGTCTAATGTACTAAGACGCGCCCCATCTGGGCCTTTGGGCGAAATGCCTGCATTATTCACCAGCGCGTTTAAAGGCGCACCGTTCAATAGTGTTTTAATCCGGCTCACTGCTTCCATCGTCAGCTTGGGGTCGCTCAAATCAACCTGCACATGATCATCCGCTCCACCGGGCCATGGGCAGTCAGGTGAAAACGCCTGCCGTGAACAGCCGATCACCCGCCAGCCTTCAGCCCCGAACTTTCGGGCGGTGGCATGCCCAATACCGCGGCTTGCGCCTGTCAGCAAAAGTGTTTTTCGCCCTGTGTTGGAGACGTCCATTTATCAAACTTCCGCTTCTGCAAGTGCCAATGCGCGTTCATATTCCTGACCAGGGATCGCATCTAGAAGACTACGCGTATAGGCGCTATCGGGGTCATGCAATACTTTGCTGACGGGTCCTGCCTCTACAATCTTGCCCTTTTGCATCACGATGATGCGGTCACAAATACGTGCGGCTACACGCAGATCATGGGTGATGAACAACATCGACAGGTTCAGGCGGGTTTTCAGCTCGGCCAAGAGGTCCAGCACTTGGGCCTGTATCGACACATCCAACGCCGATACCGCCTCATCCGCGATGATGATTGAGGGGTCCAGAGCCAAAGCACGCGCAATGCCGATGCGCTGGCGTTGCCCCCCCGAGAACTCATGCGG
This sequence comes from Sulfitobacter undariae, assembly GCF_014196805.1. GTDB lineage: Bacteria > Pseudomonadota > Alphaproteobacteria > Rhodobacterales > Rhodobacteraceae > Sulfitobacter > Sulfitobacter undariae. The sequence continues at coordinate 96,227 of NZ_JACIEI010000009.1, read as the reverse complement.
AAAACGTTTCATTGCCGAGGCATCCAAACCCACCATTTCCAGTAATTCACAAGCTTTGGCATGTGCTGCGTCCTTTGACGTGCCAAAGGCAATCAAACCCTCTGTCAAAATACGCGACACACGCGCACGCGGATTGAGGGACGAATAAGGGTCTTGGAAAATCATCTGAAGCTTGCGCCGCTGGTCGCGCAGCTCAGCCCCAGCCAAATGCGAGATATCTACGCCATCCATCAACACGCGGCCCGCGTCGGGATCAAGCAGCCGCACAATACAGCGGCCTACAGTTGATTTCCCCGAACCGGATTCACCCACGATGCCAATGGTTTCCCCCGCAAAGAGTTCAAAGCTGACGTTTTGCACAGCCTTTACTACACGGCGTTTGCCAAACAGGCTCCCTGCGCCTGTCGAAAATGTCTTTTCCAGATTCTCAACTGTCAGCAATGGCTTGCCCTGATCTGCCTCGGTATCAACCCGCTGCACCAGACGCGGGATCGCATCGATCAAGGCGCGGGTGTAGGCGTGTTGCGGCTTCAACAGCACTTCGTCAGCGGTGCCGGTCTCAACGATCTCGCCTTTTTGCATCACGATCACACGGTCGGCGATATCGGCCACCACGCCGAAATCATGGGTGATAAAGATCACCGCCATGCCACGCGATTTGCGCAAGTCTTCGATCAGCTTTAGGATTTGCGCCTGTGTGGTCACATCCAGTGCCGTTGTGGGTTCATCCGCAATCAGGATGTCAGGCTCTAGCGCCAAAGCCATTGCAATCATGACACGCTGTCGTTGGCCACCAGACAACTGGAAAGGATAGGCGCGGATAGCGGCCTGAGGATCGGGGATGCCAACCTCTTCCAACAGTTTCAACGCACGGTCACGGCGCTCGGATTTGCTCAGCGCGCCGTGTGCTTCAAACACTTCTGCAATCTGCGCCCCCACACGCATCAGGGGGTTTAGTGCGCTCAGCGGTTCTTGGAAGATCATCGAAATACGGCCGCCCCGCAACGGCAACATTTCAGCCTCGGATAGGCCCAGTATCTCACGCCCGTCAAAGGTGATGTTGCCCTTCACAGGCTTCACGCCTTCAGGCAGCAACCCCATGACCGCATTGGCAGACATGGATTTACCCGATCCGCTTTCACCCACAATGCAGAGGATTTCACCCGCTGCGAGGTCAAAGTTGATATTTTGCGCGGCATAGATGCGGTCAGCCCCAACCGGCAGGGCGATGGCAAGGTCGCGGATACTCAGCAAGGTCATTGGGTTTTCCTCGTCAAACGTGGATTAAGCGCATCGTTCAGGCCTTCGCCAATCAAGTTCAGTGAAAGAACCGTCAACAAGATCGCCATGCCCGGCAGAAAGGATAGCCACCAAGCAGTCCGGATCACTGTGCGCGCCGCGCCAATCATATACCCCCAAGACATGATGTTTGGATCACCCAGCCCAAGGAAGGACAGCGAACTTTCCAGCAAGATCGCCTGCGCCACCATAAGTGACGCCAGTACAATGATCGGCGGCAAGGCGTTGGGCAGGATGTGACGCATGATGATTTGCGTGTTGCCAAGGCCAGATAGTGTTGCCGCCTCGACAAATTCACGGGTGCGCAGGGATAGGACTTCACCCCGCACCAGACGCGCCACAGGAGGCCATGACACAATGGAGATCGCGATGATCACAAACATCAAACTGGGCTGGAAGATGGCCAGCAACACAATCGCCAAAGCAAAGCTGGGGATCGTCTGGAAGAACTCGGTAAAGCGCATCAACGCATCATCCGTGCGCCCTGCGAAATACCCTGCCAATGCGCCAATGGGTACCCCAATCGCGAGTGCCACGATGGTGGACACAAGCCCAACCAACAGGCTCACATAGGCGCCGTGGGCCAGCCCCGATATCACATTGCGCCCAAGCGCATCCGTACCCAGAAGCAGCGCATTATCGGTAAACGGCGGCAAGAAGGGCCGCTGCACCATTTTCCACGGGCTTTGCGGGAAGACAAAGGGGGCCAAAATGGCGGTTAGAATGACCAGCGTCAGAATGAACAAGCCAATAACGGCACCGCGATTATAGCTGAAGCGTCTCCAAAAATTCTTCATGTTGTCAGCCTTATCCGTGGGTCTACAATGACATAGACTACATCTGTAATCAGGTTGAACAGCAGCACCATTGCCGCCGAAATGTAAAATACGCCAAGGATCACGTTGTAATCACGTTGGTTGATCGCCTCAAACATCAGCCGTCCGATGCCGGGCCATGCAAAGACAGTTTCGGTCAGGATCGCCCCGCCAAAAATCTGTCCCGCCTGAAGCCCCGCCAGAGTGATAACAGGGAGCAAGGCGTTGCGCAGGATGTGACGGCGCTGGATCACGCCGCGCTTGAGCCCTTTGGCACGGGCGGTTTTCACAAAATCCAGCCGCGACACCTCCAACATGGAGGCTCGCGTCATGCGCATATAGATTGCCATGAAAAACAGCCCCAGCGTGGAGGCAGGCAAAACCAGATGTTTCGCCACATCCAGCACATGCGCCATGCCAGTATAATTGGCACCAATCGTCGAATAGCCAAATCCGGGCAACCAGCCCAACCAAACCGAAAATACCAATGTCGCCATCAGCGCGACCCAGAACAGCGGCGTTGCATAGAACAGCAAGGCGAATGTCGAGATGATCGTATCGCCCCAACGGCCCTGACGCGCAGAGGCTGCAACGCCTGCCGCAACCCCCAGAACCAGCGACAGCACAAAGGCCACTCCCGTCAGCAACAGCGTGGCTGGCAAACGATCCCCGATCATTTCCGCCACCGACATTTGCTGGCGGAAGGAATAGCCAAGATCAAATTGCACCGCCCCTTTGATATAGATGAACAGCTGCACATACAGCGGCTGATCAAGGCCAAAGCGCGTGCGCAAATCTGCAAGAAACTTCTCATCCGCGGCACCTGCCTCGCCTGCCATAACGGCGGCGGGATCACCCGGTGCGGCGTGGATCAATAGAAAGTTGAAGACGAGGATCGCCAACAAAATAAAAACTGCTTTGACCAACCGGCCCAATATAAAACGTATCACGCTGTCCGCCCCCGTTCTTGTGTTCAGATCGGTCCGAGCCACACAGGCAGCTCGGACCTCTAGGCATTCGCCTTTGCTTAGTCGCGGTCAATCCAGACATCACGGAAACCATCGTTCACACCGAAGGCCGTGTTCACAGGGTTTTTGATGTCACAGCGATAGATCGTCGGAAAGCCCAGTTCCAGCATCCAGATGTTTGGCACATCCGCCACAATCAGATCCTGAACCGCCTTATAAGCCGCTTTGCGATCCTCAGGGTTGGCCATCAATGCCGCCTCGTCGAACAGTTTATCCGTTTCGGGGTTTTGATAGTTGGATACGTTGTTCCAAGGCGAACCAGGGGCGGCATTGCTGCCCATATAGGTGCGGGATACGCCCAAGGCAGGATCGCCGTACTGATAGAGATAGGTGAAGGCCAGATCAAAGTCGCGGTCCGAAATCTTCTGGTTCCAACCCGCCACATCAGAGGGGACAATCTCGGCATCCATGCCAATTTCGCTCAAGTTTTGTTTGACCGCTTCGGCCCACCGCTGCCATGTCTCGCCGTAGGGCAGACCCAGAATGCGGATTTTCTCACCGTTATAGCTGCTCTCGGCTAACAGGGCTTTGGCCTTTTCTGGGTCAAAGGTAATGTCCGGCGTGTCGCCATCCCAGAAACGGGTCGAGGAAGAAAACGGGCCAGTCGCAACTTTGCCCAGACCGTTCCACAGCGCGTTTTTGGCAAATTCTCGATCTACAGCATGCATGATGGCGCTGCGCACTTTGACATCATCCAACGGTTTGTTGTCGCTGTTCACCCACATCCAAGACAGCGGGCCAAAGTATTCCCAGCCTTTATCGGTGATGCAGGTATTTTCCATGGCTTGCATACGCGGCACATCGAAATTCTCAACCGACCCACCGGGCAAGACATCTACTTTACCTGTCTCATAGGCCACCGCGCGCGATGCGGCGTCAGGGATGACATGGTAGTAAACGTCATCAATGTAAGGCTTGCCTTCCATGTAATAGTCTTCGTTCTTGACCAGGTGGATAAAGCTGCCCTTTTCCCATTTGTCGAACTTGAAGGGGCCAGTCCCAATGGGCGTGTTATTCGCCGGATTGCTGGCAAAGTCTGTGCCTTCATAGATATGCTTGGGGATCATCGGCGCCGTGCCCGGCTCAAAAATACCGATGAACGGGCCAAACGGCTGCTTGAGCTTGAAGATCACGGTCAGATCATCGGGCGTTTCGATGCTCTCGACATGTTCCATATAGGTCCGCATGCGCGAGTGGCTTTCGCGCAGGAATTTATCCATCGAGAATTCAACATCCGCCGATGTGAACGGCGTGCCGTCATGGAATTTCACACCTTCACGTAGCTTGAACGTATAGGTGATACCATCTTCGGATATCTCCCATGATTCCGCCAACTGCCCTTCGGGCTGAAGCTCGGAATCGTAGCGAAGAAGACTTTCGTAGATATCGCCGCCCACCATCTGGGTCGGCCCATTTTGCACAAGCCCCAGCATCAAGCTGGGCGGCTCAGGCTGAATAACGACGTTAAGCGTGCCGCCTGATTTCGGCGTGCCGTCTTGCGCGGCCAGTGGGCTGGCGAGTGCCAGCGCCAGCATCGCAGAGGCGATAAGGTTGATAGGTTTTAACATTCAATTTCCCCATTGGTTATTGTTGTTGGCGATATCCAAAAGCCTAGCTGAGCTAAATCAGACTTCAACCTTTGGCAGTGAACAAGCGCCCCAGTTCGGAGCACCTGCCTAGTTTTCATTCATCTAGCGTGAATGTTTCTATATATCTCAACAGCCCCTCACGGGCGCTCTCAATATCCGTGCGCATCGCCAATGCGGCAGCCGCTGGATCGCGGGCCTCGCAGGCGGCAATGATACTATAGTGGCAACGCACCATTTCGACTTTTTCTTGGGCATAATACCCTGCAATCAACGGCCCCATGCGCAGCCAAAGACGGCTTAGAATATCCAGCAAGGTTGGCATGCCCGCGATCTCGGCCAATGCAAAATGGAACTGCTGATTATACTCAATCGCCTTGGGCCAGCGGCCACTGTCGGACGCGGCCTCGTTTAAGGCGACGTTGCGTTTCAGGCGCGCGATCCCTTTGGCGTCCACCAGTTCCGCCGCACGTGAGGCTGCTAGCCCCTCCAGCTCACAACGGATGGCGATGATCTCAAGATATTCTGCCACAGACAAAACCGGCACACGGACATCGCGCACCGAGCGCTGTACCAGTACCCCGTCGCGCAAAAGGCGCTGCACTGCGTCACGTACAGGCGTGGTGCCTGTCCCCAATTCATCGGCAAGCCCCCTGATTGTCACCTTCTGATCAGGGCGCATTTTGCCCAGCATCAGATCCTGACTGACCTTGGCATAGATGCTGTCACCTAACGAAGATTGATTGATCTGGCTCATTGCATCCTAACAGTTTGATGTGTGTTGCTTGACGTAATATTGATGCATCATGCATCAAAGATATTGCCCCTGCAAATAAAAACTGCAATGCTTTGCGCAACCACATCAAAGGACAGAACACGCCATGAAAGTCTTTTTCGACGAACGCCAACTGAACCACGCCCCAACATATTATTTCCGCCGTGGCGCTGCCATGCCGCACCAAGAGCAGCCACAGCGCGCTGAAATTCTGCGTGATATGCTGATCGGTGAAGGCTTTGAGATCAGCAAGCCCCGCGATCATGGACTGGCCCCGATCAAAGCTGTTCATAACCCTGATTACGTTGACTTTTTACCCGACGCCCATGCCCGTTTCGTCGAGAGCGCGGGCACAGAAGCGCTGGCAATTCCCACGATGCATCCCGGCCGCCGCCGTGGCAAAGAGCCCAAAGACATCCATGGTCAGTTGGGCTGGTGGATGACAGACACCTCAACCCCGCTCACTGAAGGCACATGGGAGGCTGTCTATTGGTCTGCCCAAACCGCAATTGAAGCAGCTGAAGAAATCATTGCTGGCACCCGTGCGGCCTATGCGCTGTGCCGTCCACCTGGCCACCACGCGATGCGCGATTGTTCTAACGGGTTTTGCTTTTTCAACAACGCGTCCATCGTGGCAAACCACCTGACGCAAAAGTTCAAGAAGGTCGCGTTGATCGACATTGATGTGCATACGGGCAATGGCTCTCTCGATATTCTGTATGAACGCGGCGACATCTTCTTTTGCTCGCTCCACCCCGATCCCACGACCTACCCCACCTTCTATCTGGGCCATGCGGATGAAACCGGCGAAGGTGAGGGCGAAGGCAAATCCATGAACATCCTGCTGCAACAAGGTGCCAGCCAAGATGACGTTCTGGCCGCGTTGGACAAAGGCATTGCCGCAATCCGTGACTTCGGTGCCGAGGCGTTGGTGATCTCACTTGGTTTCGACATGGCGGCTGACGATCCGCTGGCGGCTGTCAACGTCTATCCCGATGGGTTTGCCGAAATGGCCCGTCGCCTTGCCGCACTGAACCTACCCAGCACTTTGGTGCAAGAGGGTGGATACCTCGGCCCGTCATTGGCGGATAACGCAAAATCATTTCTCACCACTTTTCGCGAGGCCACAGCATGAACACCACTCCCAAGGAAATGAACGGCGCTGAAAGCGTTGTGCGCAGCCTGCATGCCGGCGGCGTGGATGTGTGTTTCGCCAATCCGGGCACCTCTGAAATGCAATTTGTCGATGCGCTGGATCGCACCAAGCTGATGCGCTGTGTTCTGGGCTTGTTTGAAGGCGTGGTGACAGGAGCCGCCGATGGCTATGCGCGAATGGCGGGCAAACCTGCTGTGACCTTGCTGCATCTAGCCCCCGGTTTTGCCAATGCCGCCGCCAATCTGCACAACGCCCGCAAAGCACGTGTGCCGATGTTGAACCTTGTGGGGGATCATGCCCTGCGCCACCAACAATATGACGCGCCATTGTCAGCGGATGTTGAAGGGGCTTGTGCGCCGTTCAGCGATTGGGTGCGTTCCGGCCGTGACGCGGGCAGCTTTGCGGCGGATGCCATGGCTGGGCTGGCCGTTGCCAAAGGCAAACCGAACCGCATTGCGTCCCTGATTGCCCCAGCCGATATCGGCTGGGATGCAGGGGGTAAAATGGCGGGTGTTGTGGCCGCAGACGTCCCTGCCCCGCTGGACGAAGATGCGCTGAACGCTGCCCTAAAAGCGCTGGAAAGCGACGGCAAAACCGTCATCCTCGCGGGAGACTCGGTTTTGGAAAGCCCTGAGGCGCTGGCGATTTTGCAAGGCATTGCTGAAAAATCCGGCGCGGATATCCTTGCCCCCACCTCAAACCGCCGCATGGAACGCGGGCACGGGCGTCTTGCCGTCACCAAAGTGCCCTACCCCATCAACGACGCAATCGCCTGCCTCGCGCCCTATGCCTCGGCCATTCTGGTTGAGGCCGCGGCGCCAGTGACGTTTTTTGCCTATCCGGGCAAACCAAGCCTGTTGTTGCCCGAAGAGTGCGCAACCATCACGCTTGCGGGTTTAGGCGGCGACGGACCCGCCGCATTGGCAGCGCTGGCGGATCGCGTCGGCGCGAAAGCGGCCAAACCGATTGATACCGCCCTGCCGCCTGTGCCGCAGACAGGTGCCATTACCTTGAAAAACATCGCAGCCGCCTTGGCCAATGCTCTACCTGAAGATGCAATCATCATTGATGAAGCAGTTTCAGCAGGCGGAGCCTTATTCGAAGCGGGCGATTGCGCTGCGCCAAATTCTTGGCTGGCCCTCACCGGTGGGTCCATCGGTATCGGCATTCCGCTTGCTGCCGGAGCGGCGATTGCCTGCCCTGACCGCCCTGTGATCACCCTTCAGGCGGACGGATCAGCCATGTACACGCTGCAAGGGCTGTGGACGCAAGCGCGTGAAGGCTCCAATGTGACCACGATCATCCTTGCCAACCGCGCCTATGAAATCCTGAAAGGTGAGCTGCACAATGTCGGTGCCCAGCCGGGTCCAGATGCGCTTAGCATGTTGAACCTAGACCGCCCTGATCTTGATTTTGTCTCTCTTGCCAAAGGAATGGGGGTGCCGGGCCGCCGTGTTGAGGACGTCACCGAGTTGATGCAAGCGATCAAGGATGCCGCTAAAGAACCCGGTCCCTATCTAATCGAAGCCGCCCTTTAATCCTCGGAAGGATATGATGTGACCCTCGATCCAGAACTTTCAAAACGCATTATTCAGGCTGTCGAAGACGGGTTTGACGCACAAATCGCCTTTACCCAACAGTTGGTGCAAAACCCGTCTTTGCGCGGCCATGAACACGCGATCCAAGACCTACTGTTTCGGTCGTTGCAATCCCGTGGCTATGACATGGACCGTTTCAAAATGGACCGCGTCGCGATTGAAGCACACCCCGGCGGGGCAAAATACTCGGACGATCATTCGGACGCGCCTATTGTTGTGGGTATTCACCGCCCGCGTGATGAAACGGGCCACTCATTGATCTTGCAATCACATCTGGACGTGGTCCCTGAGGGTCCGCATGACATGTGGGATGATCCGCCGTTTTCAGGCAAGATCGAGGGCGATTGGATGTTCGGGCGCGGCGCGGGCGATATGAAAGCGGGGGCTGCCGCGAATATCTTTGCGCTAGATGCGCTGCGCCGCATCGGCCTGCAACCCGCGGCGACGGTTTATGTGCAATCCGTTGTTGAGGAAGAATCCACCGGAAACGGCGCGCTGCAAACCTATCTGCAAGGCTATACCGCTGATGCCGTTCTGATCCCCGAACCCATGGATGAAACGCTGGTGCGCGCCAACATCGGCGTGTTGTGGTTTCAAGTGCAAGTGCGCGGTGTCCCTGTCCATGTGCGCGACATGGGCGAAGGTGCAAATGCCATTGACGCCGCCACCCGTATCATGGACGCGCTGCGCGAATTAGAAGCCGATTGGAACGCCGAGAAAGCCGACCACCCGTATTTTGAGGATGACCCCCATCCCATCAACATGAACATCGGTAAAATCGAAGGCGGCGATTGGGCCTCTTCTGTGCCCTCTTGGTGTACCATCGATTGCCGTGTCTCGCTCTACCCTGGTCGCAGTGCTGAGGATGCCGCACGCGAAGTCACCGAACGGATCGCCGCCTTTGCACGGTCGGACGGTTTCTTGTCCAACAATCCACCGCAGGTCGTTTTCAATGGCTTCCATGCCGAAGGCTATGTGCTGGAAGAAGGCAGCGACGCGGAAACCGTATTGGGGCGCGCGCATGAAGCAGCCCTTGGTGCCCCCCTGCAATCGGTGATGATGGCCTGCTACCTCGATACCCGCGTTTACGCGCTGTACAATAAAATTCCCGCTTTATGTTACGGGCCAAAGTCACGGAGCATTCACGGCATCAATGAATCCGTCAGCCTGAGTTCGGTCAAGAAAATCACGCAGGCCATGGCCTTGTTCATTGCTGAATGGTGCGGCACCGAGGACATCAAAAAGTGAGGGCGCACCCATCTACACCGACAGGCAGCCTACCCCCGCTGATGACCCAAGTTGTAATCCATACCGAGGAAGGAAAGCCTGATCTTTTGGCCCATGATCCACCCGCGATCACTCAGGTCATGGCCGCTGAGATTGCGCAGCGCCTGTACGGAATTTCGGGCGATGTGCGCGGATTGACGGCTGAAAAAGACGCGAACTTTCTGATCACTCTGCCCTGCGGTGAACAGGCATTGCTGAAAATCACCAACGCAGTCGAAGACAGCGCCGTGACCGATATGCAAACTGCCGCGCTGATGCATCTGGCCTCTGCCGATCCCACCCTGCCAGTGCAGCGCATCTGTGCCAGTCTAAAGGGCAACCCAAGCGAGATCATCACCGCTGCCGATGGCCAAACCCATGTGGTGCGGTTGATGACCTATCTGCGCGGCACCATCCTCAGTAGCGCCACTGCGGGTCCGCAGCTGCACCATGAATTAGGGGCCTTTTTGGCGCGGGTCACACGGGGGCTTCGCGGTTTTTTCCACCCTGCGGCAGGCCATGTGTTGCAATGGGATATCAAACAGGCAGCACGGCTTCGCCCCATGTTGGAGACTGTTCAAGACCCGGATTTGCGCAAACGCCTGACCGTAACCTTGGACCGTTTTGACGCAGAGATTGCGCCGCGCCTGTCAATGTTGCGCGCCCAAGTGGTGCATAATGATTTCAACCCTCATAACGTTTTGGTGGATGGGCAAGTCGGGACACATCCCATCGGGCTGATTGATTTTGGCGATATTGTGCATACGCCCATCATCTGCGATCTGGCCGTGGCATGTTCGTACCAGATTGGCGAGGGAACAGACCCGTTGCGCCAGATGTGTGATATGATCCGCGGCTATGCCAGCCTGCTACCGCTGGAGCCTGAAGAGATCACCCTTTTGCCTGATCTCATCCGCCTGCGCCATGCCACAACATTGGCGATCGGAGCCTCTCGGGCCCAACGCTATCCTGAAAATGCCGATTACATCCTGCGCAACACAGCCGCCTCTTTGCGCGGTATGAATGCGTTGGATCAGATCGGGGATGACGCCGCGCTTAGGGCGCTGCACACCGCCGCCGGAACGGAGTAACCTGCCATGACCATGATCAACGCCTATGACACAACCAAGGCCGCAGGTCTTGATCCCGATGACAAAGCGCTGATCGCACGGCGCACAGCCGCGATGGGCCCTGCCTATCGCTTGTTTTACGAAGAACCCCTGCACATCGTACGCGGTGACGGTGTCTGGCTTTGGGATAAACACGGTAAAAAGTATCTGGATGCGTATAACAACGTCGCTTCCGTGGGTCATTCGCACCCCAAAGTGGTGGAAGCCATCACAGGCCAGATTGGCGTTTTGAACACGCATACACGTTATCTGCATGACGGTGTGGTGAACTATGCGGAACGTCTGCTGGCCACGATGCCCGATGCCTTGGGGCATATGATGTTCACCTGCACCGGATCAGAAGCGAATGACATCGCCCTGCGCATCGCCCGTAACTTCACACGGCGCCAAGGCATTATCGTCACCCGCCTCGCCTATCACGGTGTGACCGAAGCGGTGAGTGAGCTGTCGCCCTCGCTGGGTGAATTCGGGCGCAGCAGTGCACGGATACGGATGATGGATGCTCCTGATCCCCATCATGTCGCCCCCCAAGACCAAGCCGCGCGTTTCGCTGCCGATCTGGCCCAAGCCATTGCTGAAATGCGCGCCGACGGGATCGAACCCGCAGCTTTGATCGTCGATACCGTATTTTCCAGTGACGGTCTTTACCCCGACCCCGCAGGGTTTCTGAAACCTGCCGTGGATCTGATCCGCGCTGAGGGCGGCATTTTCATTGCAGACGAAGTACAGGCAGGTTTTGCACGCACGGGTGATGCCTTTTGGGGGTTTCAACGCCATGGGTTGGTGCCTGACATGGCTACAATGGGCAAACCGATGGGCAATGGATTTCCGGTGGCTGGGGTCGCGATGCGGCCCGAACTTATCAAAGAATTCGGTGAAAAGGCACGGTATTTCAACACTTTTGGCGGCAATCCTGTTGCTGCTGCCGCTGGCATGTCCGTGCTGGATGTGATCGAGGAAGAAGCCCTTCAAAGCAATTCTTTACAGCTTGGAGCCATGTTAAAAGATGGGTTGAACGACATCGCACATCGCCATGATGTCATTGGCGATGTGCGCGGTGCAGGCCTATTTCTGGCGGTCGATTGTATAGACGGAAACGACAGCAATGCGGCGTTGGCGGGGGCGGTTGTGAACCATCTGCGCCAAAATGGAGTATTGATCAGCGCTACAGGGCCGCATGGCAACATCCTCAAAATCCGCCCGCCATTGGTGTTACAGCCGAGTGAAGCCGAGTTGTTTTTGGATGCAGTGGACGCCGCCTTCACCGCAACCAAGGCTGTCTGATGTGATGGTCAAAATGCCTCGTTCGCTTACTGGGCTCATGATTGTGCTGGTGGGGGTTATGTGGGGCCTCAACTGGCCTTCGGTGAAATTCATGCTCGCCGAAGTGCCCCCCCTTACCTTGCGCGCAGGCGGGTTCAGCGCCGCCGCCCTTCTCCTCAGCGCTATCGCCTTAGCCGTTGGTCAATCGATGCGACCCGCAAAAGGTGAGGCCGTGTCCCTTGTCCTGACCTCCCTATTCGTCTTGTTCGGTTTCAACATGCTGACGGCTATGGGCCAGTTGTTTACACCCGCCTCCAACGCCGCTCTTATCGCCTATACGATGCCTTCCCTCACGGCAGTTCTTTCTGTCGTCTTTCTGGGGGAAGTTCTGCACAGACGGCTGGTATTGGCGATTGGGATTGGCTTGGCGGGGCTGATGGTCTTGGCCTCGGCCAATCTGCCCGCCCTCTTGGCCCAACCGCTTGGGCCTGCGATCATGCTCGGGGCTGCATTGTCTTGGTCTATTGGCAATATCCTGATGCAATTACGTAAGTGGACATTGCACCCCTTGGCCCGCACCGCATGGTTTTTCATCATCGCCGCCATCCTCACATGGCCTTTGGTCTTTGTATTCGAACCGCTCAACGGCTTTTCCATGCCAAGCGCGGCAAGCCTGTGGGTATTTGCCTTTCACGTCTGCGGCCCGCTGGTGGCCTGTTATGTGCTTTGGACGGTCCTTCTAAGCCGATTAAGCGCCACGGTCGCAGCAATTTCAACACTGATTGCGCCCGTTGTTGGGGTCTTGTCGTCGGTCATACTGCTGGGCGACGAGTTGTCGTGGCAAAAGGGGCTCGCCCTTGTGCTGATCGTGGCCTCCATCGTGATGACATTGCTAAAGCCCACACAAAAACGCACCTGAAGGAGCCGGACATGCACGACGTAACAACACCCAACCCAGAATTCAAAATTCGCCACGCTACACCCGAGGACGCGGAATTGGTTGTTACCTACATGAAAAAGCTGGGCGTCTATCAAAAGATGGCGGATAAAATCACGGCAACTGCGCCGCAGATCAAACGCCTGCTGGAGCAAAACCTAGGCGAGGCAATTTTCGGGACGTATAAAGGCGAAATTACAGGTTTTGCCTATTTTTGTGACAAATCCTCGGCCTTTACGGGGCGTTCGGGCCTGTACATTGATGGGTTTCTTATTGATTCAGATTTGCGTCATCAGGGCTTTGGCAAGATCATGATGGGGTATCTGTGCACATTGGCAACTGCGCGGCGGTGCGAGTTTCTAGAATGGGGTGTTCTGGATTGGAACGCACCAACTATTGAATTTTACCGCTCTCTTGGGGCCTATAGCGTCGATGAGATGACCATTTTCAGGTTCACCCCGCAGGCTTTAGTGACAAATGCCCGCGCTTTTGAACAAGGGCGCTAAGCACATCCAATGTTGAGTTCAGGGCGCATGTGCGCGCAAAAACATTGCGATCGCAAATTCACGGCGGCGGTCTTGCTCAGCAAGAGGTGGGGGCGGCGCCAAAGGGTGCAACAATCGCGCCAGCGTATTTTCGAAAGCCATACTCAGCAGCATTTCCGACGCAAGTTCGACATCGGCCAAGGCCAACGCAATTTCATTGTCCTCAATAGCACGCGTGATTTCAGTGCATACAAAACCGATCAAGGCGCCATACCCGTTTGAATACAGGTTCTGTGCCAAGGTGGGATAGCTTTGTGCCTTGGCCACGATAGAGCGCAAACACTCCAGCTTGTTTTCTTCGCTGCCGGGCGGAGTATTGACCCGCATCAGAATGGACAATCGCTCTGGCAGAGGCAGCTTGCTGTCTTTGCTGCTCAGCGGGATAAAAATGCTTCGGGAGAGATCGGCCACTGCACGGATCAGCAAATCTTCACGGTTGGAGAAGTACTGGTAGAGCGTACGTTTGGACATTGCGGTTTTCGCGGATACCGCAGCCATTGTGACGTCATCAAAGGGAACTTCCAAAAGCAATTGAGCAGTTGCCCGCAAAATTGCGGCCTCTCTGGCAGGTGTATCCATTTGCAAAGGGCGTCCACGACGCGACCCGTTACAGCAATTCGCCTCGTCTTTTGATGTTTCTGTGGTCATCTTGGCATACTTTTTTGTGAACTACGCATCCGACCTTTATTGTCAAATACACTTTACAAAACTATCGGGTTTCCTTAAGAGATGCGCAATAAGGTTTTTGCTTATCGTTAAAATAACTTTACGTGTTACCATCTCTCATCGCCTTGCGACCCGTCTTGATGATCGCTTAATCACTGGAGCCACTCCCATGCCTCGCGCACTTCTTTCCCCACTGGGTCGCATGGCGGCACCACTGATACTAGCCCTCAGCCTGCCGTTAAGCGCATTGGCGCAAGATGGCCCGCCGCCTGCTGCGGTAACGGTTGTGACATTGGAATCTGGCGATATCACCCTGACAGCGCCGCTGCCCGGTCGCGTTGCCGCCTCATCCGAAGCAGAAGTGCGCCCCCAAGTAAGCGGCCTGATCCGTGAACGCCTATTTCAAGAAGGCCGCCCCGTTTCAAAAGGCGATCTGCTTTACCGCATTGATGCTGCTTCCTATGAGGCGCTAAAAGCCGCCGCCGAAGCGCAGGTTGCACAGGCAAGCGCAACACTCGCCTCTGCGCAGCGCGAATTGACGCGGCAACAAGAGTTGAAAACACGCAACGTTGTCTCACAGCAAAACCTTGATACCGCAATTTCCACCCGTGAGATTGCAGCCGCGAGTCTTAAAGTCGCCGAGGCACAGTTGCTGGCAACTGACATTGATCTGGAGCGCACAGAAATCCGCGCCCCGATCTCTGGCGTTGCCGGGCTGAGCGAAATCAGCGCAGGGGCACTTGTGACATCTGGTCAAGCGACACCCTTAACCGTGATCCGCACGCTTGACCCCGTACATGTCGATGTAACCCAAGCGGCAGCTGATATTTTGCGGTGGCGCCGTGCCGATGGCGCGGCCGAATTTGCCGAAGAATTGGGGCAAACCGTCCAACTCAAGCTGGCGGATGGCTCAATCTATGAGCACCAAGGCCAGCTTTCTGCCGCCGAGCCGCATGTGAATGAAAACACAGGGACAATCCTGCTCAGGCTGTCCTTTCCCAACCCTGAGGGATTCCTTTTGCCGGGTATGTATGTGCAAGCTGATATGCCGCAAGGTGTCGTGCAAAACGCAGTATTGGTCCCCCAAGAGGCGGTTACCCGTGACCGCCGTGGCGAACCAACGGCATTGGTCGTAAATGCCGAGAATGTTGTTGAACAACGTCAGATTACAGTCATGCGGGACCAAGGTAACCAATGGGTTGTGACTGCAGGCCTTGACGCTGGTGATCGTGTGATTGTGGCTGGCCTTCAAAAGACCGCCCCGGGCGCAACCGTATTTCCCCAAGAACAAGAGGCCCCCGACGCCTCCACCGAAAACAACTAAGCTCAAATCTGAGAGACCCCCATGGCCCGTTTTTTCATTGACCGCCCGATTTTTGCTTGGGTGATTTCGATCCTGATTATGGGTCTTGGCGTGTTGTCGATCAACACATTGCCGGTTGCCCAATACCCGCAGATTGCCCCGCCTTCGGTCACGATCAACGCGGTGTATCCCGGTGCCTCGGCGGATACGGTCGCCAACACGGTGACCCAGATCATCGAACAACAGATGACCGGCCTTGACGGAATGCGTTATGTGTCGTCCTCTTCGTCTTCGTCAGGCGCGGCCTCTATCGCGCTGACATTCGAGACAGGCACAGACCCAGATATCGCCCAAGTCCAAGTGCAAAATAAACTGTCTCAGGCCACAGCGCTTTTGCCCGAGGCCGTGCAACGACAAGGGGTGACGGTTCAGAAATCCTCGGCAGGTTTCCTGATGGTGATCGGTCTGATCTCCAAAGATGGCAGCATGGATCAGGCTGACCTGTCTGACTATCTGAACTCCAACCTTGTCGATGCGTTCAGCCGCATTGAAGGCGTTGGTGGAACACAGGTGTTTGGCGCAAAATATGCCATGCGCATCTGGCTAGATCCTTCCAAACTTGCCGCGTTTGACATGACCCCCTCCGACGTAGTGGCGTCTGTGTCGTCCCATAACGCGCAGATTTCTGCGGGATCTTTTGGCGCTTTGCCGTCTGTTGAGGGCCAAGCATTCACCGCAACCATCACAGCGCAATCACTGCTGGAGACCCCCGAAGATTTCCGCAACATCATCTTGCGCTCTGAGGCAGATGGCGGGCTGGTGTTGCTAGAAGATGTGGCACGTGTCGAGATTGGTGCCGAAAACTATACGGCTATTGCCAAATATAACGGCAACCCTGCATCAGGCATGGCGGTGCAACTTGCGCCAGGCGCCAACGCGCTGGACACATCAGAACTGGTACGCGCAAAGATCGAGGAATACGCCGAGTTTTTCCCCGACGGGATGGATTACGTCATTCCCTATGACACCACACCCTTTGTAGAAGTCTCGATCCACGAGGTCCAAAAGACACTGGTTGAAGCGATCATTCTTGTGTTCTTTGTGATGCTATTGTTCTTGCAAAACCTGCGTGCAACATTGATCCCGACATTGGCGGTTCCAGTTGTTATTTTGGGCACCTTTGCCATTCTTGGGGCGTTTGGATTTACCATCAACGTATTGACCATGCTCGCGCTTGTGCTTGCCATTGGTCTGCTGGTGGATGACGCGATTGTTGTAGTCGAAAACGTCGAACGCATCATGGAAGAAGAAGGGTTGTCACCCCGCGAAGCGACACGCAAATCGATGGACCAGATCACTGGGGCATTAATTGGTGTTGGTCTTGTGATCTCGGCGGTGTTTATCCCGATGGCATTTTTTGGCGGCTCTACGGGTGTCATTTATCGGCAGTTCTCGATCACCATTGTCTCTGCAATGATGCTTTCGGTTTTTGTTGCGCTCACCCTGACGCCTGCACTCTGTGCGACGATGCTGAAAGCCAAAGACACAGATCATACAGCACGGGGCTTTTTCGGCCTGTTCAACAAGGCCTTTGGGAAATTGGCAGGCGGCTATGGCTGGACCGTCAATTTCGTCATCCGCCGTCCCCTGCGCATGATATTGATCTACGGGATGATGGGCGCGGGCATTGTTTGGCTGTTCCTTCAAACGCCCACGGGCTTTCTGCCTGACGAAGACCAAGGGATAATGTTTACGCTGGTTCAAGGCCCTTCTGGTACAACTTCGGGCAATACGTTGAAGGCGATGGAGCAGGTTCAGGACCACTTTTTGAAGACCGAAGGCGAAATCGTCGAATCTGTCTTTAGCGTTGTCGGCTTCTCCTTTGCAGGTGTGGGGCAAAACAACGGGTTGGCTTTTGTGCGGCTCAAAGATTGGGCCGACCGCCCTAGCCCCAGCCAGTCTATTCAAGCGCTTGCGGGACGTGCGTTTCCTAAGATGATGGGCATCAAAGAGGCAATGGTATTTCCCATTGTCCCGCCTGCCGTGACGGAATTGGGCAACGTGTCTGGCTTTGATTTTTACCTACAAGCACAAGCAGGCCAGACGCATGAACAGCTCCTCGAAGCCCGCAATGCGGTTTTGGGTATGGCGGCGCAAAGCCCACTGATCGCTTCTGCCCGCCCTTCGGGATCGGAAGACGCAACGCAGTTCAAGTTGGATATCGACTGGCGTGCCGCAGGCGCGATGGGTGTATCGCCCGCCAATGTCGGGACCACACTGGCGATTGCCATGGCTGGCACTTACGTGAATGATTTTAATGATAATGGCCGTACCAAACGCGTCTATGTGCAAGGCGAAGCCAGCGCACGGGCCACACCCTCCGACTTGCAAAGATGGAGAGTGCGGAACACGGCCGGTGAATTGGTGCCTTTCTCTAACTTCTCGAGCGAGCGTTGGGTTTATGGCCCCCAAGGATTGACCCGCTATAACGGCACGCCTGCGATGCAAATCCAAGGTTCCCCCGCACCTGACGTTGCCACAGGCGAAGCCATGTTAGAGATTGAGCGCATCGTCGATCAATTGCCCGGTTTCTCGGTCGCATGGACGGGTTTGTCGCTCGAGGAACGCGAGTCAGGATCGCAAGCGCCAATGCTCTATATGCTGTCGCTTGCTGCGATTTTCTTCTGTCTTGCCGCACTATACGAGAGCTGGGCCATTCCGTTTTCCGTAATGCTGGTCATGCCCGTTGGCGTCTTGGGGACGTTGTTTACCGCATGGTATTTCGGTTTTCAGAACGGGGTGTTTTTCCAAGTTGGTCTTTTGACTGTGATCGGTCTGACAGGCAAAAACGCAATTCTGATTGTTGAATTTGCACGTGAGCAGGTCGAGGAAGGCAAAGAGCTTTATGACGCAATCCTTAACGCGGCCAAATTGCGGTTCCGTCCGATTGTCATGACGTCACTGGCCTTCTCGCTTGGTGTTGTGCCGCTTGTCTTGTCCTCTGGCGCTGGATCTGGCGGGCGACGCTCTGTCGGGGCTGCGGTTTTGGGCGGCACCATCACAGGTACGATCTTTGGGATCATCTTTGTGCCTTTGTTCTTTTTGCTGGTGAGTAAATATCTCAGCCGCCCAAAGAAAGCGGAATAGTCAGGCGCGCCTTTTCAGCAATTATGCAACCACGCGTGGCCTGATCCAGATATAGGCATGATATTGCTTGGCTCAGTACCGTGTCGTCAGGCGATGCCCTGGCCGATAAGAGAGACGTACATATGTCACCGCATCCCCTTGCCACCAGGTTGAGCGTTCCACAGTAAAAATCGGATCACCGACTGCACATGCCAAATAGTCAGCGGTCTTTTGATCTGCCAGCTCAGCTGAGAGATTGATTTCGACCTGCGAAAAGGGAATGGTCGACAGTAGCCATTCGGTAGGGCAGTTTTGGGTAAAATCTGCCTGCTCTGCGCTCGGTAGCGCCGACAGATTGATCCAGCGGTCTTCGTGTTCATATGGGATGCCGTCCGCATAATGCATGCAAATCAGATGCACTGCCTTGCCCCCTTCGGGCAATTGAAGCAGCGCCCGCAACCAATCTGGCGCGTTTTCCACGGATCGACTGACCAGCGAATAGCGGTATGACGCCCCTTTTTGTTCGATTGCGTCACGTACCACGGGAATGTTAAAACGTGCTTGGCGTACAGGCGACATCCGCACCCTTGTTCCGGCCTTGCGTCGACGCTCTACAATGCCATCGTCAGCAAGTTCACGCACCGCCCGATTGACTGTCGCACGCGCGCATCCATAACTTGCCGCAAGATCAACTTCATTTGGAATAAGATCACCCGGCCCCCATTCCCCCTTGATGATCTTTGATAAGATATCGGACTTAACATCTTTATACGTGGATTTCATGCGCTGTTGAGTCCTTAGACGAAATGGTTATCTTAGGGCGTATACATTAGAGTTAGGTATATCCCAAGCCAACGCTAAAAGGGACCTACAAGAGCTAGATTGATAACCAATGTGTGGTTACTGGCCCGAGCGGGTGGATCACGCAGCTTGCAGTCGAACGTGGCCCATCCCGAAGTTCTTTTAGCCGCAAATATCGGTGAGCCAGCCCTAAAATGTCATCTATGTCCTCCAAAAAATCAGGACCAAAGATGTGTGTTTTCAACGGCGGCGGCTGCAATCTGCGCAAGTTTTTGCTTTTGCGAAACGAAGTTCCGTACTGCGGTATTGGCACTCGGTAAATTTCCACCTAGAGTATCGGTTAGATAGAGTCGCACACCCTTGGGAGGATGAGGGTGTCGGTCTTGGATTTGGGAGGATCCGCATGATGTATGCTTACTACCTAAATGGCGCCGCAAGATGAGCGCAATGACACCTGAAGAAGCCGTAGCACATGTCGTTGCTACCAATCCGGTTTTTGCCGTTGCCCCCACTATCGTACGCGGTGTTACATATAAGGCCTTTCAAAACATTCCGGGCACTGTGCATGCGTTGCTGGATGCTGGCATGGCACAGCATGATAATGGCGCGGCAAATTACATTCTATATGAAGGCGAACGCTGGACTTATGGCGAGTTCGCTGCGGAAGTGCGGCGCATTGCGCAAGTCATGCAGGGAACCTTTAACATTGGCAAAGGCGACCGTGTTGCGATTGCAATGCGCAATTACCCCGAACTTATGGCGTTGGTACTGGCGATTTCGGCCACTGGCGCAACCGTCGTTTTTGTAAACGCATGGTGGACCACCCAAGAACTTGAATATGCGTTGGGCGACAGTTCAGCCAAGCTGGTCTTTGCGGACGGCCCACGGATTGAACGCCTGTTGCCGCTGGTTGGCCCTATGGGGTTGACGCTGGTTGGGGTGCGTGACGGTGAAGCGATGGTTGAGCACGCTTATTCCGCGTTGCAACTGGCCGCCTCCAATGCGCCCTTAGAGGTTGATATCGACACGGACGACGATTTTGCCGTGATGTATTCCTCAGGTACTACAGGGAATCCCAAAGGTGTGGTTCAAACCCACCGCAGTGCGGTGAACGCTGTCTTTAGCTGGTTGATGCAGGGTGTAGTGGCCCCCTTGGTCACGCCCCCAGCGCCAGACGCGCCAGAGCCATTGCGCCCTTCGGTTCTTGTGGTCACACCACTTTTCCATGTCACCGCAACACATCCGACGTTTTTGCTCAGCCTCGTTGCCGGCGCGCACATCACCTTGATGCGTAAGTGGAACGGCGACGAGGCTGCCCGCCTTATCGATGCAGAGAAAGTAACGCGCTTTTTGGGTGTCCCAACACAATCCGCAGAACTGATGTTGGCAGCACGCGAAACGGGCCTAAAATTGGAAACGCTGGACTATATCGGGTCAGGCGGGGCAAAACGCCCCGGCGCTCAGGTGTCACAATTGGCTGAAACCTTCCCGAATGCCGATGTGGCAACGGGTTGGGGTATGACCGAAACCAACGCGCTTGGGATCGGGATGACAGGTGACGACTATGTGAAACGCCCCGAAAGCGCGGGCAAATTGCATCCCCCTGTCCAAGAGCTGCGTCTGTTGGACGATGCAGGCAACGACGTACCGCTGGGCGAGTTGGGTGAAATCACCGTCAAAAGCCCCGCGAACATGCGCTGTTATCTGAACAAACCCGAAGCAACGGCCGAAACCATCCAAGACGGATGGCTTCGTACCGGTGATCTGGCGGTGATGGATGCCGAAGGCTATGTCACCATTCTGGATCGCAAGAAAAACATCATCATTCGTGGCGGCGAAAACATCGCCTGCTTGGATGTGGAAGGTGCCCTGCACCGTCTCCCTGATGTGGTCGAAGCATGTGCCTTCTCCGTTCCTGATGAACGGCTCGGAGAGGTCGTAGGCGCTTGTGTGCAGTTGCGCAAAGGTGCCACCTTGACCAAAGAAGATATGGCGACGGCATTGGCCAGCTATATCGCCCCATTCAAAACCCCGCAGCATCTTTGGACCCAGACAGGGCCCTTGTTGCGCGGCGCTACGGATAAAATTGACAGGCGTGCATTACGTTTGGCCTGTCTCGACAACGAAAAGGCAAAAACATGACACCAACAACCGAAGAAATCGGCGCATACATCGCCGCCGCTGGCAAAGCCGCATGGGAAGTACCGGGCCTTGAGGCCAATGCGCCCCAGCGTGAGATCAAGACCGTTGGCATCATTGGTGCAGGCACCATGGGTGGCGGCATCGCAATGAACTTTGCTACTGCTGGCTATAACGTCAAAATCGTTGAGACCACGCAAGAAGCGCTTGACCGTGGCCTGAAGGTTGTACGCGGCAACTACCAACGCTCCTCCGACAAGGGCCGTTTTCCACAAGAAGAAGTAGAAGCGCGCATGGGCCGCTTTGAAGGCTGCCTTGAGATTGCGGCGCTTGCGGAATGTGATCTGGTGATTGAAGCTGTGTTCGAAAACATGGACCTCAAGCGCACCATTTTCACCGAGTTGGACCGCGTGATGAAAAAGGGGGCCATTCTGGCAACCAACACATCCGCGCTGAACATTGATGAAATCGCAGGCATGACAAATCGTCCCGAAGACGTGATTGGCTTGCATTTCTTCTCGCCTGCCAATGTTATGAAACTGCTTGAAATCGTGCGTGCGAAACACACCGCCGATGATGTCGTCGCCACCTCTATGGCGCTGGCCGCCAAGATCAACAAAGTCGCCGCGCTGGTTGGCGTTTGCCCCGGATTTGTTGGTAACCGGATCTTGTTTACTCGCCAAATTCAGGCAAATAAACTGCTCGCCAAAGGCTTGATGCCTTGGGATGTGGATGCCGCGCTGAACAGCTTTGGCTTTAAAATGGGCCCATTCCAGATGAGCGATCTTGCCGGTCTGGATATCGGTTGGTCCAAAGGCGCAACCACAGACAACCCGATCCGCGACATGTTATGCGAAATGGATCGTCGCGGGCAAAAGACCCAAGCGGGTTTTTATGACTATGACGAAAACCGCCGTCCGATCCCGTCCAAGGTCACTGCGGGTATCATCAAAAACGTGACGGGTGCCGAAGAATCCACCATGAGCCCCGATGAAATCATCGAGATTTGCATCTATCCGATGATCAACGAAGCGGTGAAAATCCTCGAAGAGAACAAAGCACAACGTCCTTCTGACATCGATGTGGTTTGGCTGAACGGCTATGGCTGGCCTGCCGACAAAGGCGGACCGATGTTCTATGGCGATATGGTCGGCGCACAAGCCGTACTGGACCGTATGGAAGTTCTGGGCGCGGAAGATCCTGACTTTGCACCCGCAGAAACATTGCGCAAACTGGCTGCGTCAGGCGGCAAGTTCACTGACATTGATACCGGAGGCCTGAAAGTATGAGCTACGAATTTATTACCACCGAAAAGAAGGGCCACATCCTTCTAGTGACCATGAACCGTCCCGAGGCCTATAACGCTGTGCATGTGGATATGCACAATGAGATGGCCGCATGCTGGGATGATTTCGCAGCAGACCCCGACCTTTGGGTCGCGGTTCTGACGGGTGCTGGCGACAAAGCCTTCTCAGCAGGGAATGATTTGAAAGCAACTGCTGCGGGTGGCTCCAAAGCGACCATGACGCCAACGGGCTTTGCGGGTCTTTCCTCGCGATTTGATTTGGAAAAGCCGATCATCGCAGCCGTAAACGGCTTTGCCATGGGCGGTGGCTTTGAGACGGCCCTGTCTTGTGACATCCTGATTGCTTCTGAAAATGCAAAGTTCGCCTTGCCAGAAGTGAAAGTCGGCTTCTTTGCAGCCGCCTCAGGCGTCCAACGCCTGTCGCGCTATATTGGTCGTTTGGCCGCGCAAGAAATGATGTTCACGGGGCGCACCATTATGGCGGATGAAGCACTAGCGATGGGCTGCGTGAATGAAGTTGTGCCGCATGATCAACTGATGGCCCGCGCAATGGCCAAAGCAGAAGAGCTGTGCTCCGTTTCACCCTCTGCGGTCAAGGCAACCAAACGCGTTTTGAACGACATGTATGCCCGCGATGGCATGCAAGAAAGCATTGCTTATTCGCGCGAAGTCATCGCCGATCTGTCCAAGACGGAAGACTTCAAAGAAGGCGTGAACGCCTTTGTCGAAAAACGCAAACCCAACTGGGTCAACAAATAACACCGCCTTAGGGCACCCGAAATTCAAAAGGAGACACTGAATGTCTGAGACACCAATGGAAATGAACAACCTCGCTATGTCTGAAAAGGCAAAGCCGCTGCTCGCAGCTGTGATCAAGCACATCCGCGAAAACGTAGACCCGATGACAGAAGAATTTTTCCGCCTTGGCGAAGGCCGTGCAGACCGTTGGTCATATGCACCTGGCCAGTTGGAACTGCTGGAAGAAGCCAAGCAAAAAGCCCGCGATGCAGGCCTATGGAACTTCTTTTTGCCCAACGCTGAAACAGGCGAAGGTCTGAGCAACCTTGACTATGCTTATATTGCTGCCGAATTGGGCAAAAGCCCGCTGGCACCAGAAACGCTGAACTGTAACGCGCCTGACACCGGCAACATGGAAGTGTTGGAGCGTATCGGCACACCGGCGCAAAAAGAAGAGTGGCTCAAGCCGCTGTTGGCTGGCAAAATCCGCTCTGCCTTTGCGATGACCGAACCAGATATGGCCTCCTCCGATGCCAAAAACATCTCAACATCCGCTGTTCTTGAAAACGGCGAATGGGTGATCAACGGCGAGAAATACTACATCTCGGGTGCGGGTGATCCACGTTGTAAGATCATGATCACAATGGTGAAAACATCACCAGACGCAGAACCGTTCCGCCAGCAGTCACAAATCCTTGTACCTATCGACACTCCCGGTGTTGAAATCGTTGGTCCGATGCACGTGTTTGGCCATGATGACGCGCCACACGGGCACATGCACATCAAATTCACCAACGTACGTGTACCAGAAGAAAACATCCTCTGGGGTGAAGGCCGTGGCTTTGAAATCTCCCAAGTCCGTCTTGGACCTGGCCGTATCCACCACTGCATGCGTTCCATCGGTTCGGCAGAAAAAGCGCTTGATCTGATGATCGAACGTGGCCTGTCCCGTGAAGCCTTTGGCAAAAAGATCATTGATCTGGGCAAAAACATGGAAACCATTTCGCGCGCGAAGATCGAGATCGAAGCGATGCGTTTGATGGTTCTCAAAGCAGCCAAAGCAATGGACACATTGGGCAACAAAGAAGCACGTATCTGGGTCTCCATGATCAAAGCAATGGTGCCAGAAAAAGTATGTAACATCATCGACGAAGCCATGCAGGTACACGGCGCCACAGGTATTTCCCAATGGTCCCCCCTGTCTGGCATGTACACAGCACAACGTACTTTGCGTTACGCAGATGGCCCAGATGAAGTACACCACCACGTTATCGCACGTGCCGAAGTTAAGGACTATCAATCGTCCAATTCGCGCACTGACCGTGCCCGTAACGAAATTGCTACAGGCCGCACACGGAGCGGCGTATGAGCATGTTTGACCTGACCGGAAAGGTGGCGCTGTTAACGGGCGCCTCCAAAGGCATGGGTTTTGAGATGGCCAAAGGTCTCGCCGAAAACGGCGCGACTGTCATCATCTCTTCGCGGACTCAGGAAGATCTGGATGTTGCGGCGAAAGCCATCAACGATGCAGTGGGCGCTCAGCGCGCCCACGGAGTCGCGGCCAACATCGTGCACGAAGACTCCCTGCAAGCGCTGGTGGATAAAACCCATGAAATCGCAGGCCCTATCGACATCGTTGTGGGGAATGCGGGCGTAAACCCTTACTATGGGCCAATCGCCGAGATCACCAACAAAGCCTATGAGCGCACGATGAACGCCAACGTTCAGTCCAATCTATGGCTGGCACGTATGGTTGCGCCTGATATGGCCGCCAAAGGCGGTGGTTCGATGATGTTTACCTCTTCGATTGGGGCGTTCAAGCCATCGGACACTTTGGGCACTTATGGTGTATCCAAGCTGGCTTTGATCGGCCTCGTGCGCAACCTCGCGATGGAGCTGGGCCCCCAGGGCATCCGCTTTAACGCGATTTGTCCGGGCCTGATCAAAACCGATTTCGCACGCGAGTTGTGGGACAAGCCGGGTATCGAAGAAAAATACTCCAAATCCATCCCGCTGCGCCGTTTGGGTAATCCGGACGATTTCGCTGGCTTGGCTGTCTTCCTTGCGTCGGATGCCAGTAAATACATGACCGGACAAGCGTTGACCGTTTGTGGCGGTTCCAGCATGTGGTCGTAAGATATGGAACTCAAAGATAAAATCATCGTTGTAACAGGGGCCGCGTCCGGTATCGGGCGCGCCATGTGCCTGCGTTATGCACAAGAAGGCGCCAAGCACATCGCTTGCGTTGATCGTGACATCGCAGGCGCAGAAGAAACAGCCAAAATGATCAGCGGCAAAGCCTATCAGGTGGATGTTTCCGTAAAAGACCAGATCACAGGCATGATTGACGCGGTTGAAGCAGACGCAGGGCCAATTGACCTGTTCTGCTCTAACGCAGGTATCTCAATCGCTGGTGGTGTTGAGGTAGATGACGACGGCTGGCAAAAGATTTGGGAAATCAACGTGATGTCCCATGTCTGGGCCGCACGTCATCTTGTCCCTCTGATGGCTGCGCGCGGTGGGGGCTATTTGCTCAACACTTCTTCGGCTGCGGGTTTGCTCAACCAAATCGGATCAGCCCCTTACGGCGTTACAAAACACGCTGCTGTAGGTTTGGCCGAATGGCTGGCGCTGACCTATGGCGATCAAGGCATCAAGGTTTCGGTTTTGTGCCCACAGGCTGTGCGCACGGAAATGACACGCGGACACGAAGACCACGTGGCTGCGATCAACGGCATGATGGAACCCGGCCCCGTTGCAGACGCATGTGTGCAAACGATCCGGGACGAAAATTTCCTAGTGCTGCCGCACCAAGAAGTTGTGCAATATATGCGCAATAAAACCGACAACTACGACAAGTGGATCGGTGGCATGCGTAAACTCAACCGCCAATTTGGCAATTTTGACACTTAGGATGAGCAAATGATCGGCTATACCACCATCGGCGTAAGCGACATGGAGCGCGCCAAGAAGTTCTATTGTGACCTGTTTGAACACCAAGGCGCAAAAGTGGTCATCGATGCAGGGCGGATTGCCTTCATCGGGACCAAAAAAGGCGAGCCGATGTTGGCTGTTTGTGAACCCTACGACAAACAAGCACCAACGCCGGGTAATGGTGTGATGATCGCGTTTCCAATTGCTGAAAAGCAAGAGGCCGACATGCTGCATGCGCGGGCGCTGGAACTGGGCGCTACCTGTGACGGTGCGCCCGGTCAGCGGATACCAGACCGTTTTTACGGCTCCTACGTCCGCGATCCCGACGGCAACAAGCTGTGCTTTTTCATGTTTGGCTAAAGTCAGTCGTCCATGTCAGAACGTTTCTACGGGCCAGTTAGGAAGAAAAAATTACTTCTTTTTAATTGGCCGGACCAGACCTTCTTGGGCGACACTTGCAACCAATGTGCCATCGGCACTGTAGATTGAGCCGCGGTTAAAGCCGCGGCCTTTTCCCGTCCAAGGGGCATCCAAATCATAGAGATGCCAATCGCTGAATTCGATTGGCGCGTGGAACCACATTGTATGATCGAGGCTTGCGCTCATCACGTTCCCTTGGAACCAAGTCAACCCATGGGGGCGCAGCGATGAACCCAGCAGATTCATGTCCGATGCATAGGCCAGCAGGCAATGCTGCATCTGCGGCCCCTGCCCTTTAGCGGCTTCCATGCGGAACCATGTGTGGTTGATATCGGATGCTTTTTCAGGTGTGAAAAAATCTCGCGGTGCAACTTCACGCAGCTCAATCGGGCGTTCACGTAAAAAATCGGCATGAAATTTTTCAGGCACTTGCGCAACATGGGCCTCGCGCAATTCGTCTCGGTTAGGCCAGTCATCAGGGCTGCCTACTTCTGGCATCTTGTGCTGATAATCCCAACCCTCTTCATCGATGTGAAAGGACGCCAATAAGTTAAAGATTTCTTTTCCGTGCTGGATCGCCACGACGCGGCGTGTGGAAAAGCTGCCGCCATCGCGCGCGCGGTCGACTTGGTAGATCACAGGGACTTTGGGATCACCCGGGCGGATGAAATAAGCGTGCAGCGAATGGCACAGACGGTCAGGCACAGTACGATAAGCGGCCATCAACGCTTGCGCGATCACATGGCCGCCAAAGATACGGGTTGTCGTTTCCCCCCCCGAACCGATGCCGCGGAACAGATCGACTTCCAGTTGTTCGATATCCAGAAGTTCGAGCAGTTGTTCAGCTACGGTTTGCATAAGAGAGGCCTCAAGCGTTGGCCCGTGCGTCAGCATAGGCGATAAAGAAATCAAAACTCGCGGGGTTTGCCATGCTGTCACGGTTCACCACGCTGGCGGGATCACCCCCCAACAACAGCTTTTTAACAGGAACCTCAAGCTTTTTACCCGACAAAGTACGTGGAATTTCTGCAACTTCGACAATTTCGTTGGGGATAAACCGTGCCGAAACACCTTTTCGGATGGCTTGGTTGATCTTGTCTTTCAGTGCATCGTCAAAGGGAACACCAGCGGCAGGCACCACAAACAGTGGCATGAAACTCTCACGGCCAAGGAATTCCAAATCGACCACCAGACTGTCTAGGACATCATCAATTCCTTCAACCGCTTGATAGATTTCAGCAGAGCCGAGGCGCAGGCCTTTGCGGTTAATGGTGGCATCGGAGCGGCCATAAATAACGCTGGCCCCCGCTTCATCAATGCTGATCCAGTCACCGTGACGCCAGACACCGGGGTAGGTGTCGTAATAGCTCTCAAACAATCGGCTACCGTCGTCATCCCCCCAGAAGAACAATGGCATAGAGGGCAATGGTTCTGTACAGACCAACTCGCCAACTTCACCGATTAGTTCTTTTCCGTTGATGTCAAAGGCCCGCACCGCATTGCCTAGGGCGCGGCACTGCATTTCACCTGCGCGCACAGGCATGCCCGGATGACCCAGCACAAAAGCACCTGCCAGATCGGTGCCGCCTGAAATTGGCGCAAGCCAGACATCTTGCTTCACTTCGCGGTAGATCCAGTCATAGGCATCAGAGCTGAGCGGCGACCCCGTTGAACCAAGCGACCGCAGCGTGCTGAGATCAACAGCCTCACGTGGGGTGATGCCCGCTTTGAGGCAACCTGCGAAAAACGCAGCCCCTGCACCGAAATACGTCAATTTTTCATCCGCAACAAAACGCCAAAGCGCCATCATGTCCGGGTGGTTCGGCGCCCCTTCATAAAGGCAAACCGTCGCCCCTTGTCCCAATGCCATCCACTGTGCGTTCCACATGATCCAACCCGAAGAGGTCAGCCAGCAGAAGCGGTCATCTTTGCTAATATCGTGATGTAGAGACTGTTTCGCCGCCTCTAGGATGATACCACCATGGCCGTGAACGATGGGCTTGGGATTGCCCGTGGTGCCAGAGGAATAGACGATCCAAAGTGGCTGATCAAAGGGCACTTGCGTGGCCTCAAAAGGTACGTCTTCGTTCAGCAGGCTGTCCCATGCCACGTGGCCTTCGGGCACATCACCGACAATCGGTAGCGTCACAAATTGCGACACGCTTGGCAGTTGAGATGAGATTTCGGCCAGCACTTCGCGACGGTCGATGGTTTTACCGGCGTGAACATAACCGTCTTGGGAAATGAACACTTTGGGTTCAATCTGTTTGAAACGGTCTACAATCGCCACATGGCCCATGTCAGGCGCGCAAAGTGACCACGCAGCACCAAGGCTGGCTGTGGCAAGCAGCGCAATCAATGCAGCTTCGGTATTGGGTAACACAGCGACCACGCGGTCGCCCTGCTCAACGCCCATGCCCCGCAAATGACTGGCAAGCGAGGCAACCTGACGGCGTAACTCTCCCCATGACAGTTCGATCCGACCAGAGGTTTCCGAGAAGCTGACGATGGCAGGATGGTTTTCGCGCCCTTCGGCGTGGCACAAAATGTTGTCGGCATAATTCAGCATGGCACCGGGGCACCATTCAGCACCAGGCATGGTGCGCTTGCCAATTATCTGGGTATAGGGTTCCGAGGCGCGGACATTGAAAAAATCCCAGATCGCCGCCCAAAACGCATCCAGATCCGAAACGCTCCACTCCCACATGGCATTGTAATCGTCGAAATTCAGTCCGCGTGTATCTGCTACAAACCGCTCAAATGCGGCCATAGTTGAGGCATCAGCGCGCTCTTGTGTTGGGGTCCAGAGGATGCGGCTCATGTTAAGGCTCCGTGAATGAGTGCTTTGAGTTGTGGACGCGCTGGATAGGCGCTGGAAGGGATAAGTTGTGTAAAGAAGATGACCGAAAGATCCGCAACCGGATCGATCCAGAAGAATGTAGACGCCATGCCGCCCCAGCTGAAATCACCCACATGGCCCGGCGTGCGCGCACGCCCTGCATCCAGAAGAACCGAGCCACCCAGACCAAATCCCATGCCTTCCATAGGTTGTTCTGCGAAACTGGAAGGACCCATAGAGGCGATATCGCCGCCCAGATGGTTGGCCATCATGAAGTCGAGCGTTTTGGGGCCAATGATACCAGCTCCACCTGTGCGCATCATCTCGGTGAATTTCATATAATCATCAATGGTACCGACCAGCCCCCCACCCCCTGAATGCATTTGAGCATCCAGAAAAGGTGATTTTTCCTGCTCGTCGATCATGCGCAGTGACTCTGCACCACTTTCGATTTTGCCGACTGAAAACGCGTCACCTGCTTGCGGTGTATAGCAGGCTGCAAAGCGGCCCCGCGCATTCTGGGGCACAGAAAAGCGGGTTTCATTCATCCCAAGAGGATTGAATATTTCGCCGACAAAAAATTCTTCCAACGTCTTGCCGCTGACAACTTCGATCACGCGGCCCAGAACATCAATGCTAACGGAATATTCCCAACGTTTGCCGGGCGCAAAGGCAAGGGGCAAACTGGCGAGACGGTCACACATATCGGTAAGGGAGCCTTGATTGGCGCGAAAAATCATATCTTGCTCGGCCATCTGGGCGCCCAACACACCCGGGTTGAACGGATAGCTCAGGCCCGCAGTATGGGTTAACAATTGGTGCAAAGTCGGCGTTGCACAGGGCTCTACCTGATCGATTTGCGTTGCACCTTGGACCAAGCAATGCATGTCTTTGAACGCCGGAATAAACTCCGACACGGGTGCATCCAAATGGAACAACCCGCGTTCAGCCAGCATCATCAAAGCGACGGATGTCACTGGTTTGGTCATCGAATAGATGCGTGCGATGGTGTCGCGTTCAAACGGTTGATCCCGTTCAATATCGCGTAAGCCGCATTGATGATAGTAAACTTCCTGACCGCCTTGCGCCACAAGAAGAGACGCGCCCGCAAAGCGGCGCGCGTCAATGTAGGATTGCATCCAGTCGTCGATGCGGCTCAGGCGGCCCGTGTCGAAACCTGTCATTAGACTTCTAGCCACTCCTTGCGCACATCATCACGTGCCTTGAGTTCGGTAGGAGTGCCCTCAAACACAACCTGTCCATGGCCCATCACGTAAACGCGATCAGCAATGTCCATAGCGATATCCAGCTTTTGCTCAACCAGCAATGTCGAGATGCCGCGTTTGGCAATTTCTTGCAAAACTTCGGCAACCTTCTGCACCATTTGTGGGCTAAGCCCCTCTGTAGGCTCGTCAATCATCACAAAATCAGGGTCACCCATCAGCGTGCGGCACATGGTCAACATCTGCTGTTCACCACCTGACAGGACCGATGCTTCTACATCGGCGCGTCGGTCCAGGTTTTCGAACATGTCGAACATCATCTGCATGGACCACCGCCCCGCCCCGTCTTTCTGCCCGGGTTTGAGGCCCAGTGTCAGGTTCTGACGTGTTGTGAGACCGGGGAAGATATCACGGTTTTCTGGGACATAGCCCAATCCAAGATTGGCGATTTCATAAGCTTTTTTACCTGCAATCTCCTGACCACGGAACTTGACCGAGCCCTTCGGCTCAACCTCACCCATAATCGCCTTACAAGTGGTTGAACGGCCAACGCCGTTGCGACCCAGAAGGGCGACAATTTCGCCCTCCTGTACGTTTAGATTCACACCTTGCAGGATGTGAGATTTGCCATAATAGGCGTGCATGTTGGTGACTTCGATCAATGTTCTGCCTCCAATGCAGCGCCCAGATAGGCTTCTTGAACTTTCGGATCGGCGCGCACATCGGCAGGCGCGCCTGTGGCGATGATCTCGCCGTAGACCAGCACACTGATCCGGTCGGCGAGACCAAAGACAACGCCCATGTCATGCTCGACCATGATCAACGTTTTGCCTGCTGTGACTTTCAGGATCAGATCGGTGATATAGTCTGTTTCAGTGTTGGACATCCCCGCTGTTGGCTCGTCGAGCATGATAACGTCAGCCCCGCCCGCAATAGTGATCCCGATTTCCAGCGCGCGTTGCTCGGCATAGCTCAGCGTTCCGGCGGGTAGGTCGCGACGCTCTAGCAGGTTGATCTGCTCAAGGATCGCATCAGCGCCTTCCGTCAATAGACGGCTGCGGCTTACCAAGTTCCAAAAACTGTATTTATAGCCTTGTGACCAAAGCAATGCACAACGGACGTTTTCGAACACCGACATCTTTGGAAAAATGTTGGTGATCTGGAACGAACGGCTCAAGCCTTTGCGGTTAATCTGGTAGGGTTCCAATCCCGCAAGGTTTTCGCCATGGAGTTTGACCGTGCCTGCGGTAGGTGCAAAACGTGCGGTAATCAGGTTGAACAACGTTGATTTACCAGCACCGTTTGGGCCGATGATCGCGTGCCGCTCGGCTTTGCCGATAGACAGATCAATGCCGCGGATGATTTCGGCCTTACCGAAGCTTTTCTTCAGGCCACTGAGTTCAAGGGCGGGCGTGCTCATGATGCGCCTCCTGCTGTGTTGGCTTCATCCCATGCTTCTTTCAGCGACGGCGCGGTTACGCGTGCAATCCCAAGCCCGATCAAAGTGACCGCGCCCGCGATGGCCCATGCAATCAAGCTGTGACTGTCAAAGGTGGTCCAGAAGAGTGTCATTTCATTGTCGCCCGCAGCGGCATGGCGGACATGGAATGTCATCTCTACCAATGCGGCCAGCCCCAATATACCGATCGCGGCAGGTATCAGGGTTTTTATGTAAGGCATTATCAGTAATCGTAGCTTGCCCAGTTTGAACGGCGCTACATGCATCATAATCAATCCCGCAAAACCACCCGGAAAGAACATCACTGTGGCAAGGAACAGCGACCCTGCGTAAATTGCCCAGAGTTCGGTAGAAAGGCTGAGCACGGTTTGCAAAAGGGTGAATACAATGGCGCCAATGATCGGACCAAAGAAGTAACCGACACCACCAAGGAACGTCACCAGCAAGATCACACCGGATGAGGCTGTGTTCAGGTTCTCTTCTGTCAGGATCTCATAGTTGATCGCAAACAACCCCCCTGAAACACCTGCGAAAAACCCAGACGCGACAAAGCTATAGAAGCGAACCCAACGTGCGGAATAACCAAGGAACTCGGCACGCTCGGGGTTGTCGCGCACAGCGTTCGCCATACGGCCAACGGGTGTGCGGCTCCAGAGATACATCAGTGCGGCCGAGATGATCACCCAAGCGGCTGTCAGGTAATAGACTTCGATTTGCTGCAAGAATTCGACGCCAAAGAAAGGCTGCGCATATGTGCGGTCACCCGACACCCCGCCTTCGCCCCCAAAAAACGCCACAATAATCACGGAACAGGCAGCGATCAATTCGCCAACCCCTAAAGAGATCATTGCAAAGACAGTTCCTGCCCCACGCGTTGAAAAAGAGCCGACAATCATCGCAAGGCCCATGCCGAATAGCCCTGCAAATACGGGCAAAACAACTAGTGGGATGCTAGCGAAGAAATCTGACATGTTCATGATATGCATCGCGGCAAAGCCGCCTACACCTGCATAAACAGCATGACCAAAGGACAGCATGCCCCCCTGCCCCAACAGCATATTATAGGCCAGCGCAAAGACGATTGTGATCGACATTTGGTTCATGATCGTCAGCGTCGAGTTATTGGTAAATATCTGCGGTAAGATTGCTAGAAACACTGCGGAAATAATCCACGGGGCCAGCGTCAGTGTCAATGAACCTGCCCGCATACGCTGCGCAGGTTTTGACGGGTCTGTTGTGATTTGATCGTTCATTGCGTGCGCTTTCCGAACAGACCTGCGGGGCGGAAGATCAGGATCAACACCATCAGGATATAGGGGAGAATGTCGGCGATTTGGGGGCTGGTCAGGCTCCATAGATCCCGCAGCATGCTTTCATCCATGTTTTCCGGCGTAGTAAAACCAATCGCGTTTAGGATGCTTTCCATCTTTACGTTGTAGGCTTTGGCGAATGTCGTGATCCAACCAATCAACAGCGAGGCAAACAGCGCGCCCCAGAGTGAGCCAAGCCCACCGATAACGATGGTCACAAACACAATCGACCCCAGCACAAAAGCCATCCCCGGGAAGGTGCCCAACACCGGACCCGCAATCACACCTGCAACACCAGCCAACGCCGTGCCAACACCAAACACACCCATAAAGATCAATGGGACGTTATGGCCCAAGGCCTCAACTGTGCGCGGATAGCTTAGCGCCGCCTGAATGATCATACCGACACGTGTCTTGGTCAGCACATAAAGCAGGCCGATAAAGATACTGATTGAGATGAAGATCATGAAAATTTTATAAGCTGGAATGGAATTCCCAGAGATTGCAAAAGCAGAGAAATTGAGGATTTCCGGAACTGAATATGGCATCTGGTTCTTACCCCAGACGAACTGAACCATTTCTTCGATCAACAGGGCAAGACCGAAGGTAAAGATCAATTCGGGCACGTGGCCGTATTGGTGTACGCGGCGCAAACCGTATCGTTCGACCCCTGCCCCCAGCACGCCCACAATGAGTGGTGCAATCAGTAGGCCCATCCAAAAGCCAAGTGCGATACTGATCTGATAGGCAAAGTATGCACCCAACATGTAAAAGCTGGCGTGGGCAAAGTTAAGGACTCCCATCATCGAGAAAATGAGTGTTAGACCGGCGGACAGCATAAACAATAGCAGTCCAGTAACCAGCCCGTCGATTAAATTGACGAGAATGAGGTCCATTAGGCCCCTCCGGTAGAAAAATGTTACAGGTAAAGTGGCCCATCCGCATAGGTTGCGAATAGGCCAGTGACGTCGCGCTTAAGGGCGCTTCATCTTACAGCTTGTAGCGATATCCGCAGATGCCATCTCAACCGTAGATTCTTTTACGACACCGTAATCAGAGCTATCAAATGTATATTTAACACCCTCATTTGTATGCGCAGATACGTTGATATTCTGGATCAGCTGGTGGTCATCCGGGCGCATAACAAGTTTGCTACCCCAGATGCTATCGTACTCCATGTTTTCAAGAGCGCCTGCTACAGCAACAACATCATCTGCTGTACCCGCTTCGGTAATTGCTGCTGCAAGCATACCGATTGTGTTAGAAATACGGGTCTGGTCGATGTTGGCATCAGGGTATTTCGCCAAAAAAGCATCATAATAGGCTGTGGCTTCAGGGCTTGGTGACGGATTAACCACCCCTTCACTGACAAGGCGAATGATACCTTTACCCGTTTCCCCGAATGCAGCGGTCATACCAGAGCCTGCAGCATAGTAGGTATAAATCGGACCCGTGAAGCCGTTCTCGATGACAGACTTACCAAGACCCAACATATCTGCGCCCCAGTTACCTGAGATCACAGCATCCGCGCCAGAAGCGATAATTTTACGCGAATAAGGCGTAAAGTCTTTTACTTTGCCAATTGGGTGCAGTTCGTCGCCAACAACTTCAATATCAGGCCGCTTTGCTTTCAGCATTGAATTTGCGGCATCCGAAACAGCTTTGCCGAATGAGTAATCCTGCCCGATGATATATACTTTTTTGACGTCTTCGTTTGCAGCAATGACGTCTGTCAGCGCATCCATCTTCATGTCCGAGTTGGCATCAAAGCGGAAATGCCAGAAGTTGCACTGCTCGTTTGTCAGCGCAGGATCCACCGCGGCGTAGTTCAAGAACAAAACGCGGCTGTCGGGGTTGCGGCGGTTGTGCTTGTCAATCGCTTCGGTCAGCGCCAGCGCTACAGCAGAGCCATTACCCTGTGTGACATAACGGGCGCCCTGGTCAATCGCGACCTGAAGCTGGATCAGAGATTCTTTCGGGCTGGTCTTGTTGTCGAACGCAATAATTTCGATTTCAGCACCATCCAGCAATCCGCCTTTGTCGTTGACCATATAGTCAGCCGCAAATTCAAACTGCTTTAGACCGTTTGCGCCGGTGCTGGCGAATGGACCGGACAGTGGATCAATAAAGGCAACTTTGATTGTCTCGGCAAAAGCACTGCTTGCACCGATAATCAATGACAATGCGGAGACCGCACCGAGCTTGGTAAATTTCTTCATTTGTATTCCTCCCTAGGACGGCCCGCCGCTATTTGGCGATCATTTTTATTGGGCCATATCAACAGAGTTGCATACTACCAGTTTAAGTCAAGCACTCACGTCAATTTTGATGCCTGTTTTCTGAAAGAAACATCAGGTAGCGTCTCGAAAACCTTCAATAACTAGCGGTTCTTAATTGCGTAATATACATACAACCTTTTGATATATCATACTAATACGCCGAAACATGTTTCGGAAATTCAGAGCCTACTGATGTCAAAAGGGTTGGAGGATTTGCGTGAGTCACGTTGAAAGGCAATCAACATAATCTATTAAAAATACGTATTTTTACCAAAGCTTCACACTGCGCCAAAATGGCTAAAATTCCGCAGTGCGAAACTCGGGGCCGCAATGAGCAAGCGCCCGAGTTTTGATTCTGAAACCTAGTAGATTTACTTTTGAAGGCTTAATCCTTCTGCCATTTTAAGCAGCCTTTCGGCATAGACAGACTCGAGCTGTTTTGGCTTCACGCGGTAAGATGGGCCACCCACATTCAGCCCGTAAATTCGGCCATCACTGAGGGAATGAACAGGCGTTGCGATGCCGCATACGTCAGATCGCCAGTTCCCATATCCCGTGCAATACCCGTTTGCACGGTACTCCTCCAAGGCCAGCTTATAGGTCGCCCGTGCAGCCTGTTCGACCTCGTCTCCTTCAAGGCGGGCAAAGCCGAAAATCTGTTCGACACGTTCTTCGGGTGTGACCGCAATGATTGCTTTGCCAATCGCAGAGCCAAATAACGGCAGCCTTGTCCCGACACGCACAGCCAGAGTCACTTGTTCGGTTGAGGCGTCCGTCGCAAGATAGATAACATCTGTTCTATGCTGCTCACCCAAAGCGACCGTCACAAAAGGGTTGGGGCCTTCGACACGCAACGCATGCATCTCGTTTTTCGCACGATCCCTGATATCCATTGCTGCAAGGCGGCTAAATCCGAGGCGCAGCACACCTGCGCTGAGACGGTACGTCCCCACGCGGCTATCGGCCACCAGATAATCCAATTCGCACAACGTATAAGTGAGCCGCGAAATGGTGGCTTTTGGCAAGCCGGTACGTTCTGAAAAGTCACTATTCGTCAGTGTCAGGTCACCACTGCGAAAACATCGCAATATTTCCAGACCGCGCGCAAGCGCAGTAACAAAGTTACGGTCTTTGCTTTCTTCCTGCGTTACGTCAACCGGCTCCATACTCATCCCCGCTTTAGCGCATCAAGGCCGTGTTGTGCAAAAACAGGCACGAAGGCACCCACTTTCATTGCACGTTCGGGATTAGATGCGTTCCCATCCAGCGCGCGCTTTAGCACACCTTGAATGATCGCGGCCATGCGGAAGAACGTAAAGCCAAGGTAATAGCCGAAATTGTCGATGCCGTTCAGGCCACGGCGTTCACAATATGCGGCGATGAATTCTTCGTCGCTTGGCAGACCCAATGCTGCACGGTCCAAGCCGCCCATCCCGCGGCCTTCACTGCCCGATGGCAATTGCCACTGCATGATCACCGCAGCCAAATCAGCAAATGGATGACCAATGGTTGAGAGCTCCCAATCGAGGATGGCACGACAATCAGTAGAGGTCGCATCAAAGATCATGTTATCGATCCGGTAATCCCCATGCACCAAGGTACGCTGCCCGTCATCTTCGGGCCGTTCAGCCACCAGCGCATCCATCAATTGATCCATCGCCGAAATGTTCTGTGTCTCGGAGGCACGGTACTGCTTGGACCAACGACCAACCTGACGCTCAAAATAATTACCCTCTGGGCCATAATCGCTCAACCCGACGGCATCGACATCCACGGAGTGCAGCGCGGCCAACACGCGGTTCATCTCGGACGTGATTTTACCGCGATCCTCATTGCTCAGATCAGGCATCGCAGGTTCATTGAAATTGCGGCCCTTCACATGATCCATGATGTAAAACATCGAACCGATGACACTGTCGTCTTCACACAGCAGATGCATTTTGGAAACGGGAACATCCGTTCCTTGCAGCGCCTTTTGCACGCGAAATTCGCGGTCAACAGCATGGGCGGACTTCAACAAAACACCCGGCGGCTTGCGACGCAGCACATAGGAATGGGCAGGCGTCTTGAGCATAAATGTCGGGTTCGATTGGCCACCTTGGAACTTGGTGACTTCCATCGGTCCCTCAAAGCCAGCCAAATTTTCGGACAGATAGGCGGATACCGCCGCTTCATCGAGTGTTTGTGTATCGGTCATCGGTTTATTCCTAACTGTAGCTCATCAACTTGAAGCCGTCTGGCGTGGCATATTGCGGCGTTGCATTGAACTCGTTCAAAGAGAACATGCTACCCGAAAACATAAACCGCGTCATAGCCGCATTTTTGATTTGTAAATTGAGGTTCATCATGTGTTCAGCAGGCGCTTGCAAAGATGCGGCGGCAACCTGCCCGATCACACCACCAGAGCTAACGACCAGCACCCGTTTGGCTTTGGTATCCACGGCTGCGGCGCGCGCCGCCTCTACACGGGCCACAAATGCCGCCCATGTTTCATAGGGGTTTTCGATCTCGTCCCGCTGCCACTGAAACACGGTTTCGCGCAGGGTTCTGAAATGAAGCTTGCGATCACCTGAGTGCAAATCAGGCATTTTCCCTTCAAAGCGCGACAGCAAAAGGCTACCGAAATCATATTCATCCCAGCCTGCGTGTTCTTCGCGTTCAGGGTCAAATCCCATCTCGCTTGCAGTATCAATTTGGCGGTTGAGCGCGCCTGTGATCACACGGTCTGGCACCCATCCCATATTGCGCAACCATTCCCCGGCCGCGCGCGCCTGCGCACGGCCTAGGTCTGACAAGACATCATAGTTTTCCGCCCCAAAGGACGCTTGACCATGTCGTATGATTAAAAGCTCGGCCAATTCAGTTGAACTCCGCAGCCAGTTTTTTACCTGCTGCAAAATATTCATCCGCCATACGGTCAACAATTGCACCTGCTGGCCCAACAGCTTTGATCGCGCCAATGCCTTGGCCAGATCCCCAGATGGTTTTCCATGCTTTGGGCTTTTCACGATCGCTGCCAAAGTTCATTGAAGACGCGTCAGCCGTGGGCAGATTGTCGGGGTCCATACCCGCATTTTTGACCGACCCTTTCAGGTAGTTTCCCCAAACGCCTGTGAACAAAGACGAATAGACAATGTCTTCGGCGCTGCTGTCTACGATCATGTCCTTATAGGCTTGATCGGCATTCGCCTCATCTGTGGCAATAAACGGCGATCCAGCATAGCCAAAATCAGCGCCCATTGCGCGGGCACCCAGCAGGCTTTCACCTGTGGCGATCGAACCCGACAAAGCGACAGGGCCATCATACCATTCGCGGATTTCACGTACCAAGGCAAAAGGCGATTGCTGGCCCGCATGCCCACCCGCACCAGCGGCGACAGCGACAAGCCCATCAGCGCCTTTTTCAACGGCTTTCTTGGCAAATTTGTTGTTAATAACGTCATGCAAAACAACACCGCCACAGCTATGGGCGGCCTCGTTTACTTCTACACGGGCACCCAGCGATGTGATCCAAACCGGGACCTCGTGTTTCACACAAATCTCCAAATCACGGTCCAACCGTGTGTTTGAACGGTGCACAATCTGGTTCACCGCATAGGGTGCTGCAGGATTGTCGGGATTAGCTTGGTTATGGCGATCCAGCTCTTCTTTGATCTGCGTGAGCCAAGTGTCGAGCAATGGATGCTCTCCTTCGGCTTCGCGGGCGTTCAACGCAGGGAAAGAACCGATGATACCAGCCTTACATTGGGCGATCACCAATGCAGGGACAGAAATGATGAACAAAGGTGAGGCAATCAGCGGGATGCGCAAACCGCGCAAGGCCTGTGGCAAGTGGGAGTCGTCGCGGGGCATAATGCCTCCTGTATTCATATTGACAGTGAGGGGGCGACCAAAGCCGCCCCGCTTGTTTGCAAATTACAAAGGCTTACAGAACTTCGAACAAGCCCGCAGCGCCCATGCCGCCGCCAACACACATGGTGCAGACAACATATTTCGCACCACGGCGTTTGCCTTCGATCAGGGCGTGGCCAACCATACGCGCGCCAGACATACCATAGGGGTGACCGATGGAGATCGCGCCGCCGTTTACGTTCAGCAATTCGTCAGGGATGCCCAGCACGTCACGTGATTGGATAACCTGTACGGCGAAGGCTTCGTTCAGTTCCCACAGGCCGATGTCGTCCATTGTCAGACCGTGGGCTTTGAGCAGTGGCGGCACGGCATAGATTGGGCCGATACCCATCTCATCTGGCTCACAACCCGCTGCCATAACGCCCATGTAGCGACCCAGTGGCGCAAGGCCCATCTGTTCGGCTTTTTTGGCTTCCATAATCACTGTTGCAGAGGCACCATCGGACAGTTGCGAGGCGTTACCCGCAGTGATGAACTTGCCTTCTTTGATGGTCAGACCATCTTTGAAAACAGGGTTCAGGCCGGACAGCATTTCGGCGGATGTACCAGGGCGGTTGCCCTCATCCTTGCTCAAGGTCACCTCATGTTCGGTGATCTCTTTGGTCTCTTTGTTCTGCACCATCATTTTGGTGGTCATTGCGACGATCTCATCGTCGAATTTGCCTGCTTCTTGCGCAACATGTGTGTTGTGCTGGCTGCGTGCGGCATATTCGTCCTGACGCTCACGCGATACGTTGTAACGTGCGGCTACTGTCTCGGCTGTTTCCAGCATGGACATATAGATGTCGGGCTTGTGCTCTTTCAACCAAGCATCGGCCTTTACGCGCATTTCTGGTGTTTGCACCATGGAAATGCTCTCGACACCACCACCGATAACCACATCCATACCGTCTGTGATGACCTGCTTGGCTGCGGTGGCAATCGCCATCATGCCAGAGGCGCACTGACGGTCCAGCGACATGCCAGCGACAGTCACAGGAAGGCCCGCGCGAATTGCGGCCTGACGTGCGATGTTGCCACCGGAGTGGCCCTGCTGCAGGGCGGAACCCATGATGCAGTCTTGGATTTGGGCGGGGTCAACACCTGCGCGTTTTACCGCGTTTTCGATGGCATGGGCTGCCAGCGCCTGAGGTGTCGTGTTGTTGAATGCACCGCGATAGGCTTTGCCGATCGGGGTACGGGCCGTTGATACGATTACTGCGTCACGCATAGGTAGTCTCCTTATTAAGTCCAGTCGAGCTTCAGGCCTTGGGCCTTGGCTGCATTGAGGGCGTACTTCTTGGTCTGGCCGAAAGCATCGCCCAGTTGTTGTTGGTTTTCAGGATCGCGGATCTGGTCAAACTTGGCCGCAACCGTTTCGGGCGTGTTATCGTCGCCCATCA
The DNA here is from genome assembly GCF_014196805.1 of Sulfitobacter undariae. Lineage (GTDB taxonomy): Bacteria > Pseudomonadota > Alphaproteobacteria > Rhodobacterales > Rhodobacteraceae > Sulfitobacter > Sulfitobacter undariae. Next base: position 54,992 of record NZ_JACIEI010000009.1, on the reverse strand, counting down.
AGGTAATGCCTTGGGTCTCATAGACCCGCGTTTCCGCATAGCTGCCAGCACCTGCGCCAAGGATTACTTGGCTGGGGGCGTCTTCGCTTACCAGATAAAGCAATCCCGGGGTGATAGTTTCAGGCGCCAGCATTTCCTGCGCTTCGGGCGGCAGCAAATCCTCGGTCATCCGCGTGGCGGCTGTCGGGGCCAATGTGTTCACGCGGATATTGTCGCGTGCGCCTTCCATGTGAAGGACATTCATCAGACCCATCATTGCAGCCTTGGCAGCGCCATAGTTGGATTGACCAAAGTTACCATACAGGCCAGAGGCCGAAGACGTCAGTACCACACGGCCATATTTCTGCTCGCGCATGATGGGCCAGCAGGCATGGGCCACATTGGCCGAGCCGATCAGATGAACATCTACCACCTTGCGAAAGGCAGACATTTCCATTTTGGAAAAGGTCTTGTCCAGCAAGATACCCGCGTTGTTGACGCAGATATCAATGCGCCCCCAAAGGGCCATCGCTTGTGCGACCATATCTTTGACAGCAACTTCATCCGAGACATCAGCCCCATGTGCCATCGCCTCGCCGCCCATGGCTTTGATTTCTTCCACAACAGATAGTGCCGCCTCGGAAGAAGTGCCCGTACCGTCCCGCGACACGCCCAGATCATTCACGACAACCTTGGCGCCCCGCGCAGCCAGCCCCAGCGCGTGAGAGCGGCCAAGACCGACTCCCGCACCTGTTACAATCGCAACGCGGTTATCAAAACGGATATCAGCCATTAGTGCATCGCCTCTTCAAAGATGTTCGGGCCAGACATTACGTTAATGCCACCCGATACGGGGATCACAGCGCCCGTAACATAGGCACCGCCACGACCGCAGAGAAACAACATGCAACCGCCGATGTCTTCATCACGGCCAACACGTTTCAACGGCACATCGTCGCCAACGCGAGACCGCATGCCCTCGTCGTGAGTAGCAAACGCTGTCATGCGCGACACAAAAGGCCCCGGTGCCAGTGAATTCACAGTGATCGCTTCACCCGCCAATTCCTTGGCCAAAATTTTGCTCAGGTGCATCACGGCGGCTTTGGACGCGGAATAGCTGTAAGCACCGTCGCCCATCTCACGTTCGCCCATCACGGAACCAACGTTCACCACACGTGCAGGATCATCAACTGTACCACTGGCTTTGAGCATCGGCAGCAGCTTTTGCGTCAGGTCGAATACACCTGCCACATTGACGTCCATGACCTTGCCCCATGCTTTGAACGGGAACTCACCCAGTGGCGCGCCCCATGTGATGCCAGCGTTGTTCATCAGAATGTCGAGCTTATCTGTATGCGCCTGAACGGCAGCAACCAGCGCGTCAACACCTGCTTCGGTGCCCACATCGCCCGCAAAACCAATCGCTTTGCCACTGCCACCCAGCGCGTTCAATTCTTTTGCAACAGCTTCACATGCGTCACCTTTACGCGATGCGATGAGAACAGTGGCACCCGCACGCAACAGCGCTTCGGCAGCCATACGGCCAATGCCCGTAGCACCCCCTGTGACCAGCGCAACTTTACCGTCCAAGCCAAACAGTGTTTGAATGTCCATTCTTAAAATCCTCTCAGGGCTGCGACTTTTTCAGCGTGATAGCTAAAGTCACCCAACCATTCGGCGCCAACCCGCGCCCGTTTCATGTAAAAGCCCATGTCAAAAGCATCGGTCATCCCGATACCACCATGCATTTGCACACCTTCTTGAACGGCCAAAATCGCTGTCGAAGTGGCCTTGGCTTTGGCCAAAGAAACCGCCAGATCGGCATTTTCGGGATCATTATCCATCATGCGGCCTGCGTTCAGGATCGCGGATGCGGTGACTTCAGTTTCACACCACAAATGCGCCGCGCGGTGTTGTAGCGCTTGGAAGCGGCCGATTTCCGTGCCGAATTGCTTGCGTTCTTTCAGGTAGCCAACAGTCATGTCAAACGCGCCAGCGGTTAGGCCTGCCATTTCAGCAGCCAAAGCCGCTTGGCCAGCTTGCAAAGCAGGTTTAAGAACGCTCATCGCGTCATCCACTTGGCCCAAAACATCATCGCCAGTGGCTTCGACATTAGAAAAATCAATCTTGGCCGCGTCACGCGCATCAATCATGTTGGATTTTTCACGTGCAATGCCGGCACGGTCAGCGGGGATGTCAAACAAGGTCAGCCCGTTTTCCGTTTTGGCCAGCACCAACAAGCGGTCTGCCATGGCACCATCGACCACAAATGTCTTTTTACCAGACAGGCGGAAACCATTGCCATCTGCTTTGGCTTCCATTGTCGTGGCATCGGGATCATGTTTGATGCCCTCATCAATCGCCAGAGCGTAGGTTACATCCCCACTGGCGATCTTGGCCAATGCGTCTTTGGCGCGTGCGTCGCTGACTTGGCGCAATGCAGTTGCCGCCATGACAGCCGTGCTCAGGAACGGCGACATAACCAGCGTCTTACCCATTTCACCTGCCAAAACGTTAGCAGCGGCAAAACCCATATCCGATCCACCTGCGTCTTCAGGCACCAGTACACCGGCCCAGCCCATATCAGCCATTTCTTTCCACAACTTCGCGTCATGGGTTTCACCCGCATCGCGCAGTTTACGAAACGCGGTCACAGGCGCCGCGCCATCCAGAAATCCGCGGGCCATATCGGCCAGCATTGTTTCTTCTTCGGTCAATACAAGTTTGCTCATGCTGGCAGCCCCAATACACGGCGCGATACAATGCTCAGCATTACCTCGCTCGTGCCTCCCTCAATTGAATTCGCCTTTGTGCGCAGCCAGTCGCCCGCACGGTTGCCCACGTCGCCATCCCATTCCAACGCGGCAGACCCTCCCGCAGTCATCATGATCTCATGACGCTGTTTGTTCAACTCGGTTCCCATGTATTTCAACATAGCCGAGGCATCACCGGCGCCCTGCCCTGCTTCGGCTTGGTCTTTGTACCGTTCCAACGTTAGGCCAATTGCCAGTGCGTCGATCTCACAGCGCATGGCGTCAGCACGCAACGTCGCGTCAAGGGTGTCCAACGTGTCAGTCAGAACCGCCCCCAAAGAACGCCCGCCACCCGACAGGCCAGCACCGCCGCCAGAAATCATTTCACGCTCATGCGTCAGCAGATATTTGGCAACGTCCCAGCCACGATTTTCTGTACCAACGATATTCGCCTTTGGCACCTTCACATCGGTGAAAAACGTTTCGCAGAAGGGCGAAATGCCGGAAATCATCTTGATCGGGCGCGTTTCAACACCGGCATCTTCCATGTCGATCAACAAGAAGGAAATGCCCAGATGCTTCTTCGCTTCGCGGTCCGTGCGCACCAGTGCAAAAATCTGATCCGCCTGATCCGCATAAGACGTCCAGATTTTTTGACCATTGACCAACCAGTGATCACCCTTATCTGCGCCGTGGGTTTGAACATTAGCCAAATCCGATCCCGCACCCGGCTCGGAATACCCTTGGCACCAGCGCACCTCGCCGCGCGCGATGGGCGGCAGGTAATGTGTTTTTTGTTCTTGGGTGCCGAAATGCAGCAAAGCAGGTCCAAGCATCCAAATGCCAAAGCTCTCCAATGGAGAACGCGCATTGATGCGGCCCATTTCTTCGGTGAAAATCTTTTCTTGTTCGCGGTTCAATGCCGCACCGCCACAGTCTTTGGGCCATGTCGGGACAGTATATCCTTTGGCCGCGCAACGCTCTAACCATTGCTTCTGCGCCTCAGAGGTGAAAACCCAATTCTTACCGCCCCAGCAAATGCCATCTTCGGTCATACCACCGTCGCGCATTTCTTGTGGGCAATTTGCCTCTAACCAATCGCGCAACTCGGCGCGGAATTCTTCAGCCGTTTGTCCTTGAGACATCCCGTTTCCTCCCCATGTGTACAGTTGGCCAACTGCGGGCCACCATTCCGCCTAGCAGAATTGCATTTCGAAATTCGATTGACAAGTAAGAGTTGCACTGGCCCTTTAAAGGCGAATGAAGATGGAGGAGACACCACAATGAAAGCAATGTTGAGCCTTGAGCCCGGCGGCCCGGAAACCCTGAAGCTGACCGAGATGGAAGCGCCAGAGCCCGCAAAGAAGCAGGTGCGTATCCGCATCCGTGCAGCAGGTTTGAACTTCCCTGACACCCTGATTATCAAGGATATGTACCAGATGAAACCACCGCGCCCCTTTGCGCCGGGTGGTGAAATTGCGGGTGAAATTGACGCCATCGGTGAGGGTGTTGAAGGGTTTAAAATTGGCGACCGTGTACTGGGAATGTCAGGCTTTGGCGGCTTTGCGACTCACATGTGTATTGAGGCCGGACGTGTCATGAAGATCCCGGACGAGATGCCTTTTGACGAAGCGTCATGTTTGGTTTTAACCTATGGCACCTCCCATCACGCGCTGAAAAACCGCGCTGAAATCAAGGAAGGCGAATCGCTTTTGATTCTGGGTGCAGCAGGCGGAGTTGGTGCCGCTGCAATTGAGTTGGGCAAAGCCGCAGGCGCGCGTGTCATCGCCGCTGTTTCCTCGGAAGAGAAAGCACAATTTTGCCGTGATCTGGGTGCGGATGAGACAATCATCTATACACGCGACATGGACGACCGTGCCGCGCAAAAAGATTTTTCCAACAAGATCAAAGAGCTTGCAGGCGGTGATGGCGTAGACGTTGTCTATGACGCGGTCGGTGGTCCCTATGCGGAACCTGCCGTGCGTGCCATGGCTTGGAAAGGCCGTTTCCTTGTCGTGGGCTTCCCTGCTGGCATTCCCAAAATCCCGCTGAACCTGACGCTTTTGAAAGGCACGCAGATTGTAGGTGTTTTCTGGGGCGCGCACACCCTGCGTGAACCACAGATGCACGCCGAAAACATGGCGGAACTGTTCAGCATGTACAAAGAAGGCAAGATCAAGCCGCGCATCTCGGCGCGCTTCCCGCTTGAGAAAGCCGCCGATGCGTTGAACATGATGATGGAGCGCAAAGTCTTGGGTAAAGTCGTTCTGGACGTCGATTAAACCCGCAAATGACCTTGGTTCATTTGAAAAAACAGTGTCGCACCCTAAAGGTGCGACACATCGTTAAATCCGCGCAGGATCATCTGTTCGCCGTGGATCACCACGCGGCTGATCGATCCGTTGTCAGCGCCGTTAAAGCCAAAGTTGCGCGACCCCGTCGCCGCAGCCAGTGCCGCGCCGACCACACCGCCATGCACCACAACCGCAACCAGTTGATCAGGATGCGCCGCCGCTATGCGCCGCAAGCCGCGCACAACACGGGTTTGCAGCTCAACAAAAGTTTCAGCACCGGGCAATTCGCCCCAACATTCTTTTTCACGCGCACGGATGAATGCGGGATCATTCTCGGCGGCACGGAATCTGAATTCACCGCCGTCCCAATCGCCCAGAAAAACCTCCCGCAGATCAGCCTCAACAAGGGGCGTGATACCCAAAGCAGCCGCCAGAGGGGCCGCCGTCTGGCGCGTGCGCTGCATCGTTGTCACGTAAATCGCGTCAATGGGTTCACTGCGCAGACGCTCACCAACGGCAACGGCCTGCGCTTCACCTTCAGGGCGCAGGGCGGGGTTGCCCTGCCCGTCAATCATGGGAAACATCTCGCCTCGTTTCGCCGCCTGCGTTTCACCGTGACGGATCAGCAGAATGTCACAGGCCCCTTTCGCGGGAGCAAACCTGTGTTGCCGTGCCTCATTGCTCATATCTCACCCTTTCAAAATCATTTCGCCAAGTAAGGACTAAAACATGACAAACCGCCAGATCATCGTCGCAGAATTACCAACAGGAGAGCTGACCCCCGCCAATTTTGCGCAATCCGAAGCCCCCATGCCCGTTCCTGCCGAGGGCGAAGTTTTGCTGCGGGTGATCCTGATGTCCATCGACGCGGCTAACCGCTCATGGATGCAAGGCGCGACTTACCGCGCTGCTGTGAATGCGGGTGATGCCATGCCCACATATGCGATTTGCGAAGTCATGCAGAGCAATTCACCCCGCCTTGCCGTGGGTGATGTTGTCGCCGCCGAAGCGACATGGTCAGATTATGTGACCCTGCCCGCGCACAAAGCCGAAAAACTGCCCAAGGTCCCCACATTGTCAAACTTGATGTCCGTGTTCGGCATTGCGGGCAAAACGGCGTATCACGGGTTGATGTCCGTCGGACAACCGCAACCGGGCGAAACAGTGCTGGTTTCCGCAGCGGCGGGATCCGTTGGCGGTTATGTGGGCCAGATTGCCAAAAGCCTTGGTTGCCGCGTGGTGGGCATCGCGGGGGGCCAAGAAAAATGCGATTGGGTGATGGAGCAATTCGGCTTTGACGCCTGTATCGATTACCGCGCTGACGGGTTGTTCAAGGCGCTCCGCGCCGCCTGCCCCGAAGGTGTGGATGTGTACTTTGACAACGTCGGCGGCACCATTCTGGAAACTGCGCTGAACCTGATGAATGAACGTGGCCGCGTTGTTTGCTGTGGCGCGATCAGCCAATACCAAAGCACCGCGCCCACTGGCCCGCGCAACTTGCCGGGTGCCATTGTGGTGAAACGTCTGCGCATGGAAGGTTTCATCGTGATGGACTGGGCGCATAACGACGCCAAAGCCATCCGCGCCATGCAAGGTATGATGGAACGTGGCCAACTGAAAGTAACAGAAGACATCGTTGACGGGTTGGAGAATGCGCCACAAGCGCTGATCGGCCTGCTCAACGGCGACAATAAGGGCAAGCGCATGGTGCGCGTGTCCGCTGATCCTAGTTGAGGAGAAACTCTATGTCTGCACGCGATACAGCGCTCGCCGCGAGCGAGAAACTGATTGGCACCGAAGTCGGTGTATCCAACTGGATCACAGTTGATCAAAAGATGATCGACGAATTTGCCAAGACCACACATGACGAACAGTGGATTCACATTGACCCTGAACGCGCCGCTGCCGAGACACCTTTTGGCGGGTCGATTGCACATGGTTTTCTGACGCTCTCACTGGCCAGCCGTTTTGCCTATGATTGCTTCAACATGCTGCCCGGTCAAACCATGGGCATCAACTATGGCATGAACAAACTGCGGTTTTTGAAACCTGTTCTTGCAGGTAGCCGTTTGCGCGGGCGCTTCACCTTGCAAAAAGTATACGGCAAAGGCCCCGTGAACATGGTGCGCGAGAACCTTTTGACGATCGAGATCGAGGGCGAAGAAACCCCCGCATTGATAGCTGAATGGTTGGGACTGGCTGTTTTCCAGGACTAATCTGGGCATGAGTATCCGGCCCTTCATCAGGGGCCGGATTTTACACCTTATGCGTTTTCCGGCTGCCGGATCGGCGTCGCATCCAAGCTGATGATCACAACGCCCACTTGCGCATCGCGAGGGGGATCACGGACCTCCCATTGCTCGGCCACAACTTGTATCGTGCGCACCCCTTGCGGGGTCTGCACATGACCTTTTGCGCGGATCACCTCAGGGCGTTGGGCCAGTGCACGCGCATAGGTTTCGGCATCAACAGGGCCTTCAGGCGTTTCGACCCGAGTATTCAGCCCCTTGCCACTGCCATGCGGCGATCCCGCCTCATAAACAGCCAACCGTTGAGGATGCAAAACCAGATCAAGCGCCAGTTGCCCCTGCGCTGCCTCCAGTATCAGAGCATCGCCACAGTGCTTCGCCACAGCTTTGCCCGCTCGCAGCACTTGCGATGGCCCTGCAATGTCAGTTTTGGTCAGCACCACCAAATCCGCCGCGCCAAGCTGCCGTGCCACCGTATCCCCGATGTAGTCATTCGCCAGTTGCCCTTCGATCAGGCCAACATCAGCGAGCACAACAACACCAGCCGTTTTGATCCCCGGCATCAAACCCAAACTGGACGCGATTGCCGCAGGTAAGGCAACTCCGCTGGCCTCTAGGATAATATGATCTGGCGGCGGTTGCATGGCTGCCATTTGCCCCAATGCGGCGATCAAATCATCCCCATAACTGCAACAGACACACCCCCCCGCAAGCGCGATCAGGTCATCTCCTTCGGCTTCGATCAAGTCGGCATCAATGGGCAAATCGCCGAACTCATTGACCATAATCGCCAAGCGTTTGCCATTCGCCTGTCGCAGCATCTGGTTAACCAACGTTGTTTTGCCAGCCCCCAGATAGCCGCTCAATACCGTGACAAGCAGGCCCGTATCAGACAGCGTCATAGATCGGCCACCGGGAAGATACGGCCCCCTTGAACAGTGCCCCAAACGGCGACATCTTTCAGGGCATCGCCGCCAATTTCCTCTGGATCATTCTCTAATACGGCGAAATCTGCGCGTTTTCCGGCCTCAATCGAGCCGATTTCCTGATCCATATGTAGCGTGTAAGCCGCGCCCAGAGTGATCGCGTGAAGCGCCTCTGCCACGCTGATTTTATCCGCCTCACCCAAAGTACGGCCCGATGCCGTCAAACGGTTCACCGCACACCATCCGGTGAATAATGGCCCCAAAGGGGTGATCGGCGCATCTGAATGTATCGCCAATGGCACACCTTCGCGCAGCGCAGTGCCTGCGGCATTCATCCGCTCGGCCCGCTCTGGCCCGACTGTCAGTTTGTAATGTTCATCACCCCAATAGAAATGGTGGTTGGCAAAGAGGTTCACACACAGACCCAGCTTGGCGATTTTGCGGAACTGCGCAGCATCTGCCAATTGGCAATGTTGCAAGACAAAGCGGTGATCGGGGCTTGGGTGTTTTAACAAGGCCGCGGTCATCGTCTCGATCACCAGTTGCGTCGCTTGATCGCCGTTGGTATGGGTGTTGACGTGGATGCCTTTGGCCAGCGCATTCTCTAGGATATAGGCCAGATGTTCAGGCGAGATATACCAAAGCCCGTTCGGTGCACCGTTGAAATACCCCGGCTCGCGCAGACGCGCTGAAAACCCTTGGATAGAGCCATCAACAACCACTTTGATCTTACCCAATCGCAACATATCGGTACTTTTGGTTTTCAATTCCTCTGCGTGGGCGATCAGGTCTTCGGGGCTGATCCCGTGGTGATAGCGCAACGACACAATACGCGTCGGATAATTGGCGCGGCTTGTCACATCGGCGAATAGGTTCACGACCTCGTCAGGCAGTTTTGAGGCCAAATCAGTGGCCGTCGTTACACCTGCGCGCACGCAAAGCTTACCAAACCGCTGCATGCCGGTTTCGTCACAGGCCAGCATATCACGATCAAAACCCACATGCGGAGAGACGGGTGTCATCACATCGGGGCCTTTCAGCTCTCCCAATGGCATGCCATCTGCGCCCAATGGCACGCCGTCATGGTTCACCCCCGTGCGCAGCAGGCCCGCAAGTTCAAGTGCCTTGCTATTCACATTCATAATATGGCCAGAAGCATGCATGATCCCGATGGGACGGGTCGAAGACACCTGATCCAGATCATGGCGCGTGACACGCACGTTATCAAAATAAATGGGGTCCAATGACCACGCAGGCATGGCTTCGTCTGGGTCTTCGATCTTGGCTTCGGCTTCTTTCAGCTTGGCCAAGACATCCGCCAAATTCTTACAGCCCTTTTGCATGTCGCCTTCGGGGGACATGCGGTCAAAATACCCGACATAGGTATAGGCCCAAAGGGACCCTTCCATCAGATGGCTATGTGCTTCGATCAAACCCGGCATCAGCACTTTATCGGCAAACTGCTCATCCAGCGTATAGTCACCCCAGCCCGCTAGATCCTCCAACAAGCCTGTGCCTAAAATTCGACCATCGCGCACAGCGACATGTGTCGTATGAGCATGCGCTGGGTTCATCGTAATGATCTTGCGGGCCTTGAATATGGTGATCATCTGTCGCTCCTGAATATATCCTTGGCTTGACGCTAATAAATTTACTTCCCCGCACAAACTGGTTTTAATCATCCAAGTAACCACATTCTATAGGGGATTCAGATGAGCAGCCTTACAATCAAACAACTGCGTTATGTTGAGGCCGCAGGGCGCACCGGGTCGATCTCGGCCGCCGCTGCGCTTAGCAATATCTCCCAAAGCTCAATCACTGCTGCCATAGATGCATTAGAAGCCGAGACCGGGTTTGACCTGTTCTCCCGTGTGCCAGCCAAGGGATTGATTATCACTTCCGCAGGCCAGCAATGCATGACCTTGATCACAGATTTTCTAGGCAGCTTTCGGGCCTTCGAAAATGAGTTGAGCGCCATCGGCGGAACATCTACGGGCGTGATAAGGCTGGCCTGTTTTGCAGCCGCTGCGGTGACATTTTTACCAAGTGCGATTGCGAGTTTTCAGCGCGATCATCCGGGCATCCGCTTTGAGATGGTTGAAGGAAATATGGATACTGTCACCGGATATCTGGAGGAAGGCCGCGCCGATATCGCCTTTACCTACAGTGAAGCTGTCAAAGACGGGCAAATTTTTCATCCTTTGGTCGAGCTACCCCATTTCGCGCTTTTATGCGCTGATGACCCATTGGCCGCACAAGCCAGCGTTAGTCTGGAAGACCTATCCAGCAAGCCTATGATCGAACTCAATCTGGTCCGCACCAACGCCTATTATTCGGGATTGCTCAAAGCCGCAGGTTTAGACGTAGACGTCGTGCACAGTTCATCCTCGGTTGCGATGATCCGCACGATGGTTGCCGCAAATTTAGGCTTTACCATTTTGAACGCAAAACCGCTGGCTGTCGTTGACGCACGTGGCGGGTTTTGTGCGGTGCCTTTGAGTGATGAAATTAAGGCTCGTCCGTTTGGCTTGGTGATGCAAGCACGGGTGCGACAGCCCCGCGCAGTTGCCGAGTTTCATGCACATTGCGAGGTGTTACGAAAACATGGGGAGTTTGAAAAAATGGCCATTCGCTTAAAATAGCAGCGGCGATGCCCACTAATGCAGACCCTTGCGTATAAATACATAGAATGCATTAAATCTACACAGAAAAACTGTTTTGTGTGGGTAAGAAGATCACGCTAGCATTTATGAAATAATCAAAAAATGGGGAGCACGACACGTGACAAAACACTTTAAATCCTTGCTGGCAGCAACAGCCGTTAGCACAATTATGGCCTTTAGCGCACAAGCCGAAGAACCTGTTCGAGGCGGGACGTTGATCCATACGTTGTATGACACACCTCGCCACCTGAACCCTGCTGTCCAATCCGGCATCGCCACAGGCGCTCCGGGTGCGCAGCTGTTTGCGGCACCGCTGCGCTATGACGAGAATTGGACACCCCAGCCCTATCTCGCCAAAAGCTGGGAATGGTCCAATAACGGGCTTACAATGACGCTCAAGCTGGTTGAGGGTGCTACTTTCCATGACGGCGCGCCGATCACCTCGGAAGATGTCGCTTTCTCCATTAAGACGGTTCAGGAAAATCACCCGTTCAAAACGATGTTCGCACCTGTGACATCCGTTGATACCCCCGATCCCCTCACCGCTGTGATCAACCTGAGCCAACCACACCCCGCCTTGCTGCTGGCGATGTCCTCACACCTGCTGCCGATCATCCCCAAACATGTGTACGGCGACGGCCAAGACATCAAAACACACCCGCAAAACAGCGAAAACGTTGTCGGCTCTGGTCCCTTTAAACTGGTAGAATTCAATCGCGACCAGAACATCGTTCTGGAGCGTTATGACGACTTCTTCATGGAAGGCCGCCCTTATCTGGACCGCGTTGTGTACCGGATCATCAAAGATGCATCTGCGCGCACAATCAGCTTGGAAAATGGCGAAGTGCACATGAGCACTTTTGAGCTGACCACGCGCAACATTCAGCGGATGAAAAAGAACCCGAACCTGACAGTAACAGCTGATGGATATGCCGCTGTGGGTGCGCTTGAATGGTTGGCTTTCAACACGGGTAGCGAAGGCCCCGTTTCCGACAAACGCGTACGTCAGGCAATTGCTTATGCCATAGACAAAAACTTTATCCTCAAGGCGCTGTACCAAGGTCTCGCTACCGAAGCAAAAACCGGCATTCACCCTGGCTCCCCCTTCTATGATGACAGTGTGAACGCCTATGAAATCGACCTCGATAAAGCAAACGCTTTGTTAGACGAAGCGGGTTATGCCAAAGGTGCCGATGGCACTCGTTTTGACCTGACCATTGATTACGGCAGCGTTGCCGCCAAACCTCAGGCCGAGTTCATCAAAGCATCGCTGTCAAAGGTTGGTATCAAGGTCAGCGTAAACAGCTTTGTAGACTTCCCAACATGGGCACAAAAAATATCCAACTATAACTTTGATATGACCATGGATAGCGTCTTTAACTGGGGTGATCCTGTTATCGGTGTTCACCGTACATATGACTCGAACAACATCAAAAAAGGTGTGATCTGGTCCAACACCCAACAGTACTCAAACCCGCGAGTGGATGAACTGTTGAACGAAGCGGGTAAGGAAATCGACCCCGAGAAGCGCAAAGCGCTTTATGCAGAGTTCCAAGAGATTGTTGCCGAAGACATCCCTAACTACTTCCTCAACACCAGCCCCTATCACACGGTTTACAACAGCAAGGTCGGAAATCCGCCATTGGGTATCTGGGCATCTGGCTCTCCCTATGACCGCGTTTACCTCAAAGAGTAATCTTTCCCGTCTGTTCCGCAGCCGCGGGACAGACACACCCTTTGCTAGGTTAGGCCCCCATGCACATCGTAATGACACTCCTTAAACGGCTGATCTACGCAGCCATTCTCCTCACCGCTGTTCTTGTCTTGAACTTTAGCATGATGCATTTCGCACCCGGTGACGTAGCAGATACAATCGCCGCCTCAATGGGCGGTGCAGATGCCGAAACTATGGCACAAATCCGTGTCGAATATGGGCTGGATCAACCATTTTTTGTACAGCTGTTCGCCTATATCGGTCGCGTGCTGAGCTTTGATCTAGGTTATTCCTACTTCTACAACACACCTGTGACAGAGCTGATATTCGAGAGGCTCCCCGCGACTTTGCTGCTGGCGATTACCGCGCAAGTGCTTGCTGTTGTCGTCGGTGTTCTCCTAGGCGTCTTCTCCGCCCGTCACCCCAACGGTATTGCCAATTACTTCGTCACGATATTTGCACTCTTCGGCTATGCTGCGCCTGTGTTCTGGACAGGCATCTTGCTGCTCATCGGATTTTCACTCAAAATCCCGTTATTCCCGGTCGCAGGGATGAGCGACGTTACCGTGCAAGGCGGGTTCTTTGTCAAAGCTCTGGATATTGCACATCACATGGTGCTGCCTGTGCTCACCCTCAGTTCTATCTTTCTTGCACTTTATTCGCGACTGTCACGCGCAGCGATGCTTGAGGTGCTTGGCTCGGACTACATCCGTACCGCCAAGGCCAAAGGCCTGAGCAACCGTGAAGTGACTTTGAAACATGCGCTTAAAAACGCACTCCCCCCTGTTGTCACACTGGCGGGTTTACAGTTTTCCGCAGTCATTTCTGGTGCTGTTTTGGTTGAATCGGTCTTCTCATGGCCCGGTTTGGGGCAGCTAGCCCTGACATCTATTCTGGCGCGTGACACGCCTACCATTCTGGGCATCCTGTTTTTCTCTGCACTGGTTGTGATCATCGGAAACTTGGTGACTGATTTGGTGATGCGTTTGATAGACCCACGTGTGCGGGGCCACGCGTGAACGCGCGGAAAGGAAATAGCATGACACAAATAGACGACACCCCCGCAAAAGCCCGATCGCCGTTTTCCGAGGCCTTCGAGATGTTCCGCCGCAACCATGCCGCAGTGATCGGATTGGTCATTCTATTGACCATCATCATCATCGCACTGATTGGCCCGATGCTCTATCCGGGTGATCCCTTCGATATGGTTTGGGTGCCCCTAAGCCCCCCCGGTGAGGAAGGCTATCTTTTTGGCACCGATTACCTAGGGCGCGATATGCTGTCCTTATTGATCCATGGGGCCAAAGTATCACTGACCGTTGGTGTATCTGCTGCCTTTGTAACGGTGATCATCGGCATTACTGTAGGCGCGCTGGCTGGATTCTATCGCGGCTGGGTCGAAGAAGCGCTGATGCGCCTGACGGAATTCTTTCAGGTTTTGCCGACACTGCTGTTCTCAATGGTGATCGTCTCGCTGTTCGGCGCCTCGCTGCCAATGATTACACTAGCCATCGGATTGGTCAGTTGGCCAGCCGTGGCGCGGATCACCCGTGCGGAATTTATGCGCATCCGCGAATTGGAATATGTGACAGCCGCACGCGCAGGCGGCGTGAAAAACAACAAACTTATCTTTAGCGTCATTTTGCCAAACGCCCTGCCCCCGATCATTGTACAGGCCGCGCTCATGGTCGGCTCTGCGATCTTGTTCGAAGCGGGGTTATCTTTCCTTGGCCTCACCGACCCCAATGTCGCAAGCTGGGGCCAGATTATCGGCAGCAACCGCGAATACATCCTTGATGCCAGCTTTGCGGTCACCGTGCCGGGCGTGGCAATTTTTATCACAGTGATGGCGATCTCACTGGTCGGCGACGGCCTGAATGATGCGCTTAACCCGAAACTGAGGCAGCGATGACCGAACCTTTATTGAAAATCGAAAACCTGCGGATCGAGTTGGCTTTGCGCAGCGGCCAAGCCCCTGTGATCGACGATTTGTCACTGGAGCTGAACGCAGGCGAAACCCTTAGCTTTGTGGGCGAAAGCGGCTGTGGCAAATCCATGACCGCACTGGCCATCATGGGTCTGCTGCCTGAAAAAGTAGGCTCTATTGCCAGTGGCCGTATCCTCTTTGACGGGCGCGATATGGCGCAAATGAATGACACGGAATTGCGTGCCATTCGCGGCAATGAAATATCGATGATCTTTCAAGAACCGATGACATCGCTGAACCCCGTTTATACAGTGGGCGAACAAATCGCCGAGGTTTTGCGCCGTCACAAAGGCATGAACAAACGCGATGCATGGGCGCGTGCCATTGAATTGCTGGATGCGGTGCGTATTCCCAACGCCAAATCCCGCGTCAGCGCCTATCCCCATCAGATGTCAGGGGGCCAACGCCAACGTGTGATGATTGCAATCGCACTGGCATGTGAGCCTAAAATCCTCATCGCGGATGAACCGACAACAGCTTTGGACGTGACCGTGCAAGCCCAGATTTTCGATCTACTGCGCGATCTGGGACGTGACACAGGCACTGCGGTGATCCTGATTACCCATGACATGGGCGCGGTTGCCGAAATGGCCGACCGTATGGTTGTCATGTACGCAGGCCGCAAGGCCGAGTATGGTCCCGTGTCCCCTGTTATCAACCACCCACGTCATCCCTATACCAAGGGCTTGATCTCTTGCGTGCCGCATTTATTGGCAGAGTTAACGGAAGAGCGCCCCGACCTCACCGAAGTTCCGGGGATTGTGCCTGCATTGGCCAGTTTCGGTACGGATGCCTGCCTTTTTGCATCGCGGTGTGACTTGGCCGATGACAAATGCCGGAGCCAACGCCCCCCTGAAGTTGCCTTTGGCGACCAACATTCTGCTTGCTGGAAGGCTGACCAGATATGAGTGCACTTTTAGACGTCGAAAACCTCTCTATCCGTTTCCCTATCAAACGCGGCTGGGGCAAGACAAGCTGGCTTTACGCAGTTGACGATGTGTCGTTTCAGGTTAACCGCGGTGAAACACTGTCTATCGTTGGCGAAAGTGGCTCTGGCAAAACAACAGCGGCCCTAGGTGTGGCCCGCCTAGTGCCAAATTCAGGCGGTAAAGTTGATCTGGCAGGTGAAGACTTTCTCGCCTTGGAGGCCGAAGACCTGCGCAAGGCGCGCGCCAAAGTTCAAGTGATCTTCCAAGACCCTTACTCCTCCCTCAATCCGCGCCTGCGGGCCGAAGCCATCGTGCGCGAACCAATGGACAGTATCGGGACCTTACCTGTCGCGGAACGCGCAGGACGGGTGGCCGAACTATTTGAACAAGTCGGCCTGCGCCCGGAACAGATGAAACTGTTCCCGCATCAATTTTCAGGCGGCCAGCGCCAGCGCATCGGCATCGCCCGCGCCTTGGCGACCAACCCTGAATTGATCATCTGCGACGAAGCCGTCAGCGCGTTGGACGTGGCTGTTCAAGCGCAAATTTTGAATCTTTTACGACGTTTGCAAAGGGATTTGGGCCTGACTTACTTGTTCATCAGCCATGATTTAGGTGTGGTGCAACATATGAGCGATCACATCGCAGTTATGTATATGGGTAAGATTGTTGAATACGCAGACCGCCTGTCGCTCTTCAATGACCCACGCCATCCCTACACCAAAGCGCTGCTCTCGGCTGTGCCATCAGTTGACCAATCGCGCAACGTAGACCGTCTGCTGATCCCTGGTGATCCGCCCGATCCCTTGAACCCGCCGGAAGGGTGCCGCTTTGCATCGCGCTGCCCATTTGTGGAAGATGCCTGCCGTGTTGATCAGCCACAGCTTAATGCTGTGACTGATCAACACAAGGTCGCTTGTATCAAGGCTTAGCAATCCAGGAATTCATGCTGGGCCATTACCTGCCCGGCATGAATATCTTTGTAGCCGTGATTGTATATCTTAATCGTCGAGCCTGACGTTGGCTTTGGATTCTGAAACGTCCGCAGAAGAAAACGGCAGTTGATCTAGGACCAAGTTGGCCCCGACTGTAATCACAACCAAACCAACCATCGCACATAAAAACGCTTTCATCTTACGTCTCCTTGCTTTGTTGTTTGGCTTTGGCGTTTTCGATTTCTTCAACCCAAAGGCTATGGTGTTCACGCGCCCATGTTTCTTCTACTTCACCTGTACCCATCGCATCAAATGCGCCTTCCATCCCGACAGTGCCGAGATAGATATGGGCAAAGATGATTGCCGTCAGAACCAAACTGATGACAGCATGCCAAAGCTGCGCAAACTGCATCTCTTCTTGTGGGGCCAATGGATAGGGCAACGGATCAAGCCCAACCCAACCCATCACGCCAAAATCGTTTAGCGTGGCGAAGGTGTGGCCAAAGATATTGAACTCAAACGGGAACAACAAAGACAGGCCCGACACTGAGATAGATGTACCCAGTACAATCACTGCCCAAAACACGATCTTTTGGCCCGCATTGAATTTGGTCGCAGGTGGATGCCCCCCGCCAAAGATACCGCCACCGCGCATGAGCCAAACCAGATCTTTGCGGTTGGGAATGTTGTGAATAACCCAGAAGACAAACACGATAATCAGCGCCAGCATAAAAGCCCACGAGATGTTGTTGTGAATCCATTTGGTGACAACGGCCAGCGCCGAAAACGCATCATGTCCGAACACAGGGATCAATACCTTGCGGCCAAACAGAGAAATCAGCCCTGTAATGCCAAGCACCAGAAAAGAACCCGCCAGCAACCAGTGGCCAAATCGTTCAATATCACTGAACCGGGTGAAGGTACGACCCGTCTTTTCGCCCTCAATTTCAATACGGCCACGAAACGCATAGAATATGGCCAGCAGCAGTAAAGTACCGCCCAGCAAGGCCGCCCCGTAAATCAGAAGCGGACCTTCGCGAAACTTGAGCCACCACATGCCACCGTCTTGGATGAGTGTCGTTGCAGCAGGGCCCCGTTGCTGGGACCGAATATCGGCGCTGTCAAACCGCACCCCGCGCCACATTTCAGCATCAGATTGACCACCCCGTGTTCCCAGCGGCGCGTCAGTCGGCGCACCGGCATCTGGATCACCTGTGGCATTACGGCGAAATTCATCGTCAACACGTTGATTGTCCTGACGTTTCAGGATGTCATCCAGCGTCTGTGCTCCACCGGTTTGCGCCCGTGAAATACCGTTGTCATCTTGCGCATAAGCAGGGGCCATCATGCCAATAACAAGCGCAAAAACGGCCAATAAACGGAGCATCAGAGCGATCCTTTAGTTAGTTTAGATATATTGTAGGGAAAGGCGGCCAATAATTTGGCCGCCCATTTGAACAATCGCGCAAGGCGGGCCGTTACTGGCCTTTTTGATCGTAGGCTGTACCCCAGCCCCATGCGCCAGCACCAAAGCCACGGGCAACGATCCGCTCGCGGTAAATTTCGGACACGGTATCCCCGTCCCCTGCCAATAGCGCTTTGGTCGAACACATCTCGGCGCAGAGGGGCAATTTACCTTCTGCAATGCGGTTGCGGCCATATTTCGCAAATTCAGCGGCCGAGTGGTTTTCTTCTGGGCCACCTGCACAGAAGGTACATTTGTCCATTTTACCGCGTGAGCCAAAGTTGCCCGCTTGTGGATACTGCGGCGCACCGAACGGGCACGCGTAGAAGCAATAGCCACAACCGATGCACAGATCTTTGGAGTGCAGAACAATGCCGTCTTCGGTTTGATAGAAGCAATCGACAGGACAAACCGCCATACAAGGCGCGTCAGAGCAATGCATACAAGCAACCGAGATCGAGCGTTCACCCGGTTTACCGTCATTAATGGTCACAACCTTGCGGCGGTTGATGCCCCAAGGGACTTCGTGTTCGTTTTTACAGGCTGTTACACAGGCGTTGCATTCGATGCAGCGTTCAGCGTCGCAGAGAAACTTTGCTCTTGCCATGATCTATCTCCTCTTAAGCCGACCAGATTTTGCAAAGAGTCGCTTTGGTCTCTTGCATCTGGGTTACGCTGTCATATCCGTAGGTCTGTGCGATGTTTGTGGATTCACCCAACACATAAGGGTCTGCACCTTCGGGGTAATTCTCCCGCAAGTCTCTGCCTTCAAACTGGCCCCCAAAGTGGAACGGCATAAACGCCACGCCTGTGCCAACACGTTCTGTCACCAGCGCCATCACTTTGACCTTACCGCCCTCTGGGCCCTCGACCCAGACCTGTTCGCCGTCACGCACACCAAGGTTGTTGGCGTCACGTGTGTTGATTTCAACAAACATGTCTTGCTGAAGCTCGGCCAACCATGGGTTGGAGCGGGTTTCATCGCCGCCGCCTTCATACTCAACCAAGCGGCCCGATGTCAGAATGATCGGGTAATCGTTGGAGAAGTCTTTTTGCTGGATCGAGCTGTACATCGTGGGCACGCGCCAGAATTTCTTATCCTCATAGGTTGGATAATCAGCCACCAGATCGCGGCGGTTGGAATACAGCGGTTCGCGGTGCACAGGCACTGGATCAGGGAAGGTCCAGACCACGGCGCGTGCTTTGGCGTTGCCGAAAGGTGCACAGCCATGTGCAATCGCAACACGCTGAATGCCGCCAGACAGGTCGGTTTTCCAGTTCACGCCGCCAGTTGCGACTTCGAAGTCGGATGGGATGTCACCCTGCTGGGATGTTTCACCGACTTCTTCATTTGCATTTGCGCCGCCATCTTCTGCTGGCGCCGTGGTCAATGGAGCGCCTTCGGGGAAGCCTGCCACGCTGTTGATGCTTGCGCGTTCTTCAGCGGTCAGATCACTTTCCCAGCCCAGATCACGCAACATCTGAACGGTGAATTCGGGGTAACCATCTTTGATCTCGGAGCCTTTGGAATACACACCATCAGCCAGAATGCTCTCGCCGTTACGCTCCACACCGAAGCGCGCGCGGAAAGTAAGGCCGCCTTCGGCCACAGGAATGGACATGTCATAGAGCAGCGCAGTGCCGGGGTGTTTCATCTCGGCGGTGCCCCAGCACGGCCACGGCATGCCGTAAAAATCACCATCCGCTGGTCCGCCAATGGCGCGCAAGGTTGTGCGGTCAAAGGTGTGCTGGTTTGCCATGTGCGTTTTCATGCGCTCGGGGCTTTGGCCAGTATAGCCGATTGTCCACATGCCTTTGTTGAATTCACGGGTTGTGTCTTCGACATTCGGCGCGCCATCTTCGTCAATCGCGATGTTGCGGAACATCCGGTCATGGAACCCGAATTTTTCGGCAAGCTTCGCCATGATCGTGTGATCGGGCAAAGATTCAAACAAAGGCTGAACCACCTGTTCACGCCATTGCAGCGAGCGGTTGGAGGCAGTGACCGAACCACGGTTCTCAAACTGAGTACACGCAGGCAACAAATACACACCATCTTCGCGGTCTTGCATAACAGCTGATACTGTCGGGAAAGGATCAACCACAACCAGCATATCCAACCGCTCCATCGCGGTTTTCATTTCTTTCATGCGGGTTTGCGAGTTGGGCGCGTGGCCCCATAAAACCATACAGCGGGTGTTATCAGGTTGATCGAGGTTGGCTTTTTCTTCCAACACGCCGTCAATCCAGCGGCTGACAGGAATACCTGTCAGGTTCATCATTTTGGTATCCCCAACAGTGGCGTCCGAGAAACGGCCCTTGAGGTAATCCATGTCTTCGCCCCAGACACGTGCCCAATGGGCCCATGCGCCATCTGTCAGGCCATAGTAGCCGGGCAGTGTATCGGCCAAAACGCCCAGATCGGTTGCGCCTTGCACGTTGTCGTGACCACGGAAGATGTTTGTGCCGCCGCCTGCAACGCCCATGTTTCCAAGAGCAAGCTGCAAGATGCAATACGCACGGGTGTTGTTGTTACCGTTGCTGTGCTGCGTACCACCCATACACCAGATTACGGTGCCGGGACGGTTGTTTGCCAACGTGCGTGCAACCCGCTCTAGCTGCTCACCGGGGGCGCCGGTGACGCGCTCAACCTCTTCGGGAGTCCATTGTGCAACTTCTTCACGGATTTGATCCATGCCCCAAACACGGGTGCGGATAAATTCGGCATCTTCCCATTTGTTCTGGAAGATATGCCACAAGATACCCCAAACAAGCGCCACGTCCGAACCCGGGCGAAAGCGCACATATTCATCCGCGTGGGCGGCCGTGCGGGTAAAACGCGGATCGCAAACGATCATCGGCGCGTTGTTTTGTTCTTTGGCTTTCAGCAAATGCAGCAAGGACACCGGATGCGCCTCGGCAGGGTTTGCACCGATCAGAAAGATTGCCTTGGAGTTGTGGATGTCGTTGTAGCTGTTTGTCATGGCGCCGTAGCCCCATGTGTTTGCCACACCCGCAACCGTGGTTGAGTGGCAAATACGCGCTTGGTGGTCGACGTTATTTGTCCCCCAATAAGCGGCGAATTTGCGGAACAAGTACGCTTGTTCGTTCGAGTGTTTGGCCGAGCCCAGCCAATAAACCGAATCCGGTCCGCTTTCTTCACGGATTTTCATCATGCCATCGCCGATTTCGTTGATGGCTTGCTCCCAGCTTAGGCGGACCCATTCACCGTTTTCTTTTTTCATCGGGTATTTCAGGCGGCGTTCACCATGTGCATGTTCACGCACCGATGCACCTTTGGCACAATGCGAGCCAAGGTTAAACGGGCTGTCAAAGCCGGGTTCCTGCCCTGTCCAGACGCCATTGTCGACCTCGGCAATCACCGTACAGCCAACCGAACAATGCGTACAAATTGTTTTCTTGATCTCGACAGCGCGGGCCGCAGCCGTCTGTGCGGTGGCTTGGGATACCGTGCCGCCCGTTGCAGCAACAGCGGCTAATCCGCCGATAGCCAAGCCCGACCCGCGCAGAAATGTACGGCGATCAACGGTGCCGGATGCACCCTGCCCTGCCGATGCTCTTGCCGGACGGCGTGCGGTGCCATTTGTTTTTTTCTTCAGCATGGTATCTCTCCCTACTTCTGCGCTGCCGCAGTCTTGGTGGTAACCTGTGTGTCGCCCTCCCCAAAGTTGGGAAGGTAATGCAGCCTTAGAAGCGTGTGCTTTCAAGGTAGGTTCGTGTGTGTTCTGTGTCCTGCATCACTTGGGATGTCAGATCAACCTGCGCGGGTGCGGCTTGTGCTGCCGTGCTGCCAGAAGCAACCGCAACAACACCAGGCACTGCCGTGCTAGCGATCTTCAGGAAACTGCGGCGGGTTGTGCCGTCTTTTGTATCTGCCATTTGAATGCTCCGTCTGCGTTCAGTTCAGTTTCTATAGCGGTATAAGTCACCGATTAACATACAGTAATTTATGCTGTCATCATACGAAATGCTTCTTGCTCGATATTCAGGAACTCTGCCCCGACAGCCCCCAATGACGCATACAGCACCGATGCTTTGGCCCCTTGCAGATCTGTAAAGAAATGCGTGGCCCATGGGGCGATGTGTTTGTTGAAAAACTCTTTCTGACGCTCCAGTGGCACGGCGCCCCCGAAACGGCCAACAATCATGCCACCCATCATCTCCATCAAAGACGCGATATTATCTTCTGGCTCAAACACTGTTTCCGACCGCGTAATCCGCAGCGCAGCCATATCTGCGCGCAGATTAGCAAGCGGCTTCTCGTTCAAAAAACCCGTCATATAGTAGCTGGCATAAGGCAGTAATTCCCCCCGCCCGAGACCGATAAACAACGCGTTATATTCGGTGCGCACAGGTTTCGGCTTGCTCACTTTTGCGACCCGCGCCAATCCACCAATCGCCTTCCCCAATGGCGTATCATCACCACTGAGACCAGCGGTCTGCGCCAGCAACAACTCGTCAGGCGGGCCTGCCAACATCACACCCAGATAATTATACAGGTCCGCGCGCAGGCGATCTTCTTCATCGATCTGGATTGTCATTTGTGCATTTGTCATGCGGTATTCCCATCGAAATGAAATGTCATTCTGCGTGGTCGCGGAAGGTCGTCGTCTTCCACCTGCTCCGCTGCGATATCAGGCGCGATGACAGGCTCTTCGGCTTGCGCCGCCTCTTCGACGCTTTCTTCAGTCTCAGACAATTTTTCCATTTTGTCGAGCGGCATCGCGTCTTCCGCGTCTGCTTCGGCTTGCCGTGCAACCTCTAGCACATGGGCCAACAGCCCCTCGCCCACGCGGTAACTTGTCTGGATCGGCGCATTGCCAAAACTACCCGTCAGATAGTCATCGTCATAATCATTCAAACCGTCCACACAGGCCAGCACAGGATTGCTGCGCCACAGCTTGCGCAGGGCACGTTTGCGCAGATGCTCTGGCACGGCTTTGGTCATGAAGGCCGTAAAGTCATCGCCCTGCTTCATCGTGTCGGGATCAGGCAAGCCCAATTCCTCCAACACTTCTGCATCAGGCCTTTCAGCCAGCGCTTGCTGTTCTTCCGCCTCTGCCGCTTCCTGAAGGGCGGCGGCATCGCTTTGCGCTTCGGCCTGAACAGCAGCGCGGCGACGGTCCCAGAATGAGGTCCCTCGCGTCACTTCAGCACCTCTTTGTTGCGGCGCGGCGAACGGTAGACGTCACTCGTCTGCGAAATGCGCGGATCACCGATGCCGTCTTCCACATCGTCCACGCGCATGTTTTTGCGTTTGCGCTTCACAAACGCCTCTTCCTCATGATGGCGAGATATATAATCACCGATCCACGCCTTCATACCTTCTGGCATGGCAATCCGCTCTACCATCACCTCATCTGAATCGCAGTAATCCTGCCCCTCATAAGGGGACGCAGTAACCAGTGTCACTTTCCACGGGAATTCCCGTGAAGATACATCGGGGCTTAGCACAATATAAAGTGAAGGATCGCGTGTTTGCAGCTCATGCACGTAGGCTTCGGTATCCGAGACATAGAGCTCCAGCGGCAAGGTTCCCGCGTGGTAGTCTGTCACGTCACCCTCTTGACGTAAAACAGTCCACTGCGCATCAGGCGCGCCCGCAAGCACATCCACCACACGCCATGCCCATTCAGCCCATCGGGTGACACCCGGTGATTTCCGAATCACAACCCCTACGGGAATGGCTTGGGAATTGGGAAAAACGAACGACAAACTGGCACCTGCTGGTTTTCACGTCATGGGACGGTGTAATTGGAGTTCTATCTTACCGATTTTACAGAATAATTAAAGGTGCTAGTTATGCAGTAACACTGATTTGAACCATTCCGCCGCTCATGACCCATGAAGTTGTCGGGATCACCTTTCATCCGCTGACGTTCCGCCTTACCTAGGGCGCACCAAGGAGACGGAATGACCAAAACACTTCTGATATGTGATTGCCTCGGCACTCAGACGATAGACGCCCCTGCGCTAGAGGCCGCGACGGGCTTTGCCTGTTCTCGCTTGCACACAGCCTTATGCCAATCGCAAACCGATCTGGCCGCCAAAGCCATAGAGGCAGGCAATCTTGCAATCGCCTGCCAGCAAGAAGCGCCGCGTTTCACCGATCTGGCCGAAGATCTTGGCGCCGAGATTCCCGACTTTATTGATATTCGGGACCGTGCAGGCTGGACGCAAGACACGGCCGATACCACCCCCAAAATGGCCAGCCTGATTGCGGACGCTGCCTTGGCCACGCCCGCACCTAAAACGCTGGATGTTATCTCCGAGGGCATCTGCCTGATCATCGGCACAGCCGAAGTAGCTGGCGCCGCCGCAGATAAACTGGCCGATATCCTAACCGTGACTGTTCTGACCCTCGAGGCTGCCGATCTGATACCCTCCAGCCGATATGACCTCTGTGTTGGGCGTTTGCACAGCGCGCGTGGGTCATTGGGCCAATTCAAGATCGCCATTGACGCATTCCAACAGGTCCTGCCAGCGGGGCGCGGTGCAGCCCAGCTGACCGAAGCGCGCGATGGCGCGCGCTCCGAATGTGATCTGATCCTTGATCTATCCGGCGGCCTGCCGCTGTTCCCAGCACATGAAAAACGCGACGGCTATCTGCGTGCCGATCCCGCCAGCCTGCCCGCGGTCGCCGATGCCATTCTAACCGCCAGCCAGATGACAGGCACTTTTGAAAAGCCGCTGCACATCAGGTTGGAAACATCGCTTTGCGCCCATTCGCGCGCCGAGAAGCCTGCCTGTTCAAACTGCCTCAACGTTTGCCCGACAGGTGCGATCTTGTCTGCGGGCGAACATGTGACAATTGATCCGCTGATCTGCGCTGGTTGTGGTGCCTGCTCAGCCGTTTGTCCGTCAGGCGCCATCAGCTATGATGCACCGCCCGTGGATCACATTTTCCGCCGCATTGGCGCGCTGGCCTCTGCCTACCGCAAGGCGGGCGGCATGGATGGTGCGCTTTTGGTACACGACAGCCACGGTGCCGAAATGATCCGCCTTGGTGCCCGATTTGGCAAAGGCCTGCCTGCGCATGTGATCCCGCTAGAGATCGACGCGCTGGCGATGTTTGGCCATGCGGAGATGCTGGCGGCGCTTGCCAGCGGCTTTGCTACCGTTGACGTCCTGCTAGGCCCCAAAAGCGACCGCGATGTGCTGCAATCACAGACTGAACTGGCTGCGGCCATGGGGGGTAGCGGTGCTGTTGGACTGTTGGATTTCGCCGACCCGGATGCGCTGTGCGATCACCTTTTTGACCGTGAAATCACACCTATGGCTGTGCAAAACCCGATCCTCCCCATGGGGTCGCGCCGCCAGATCACCCGTCTTGCGGCCAAAGCCATGATGCCCGACACTGATATTGCCCCCCTACCCGACGCCGCACCATATGGGGCCGTTTTGGTGGACACCAATGCCTGCACTTTGTGTCTGGCCTGTGTATCGCTCTGCCCGTCAGGGGCGTTGGTGGACAACCCCGACATGCCGCAACTGCGCTTCCAAGAAGACGCTTGCCTACAATGCGGCTTGTGCAGCAATATCTGCCCCGAGCAGGCAATCACCTTGCAACCGCAGCTTAACCTGACCGATGCGGCCCTCTCCCAAGTGGTTCTGAACGAAGAAGAACCCTTTGCCTGCGTCGAATGCGGCAGTCTGTTTGGCGTAAAATCCACAGTCGAAAAAATCATGGCGAAGCTGGCGGGCAATCATACAATGTTCGCCAATCCTGCCACCGCACGCATGATCCAGATGTGCGACAACTGCCGCGTACAGGCCCAGTTCCACAATGAGAACAATCCGTTCACAGGCGCCAAACGCCCTGCGGTGCGCACCTCTGATGACTATTTCTCAAAGCGAAAAGACCACTAACACCCCCCTTCGAAAGGATGATAAAATGAGCGATGAACTCAACATGTCGATGCGCAAGTTCCTGAAACAGGTCGGCGTGACCTCACAACAAGCGATTGAAGAAGCCTTTCGCAAGGCTGAAGGCACCGAAGGCCAGCCCTTTGAGGCGCGTATGGTTTTGACAATTGACGGCGTGGATCTAGAGCACGTTGTAACCGGCACGATTAAAGGTTGATCTGAACATGACGCTTGCCCGCGAAGACGTATTGGCCGTTCTGAAAACCCTGACTGATCCAATCAGCGGCACATCCGTGGTGGATGCCGGTCTGGTCAAAGCGCTGACTGTTCAGGAGGGCGCAGTGCGCTTTGTGCTGGAAGTTAGCGGCAGCCATGCGGCGGCCTATGGCAAGCTCAAAGACGAGATTGAAGCCAAGATCAACGCGCTTGATGGTGTCGAAAAACTATCGGTGGTGATGACCGCCCATAGCGCACCCGCCCCCGCGCCTGATCTGAACCTCAAACGCCCCTCCGAGCCTAAAGGACCGCAGAAAATCCCGGGAATTGAGCACATCATCGCTGTTGCCTCTGGCAAAGGCGGTGTGGGGAAATCCACGATTTCCGCAAACCTTGCCTGTGCGCTGGCCGCCGAGGGCAAACGCGTGGGCCTGTTGGATGCGGATGTCTATGGCCCGTCACAACCACGTATGCTGGGGGTGTCAGGGCGACCTTCTTCGCCCGACGGCAAGACGATCCTGCCGATGCGGAATTTTGGCGTCACGATGATGTCGCTGGGCCTGATGGCGAATGATGATCAGGCGGTTGTCTGGCGCGGGCCCATGTTGATGGGCGCGTTGCAACAGATGCTGACCCAAGTCCAATGGGGCGCGCTGGATGTGTTGATTGTTGATTTGCCACCGGGCACGGGTGACGTGCAAATGACATTGGCCCAGAAGGCGCATCTGGACGGGGCGATTATCGTCTCTACCCCGCAAGACATCGCGCTGCTGGATGCCCGCAAGGGGATCGACATGTTCAACCAACTTGGCACGCCGATCATTGGCATGATCGAAAACATGTCCACGCATATTTGCTCAAACTGTGGCCATGAAGAACATATGTTCGGTCATGGCGGTGTCGCCGCCGAAGCCGCAAAACTGGGTGTCCCGTTGCTGGCCGAAGTCCCGCTTCATCTTGATATTCGCGTGGCCGCTGACGGTGGGGCGCCGATTGTGGTGTCCAAGCCCGACAGTCCACAAGCCGCCAGCTTTCGTGCCATAGCACAGCAACTGATTGCCCTTGGTCACGCATGACGCAGCCGTCATTTCCTCCGCTGTTTACCAGCCTTTCAGCAAACGGGTCTGACCCTTTTGCGCTGGCCTGTGCGCAGGCGCAGGCGGTGTGCGACGCGGGGCTGGTTGTCTATGACATCACCCATGCCCAGTTGCGGGCCGCGATTGTTTTTGCGCCCGAAGTCCCCCTGCGCGATGCAGCATCTATGTTGCCGCTCTGCGGTGTCGGTTTCCAGAACGCTTTAGGTGCCTTGGCACCGCCGGAAGTGGGTGTGCATCTGGGTTGGGGCGGTCGCCTTTATCTGAATGGCGGTCATTGCGGCGCATTGCAAATCGCGGCCTCGGAGCAAGACCCCGACACAATCCCTGACTGGCTCGTGATCGGGCTGACACTGGATCTGTGGCCCCCTTCGGATGACACGGGTCTGACGCCAGATGATACCGCGCTTTATGCCGAAGGCTGCGGCGAGGTTGATCCCGTTTTGCTGTTGGAAGCATGGGTACGCCATAGTTTGGTTGAGCTGAACAGCTGGGTCGATGATGGTCCTGCCCGCCTGCACCGTAACTGGAGCGGGCTGGCCCATGGTCTGGACGCAGAAATCACTGTTGCAGGCCAAACTGGCATTTTTATCGGCCTTGATGAAAGCCTTGGACTGCTGTTGAAAACCCCTACCGAAACCCGCCTGATCCCCCTGACCGCCCTATTGACGGAGCCCTCATGAAACTTGCCCGTGCGATCCATTTCGATGAAAGCGACACCCGCGTCTTCCACAATCCCGCGCGTACAGGGGAATGGTGCATTTCTGGCGGGTTCGAGTTTTCTAACTGGTCCGAAGCAGACCTGAGCGGCAAGGCGCGGCAAGCCTTTTCAAACGGCTGGATGGGCTGCGAGACATTTGGCCGCGTGACCTTTGTGGCCGTTACCCAGATCGAGCAATCCGAGATGGATGCCCTAGCCGATCTGCTGGCGCAGCATTTCGTCGACATTTATGGCGCGCCTTCGCTGGAGGCTGCCCGCAACGTGGCGCAGGAGGAACTGTCGCAGATGGCTGACCTTTGCGATGAACATGATGCAAACACGCTGCTGACCGTAGCGCGTGAATTGTCTGATGTGGGTGTGCGTGAAACTTACCGCACGATCGAAGCGCAGGCCGCAGGGCTTGAGCAATTCGCCATTCATGGCGACATCGAAGACCCACATCAGCACTGAAACTTTCGTCACATCACTGATGCGGGCATACCACGGCCCAACGCGCTGTTGGCCGAAGAATCAATTACGCGTGGCAGCTGTTGCTTGCGTTTCTATTTGACGGGGTACGCCACTCTATTCCGTATCTCGTTTACGGCCCTCATCCCCTGCTAACAGCGTAAAAAATCAAAACTATTTTCAGCTTTCCAGCCAATTCATATGGATTCCACCGCGTGAGTATGCGAAATTTCCCGAAGCTTGGGAGATTTTGCATAGATGGACAGCTTTTCGGGAATTCTAATGGAAGCGATAGAGCTTATCCTATCGTGGGATTCCGACGTCATCGAAATCATCATGTTGTCCTTGCGAGTAACTCTGTGTGCCGTGCTACTGGCCTGCGTGATCGGTCTACCGCTGGGGGCCATTGTCGGGGCGTTTCGTTTCCCTATGCGCACGGGCGTGGTTGTTGTAATGAACACGTTGATGGGTCTGCCGCCTGTGGTGGTAGGTCTGCTGGTTTATCTGATGCTTTCTGCTTCGGGGCCGATGGGTGTACTGGGCCTGCTCTATACCCCTACGGCGATGATCATCGCGCAAACCATTCTGGTCACCCCCATCGTCGCCGCGCTGACACGGCAAGTCATCGAAGACTTAAATCTGGAATATAGCGAACAATTCGCCTCGCTGGGTGTGCGGCCGATTGAACGCATCTTCGCGCTTCTCTGGGATGCGCGCTATAGCTTGCTGACCGTCGCATTGGCGGGGTTCGGGCGTGCGGTGGCCGAAGTCGGTGCGGTGATTATCGTGGGGGGCAATATCAATCACGTCACCCGCGTCATGACGACGACAATTGCGCTGGAAACCTCCAAAGGGAACCTGCAGCTTGCTCTTGCGCTGGGGTTAATCTTGCTACTGATCGCGGTGGTTGTGAACATCCTACTGATGGCCATTCGCGGCACGGCAGCAAGGGCGGCCTATGTCTGAGGCACTCATCGACATCACGAACCACAAGCCAGCGGCGCGCGAAACCTTGCTTTCAGCGCAAGGGCTATGCTTTGACGCTCGCGGCCAGCGCCTGATTGATAGTGTCAATCTGGAGGTGGCCACAGGGCGCTGCACAGTCATCATGGGGGCTAATGGCAGCGGCAAAAGCCTACTTCTGCGGCTGCTGCACGGACTTATCACCCCCAGCGCAGGAACCATAAACTGGCGCGGAGGGTCGCTGGATCATGTCGCCCGCCTGCAACAGGCGATGGTATTTCAACGCCCTGTGATGCTGCGCCGTTCAGTTGCGGCCAATCTGCGCTTTGCCCTCAAGGTGCGCGGCGTGCATGGGGCAGAGCGGAAAACCCGCGAGGCAGAGGCCCTTGCGCTGGCAAAACTGGAAAACCTCAAAGACAAACCCGCCCGCGTTCTATCAGGCGGCGAGCAGCAGCGCCTTGCCATGGCACGCGCCTTGATCAGTACGCCCGCCTTGCTGTTCCTTGATGAACCCACAGCCAGCCTTGACCCCGCCTCCAGCCTTGCGATTGAGCGGCTGATTGAAACGGCGCGCGAAAATGGCACCACGATTGTTCTGGTCACCCATGATGCGGGCCAAGCCCGCAGGCTGGGCGATGATCTGTTGTTTTTGCACAACGGACAAATCGCCGAAGCTGGCCCCGTAACCCGTATATTAGAAGCGCCCCAATCCGAAGCCGCCCAAGCGTGGCTGGGAGGGCGCATTTTTGTTCCCGACAATCCGAAATCTGAAACCATCTAAATGGAGTACCATCATGTTCAGACGTAATTTCATCGCCCTGGCAACTGCGGGCCTTTTTGCCCTTGGTGTCGCTGGGCCTGCCGCCGCACAAGATGATTTCATCATCGTGCAATCTACCACCTCGACCCAAAACTCGGGTTTGTTTGATTACATGCTGCCGATGTTTCAGAAAGAAACAGGCATCGAAGTCCGTGTTGTTGCCGTTGGCACCGGCCAAGCCATCAAAAATGCTGCAAACGGCGATGGTGATGTTTTATTCGTGCACGCCAAAGCCTCGGAAGAGCAGTTTGTCGCCGATGGTGACGGGGTTGAGCGCAGCGATGTGATGTATAACGATTTTGTCATCGTTGGCCCGCCCTCTGATCCCGCTGGCGTTGCTGGCATGTCCGATGTGGCAGCCGCGATGGTGAAAATCTCAGACGCGGGAGCGGCATTTGCTTCGCGTGGCGATGACAGTGGCACCCACAAAGCCGAACTGCGCTTGTGGAAAGACGCTGGCGTTGATGTTGCTGCGGCCTCTGGTGGTTGGTACCGTGAAACCGGATCGGGCATGGGCGGGACCCTGAATACAGGGACAGGTATGGACGCTTATATCATGACTGACCGCGCAACATGGATCAGCTTTGGCAACAAAGGCGATTACCAGATCGCAGTTGAAGGCGATGCCAAGATGTTCAACCAATACGGCATCATCCTTGTGAATCCTGAAAAGCACAGCAATGTGAAAGCCGAACAAGGCCAGAAATTCATCGATTGGGTTCTGTCCGAAGCAGGCCAAGCCGTGATCGCCGATTATAAGATCGACGGCCAGCAGCTGTTCTTCCCCAACGCGAAGTAAAATCAACAAAAGGCGCGTCTTAACTGACGCGTCTTTTCACTTGGGTTAAGCTAGGTTTATCAATCCGACAACCAGCGTACTTGACCCATTTGCGCCAAATCATATCCACCCATCGACGCAGCCTTATCATGGCATGCAGTGCTGCGTGAAAAGGCCAGCAATTTCTGCACAGGCTTGGTGAAATAGGCGTGTCGGTCTATAATCAGATCAAAATGCTCCCACGCTAAGGGGACAAAGCCCAGATCAAACTGTCTGGCCATGGTTTCTATACCAATCGCAGCATCCGCCTGCCCTGCCGCGACAACCGCCGCCGCATCAAATTCCGTATGGGCAATGCCATCAACCGCGATGAGATCAGACGCATCCAAGCTTTCGCGTCGCATCATCCAATCAAAGAAAATGGCGCCGCCCGCGCCGGGCTGACGCTGAACAACGCGTTTGCCTTTGAGATCGTTGAACTGGGTAATTGAATCCTGCATGTCTTTCGCCACAACAAGCCCGCGCGCACGCTGTGCCCATCCGATAAGTACCGCATTTTTCAGCCCACGCGCAGCTGTTGTTTCGATATTCCAACCTGTTGCTTCGGGGATGTGCACACCAGCCAGCGCCGCCCGCCCTCTTTCAAAACCTGCCAGCCCGTCTCCGCTTCCGTTGAACAAAGTCGCCAGACCTGACCCGCTTTCACGTACCGCCCAATCCAGCAACGGATCGTGTGATCCCGTCAAAACAGAAGGACGCCTTGTCGCGACAGGCGAACGATCAGCCTCAATCCAATTGCGCAGTTCCACTTCGGGGAAAAGTAGTTTTCCAGTGATGCGCCGGTGCGGAATTTTACCTGCTGCTGCAAGGTCATACACCTTGCGTTCCTTCACGCGTAACAGTTCGGCCACCTCTTTGGTGGTCAGATAGTATGCCGCAGGGGCCAGTTCATGGGGCATCTATTAACTCACCTTCCAGCTGGGCTGCCACATATGGCCCACAGCCATCTCATAATTTAAACAGTTTGCAACCTATGCCAACCGACTTGTACCGCCGCCCAGACTAACGCCAGTCAAAGAAATCTTTGCCTGCTTGGGAGAGTAGCTTTTGCGCCATCTCTTTACCCGCTTTGACACCATCTTCAATCGGGCAGGTGATTGCATCATTGATGGCTTCTGATCCATCAAGCCGCAACACTTCGCCGCGCAGATAAAGCGTGCCGCCGTCCAGTTCAGCCAGCCCCGCAATGGGTGTCTCGCACGAGCCATCAAGCTCCAGCAAGAATGACCGCTCAGCCGCGAGGCGTTGGCCCGTTGGTGTGTCATGGATCGCTGCCAGCATATTCGCGACGTTGCTATCCTCTACACGGCGCTCAATGCCAATTGCGCCTTGGGCAACCGCAGGCAGCATCACATCTGTTTCAATCGCCGTGGCAGGGACTTCGGCCATTCCAAGACGGTTTAATCCCGCCATCGCAAGGAATGTCGCCGCAGCGACACCTTGTTCCAGTTTCATCAACCGCGTTTGCAAGTTGCCGCGAAACTCGACCACTTCCAAATCAGGGCGTTTCAGCATCAACTGCGCACGGCGGCGCAGGCTGGACGTGCCGACCACTGTCCCCGCAGGCAAATCCGCCAAGCTGCGCGACGTCGGGGAGATAAACGCATCACGCACATCTTCGCGCGGCAAATAGGTATCAAGGATCAGCCCTTCGGGCTGAAGCGTTGGCATGTCCTTCATGGAATGCACGGCGATGTCGATGTCACCAGACAGTAAATCCGCCTCGATCTCACGCGTGAACAGGCCCTTGCCGCCAATTTCTTTCAGCGGACGGTCGATAATTTTATCACCCGTGGTTTTGATCACAACAATCGTGAACGCCTCAAACGGGAGATCAAAGGCTGTGGCCAGCCGTTCGCGGGTTTCATGCGCCTGAGCCAAAGCCAAAAGCGATCCACGGGTGCCGATTTTCAGCGGTTGAGCGGGGGTGGGCAAATTCAATGTCATGGCTATTCTCTAGCGGGGCATTCCCGCCCTGACAACTCTTGTATCTCCCCTGCCCTTTCCTGCATGATAGCCGCGACCTATTCCAAAGATTGAGACAGCATATGAGCCCCCAGAAAACCGTCCTCCGCGCCCTTGCCGGAGAAACCCTGCCCACACCCCCCATCTGGATGATGCGGCAGGCTGGCCGCTATTTGCCAGAATACCGCGCCACCCGTGCGCAGGCCGGTGATTTTCTGAAACTATGCTACAATCCAGAACTGGCTGCCGAAGTCACCCTGCAACCCATCCGCCGCTACGGGTTTGATGCCGCGATCCTTTTTGCCGACATTTTGCTGGTGCCCCAAGCCTTGGGCGCTGATCTGTGGTTTGCAACTGGCGAAGGACCGCGCCTATCGACCATCACCACACAGGCCGAGTTGGACAAACTGATCCCAGCCGATGCCATTCATGACCATCTCAATCCTATCTATGAAACCGTCAAACTGCTGTCTGCCGAACTGCCAGCCGAAACGACATTGATCGGTTTTGCGGGTGCCCCTTGGACCGTTGCGACGTATATGATCGCAGGCCAAGGCACGCCGGACCAAGGGCCAGCGCATAAGCTCAAAACTGAAAACCGTGCTGTGTTTGACGCCTTGATGGACCGTATCACCGAGGCGACAATTCACTACCTTTCCAAACAAATCGAAGCGGGTGCCGAGGTGGTTAAGCTGTTCGATAGTTGGGCTGGATCGCTACAAGGCGACGATTTTATGGATTATTCCATCAAACCAATGGCGCGGATCACCGCCGCATTGAAAGACAAACACCCCACCACCCCCATCATCGCCTTCCCGCGTGGGGCTGGCGAACGGTACAAAGGCGCACATGCGGCTATTGGTGCAGATTGTGTTGCCGTGGATGATGGCGTTACGGCAGAGTGGGCTGCGGCAAATGTGCAAACTGGCGGCTGTGTTCAGGGCAATCTGAAATCCACACATATGGTCACCGGCGGTGATGCACTGGTCTCTGAGACGCGCCGTATCGTTGATGCATTTTCAAACGGACCACATATTTTCAATCTGGGTCATGGCATCACGCCCGATGCTGATCCCGAAAATGTGCAATTGATGATTGATACTGTCCGCAACGGATAAGGCATGCCCCCTCCCCTTTTGGCCCTATTGCCAAGAGGGGATATCCTTTTAGATGTCTTGCCCAAAGATCAGCGGAGCATGTTCTGTCATGTAAATCCGCAGCCAAGGTGTGAAAATGTCAGGCGTCTGTGCAATTTCGGCGCGTAAGGCCTCTAAAGCCACCCAACGCGTTTCCATTACTTCTTCTGCATTGAGAGCCAGTGGCAGATCAATCGCGGCATCCGCGACGAACACTTCAACCTGTTCATGCTCAACCAAGCCGTTTCCAACGTCTGCGCGGTACTCTACGCCACCGCGATGGATCACTTGCACGCCCCGAATACCCAGCTCTTCTGACAATCGGCGCTGTACACAGGTGGTATCTGGTTCATCCCAGTGCGGATGGGTGCAGCATGTGTTGGCCCATAGGCCCGGCGTATGATATTTTCCCAACGCACGGCGCTGCAGCAGCAGTTTATCGCCTGACATCACAAACACAGAAACGGCTTTGTGTCTTAGACCTCGCTGGTGGACTTCGAGCTTTTCAACAGGATGTAGTTTGCCATCGACCCAAGCCGGAATCATAATTTCTGACATTGTTTCTCCGTCATCCTAGTGGCACCGCCACAGCCCATTAAATGCGAGAGCACACTTAGCTGCGAAAACCCTTGCCGCCAATAGCCAGCAAGAATTTGCCGCAATACGAACATATGCCAGTGCCAAAATGCCGCGACCCGACGTATTGGTGTTGAACCCGTTCTGTGCAAAGTACTCTTATACCTGTGCAGTAGCGCCAGACGTGAAATGAAACGGGTGTATTAGAATTGCTTAGGAGGACGACAATGAAATTACTCGCAGTCACGGCACTCGGCTTGGCACTGATGAATGCGCCTGTATTCGCTGCCGGCGACGTCGCCGCAGGGGAAACAGGGTTTCGCAAGTGCAAAGCCTGTCACGCCATCACCGATGCTGAAGGCACTAAAATTGTCAAAGGTGGCCGGACTGGCCCTGATCTCTATGGCATTTACAAACGTGTCGCAGGTTCGACCGATTTCAAATACGGCGACTCGATGATTCAAGCAGGTGAAGCCGGTTTGATCTGGGAAGAAGACGCCTTTGTTTCCTATGTGTCCGATCCAAAGAAATTTCTTGTTGAACACAACGATGACAAACGTGCCAAATCCAAAATGTCATTCAAACTGAAAAAGCCCGAAGACGCTGCAAATATCTGGGCCTATCTGGTTTCTGTTGGCCCTGAAGCACCTGCCGAAGCGAACTAAACCAAACGACCGACAAATTTGTATAAATAAAAATGTAGTGGCATCCCAATGGGGTGCCACTACTTATTTAAACCTATCGCGCTAAGACTTGAATTTTTTGCCCCCTGATTGGAGGCTACTTTTAGAGCGCTGATGAAGAACCACCGCTATCACCCGGACATCGAGCAGCTGCCGAACAACCTAACATGCAACCGGTTCAAGTGTGGTGGGTACGTCTTTTGGTTCTTTGGTTTTGGCGGTTGGGATCAATGCGTCATCCATCAAATCCTCAATAAAGATGCTTAGCAATTGCGACCGGCCAGCCACCCCCGCCTTGCGGTAAATGGCGTTTGTCTGTGCTTTGATTGTTCCCTCAGAGGTGCCACGCATGTCTGCAATCTCGCGGGTACTCACACCCTTCACCAGAAACAGGGCCACATCGTGCTCAGCCGGCGTAAGGCCCCAGCGAGTGAAATGCTCTTGAATCAATTGGAAGAAGCCCGTTGTACAATGGCGTAACTTTTCTTCCGCAATGGCGGTGCGCTTGATGCTCATTCTAAGGGCTGTCCAGCCAAGCCCTGCGCCAAGTGTAAGACCGATTGCTGTCATGATGCGTTGCTGTTCGCGGCCTTCCGGCATCAAGTATCTTGGTTCAATCCCCCAAACCTCAAATATAATGTCGCAAGCGAAATAGAAGACAGCGTAAAACTGCATGGCTGCGATAGCCCATAGGATGATTTTTTTGTGCGTTTGCATCGTGCGTAAACCTCTTTGATACGCACGACCTAATGCCTGTTGACCAAACGGCAAGGCGTGTTTGGCAGACAAAAAGATATAGGCGCCTGCCCAAAGGGGCAGACGCGTTGTTATGTTGACTTAGCGGGAAAAAGGGCCGTCCTTCAAGTTTTCGCGAGGTGTAGCGTAAACAGTGACTGTGCTCTCGCTCAGGTCTTCTGCACGCAGGTTACCGTTATCTTTAGAAGCGTCGTATTTCTCAACGGTAACAACAGATGCAGTGCCGTTGCCTGCGTTTATTGCTACTGATGTGGCCGCATCATGATAGCCTATACGTTGACCTTCCATGCCCTGCGCAAAAGAAGCAGTACCAGCAAGAGCAAGGATAAGTGCGGAAGCGGTGAGTTGCAGTTTCATGTCGTATTCCTTTTCAGTTTCAATCCCATAATTTGTTTGATGGGCGATGATGAAGTTTCATCGTCGGGATGAGTTGAATAAGGGAACGCGGCAGGGGTTTTACACTCAACAAAAGTTTAATTTCGTCCTGATAAACCTCTGTAAGATCGCAATAAACTTCAGTTTATGCAGATTAGGTATGGGGTGGCGTCAGAGAAGCGTGGCGCAATGCGCAACAGCACCGTCACGGTGACATAGAGTCCCGTTAAGCCGGTATTGGTATTTCCCTAGCTGTGTCCGGCAGTTGCGCCGGAGAAGCGCGAAAGGGATATTATGACATTGGCTACATTTACGCCCGCTCCGTATGCAGCGGGGCTGACAGCATATTCAAATGGGGACGGCACATCGGGATCATCCAGCTATGCCACCTCGGGCAATGGGGTGTTTGTGCCTGCAGATCAGGATTTTGGCGGGGCATTGGAAATACTGAAAACCGATGCGACCCAGCAACTTCGGTATAAAGGTCAAACGCCGATTATTCCGGGCAGTTACTTGCAGGTTAAAGCACGGGTGAAGGCGCTGAGCGGCAACTTACCTTCGGTGCGTATCGCCGCCTATGCGGCGACATCCGGCGGCGGCGCAGTTTCGGGGGTAGTGACCCAAGGCACTCTTGTGCCGCTCACCTCATATGGAGAGGTGGTTGAAGTAAGTGCGATCATCGGCATCGGGAACCGCGATGGCGTTGACATGATCTGGGGGGCAACTGCGGCTTACGGGCATTTTGGCATTGATCTAGTCGGCCAAAACGGCGGCGTTGTGCGTGTAGATGACATTGAGATTAACGACGCCTCCCATTTGTTTCTAGGAGATATGGTCGCCACAGTGGATGTGCGCGATTATGGCGCGTTGGGCGACGGCGTAGCCGACGATACCGCCGCATTTGAAGCGGCAAACATGGCGGCCAACGGGCGCACGGTGCTAATCCCACAGGGTGTTTTCAGGCTCAACGGCGATGTAACCTTTGACACGCCCACTAAATTCGAAGGCACTGTCACGATGCCAACCGAAGCAATTTTGTTGCTGCGACGAAATTTCGACTTTCCCAATTATATGGAGGCCTTTGGAAACGAAGAACTGGCATTCAAGAAAGCATTTCAGGCATTATTGAACAATTCCGACCACGAGTCTCTCGACTTGGGCGGGCGCAAAATCGCCTTGACCGCGCCAATAGATTTACAAGCAGCGGTGCCCAACCGTACGCGGTATGAAACACGCCGCGCTATTCATAACGGCCAGTTGATTGCCCTTGCAGGGGGCGATTGGGACACCACAACAATAACGGCTCAGGCGACCTATAGCAGCAGTGACTCACGTACATTGAAGAACGTGGCGAATATTGCGAATATTGAGATCGGTAGCCACGTAAGTGGTACCGGCGTGGGGCGCGAGATTTATGTCCGCGACAAAAATGTTGCGCGCGGCGAACTTACGTTGAACGGGCCCCTCTATGACGCGGAAGGCACCCAGAATTTCACCTTCAGGCGTTACAAATACATGCTGGATTTCAGTGGCTTTGACGTCATCGCCAAATTTGTCCTGCATAATATTGAGTTTCAGTGCCAGGAGTATTGCAGTGGCATTATGTTGGCCGGTGCCGGGACGATATTTACAGTGCGCGATTGCTTTATCACCACGCCAAAAGACCGCGGCATCACGTCCATGGGTGGCGGCTGTCAGGGTATGTTTGTTGAGCGGTGCCAGTTCTTGTCATCTGAAAATGATCTGCCGGTATCACAACGTACATCGATTGCGTTGAACGTTAACGCAAACGACGTAAAGCTGCGCAATTGCTGCTCTGAGCGTTTTAGGCATTTTGCAGTGCTGTCCGGGCAAAACCACTTAATTTTCGGCAATCATTTCTTCCAAGGCGATTCAGTAAATGGTGGCATTCGGTCAGCAGGTGTCGTCTTGGCCGAAGCCTATGCATCGTGTGTATTCACCAATAACTATGTGGATAATGCTACTTTTGAATGGACGAACGAAAGGGACCCAAACCCTGCTTTCAACGGCGGATTCTCGTTCAGTTCAATGGATATAACCAGTAACATTTTTCTGTCTGGAGAAGTCGCCACAAGTTTCAGCTATATCCTGATCAAGCCCTACGGCGCGGGCCATTTCATAAACGGTCTCAACGTGGCAGGTAATAGGTTCCGTAGTATCAACGGGTATGTGGATCGCGTGGAACGCGTTGACACCAGCTTTGCTGATCTGAACTTTACCCGTATGCGAAACATACGTTTTACGGGAAATTCTTTCCATGGGGTGAGCAAGCCTGTGACCAACCCCTATATTCTTGAAACCGAGCAAAATTCCAACGAACAAACCTGGGTGATAGAAACTGGCGCGGGGCTTCCCTTTGAAGGGCGTAGTTTAAGTGTGGATGCGGTTATTGTGCGGGGCGGCGTGCGTAATGCGGGAAATGCATTGAACTATGACAATCCGTTTGTCCGTGCACAACAAGGGCCTAACGCCGATCAGGTTCATGTCGTCTGGTCCGAACCAGTGCGAGGCAAAATTGCTGTTACCACGCGTATGGATAACGACGTGGTGTAAATTTAATGGCTTCGACATAACAACGTGTCGAAGCCTATTTTAGAATGTTCGCATCACCCCGAGTTTGATTGCGGTGTTGTCTTTGTCGCCCAACGGGCTTTCTAAACCGATCTGGATGTCAAATTTTGTGAATTCAGGCTTGAGGATGATCGACGGCGCGAATGTGCCATAGATTTCGCCCCCTACGTGAGACGTGTAGAATTGCAGCATGCCAGAAGTAACATCGGTAAAGTTTAAACCCAACGTCGCATCGATTTTCTTAATATGAAGCGCGTAAGTCAAATCCCAGATGACAGCGCCCTCCACCGTAGCCCAACCAGACGTCCCGCCCCAGTTTATACCGCGCCCCCAGCTCAACGCAGTGCGCAGATGGGGTAAGTTTTCTGTGTTTGTCCAAGCGGTTCCAATGCCCACCTCGTAGGCCCATTTTGATTTGGCATCCTCTGGCACCAATGCGCGGCGGATGGAGAATGTCGCTTTGCCGGAGTTCAGATAACCATACTGACGTGTCATGCTAACGTCAGCAACAACAGTGGACTTTGCTGATAAACCATATTCCACATAAGTTTGGCTGGTAATCGCTAGGAAATAGGTGCCGGTTACAGAAGTTGCTGAAAAAGTGGCTCCTTTTTCACGCAACCACGGACCTGCCTCAACGCCAAAAGGCATGATCAATAATACGGTGATGCAAAATAGGCGATACAGCACAGGAAGCCTCCTGATCTGATCTTGGATAACTATGGTTAATAAACAGTTAGCAAAACAATGGCCCAGTAAAATACCGGGCCATTTATGTTCTCAGTTATCAAGTTTGGTCAGATACGGACTGAGTTGCCGCGCGGGCCCATAAGCAGCCAGACGACAAAACCGACAACTGGGAAGATGACGATGCCAAGGGTCCAAAGAATTTTGCGAAGACCAGAGGTATTCGACGAGAAAACCTGATAAATCGCGTAGATATCTGCAATCAGGATCAGAAGTCCGAGTAGGCCATATTCCATTGTAATGCTCCATTCGTTACTATCAGCGTTGTTACCTGATTAACGCGGTTGCGCGACATTAGTTCCCAAAATGAAAACAGAGCGGCGATCGTGATGAAACCAAATTTGCTGATCGACGGGTCCAACGTCTTATTCTGGGTTGGGAATAAGCCGCAGGCTGATATTCCTGCGCTGGTCACACGCGCCTTAGTCGCACGGCGTTTCATTCCCGCTGTCTATTTTGACAACAGCATCTTTTTGCACATGCAACAGGATCTGATTGATCAGCTGGCGACACTTGCCCATGTAGTGATTGCCCCTGCTGGCACGCCTGCAGATGCGCTGCTGCTAGAGGCCAGCGGGCAAGGGCGACGACAGATAGTGAGCAATGACCGCTTTCGCGCATGGCGCACTCAGCACCCCGCGTTGCAGGCCAAATGGCTGGTGACAGGTCGTATAGAAAAGGGCGGGCGGGCGAGCTTTTCCAAAAAACTCAAACCCGCACTGCTATAGCACTTAACGGCTCCGCCGCTTTACCCCGCCACGCATACCACCACGGCCCATTGTGCTACGGCCTGATTTAACGCGGGCCTCGCCCACCGCTTTTTCAACCGCATATTGCCGCGCCATTGGATCATCCGCGATTGCAAGGTCAACGGATTCAAGCCGCTTCACTTCATCACGCAGGCGTGCGGCCTCTTCAAATTCAAGGTTTTCGGCTGCTTTGCGCATGTCTGTGCGCAGCCCTTCCAGAACAGATTGCAGGTTGCCACCCGCCAGCGGATTATCGATCTTGGCTGTGACGCGCGATTGATCTGTGTCGCCTTTGTAAAGACCAGCCAAAATATCCTCGACGTTCTTTTTCACAGTCATCGGAGTGATGCCGTGTTCTTCATTATAGGCAAGCTGCTTGACGCGGCGGCGCTCTGTCTCGCCCATGGCGCGCTCCATGCTGCCAGTAATGCGATCCGCATACATGATCACGCGACCCTCAGAATTACGCGCAGCACGGCCAATGGTCTGGATCAGTGATGTTTCAGAGCGCAAAAACCCCTCTTTGTCGGCATCAAGGATCGCGACAAGCCCACATTCTGGAATGTCCAAACCTTCGCGCAGCAGGTTAATCCCGATCAGCACATCAAAAGCACCCAGCCGCAAATCGCGCAGAATTTCGATCCGTTCAATCGTGTCGATGTCACTGTGCATATAGCGCACACGAATACCTTGT
Source organism: Sulfitobacter undariae (assembly GCF_014196805.1). Classification (GTDB taxonomy): domain Bacteria; phylum Pseudomonadota; class Alphaproteobacteria; order Rhodobacterales; family Rhodobacteraceae; genus Sulfitobacter; species Sulfitobacter undariae. The sequence continues at coordinate 13,839 of NZ_JACIEI010000009.1, read as the reverse complement.
TCGTGCATGTATTCCGTCAAATCCTCGGCCATGCGTTTGGTCAGCGTGGTGCATAACGTCCGCATCCCTTCGGCGGCCACTTTGCGCACTTCATCCAACAGGTCATCCACTTGCATCTCTACAGGGCGGATTTCGATGACCGGATCAATCAGACCTGTGGGGCGAATGATCTGCTCGGTGAACACACCGCCCGTTTGCTCCATCTCCCAATTGGCGGGGGTGGCAGATACAAACACAGATTGCGGCCGCATGGCGTCCCATTCCTCAAACTTGAGAGGCCGGTTATCCATACATGACGGCAAGCGGAAGCCGTGTTCAGCAAGTGTCATTTTTCGCCTAAAGTCACCTTTGTACATGCCACCAATCTGGGGCACGCTGACGTGGGATTCATCCGCAAAAACAATTGCATTGTCGGGGATAAATTCAAACAATGTCGGGGGTGGCTCTCCGGGCGCACGGCCCGTCAGATAACGCGAATAGTTCTCGATCCCGTTGCACACGCCGGTGGCCTCCAGCATCTCCAGATCAAAGTTACAGCGCTGTTCCAGCCGCTGCGCCTCTAGCAATTTGCCCTCACCTACCAGTTGATCCAACCGCATGCGCAGCTCTTTTTTAATGCCGATCACCGCTTGGTTCATCGTGGGCTTGGGCGTCACATAGTGCGAATTCGCATAGATGCGCACTTGGTCCATGTTGCCTGTCTTTTCACCCGTAAGCGGATCAAACTCTGTAATGCTTTCCAGTTCCTCGCCAAAGAAAGACAATTTCCAAGCGCGATCATCAAGGTGGGCAGGGAAAATTTCTAGGCTGTCGCCGCGCACGCGGAACGCACCACGCTGGAAAGAGGCATCGTTGCGTTTGTAGGCCTGCGCAACAAGATCGGCAATCACCTGCCGCTGGTCATAGCTATTGCCAACGGTCAAATCCTGCGTCATCGCGCCGTAAGTCTCAACCGAGCCGATACCATAGATACACGATACCGACGCCACGATGATCACATCATCCCGCTCCAACAAGGCCCGCGTGGCCGAGTGGCGCATCCGGTCAATCTGTTCGTTGATTTGGCTCTCTTTCTCAATGAAAGTATCCGAGCGGGCAACATAAGCTTCGGGTTGATAATAGTCGTAGTAACTCACGAAATATTCGACCGCATTATCAGGAAAGAACCCCTTAAACTCACCATACAACTGTGCCGCGAGCGTCTTATTCGGTGCAAGGATGATCGCGGGTCGTTGCGTTTCTTCGATCATCTTGGCCATGGTAAAGGTCTTGCCTGTGCCCGTGGCCCCCAACAGCACCTGATTGCGCTCACCGTTACGGATACCCTCGGAGAGTTCCTTGATGGCCGTCGGTTGATCGCCTGCGGGTTCGAATTCGGTTTTAAGCACAAATGTCTTACCGCCCTCAAGCTTGGGACGGGTGCGTACGTCAGGCGCTGGATTAGCGAGAATGGGTGTCGCTTCGCTTTTGTCGGTTTGCGCATAGGGCATTCGGGCGGTCTCCAGTTTGACGTCTCCTATAAGTGACATCTTTTGTCACAGGTTCAAGGCCGCAAGGCCAACCCTACTGACACGAAGTGACACCAGAACACGATCTCGGCACAGAATACCCACAGGAGCCTTGATCCGCCACCGTCGCCATGCCATATCCAAAGGCGTCTATAGACGGAGAGTCCCGATGCGCGCCAGAATCTATCAACCTGCCCGTACTGCCATGTCCTCGGGCACGGCCAAGACCCATCTTTGGGTACTTGAATTTGCGTCCACACAGGCACGCGAAGTTGATCCACTCATGGGCTGGACCTCATCCGCCGATACGCAAACTCAGGTAAAACTGCAGTTTGCCTCCAAAGAAGAAGCGCTTGCATATGCCAGCGAGCATGGCATCGAGGCGCAGGTTCAAGAACCCAACCGCCGCAAACCCAATATCCGCCCCGGCGGCTACGGCGAAAACTTTGCAACCGCCCGCCGCGGCGTGTGGACACACTAGGTTTTTGAAAATCGGGGCAAAGTTGTCTCGAAATCGGGCCAAAGATCCCGCGAAAGTTGTCGTCAATCTACATGAAGTGCGCCCCATGAGGCTATGTCTATATGTTGATTTTTCATCTTTTTAATCATTTGCAAGATACTTGTGGCGACGAAAACCCGTGAGGCCGGCAAGGTAGTCCTTTTATCGGGCTCTGCGCTTATGTTTTGGCAGATCAATGAACATTCTGATGGTCGACCTAAATTCAGTAAGTCCACTCGTCATACGCAAGAGGTAAGGAATTAAGGATATCCTTGTGATATCGCCAATCTGGCATAACAGTTTCAAGCAACGCAATAAACTCTGAGCTGTGGTGACGCACTCGAAGATGAACCAATTCATGCGCAATGATGTATTCAACGCATCGAAGTGGCTTCTTCGCCAATTCTAAATTGATCATGATACGGTTGCTCTTGGGATTACAACTTCCCCACTTCGTCCGCATTCTTTGGACCCGGATTTCAGGTAGGTCCACGTTTAGCGCCTTACACCATTTGGGCAGATTGCGTCGAAGGAACTCGTTGAGATGCTGACGATAAAAAGCATCGAACGCTTTTTGTTTGGCAGAATAGGGTGCATCGTCGGAACAATGGAGCTCAATTCGACCGTTACCTGCTATCGTGACTTTTGCCGACCGCTGTGCCTTCACGATCGAAAGTAGATACCTGTGGCCATCAAAATAATGACTTTCACCGTCAACATATTTGCGGACGGTTTCTCTTTTTTGATCAAGGTATTCCTTTTGCTTTTTCTTGATCCAGCTCCAGCGGGTCACTATCGCCAGTCGTGCATTGTCGTCAGTCATGTTGTGGGGGGCAGAGAGTCGGACACGGCCGTCAGGAGGTAAAACTGACAGATGAACATTTTTGATGTCTTTCCTGACCAGTTCAACTGATAGATCTGAAATTGTAAGAGTTGTCCTACTGGAATTCATTCTGGACCATCACGATGTCTAAGACGTCTTGTGGGTCAATGGTATCACCGACGGCATCATATATTGCCTTCAAGACAGCTCGCTTCGGTTGCGGCATTGGCGACGAAACCCATCCGGCTGTTTTGTTTTGCGCTATGGCCTTGACCACAGCTAAGACCCAATCGACACTTTGGCCAAAGTTATCGAAAAGAGCCCTTTTACCGGGTGTATTCATTTCATTAGGATACGAAGCTTGGTTGCTGCTTGCTGTGCCCGAAAATTGCTGAGCAAGCGCTTTCACAGCTTCAAGAAAGCTCTTGTAATCGATTGCCCCTTGTCGCCTTTCTTCAATTAATCTTATGAGGACCTCTGACATTTTGTCGAAATATGCTGGGTTGACCTGGCGCTCATCAATAATTCTACGGCTCACATTTGTTGCGATCGCCTCAGCCATTGCTTCTTCGGTTTCGAAAGGCGTGTTCTTTGGATTCAACAACGAATCCAAGTCAGATTTCACAACAAGCTCGATTAAGCCCATATCTTCGAAGTCGGTCAGCTTTTCACTTTCCTCCGCGCGCACATACATATCCAAAAGTTGGCGCATTGCGGGTTCGAACTTCTTCATGTCAACATAGTCACCACTTGCGAGCTTAATTTGTCCGCTCAAGTGACTGTAAAAGTAAACCTCGTCCTTGATGAGCTTTTCTTCTTGCGTTGAATAGCCTGCGGCTGTCATCTCAGTGGCCAGATTTGCGAACGCCCGCGTATATGAGGCGGTGCATTTATAAAGTGCAATTCGCCTTGTCTCGTTTAAAGCGACCTCAGCTTGATCAAGAGAGCTGCCTACAAAAAACTTCTTAAAGTCATCGTATTCTTTTGGTTGGGCCACTGGCTCACAGAGAGCTTTGATGGCCTCCCTAGCCTCGTCGAGTTTCTCTTTTCCTCGCTCAAGCCTGTCTGCTAGAATGCCGCCAATGTCGCGCTCTTCGTAGCCCGAAAATGCCTCACTCGTGTAGTCTACAATTGCTTTGCCTAGTGAATTGAACAGATCCTTGTAATCGACGATGTGGCCTTTGTCCTTATCTTCGCCATCAAGCCGGTTCACACGGCAAATCGCTTGAAATAACCCGTGGTTTTCCATCTTCTTATCTATGTAAAGGTAAGTTGCCGAAGGCGCATCGAAGCCGGTAAGAAGCTTGTCGACCACAATTAACAATCGCATCTGCGCAGGTTCATTGAGGAAACGGCGCTTTACTTGCGCCTCAAATTCCTCGGTTTTGCTCATGGCTTGGTCTTCGGTCTCCTCAAAGAAGCTGGCCAGCATCTTCCTGTAGGTATTGTATTTATAGATGGCCTCAGTGTCGCCATGACCAGTATGTTCGTTCGCAATATCGCGTGCCTGTGGAGCATAGCTGGTGATGACAGCACAACGTCCCTTCAGTTCGACCGAATTTTGCGCCAACTCATATACTTTGCATGCGTCATAAATGCTGGAGCACACCAACATAGCATTCCCGCTGCCACTCATTAGCCGTGGCTTTTGGATCATATCCATCGTGATGTCTTGCACGATCTTTGCCAGCCTGTCCTGACTGGACAGAAGCTTTTGCATTGTGGCCCACTTTAGCATGACCTGAGCCTTGGCAGATGGCGTCAGTGCCGAGGTATGCGCATCGAACCAGCTATCAACTTTACTCTGCGAAGACAGCGTTTGATCGATATCGCGCGGGTCATAATGCAGGTCGAGAACGACCTTGTCCTCAATCGCCTCATCAAACCGATACTCGTCAATAAACGTGCCAAATACTTCCATTGTTGTCTGCTTGTCCGTGTGCAGCAACGGCGTGCCAGTGAAACCGATAAAGCTCGCATTTGGCAAGATCGCTTTCATAGCTTCGTGCAGTTTCCCCGACTGGGTGCGGTGGCATTCGTCTACGAAAACAAAGATCTCGCCCTTGGCCTTGAAGTCCGACGGCAGCGCCTTCTTTAGATCAGCAAGGTATGTCTCCATCGCCTTCTCGTCGCCAGCATCCCCCTGCCGCCCGAATTTGTGGACCAGTGAACCGATTAGCCACTCCTCTTTACTATTCAGTGCCGAGATCAGGTCATCGCCACTGCTCGTGCGATAGATGTGCTCGTCTACCCCCTTAAAGACCTTCTCGATCTGATCATCCAGCTCGGTGCGATCCGTAATCACCAGAACCCGTCCGCCATGCACGTTCTCGCGGATCCACTTGGCCAGCCAGACCATCGTCAAGCTTTTACCCGACCCTTGGGTGTGCCAGATAATCCCATTACGACGGTCGCGAATATAGGCATGCGCCTTTGTCACTCCGCGATGCTGATTATGACGGGCCAGCTTTTTAATACCCTTATCAAACACTACGAAGTCGTGGATCAGCTCCAGCAGCCGCGCCTTGCCACACATCAGGCTCAGGCCGTAGTCCAGCGGATTGTCATAGGTGTTTTCGACGGCTTCCTTCCACTCGTAATAGTGGTTCTCGGGCGTGCCGATCGTGCCATAGCGCAGGCCCTCGGTATCATTCCCCGCGAAACAGAACTGCATTGTCGCAAAGAAATCACGGATGAACTGGCCGTCTTGGTTGGAAATGTTCTGGCGGATGCCTTCGCTGATCGATTTACTTGATCGCTTCAATTCAACCACACCAAGCGCAAGGCCGTTGATGTAAATTACAATATCAGGGCGCTTGGTGTTCTCACCCGTGATCGATACCTCTTCGGCGATGGCAAAGTGGTTTTGGTCTACCGCGTCCCACTTGATCAACCAGACCGTCTGGTTTTGATCTTCACCATCGTCTTTCACCTTTACGCCGTAGCGTAGCAGCGAATAAAGCGCCTTATTGGCATCATATAGGTTCTTACCACCACCAATCACACAAGCGATGTCAATCTCGCGCAGTACGCGGGCGATGACGGTCGGACTATGACCTTGGGTGGTGAGCCATGTGGTCAGAAGGGTGCGCTCGACAGGACTGTTGCCCGCACGGTCGTGCCAATCCCCAAGGTAGTCATACCCCAGATCTTTCTGAAAAAGCTGCACAACGCGGTTCTGCGTTTTGCGCTCCAGCTCACCGATGCCAACCATATTAATTCCTTAAATCAAACGCGTGCGCCCTGTGAGCAGTTCTTGCATCATGCCTTGCTTGAGGGCTTTGGTTTTTGAAAGCTTCGATGCCAGAGCGGTAATCAGAACATCAAAATCCGCCAGCGTTTCAGCAATCGCCACCTGCTCATTTTTGTCTTTTGGCCCGAAGAGAGAATATTTCTTTACCTGTGGAGCAGTGAGTTGCGGAACACCTGTGCTTTCAATGGTAAACTCTACGCCCTCATTGATGGCGTAAGTCGAAAACTTTGCATCGAGACCACCGCAAGGTTCCAATACCAACAAGCGAACGATCGGGAAGAACGGAGCGATGCGATATTCTGCGTGACCCAAAAAACCGCGTGCGGTTATCGTGACGGCATCGCCTTCAGAACGTTTTTCAGCCGTATATCCGTAAATACCTTCGTGCTGAATCGCATTTGCAAAAATCGGATGTGGGTGCTTTTCTGAACGGATTTGAGATACAGAATGCTTCGGCACATCTCCACCAGCGAATATGATGAAGTGGTCGCCGAAATTAAATACTTCCCAATCCTCAGGAATCTCCCCAAGCTCGGTCTGCTTCATCCCGACGCCCTCACCGAACCCCGGCAACCGCGTTTTGCCTGTGAGGAGCTGCTGCATCGTGGCGGTCTTGAGGCTGCGCTTCTTCGCAATTAACGCCTCCAACCCCGCAATCAACCCATCCACATCCGACAAAGCCCCCGCGATGGCTTTTTGTTCGTTGATAGTGGGAACAGATACTTTTGTTTTACCAAATTCACTTTTATTGATCATTGGTAATGCTTGTTCCGACGCACCCAAGGTTATCGTGGGGGCGCGATAAGTCAGCATTTGATAAGTGAATTCTGATACCAGTGCATTCGATGGAAACACCGCATTGATCTGTTGGTTTGACGTGAGCTCAACCTTTGCCAACCCAGTCTTACCAATGGTCGATCCTATACAAACAAAAAGGGTTGAACCTTCGGGAAATCTGCGGGAACTTCGAAAACCCTTTGAAGAAAGCATCTTTAGCGAAGTCGTAACATTTTTAACTCTACCGAGATCAGTCGGACTTACGAACAGGTGTTCATCTCCATACAGAGTTCGATCATGCGTCGGCGGCGTGCTCCCTGTGGCAATATTGGCAATTCCATTAAGCGTAAGGACATCCCAATCCTCTGGGATCACCCCAACCTCGGTCTGCTTATACCCCGCCTTCACCATGACAGCCCCATCTTACGCAGATGCGCCTCAACCTTGGCGCTATAGTCGGTCACGGCCTCCTCCAGCGCGGGCAAAGGCTTGGCATAACGCTCTTCCAATTCCTTCACACGGTTCGCGAGGGTTTGCGTGACCCGTTCAATCTCATCACCGATCCGGGTTTCAATTGTCGCCAGCCATTTATCACAGACTGCCAACGCCTTGGCCTCGGCTTCCGTCAGTGTAGGAATTTTGGCAAAGACCATTTGGGTCAGCTTTTCGCTCAACACCTTTTCCGCCGCCTTCGCCGCCGTCTCGGCTTCCTGCAACTTCAGCAGCTTTTTCAGCGCCGCAACCTCCTGCGTATCACCGCCCTCTTTGATCTGCCGCTTCACCTCGGCCTTAGCGTATTTCCCATTATCGCCCTGCGCCCGCTCGATCAGGCTATCCTCACCGCTGTGATCCTCGATAAAGGCCTCCAGCGCCGCAATGGCATCATCCTTGGCCTGCGTCGCCGCATCCAGCGCCGCTTTTTCAGCCGTAAAGAACTTTGCCACCACGAGATCAGGCCGAATAATATCAGAACGGAATTTCTTCTTGGCCTTGCCCGCGCCAACCTCAAAATCCGCATCTTCACGGAATTTGCTGTTCCCGCTTTTATCCTTGTAAGGCACCAGTTGCCGCACAGTGCTGGCGACTGACCAGCCATCTTGCACCAGCATATAAACATCGTCCTGCATCACATCTTCCCAATAGGTCATCAGGATTTGATAAACGTCATATTGATCCAACAGATCAGCCCCATGGAAGCTGGAAAGCAAATCCTCAGATATCTCACGGATCAGGGCCTTGGGTTTATCCCCCTGAGTGATGCTCTCCAGAATTGGCTTCTGCCGATCCTTCCAACCTTCAAAGCGCGACATTAACGCCGTCTTGAACGCTTGGAACTGTGAATGTTCAGAAATGGTCCGCTTTACCTCGCGGGGTTCCACAAGAGCCGTCGAATACCCATCACGCGGACTGTCGCCAAACAACGTTGGGCGTAGATCTGTCATCACATCCCAGAAGGGTTTCAACGCATCAATGTCCACATTCGGAATGCCACCCTGAAGGTGCGCACTCAAATCATGAATGTCCTCTGGCGCGCTGGCATCAATGTAGCGGGGAATATTGAGGTTAAAATCGTTCTTGGTTGCAATCTCATCAAATGGCACCAACCGCGAAAACCTGTCGATCTCTGTCCGCGTCGTAAAGGTGTCCACGATGCGGTGAATATCCTGCGCCCGCAGGCGGTTCTTGTTGCCGTCCTTTATGAACCCTTTGGAGGCGTCGATCATGAAGATCGGATTTTGGTGTCCACTTGCACCTTTGTCGATCACGATAATGCAAGCCGGAATGCCGGTCCCATAAAAGAGGTTGGCAGGCAGTCCGACAATCCCTTTGATGTAGCCCTGCTTGATCAACTCACGCCGAATATCCGCTTCCGCATTGCCACGGAACAAGACGCCGTGAGGCAAAATAACTGCACCACGCCCTTGGGATTTGAGCGATTTGATGATGTGAAGCAGAAAGGCGTAATCGCCGTTTTTGTCTGGCGGCTGGCCGTAATCTTCAAAACGGTCGAACTCATCTTCTTCAACCTTAATACCATTGCTCCAAGACTTCAGCGAAAAAGGCGGGTTGGCGACTGCAAAGTCAAATGTTTCAAGTGATCCATTCGCCTTTTTCCAATGGGGGTCAGAAATCGTGTCATCCTGCCAAATCTCGGAGGACGGCGCGTTGTGCAGCACCATGTTCATCTTTGCGAGAGCAGAAGTCGCTTGCTCCTTCTCTTGCCCCCTCAGAGACAACCCATGCGGTGCTTCTGCGTTCACCTTCAGCAGCAAGGACCCAGAACCGCATGTTGGATCGTAAGCGGTGGTGTCGCGGGATGCGTCGTCAGGAATAGACAGAACCTTTGCAAGGATCGTTGATACCTCGGAAGGCGTGTAAAACTGCCCTTTACTTTTACCAGATTCAGTCGCGAAATGACGCATGAGGTATTCGTAGGCATCCCCCATCAAGTCGTCGCCGTCAGCGCGATTTCGGCCAAGATCAAGACCGTCAAAAATGCGGACAAGCTTTGACAACTTGTCGACCATGGCTTTGCCTTTGCCCAAGCGATCTTCGTTGTTGAAGTCGTTGTCTGGACTCTGAAGCCAACCCATACCGTTTGCTGTAGCAAGTGCCCCAACGACGACGTTCAACCGCTCGCCAATATTGGACTGGCCATCAGCAGCAACCATATCCGCGAAAGACCCCCCTGCGGGAATTTCAATTTCAGCATAGCGCTCGCCCGCGTATTTATCCGAAACGTATTTTACGAACAGAAGGGTAAGGATGTAATTTTTATACTGGGAGGCATCCATACCACCGCGAAGCTCGTCGCAGCTGGCCCAAAGTGTCGTATAAAGTTCTGTCTTTTTAATAGCCACGGTAGTGATGCCCCATCATTTCATCTGGAACCGTTACCGTATAACGCTCACGATAATCTTCCAATGTTTAATGCACACATACACAATTTTTCGCAGCTAAATTAACGCTTTAAACTGAATGGTTTGTAGCCTTTTCTTAAAAGGACTGCGACCGTGAGGATTTTCGGCCAGATCCGATCGCTTTGGCTTCTGCCGCCAAGTCAGCCTTGCTTAGCCACACGTCTATCACGACCATCCAACAATACCGAAAAAATTTGGAGGTGGTAACCGACAACTGTCTCAACAGAAAATCGGCACTCAATCCGGTGTCTTGGCAAACCCTATAAATCAACTAAGAAAAGGCGTGCGCCCATACCCATCGAAGGCATACCCTCAACTGTCCCCGAGCGGTTTCCCATATCTATGCCATATAGGGACATCGCGTTTTGTCGGCTTAGATAGTTGGTATCGGAATGAAAGGATGCTGTCGCAGCTTCCAACGTGATCTGCTCCGCGCAGACAGGTGACGTTTGTTCCGGTAGCCACGCCATGACATCAATATTTCCTGTGAAATGTGACATGGCGTTTCGGGCCTAAAGTGGCCGCGCAACGTCTAATTTTCATTAATTTTATATACTTACCATTTTTTTAGTTACTGTTTTGAGGCTCAACCTATTGATGTGACTGGACTTCATTATGCGGCCGCTCAATTTTTTGGAGGAAATGAGGCACTAGAATTTCTTGCGCGATTGCCTTTAAAGCAGCATCACTGGCCGGAAGTGGAGGAGCGCCAGCCCTGGTTTTAGGGAGCCAAGGCAGATCGCAGAATTAAGGATGCTGAGTGGACCCAGGCGACATTAATAAATTCGATGGGTATTTTTGGCAGGCGCTTGCTCTGAGCTTGCCCGAAGAAGGTGTTGCCCATTGCTTCCCGGACGAACCTTCGAGGTTGGAGCGGCTTATTGAAGTGCGTTGGCCACATGGCCCTAAATGTAGCAATTGCGGAAATGAAGGCGGCAGTTGGATCAAGACGCGTCGCCTCTTCCAGTGTGAGCAATGCCGCCATCAGTTTTCCGCAACGTCGGGCACGGCACTGCATCGATCGCGGCTGTCATTGGGGGTTTGGTTTGGGGCGGCAGAAGCAATCATTCAGTATCGGACCAGATACTTCATTGGGGAAGACATGCCAGCGCATGCTTTGGCGCAGAAGTTCGATATTCACTATGTGTCCGCTCGCAGGGTGCGGAAAATAATAAATGCTGAAATTGCGAAAGGCGACGCGGGTATTTTGCTTTCGGCAATATGCGTCAGGCCACAGGAGCATGCCAATTTTTAATAGGCCATTTGGCAGCCGCTTTGGTGACCACCAGATAAACACCTCGTAGTTTTGGAAGTTTTTGCGCCTTGTGTTGATCGACACCAAAAGCGGAAAGATGCCATTGGCCGCGTCCTAGAAGAAGCGGGAGCTGGCGACAGACTCTCCACCTAGGGAAAAACGCAAGAAGCGCCCTTTGCAAATTCAAAGCGACCAAGCATATAAGTGGAGCGAGGCTGGGCTTTGAGAGGGATTCGCGATGGTCAGCTCCCAGCTCAGACCACCATGCGTTGACGGTCAGGCCTCCACGACGGCCGTTCTCATTGCGATGTATTCGCGCAATTCGTCGGCGAAGTCATCCACAAAGGCCTGGGCCATAGCCGAGAATGGCTGGTCAGGCTCAGCATGAAGCTTTAAACTATCTACACCCTTCATCGCGTATTGAAGGTGGAGATCCAAAATCGCGGGGTCGCTGCTTGTAACTAATCCGGTTTCGAGGTCTTGCAGGATGCGCTCGCGAGTAGCCTTGAGAAAGGATAGTTTAGCAGTTCGAGCTTGGACGAGTTCGATACGGTTGAGAGCAAGACAGCGGATTGTTTCTGAACCACGCATGCTAGGACCGCCATTTCCTACTGAAGGTTCCAGAACGCTGTATGTGGCATCATTTCTCCAATGCAATTCCAGGCATGGGTCCATTCGCGTTGGATCAATTATGAAGGGAATCTCGGCGTCGTGGTTGTCGTCATTCGCCAAGAGCCGAGGGCCGCCCACTGGAAACTGCACTGCCTTTCCATGAACTGTTGTCGGTGCTGCCGCCTGTATCCCCTCGACTTCACTGACGGACATCTCAGCGGTTACGATGTGTTGCCGGAGTCCTTTGTTGCAGCCTGGGCAGGTCGGAAGCAGGTTGTTCCATTTGAGAGCTAGCCACCAGTATCCGGGATACGGATCGCCGAGCGCCGCCGACTTCGGCCGATAATGCTCGACTTCAAAGAAGCCCTTCTCCAGCTTTTTCTCGCAATAGGCACACTTTTGGTGGAAGGTTCGTTTGAGTTCGACCTTGATGTCATTTTGCTTGTAGCGGTCAAAGCCTCCGAAACCGGCATCGCCTGGTGACCAAGTCGCATAATAATTTGCCGCCCGCTGCTGCTGTTGGACCGTCGCTGCGGAAGATAGAGAATCCGGCTCCTCTGCGCTTCGCCTCACGAAAATCATGATCCCCCAGCCTTTCCGTCGGAAACAGGTCTGTTGCTTTCCAGCGCGTCGATAACAGCTTGGACGGCTTTTAACCTTACGTTTGGTCGCAATTCGCCCTTTGGCCTTTCTCGTTCGCTAAGGAACCGCAATAGCGCGGTCTGGACGACCTGCTCGAGTGCGCCATCACCCAAAGCAAGTTGCCGGACGAGCCTGTCGGCCTCCTCTACCCTGTCTGAAGGGAGATCCCCTATTCGACGCACGTAGTGTGCCACGCTAAGCTCAGTCTCTGGATCAACCGTGCTCGACAGACCGAAATAATCTGAAGTAAGGAGCTGGTCCGCACGCATCCCTTTAATGCTTGGAAGATCATCGAGTCGGACAATTTGCCCCTCTTCGTCCCGTTGGAGGACTACTACTTCGCCATCGTCCATTCCCCGGAGGCAGAGAGGATCATGGGTCGTGACGATGAACTGAACACCTGGCAGTGCCCGTCGAAGTGAAGACATAACTCGCATCTTCCATCTCGGATGCAGGTGAGTATCGATCTCGTCGATGAGGACAACGGCCTCTGCGTCTTCGAGCGACCGGAAGTCGCGGAGCAATTCGCGGGCCACGTCGGCAACGAGCGCGAAAACCGAGCGATAACCTTCACTGAGCCGTTCGATCGGGATCATTTCACCACTCAGCGAAACGCAGATGCGATCGTCTAGGTCTCGGACAACCTCGTCCTCGTCTCCTAGGGACAGGACTATCCGCATCATCTTTGCAACCTCGTTGAACTGTCTATCATCGAGTTGATCCAGCCACGCTCCCGCATACGGAAGGGCTGCAGTGGGATCAAAAAGCGTGCGCACCCTGACGTGGTCGGAGCTTGGACGGGTGGTCCGGCGTGGATCGAAGTATCGACGAGGACCATATCCTAGGACCACGCAGGCGGAGTTTGGCGGTCCGTAGATCCGTTTTGCGCTCGCATCGAGGTGAAACTGAGCCTCTCCGCCAAAGCGGAGGTCTGCCCCTACTGTCGCATCGATGGGATTTAACTGGTCCCAGCGCCCCCCGACTTCGGCACGGAGAAAATCCGACTGATCGCGCACGAGCTTCTTGGCATGGCGAGCGCCGATTAAAGCCAAAGCGATTGCCTGCAAGACACTTGTCTTGCCTACGGCGTTCTCACCGAGCAACATAAGACAGGGCGTGCTCTTCGACCGTTTTCTCGAGCGGCGCAGGCCGATATGCAGCTGGTGGATGCCCTTGAAGTTACTGATACGAATTTGCTCCACGCCTCCAGTGCGGCGGGGTTCTGGGCGATATTCGGGCAATGTTTGGGACACCAGATCGACCGGCATGCGCCCCCCTGATTCGTCCGATTGATCCGAACGTCTTGCCTGATCCTCTTCGACCAGGGTGTCCATGCGACGTAGAAGTCTGGTCCGATTAGTTTGGTCGGCTTCAGCAAGAGCTAAAACAAGCTGTTGGACGAAGCTCGCCGAACGGCTTTGAATACGCCTTCCACCAATTTCCATACTATCGAACTGGACCTGTCACGCTTTAGTGCCGCCCCAAGTGCTCGTTTAAGCCACCTTTCGTTCGAAGGCGACAGGGCTTTTCCAGCCCAGTGCTGAGTGGC
>NZ_JACIEI010000008.1 GCF_014196805.1 Sulfitobacter undariae | reverse complement strand
TGGCGAAATTCGTCCGTCCGTTTCAGTCCCATAGTTTATCTCCTTTGTTACAGTAAATGCTATCAAAGGAGCGGCATCAAACCGCGACAGGTCCAGTATGCTGCCTTTCGGTTTTCCGAACCTCTAAACCTAGATAAAGTCATAGCGTTTGTCCCACAGTACAGCATTGATCATGCGCTGGCCCCATTTGAAAGCCGCTGGGGTGAAGTCAGAGATGTAGTGAAATTTTCGGGTGAACCTTACAGCGTCAGAAAAAGTGCTGAATGTCATATAATTGTGGGCGATGAGCGAAAGGACAGAGAACACGCTAGACTTATCCAAGAGGGCAACCCACTTGCGAATATAACCGTTCACAGGATCGGTTGCGGTCGCCACTTGATCTTGAAAGACCTGCAAACCCGACTCATTCTGAGGGACGTTATCAGGGCGCTGCCTGCTTTGAATATAGATGCTATCCGCGCCCATGAGAAGTATGAGGGACAGGTGTAGCCCTGAACGTAAAAAGCCGCGCCCTCAATCAAGAGAGCGCGCCTAAATGTGTCAGGTTACGATCATTCTCGGCGCTGCAATAGGGTCTTTACGTCCCGTTGCGTCAGAATTTCGCGACACAACCCATTGATAAATCGTCGTTCTATAATAGAGGTCTAACTTCAAGGTGGCGTACACGAACTACATTATGAATGATGCGTAATGCATATTATGTTAAATTTGCAGAATACTCTCTTATATGCGTCTTTCACCTGCTTCGATCCGAGAAAGGAACAGGTTTTCGCGCGGAGGAAGCGGACAGACAGCGTGTTTAGTAAAGGCACATGGCGGATTGACTGCCCGATTAAAGTCCAGCACCACACTATCCGCGGTCACGTCTTCTCCAAAAACAAAGCGCATGTCAGCGTAGGTGTCATCCAGAGACGTCAGATCACGGAACACAAACTGCGGCCTGTCCGCTGTGCCATATGTCGCTAGCATCGTCATTTGTTGCCCAGCATATTCAAACTTTGCCACATGGGTTACGGGCACTTTGTTGGGCATTCCAATGACAGTGTCCAACGTAATGCTCATCGGTTCGGAGAGAGTCTCCAATCGGGCGGTGATGCGAAGCGACGGGTCCAGCGGGAAAAACTCAATCGGTTTCATTTGTGCGGCGGCATCGGATTGCGTATCGCGGATGCGCAGCGCACGAAGATCATTAAGCGAGGTGATTTCCAGCAAAAACCGATCCGCACGCCACGACATCTTGCCTGCTGCCTTGTCGAGTTCCACTTGCGCGCCATCTACAGGAACAAAGTGACCAGTATCATCTGCGTTGAACGTCAATTCCCCCAACACATCTGGCCCGACAGGCAGGCAGATATCACATGCGGCGTTCTTGCCGATAGACAGCACCCCCGGTGTTACCCACCAGCGCCCAAGCAGATTGAGCCAGCCATCTTCGGCGGTCAATTTCGCCATACGCATGTCACGCCACGCAGTATGCGCTTCTTGAAATTCTGTTGAAACGGTCATCTCTTGTCCTGTTCTTTTGTCATGTTTCGATTGGCATACGCGGGATACTCGCAAGCAAGCTTTGGGTATAAGCATGTTGTGGCGTGCGCAAGATTTCGGCCGTTGCACCAGCCTCAACAATATGGCCTCGGTCCAGCACCACGATTTGATCACAAAGCGCGGCGACGACGCCCATGTCATGAGACACAAAAACCATTGTCATATTCTCGGAGATTTCTTGAAATAAATCCACGACACGCACACGTGTAGACAAATCCAATGCGCTCACCGCCTCATCCGCCAGCACAAGCTCTGGGCGTGCGATGATCGCACGGGCGATGGCAATCCGTTGACGTTGGCCACCTGAAAACTGATGCGGGTAACGCGTCAGCGTATCTGCGTCCAAGCCTACCGAGGCGATGGCCTCACGCGCCATTTCTAAGTGGTTTCCGCCGATTTTCAGCGAGCGTAACGGCTCTGTCACGATGCGTTGAATGCGATGTGCAGGATTAAGCGAGGAATACGGGTCTTGAAAAACCGCCTGCACACGTTTGCGGTATTCTCGCAAATAACGCCTGTTTTTCGCCTCCAGCGGTTGCCCGTCAAATAGAATGCGCCCTGTCTGGGGCGCATCCAACCCCAGCAGCAATCGCAAAAGCGTCGACTTTCCTGACCCGCTTTCGCCGACCAGCCCCACATTGGAGCCGCGCGGCACGCTAAACGAGATGTCCTTTAGCACGCGGCGGCCTGCCCCATAAGAAAAGCCAACATTTTCGACGGAAAGTAACGTCATGCCCCACCCTCCAAAGCAGCGTCAAAGCGCCGTGCGGCAGCGACAAGGTTGCGTGTGTAATCATCGTGGGGTTTGGTTAACACTTGCTGTGCTGTGCCGATCTCAACGGGGCGTCCATTACGCATCACCATCACGCGTTCGGCAACCTGCCCTACAACAGCTAGATCGTGACTGATGAAAAGCAGTGAAATTCCCAAATCTGCGACCAGCGCATTAATTAGCTGCACAATCTCTGCTTGAGTGGTCACATCCAATGCCGTGGTCGGTTCGTCGGCAATCAACAAACGCGGCTGACAGGCCAGCGCCATAGCAATGGCAACCCGCTGACGTTGGCCACCTGAAACTTCGTGTGGATAGGCATCAAACAACCGCTGGGGATCAGGCAAGCGTACTTGTTCCATTAAAACACGCACTTCGCGTTTAACCGCCGCACGGCTGCTGTCGATGCCTTCACGTTTCAGGCGTCGCCGTACAGGCCCCGCAATTTGCCGCCCAAGCGGCATCAACGGGTCAAGTGCCGTAAGCGGTTCTTGGAAAACGCAAGCAACCGCATCACCCCGCAGGCTGCTCAAACGGCGTTCCGACGCACCAACGATCTGTTCCCCGCCCAGTGTGATGCTTCCGGTTGGTCGTATCGATGCAGGGAGCAGGCCCAAGATCGCAAAAGACGTCAGGGATTTCCCCGATCCACTCTCGCCGATCAGGCCAAAGCGTTCGCCTTGTCCGATAGAAAAAGACAAATCCTCAACCAACAGCTTATCCGCTGTTTTAAGGGACAATCCACTGACTGTTAGCAAGTCCGCCATCACATATCCCTCCGGCTAGGATCAAAGCGGTCTCGCAATCCGTCAGCAAGCAAATTGATCCCGATTACCAAAGCAAACAATGCCAGTCCCGGCAAAATCGCCCCCCAAGGCGCCGTATAGACCGTGCCCTGTGCTTCGTGCAGCATGTGCCCCCAAGAGGCGTTTGGCGGCGGTGCTCCCAGACCCAGATAGGACAGGGATGCCTCTGCCATCACGGCCAGACCAAATTGAAGTGCGAGGTTTACAGCAAGGAATGGCACAATGTTCGGCAAAATATGCCAAAAGACGATAGCCCCCCATGAGGTGCCAGAAACACGTGCTGCGATGATATAGTCCTGCCCCAACACTTGCTTTGTCAGGATACGTGTAATGCGTGCAATAATGGGCGACACGCCAATTCCAAGGGCCAGAATAGCCGTTCCAAGCGAGGATTCCTCGCGGGCTGCGACGACAAGCATGGCAACAAGCAAGGTTGGAAAGGCGATCAGAATGTCCATGAATGCGGCAAGGGCGTCATCCAGAAACCGCGTTGCAAAAGCTGCCAAAAGGCCCGTGGTCACGCCAATAGCGGCCCCGATACCAACTGCTCCACATCCGACGATAAGCGCAATCCGCGCACCGATCATCAACTGGGTGAACATATCGCGGCCAAGGCGGTCTGTCCCCGCCCAGTGGCTGGCATTCGGCGCCTCAAGCCGCCCTCCGGCCATGTCCGAAAGCGCGTAAGGTGTCCAGAAAAGCGACAAAATACCAGCAAGGCTGATGCCGCCAACAAGAACAAGGCCCAGCCAAAAGGTGATATTGATCCGCTTGCTGCGGCGCGGAAATGCGGTGCTAGCTGTGCTCATTGTTTGCCCCCCTGCCGCAGACGTGGATCTAGCACCCGTTGCAAAAGATCAGCAAGAAACCCTGTCATCAACACCAATAGCGTTGAGACAATCAAAACGCCCTGAATACTTGGGTAATCGCGTTGTTGAATCCCCAGCAGCAACATCGAGCCCATCCCCGGAAGTGAAAAAACCTGTTCAACCACAACTGCACCAAGGAAAGCTGTCGACAGCTCGATCCCGAGAACCGAAATGACGGGCACAGCGCCATTGCGAATGCCGTGGCGCATCAAGGCTCCTGTGTGGCTTTCCCCCAAGGCACGCGCCGTGCGTAGAAAGTCCGAGCCCAAGACCTCTAGCGTGGCGGCCCGAACATAGCGCATCAATGAAGCGGACATAACAATGGAAATGGTGAGAACCGGCAAGATCATAGACTGGACCGCGCGCGCAGGGTCCGCGTATCCGCGCAGTGGAAATCCCCCTGAAGGCAACCAGCGCAAGTTTAGAGAAAATTCATAGACCAGTAAAATACCCAACCAAAAGACAGGCACAGCAATCCCGACCTGCGACACGACAGACAGCAGCAGACCGTACCAACGATCGGACTTGACCGCTGCAAGTATCCCAAAGGGGACTGCGATCAAAAGCGCCAACACGAAGGAAGCCAAAGTAAGGGGCAAGGTGACACTCAAGCGGCGCGAAATCTCGTCCAACACGGACGCGCGCGACACAAAGGAATTGCCCAGATCAAGCTGCACTATATCGCGCAGATATTTAACGAACTGTGCCGCCAATGGTTGGTCAGAACCCAGTTGCGCCTGTGCTGCGGCAATTTGCTCGGGCGTGGCCCCTACCCCGACCAATGCATTTGCAGGATCACCCGGCAACAGCCGCAACAATACGAACAGTACAATGGCCGCAAGGAAAAGAGACAGCAGCAAGATCACAAGCCGCCGGATCATGTATGCCAGCATAGTTTATTCTAATTCCTCGAAATAGGAGGAGCCACCCCCCACAGGCGCGGCCCCCTCAGAATGCGACCTCAGTCGGCTTTTTTGATATTGGACACGAAGAACTGCGCATTCAGGCCGTTCAGCGGATAGTCCGACACGTTCGAGGTAGACACAACAATCTGTGGGTAGAGATACAACCACATGCTTGCGGCATCCTCAGCGATAATCTTGTTCGCTTTGGTCAGCATCTCAGTTTGTGCGTCGATGCTGCTTACACCTTCGGAGTCAGCAATCAACTTAACCACTTCTGGGTTGTCATAGCCCCAGTAGAAATTTGGATTGCCGTAAAATACGATATCGCGGTGGTTTACGTGCTCTTGCAAAGTTGCTTCAAAATCCTGCGCCTTATAGACCTTAGTATACCATTCATTGGCTGTGATGATGTTGATCTTTACCTCTACGCCTACCTTGGCCAGTTCGTTTTGCAGGAACTGGGCGACAACAGGGTGCGGGTCATAATCAGGTGTATCCAGCGTAAAGGAAAAGCCATCAGGATATCCTGCTTCGGCCAGCATTTCCTTGGCGCTGTCGGGATCATAGGCATTCACATCCGTCAGATCGACAAACCAAGGGTCCGTTGGCGGTACAAACGACCCGATCAAAGTGCCATAATCGCCCCAAATCGCCGATAGCAGCTTTTTGTTATCGACAGCACGCGCCAGCGCCGAACGCACCTTAACGCTATCAAAAGGCGCGATGCGGTCATTATATGCCAGCAATTCCTTTGTAGTAGAGGCCCCTTCAGAAACTGTGAAATCTGGATTGTCCGCAAACAACGACAAAGCATCAGGGCTTTGAACGGATGTGATGATATCAACGGCACCCGTCAACAATGCGTTGTTCTGTGCCGTTGCATCGGTGAAGTATTGGAACATCACACCGCCATTGCTGGGCGCGTCCCCCCAATACCCTTCAAAAGGCACCATGGCCAAAGCCGAACCGCGACGCCATTCTTGCAAAGTATAAGGCCCTGTGCCGTCCGCACGGGCCGAGATATCACCCGCGTCATCGTTCACAATCCACACATAAGACAGGTTGTAGGGCAATGAAATTGAGGGTGTGTTCAACCTGATGACAACGGTTTTATCGTCAGGTGTCTCAACACTTTCAATAACCGCAAGCGTGCGTTTGCGTGAACTGGCGGAGTTTTCGGCTGTAACCCGCTCGATAGAGCTTTTCACATCTGCTGCGGTCAGCGGATCACCCGAATGAAAGGAAACGCCTTCTTTCAATGTAAAGGTATAGGTTAACCTATCTTCACTGATATCGTAGCCGTCAATCAATTTAGGCTCAACGTCACCGGAGTCCGTCAGTACAAAAAGGCCTTCGTAAACGTTGCCATTAAATGCTTCGTTGATGCCTTGTCCTGCTCCGGCAGTATTGTCGAGGTTTTGCGGTTCATAGAGCGAGCCGATGTTAATAACAGCTGTCGGATTAAAACCTTCGGCCATAGCCGTGGAGGCAAATGCCGATACAAAAGTCAGCGCCGCAACAGTAGAGTGCAGGCGCAATGAACGGCGGGGGAAAACATCAGTTTTAGAAAGCATGGGTGTACCTTTTGACCTATGTGAATTGATCCCGCCTTTACTAAAGAGGCGCATCTTGCAACATACCAGACCACAAAGATCACGTGAAAACAATGCGAAACGCATATCGGGTCAGGCGGATTCGGCGACCAAAGTAGAAAGAAGTAGATGGCGTGAGAGTAGAGACTACGCCTTGTAGCCCTTCGCTTTCTAATGCATCAATTAGAAGAATATAAAGTACACTCGGCCTTAATCTGGAAATAGACCGACGATGCAAATTCTTAAGCACAACGACCTTATTGAAGTCCCGTGGAAAAACGGGGGTGGCACAACACGTAACATTGCCAGAGGTCTACGGGTGGGTCAGGTGGCTTGGACAATCAGCCGTGCAGATGTTCGCCAAGACGGTCCATTCTCGGATTTCCACGGAATGACCCGCATCCTAACCGTGGTTTCTGGTGGTGAGATGACCTTGCAAGCCCCGACTGGCAGTTTAGCTGCGAATATGTGGGAACCTGTGTGTTTTGACGGGGCACTGAAAATCCAATCCCGCCTGAAGGGGGCGGAATTGACCGATTTAAACCTGATGTTCGATCCGCAGTATTGTCGCGGCGATGTGACGGTCCACCAAACACCGCAAAAGCGGCAGATCAGCTTGCCCAGTTCAGGCTTGCTTGCGTTTCATGTGTTGGCGGGATCGCCTGTGCTGGATTCAGTAAGCCTGACCACAGGTGACACGGCATTTTTCAAGCAAGCCGGTCCAGATTTGGAGCTTAAACCTGACGACGCAATTTTGGAAATTCGCCTAACCCTTCTAGATCAGAGCGAAGCCATCAAGCTACGCATTGCCGATCGGTAATGCGCTGAAATTTCCTCATGTTTGGTATGGCACCCTGACTGGACCATGTGACGCCCTGCTGACCAAACATCCGTCACAACATTATCTTTAGACGCAAAGACAAGCCCATCCAAAAGCTGATCTTGGCGCAAAGCGCATAGGCTAGGCGCTCCACTGTCGATTGCCACCAGATCGGCCCATTCCCCGGTCGAAATCTCACCCCGCCCACGCCCAAGAGCTTGCGCGCCGCCTTTGGCAGCCCCAGTATACAGCGCATCACCGACAGATCCCTCGCCAACAACCATCACATTTCTCGCAACGTCTCGCAGACGTTGCGAATATTCCAGCGTGCGCAGTTCTTCCGTCAGTGAAATCAGCACGTTTGAATCAGAGCCGACGCCAAAAGCGCCACCAGCCTCCAGATAGGCCGGACCGTTAAAAGGCCCATCACCTAGATTTGCTTCCGTAATTGGACATAGGCCTGCAACTGCACCCGATTTAGCCATACGTACCATTTCATCAGCAGTCATATGAGTGGCGTGGATCAAACACCAATCAGGCGTGACATCGACATTGGAAAGCAACCAGTCAACAGGCCGCGCGCCCAGCCACGACTCTATATCAGCGACTTCTTTGGGTTGTTCCGCAATATGGATATGAACCGGCCCTGAATCATGAGCTTTCAGTACCCCCCGAAGATCGTCGGGCGCAGTGGCGCGCAAAGAATGCGGCGCAATCCCGACACGGCAATCCTTGGGCAGTTCAGCAAGCACGGCCTTAGCGCGCGCGACCAAGTCATTAAACCGATCAACCTTGTTGCCAAACCGCGCCTGTCCCGCTTCAAGCGGCACCTGCCCCGCGCCCCCATATGTATAAAGGACAGGCAGGTGGGTCAGTCCAATTCCCGTGCATGACGCAGCAACGGCAACACGGGCAGATAGTTCAGCCAGATCATCATAAGGTGTGCCACAGGGTTGATGATGCAAGTAATGGAACTCACCCACACTGGCATAGCCCGCCTCTTGCATTTCCATAAATACAAACGCCGCAATAGCCTCGACATGTTCCGGGGTAAGACTGGCCGTAAAACGGTACATCAGGTCACGCCACGTCCAAAAGCTGTCCTTACCGGCCATGCGGTATTCGGTCATGCCAGCCATCGCCCGTTGAAAGCTATGGCTGTGCAAATTCGCAAGCGATGGCAGTAGGCTGTCCACACAGGTATCACCGCTCAACGGCTTTGCATCAGGCTCCACGCTTTCGATCCTGCCGTTCACAATTGTCAAACGAACGTTGACCGCCCATCCCGTTGCAAGTTTGGCTTGCTTGGCAAAAATCATTTGGCACCTCTCATCTTTATGTCTATACATAAAGCACATCCATACATACCATAAAAGCAGAATCTTGATCTTGGGACCCGCATGACCATCACAGATAAAATCTTCGTTGATTTGAACGCTGCAACCATGGGCGGCTCCAATCTTCCCTATGGGATGGTTGAAGACGCGGCCATTGTGGTGCGCGACGGTGTCATTGATTGGGTCGGTCCGCGGATTGACTTACCTGACACGTATAAGGCCCTTACCACTAACAGCCTCGGCGGGCGCATCGTTACCCCCGGGCTGATTGATTGCCACACCCACATCGTTCACGGCGGTGACCGTGCAGTGGAGTTTGAAATGCGCCTGAATGGGGCCAGCTACGAAGAGGTCGCACGGGCTGGCGGCGGAATTGTTTCTACTGTCAAAGCCACCCGCTCCGCCACCGAGGCCGAATTGCTGGCAGTCGCCCTACCCCGCATAGACGCGCTGATCGCGGAGGGTGTGACAAGCATTGAGATCAAATCAGGTTATGGGCTTGATACACAGACCGAACTGCGGATGCTGCGCGTCGCCCGATCCATTGGCGCGCGTCGCCCCATTCGGGTGAAAACCACCTTCCTTGGTGCCCATGCAACACCCGCCGAATACGCAGGCAAGGATGACACATATATCAACGATGTGTGCATCCCGGCCCTACGCGCCGCCCATGCCGAAGGCTTGGTTGATGCTGTAGATGGATTTTGCGAAGGCATCGCCTTTCAGCCAGAACAAATTGCCCGTGTTTTTGACGTGGCGCAGGAATTGGGCCTACCTGTCAAACTGCACGCCGAGCAACTGTCAAATATTGGTGGTGCAAAATTGGCCGCGCAATATGGCGCGCTTTCTGCTGATCACATCGAATATCTGGATGAAGAGGGCGTGATCGCGATGGCACAGGCTGGCACAGTTGCCGTCATCCTGCCCGGCGCGTTTTACACCCTGCGCGAAACTCAAGCACCGCCAATCGATCTGCTGCGCAAACACGGCGTGCCTATGGCGCTGGCGACTGACATCAATCCAGGCTCGTCGCCTCTCAATTCACTGCTTCTGACGCTCAACATGGGCTGTACTTTGTTCCGCATGACCCCCGAAGAGGCGCTGCGCGGGGCCACACAACATGCCGCGCACGCGCTAGGCGTGACGGATGCAGGCAGTATCGCAAAAGGTATGTACGCCGATCTTGCGGTCTGGGACATCAAACACCCTGCCGAACTGGCCTACCGCATCGGCTTTAACCCACTTTATATGCGTATTTTCGGAGGTACATCGTGACCACACTGACTCTCACCCCCGGCGTTGTCACGCTGGACGATCTCGCCGATATTTACTGGAACGAAGCAGCCGTGCGTCTTGACCCCGCCTGCCACCCTGCGATTGAGCTGGCCCAGTCACGCATTGCCAAAGCTGCGGCAGGAAGCGATGCTGTTTATGGCGTCAACACAGGTTTTGGCAAACTGGCCTCTGTAAAAATTGAAACCAAAGACACCGCAACTCTACAACGTAATCTGATCTTGTCCCATTGCTGTGGGGTTGGTCCCGCCATCCCGCGCCGCCATGCGCGCCTACTGATGGCTCTCAAGTTACTGAGCCTCGGACGAGGGGCATCTGGTGTGCGGTTAGAAATTGTGCAGCTCATTGAAGCGATGCTCGCCAAAGGCGTAACACCAGTGATCCCTGCGCAAGGTTCGGTGGGCGCATCTGGTGATCTGGCCCCGCTTGCCCATATGGCGGCTGTTATGATGGGCCATGGCGAAGCTGAGTTTTGCGGCCAGATCATGTCGGGCGACAAAGCGATGCAAGCTGCTGGCCTAACGGCTATCGAACTGGGGCCAAAGGAAGGTTTGGCGCTGATCAATGGTACGCAGTTCTCAACCGCTTTCGCTCTGGCGGGTCTGTTCGGTGCATGGCGTGCGGCACATTCCGCACTGATCACCTCAGCCCTATCCACCGACGCTATCATGGGGTCCACTGCCCCACTACAGCCTGAAATCCACGCCCTGCGTGGCCATAGGGGCCAGATCGAAGCAGGCGCGACCATGCGCGCGCTTTTGGCCGGTTCTGAAATTCGCGACAGTCATATGGTTGATGATGCGCGGGTGCAGGACCCCTATTGCATCCGCTGCCAACCGCAGGTGACGGGGGCGGCGATGGATGTGCTCCGCATGGCGGCAACCACCCTCGAAATTGAGGCGAATGCCGCCACGGATAACCCGCTGGTCCTGATCGACGCGGATTTAATCGTGTCTGGCGGCAATTTTCATGCCGAACCAGTGGGTTTTGCCGCCGATATGATTGCATTGGCCATTGCTGAAATTGGTGCAATCGCACAGCGCCGTATCGCTTTGATCGTTGATCCGGTGCTGAGCTTTAACCTGCCTCCCTTCCTGACGCCAAACCCTGGTTTGAACAGCGGCTACATGATTGCCGAAGTCACAACCGCAGCTTTGATGAGCGAAAATAAACATTTGGCGAACCCCTGTGTGACGGACAGCACACCGACCTCTGCCAACCAAGAAGACCACGTGAGTATGGCGGCCCATGGCGCACGACGGCTTGGTCCCATGATCGAAAATCTGGAACGTATTTTGGGTGTCGAGTTGCTCTGTGCAGCGCAAGGGATCGATTTTCGCGCCCCACTTGCCACAAGTGACGCCTTACAACGGGTGGTCACGCGGGTGCGCCAAGAGGTGGAAACTATGGGCGATGATCGTTATCTCGCCCCTGATCTGGAACGGGCAGCGATGATGATTGCCAACGGTGATATCATCATCGCTGCGGGCATCGACATGCCGCAGGTGTCCGCGTGACTCCTGTTGAAATCAACCGTGGTGACAGCCCAATTGTTCTGGGACTTCCCCATACAGGGACATTTGTTCCTGATGATATTATGGCGGACTTGAACCCGCGTGGTCGTGGATTAGACGATACTGATTGGCACATCCACAATCTGTATGAGTGCGTTTTGGCGGGTGCAACAACAGTACGCGCCACCTTCCATCGCTATGTTGTGGATGCCAACCGCGATCCAACTGGCGTGTCGCTATACCCGGGTCAAAACACAACAGGATTGGTCCCGCTAACTGATTTCGACGGACATGACATCTGGATCAATCCCCCCGACGAAGCGGCCATCGAGGCCCGACGCAAAACCTATCATGCGCCTTATCACGCGGCCCTAGAGGCCGAGCTACAGCGGGTACATAACATCCACGGCATAGCGATCCTATACGACTGCCACTCTATCCGCTCGGGTATTCCGTTCTTGTTTGAGGGCACCCTATCCGATTTCAACATCGGCACCAACATGGGCACCACCTGTGCACCGCAAATCGAAGCGGTTACGCAAGAAGTCTGTGCTGCGGCTGCGGGCTATACTTCCGTAACCAATGGCCGTTTCAAAGGGGGCTGGACCACACGCCAGTATGGCCGCCCTACTGAGGGGCTGCACGCGATCCAAATGGAATTGGCGCAAAGCACCTATCTGAGCTCAGAGGTCGCCCCTTGGACCTATGACGCGGCCAAAGCCAAGCGCCTGCGCAGCCATCTCACCAGCATCTTAGAAAAACTGGCCGCATTGGCCCCCTCCTTGAAAGGCACATCATGAGCGATCCGCGCAAGAACACCCGTGACGTTTTCCCCGCAACGGGCACTGAGCTAACGGCCAAAAGCTGGCTCACCGAAGCTCCTCTGCGGATGCTGATGAATAACCTGCATCCAGATGTGGCCGAGAACCCCCATGAGTTGGTTGTTTACGGCGGCATCGGCCGCGCTGCACGTACATGGAAGGATTACGACATGATTGTCGCTTCCTTGCGCGCGTTGGAAGATGACCAGACGTTGCTGGTGCAATCGGGTAAACCTGTTGGCGTGTTTCAAACCCACAAAGACGCACCTCGCGTATTGATCGCAAACTCCAACCTTGTACCGCATTGGGCCAATTGGGATCACTTTAACGAACTCGATAAAAAGGGTCTGGCGATGTACGGTCAGATGACCGCTGGGTCGTGGATCTACATTGGCAGCCAAGGCATCGTTCAGGGCACCTATGAGACTTTTGTCGAAGCAGGCCGCCAGCATTATGACGGCTCCCTCAAGGGTAAATGGATTTTGACAGGCGGCCTTGGCGGAATGGGGGGCGCGCAGCCATTGGCGGCGGTCATGGCCGGTGCTTGTTGTCTGGCGGTTGAATGTAACCCAGATAGCATCGATTTTCGCCTACGCACCAAATACGTGGACGAAAAAGCCGAAACCCTAGACGAAGCCCTAGAGATGATCGAGCGTTGGACCGCCGCAGGTGAGGCCAAGTCCGTTGGTCTTTTGGGCAACGCGGCAGACATCTTCCCTGAATTGGTCAAGCGCGGCATTCGCCCGGACATCGTGACCGATCAGACCTCTGCCCATGACCCCGTCAATGGCTACCTGCCCCAAGGTTGGACCATGGCACAATGGAAAGAGAAGCGTGAAAGCGCTCCCAAAGAGGTCGAAAAATCCGCCCGAGCCAGCATGAAGGTACAGGTAAAGGCGATGGTCGATTTCCATGCTGCTGGTGTACCTACCGTTGATTATGGCAATAACATCCGTCAAATGGCGCTGGAAGAAGGACTGGAAAATGCCTTTGATTTCCCCGGCTTTGTGCCCGCCTATATCCGTCCGCTGTTCTGCCGCGGTGTTGGGCCGTTCCGCTGGGCTGCCTTGTCCGGCGATCCCGAGGATATCTACAAAACAGATGCCAAGGTGAAAGAAATCCTGTCCGAGGATAAACATCTTCACAACTGGCTGGACATGGCGCGCGAACGGATTGCCTTCCAAGGCCTGCCTGCGCGTATCTGCTGGGTGGGCCTGGGGGTCCGTCACAAACTGGGCCTCGCGTTTAACGAAATGGTCCGCAATGGCGAGCTAAAAGCCCCGATTGTGATTGGCCGTGATCATCTGGATTCAGGTTCCGTTGCCTCGCCCAACCGTGAGACAGAAAGCATGAAAGACGGCTCTGATGCTGTGTCGGATTGGCCATTGCTAAATGCGCTGCTCAACACCGCATCCGGTGCAACTTGGGTTTCGCTGCACCATGGAGGTGGGGTTGGCATGGGGTTTTCTCAGCATTCGGGTATGGTGATTTGTGCGGACGGTACAGAGGACGCAGATCGCCGTATTGCGCGTGTTTTGTGGAATGATCCGGCAACCGGCGTTATGCGCCATGCCGATGCAGGATATGAAGAGGCGCTTGAATGCGCCCGTGAAAATAACCTGAACCTGCCCAGTATCCTTTGAGCCAACGAGGGGTCGCTTGTCAGCGGCCCCTCCCCCATCACTACCTAATCGTCAGGCGATACCCCGGAGTGTTGGATAAACACACTCCGAAGGCTTTTCTGATTTACCTTTTAGTCCGGTAGCGGAATGAACTCCTCGCGATCATCAACCGGCAGGTCAAAGCGTCCCTTACCCCAAAGGCCTGCGCGCCATTCTTCTTTGGCCGCCTCAATCCTGTCTTTGCTTGATGCAACAAAATTCCACCAGACATGACGTGGTCCGTTAAGCGTTGCGCCGCCAAGCGCCATCATGCGCGCACCTTGCGGGCCCGCAGCAACGGTAATCTTATCGCCGGGGCGAAACACCATCATCCGACCCGCTTCAAACTCTTGCCCTGCAATTGTGACTGAACCTTGCGTGATATAGAGACCACGGTCTTCGTGATCGTCCGGCAATGGCATCCGCGCACCGGGTTCCAGCATAACATCAAGATAGAAGGTTTCCGAGAACAGGGTTGCGGGGGCGGTTTCACCATAAGCCGTGCCAAGGATCAACTTGGCTTTGATGCCTTCTGCTTCGATCTCGGGCAAAGCCTCTTTACCGTGGTGTTCGAAGATGGGGTCCATATCTTCGCGGTCTTCCGGCAAGGCGAGCCACGTCTGTATACCAAACAGTGAGCTCGGCCCGCGGCGGCCTTCTTCTGATGTGCGCTCCGAATGCGTCACACCTTTGCCCGCCACCATCCAGTTCAGCGCGCCGGGGCGGATGATTTGGTCGGTGCCGATGCTGTCGCGATGGTGAAAATCGCCTCGGTAAAGATAGGTCACGGTGCCAAGCCCGATATGGGGATGCGGGCGCACGTCGATGCCCTGCCCCGTCAGGAACTCCGCAGGCCCCGCCTGATCGAAGAAAATGAAAGGTCCAACCATTTGCCGTTTGGGTGCAGGCAACGCACGTTTGACCTCGAATCCGCCAAGATCGCGTGCACGTGGAATGATCAGTGTTTCGATTGAATCTACACCGATCTCATCGGGGCAGCCGGGTTCCAGCGTGGGGTTCCAACTCATGACAATCTCCTTTGAAGTTACATTCATAGTGGCGCATCATATCCAAGGCTGTAAATCAAAAGCGGTTCTTTCATGGCGAACACGGTGTTCGCAAATCCCCTCTTTGGGCGCAAGCTGCGCGTCTCTATCTTGGTATCCGCGCAGAGATATAGGAGGCCACCATGACCACAGGTATTCATCACGTCACAGGCATCACCGCCAGCGTTCAAGCCAATGTAGATTTCTACGTCAGTTTTCTGGGTCTGCGTCTTGTCAAACAAACCGGTGGCTTTGAGGATGCCGAGCAACTGCATCTGTTTTATGGGGATGCAGCAGGCTCTGCGGGTTCTATCGTTAGTTTTCTAATGTGGGAAAACGGAGGGCGCGGTCGGGTTGGGCAAGGTCAGGTCTCGGAAATCGCCTTTGCGGTGCCACCCGCCAGTATTGGCGACTGGTTGACGCGCGCGATGGATGCTCAGGTTTCCGTCGAGGGGCCAAAACGCGAATTTGGAGAGACTGTTCTGCGGTTAAAAGACCCTGATGGGCTGATTGTTAAGCTGGTCGGTGCGGACCTCCCCGCCACTGCACCCTTGTCAGGTTCGACTGCACCAACGCGCCTTCATAGTGTGACGATCCTGTCGGAGAATGCAGATGAAACCGCAGCATTCATAAAACGGTTCGGTTATATTTTGCGTGAAACTGAGGGCTCTATTCAGCGGTTGGCATCAAGCCGCGATTTTGTCGATGTACGGGATGTTTCAGGCTTCGTCCCGAGTATCGCAGGCGCGGGTATCCTTGATCATGTGGCCTTTCGCGCACCAAATGCTGAAGCGGTACGCGACATGCGATTGGCCTTAAAAGACGTTGAGGGTGCCACAAATGTGCATGACCGTAAGTATTTCCTGTCGCTCTATGTCCGCGAACCTGCTGGAACGCTGATCGAATACGCCACCGATGGCCCCGGCTTTGGGGTGGATGAACCGCTTGAGCACTTGGGAGAAACTCTGTTTGTCCCCCCGCAAGATAGGGTGCGCGCCCAAGACCTGAAATTGATCTTACCGCAATTCTCCCTACCGGGCGAAGAAAGGTTCCCTATGCGTGATCTCCCCTTCATCCACCGCTTTTACCATCCTAAAAATCCTGATGGCAGCACACTTGTTTTACTCCATGGAACTGGTGGCAACGAGGCCGATCTGATGCCATTGGCACACCGCATTAACCCGCATGCCACCCTTCTAGGGGTGCGAGGCCGATCAACCGAGGAAGGAATTAACCGATGGTTTCGCCGCATTGACACTGTGACTTATGATCAGGCAGATATCCGTTCTGAAGCTGAGGCATTTGTCGCATTTATGGGGATGGTCGTCACGGGTTATGGTCTTGATAAAGATATGATCAGCTTTCTCGGATATTCCAACGGCGCCAACCTGCTGGGGGCGATCATGCAATTGCATCCTCATGTGGTGAGGCGCGCAATCCTGTTACGTTCTGTTCAAGCGTTAGAGACCGCGCCTAAAGCTGATCTTGCGGGCACAAGTCTGTTAATGCTGAACGGTGAAATCGATCCTTTCGGGCGTATGGCGCCTGCGTTGGAAAAGGCTCTCCGAAACGGTGGGGCGAAGTTGGACAGTCGAACATTGCCGTCAGGACATGAGTTGACGCCTAACGACGCAAGCGAAGCGGCCAATTGGCTTTCAAGTCAAACATAAGTTCGAGCGGCGTCGCAGGGCGCTGTGCCTCATTGGGGTTGCCAACTGAGAAATCAATCAATTTATCATGCGCCATATTGGTCCTGATTTTTTCCATACTATCTGTTCTGTTTTCGAGATTTGGACAAAAAATCCCCAAATGGTTGGATCGGCGGAAGACCCCGCCGATCCGTTTTGTTAATCCAATGGCTTTAACCCAGCTTCAATCTGCGCACGTCGATCCTCTAGGAATGGCGGCAAGGCTAGGCTTTCGCCCAAGCTCTCCATCGGTTCATCGACAGCAAACCCCGGTCCGTCTGTGGCAATCTCGAACAGGTTGCCGCCCGGCTCACGGAAGTAGAGACTGCGGAAGTAATACCGCTCAACTTCGGCCGAGTTGGGAATGCGGAACCCGTCCAAACGTTGGAACCACGACCTGATAGAGACCAAATCCGGCGTGCGGAAGGCAACATGATGCACCGCACCTGCGCCCTGTCGGGCAACGGGTAAATCTGGCTGGATTGCAACGTGTAATTCTGCCGCTGCACCGCCTGTCCCCATTTCGAAAACATGCACATGCCCTACATCGTCAGGGCTAGCATAATCGCGCACTTGTCGCATGTTCAGCACGTCCGTCAACACCGTTTGCGTCGGTGCAAGTGTTGGCACCGAGATTGTGATCGGCCCTAGCCCTTTGATCTGATGTGCGGCAGGCACTGTGCTGCGTTCCCAAGGATGCATGATACCCCCGTCATCGGCCGTCAGCCGAAACCGCTGCCCTTCTGGGTCTTCAAAGTCGAGCGTCGCACGACCGTCTAGCGCGGCTATATCACCGTGTGTCAGGCCCTCATCCGCCAGACGGCCTGCCCAAAATTCCATGCTGTCTTCAGCAACACGCAGTCCAGTGCGACTGATCGAATGCGTGCCGCGGCGCTCTGGGGGTGTTGGCCAATCAAAGAATGTTAGATCAGTGCCGGGTGTTGCCAATCCATCTGCATAGAACAGATGATAGGCCGAGGTGTCATCCTGATTGACGGTTTTTTTGACCAGCCGCAGGCCTAACGTCTCCGTATAGAACCGCTTGTTCGTTGGCGCATCCGCTGTGATCGCAGTGAGGTGATGAATTCCTGTAAGGTCCATAATGGCCTCCTTTCTTTGCCTTACATATTGGCGGCTTTGCCGCTTCTTGCTAGCGGAACACAAACGAATGCCGTGTTCTGTCATTGCGAACAGCAAGACGCGTGTTAAGCTTGAGTCATGCGATACACATTAGACGAAATCGAAACTTTTCTTGCCGTTATGGAGCTTGGCACCATCACGTCGGCAGCGGCGCGGATGAATTTGTCTAAATCCGTCATCAGCAAGCGCATTTCCGATCTAGAGGCCACACTCGGCGCAGCGCTGTTTCGTCGTAATGCAGGCCGTATTACACCGACCGAGGCGGCTTTGCGGCTTGACGCGAGGTTGCGCCCTGCCCTCGCAGGGCTCACTTCCGCAGCAGAAAGTGCGGCTTGGGGCAGCACAGGCGAAGATACCCTGCGCGGAACACTGTCGATAGCAGCACCGATGAGCTTTGGAACGCTCTATTTATCACCAATCATCGCTGAATTTGCGGCTCAACACCCCGATCTTGATCTGCGTATTGATTATGATGACCGCGCCAGAGATTTGCAGCGTGAAGGTTTTGACATCGCCATTCGCATCGGCCATCTGCGCGACACGGCCCTGATGCAGCGCAAGCTCTGCGAAGACGAAGCAATCCCATGTGCCAGCCCCGCCTATCTAGCCAAATACGGACGCCCCTCCGATATCGCAGACCTGAGAAACCATCAGGTCATTGGCTATCATCACATGTCGAATGCACAGCTCTGGGAGTTTGAAAAACACGTTCCGCCAACATTGCACAGCCGTATAACGCTGAACAACGGCGAGGCCATGCGCGACATGGCTATCAATGGTGCAGGCCTCGCAATCTTGCCCGGCTTCATCGCCGCGCCTGCGATTGCCGCAGGCAATTTGGAACGCATTTTGCCCAAGTACAAAACCCGCAACCTACCAATCGTTGCGCTTTGGCCGCCCGCCAATCCGATGCCGCTAAAGATACGTCGCTTCGTTGACCACCTGTTGGTTAAGCTTGATAGCGGACAACCATGGAGCACCGAATAGAGACGTCACAGATGTGCATAAACTTTAAGAAAAGCGAACATTTACCGGCAGATCAAGCGACAACCTAATATTCACCTCATTTGCGATTTCCATCTAAATGCTATGTACAGCACATTTAAAAGACACGCGCCTCAGTGCCTTCAAGGCTTAAACAGATACCCATATAGCGCTTCTCGTGCAATTTTTTGAGCCAACTCATCAGCCCGTTTAGGCCCGTCTGGCCGATACCAGATACCAACCCAATTCACCGCCCCAAGTATCACAAGGCTGGCAAGCTTAGGATCAATATCAGGGCGGAATGACTGGTCCTTCATGCCTTCGATCAGCAAGTCACGTACGGCATAGTCCAACTTGTCCCGAATGGCCTGCACAACACGTTTATCGCCATACATGACCATCGGGCGTGTGTAGCTCCACAGGTATTGCATGTCACTTTGCGTCATCGTCATGATATAGGCTTCCAATACAGCACTCAAACGCTGCGCAGCGGTACCTGACGTATCTTTCGCTGCCTCAACAGCAGCGACAAGTCGGTCCATGCCGACCTCATAGCACTGTAGAAGCAAGTCGTTTTTGCTTGAAACGTAATTGTACAAGGCAGCCTTGGTCACACCAAGGTCCGTTGCGATTGCTTCTAGCGGAACATTTTCAAAACCATCTTGGCCGAACCGTTTGGCTGCGCAACGCACAATTTCACGACGCTTCATATCGCGTAATTGTTCTTTTGTTGGAAACCCAGTGAGTTCTTTCATCTTTTGAGTATCCCCAGTTGGTTACCGCAGGTCAATAGAGTGAGCACAAGTTAGTTGACACATTAAAATATTTATGAATAAACTTTGGGTACTTTAGTGACCCTCGGTTAGAAGCATATCCACAAGTTATTCAATCATGGGTCGCTAAGCGTGAGACGGGATGCAGGGGAGGGCTACCGATGATCAAAAAACTACTGATTGCAAATCGTGGTGAGATCGCGATTCGAGTGGCACGCACAGCCGCAGCTATGGGCATTCAAACCGTTGCAGTCCACACAGCGGATGACGCGACATCCCTTCACACCAAACATGCCGATGAGTTGCGCAAACTGCCGGGTGCTGGCGTGTCGGGTTATCTAGATGGCCAGGCGATGATCGCAATTGCGCAGGAAACCGGCTGTGATGCTGTCCACCCTGGCTATGGGTTTCTAAGTGAGCGCGCAGATTTTGCGCAGGCCTGTTCAGATGCGGGGATCACCTTTGTAGGGCCGACCGCCGAAACCCTGCGCATGCAGGGCGACAAAGTGTCAGCCCGCGCACTGGCAGAGACAGCAGGCGTTCCCGTCCTTCGCGGGTCAAAACCACTTACCTCAGTTGCTGATGTGTTGGCCTTTTTCGACGCACAGCAAGGCGCAGCGCTGATGATAAAGGCCGTCAATGGCGGCGGCGGGCGCGGTATGCGCATCGTGCGCAGTGCCGAGGATGCAGAAACAGCATTTGCGCAGGCGACTGCCGAAGCCCAATCCGCCTTTGGTGACGGCGCATTATATGCAGAGCGGTTTCTGGAATCCGTGCGGCATATCGAAGTGCAGATCATCGGCGATGGCACCCATGTGACCCACCTGTGGGAGCGTGACTGCTCTGTCCAGCGCCGCCACCAAAAAGTGATTGAACTGGCCCCTGCCCCCCATCTGAACGAAGACACCCGCACAGCATTGCTGGAGGCGTCCATCGCAATTGGACGGGCCTGCCAATATCGTGGCCTCGGAACTGTTGAATTTTTGGTTGAGGCCAATGGCGCCTTCCACTTTATCGAAACCAACCCACGCATTCAGGTTGAACATACAATCACCGAGGAAATCACCGGCCTTGATCTGGTCGAAATCCAACTGGCAATCGCTTCAGGCGCATCCCTTGCTGATGTGGGCCTGAGCGGCCCGCCGCCAGCGCCTATTGGATACAGCGTACAAACACGGATCAACACTGAACGGCTGGACCAAGACGGAACCTTCACGCCGACGGGTGGGCGATTGGGCAGTTATAACGCGCCAACTGGCCCCGGCGTGCGGATCGACGGTTACGCTTATCCAGGGTACAGCACCAACCCCAACTTTGATCCCATGCTGGCCAAATTGGTCATCCATGAAAAATCTGGCGATTTGGCCCGCTTGTTTGCCAAGGCAGAAAGAGCGCTTTCGGAATTCCAGATTGACGGCGTAGAAACGAACATCGGATTTTTGCGTAGCCTTTTAAAGTTCCCAGCCATTGCGGATTGGAGTGTCGACGTACGCACACTTGATACGCAAATGCATGATCTGGTGCTCACTCAGAACAGCGATGACCGCTTCTTTTCGAACGCTAAAGAAACCGCAGAAGGCGAAGTTGCGCTACCGCAAGGGACCGAAGCACTTCGTGCGCCGATGCAGGCGATGATTCAGAAAATCTATGTCTCGGTCGGAGATACGATTGCCAAGGGGCAGGAAATTGCGCTGATCGAAGCGATGAAAATGCAGCACACCCTTGTCGCCGAGGCAGGGGGTGTTGTTGTTGATCTGTTTGTGCTTGCGGGTGAAACTGTTGCGCCGGGTGCGCCTGTTCTAGCTTTCACGCCTGATGACACATTGGGTGAAGTCGAAACCCAAGATGTGACGCCAGCCCCAGACCACATTCGCCCCGATCTGGGCGCGCTTCAAAACCGCATCTCCCGAACGCTGGATGAATCTCGCCCCAAGGCGGTAACGCGTCGCCGTAGCCGTGATCAGCGTACAACGCGTGAAATCATTGACGCCCTATGCGTTGATGGAGATTTCCATGAATACGGCCAACTTGTTTTGGCAGGGCAGCGGCGTAAATTGGGTCTGGATGCCCTGATCGACATATCGCCCGCAGACGGGATCGTAACAGGCGTAGGGTCAATCAATGCCGGCCAATTCCCAGAAAAAACCTCTCAGGTCGCGCTCATGGCTTATGATTCCACGGTCATGGCAGGCACGCAGGGATACTTCGGCCATTTGAAAACCGACAGGATGCTGGAAGTCGCCCGTGATCAGGGGTTGGCGACTGTATTCTTCACGGAAGGCGGCGGTGGACGCCCCAACGATGATGATTTTGCGCTGACAGTGCAATCTGGCCTAAAAGTCACGACCTTTGCCGAGTATGCTCGGCTACAGGGTTGGGGCCCGAAAATCACGGTGAACTCTGGATATTGCTTTGCGGGTAACGCAGCCCTCTTTGGGGCGGGCGACATACGCATCGCCACGCGCAACAGCTGGATTGGCCTTGCTGGCCCAGCGATGATCGAAGCGGGTGGCATCGGCAGTTTCCACCCCAAAGAAATCGGCCCTGCCCCGATGCACGCGAAAAACGGCCTGTTGGATTATCTTGCAGAAGATGATGATGAAGCCATCAGCGCGACACGCAAAGTCTTGTCTTATTTCCAAGGAAATTCCCAAGACTGGCAAGCATCAGATCAACGACTGTTGCGTCACGTCATTCCAGAAAATCGCAAGAAAACCTATCTTGTTCGCCCTGTGATTGAAGGTCTGGCAGATATCGACAGTTTTATGGAACTCGGCGCGCAACATGCGCAGGGGATGATCACAGGGTTCATGCGTATTGAGGGCCGCCCTATGGGTGTGATCGCCAACAACCCCCAGCACCTTGGTGGGGCATTGGATGCCCAAGCATCAGCCAAAGGCGCAAGGTTCCTGACCCTGTGTAGCAGGTTCAAACTTCCAGTGCTTTCGCTGTGTGACACGCCTGGGTTCATGGTTGGTCCAGCAAGCGAGGAAGAAGGCTCGGTACGTGCAGCCTGCGACCTGATCGCAGCAGGGGCCACCCTGACAGCGCCGATGTTTTTTGTCTGTTTGCGAAAAGCATATGGCATCGGTGCACAAGCCATGGCCGCTGGCAGCCTAGGCGAACCCACCTTTGCCATAGCTTGGCCAACGGGCGAGTTCGGGCCAATGGGATTGGAAGGCGCTGTTCAGCTCGGGTACCGCAAAGAGCTTGAGGCCGAAACGGACCCAGACGCCAGAGAAGCGCTTTATAACCGTTTGGTTGACGAGCTTTATGTGCGCGGCGGTGCAATGAACGTTGCATCGACCCACGAGATTGATGCCGTGATTGATCCGGCAGAAACGCGGGGCTGGATTGCCAAGGGAATGCGAATGAACACCCACGGCTAAAAGAACCATCGACTGATGTTTGGGAGGATAAGGTCATGACACAAACGCAAGAGCTAGACGATCACGTAAGCGAATTGCGCCGCTTGCAAGCCGCCAGTTGGCCCGCAGGTGTGCCGCGCGAGATTACCTATCGCAAAGGCAAAGTCCCGCTGAGCCAATACATACGTGCCGAAGCAAAAGAACGGCCCGATGATGCAATGGTTCACTTTTACGGAAACACGCTAAGCTGGGCCGAGGTTGACGCCTTATCCGACAAATTTGCAGGCCTGCTCCAAAAGAGCGGGGTCAGTGCGGGGGACCGCGTGGGTGTCATGATGGGCAATTGCCCGCAATTCACGATCTGCTTTTGGGGCATCATGAAACTGGGTGCTATTTTGGTCCCCGTGAACCCGATGTTCAAAGCCATCGAACTCACCTATCAGCTCAACGACAGCGGTGCGGAAACACTGGTGTTTCAAGATGATTTGGCGGGGCTTGTTGCGCAAGTCTTGTCTGACAGCCCTGTCAAAACTCTCTTTGCGACAGGGGCTGCCGAAATGATTGGCAACACCAATGCAATCCCCCTCCCCGCTGGCATGGGCAGTGCGCCGAATGCGCCCAATATTGCACGGCTTCTTACCGAGATTGATAGCGCCGATGCCTTTCAAGGGCCTGATTGCATCGATCTGGATGCGGTGGCCGCCCTAAACTACACTGGCGGAACAACCGGAATGCCAAAGGGCTGCGTGCATACGCATGGCGACATGCTCTATACTGTTGCTGCCTATTGCGGGGCGGCGATGGGAGATATCGGGCCTGACGATGTTATTGTAAACTTCTTCCCTATGTTCTGGATCGCGGGCGAAGATTTGGGCCTGCTTGCCCCTGTATACACGGGGGCCTCCATTTGCATGCTGCACCGCTGGGACGCTATCGGCTGGATGGCCGCCGTCGCAGAGTACCGCGCCTCTGCGGTCACGCTATTGGTTGATAACGCAGTGGAAGTCATGCGCCACGAAGCGGTTGCCGAATATGACCTCTCCTCGCTTAACGGCACCTCGGTTTGCTCTTTTGTCAAAAAGCTGGGTTCAGGATTTAGGCAGGAATGGCGCGCCCTGACAGGCAGCACCATGGTCGAAGCGTCCTATGGCATGACAGAAACAAACACCTGTGACACCTTCACGTTGGGTATGCAGGGCGATGATTATGACTTGCAGCAGCAACCCGTGTTTGCAGGGCTTCCCGTGACGGGAACGGATATCATCATCCGTGATTTTGAAACGGGTGCTTTGAAGCCGCTGGGGAAATCTGGCGAAATTTGCGTGCGCTCGCCTTCGGTGCTCAAATCATACTGGAACAAACCAGATGAAACGGCCCACGCTATTCGCGCAGGCTGGCTGCATACGGGTGACATAGGGATGGTGAACGAACAAGGCTATGTTCACTATCTGGGGCGGCGCAAAGAAATGCTCAAGGTCAATGGCATGCCCGTATTTCCAGCTGAAATCGAAATGCTACTGGGCCGCCACCCTTCTGTTGTAGGTTCAGGGGTTATCGGCAGACAAGACGCCGCCAAAGGCGAAGTACCCGTGGCCTTTGTCCAACTGGCGCTGGATCAAGACCCACCTCTTGATGCAGAGACCTTGCGTGCATGGTGCCGCGATCAAATGGCCTCGTTTAAAGTACCCGAAATCAGGCTGGTGGACAGCCTTCCGATGACAGCGACCGGAAAGGTCAAGAAGGACGAATTGACTGCACTGCTTTAGCCACCCGCGTGGAGCGGCGCAGGTCAACTGGCCTGAACACACAGGGGAATTCCCCTAATCACACTATCGTATCTGGGAGGATCACATGAAGTTACTTAAGCTGACAACACTGGCCGCTATCACGGCGTTTACACTGGCACCCGCAGCACAGGCCGAGACTCTGCGTCACGCTATTGGCGCAGCAGGTGATGGCGGGCTGATGGATGGGACCAACGCATGGGCCGACTACATCAAAGAAAAAACAGACGGCGAGACAGATGTTAAAGTTTACGCTGGATCACTCCTGAACTTCACCGAAACCTTCACCGGCCTGCGCGATGGCATCGCAGATAGCGGATTTGTTGTTCCGGCCTATCACCGCGCCGAATTACCCTATGCGAACTTGCTGAGCGATATGGGCACAGCAGGTGTTGATCCTGT
Organism: Sulfitobacter undariae; assembly: GCF_014196805.1. Taxonomy (GTDB): domain Bacteria; phylum Pseudomonadota; class Alphaproteobacteria; order Rhodobacterales; family Rhodobacteraceae; genus Sulfitobacter; species Sulfitobacter undariae. The sequence goes on along the minus strand of NZ_JACIEI010000008.1, from coordinate 105,713 downwards.
CGCTATGGCAGGCGCCGCAAATGAATTTATGCTCACCTGTGCCTCCTGCCTTGCTGAATTCAACGATGCTGGGCAAATCTTCCTCGGCAATACGGTCACCGGCCCTTACTATATGTACAGCCAGACACCAATCAAATCGCTGGCTGACTTTCAGGGCAAAAAAATCCGCGGCTTCGGACCTTTTGGCCGCTGGCTTGATGCGATGGGCGCCACCGCTGTCAGCCTTGGATCAACCGATATCTATGAAAGCATGAGCCAAGGCCATATTGATGGCAACGTCCACACGCTCGAAACACTAGACCTTTTGTCTACTGGTGAAGTTGCAGATTACGCGCTGAACCAGCCCGTTGCCGTTTTCATTGGTAATTCGATGTTCAACGTCAGCCAGATGACTTGGGGCACGCTCAGCGATAAAGCCAAACGCGCAATGATCGATGGCGCGGCCTTTGGTCATGCCATCGCGACAGTCGATAGCGTAAGACAAGCCAAGGACATCATCGCAGATTCCGCGCCGCATGGTGTTGAGATGCTGGAACCGGATGCCGATGTGAAAGAAAAGTCAGAAGCATTCCGTTCAAGCGATATGGAAAACGTCGTCACTTTGAACCGCGACACTTATAATATTTCCGACGCTCCCGAGCAGGCAGAACGTTTTCAGGCATTGGTCGCAAAATGGGAAGAACTGGTGAAAACCGTTGATGTAAGTGACCCGAAAGCCGTCGGAGAACTATATCTGCGTGAGGTTTTCTCCAAAATTGACCCTGCCTCTCTAGGTTAAGCTATTGCTGGTCCGCCTCTTTGATTACGGGCGGGCCACCGTTCATTCCAGCCCCATGAAGGTCAGTTAAATGTCTGCTCTAATTCGCCTGAATATACTGCTGAGCCGTCTTGCAGGCGGAGTTGCAGCCTTTGCCGTCATCGCAATGATGCTGATTGTTTCGATCGACGCATTCACCGGAAAGGCATTTGATATCCGCGTTCCGCTGGTTTCTGTCATTGTTGCCAATTACTTTATGGTCGCAATCGCTTTCCTGCCGCTTGCTTTAGCCGAAGCAGAAGACCGACATATTTCTGTGGATTTGATTTACGGGCGTCTGCCTGCATGGGGGCAAAGGATCACAGGCATTGTCATTCATCTATTATCCGCTGTCACCAGCGCAGGGCTGGCTTGGACGATGTGGGACGAAGCCATGCGACGGTTTAGCAGTGGATCCGTGACCGTGGAAAACGGCGTCTCTATGCCCATATGGCAAGGATACTTTTTGCTTCCGCTTGGTTTTGCCATGCTTTCATTCATCTACCTTCTGCGTGTCTTTTTAGGGCTTGCAGGGTCTGAGCAAGCGCAGGTGCAACTCATTTCTGATCCTATTGAAACCGCGTCGGAGGCGACACAATGACACCTGAAATCATTGGGCTTATCGGGCTTGGCATTCTGGTTGTGATGCTGCTGTTGCGCATGCCTGTGGGGCTCTCCCTTATTTTGGTCAGTTTCACAGGTATTTACGTTCTTTTAGGACCACGCCCTGCTTGGGGAATTTTGACCAGTGTGCCCTACCAATTTGCTGCCAAGTGGACACTCTCGTCAGTGCCCATGTTTCTCCTCATGGGGTATATTTGCTATCATGGTGGCATGACACGCGCCCTTTTCTCGGCAGCGCGGTCGTGGTTAGGCGCATTACCCGGAGGTCTGGCGATTGCATCGGTTTTCGGGGCGGGTGGTTTTGCTGCCGTGACGGGATCATCAGTGGCATGTGCCGCGGCAATGGGGCGGATCGCAGTCCCTGAAATGACACGAGCGGGATATGATCCGGGTCTGGCAACAGGCTCCATCGCCGCGGCAGGCACTCTTGGCGCACTCATCCCGCCCTCCATTTTGTTGATCCTTTTTGGGATATTCGCACAAGTCCCAATTGGTGATTTGTTCTTGGGCGGCGTTGGCGCAGGCGTGCTAACCGCCCTTGTTTATTCGCTGATGATTTACATTCGCGTGCGCATTAACCCGTCGCTGGCCCCAAGGCGCGAAGACCCCGCCAGTTGGGCAGAGCGTCTTTCGCACTTGCGCGGCATCTGGCCTGTTATCACACTCTTTATCGTTGTGATCGGCGGCATGTTTTCAAATCTGTTTACCGCAACAGAGGCAGGCGCAGTTGGTGCATTGGCGGCTTGCATCATTGCATGGATCAACGGCGGTCTGACATTGGCCAAGCTGCGGCAATCGGTAAACGAAACAATTGTGACAACTGCCGCACTTTTCTTAATTGCGATCGGTGCAAATTTACTCACACGGTTTTTGGCATTATCGGGTTCGGGCGAGTTAATCACCCAAACCATCCTTGCATTTGGGGCCTCAGAACTAGCGCTTATTTGTGGTATCGCCTTTGTGTACATCATCCTTGGCATGTTTCTTGATCCGATTGGCGCAATGCTTCTTACATTGCCCGTCCTTCTGCCCGTGGTGGGAGAGGCAGGGATTTCATTGGTCTGGTTTGGTGTCTTCGTGGCAAAATTCCTTGAAATTGGTATGATCACGCCACCTGTCGGGCTCAACGTCTTTGTCATAAAAGGTGTCGTGGACCGATCTATTTCCTTGGGCGTGATCTTCCGTGGGGTCATATGGTTTTTGGTGGCGGATGCTGTTGTTGTGACGCTTATGGTTGCTTTCCCACAAATTATCCTGTGGTTGCCAGGTTTGAACTAGGCTCGTGGCCCATGATATAGAGGGCAGAAAGGCAAACCACTGTGCCACGATTGGCCCCGCTGCCATGCCCGCCATGTCTATGAATACCATGTCCTCCACACGGTGGTATATATTGCTTAGGTGAAGCTTCTGGTTCTAGTTCCTCGGAACTTAAGGACCTATTTTCAATAGCTATTCATCACGGCTTGCGTTCACGCTATGGACAGGGGCGCAGTGCAGCTTTCTTTGCGGCATGCCAGAACCCAATCAATCTTGTAGAAAACGGCCAGACACGTCACGGTTTATTTGTTACCACACTATCCTGAGGGAGAATCTAAAATGATTACAATTCTGAAAACAGCAGCGACAGCGCTCGCCGTTACAGCAGCCATGACAACAGCGGTATCCGCAGAAACGCGGATCACTTACAAGTCGGCCAAAGCCGGCTCTTCTTATTACCAGATGGGCGTCGAGTTGGCCGAAGCCATGAAAACTGGCACCAATGGCGATGTCATTGTCACAATCGAGGAAAGCCAAGGTTCTGTGCAGAACGTCATGGAAGCCAAAGCACGTGGAGGCGATTACGTCTTTACCACACCTCCCGCATTGGTCGGTCTTGCACAGCAAGGCAAAGCCATGTTCGAGAACAAGGGCGATCCAGCATTCGACGAAATACGTGCGCTGTTCCCGATCCCGTCCCTGACCATGCATTTTGTTATGTCCGCCGACAGCGGCGTCACGGAACTGGCCCAACTTGAGGGTAAAACCATCCTGCTTGGCAAAGGATCATTCGGCGCCACAGAAGGTGAGAAGTATCTGAAATTGTTTGGCCTGACCGACAAAGTAAAGGTTGCTGATGCAGAAATTTCTAATGCGGTTGCGGCCCTAAAGAACGGCCAAATTGATGGTTTTGTCACAGCAGGTTCGTGGCCCGCGCCGAACGTGATCGAAGCGGCAGCCTCTACGTCGGTCAAAATTCTATCCCTAAGCGATGAACAAATTGCGCAAACCAAACGCACCAAGTTAACAATTCCTGCTGGCACTTATTCCGATCAGGATACTGACATCGTCACAACTTCACTTCCCGTTGTCGCGTATACAACCACCGCAATGGATGATGAAACGGCCTATCAGCTGACCAAGACATTCTGGGACAGCAAAGCAAAGCTGGGTGGTAACTCACCGTGGTGGAATGGTGTTGATCAGGCGTTGCTGCGCACAATCAAAGGTCAAATTCATCCCGGCGCTGTGCGCTATTACACCGAGGCTGGTATTGCTCTGAGCGACGACCAGAAATAATAGATACACGCTACGGCAGGCCGGATCATGTTACCGGCCTGCTTCCCTATCTTTGCACAGAGTACTTTAATGAACACATCCTTCTCGGCCCGTCTAACCTCTGCGTTCTGGCTGCTTCTGGCCACTGGTTTGGTGAGCTATCATATTGTGCTGATCTTTTCCGGGCTTGTACCCAATCTGGTCAGCCGCCCTGTGCATATGGCCTTCATCCTCCCCTTTGTTCTGGTGTTGGGGGCGACCAGCCGTGCAGGTCTGATCAGCGGTACAGTGCTGGCCCTGCTAGGCGTTGGAGCATCGCTTTGGATTGCGCTCAATCACGATATGCTGGGTGATCAATACGGGTTTCTTGAGGGAAATTTTCAAAAAGCGATTGCGTTCACTTTGCTGGGCGTCACACTAGAAACTGCCCGCCGCGCCATCGGCTGGCCCTTGCCGCTGGTTGCGGGAGCAGCGTTACTCTACGGGCTTTATGGTCAATATATTCCAGGCCAGTTCGGGCATTCTGGCACACCTCTCAACAGTTTTTTGGGTACACTCACCATTGCTGAAGGCGGCATTTGGGGCTCGCTCACGGGGGTGTCGGTCGGTGTGGTGGCAATCTTTGTGATCTTCGGAGCAGTCCTGAACGCGGGAGAAGCCGGACAGGGATTTATGAATGTCGCGGCGGCTGCTGCCGGTCGGCTCAAAGGCGGGGCCGCCAAAGTATCGGTTATATCTTCCGCACTTTTCGGCTCGATCTCAGGCTCGGCGTCAGCCAATGTCGCCTCTACGGGTGCGATCACCCTTCCCGCGATGACAAAGCTTGGATATCCCAAGCGCCTTTCAGCCGCGGTCGAGGCCGTAGCCTCCTCAGGCGGACAAATCATGCCGCCGCTGATGGGCGCAGGCGCCTTTGTAATGGTTGAGCTAACAGGCGTGCCCTACACATCGATCATGGCGGCCGCGATCCTGCCTGCGTTTCTCTATTTCCTTGCGGTTTGGGTTGGCATTAATGCTTATGCCCGCCGCTTTGACTTGAACGGGGTAGATGCTGCAGATCAACCCGCACGTCGCGATGTGATTATAACTTCGCTGTTCTTCCTTGTACCCTTCTGCGTCCTGCTTTGGGCTATGTTTGGCGCAAAGTTTACGCCTGAATACTCCGCCACATTAGCCATTTTAGCTGGCGCGCTATTGTTATTCATCAATGCTGATCTAAAAAGCGACCGTGCCCAAATCATCGACCGTTTCACCAGCGCTGTGTTGAACGCTGCCAAACAGGTGTCAATGATTGCAGCGATCATTCTATGTGCGTCCATCATCATCGGCGTGTTGTCGATCACGGGGTTAGGGGTCAAGATCACATCGCTGATCCTTGAGGGCTCTAACGGATTGCTTTGGCCCTCTCTGCTTCTGACTGCATTGGCCTGTCTGATCCTTGGTATGGAAGTACCAACGACCGCCGCCTATGTCATCTGTGTCTCGGTTGCAGGTCCTGCACTCATGCAACTGGGGCTGGAACCGTTACAGGCCCATCTGTTTGTGTTCTGGTTTGCCTTGTTATCCACAATCACGCCTCCGGTCTGTGGTGCGGTGTTTATTGCAGCGGGGATGGTCGGGGAAAACTGGCTCAAAGTCGCGATGACCGCCATGGCGCTGGGTGTTGGCTTGTATATCATTCCACTGGGTATGATCGCGAACCCCGATATCCTTCGATTGGCTGAGGCACCTGTTGCTGCATTCATTGCCATGCTGCGGCTTGCATTTGGGCTGACGCTTGTCTCGTACGGGCTAATTGGCGCGCGTACGATCATCCCCACGGTGTTAATGGTTGGCGCGGGACTGGCCGTCGTGTTTTCGGGTCTCATCGTCTGATATTGAAGTGCTCTGATAAAATGGGGCAGCCTGTGCAAGCGTCCACAGGCCCGTCATATTTCAACCACCCTTGATGTGATTCCGGCCACGTTGTCTTGTTTTTTAGCGCAACCGGGTCAAGATCATGCTTGTCAGACTCAAAGATTGGCGGCGCGTGGCAACATGTGATGACCGATGCCCCAAGGTATTCCTCTCGCCGTCGTTCTCGCTGCAACAGTGATATTCTGGTTATAAGCCCTGAGCCTAAGCATCTGGTGTGATTTGGGCAGGCAGTTTCAAAGTGGCCGTAAATCCACGTGAGCTGCCACGCATCGGTGATGTGATTTCTAGAACACAGCCGGTCTGATCACAGAGGGATTGAACAATCGACAACCCAAGACCAAATCCGTCATCTGAATTCGACTTGCGCACAAACCGCTTTGTTATCTCTGTAACTTCCTCGTCGGTCAGTGCCGCGCAGTCGTTGGATATTGAAACCTCACCAGCGGAGGACGCATTTATCATGATCCCGTCTGGACCATCGCAATACTTCAGCGCGTTTTCGAAAAGATTGCTCAGTATGATGCCAAAAGCGTCCGGGTCTATATTACTCTCGTAAATGCCAGTGGGGTCACGGACTTCAACCCTATGCGCTCTTGGCAGTCGTTTTCGCAACTCACCCAGCAGCAACTTGGTCACCTCATTTATATCTGACACTTCGGAACTTATGCCCAAACCAGATTGTGCGCGTGACAATTGCAGAAGCCGTTCCACCAACCGTGACAAACGCTTGAGGCCCTGTTCAATTGCCTCTGCGTTGCCTACGGCTTTGGGCACTTCCAACCTCGCTTTAAGGCGTTGGACATGTGCGAGGCAAATCGCAATTGGTGTCCTTAGCTCATGCGCGGCGACGGTTGCGAACTCTCGTTCAGCCACGATCGCTGTATTGAGCCGCACCATCAATTCATCCAACGTATCAAGGGCGGGCTCAATCTCGTGAAATGAATGGCTACGATCAATGGCTGTCAGATTATGCTCGCTTTTACCCGCAATATTCTCACTCAGGGTTTCGATAGACGCAACAGCAAGGCGTAACGACCTGACGGTTGTGATCCACATGATGACAACCAACGTAAGAAAGCCAAGCATGACACCTAACACGATTTCACCGATGGCCTCATCCCGCTCATGTAGAGGTTCACCCACGACGATCGCAGCGCCTGACGGATCATTCAACATCCTGAACCGATAGCCGTTTGCAAAGGTAAAGCCTTGCTCCATGCCAGATGGGAACAGCCCTTCAACAGCCAGTGGTGACCGCTCTAATACCCTTCCGTTTGCATCCAGTAGCCAAAACACTGTCCGATCTCTGGCGGCAAGTATTTCGTCTTCAAATGCTAATAGTTCAGATATGATGGGCAGTTGTTGCTGGCCATCGGTCGCCAACGTTTCCTGCATCATGCCAAGCAGCAAATATGCCCGATCGGTCAAACTATCGTCCAACACTTCATCATATTCATTTCTTACAGTCAAAAAGGCGAAGGTCCCGCCCAGAATGATGGCCACGATACTTGGCACAAGCATAGATTTCAAAAGTGTGCGAAGAAGGCTCTTGGGGTGCTGGCTCATGCTTCCAGCCGATACCCAAGGCCGCGATGCGTGATGATCAGTTCCTTGCCCAGCTTACCACGCAACCTACTCACATGGGCTTCGATTGCATTGCTCTCGATCTCATCCCCAAAAGCGTAGAGGGAAAGTTCCAGGGTTTCTTTTGGCACGATTTTGGATCGTCTTGTTATGAGGCACTCAAACACGCCCCATTCTTTTGCAGTTAATCTGATACTTTCGCCGCCCCGCGACACCGAGTGTGCATTCAAATCAACACTGATGTCGCCAATGGAAACGATCTGACTAGACCGCTCTGACGTCCGGCGACAAACTGTGTTGATCCGTGCAGTCAACTCATCCAGATCAAAAGGCTTGATAACATAATCATCAGCGCCTTCGTTCAATCCCTTTATCCGATCAGATATCTTGTCCCGCGCGGTAAGAATAATGATTGGGGTGTGCTGATTACGTGACCTGACCGATTTCAGCAGCGCCAACCCATCCCCATCCGGCAGCTGAAGATCAAGCAGGATGACATTGTATTCAATATCGCGCGCCGCACTGTCTCCGTCAGACAGTGTTGAAAACCAATCAACGACATTTTGATCAGCTTTCAAATGATCAATGACCGGCGCTGCCAAATCTGCTTCGTCCTCAATCAACAATATACGCATGATCTAATCCCTGAATTCGGCTTACTTGCGGCTCGCGATATAAGACACTGGCACAGTTATCAGATAAAGATAATTTAAAGCACCTCGAAGTACTCAAGCATAAGGCTGCCTAGATAGATACCATTTGCCAAAAGCAAGCACATCGTTGCGAGAGACCCCAAATCCTTGGCATCTCGTGCGAATTCTGCCCAGTTTGGCGCAAGGTGGTCGACGATACATTCAATCGCCGTGTTGAGTGCTTCGACAGCGACAAGCGCGAAGAACAAAACCAACAACCCGCTGAATTCCATCACGCTGGCGTCAATGGCAAATAGCAATGCCAAACAAATCACCAATGCCAGCAAGATATGCCGGAATGCTGTTTCCTGCCAAAGCCGCCTTACGCCCCCGATAGAGTATCCAGCCGCCGCAAAAACATGCCTGATGCCAGTAATGCGGGCAGGCTTCGGCCGTACGGTATTGTGTTCAGACATCATTGCAAACTCACTTGCTTTTGCCCTTTGCAAGAGGCAAAGAAATCGAGGTTTTCATTATATTCGTCCGTCTTAATATCCAGCATTCCCAAGAGTGAATGGAACAAGTTATCCTGACTTAATGCGGATGATGTTTTGCCAGACAGGCAGTCACTCATGATATTGAACTGATTTTCGAACTTGTCCGACATCCACAAAATCATGGGGACCTTTGTCTGTTCTTCAGGGGCCATAAAATAAGGCGTTCCATGAAGGTAGACACCCCCTTCGCCCAAGGACTCCCCATGATCTGACATGTAAAGAAGCGATGCGCTCAGATCGTCCTGACTTTGTAAAAAGCGGATCGTCTCGGCCAGAACTTTATCTGTGTATGCGATTGTATTATCGTAGGTATTCACAATCTCTTGCCGCGTACATTTTTTGAATTCAGATGTTCGGCAGGCAGGTTTGAATTTTTCAAGCTCTGGCGGGTATCGCAGATAATAGGCCGGTCCATGTGTGCCTATCTGGTGAAAGACTAGAACAGTATCTTTTGTGATCCCTTCGGCATAAGTTCTAAGATTTTCGAGAAATACGCCATCATCACATTCGCCAGCTCTGCAAAATTCCGAGTCTGGACCCACTGAAAAGGACCGTGTCGGAATGCGCGCCGCAAGCCCCTTGTCACCGGTATTGTTGTCCCACCACTCTACATTCACATCCGCGTTAGAGAGCACATCCAGAACATTCTGGTTCGCCAGCCCTTTCTCAAAAGTATAATCCGCCCTGCCAAATTTTGAGAACATGCAGGGCAACGACACCGCCGTCGCGGTGCCGCAGGATGATACGTTGTCAAAGTTAAGAATTGGAAGCTTGGACAGCTCAGGGTTTGTATCGACGGCGTAGCCGTTCAGGCTAAAGTTCTGCGCCCGTGCGGTTTCCCCGACAACCAGAATGGTCAGTGACGGTTTATCACGCTTATCATATGATGGCCCCTTCACTGCGTCTTGGCCGATTGGCTGCGCCACCACATTCAACGTTTTGCCAACCATACTTGCATATCGAACAGTCCCGACAAGGGGCGCGCCCGGTTGATAGCTGCCCATAAAGTCTCTTTTCGCTCTCACAACCGCCGAATAATCTTTGTAATTTGTGAACAGTAGACCAACGGTCAAAAGCACAGACAAAGCCGCGACGGCAACAGGCGCACCGAACATCACCAGCTTGCGCTGTTTTTTTATCTTGATACCCAACGCAACAACCAAAGATGGCACGATGCCGTAAATCAAAACATGTGAAAGGAAATCCAAGGTAATCAAGTGCTTGGATTCATTGACGGTTGTGACCATGACATTCTGGATCATATTCCGGTCAATAAATACACCAAGGTTATCCATGTAGTAGGATGAAACACTGCTCAGGATCAGGATGAAAATTGCAAACGGCTTTACCACCCAAGGCAGGGCAAAGGCGCTAAAAACGGCCAGCGTCAGAAAATACACTGCCCCGCCAATACCAACCAAGGCCAATGTTTGACCTCTGAAGACATCAGCTCCGGTTGACCAAAACGTCCGATTGTCCACCAACAGGACAAACAGTGTCGTTACAGCCATCAACACTACAGGTGACAAGACGATTTGGCGCCGCGTTAAGCGACGCCGTGTTGTAGAAATAAGTTGGGAAATCATTTTATAGCGCACTCATGTTACATGTGCGCCGAATAATCACCGTAAGCTTACGTGAACCTTACGGATTTAGAACCTCTACCAATTTTAACTGTCGTCCCAAAAATCAGTGTGCATGTCGTGCAGCTGCTGCGCTGCTGTGTCATCGATCCAATCTTGACGCTCATCTGGCGACCATTGCGCAAAGCTCGCGTGTTGCGCTGCCATTGCCTCTGCGCGTTTAAACGCTTGTTGATACTTCAACTGCTCGATCGGCGCGTTTGGCACAATGGCATAAACAAAGGTTCCGCCCATAACCGCAGCCAAGCTCTCCATCTGCTTCAACGAAATCGAGCCTTCTTTTTCGCTCCGCTCAGCCTGATAAACGGCATTGCGACTTACGCCTTTACGGCGCGCAACTTGTTCCGCCGACATCCCCAGCGCCAGCCGCATTGTTGCGATCCAGCCCTTTTCAGGCGGCGAGCAGTCAGCAAACTGCTCTGCGCTGCGATCAAGGATACGGGCAAGCCGTCTACGTTGAATGAAGTCCGGCATAGTCACCTTCAAGTCGTTTTTCTGACGAATTCTTCATAGAAGATAGCCGAAACACTGACCAAAATACAATAAATTTAAAACAAGATCACAAATTTGCATATTTATAGCTAACATTTTTGCTAATTAGTGCTATATATTGATGGAAGGAGACTACATGTTTGATCTATTTTTGACACCAAATGCACTCCCGTTTTTGATTGCTCTTTCAGTGGTCGCCGGGCTTTTTATTATTGAGATTATTAGCTTATTCCTAGGCGCGACCGTTCTCGGATTGGGCGGCGAGACGCCAGACATTGATGCCGATATGGATTTCGACCTGTCATCTGACATAGACATTGAGGGGCTAGATGCCGATCCAGTGGGAGACCTCTCGGCCGCGCCTTCAGGCATTTTGACGTGGATAGGGGCACGTGATGTACCCTTCTTGATTTGGTTTGTTTCGTTCTTAACAATGTTCGGCCTATTCGGCTTAGTCATTCAGTCGATCACAAACTCCATCTTTGGGACGCCACTATTTACAACCCTGGCTATCCTGATTGCCTTCGTGCCTGCCCTGGGCGTGACCCGCGTCATCGCCAATTGGGTCGCTCTGATTATGCCAAAGACAGAAACCAGCGCAATGCGCACGCGGTTTCTAGGTGGGCATCGCGGCACAATCACCCAAGGCACAGCATCACGCGGAAAACCCGCAGAAGCCAAAATAAAAGATCGTTATGGAAATTTTCACTATTTGCGCGTCGAACCCTTGGATGACGATGGTCTATTTCCGCAAGGCAGCAGCGTTACGCTAATCCGCAAACGAGGCGACAAGTTTTTCGTTATCTAATCGACATTTCACCAAATAAACACTCTCACACACGGCTCTATGGAGAACCTCATGGACTTAACAAGTATCATTACAATTTCCGCTATCATCGTTGGCCTCCTGATTTTTATCGGCCTGATTATGGCGCGGCTTTATAAACGTGCCACCCGCGAGACGAGCCTCGTCAAAACCGGATCGGGCGGTAAAAAGGTAATTATGGACGGCGGCACAATCGTTGTGCCCTTCCTACACGAAATCGCCAAGGTCAACATGAAGACGCTGCGACTTGAAGTGGCGCGTGTGAACGAACAATCGCTCATCACCAAGGACCGTATGCGCGTAGATGTCGGGGTTGAATTTTACGTTTCGGTAAACGCCACGGATGATGGCATTTCACGCGCAGCACAAACGCTGGGTGACCGTACATTCCATGTTGATCAACTGCGCGAGATGATTGAAGGCAAGCTGATCGACGGTTTGCGTGCCGTCGCCGCGCAAATGACCATGGATGAGCTGCATGAAAATCGCGCGAGTTTTGTTCAGGAAGTGCAGAACGCCATTTCCGAAGATCTGCTGAAGAACGGTCTAGAGCTTGAGGCCGTGTCACTGACCGCCTTGGACCAAACGCCATTTGAATCGCTGGACGAGAATAACGCGTTTAACGCAGTCGGCATGCAAAAGCTGGCAGCGGTGATCGCAACCTCGCGCAAACAGCGCGCCGAAATTACTGCAGAGGCGGATGTGGCCGTAGCCCGCTCCGAGATGGAAGCCGAGCGGCTGAAGTATCAGATCGACCGTGAGCAAAAAGAAGCATCCATCACGCAAATTCAAGAAATCCAAACTTTGCAAGCGCGTCAGGAAGCCGAGATTGCGCGCAATCAGGAGGCCTCGGATCAAGCAAAAGATCAGGCACGGATTGAACGCGAACGCGCTGTGCGGGCATCTGAAATTGATCGCGAACGTACCATCCGCGAGGCGGAGATTGGTAAAGAACGCGAGCTTGAAGTCGCCGATCAAGAACGCCAGATCATCGTCGCCAAAAAATCCGAAGAGGAAAGCCAAGCGCGTGCATCTGCCGACAACGCCCGTGCAGAGGCCGTGAAAGCTTCGGAAGCCATTGAAACTGCGCGTGCGGTCGCCAACGCTGAACGTCAGAAACGCATTACTCTCATCGAGGCCGAGAAAGACGCCGAGCGTCAGGCGACAGGTATTCGCCTTTCTGCCGCTGCGGAAAGAGACGCCGCAAGTGACCGGGCATCCGCCAAGCTTGAAGAAGCACAAGCAGACGCGAATGCCATGATCATACGCGCCGACGCTAAGAAAGCTGACCTATTGGCAACCGCTGAAGGCCAGACCGCGATTGCAAACTCGGAAAATGAATTGAGTGCTGAAATCATCGCAATGAAGGTTCGTTTGGCAACTCTAGAAGCCATGCCCGCGATCATCGCCGAGATGGTCAGACCTGCGGAAAAGATCGACTCGATCAAAATCCATCAAGTGACAGGCATGGGCCGCGGTAGTGGCGGCGGTGATGAAACCGCAGGAAATGGCGGCACCCCAGTCAATCAAGCGTTGGATTCCATTCTTGGGATGGCGCTTCAGATGCCTGCCATGCAAGCGCTCGGGAAAGAGCTTGGGATCAGTCTTGAGAACGGGCTGGCTGGAGTGGCCAATGATATTCTGGATATGCCCAAAGCAGATGAGGACATACCCGCCCCATCAGAAGAGAGTGACCCCGTCACCTGACAACATTAGGCGCCCGATCTTTCGCGGGCGCCTTTACCTGTCCACATGCGCCACAGACCAAACGCAGATATGCTCTCTAGTTGACGATGTTTTCCAGATAGCAGTCAGCGGTCACCGAGCTGGCGTGGTACAGCTTTCAGCGGGCTGAAATATGTCCACTACCCGCTGCAAGCAGCTCTTATGAAAAACAATCATTATACTGCTGCCGCAACTCACGCTTGAGCAGCTTGCCGCTGGCATTTTTCGGCAGTTGATCCGTGATGTCGATATGCTTGGGCGCTTTAAAGTGGCTCAGATGTTCCTGACAATAGGCATGGATGTCATCCACTGTAGCCGTTGTACCCGCCTTGAGCACCACAATTGCTGTCACCGCTTCGATCCATTTTGGATGCGGCACGCCGAACACGGCCACCTCTGCCACATCGGGATGACGGAAAATCGCCTCTTCCACTTCGCGGCTGGCCACGTTCTCACCGCCCGTTTTGATCATGTCTTTCTTGCGGTCGATAATATAAAGATATCCGTCCTCATCAAACCGCCCCAAATCGCCGCTGTGGAACCATCCGCCGCGAAATGCGTCTGCGGTTTTATCAGGGTTCTTATAATATTCTGTGATCAAATGCGGGCTGCGGTGCACCACCTCACCCACTTCCCCTACTGGCAACGGCTGATCATTGTCATCCACCACACGGGTTTCAACATTCAACGCAGGCCGCCCCGCCGAGCCGAGCTTGCGCATCTGGTCTTCGGGCCGCAGGATCGTCGCAATCGGGGCCATCTCTGTCTGACCATAGAAATTATACAAACGCATGTTGGGTAGGCGGCCTGCCAGTTCTTCAATCACGGCAGTGGGCATGATCGACGCGCCGTAATAGCCCGCATTCAAGCTGCTTAGATCACGTGTGTCAAAGTCGGGGTGCCGCAACAGCGCGATCCAGATTGTCGGTGGGCAAAACAGCTTGGTCACGCCATGCGCTTCAATCGCTTCCAGCATTTCCGCCGGATCAGCCTTGTCATGCAAGATTGAGGTCGCGCCGAGGTAAAGATCAGGACTGAGGAAGCAATCAAGCTGTGCGCAATGGAACAGAGGCAAACAATGCAGCGAAATCGCATCTGCCGTCATGTCGCCATCGACAATGCAACTGGTGTATTGCGCATAGAGCGCGTCTGATGTGAGCAAAGCCCCTTTTGGCCGCGATTCAGTGCCGCTTGTATACATCATTTGCACCGGATCATCAGCGGTCAGATCGGTCCAGACCGCTCCACCTTCTGCATGATCAAGGATCACGGATACCGGCTGCCAGCCCTCAGGCATGGAGCCGTCGCCGTGGGGGATGGAAAACCTCGGCATGTCGCGGTTGAGGATCGCCAAAGCCGCATCCCCAGTCGCACATAGCGCATCCTCGGCGATCAACATCGACGCGCCCGAGTGATCCAGAATATAGGCCGTATCTTCTGCGTTGAGCATGAAGTTCACTGGCGTTGTCACTGCACCCAACCGTGCCAGCGCAAACCGCAGCACCACAAAGGTCCGGTTGTTATGGCTCAGCAGTGCGATGCGGTCACCTTTGGTAACCCCCTGTGCCGCCAACCCGTTTGCAGCACGGTCCACCGCCGCGTCCAGTTCCGCGAAACTGTCACTTTCACCGCGAAACACCAATGCCGTCTTCGTTGGCATCCGCCCCGCAGACCGCCGCAGCAGGTCACCCAATTGTTGACTGCGGGCGCGACGTACATGAACGTTATGATCCATCCTAATATTCCCTTTGTAAAATCAACGGTCTAGCCCAGCAGTTCGGGCAACGTCAGCACAAGCGCCGGAAAGGCGCAAAGAATGGCGACCAGTATGAGGTCGGCCACGATAAACCACAGCACACCGCGGAAGATCGCGGAGGTTTTAACCAGATCGCCCACAACGCTTTTGATCACAAAAACATTCATCCCGATGGGCGGCGTGATCATTCCGATTTCCAACAGCTTGGTCAGTACAATACCGAACCAAAGCAGGCTCCACCCAGAGGCATCGACCACGGGCAGGATGATCGGCAGTGTTAGCAGCATCGCGCCAATCGGTTCCAGAAACATCCCGATCAGCAGGTAAACCAAGACGATACCAATCATCAGCAACACGGGGTTGCTTGATACAGACAATATCCCCGACGACAGGTAGTCCCCTGCCCCCGACAACGCCAGAAAACGCGTGAGCAGACTGGCCCCGATGGCAATAATCAACAACGCTGCCGTTGTGGTAAGTGTCTCGCGGGCGGCCAGAAAAAACCGATCAAAGGTCATTTCTCCGGTTACAATTGCCACAATACAGGCCAAAAATGCGCCCACAGCGCCAGCTTCGGTCGGGGTAAAAACACCGCCAAACAGGCCGCCAAAAATGCCGATCATGATCAACAGCAACGGCCACGTATCCTTTAATGCCAACACCTTATCGCGCATGGTGACATTGCCATCCCGTTCGGGCGCCAATGACGGGTTCAGCTTGACCCGTATCAGCACCACCAGAACATAGCCTACTGCGGTCAAAAGCCCGGCAGATACGCCACCCAAAAACAGGTCGGTTATCGAAACCTGCGCAATCACACCGTACAAGATCAGAATGATCGAGGGTGGGATCAGCGCGCCAATGGTGCCTGCAACAGCAACTGTACCTGTCGCCAATTCAGGGTGGTATTTGTGTTTCATCATCTCGGGGATCGCGATGCGGCCCATCGCCGCCGAACAGGCAATGGATGATCCAGATACCGCCGCAAAACCGGCAGAACCGAAGATGGACGCTATCGCCAAGCCCCCCGGCACACCCGACATCCAGACGCGTGCGGCGTTAAACATGCCCCGTGTCAGATTTGTATGATAACTGATGAACCCCAGAAACAAGAACATAGGGATCGAGGATAAAATCCAACTGCTGGTGAATTGATATGGGATCAATCCCATAGCCCCCCATGCGACCCGCGGCCCCATCAGCGTCCATAATCCGGTAAAAGAGACACCTATCAGTGCGATGCCAATCGGCACGCGCATAGAAATCAAGGCGATCAGCGCCGCGAGGCCCATAAGGCCAATTCCAACATCAGTCATTTATAAACTTTGCATTTTCATCAGTTTCATTCAGTCCACTGCGCTGGCCAGTGACAGTCACGATCACACGGTAGGCCGCGATCAACGCCATCAAGGCAGCGCCAACCGGAATGGCCCAATAGCTTTGCCAGACTTCGATCATCTGCGATCCTTGTTCCAATGTGGCACCAATTTTGGTTTTCTTCTCGGCGGCAGAATACCCCGCAACCATCAGCACACCGATGACACCGACCGTGAACAGGCTAGAGAATACGGAAAACCCGTTTTGCACCCGCTGGGGCATCATATCCGCCACAAACTCAACCGAAATATGCGCCTTCTTTTCCTCCGCCACGCCGATGGCAAGAAAGACAAGAATAATCATATAATAGTTGGCCACGACAACAATCGTGCCGGGCAACGGTGCGTTGAACAAATACCGTCCAGCAACATCAGCCGTCACATGAAGCATCATTGCAATAACACAAAGCGTCCCGATGAGGGATGATGCCTTGGCCAGCATTGATAGCAGCCTACCAATCTTAAACATGGGTTGTCCTCCTGAGGTCGTCCGCACAGGGCATTGAAACTACGTCAATGCCCTGTGCAATTATCGGGACGTAATCGCGATTACTGACCGTAGCTGGCGACGTCTATTTTGGAGTAAATCTCGTTCCAGTATATCTCGGCCAGCTTTTCACCACTGTCGACATCTTTGGTCAGGTCAGTCCACTTCGCCAACATCGTATTCAGTTGCTCGGCTGCTGCGGCACCTGTCTCCAGACCAAAGCGGTCTTTGTAGATGTTAGCGACCTCGTCGTTGTCCTTGGCGATAAAGTCACGGTTCAGTTGAACCAGATCCGCTGACGCATCGACATATTCAATCCCGAGGTCCGGCGCGCGTACTTTGCCTGCGCGGCCTTCTTCGATGTAGACCCACGTGATATCTGCGACCACTTTGGCACTGGCACGCAGTGTCGCAGTTTTTGCAGCCACGGACATATCACCCCATGTGTCTTTGTTGATTGTGAAAGGCACGTTAAACTGCGCACCGGGCAGACCTACATAGAGGTATTTAACAACGTCGATGAAACCAAAGTTCACAAAGTCTGCCGTGTTGCTGGCCGTACAATCAACAACCCCTTGATTAAGACCTTCAAGGGTTTCATTTACCGACATCGACACGGGAACCGCACCAACAGTTTCAGCCCAACGTGCCCAATAGGCACCCGCCGCACGAATGCGTTTGCCTTTCAGATCATCAACAGAATTCAACGGGACCATACATTGCAGCACATAAGATGTGGTCGAGCCTGACCCAAGATAAACTTGGTTCTGGGCGGCGACCTCGGTCTGGCAATCCCCGCAGTTCAACATGACATGCTCCGAGACCGCGCCCGCAAATGCAGTCGAGCTTAGCTCACCCGAAAATGCCTCCAACTCTACCAGTTCGGAGAATTCCGACAGCATGTTGAGGTTGGGGAATTCTGCAGGCGAATAGGCCGTCAGGTTCGCCGCTGTGTCCGCAATGCCGTCACGCACACCTGAGTTCACCTCAGCAAAGCTGAGCAGCGACAACGGGAAGACCTTCATTGTCACTTCGCCGTCGGAATACTCTTCAATCGCTTTGGCATATTCTTCCAGCTTTGCGGTGGGCGCAGAGTTGGGTGGCCAACCGCCAGCGAATGTCAGGCTCTGTGCATGAAGCGCCCCTGTGGTGGCCAACATGGACACACCGGCAAGCATTGTTTTGATCGAATTTCGCATTATTTTGTTTCCTCCCTAGAAACATGAATACATTCAACCGCCCTGCCGTACACGGACAGAGCGGTCGATCTTCCGATACACGCAGCAGCCGTCCTCCCCGACGCGCTGCGTGTTTTGCCGCAAATCCATGGTAGGCGTTTCTAACAAAACGCGGCTACCCCTCCCTGAAATCAACGGCATTGATTGCATACTTCTGTGAATTGCGCGGGTTTGCAAGGGCTGTCACAAAATCGATATGCGCATCCTTTCCTAACCCCCTCCCTTTTTACTGCGGTGATGTTGGCGTACGCCAATCAATGTTCATATAGAACACTCGAAACGCCATATGCTGTAAGCCTTGGGGCCGTGACATTGACAATACCCGATTGTTATAGTCAGATATAAAAAATTAACGCGCCCTAAAAATTTCTGAGCAAAAAGCCGAAGGAAACAAAATGTTAAATTGGCTTGGCCGCATAGAAACCGCGCCGCAGACAGTTGATCAGAATCGCAAATCAAGCCAAGGCGACATCGCATGAGCATCACACCCAAAGATAAAAAATCCAAACCAGCACCACGGATTTTGACAGTCAAATCCGCATATCACTTAACGCCGAACATGATCCGCGTAACCTTTCATGGCCCGGAAATTGCGAGCATCCCCGAAGGCTGCGAAGGGGCAAATTGCAAACTGTTCCTCCCCGAGGCCAACCAGACGCGTGCCGACTTTGAGCACCAGTTTGATGCGGGCCCACGTCCCACCGTGCGCACGTACACCGTACGCCACATCCGCCATGACACCCATGAAATGGACATCGACTTTGTTGATCATGGGGAGAGCGGCCCTGCTTCGGCTTGGGCGATCAACGCTAAACCTGGTGATTTCTGCGGCTTTGCTGGACCCGGGCAACTGAAAATCGCGGCGTTTGAAGCAGATTGGTATTTGCTCGTTGCGGATCTATCTGCCCTTCCCGTTGTCGCAGCCACTTTGGAGGCGATGCCGAAAGACGCCACAGGCGTTGCATTTTTTGAAGTGACCAATGCAGCAGATCGCCAAGAGATTGATGCGCCCGCAGGGATTGTCCAGCATTGGCTCGTTCATCCTGACCCACATACCGCCTCGTCCCAACTGACTGATGTAATCCAGCAAATGGAATGGCCGTCAGGGCAGGTTCAAACCTGCATTGCAGGCGAAAGCGGCGTCATCAAATCACTGCGCCAGTTTTTGCACGTGACCAAAGGTATCGACCGCTCCCAAACTTACCTGTCGGGGTATTGGAAACTGGGAATGATTGAAGACGAACATCAGCAGATGAAACGCGCCGAAGCTGCTGCTGCCTGATGATCCGCCATCTCTGGCGAGGTGTCTATACCTTGCCCCCCACCAGAGTGCCGCCTTTAGCAACGCATAGATAACCATGTCACTGTCTCCTACATGAATGTCAGGCAGGAGATAGTGACACAGAAGTATGCGCATTTCGCCTCATCCAATGGTTTCAGAAGCTGGCCCGAAAAATTCGTAATGAATACGGGCCTCGGGGACATTGGCCGCCTTTAATCCGTGGACCATTGCCTGCATAAAACCCACAGGACCGCAGATAAAATAATCCGCCGCGGATGGATCGCTGACCGTCACAATCCAATTTGGGTCAACCCGCCCGTTGAGGAATCCGTTAGTCACGTTGTCTTCGGTCGGAAACTCGTAGAACACATGGCTTTCATTTGCCCGCGCCCGTGAGGTTTCGCGCATCACATGATTTTGACTGTCGCGCGTCGCGTGAATGTCCACAATCCGCAGATCACTGTCGCCGAAACATTCCAACATCGAGATCATCGGAGTAATACCTACACCCGCTGACAAAAGCACAACCTCACGTTTTCCGGCTGGGTCGAGGAAGAACTCACCTGCGGGCGCGGCTACGTCAAATTCGGTGCCCACGTCAGTCATGTCGTGCAGCCAGTTCGAAATCTGCCCACCAGCTTCACGCTTAACTGTGATCCGGTAGTGTTCCCCATCAGGTGCTGAAGAGATCGAGTAGTTGCGCCGACATTCCTCATCCACCGACGGAAAGAACCGAAAGCTGAGATATTGACCAGGACGGTGCCGGAGTACAGGACCACCATCGGTGGGGCGCAAGATAAACGACATGACTTCGGGGGTCTCCAGCACCTTGGACATGATCTTAAACCGTCGCCAACCACGCCACCCGCCTTTTTGTGTCTCGGACACGGTGTAAATCGCTTCTTCGCGCTCAATCAGTGTGTTGGCAAGAAACCAATAGGCCTCCCCCCACGCCGCTAAAATCTCAGGCGTCACCGCCTCACCTAGCACCTCGGACACCGCGCCGAGCAAGGCGTCCGCTACATAGGGGTAGTGTTCAGGCAATATTTGCAGACCTGTATGTTTTTGCGCAATCCGTTCAAGCGCATCCGAAAGGAAGCCCGGTGTGCGGATATGGGTTGCATAGATGACTAATGCATTTGCCAACGCTTTATGCTGAGATGAATTGCCGTGTTGATGTGACATGTTGAACAGCGGCCGTATCTCTGGCGCGGCCAAAAGCCTGTCATACATACAGGGCACGATTTGGTTGATATGTGAGGCGACAACGGGCGCAGTCGCCTCGATGATGCAGAGAGATTCTTCGGTAAGTGGCTTGACCATTGTAATTTCCATTTAAGATGCCGATAAATCGTATCTATAACGTGCGCGCTTAAGGTGCTAGCAGAAAGCATCTTAAGTATCTGCGACATAGTGTCGTGGCATTCCATGGTGCAGACGCTGCGCACCCCAACCGAGAAAAGGAACAACGATGCGCCTGAACGATACAACAGACGTGGCCCTGCGCATCATGATTTACGGGGCATCAACAGGGAAAAACCTCTTTACCATCGATCAAATAGTTCAAGCTTATCACCTGCCGCGCAGCACGGTAATGAAAGTCGTCAACGCCTTGACACAAGGCCATTTCCTGACTGCGCAGCGGGGACGATCAGGCGGGCTTTACCTTGCACGGGCGGCAGCGGACATCAAAATAGGGGAAGTCGTGCGGCATATGGAGACTGATTTCAGCCTCGTAGAATGCATGCGCCCAACCAATAATTGCGCAATTGTCGATTGCTGCAAAGCGATCTCACCTCTGGCAGAAGCCAAAACCGCCTTCCTTGCCGTCCTTGATAGATACACTATCGCAGATATTGCGCTTACACCGATTGATTTCGGATTAGCCGTGTAATGTAGCTGTACTGCAACCTCGGAATGTTTGCCTACCCAATGTCGCCACTGCGTTTCAGTGTAAAACCGGTTTTGTCACCAGCTTGGAGCCGCCCCAGCCGATCAATATGCCGACCAAAAGCGGCCCCATTGCCGCCGGACCGATCAACAACAGCGCGATCAGCATGGCTGCAATCGGTTGGCCCATTCCTGCGGTTAACGCCGCTGCCATGCCCGGGACAAGGGCGACGGTTATGGGAATGTCCGGCATCACCCAAAGTGCCGCACCGCCTGCCGCCGCGCCAGCAAAGATCAATGGAAAGGCCGCTCCACCGCGCCAGCCCGCAGCAAGACAGACTGACAACGCGAGCATTTTCAACAATGCCAATGTGATCAACAAGCCCATGCCTGCCCCCGCCCCCCATTCTAGCATCGCTTCCAATTCATGATGGCCAGAAAACCGCAGGATCGGAAAAATGGCTGCCAAGGCAGCAAACAGGGCAGTGCCAATCAAAGTCTGAACAGCAACAGGCCCACAGCGGGCCAGCAATGCCCGCATCGGTGTATGGATCATTACAAAGGCCAAACCAACAGCAGTTCCCAATCCAGCAGGAAGCAACGCGCGCAGCATGTCGGTTCCATCTCTGGCAGCCTGATACACGGGTAAATGAATACGTATTGCCCCATCGGGTAAAAACCGACTGGCCACCAACATGAAGCCCAAAAGCCCCGCAAGTGCCGCGAGGAAAAGTTGCCATTTCGGTGCTTCTGGCTTCGTTTCTGTCATCATCGCAGCACCGGGGGGCGAGCCATAAATACCCGAAAGCGCGGCTACCGCGCCTACTTCAGAAATCATGCGACTATCTTCCTGATTTCGGGCGATCAGCAAGGTCACAAAAGCAGACATCTCAGCCACCACAGCCAAAATGCCGGCTTCGGGTCCAACCGCCCCACCAAAACCCACTGCAATAATGGCCATAGCGGCCAAAAGCACTGTATCGCGGTGTTTCGGCGCAGAAGGGTTGCGGATATCCTCAATCTGCTCAGACAGGCTTTCACCTTCATGCCAGTGACGCAGGACCGCGATGCACACGCCCCCCAACATAATCATGACAAAGATATACCAGCTGGCGTCAGGACCAGACCACACAACCGCAGAGACCAGCCCCATCAGCCAAAGGACAAGTGCGGCGACAACACCTGCGACAAAGCCATATCCAGCAGCAAGGGCAGTTGATCTCATTCCGATTATCCTTTGGTGTCGAGGTCATTATGCGTTAGAAATCTGCAAAATGAGTATTTATGTTAGGTGTGTTTATGAAGGGTTCAGCCGTTTGGATGGCAATAAGGCAGGTCGGTCTCGCGTTGCTGAACGCGACATTGATGTTGCTGTTGGCCGTACTTGTCGCGGCGTTTCTGCTTGTCGGACGCGTGCAAGACCTTGCACAGAATACCCGCATTGCCATTGATGATGTACTTGCTCCGCAGGCTCTGCGCCTAGAGCGTATTGCAACTGCGGTCGAAGGGATCGAACTGCGCGTCTCCGAAGGCACTTTGGAGCAACCTTTGCGTGAAGAGGTTGTAGGATTGCGCAGCGATATTGCGGAGGTCCAATCAGGGCTTCACGCCATCGCGCAGATCGGGCCGCAAGAATTGACCGCGCAAATGATCCGCATTCTGGGCGGTTGGTTAAGCGCCTATTCATCGGATCGTTGACCACGGATGAGGCGATCCGCAACAGATGTCGCTGTGGCCACAAATAGTCCGAGCCCACAAAAGATGTATCCAATGGTAAAAAGTTTACCCAAGGCCGTTTGTGGAGAGAAATCACCATAGCCAACCGTGGCTATGGTGATGACCGAAAAATAGACAGAGTCCAACAAACTCCAGCCTTCGACATACCAATAGAAAACCGAAGCAACGGCAATTAATGTGAGCGTCATTGCCATGAGGGCACGCACCCGTTCATCCCCAAAGGCAACGGCAAGCCCTTGCCACAAATGCCTGATGTTCCGCCCTATCCGACCTTTATGTTCCATCATGCCAGCGGTGCAACCTTGCGGCGTCTAAGGGATAGAACAACAAGTGCGGCGCCATTGGCCATCAGCTCCAAACCCAGTATCGCGCCAAGACTGCCCGCAAGGAAGCCCGGAAATCCGGTGAGAACCACAAGCCCCAGCAGAACTGAAACCCCGCCTGCCCCCAGAACCACAAGATGAAGGTCGTCACCGCGGATATGGCGCGCAGCCCAAAGTTTTGCCGCGCCTGAAATGATCAACAGTGCCGTGAGAGCATAGCGCAAGAAAGTGCCATCACCGAAGGGTCCGAACAATAGAACCAAGCCCATGAGCAAAGAAGCTGCCGCCGCGATGCCAGCTCCCGTTCTTGCCTTGAAACCCGCTGATTTCCAAGCGGACCAGCCTTGCAACGCCCCGACGAACAACAATGCCCACCCAGCGAGTGTGGTGGCCGCTATGGATGCCGAAAGCGGATTGAAAAGTGCCAGAAGCCCCCCGATCAGAGATATAATCCCGACACAAAGCCACAATGCCCAGTTTTTCATGAGATTCTCCTTATTAAGCAACAGTTTCGTTTTTCCGGCTGAGTGCCAACACAATCAGGGATACGCCATTAGAGATCAGCTCAATCGCCAGAAACACACCTAGAACGACAACAGCCGATTGCGGGAAATTGGCGAAAATCATCGCGCCCAAAATTATGGATATCGCACCTGAAACAATCATCGCGAGACGCAGTTGTGGAATTGCACTGCCCATGCCCAACAATAGGCGAAAGCCCCCTGTCACGAGCATCATAAGCCCAACGAAATACGTGAGTGAGATCATGCCTTGCAGCGGTTCACCCACCAGATTGCCCCCCATGATTATCAATAGAAGACCAATCACAAGCGCCAGAATTCGTCCGCCCCAGCCTTGATCCCCGAAAGCTAAAAAGAGTGTCAGTATGCCCACAATCATGAACATCCAGCCTGCCAGCACCACAGCGGTCAACGTGGCCGCAAACGGATTAGCGAGAGCGAACAGGCCCCCAAGCAATGAAACCACGCCAACAATCAGCCATAAAAACCAGTTTTTCATTGTCATATCCTTTAGTGTTATGGGCACAGCCCGCCTTAAATCAACCACTCGACCGGCAGTAATCCGATCACGACAATGGCGATTTGTTGAAACCAGGTCGCCCCCGGCTCTTCTTGATAGGTCACGACACTGCCGTCACTCATTGTCTCTAACCAAACCATCTTGTCTTCTGGTGTCAGTTCAGGCCGATAGCTGACTGAGGCCAGTGGTCCGTCAAATCCTGCACTAACCCTTTTTGCCAAAGTCGGGCTGTCGATCAGAAACCCCATCTCGCAATTCAGCGAAGCCGAACGCGGGTCAAAGTTGAATGACCCGATGAATATCCGGTCGTCATCAATTGCAAAGGTCTTGGCGTGCAGGCTCGCCCCTGAAAGACCAAGCGGCAGACCGGATCCATCCTTCACTGGTGTCATATTACCACGTAGTTTTAGTTCATACAGATCCACACCTGCCTCAAGCAATTCGCGTCGGTATTTTGTGTATCCCGCATGCACCATCAACACATCGGTTGTGTTCATCGCATTGGTCAGGATGCGTACCTCGACACCGGATTGTGCAAGTTTGCTAAAATATGCGTTACCCGGCTTACCCGGCACGAAATAGGCAGACACCAAATCCAGACGCTTTGTGGCATCACCCAAGATCGCTCCCAACCTCATAATCATGAGCTGATCTTTGGTAGCCACGCCTTGTCCTTTTACGGGATCGTCCGCAACGAGCTGAACGTCAGTCCATTCCATTTCGACAACACCCTGCGCGTAGCGGGCCGCGCTATTGTCCATTTCACTCAAGAATTCCTCAGCATCCGTGCTTGCCATAACCGTGGCAGTACGCGCCTCAAAAGCGGCAAGGTCGCCAGTGCCGCCGATGATGCTCTCAACCTCAAAAACCGACTCGCTGTTCCAGTAAGCGTCAAACATTGCAGCTGTTTCTGGCACAACCGCGCCGATCGCCAAGACATCCATATCCACATAGAATACGTCATCTCCAACTTGGAAATACTCGTCCCCGATATTACGCCCACCGACAATCGCCACAGCCCCGTCAGCGATCAGGGATTTGTTATGCATCCGCCGGTTCATACGGAAAAAATCAAACGCATACCCCGCCAATTTCGGCGCACGGACAGTAGACGGATTGAACAGCCTGATCTCGAAGTTTTCCTGCGCATTCAGCGCCGCCATAAAGTCATCCAAGCCCGGCACGCCGTTGTCATCGAGCAGTAATCGCACACGGACACCACGTTGTGCCGCATCTTTCAGGGCGTCCAACAGCAAGATACCAGACACATCATCATGCCAGATGTAATATTGCGCATCTATCGACTGCTCAGCAGCGGCAATTATCGCCAGCCTACTCGCAAGCGCATCATGCCCCTCGCTTAATGGAATTACCCCGGATTTATCAGGATGATCTGTCGCCCCAGCGGCCATCAACCGCCCCAGAGGCGTGGCCGGATCAACCGGTAGCGCCGCGCTCGCCTCACGCTGCGAGATGTCAGGCAGAGGGAAGGCCAACCGCGCTGCAAAAACGGCAATTGCCGCAACCGCTATAACGGTGAGAATAAATTTCATAAATCGTTTCATTTTCTCACCAACACTTTACTCAGAACAATACTACAGCTCGTCTTTGGCAGTTAGAATAGCTTACCCTCCCCGCTGCGACCAACGTTAACTTTTAAAATCTTCAACCACGATAGCCATGGAACGCGCTTTTGATCAAGACGAAGTGCCAGACGTTCCGTTTGTCCCCCCAGCGCACAAAAGCTGCGGGACACATTTCGCGGGCCTAGCTCAACTTGAGTGAACACGATTTTGAGCGCCTCCTCCTCAATATTGAGAAAACGCATTTCGTGCTGTCTCAGGCCATGATTGACCAGCCCCGTTTGGGTCAATGTAGACCAAAGTAGATTTAGCACTGAACCGCTGCTCTGTGCCGCACATAGCGTTGAATGACAGATCAAGGCTCGACCTGCCGATGCGGACCACAGCCAAACGGATAACAAGTGCGTCACCGTGTCGACTTGGATTTTGGAACGTCGTGGAAATCTGCGCAGTGGGTACGCCTGCAGTCTTAAGTAGCTCTTCAAAAGGCAAACCGATTTGCGTGAAGAACGCCTCAACGCAGTCGTTTATCATCTCGAAATAGCGGGGGTAAAAAACAATCCCCGCAGGATCACAGTGCTTGAACAGCACCTTCTGGTTAAAGTCAAAGCTCATACATACGCCTTGTAATTTGGGTACGCCCACAAAGCTGCACGTGCCAGCAGGGTCGAGACAGACCACCCTGCTGGATGTATTTTACTGGCCCACAGTTTCGCGAGCAATGATAACCCGCTGTACGTCTGATGCCCCTTCATAGATTCGCAGGGCACGGATTTCGCGATATAATTTTTCAACTGTCTCACCCGACTTAACCCCATCTCCGCCGTGTAGTTGTACAGCGCGGTCGATGACCTTTTGCGCCTGATCGGTGGAAAACAGCTTGGCCATTGCTGCCTCACGGGTCACACGAGGCGCACCGTTATCCTTGGCCCATGCTGCGCGATAAACCAGCAATGCACTTGCGTCTACATCCACTGCCATATCCGCGATATGGCCTTGGACCATTTGCAGATCGAACAATGCTGCCCCTTGAACATGGCGCGAGGTGACGCGAGTGATTGCTTCGTCAAGTGCGCGTCGGGAAAAGCCCAAAGCCGCCGCCGCAACGGTCGAGCGGAACACATCTAAAACCGACATCGCAATACGGAACCCCATACCGCTGTCGCCAATCATTGCGCTTGCAGGGATGCGGCAATCCTCAAAACGCAAAGTAGCCAGAGGATGCGGCGCGATGGTTTGAAGCCGCTTTGCCACCCTCAGGCCGGGCGTGTTTGCA
The DNA here is from genome assembly GCF_014196805.1 of Sulfitobacter undariae. Lineage (GTDB taxonomy): Bacteria > Pseudomonadota > Alphaproteobacteria > Rhodobacterales > Rhodobacteraceae > Sulfitobacter > Sulfitobacter undariae. The sequence goes on along the minus strand of NZ_JACIEI010000008.1, from coordinate 78,393 downwards.
GGCACAATGAAGGCCGACAACCCACGTGCGCCATCGCCATCACCCGTCCGCGCAAAGACGGTATAGACGTCGGCAATGCCACCATTACTGATCCACGTCTTTTCACCGTTCAGAACATAGCTATCGCCATCCCGCGTGGCGGTCATAGTTGAATTTGCAACATCAGAACCCGAACTAGGCTCGGTAAGTGCAAAAGCCGAAATCGCCTTGCCAGCGCGCACCAAGAGCAACCATTCGTCTTTTTGCTGATCTGTCCCAAACAAGGAAATTGCCCCCGTTCCAAGCCCCTGCATCGCAAAAGCAAAGTCAGCTAGACCGTCGTGGCGCGCCAGTGTTTCGCGGATCAAGCAAAGCGTGCGCACATCCAAGGGATCGGCGCCACCAGAGCCGACGGCGGCATGTTTCAGCCAGCCGCCCTCGCCCAATGCGCAGACCAACGCACGGCAGGCTGCATCTGTGTCACTGTGATCGATGTGGGCCAGCTCCCTTGTCGCCCACACATCTAAATCAGCAGCCAGCGTGCGGTGACGGTCTTCGAAAAACGGCCATGCGAGAAAGGAGGTGTCAGACATCAGTTACCCTCAAAGACTGGTTTTTCTTTGGCAACAAATGCGTTGTAGGCCCGCTCAAAATCGGCAGTCTGCATGCAAATGGCTTGCGCTTGCGCCTCCGCCTCAATCGCCTGCTCAATCGACATGGACCATTCTTGTGCCAACATGGTTTTTGTCATCATGTTACCAAAGTTAGGCCCGGCAGCGATGCGAGCCGCCAATGCTGTTGCTTCGCCCAACAGTTCGTCCGCCGCGACAACTTTGTTATGGAAACCCCACGCGTGCCCTTCGTCAGCCGACATAGAGCGGCCCGTATACAAAAGTTCAGCGGCGCGGCCCTGTCCTATAATACGTGGCAAGATCGCGCATGCGCCCATGTCACACCCCGCCAAACCAACCCGCGTAAACAAAAACGCAACTTTGGCTTCTGGTGTTGCCACACGTAAATCCGACGCCATTGCGATAATCGCGCCCGCCCCCACGCACACACCATCAATGGCAGCGATAACGGGCTTGCCACAATTCACAATGGCCTTCACCAGATCGCCGGTCATGCGTGTAAAGCTAAGCAGCTCTTTCATCGACATTCTCGTCAGCGGTCCAATGATATCATGCACGTCCCCGCCCGAGCTAAAGTTACCACCATTCGAAGCAAAAACCACGGCATGAACGTCATCCGCATAGTGCAGATCCCGAAACCAATCGCGCAACTCGGCATAGCTCTCGAAGCTAAGCGGGTTTTTCCGTTCGGGCCGATCAAGCGCGATGGTCGCGATACCGTCTGAAATTTCACATTTAAAGTGCTGAACGTCTGTACGCATAAATCTTCCTTTTGAATGCTTCGGCTTTGCTTGTGATGCAAAGCTCATGTCCGTTTTGGGTTGAGCTCAGGCAGGCACGTTGCAAATGCTAACACCTAGCAGTGCACTACCCCATTTTTAGCCGTCCACTTTGAGTAGATGTTAGAGCCGTGATCACTTTACTTTAAACTTAACACAATAATATTAATACTGGCTATTAGGCCGCTGCAACAAAATATGTGACATTTAACTATGTAAGCGTGTATTTATCACAATTAAATATTTAATATTAAAAGATATATTTAATTGCCAATTGCACAGATATCTTGCCTTCATGAACTCACCACCCCCTCGGCTTTTATCCATATTTGCCTTAAGTCGCATCCCATCATACCTAATCGAAGCCGCACATTTGGGTCACAACGCTACACGCCCAAGCCTTTGGCTACATCGAGCCCAGACCGGGCCATAGGCGAGTTATGACACCAAAATGATAATAGCCCTCCATTGCTCACCGACCCTGCAGCAGGATGCCAAACAAAGAAGCGCTAAGCGCCCCCCCCCCTGCCGGACCCTGATCAAATTTGAATGTCAGCAACCCGTTTAGATATAAAGCAGATTAGAGGGCGGTGAAGCCTGTCGAAATCATTTAAGCAATGACAATTTGACGCATGAGGTGTGAACTAACCAGCTTCAATACAACTTTTACTTTATACTTGAAATAAAATATCACCCTGATAGACTCATCGAAACATACGGAGCAAAGCGTGATATGAAAATTTCTGTTCTTGGCGGCGGCCCCGCAGGTCTCTACTTCGCCATCTCGATGAAGCTACGAGACAGCAGTCACGACATCACAATCTTTGAACGAAACCGTGCCGATGATACCTTCGGTTGGGGCGTTGTGCTTTCTGATGATACCATGTCCAGCCTCGGCGCAAATGACCCCGTTTCCGACCGCATGATCCGCGAAAACTTTGCCTATTGGGATGACGTCAAAGTTGTCCGCGGCGAAAAATCCATGACGTCGAGCGGCCATGGATTTGCGGGCATCGGACGTAAGGTACTGCTATTGTTGCTTCAGGAACGTGCGCAGCAGGTAGGTGTGACACTATCCTATGAAACTGAAATATCGGCTGAGAGAATTGAAAAGCTTCGTACAGAATGCGATCTTGTCGTTGCCGCCGATGGGCTGAATTCACAAACACGCAGATTGTATGCAGAGGCCTTCAAGCCCGAAATAGACGAGCGCCTCAATCACTTTGTCTGGCTGGGCACCCACCAAAAATTCGATGATGCATTTACTTTCATCTTTGAGCAAACCCAGCATGGCTGGATTTGGGCCCACGCCTATCAATTCGACAATGACACCGCGACCTTCATTGTAGAGTGTAGCCCGCAAGTGTTTGAAGCCTACGGTTTTGCCGAGCTGAGTCAGCCCGAAAGCATCGCCCTGTGCGAAAAAATCTTTGCAAAACATCTGGGCGGACATTCGTTGATGACCAATGCAAACCACATCAGAGGCTCTGCATGGATTCAGTTTCCACGTGTCACCTGTGAAAATTGGTACTTCAACAACGTTGTTCTGTTGGGCGACGCCTCTGCCACGGCCCACTTTTCCATAGGTTCCGGCTCTAAACTGGGCATGGAAAGTGCAATCATGCTGGCCGATCAGCTTTGCTCGGGCGCCCCTTTGGAAACAGCGCTTCACACCTATCAGGAAGAACGCAAGCTTCAGGTGCTGCGCATCACATCTGCCGCCCGAAATTCCACAGAGTGGTTCGAAGAATTGGGCCGCTATCTGAATTTGGACATGATGCAGTTTACCTATGCGCTGCTCACGCGATCCCAGCGCATTAGCCATGAAAACCTGCGCGAACGCGACCCAAAGTGGCTTGCCGCTGCCGAAACATGGTTTCAAGGTCAGGCTGGAAACGCGTCCTCGCGTGCGCCGATGTTTGCCCCATTCAAACTGCGCGACATGGAATTGTCAAACCGCGTCGTTGTCTCCCCCATGGCCCAGTACAAAGCCAAAGACGGGAACCCCACCGACTGGCATTTTGTGCATTATGCCGAACGGGCCAAAGGTGGCGCAGGTCTGGTCTTTACCGAAATGCTCTGCGTTTCTCCAGAAGGTCGCATTACGCCGGGTTGCCCCTGTATCGGAGCCAGCCAAGTGGCAGACTGGTCGCGCTTGGTGAATTTCACCCATACGGAAACCGACGCCAAAATCTGTGCCCAAATCGGTCACGCAGGCCGTAAGGGTTCAACGCGCCTCGCTTGGGATGGCATCGACCAACCCCTGCCCGAAGTGGATGCTTGGCCGCTTCTGTCTGCCTCGGCCATCCCATTGATGGACGGAAATGTTGTTCCCAAAGCCATGGACCGCGCAGACATGGATATGGTGACACAACAGTTTGTCGAGGCCGTACATGCCGCTGATTCCGCAGGCTTTGACATGATCGAAATGCATGGCGCCCATGGCTATCTTCTGGCCTCGTTCATTTCTCCGGTCACAAACAAGCGAAATGACGAATATGGCGGCTCCCTTGAAAACCGGATGCGCTATCCGTTGGAAGTATTCAACGCCATGCGCGCGGCTTGGCCCGAAAACAAACCCATGACAGTTCGTATTTCGGCACATGACTGGATGGGTATAGATGGCACAACACCTGATGACGCTGTTGCGATTTCTGCGCTGTTCAAAGAGGCGGGTGCGGATGCGATCAACGTTTCTTCTGGGCAAACAGACAAAGCCGAACAGCCCGTATATGGGCGTATGTTTCAGGTTCCTTTCGCTGACCGCGTGCGTCAAGAAGTCGGCCTGCCTACCTTGGTCGCTGGCAATATATACGAACCAGATCACATCAATTCTATTTTGATGGCGGGCCGTGCTGATCTGGTATTATTGGCGCGCCCACACTTGGCAGACCCTTATTGGACGCTACATGCCGCCGTTGAACTGGGCGACACCGAGCAAAGCTGGCCCGCCCCGTATGAAGGTGGTCGCCGTCAAGCTAACACAATTGCAGAACGCAAACGGAGCATGGGCATATGACCCTGTCAGGCAAAACGGCAGTTGTGACAGGTGGTGGCAGCGGCGTTGGCGCCGTGATCGCGGTTGAGCTAGCGCGCGCAGGGGCGCGGGTCATCATCTGCGGACGTCGCACCGCACCTTTGTACGAAACTGCGGCGCTACACGACAACATCAGCGCAGAAGTCTGCGACATTTGCGATGAAACAACCATTTCAGAACTGATGAGGAAGACTGCGCCCGACATCGTCATAGCAAATGCAGGCGCATCCCAAAGCGCGCCATTGATCAAAACTGAACTGAGTGATTTCCAGCGCATGGTAGATATCAACCTAACAGGCAGCTTTTTGACATTCCGTGAAGGTCTGCGTGCTATGCATGGCAAACCTTGGGGACGCGTGATCGCAATTGCCTCAACGGCGGGTCTAAAGGGCTATACCTATGTGGCCCCATATGCGGCGGCTAAACACGGAGTTATCGGATTGGTCAAATCCGCAGCCCTCGAATTCGCCCGCAAGGGGATAACAGTAAATGCAATCTGCCCCAGCTTCCTCGATACAGAAATGACAGAGCGCTCAATAGACAATATCGTCGAAAAGACCGGCATGAGCCCCGACGAAGCCCGCGCCTCGCTTACAGGTACAAACCCTATGCGCAGGTTGGTGCCCCCAGAAGACGTCGCAAAAGCAGTGATGTGGCTGTGCGGTGAAGGTTCGGACATGGTGACGGGACAGGCCATTTCCGTGTCGGGCGGCGAAATCTAAGCCGAAGGCGAGCTGTTTTTGACGTTGCCGCAGCATGGTCACTCAACAATAAAGAAAGCACAACATGAACTCCTCAAACCCTCTTGCCTTTCTTCAGCCAGAAGGCTGGGCACCCGCAATCGGATATGCCAACGGCGTTCTCGCAGACGGCCCTATAATCTTTACAGGTGGCCTTGTCGGATGGAACGCACAACAGGAATGGGAGCACGAAGACATGGTGTCTCAATTCCATCAAACCTTGCTCAATATTGTCGCGGTACTGGATGTTGCAGGCGCAAAACCCGAACACATCGTTCGGCTGACTTGGTACATCACAGATAAGGCAGAATACCACGCGAACCTTCGGGGGTTTGGCGCCGCCTACCGCGAAGTCATTGGCCGCCACTATCCGGCTATGGCGGTTGTGCAAGTTGCAGGCCTCATGGAGGATGCTGCCCGCATAGAGATAGAGGCAACTGCTGTGCTGCCACGGACATAGGAACCAAGCGGCTGGCCCAAACCTGAAAGACACCCAAGATGTCGTCACTGGATCTCGCACGACAAAATGCGTGAAACTTCCCGCTTTCCCTGTCGTCATAAATGTTGATACATGAAGTAATTCTGATTTTTTGTGGATACACCAATGGCAACTGAGGTCCAGGACGAGAACCTTGCAAGGCAGCGTTTGCGCCTGTGGCTGCAAATGCTGAAAGCAACCCGCAGCGTTGAAGCAAAGTTGCGCAATAAGCTGCGCGAAGAATACGACACGACGCTGCCTCGCTTTGACGTACTTGCTGTCCTGAACGCAAATCCAGATGGCATGAAGATGAGTGACCTGTCACAGCACCTAGTGGTGTCAAACGGAAACGTAACGGGCGTTGTTACACGACTGGTCGAAGATGGTTTGGTAAAACGTACCACCATCAAAGAAGACCGCCGCGCGTTTCTGGTACAAATTACCCCAGCAGGCAGTAAATTCGCCTCGGAAATCGCAACCGCCCATATGACGTGGGTAGATGAGATCATGTCGGAGGTGGCCGATACAGATGCGGCACGCGGCATTTCGATCATGCTGGATGTGCGCCTGAAAAAGTAATCTCAAAGCCTTCAGATCTAAATTCATTTAAAATGCAATCCAGATACTCTAAAGAGATAGCTGACATAAGACTTCCGTCCCCTTGGGTGCCCATATGTTCAACCGCCCTGCCCAAAACCTTTGGGTTGGGCAGAAACGGATTGGCGCGAAAATCATCCATGAGGCTTTGCGACAAGATAAATCGTATATCATTCTGGCTCCCGTACGGCCCAATTAAGGACTGAAGGCAAAGCCCCGTATTTTGAGACACTCGCCAGTACTTTCAATCATTGACGTCTGTATTCTTTACTCATTCGCCTCCTGCTCATCCAATTGGAGAAGGGCAAGGTATTTCGGCGCAACGTAATCTGTAAGCCAGACACCGTTTTCGGCCTGATAAAATGCAATTTCACCCGTTTCCTGCATAGCGCGTGCATCCACGGTCAGGATTATGGGGCTGCCATGTCGCGTGCCCACCCTCAGGGCGGTTTCACGATCCGCAGACAGGTGAACCTGTTGGCGGTTGCCAGCCAGCAATCCTTCCTGCCTGATACTGGGCAGGTTTTTGACCGCGGTGCCGTGGTACAAAACCGCTGGTGGTGTGCTTGGCGGGATGCCTAAATCAACCTCTACGGAATGGCCCTGTGCCGCCCTGATACGGCTGCCGTCATCGGTCAACGTGAAGCGCTTTTTGTCGCTTGTCTGCACGATAACCGCCAATTCTTCTGCTGTGATACCCAGTCCTTTTGCGGCCAGCGCATCGCGCAGCACATCTGCTGCGATCCAGCCGTTGGCATCCAGCGTCAGTCCCAGCTCTTCGGGCGCGTGGCGCAAAACCTTGGCCAACAGGCGGCTGACCTTTTGCAGGTTCTTTTTACTATTGTTTGTCATTTCTTTATCCTCGGATCATATCCTGCGCATATCGCAATTGAATTCTAGTGTTGGTCCATAATCGTCGGAGGACAACGTTTTGTGAGACTTCCCCCGAACGCAAGCGTCCGGTTCGGCGCGACTCGAACGCGCTTTTATCCAATGTAGTCCCACAGGTATTCCTCCTATGAATTTTTGGTCCCCGGCGACAAGGAGTGGTGAAACGATACGTGCTCTACCCCTGAGCTACCCTGCCAGAAGGCTGCAGGGGTGGGAATCGAACCCACGACCACGACATTAACAATGTAGTTCCACGCAGCATTCGCCGAGGGGTATTTTGGTTCCGGCGACAACGGTTTGGTGAAACAAATTGACTGAGCTACATCATGTGCATGATGGCGAGATTTGAACCCGCGACCTCCGATCCCGTTCGGATCAGTGCTCTACCTGTAGTTCCACCAGCATTCGCCGGTTTCTATCCTTTCTATTGTGCCAATCTTGCGACGGCCTCTTCTAATTTCAGGGGGCTGAAGCCTGTGGCATCAACCCCGACATTTCCGCGGCGCACACCCGATACAAAATTCGGACTATGCGTATGGCAATGCAGATGCACTGCACCTCTGAACCAGCCATCCCATTCCTCTATCGGGTAATGGAACAGCACGGCGCGGGTTTTATTGCATTTCACCCGCATGTAATCTCTGCCCCAGCCGTTGGGGTCGTGATTGCCCTGTAGGCGAATGATCCGCCCGTTAAGCCGTTTTAGATACTCTTCACCAGGACCGCCGCGAAAGGCAAAATCACCCAGATGATAGACCGTATCTTTGGCGCCCACGACCGCGTTCCAGTTGGCGATCAGCGCGCGATCCATCTCATCCACATCCGCAAACGGGCGGTTCGCCAGCTTGATAATGTTGGCATGCCCAAAGTGGGTGCAACCTGTTACAAATTCCGTCATTTATCCAATTCTCAAATTTAATCAGGTCAGGCGGACGAGGTTTTTTTGAGAGGGTTACATAATACAGATGTACTCCCACAAGCATTCCGCCTGACCCCATAGTTTAAACGTCTACTGCCGCGATCTGGCCGACCCAGTGGTCCGCACCCATCTCGCCTGCCGCGAAGGCTGCGATTTGGTCGAAGACCGTGTCAGAGAACCCGCCGATGTTCAGCACATCGTCACGTTCCTTGGCCTGTGTCGTCCCGTAAGGGGCGATGTCGATGCAAACCAGCTTGGCTCGTGGGTTACGCTTTTTCAGCTTTTCCCACGCCCGCATCATCGCCGTCCCCATTGTACCACCCTGAGCATGCGCCCAAGATTGGTTATCCGAAACCATGATCACCAGATCAGGGGCACGCCCCTTGGCCAGCAACCATTCCAGCGGCGCGGTGCAGTTTGTACCGCCGCCCCACTGCTCTGCCAAACGCGCCGCGTTGGTCAGGATCGTGTCGCGTGGCTCCAGCCGCATTTCGCGGACCTTTACCTCAAAGGGCAACACGGTGACAGAAGGGTTGCCCCGCAACAGAGCAGCCGAAACAAGCCCTGCCACATCGACAAACCGCGTCGCCGTCGTGGCGCCTTTGCGGAACCCCGTCACAGCACCGGACATCGAAGCCGATATATCTGGGCACACCACAACTTGCCCCGACAGGCGCGGCACATTGCGTACCGACAGCTCCATCGCGTCATGCATCGCGGCGCGGATGGGTTCCGGCATCTCTGGTGACAAGGCCTGATAGGCCGTCATCAACTGATATGGAAACACCCTCGCTTTGGCGATACGCGCCGGATCACGCAGAACTGCGGCCACATAGGCGCACATCTTTGCGTTGTCCAGTACGCCGTGGCGCAGGAATGTGTTCAGGTTCATCCGCGTCATATGCCACGATGCGTTTTCGGCGATCGTCGACCACTGCTTTGTGGTCAACGGTAGCTGCGTCAGCATCTGGAACGGCATGTCAGGCAATGTGCCCTTACCACTGTTCTTGAACGCAATGAAGTCCTGTACCTGCGTCGGCAACAGCGCCACATCACATGGCCGCCCGATGATCCACGCGAACAAAGTCGCACGCGCCGCTGTCTCGGGCTTGGGATGCACCATCTTGATGACATCGGCCAAAGACGGGTTACTACCGACATTTGCCTGCAGCAGCGCCCAATCCGAAGCCGTGTTCAACCAGTTTGCCACCATCCGCTTTGGCGCAGAGCCAAGCGATTTGCGCCCAGTCTGCCCCGACCGCATGATCTGCACAAAGGTGCGCAGCATCTTGCCGTTGTCCACGACACGCCCAAAGGCACGCTGGAACAACACCGGATCACGCCCCGCTAGAACCGCCAGCAAGAAGGCTGGCATATCCTTCATATGTCCATTTTCACGTACATAAACTGCTGTCTTGGCCAGCACCAAAGGGTCTACTTTATTGGCCAAATCCAACACGCGAGTTAGTTCCTGCATTGGGTCTTGATAGAAGGTGGCACCAAACGTACCTGTCATCGCGACCTGTGCCAAAGCATGGGTATCCAAATAGCTATAAGCAGTCGCCCCAGCAAAGTTGGTAGTATCGGGTACTGGCATGAACCGACCTTTGATCGATGCAAACAATGATTTATTCGCCATTTTCCCAGTCCTTCCGTGGTTGGCTTGCCGTGAGGCGTCTTGTTTCGTTGGTTTGTTTTCCTCCATTTTGGTTCAGGTGCGAAGAAAAATAATGAATTCCTCAAGCTACTGTAATCACTTGTTAATTACGGAATCTTCAAAATTGCTTACAAAAATACTATCTTGATTTATCGGATGTTATACAAAATAATACACCTATGAAAAAGAACATCGTCATAGGCTTCCTCGGAACGAATCTGGATTCAGGCAAACGGCGCCGCTGGCGCCCTTCCGTTCAGATCGCGCAGCATCCTGATTTCCCGATCGAGCGGCTGGAGCTCATCCATGCGAGCAACTGGACCCATCTGGCAGAGCGGGTCGCCAGAGAGGTCGAGCGGGGCAATCCAGACACTGAAGTCGTCCTGCACCAAATCGACATTGCGGACCCGTGGGATTTTGAAGAAATGTACGGCGCAATGTATGATTTCGCCCAAGGTTATGGCTTTGATGAAGAGCGAGAAGAATATCACGTCCACCTGACGACTGGCACACATGTCGCGCAAATCTGCTGGTTTCTACTCACCGAAGCGCGGCATATCCCAGGGAAGTTGATCCAGACCGGCCCGCCACGTGGTGAGGATGAAGGCACAGGAACGTTGCAGATCGTCGATTTGGATTTGTCCAAATACAATGCACTGCAACAGCGCTTTGATCTGGTTCACAAAGAATACAACACGCTGCTTAAAGGCGGAATAAACACACGCAACGCGGTGTTTAATGCGATGATTGACCGCATGGAGCTGGTCACTTCAAATTCGGATGCGCCGCTATTGTTGATGGGGCCGACGGGCACGGGGAAATCTGATCTTGCCACACGACTGTATGAGTTGAAGCTCCAGCGCCGCCGCATCAAAGGCCGTATGGTGCATGTGAACTGTTCGACCCTGAAAGGTGAGCGTGCGATGTCCACCCTGTTCGGACACCGCCGCCAAGCCATCCCCGGCGCAGGTGCTGATCGACGCGGCCTGCTACAAGAGGCCGATGGCGGCGTTCTGTTCCTAGACGAGATCGACGAGCTTGGACTGGATGAACAAGCAATGATTTTGCATGCCGTCGAAACCGGAAAGTATCTGCCGCTAGGGGCGGATTACGAAGTGACCAGCCGCTTTCATCTGATTGCAGGAGCAGGGCGAGCTTTGGCTGGATTAGTCGCGCAGGGGAAATTCCGTGCTGATCTTTTTGCGCGGCTCAACCTCTGGACCTTCACCCTGCCCGCCTTGCGCGACCGCCCCGAGGATATCGCCCCAAACATTGAATATGAATTGGCGCGGGTCGAAAAATTGATGGGCAACAGCGTCAGCTTTAACACGGATGCATTTACGGCTTACCAAAAGTTCGCCACCGATCCCGGCACACGTTGGCCCGGAAATTTTCGCGATCTAGGTGCGTCGATCCAACGGATGTGCACCCTCGCCCCACGCGGGCGCATCACACTCGCAGCCGTACAAGACGAATTGAAAACACTAGAATCCACATGGCACGACGCCAATGCCGATCCCGACATGCAGCTTTTGACCGCCCATCTGGGTGACTTAGCGCACCAAATCGATGAATTCGACCGCGTGCAACTGGCCGCTGTGATCCGCGTTTGCCAGACCACCCCCAGCCTCAGCGCCGCAGGCCGCCGCCTGTTCGCAGCTTCCCGAGCAAGTAAAACCAGCCGTAACGACGCTGACAGGTTGCGCAAGTACCTCGACAAATTTGGGCTGGACTGGAGCCAATGCCAAAGCTGACAGGAACACTTGCTGGGATCTGTCATAGCGGCAACCATACCCCGCCCATTAATCAGATGGCCAAATACTTAAGCCAATAAAGCATGTAGGGTATTTTTATCCACCTTAGAGCTATGGCGCTTATCAAGCGGAATTTTCGAAATGTGCCGTACATCTGTAATGCCAAAAGCTGCTGCGCGTTTACGCCATGTGCCAATGTGAGCAACGTTGCCCTCAACAACCAATACGGGCCCCTGACTACGCTCTACCATGGCAACCCGCCCTACGCCTTTCCACTTCCGCGCTGTGATCTCAATAGCGAAGGGAAATTGCACACCTTTGTCTGTCACCACCTGATCGCCGACGCGGCCAAGTAGCCAAAGCTGCCCTTGATCGTCGAGATGCCCTGCATCCCCTGTGCGATGCCAAATCATGTTGCCTTCATAGACCTTGGTTTCCACATCACGCGCGGGGTCAAGGTAACCAGTATTCACATGATCACCCGACACTTGAATTTCCATGTCAACAATCCGTAGGCGCACAGCATCCACAGGTCGTCCGACAAACAGGCCATGACCTTGCTCGACCTTGTTCGCATGTGCGATCGGCTCAGCCTCGGTCGAACCGTAAACAGTGGTAATTTTAAGATTTTGCGTGATGCGTTGCAGGTTTTGGACAACATCAGGGAACACGGGCCCACCGCCCGTGAAGATGTGACCGAGTGATCCAGTATCTTCGGCCGCGACCAGCTTTTCGCAAAGCGAGGGGGGCAATAAGGCACGGGTACAATTATTGGCAGTGATCCAAGCGACGAGCGATCCCGGGTCAAGGTCCGCCAGTTTGGACATTTTCCAGTTGGGCAGCACGGAGGTACGCCCTTCGGCCAAATTGATCAGAACAAATACGGGAAAGGTCACAAGGTCGATTTCATCGACTTCGCTGTGCAGCAAGGGTGCGACCGCCTTCCATTGCGCCATCAGAAACGCATGAGTACGCGGGATTGCCTTGGGCGCTCCTGTGGTGCCAGAGGTGAAAGAGATCAGAGCAACACTGTCAGGGTCTGTGACCGCGCATAAAGGGGGAGAATTGCGTCGTTGTTTTGGCGTCAGAAGTTTTGCACGCCAAAGGCGCGGAAGCAGCAGCTTGATCCAAACATAGGGGCCAGTTGCACAAAAGAACTTGGGCTGCGTGGTTTCGATTGCCGTCTTGAGGCCAGCCAGCCCCATTGCAGGTTCCGGCAAAACCACCGTCGCCCCCAAAGACCAAAGCGCTGCAAGTGATGCGTATAGTTCCACACCAATGCCCATCGCAATTAAAACGCGGTCCCCTGCGCGTACACCTTTGGCATGCCAGCCCACCGCATACGCATCGGCCAATTCCTGCACTTTAGAAAACCGGTAAGCTGAACCGTTACCATCGATAAGCGCGATCCTGTCGCGATAATCAACTGCGGCCTGTGCGAATGCGGCAGTAAGGGTCGTCACAAGTTGCGGCCCATCAACGCGTAACGGCGAAAAACATCTGCACCATTCAGCCCAGACCTGACGGCCGACAGGTTGTCGTCATGCATCAGCGCGTGAATAACTGTGTCGAACCCTAACGCTTTGGCGTTGACGTAGAACTGATAAGACAACCAGTGGCCTGCCCCTTTTTGTGAGGAAGCGTAGGTTTTGAGGATCACAGATTTAGGCGCAGGGCCTTCGGCATAATTTGGAATTCCGAACAAGAACCCCACCAAAGCACCCGTCCTATCGCGGGCAAAAAGGATTAGGTCTTGCTTTAGCAACGGCACAACAGGGCGATACATCGCGAGAAAATCCGCAAGGTCTATGTGTTTATAAAACGGGTTGTCTGCGAAAGCGGCGCAAGACAACTCATAGACTTGCGTGAAAAGTTTATCTGGATCTGTTCCATCCCATGCCTCAACGGTGAAAACCTCCGTGTCATCAGGCTTGGGGCCGGGCAATTCAGATAGAGGCGCTGAGGCAGAGAAATACGACGATACAACCTCAAAACCAGCAGCCTTAAACGCGGCTTCGTCGTGGTCGGCACTGCTTGGCTCCATCAAGAATGCCGCCCGTTCGCCGCGATCAGAAATAAGGCGGTAAGCGTGCCACGTATCGCCTTCCATCGGGCCAATCAACGCAGTCGCGCCTTCGGAATGGGCAAGAGTTGCTGCATCTTGCAAAAGCCGCGTGCCAGCCCCTGCCGACGCAAATTTGCATTTGCCGACGGTCGCTACCTTTGAATGTCCGTCCCATACAGGGCCATCAAACCAAATGGTCAGCTGCCCGTCGTCGGTCTTAAGTGTCTCAGTTGTCACGCGCCTATCACCTTTATACCATACCCAAGCCCCGGAACGATCACTGCAAGAAACGTAAGCTTTGCAGCACGGCGAGTATCAAACAACGACGGCCTGAATGACCCGATAACAACCATCATTCCGATTGTTATCGCGCCAGCAAATTTCATATCGCCCGGCCATTGTATCGAAGCCGGATTATAACGCATCAGGAAGCCATAAAGACCAAACAGCCCAACACCCACGACCAGTGTGGCCCCAACACGTACCCAGATTGAAAACGCGCCCAAAGAGACGGCAATTAAGCCCACACAAAGGCCTGCGGACATAAGGCCATAATACATCAGCGCATTCATCCCTGTGATCAGCCCTATGGCCAGCCACCCAAAGCTGGCAAGCGCAACAGCCGCCACAATATCAAGTGCGGGATAAGCCGCTTTGCACGGGCTAAGGCGATGCGCGAAGGCGTGAATGACAAACGCCAGCAAAGGCAAAATTGTATTCTGCGGTGCGGTAACGGTGATCAACAAGAAGGTCGCAATTGTATACACGCGGGCTGCGTGTCCAGTGATCCCCAATCGGGGGGCGACGCGCAAGAATACGACAAGCGCAACCAGAAACACCCCCATCAAAAGAACAAGGCTTTGCCAAGGGCTGTCCATATGGCTTTCAAGAAAGATCATCAGGCCCGTGGGTAGAAAGAAGTTGTCAAACCCACGCCAACTGTCTGCTTCGACAAGCGTGCCGAAGGCTGCAACCATCACCGCCAACAAAATGACGTTGGGGCGGGACACGTCAGACAAAAGCAGCAGACACACCATCGAAATCATCAATGTGATCATGAAGAACGCGGTAGAACCCTCAATCGACTTTTGCCCCTCTTCTACAGTGAAGAATTTACGCCCATAACGGCTTCCCGTTAGGGCGGCGGCGGCGTCGGCTAGGGTTAATGTTGCAATGGGCAAAACGTAGAGAATGGCGTTGCCCTCTGCCAACAGAAACACGGTGCCAACGGCAAGAGCCAAAAGAAGGTCGCCGTATGATTGACGCTCAACCCCGTGCAAGGTTTCACCAATCCCGCCTTTGGAAAAGGCAGGCAAACGCAGGATTGCCATGACGATCAGGGTCAACCCGACTAGCATGTAAACGGGCCAATTGTCTGTGAAAAGCCAAGGGAGCGTCAAAGCATAAAGCCCGGTGCCCATATGAACGAGTTTGCGTTGTACTTCAGGTGAGATATCCCGTGTTTTTGCAAGGCGTTTGACCACTGCCATCAAGCAAAGCAGGACTGCAACGGATGCAAATGCAATGGCGATTTGCAGCAGCTCGCTCACCCCTTAAATTCCTCAATCACAAAGTCGGAATAGAAAAATGCTTTGTCTTGGGCTTTCAGTTGGTCTTCTTTTCCGGTCAGGCCTGTCACCTTTGCGGCAAAGGCAGGCGGGACACGGCGGGGCGCCATCATGTTCCAGTAAACAAGACGGGCTTGGGGATTTGCAGCACTCAGGATTTGGCCGTACACTTTGGTGAAAACATCCGGCGACATATATTCAAAAATATCAGACAGATTGAACCCATCGGCCTTATCACCGTCATCAATGAATGCCTCCAGCGCGCCTTGGCGGATATCCAACCGATCAAGCCTATCGCGGATCGTTGCGTAGTGTTCTACACGCCAAGGCATTGGAACAGCTTCGCCATGTGTACCCTTCAAAATCCAATGTAGATAAGGATTTTGCGACGGGTCACACTCAACAGCCGCGTGTTTGATCCGCCGTGCGACATGTTGCGCTACCGAGCCTTCGACGTGTTCGAAAAACGCCTTATCCCGCCCCATGCGCCCCATCACAAAACGTGAAAAAAAGACGTTTAATAATAGCCGCCAGCGCCATGTATTAAAGCGTTTGTTAAGAAACTCTTGGCGTTCTGCTTTGGGCCTTGAGACGAATATTGCATCAAGGGTTTTCTTTGAATGAACCAGAGGGAGGAGTTTTGTGCGAAAAATGCGAAAATAGCGTTCAAATTTTCCAACACCCCCTGCACCATAGGCAATAACGTCGTCACGTCGTTCCTGCCAAAACGCTTGGGTTTCCGTGTCTAACCCTGCGATGGACCGGTCAAGCAATACACCCCGGCTTGTGCTGGGGCGAGACCCCATCAACTCTAGGAATTCGGGCTGTGAGAGCGCGCGGTACGCGCCGATGCGCAGGTGCAGGCAGGCAATTTGCGCAGGCGACAGATCAACGACGACAACCCGTTCGGGATCAAGGGTCAACATCGCCAAGGCATTATCCCCTGCCGAACAGATCGAGACCAGCGTTTTGCCGGAGTCTTGAGGGAGCGCAGCACATAAAATATCCGCATCCTCCCACAATTGCGCATAACGGATGTGGTCGAACTTTGCTTTCGTTGCAATTTCTGAGCTTTTATTCATGTTTTCTTGACCAGTCCCGTTGCGCCATTCACGTGCAATACATCCCCATCCTCAACCCACTGCGTGGCGCCCTTCAGGCCAACAACGCAGGGAATCCCCAACTCACGCGCCACAATGGCAGAGTGGGACAGCAGCGAGCCACGCTCTACTACAATGGCACTTGCGTTGGAAAATACCGCAATCCAGCCGGGATCCGTGTGGCGGGCGACAAGGATATCACCAGCGTCCAAGCTTTCTGTACGCGGATCACGGATAACACGGGCTTTGGCGGTGACTTGCCCTGCTGAACATCCTGTCGCCGTGCGCGTTTCGCCCGTTTGCATATCCTCAGTCTGGGAATGTGCGGTTGTAGAGGGAAGGATCGCGGGACCGCGCACTTCAATCCGTTCTGGCGGGTCGGCGCGGCTGGCAGACCCGGCGTCTTCGGATTGACGCAACGCGATCAGCCCGCGCACATTCGGCGATAGGCCAAACCCCTCAATCGCGCCCATGATCTCAGAAACGGTCAGGTGGAAAACATCACGGGGTTGATCGATAAGATCACGTGCCGCTAATTCCCGCCCCATCGCCAGGAAAACCTGACGGGCACGTCCGAACAGTCTTGTGCGTTCAAATCGCAGGTTTTCGCGGTCTCTTACACGGGCCTTGGCCCATGTCACAATCCATTTCGCCACGCGGGCCTTTACAGGCTTTCCGCTAAAAATCGCGGCCCAATCTGGTGTTGACGCAACTGCATGTTCCGCTGGCGGGCGCTGCGAACTGGCCGCTATTGCCGAAAGAAGCTGGGTCGCGTCTTGGGTCAGTGGAATAGATTCCAGTTTCAACTCTTCGGTGCAACGGTCCCCGAATTTGGCGAGATAACTGGCAAATTCATCTTTTAGCGCCGGGTGCGTCGCAAATTGCTCAGAGGGAATACCATGCTCAGCCGCGATCCGGCCCATTTTTGCAATGCGTTGCGCGGGTTCAGCGGACACGATATCGCCCTGCCCGATCATCACATCATTATGCAGCAATAGCCCTTCATCCCCTAGCCACCGTTTTAGCAGGTTCCGTGAGGCGCCAAATGCGATCATGCATAAAAAGTCATTGACCAAAGGCGCATCCCAACGGTCCAGCAAGGTGCTCTCAATGCGGCGATACTCCCGACTAAGCTGGGTCGGGTTGGCCGCTTCCAGATCAAGATCACTGTCCAGCGCCGCGTTCAGGCGGGTATAAAAATTGCTTCGGGTTCGTGGCAGGCGCAGCGCCTCGAAAATCAAACGCGCGGCAACAAAGACAAGCTTGGCGTATTCCGTGACCTTCGCAAACCCTTTGGCGGGCGGCGGGCCAATACTGTTGGTCACCTCAGTAGGCATGGGCGTATCTACACCCATCATGGTTTCCATATAGGAACGATTCAACGCAAAACCCGGAAGCAACGCAAGTGCACGATACCAGTTAACAAGGTTGTAATAGACACGCCCATCCACGCGCCCCAGCATGTTCCCAAAGACCGCGCCATTGTCGGAAATGGTTGCTTCTCTGACACCTAAAAGACGGACAAAGGACCGGTAAACGCGGTCATAAACGTGCACGGCAAAGCTGTAGGTCAAAGGAGACACAATGCCCGGATAGCTTTCAACGATGTTGGAATTATCAAATATCGTCAGCGTTGTGTCAGGCACTGCCAAAGGGCGCAGCGCAGTTGTGATTGGACGGGCCTGCAGAATATGCAACCCGTCTGCATCAATCGCCCATTCGATGTCTTGGGGGCTGCCGAATGCAGCTTCGGCCTTGCGCGCCATGTCGACAACGCTTTGAAGTTCTGCATCCGTTAAAATTGGATCACGCGGTGCCGTGATGGTATTGGTAGCAACCCAGCTTTGCCCATCAACTTCGCCACTGACCAACGCATCGCCAAGGCCCTCAACTGCCGAGATGATCACGCAATCGCGGCGTCCGCTGACGGGGTCGGCGCTAAAGGCAACGCCTGACACGCGCGCGTCGATCATTTGCTGGACCACAATAGCGGGAGCTGCGGCGTCACCCCCTGATTTGACCGCGCGGTACGTCGCCACTGTTTCACCAAAGCCTGACGCCCAAACCTTGGCCGCCGCGTCAACGACACCCGCAGCATTGATGTTCAGGAACGTGTCAAACTGACCTGCATGGCTATGCTCTTCACCGTCTTCCGCTTTGCCAGAGGAACGCACAGCATAAGGACCCGAGCCGATGAGTTTGAGCGATTTTGTGACTGATGTTTTCAGTCCCCGCTGCGGTTTACCGTCAGTGAATGCATCTGCTGGGATGACAAAGAAAGCAGGCGGGTTGAACCCTAACTGGGCAAGCCGTGCGAGGGATGCCCCTTTACCCCCAACTTGTGCTGGGTCGGTAATGCCGAATAAAATCATGGCAGCCCTCCTAGGGCAAGTGGGAGGAATCCGGCGGTGGCGTAGCAGCCAAAGACCCATAAGCCTGCGACCGTATCCATCTGCTTTTCGGTTTTTGGGGTTGGGTTAATGGCGTAGCGACGGGCCGCGTAAATACAGAATAAAAACCCAAGGAGCCCGATCAGGATGAAAGCAAGTGGAAAGCCTGTGACGACGCCCACCCCGATCAATAATACCGCTGATACCCCAACAAAACCAAGCCAGATAAAAGCTGCACGCTTTGCCCCCCAAAGTTTGGAATAGGTATCGACCCCGATCCGCTCATTCTCGGGTGACCAAAGTTTACGGCCTATTTCAAGCACACAGCCGTTGGAAAATGACAAGGCAATGAAAATCCACAGTGCAGGCGTGGCTGATCCATGGGGAAGCCATTCAATACCTGTCAGCAGTAAATCGATCAACGGCATGATTGCCATGTGAGACAGCAGGTAGAAGACAGGGCGGGCCTTTAACCAAGCAGGAACACCGAATTCGAATGTCATTGCTGTAAGCCAAGCCCATGTGAGCGCGAGCAACCAGATAAGGCCTGCGCCATGGATCTGGGCGAGGAGGATACCCAAGGGGATCGTCACAGCGCCAAGAGAGACAATCAGGCGAAGCGTCACCAACCCTCGTGGGATCGCACGCTCTGGGCGGTATTTTGCGTCGTCTTCACCGTCCTTCACTTCATCCGCGACACGCATTTGGAAAAACAAAATGAAAACAAGAAAAAAGCCGACAAGGTAGGCCGATAGCGCCGGAAGAGGACGCCCAGACAGCACCGCAGAAAGCGTGATGGAAGCTGCGGAAAAGCAGGCCAGTAGCGGCACGGTTTTCGCCAGTGGGAAACGTTCGGCTTGGTAAATCCACAGACGTTGCAATAGGGTCATCTCAGCCGTGCCAGACTTTGGTGCGCACGGGTAAAATCCCCCGCAGCGATGGCCGCGACAATCGAGATTTCGCCACATAGACAAAGGGCTGCTGTGACCTCGGCCAAAGCGGCCCCGTTACCTGTACCTTTCAAACCCAGAATATTGAGACCCGCACTCTGGCTGGCAAGCCCTGTGCCGCCACCGACCGTGCCAACAAGAATGTTCGGCATGGTTACGGAACAGAACAAATCGTCGCCCCGCGCTTCCATTCGGGTAAAACCAATCGCGCTTTCGGCGACGCAAGCTGCATCTTGGCCTGTGGCGATGTATAGGGCTGCAAGGCCGTTGGCATAATGGGCCTGCGCGCCCATTTGGCCCGACAGCTTGGCCCCCAAATCTGCAATGCGCCCATAGGCAAGCATCTCTTGGGTTGTCGTCCCCAGCGTTTTTTCGATGATCGCAGCAGGCAGAATAACAGAAGCGCTCACTTTGCGGCCCCGCCCTGTCATCAAGCCAAGCGCAGAGGCTTTTTTGTCACCCGAGAAATTACCTTCGATGTACCAGCGATCGATGGGTACGGTGCAATCCGCAACGATTTTTTCGCACAGCGCATGGGTTGCAATCGTGACCATGTTTTGCCCCGACGCATCCCCTGTCGTGTAGCGGCAGATCAAAAACACAACATTGTTGTCGATGACGGGTTCTACAGAAGACAGTTTGCCGTGCTGCGTGGTGCTCTCGGCAGCGCTGCGCAGCGCTTTGATATTTGTAACAACCCATTCGACAAATAGCCCTGCGCTCAGGATATTATCAAAAGTAAAGGCGGGTGTGCGGATCACACCTTCGTACAAGACGGCAGTGCTAATTCCACCTGCCTTGGTTGCTGCATATGCCCCACGCCCATAAGAGGCAACAAGCGCCGCTTCGGTTGTGGCAAGGGGGATATGGTAATCGCGGGCGGCATTTATGCCATTCACGCGCAGTGGCCCAATAACCCCTACGGGCACTTTGACCGTCCCGATATAGTTTTCAATATTGCCGGAATAGCTTTTGGCCGCCGCAAGGCTGGCCGTATCCGCAATCAAATCGCGATCAATATGCGAGGCTGGTCCAATAAGGCGTTCCCAATAGCGCAAAACACTTTTCTCGGTGGCATCTCGCACAGGGCGCAAGGTGCGAAAAGGAGCATCGCAGGCTGCCATCTGCTCACGTAATTTTTCAGGGGTAAACTTCTCACGCAGCCGTTTTAACAACACTTGAACATGGGCGGGAATGGTCACAAACGAGCTCCGATTAACTACATGTTCATCAATAGGCACGGCATATGGCGAAGTCACGGTTTTTCGGGCTGCGGCGCAAACCAGACCTGCTTGAGCCATCAACAGACCGGATAGCCGGATCAACCCTTTCGAACAGACCGACCCAAGGAAAAAACAACAAGGCAACAAATACGTTAAACAACGTGTGAAAGTTATGTGTTTAAGCTCGGTATCTGGTGGATCGGGTCGAGAATGAATCTTTCTGGCTCTGGTGTCCAGATTTTGCAGATGTATTCGCAGGGCATAAAGCCGCTGAGGGTCCTCAACCGTCGCCCGCTTGCGCGACCTTTTAACAAGTCATGCAAGCGAGTGGAGTCCAGCTTTAGGCGGCAGTCAGCTTTCCTGCCAATGCGTCGTCAATCAATGCAATGGTTTCATCGACACCGTAAAGCGCAATAAACCCGCCAAACCGTGGTCCTTGAGACGCGCCAAGAAGTACTTCGTACAGCGCTGTGAACCAATCGCGCAGGGGCTCAAACCGCTCTTTACCGACCGCGAACACCATGGTCTGCAAGGCATCCGCATCCAACCCGCCGTCCCAGACAGCCAGTTGCGCGCGCAAATCTTCCAGTGCCTCACGCTCCAGATCGCTGGGCGCGCGGAACACTTTGGTCGGTTTCACAAAATCATTGTAATACCGCACCGCATAACCCGCTGCCGCATCCATACCGGGATGTGTCTGCGCCGTGGCTTCTGGTGCATAGCGTTGGATAAAGCCCCATAGTTGCGCTTTGTCCTCAGCCGAGGAGACAGAGGCAAGGTTGAGCAACATCGAGAACGGCACAACCATATCAGACTTTGGTACATCACCGCTGTGAATGTGCCAGACGGGGTTGTTCAACTGCGCTTTGATGTCCTGCGTCTCATAGGCGCGCAGTTGTTGGTGATATTCATCCACCGCTTTGGGGATCACATCGAAATACATGCGCTTTGCCGTCTTCGGCTTGAGATACATGAAATACGACAGTGATTCAGCGGAGGCGTATGTCAGCCATTCGTCAATCGACAAACCATTGCCCGAAGTTTTAGAAATCTTGTGACCATCTTGGTCCAGAAACAACTCATAGCTGAAATGCTCTGGCGCGCGGGCGCCCAGAATACGACAAATCGAATCGTAAATTGGCGTATTGGTGGAATGGTCTTTGCCATACATCTCAAAATCCACACCCAACGCCGCCCAACGTGCGCCGAAATCAGGCTTCCATTGCAGCTTCACATTGCCGCCTGTGACGGGCAGCGTCATTTCTTCGCCCTCGGGCGTGTCAAAGGTGATGGTGCCCGCTTTGGCATCCACGGATTTCATAGGCACATACATCACGCGGCCCGTGTCAGGGTGGATTGGCAAAAAGATCGAATACGTCTGACGGCGCTCTTCGCGCAGAGACTTGAGCATGACGGCCATGATTTCGTCGTACTTCTCGGCGGCACGCATCAGAATTTCATCAAACTGGCCTGTGCCGTAAAACTCTGTAGCTGAATAAAACTCGTATTCAAACCCGAAAGTATCCAGAAAACGGCGCAGCATCGCGTTGTTATGATGGCCAAAACTCTCATGAGTGCCAAACGGATCAGGCACAGAGGTCAGCGGCTTTTGCAAATGCTCGGTCAGTGCATCAGCGTCTGGCACATTGCTGGGCACCTTACGCATGCCGTCCAGATCATCAGAAAAACAGATCAGCCGCGTTGGAATATCACTGATCGCCTCAAAGGCGCGGCGGATCATTGTGGTGCGGGCAACCTCTCCAAAGGTACCAATATGCGGGAGGCCTGATGGGCCATATCCGGTTTCAAACAACACATATCCCTTTTCAGGCACCTTACCATTGAAACGTTTGAGCACGCGGCGCGCTTCTTCAAAAGGCCACGCTTTGCTTTGCATTGCTGCATCCCGCACTTCAGACATATCAAACTTCCCGAAAATTACACCAGCGCCCTATCGCGCAGTTGTGGCTTCATCTATTGTGCAAGACCCGTGGCGTCAATATTCTGCTGGGGAACCAGCGCTGTGCAAAGGACATATATAATGACAAACGACACATCTCTCGCCCTGAGCACTCAAGACTGCCTTGTCGCGGTTATGGTTGCAGTCTCTGCCTCGGATGGCGACATTGGCACAACCGAGCTGATCAAAATCCAATCTGCGGTGAACCTGCTGCCCATTTTTGCCGACTTCGACGTGGACCGTATTAAACCCGTCAGCCAGATGGTCTTTGACCTGTTTGAGCAAGAAGACGGGCTGGACGCATTGTTCGGACTTATTCGCGAGGCCCTGCAAGACCGCTTTAACGAAACGGCCTATGCACTGGCATGTGATGTTGCCGCTGCCGATGGCACGCTGGAGGAAGCAGAACTGCGCCTGCTAGAAGAAATCCGCTATGAGCTGAACATCGACCGTCTGCATGCAGCCGCGATCGAGCGTGGCGCAAGGGCGCGTCACCTCTCCTAAGCAGGTGTTAGGCGGCGTAAAGCCCCGCCCAACGCTCAATCAATTGTTGCTGCATACGCTTTGCACGCCTGTTCCAGCTCACCCCGCCGGGGGGGCCTTCGCGCTCAGCGCGGCTCAGGGTTGCGCGAATGCTCTCATCTGCTGCGAAAATCGCAAAAGCCATTTCCGTTCCGTCAGGTGCAGTCAGATAGCCCGCCAAGGATGACACAAAGTTAAGCGTGCCTGTCTTGGCATCTGCTTTGACCGGATGGTTTTTGAGCACTTTGCGGTTGTCATCGCGCATGGCAACGGGCTTGAGGATATCGCGCAGCCCCTCCCTGTGCACTTTCAGCAAGACAGTAACCATATCACTGGCTGTCACGCGGCTATCATCCCCAAGCCCCGAGTGATCTACCAGCGCTGTGTTTTTCATGCCCAAATTGGCTTGCGCCCATTGGTTCATCACATGTGCCGATGCCTTCAGGCTGTCGGGTTTGCCCCCTCGCGCCGTGGTGGCCGCAAGTCCGACCATCTCGGCGGTTAGGTTCGTGGACCATTTCAACATGTCTCGCAAAATCCTGCGCAGATCGGCGCTTTGGTTGCGAACGATAATCTCGCCTCCCGCAGGTAGGCTTTGGACCATCTTGGGCGCACCCAGCTTGATCCCCTGCGCACTGGCAAGCGTCTGGAACACCTCGCCCGCATATAGCCCCGGCTTGCGCACAGGCAACCAGCGTGACCCACTGCCACCTAATGCGCCACGCGCAACTGTCCACGCATCTTTGCCGTCGCGATCCTCGTAAGTATAAACAGGGCTGGCACGGTCCCTGATCTGCATCGCAGCCACACGCACGGCAGGACGGTATTTGTCAGAGCGCCCCTCCATCGTAATGGAATAATTACCGCTGACGCGTTTCCATTCAAAATGAACACGGTTGTAGTTCAGCGACAGACCCGAAACACCGGGGTTATAGCCAACCTGATCGGGTTGCGCCGCATCAATGCGCGGCAGAACAGGCAAGCCCGCTTCGTATACTTTAAACCCGCCGCGCACAGCCTTCACGCCCGCAGTCTTCAGATTGGCCGCCATCGTGGCCAGCGTATCCGTATCCAATGTTGGGTCACTGCCGCCCACCAGCAGCAGATCGCCCATGATCTCACCTGCTACGATGCCACCTGTCGCCACCAACTGCGTCTCAAAGCGATGCCCCGCTCCCAAAGCATCCAGCGCATAAAGCGCGGTAATGGCTTTCGCCACACTGGCAGGTGGTCGGGCGGTGTCAGCCGCTTCGCTTTCGCGCCGCGCACCGGTCTTCACATCCGCGACAACAAAGGAGACTTTGCCCGTCAGTCGGGCTTCCTTCAAAATATCTTCGACACTTAGGATCGCACGTTTGAACAGGTCATCGCCGCGCATCACAGGCCGCAAAGATGCCTCCGGCGGGGCAGCAGCGGCCGACGTTCCAACAAAACAAGCTGCCGCAGCAGAACCTAAAAAATACCGTCGAGAAAGCATATGTGTCATATGCCCTGATTACCCCAAGACGCGCCCACCCCACAAGCATTCATATACCCCTTTCACGCCGCCAGCGGCCAGTGTAAGCGATAACCATGCAACGTGCCGTTCTCATTATGTTTATTGCCATGTCCCTGATCCCTGCGGGGGACAGCGCGGGTAAGTTATTGATGGGCTCACATGGCGTTACTCCGCTTTTTGTGGCGTGGTCGCGTTTTGTGGTGGGTGCGGTTCTGATTTTGCCGCTTGTACCGCGGGGCGCTTTCCGCCTCTTGCGAGACTGGCGCATCTGGGTTCGAGCCTCACTTCTCGCTGCAGGCATCAGTTGTATCCAGACAGCCTTACAAACCGAAGAAGTCGCAACCGTCTTTGGTGCTTTCTTTGTTGGTCCTCTCATCAGCTATGTTCTGGCAACCATTTTTCTACGCGAACCTGTCACGCCCCTGCGCTCTGTTCTGGTCTTGTTGGGGTTCATAGGTGTGCTGATTGTTGTACGCCCCGGATTTGACGCTAATTTGGGCCTGCTTTGGGCTGTGGCAGCAGGGACGTTTTATGGCATTTTTCTAACCATGTCGCGGTGGCTTGGCCATCTGGGCACACCTATGGAAATGACCCTTACACAACTCGTCATCGCAGCAATCTTGCTCACCCCGATTGGCTTAAGCCAAATTCCTATGCCCTCACTTCCTGTGATTGCCCTGACTATCACATCGGGGGTCTGCTCCATGCTGGGTAACTTATTGCTGCTCTACGCCTATAAACATGCACCAGCATCGCGCATTGCGCCGTTGGTTTACTTTCAACTGGTGGCAGCCGTCGGTCTGGGCTGGCTGATATTTGCGGAATTGCCCGACCTGTGGACATGGGTAGGCATGGCCGTGATCCTGACAGCGGGCCTCGCTTCAGCCAGATTGCGCTGACCACTCCCCCGCTGCACGTATCGCAGAGGAGGACACATCCTTCATCGGCACATTCACAAAGCACCATGCAGGGGCATCGGCCTGCGCCAACCGCTGGCTATACCGCCCCGGTATGCGGTAGGGCGCATAAAGCGTCGCGGTGCGACTCATCCGTGCGGAAATGCGCTGACCCGGACGGGCAAGAATGCCCATAGGCACGGTTTGCGCGATCTCTTGCCAGTCTTGCCAAAGATGAAACTGCGCCAAATTATCAGCCCCCATCAGCCAGATAAACCGCTGTTTGGGATATAGCCTGCGCAATGCGCGCAGTGTTTGTGCCGTGTACCGCGTACCCAACCGTTCTTCGATCCCTGTCACCTGCACGCGAGGGTGGTCAATGACCGCCTGCGCCTGCGCAATGCGTTGATCCATTGGCGCAGGGCCGTGTGCTTTTAACGGGTTGCCCGGACTCACCAGCCACCACACCTGATCCAAGCCGAACCGCTTGAGCGCTTCGCGCGTGATATGGGCGTGCCCTGCATGCGCAGGATCAAACGACCCGCCCAAAAGGCCGATCACCTGACCAGCGGCAGCATATGGAATATCATGGCGCAAAATGAAAACGGCCCCCAAGGTTTCTCAGGGGCCGAAAGGACGGGATAGCCTGCCAAATGTCAATCAAATCAAGCTTATTGTTCGTGCTTGACGATCTCGCCAGACTTCAGGCGACCAAAATAGCTGTTCATCTCACGCTTGACGATTGGCATGAGGAAGTACAGCGCAGTGATGTTCACAACAGCCATCGCAAAGATCATCGCATCAGAGAAGTCGATGACCGCCCCCAATTGTGCAGCAGCACCGACGATGATGAAGAAGCAAAAGATCACTTTGAACGTCATTTCAGTCTTTTTGCCTTCGCCAAACAGGTAGGTCCAAGCCTTGAGACCATAGTAGGACCAACTGATCATTGTAGAGAAGGCAAACAACACCACAGCAACAGCCAGCACATATGGGAACCAGCTAAAGCCAGTCGCAAATGCCGCAGAAGTGAGTGCTACGCCAGAAGAACCATCAATTGTTTTGATCGCTGTACCTGCTTCATTCAACACAAAGTTACCCGTTGCTGGGTCCACAACCAAAACGCCCGAAATGGTGATAACCAGCGCCGTCATGGTACAGATTACAACCGTATCGATGAACGGCTCCAGCAGGGAAACGACACCCTCTGTCACAGGTTCTTTGGTCCGTACGGCAGAGTGCGCAATCGCAGCCGAGCCAACACCCGCCTCGTTTGAGAATGCCGCCCGTTTGAAGCCTTGGATCAGCGCACCAACAAAACCGCCAGCAACGCCAAGACCCGTAAAGGCACCAGCAAAGATTTGACCAAACGCCCAGCCAATCTGATCATAGTTCACAATCAGAATGATCAGAGCCGCAAGAACATACAATACCCCCATGAATGGCACGATCTTTTCGGTGACATTGGCGATGGATTTGATCCCGCCAGCGATCACCGCAAAAACGATAGCCGCAAAAATCACACCTGTGATCACTCCGCTAAAATCACCGGTAATCTGCGTAATCTGAGCATGTGCTTGGTTCGCTTGGAACATGTTCCCGCCGCCCAAGGCACCACCGATGGTAAAGATAGCAAAGATCACGGCCAAAACCTTACCGCCGGGCAGGCCACGTTCCTTAAAGCCCTTGGTCATGTAATACATGGGACCACCCGAAACCGTGCCGTCAGCGTATTCGTTGCGGTATTTCACACCCAACGTACATTCGGTGAACTTGGACGCCATACCCAGCAGACCCGCCACAATCATCCAGAAGGTCGCGCCGGGGCCGCCGATGCCCACAGCCACAGCAACACCCGCGATGTTACCCAGACCAACTGTACCCGAAAGTGCCGTTGTTAGAGCCTGAAAATGGCTAACTTCACCTGCGTCATTGGGGTCCGTGTAATCCCCTTTGACCAGACTGATTGCGTGACCGAATGCTTTGATCTGGATAAAACCGAAATAGACTGTAAAGATCGTAGCGGCGACAACCAACCAAAGCACAATCCACGGAAACGCAGTTCCGGGCAGCGGCGCAAAGATTAGGTTCACAAACCAGCCCGTTGAGCTGGCAAAGATGTCGTTTACTTTCTGGTCAAAGGATACCGCTTCTTGGGCGGCAGCAAGTGTGGGAAGGCTCAGCGCTGTGGCCGCGATCCCGCTTGTGATAAATCGTTTCATATCTGTCCCCTTATGGAATCACGGTGATCGGCACTGTGGATGCAGCCACCAGCCGCCCCGTCACGCCGCCAAACAGCCGCTCTTTCATGTTCCGCTCGCCCATGCGGCCCACAACGATCTGCGAAGCTTCGCGCTTCTTGGCCAGCCCCTCAAGGATTTCAGCCACGTCACCGTGTCTAACGATCCCCTCAACAGAACATCCTTCCGCCTCGGCCTCCTGCACAGCAGGTCCGACAACCCGCTCATGCGCGAGGTTCAGTTCCTCTTCGCGGCGGGCGTGGCGTTTTTCGTTTTCTTCGGCCGTTTGAAAGCTGAAGGGCGACCATTCGATGACATAGACCAAAAGAATATGGCAATCACCGATCAGTTTGGCACGGGTTTTGGCGAAATCCAGCGCGCGTTTACCCGCGTCAGATCCATCCAACCCCACGATCATTGTGGTTTGAGACATTATTGTTTCCCCATGTATATCGACCGCATTAAACTGCAGTCTGGTTTGCCCTTGGTCGTAGTTAAAAGAATCGCCAAGGGATCGGATCAGCCTATCAAATCAGGCTGCGACAATTTGACTTAAATTTTCTAAATCCTAGGAAAAAGAACCAAAATTTAGGTCAATCAACACGCATCCGCGCTGTGAGCACCTCCATTCCGCTGAGACAGATTTCGTGCAAACACTCTGGCAAGCCAGCCGGATCATATCAAAAGTGGAGGATGCAAAGGCATCAAGATCAGGCGCGGCTTGGCCAATCAGGCCCAGCTACCGTTGATCTTGTACGGTCTGACAGATATTGCAAAGCAAATTATGACACGCACGAGGAGTCGCGCCATGGCCGCTTATCAATACGTCTATCACATGCAAGGGGTCTCCAAGACCTATCCCGGCGGGAAAAAATGCTTTGAAAACATCCACCTGAACTTCCTTCCCGGTGTGAAAATCGGTGTTGTCGGCGTCAACGGCGCAGGCAAATCAACCCTGATGAAAATCATGGCGGGCATGGACAAAGACTTCACGGGCGAGGCTTGGGTCGCTGAAGGTGCACGTGTTGGCTACCTTCCGCAGGAGCCAAAGCTGGATGAAACGCTGACTGTGCGTGAAAATGTGATGCTGGGCGTGGCGAATAAAAAGGCCATTTTGGATCGCTACAATGAGTTGGCGATGAACTACTCGGATGAAACCGCCGATGAGATGGCTGCGCTGCAAGACCAGATCGACGCCGAAAACCTCTGGGACCTCGACAGTCAGATCGACGTGTCGCTAGAGGCCCTGCGCTGCCCACCAGATGACGCGAACATCGCCGATCTGTCAGGCGGTGAAGCCCGCCGTGTGGCTTTGTGTAAACTGCTGCTTGAAGCGCCAGAAATGCTGCTTCTCGATGAACCGACCAACCACCTTGACGCCGAAACCATCGCGTGGCTTCAACAGCACCTCATAGCCTACAAAGGCACGATCCTGATCGTTACCCACGACCGTTATTTTCTGGATGACATCACCACCTGGATTCTGGAACTGGACCGTGGCCGCGGCATCCCGTGTGAGGGCAACTATTCCGACTGGCTGGAGCAAAAAGCAAAACGCCTGTCACAGGAATCGCGCGAAGACAAATCGCGTCAGAAAACGCTGGAACGCGAGCTGGAGTGGATGCGCCAAGGTGCCAAAGCCCGTCAATCCAAATCCAAAGCGCGGATCAAATCCTACAACGAGATGGCAGATCAGTCCGAGCGCGAAAAACTGGCAACAGCCCAGATCGTTATTCCGAACGGTCAGCGCCTCGGCTCCAAAGTGATGGATGTCGAAGGCCTGACCAAAGCCATGGGTGATAAGCTTCTGGTCGAAAACCTCAGCTTCTCTCTGCCACCCGGTGGTATTGTCGGCGTGATCGGCCCCAACGGTGCAGGCAAATCGACACTGTTCAAAATGCTGACAGGTCAAGAACAGCCTGACGCAGGCACCATCGAAGTCGGCAACACGGTTCAGCTCTCCTATGTGGATCAGTCCCGCGATGACCTGAACGCGGATGATAACGTCTGGCAGGCTATCACCGGCGGTGCCGAACTCATCCAGCTTGGCGATGCCGAGGTGAACTCGCGCGCCTATTGCTCGTCGTTCAACTTTAAGGGTGGCGATCAGCAAAAAAAAGTCGGCCTGCTGTCAGGTGGGGAACGCAACCGCGTCCACATGGCCCGTCTGCTGAAATCAGGTGGCAACGTTCTGCTGCTCGATGAACCTACAAACGATCTTGACGTTGAAACTCTGCGCGCCCTCGAAGACGCGCTGGTAGACTTCGCCGGTTGCGCGGTGGTCATCTCTCACGACCGCTTCTTCCTTGACCGTATCTGTACCCACATCCTTGCCTTTGAAGGCGATGCACACGTGGAATGGTTTGAAGGCAACTTTGAAGACTACGAAGAAGACAAAAAGCGTCGTCTTGGTGCCGATGCGCTGGAGCCAAAGCGCCTGAAGCACAAGAAATTCATGCGCTAAAGCGACCAAAGCGGGGTGTCTATTTTGGACGCCCCGCGACCCAAACCATGTCAGCGCCTCAAACATTGACAGATTCGGAAACAATCCCGAGCTATGCATACTTTGCGCGTTTTTCTGCCGTTAAAAAAATTTCTGAAACCGTTAACAACTGGTTAATGCGCCTCAAGTCATCCAAATTATTTATTATATTGCAATACTCTAGACGCCGTTCTTCGCGCAGGTAATCCACTTCGTTTTGGATGGCAGCGCCCTGCCGACTTTCCCCATCAGACTTGAAATTCGGGGGTTTTTATGCCATATCTGAGACTGCGAACGTTATCTATATCTAGACCACTGTCTCCGCTTCCGCGTTCAGTCTCTCGATTACAGACCGACCAAGCCGGGCCATCGCACACCGCGGATGGCATCTATCTACTAGGAGACTACGGAATGGCTACTGGCACCGTAAAATGGTTTAACACAACTAAAGGCTTCGGCTTTATCGCACCCGATGGTGGCAGCAAAGATGTATTTGTACACATCTCCGCTGTTGAGCGCGCAGGCCTGACTGGTCTTGCCGACAACCAAAAAGTTACTTTCGACATCGAAGCTGGCCGTGACGGCCGTGAGTCCGCGACAAACATCGCACTCGCATAAGTTGCGCCTTGGCGCTTAATGTAGCGCCAGAGCATCGCTACACGAAAATTTGACCGGCCATTCGCTATCGAATGGCCGGTTTTTTCGTTCAGGGCTTGAATTTCCGGCTGATGTTTGGACAGTAGGTTAATCCCAAGCTGCACAAGGATACCAGTATGCTCCGTCGTTCATTCATCGCAAGTTCACTTGCTGCCACCGCTTTCCCACAAATCGCTTCCGCTCAGGCTGCCGCCTTTGACCCCACGCCCCAAATCGTTCGGGTCAAAAAGCAGTATCAAGTAGGCGAATTGCTCATTCTGCCTCGGAGCTACTATCTCTATTTCGTCACAGCCCCCGGTCAAGCCATGCGTTACGGCGTTGGTGTCGGCAAAGCCGGTCTGGAATTTACCGGAACCGCGACGATCTCAGTGAAAAAAGAATGGCCCACATGGCGCCCTACAAACGAGATGATCGCACGTGATCCAAAAGCATACGGTCGCTTTATCGGCAACACAGATGCCCAGCCAGGTGGCCCGACCAACCCCCTCGGTTCGCGCGCTCTCTACCTCTTCCAAGGGGGCCGTGACACGTACTTCCGCATCCATGGAACCACAGTAAAAAGCTCAATCGGGCGTTCTGTCTCAAACGGCTGCATTCGCATGCTGAACCCCCACGTCCAAGATTTGTACAAACGTGTACCGCTTGGCACAAAAGTGACAGTTCTCTAAGAGAGAATGTTTTCAGGGGGCAGGCCAATATAACTGCCCTGCCCCCTCATTATTGCTGCACAAGAATGCCCAACTGATACAGATCATTTTGCATTTCTGCGTCAGACGCATTATTGCAGCTCCCTGATACGCATGAACACAAAAGGCCAGCGCATATGCACTGGCCTTTTACGTACAAATAGACTGCCTTTTACTTCAAAGCAGCATCAGTGATTACAGATGTCCACGCACCTTCAGGCTGCTTGGTGATCACCGGATCAGAACCGCCAGCCAACAGCGTATCAACCGTGCGCTGATAGTCGGCCTCTGCCAATGCACCGTTTGACCCTGCCGTCAGCTTCGCAACCTCTTGCATCATGCGCACCTGTGCCTCTTCGGATTGCGCACCCGTTTCATCGTTTTCGATGATGATCGCGCCAGCCTCTTCGGCATTTTCTTCGGCGTATTTCCAACCCTTCATAGACGCACGTACAAAGCGGGTCATTTTATCGACGAACACCGGATCATTCAGGTTATCTTCCAAAACCCACATGCCATCTTCCAGCGTGGCAACACCCTGATCTTCGTATTTAAAGGTGATCAACTCATCCGGATTTACACCTGCATCCAGAACCTGACCATATTCATTATACGTCATCGTCGAAATACACGCCGCTTCGCGCTGCAACAGCGGGTCCACGTTAAAGCCTTGCTTGAGCACGGTCACACCGTCCTCGCCGCCATCTGTGCTGATGCCTTCTTTCGACATCCAGCTCAGGAAGGGGTATTCGTTGCCAAAGAACCAAACACCAATAGTCTGCCCCTTAAAGTCTTCGACACCCGTGATGCCAGAATCTTTCCAACACGTCAGCATCAAGCCAGACGTTTTGTAAGGCTGTGCAATGTTCACAACGGGCAAACCCTTTTCGCGCGCAGCCAATGCGGAGGGCATCCAGTTCAACATCACATCAGCGCCGCCGCCAGCCAATACTTGCGGCGGGGCGATATCAGGGCCACCGGGCAGGATCGTGACATCCAGACCTTCTGCTTCGTAGAAACCCTTGTCTTGCGCTACATAATATCCCGCAAATTGCGACTGAGTAACCCACTGCAATTGTAATGTGACTTCATTCGCCTCATCAGCAATCGCCGGAGCGGCCGTCATCGCGGTGGCACATGCTGCCACCATCATAAAATTCTTCATCGTTTGACCTCCAAGTCAGTTGAAATACGCCCCTTTGCGGGGTCATTGGTTATCTCTGTGACGGGTGCCAGAAGGTCACCCGTTTCTCCACCCATGTCATCGCACCATAAAATGCACTACCAGCCAATGCTGCTACAACAATCTCTGCCCAGACCATGTCCAACGCAAGCTGTCCAAAGCTGGTGGATATACGAAACCCCATTCCCACAGTCGGGGAGCCAAAAAATTCAGCAACAATTGCACCAATCAGTGCCAGCGTGGTGCCAATTTTAAGACCATTAAAGATGAAGGGTGCCGCACTCGGCAGGCGCAGTTTGAACAGGGTTGGCCAATATCCAGCAGCATAGGTGCGCATCAGATCGCGTTGCATCGCGTTGGTGTCCTTCAACCCTGCAACGGTGTTCACTAGGATTGGGAAGAACACCATCACAGCCACCACTGCCGCCTTGGATTCCCAATCACTGCCCAACCACTTTACCAGAATAGGGGCTGTCCCCACAATAGGCAGGGCGGCCATAAACCCACCAACGGGCAAAATGCCCCGCGTCAAAAACTCGGATCGGTCTGCCAATATCGCGACGGCGAATGCAGCGATGGCACCAATGATATAGCCGACCAGTGCGCCCTTAAGAACAGTCTGCTTAAAGTCCGCCCAAAGGATTGATCCCTCATCCGCCAAACGGGCCAAAACCGACGTCGGTGCTGGCAAAATCACAGGGTTCACTTCGAACCCTCGCACCATCAGTTCCCAGACGATGACAATCGTCAGTCCAAAGATAGCCGGCACAGCAATTTTGACCGCCGTTAACTCTGCGCTGGAGCCATTGGACAAGCGCAAATTCAACCACCAACCAGCTGCCCAAATTCCAAATGCAAGCAATACATACATCATGCCGCTGCCATCCCCATCCGTTTGAGGGTGATCCGCTCAATAGCGCTAAACAGCCCGACCAACGCCGCCGCCGTCAACGCAGCCGCAAAAAGCGCGGCCCACGATACCAAAGGCTGACCATATTGATCCCCCACCAGCATCCGCGCCCCAAAACCCGCACGCGCGCCCGTGGGCAACTCAGCCACGATAGTGCCTACAAGGGACGCGGAAATGCCGATTTTGAGCGACGCAAAAAGATAGGGTAACGACGCAGGCAACCGCAAAGACCAAAAGCCTTGTGTGTTCGACGCGTGATAAGTCCTGAGCAAATCCAACTGCATGCCAGACGGGCTACGCAATCCTTTCACCATCCCGACAACCACAGGGAAAAATGACAGATACGCCGCGATCAGTGATTTAGGGAACAACCCTTGAATACCCATAGAGCCCAAAACAACAATCACCATCGGTGCCAGTGCCAAAATAGGAATGGTCTGGCTCACAATCGCCCAGGGCATAACCGAACGGTCCATCACGCGGCTGTAAACAATCCCCACAGCC
This sequence comes from Sulfitobacter undariae, assembly GCF_014196805.1. GTDB lineage: Bacteria > Pseudomonadota > Alphaproteobacteria > Rhodobacterales > Rhodobacteraceae > Sulfitobacter > Sulfitobacter undariae. Next base: position 44,096 of record NZ_JACIEI010000008.1, on the reverse strand, counting down.
AGTAAAATTCCCAAGCCCGTGCCAATCACAAAACCCAATAGGGTCGGCGCCAAGGTCACCCAGCCATGATAGACTAGCGAGCGTTTAGAGGTGATTTTCTTGCCGAAGATTGTGTCATACATCTCGCCTGCCACTTGTTGTGGGCTGGGCAGGCGCGGGCGTTTGAAATTATAGGTCAGTGGTATAAGATCAGGATTTCGCATCGCCAGACCCAAACCGCTGAACTCTTGCCGTTCAGCAGGTGTTTCAGGCTGCACCACCAATCCATCACGCTGTCCCTGATCCGCCACCAGATGCATGTTCATCGGAATCACGGCCAACAGCCATATCCCGAGTATCGCCGCGACAACAGTTAAGACGGGCAAGATCGACCTCATGCGCGCCACTCCATCCGCAGCTCGGGGATGCCGTCGCTTCCCTCGCTGTTTCGCTCAATGATTTTAAACCCTTCACGGTGGTAAAATCGATGCGCCTCAACATTGGCCTCATGTGTCCAAAGCTGCACATAGGAACGGCCTACTTTTGCGGCGTCAATCAAAGCCTTCCCAGCACCAGAACCCGGATGCGCAGTATAAAGGCCGCCAATCAAATCACAGGATGGATCAAGCGACAGATACCCCACAACCGGATCGCCAATCACCCAGAATTCCCGCTTGGGAATGGCCTCAGAAATGATATTTCTCAGCTCGGCCACGTCAGGCCCGTCGGGCATCCATTCAGTCCCGTCTAGCCAGTTGCGTACAATCGCCGCGCAGGCGGGCGCGTCTGATACATCCGCAAATCTTGGCACGAACTCACTCATCCGAATGCCCCGCACGCAATCCCTCTCGTACGCGGTGCGCAATGGCCAAAAATTCGGGGCTTTCGCGGATTTCCAAAGGGCGCTCGCGGGGCAAGGTGCTTTCGATCACATCCGTTATACGCCCCGGCCGCGGGGACATCACAACAATCTTCGTGCTCAGATATACGGCTTCAGGGATAGAATGGGTCACAAAGGCAATCGTCTTTTGTGTCCGCTCCCACAGATGCAAAAGCTGTTCATTCAAGTGGTCGCGCACGATCTCGTCCAATGCGCCGAAGGGTTCGTCCATCAATAAAATATCCGCATCAAACGATAATGCCCGCGCGATGCTGGCCCGCTGCTGCATGCCGCCTGATAACTGCCAAGGGAATTTTCTCTCAAACCCTGATAACTCAACCAGCTCCAAAACCTTTGCCACACGCTCTGCATGCTCGGACTTCGGCACGCCCATGATCTCTAACGGCAGGCGGATGTTCCCGCCAATGGTGCGCCATGGATACAAACCCGCCGCCTGAAACACATAGCCATATGCCCGCGCCTTCCGCGCCTGTTCGGGGGTCACACCGTTCACGGTGATCTCGCCGCCCGTGGGCTGTTCTAAATCCGCCATCACGCGCAAAAACGTCGTTTTACCGCAGCCCGAAGGCCCGATGAAGCTTACGAAATCCCCCTGTTTGATGTCCAGATCAACGCCTTTCAAAGCGTGCACAGGGCCGTCGTTTGTCTGGAACGTCAGGTCCAGACCCTTTGCACGGATCACACTTTGCGCTTCACTCACAGGGATACTCCAGTTTGCAGCATCAACATCAAATCCCCGCCGGAATATTCAACGGATCGCGCTTGATCAACTTGGGCGCGTTCAACTCTTTCCACTTGCTCAACGCGATGTTCGCCGAGGCAAAGGCAGGACGCGGGATAAACCGCCCACGGCCCGGGTTAGGTTGGCTGTTTTGCCCCCACGCCCAAATTACGTCACCACGGTTCAGGGTATAGCGGCTCTGCGCTTTGACCTCAAAACCCTCAAACACGTTATAGTCGAGAACCGAGTGATGGTTGGCAGGCGAGATCGTCTTGCTGATCTTGGGGTCCCAGACAACAATATCTGCATCCGCCCCTTCTACAATTGCCCCTTTGCGCGGGTAAATGTTGAGGATTTTCGCAGCATTGGTGCTGGTTGCCGCAACAAATTCGCTCATCGTCAAACGGCCCGTTTCCACGCCTTCAGTCCACAGAACCGCCAGACGTTCTTCCAGCCCGTTAGACCCGTTGGGAATGATCCGGAAATCATCTTTGCCTGCCCGTTTTTGCTCGGTGCTAAACGCTGCGTGGTCCGTGGCTACCACTTGCAAGCTACCCGCCTGCAATCCTGCCCACAGGCTGTCTTGATGATCCTTACTGCGGAACGGCGGCGACATAACACGCCGCGCTGCGTGATCCCAATCTTTGTTAAAATACTCGCTCTCGTCCAATGTCAAAAACTGGATCAGAGGCTCTCCATAAACCCGCATGCCTTTTTGGCGCGCACGGCGGATCGCCTCATGGGTCTGTTCACACGACACATGCACGATGTACAAAGGCACCCCCGCCGCATCGGCAATGGTGATAGCACGGTTCGCCGCTTCGCCTTCAAATTCAGGTGGGCGGGAATAGGCGTGACCTTCCGGACCTGTGATCCCTTCGTCAAAGTACTTTTGCTGCATCTCGGCAACCAGATTGCCGTTCTCCGCATGCACCATCGGCAGCGCACCCAACTCGGCACAGCGCTTGAAAGACGCGAACATTTCATCGTCCTCGATCATCAATGCGCCTTTATAGGCCATGAAGTGCTTGAACGAGTTCACGCCCATGTCCACGGCATCTTTCATCTCGTTAAAGACGTTTTCATCCCAGCCCGTAATCGCCATGTGATACCCTACATCGCTACAAATTTGGGGGGCGGATTTACGGTGCCATTCATTGATCGCGTTCTTGATGCTGCCATCTTCACCGGGCAGGCAGAAATCAACAATCATCGTGGTCCCGCCACAGGCCGCAGCCCATGTGCCACTCTCAAACGTCTCAGCGGCAGTGGTGCCCATAAACGGCATTTCTAAATGCGTATGCGGATCAATCCCGCCGGGGATCACATAAGCCCCCTCCGCATCAATATACTCGTCGCCCTTCAAGTCTTCGCCGATCTGTTTGATGATCTCGCCTTCAATCAGAACGTCGGCTTTCCAAGTGCGGTCTGCGGTAACGATTGTACCGCCTTTGATTACTTTGGTCATTTTATTCACCCTCACCCGCATCGGCGTCTTTTAGTGTGTCATTGAGGTTTGTCGGCTCGTCACCATCACGATCAATTACTATGTTGGATCGTACAATTTTCCCTTCTGGCTCCATTCGGATCGAAGCATCGGGATACAGCAGCAAGAATTTCGCAGCCTCCTCAGCTGTAAGAAATGCGATTTCTTGCTGGATAGTATTTAGTGGTACGTTTTCAGAATTTCGCTGTCGGTCCGCTGGGAATATTCGGTATCTAGGTGCTGACCCATCCCGATAGCTAAAGCGACGTGCCGTCTTAATTTCTATTCCATCTGCATCTTTTTGATAAATTCTCACCCCACAATCTCCGCCGTCTCCACAACCGCATGCAGCAGCACATCCGCGCCTGCCATCGCCCATTCCTTGGTGATCTCTTCCGCCTCATTATGGCTCAGCCCGTCCACACAAGGGCACATCACCATCGCCGTAGGCGTCAGGCGATTCATCCAGCAGGCATCATGCCCTGCCCCTGAAATCAGGTCCATGTGGGAATAGCCCAGCCGTTCCGCCGCGTTGCGCAGCGCAGTGACACAGCCCTCATCAAAGGCAACGGGATCAAATCCGCCCATCTTTTCAAAGGCAACTTCCAGCCCCATGTCATCGGCGATTTTCTGGCCCTCAACACGCAGCCGCGCTTCCATATCCTCGATAACGCTCAGTTCGGGAGAGCGGAAATCGACGGTAAAGATCACTTCACCGGGGATCACATTACGCGAGTTCGGGTAAACTTCGATATGTCCCGCAGCACCCACTGCGTGGGGCGCGTGGCTCCATGCGATTTCCTCTACCTTCTCCAATATCCGCGCCATCCCAAGGCCCGCATTACGGCGCATCGGCATCGGTGTAGAGCCTGTATGCGCGTCTTTGCCCTTTACGGTCACTTGGGTCCAGCTCAGGCCCTGTCCATGGGTGACGACACCGATGTCTTTGCCTTCAGCTTCCAAAATTGGGCCTTGTTCAATGTGCAGCTCAAAGAAGGCGTGCATTTTACGCGCACCCACTTCTTCTTCGCCACGCCAACCAATGCGCTTCAATTCATCGCCAAAGGTTTTGCCCTCGGCGTCTACACGCGCATACGCCCAGTCCTGAGTGTGTATCCCCGCCATCACACCTGAGGACAGCATCGGCGGGGCATAACGTGCGCCCTCTTCGTTCGTGAAATTGGTCAAGACAATCGGGTGTTTCGTCTTGATCCCCAGATCATTCATAGAGCGCAGAACTTCCAAGCCGCCCAGCACACCCAAGACACCGTCGTATTTACCGCCCGTGGGCTGCGTATCCAAGTGGCTGCCCATGTAAACAGGCAGTGCATCGGGGTCCGTGCCTTCGCGCCGCGCAAACATATTGCCCATCTGGTCCAGACCCATGGTGCACCCCGCCGCCTCACACCAGCTTTGGAACAAGGCACGCCCCTCGGCGTCTTCATCGGTCAATGTCTGGCGATTATTCCCACCCGCGATTCCCGGCCCGATCTTGGCCATGTCCATCAAACTGTCCCATAGGCGATCAGGGTTAACTTTGAGGTTTTCTCCGGGGGCTGGCATCGGCTCGCTCCTATTCGCTATTATCCTAGTGCTTGAAAATGGCTAAATTTTTACCATTTGGTAAAGCAACGATTGCGCCTCACTTCATTCCTGTCAAGAACTGCTTTATAAACAAAATTATACCGCAGCCTGTTTTGCCTGTTTTTCCAGCACCTAGCGGAGCCCTTAGTGTCAGACCCAACTCCAAAGAAGCCAAGCCGCATCCAGATGCGCAACCGTCGCCTGATTCTTGATTCCGCGCTGGACGTGTTTTCGCGTGATGGCTACGGCGGTGCCACGCTGGACGCAATTGCCAATGGCGCGGGCCTGAGCAAGCCGAATTTACTCTATTACTTCGACGGGAAGAACGAAATTTATGTGACCCTTCTCAGTCAGTTACTTGAAACATGGCTTGATCCACTGATCGAATTGAACCCCGATGGCGACCCCGTAGAAGAGCTGCTGGGGTACGTCCGGTTAAAGCTGGATATGGCGCTAGAGTTACCAGCCGAAAGCCGCCTGTTTGCGGGGGAAATGCTGCAAGGTGCACCGCGCATGGCGGAACACCTCAAAGATGAATTGAAACCGCTGTTTGACCAAAAATGCAAAGCGATTCAGGATTGGATTGATGCAGGTCGACTCGCACCGATTGACCCCGCACATCTGATTTTTTCCATCTGGTCCACGACACAGCATTACGCAGACTTTGGCGTTCAGGTAGCCTTTTTGCTCGATAATGCAGACCCGGCAAAGGGCGCACAACAGCATTTGGAACAGATGTTTCGAAAGCTATTGCAGCCCATTCAACAATAAGTCGCGCTCCGTCTCCTTTAGCTCTTTGTTAACTTATTAGAGGCTATTTTCAGATTGGGTGGCGGGTCTATATTGTTGAAGGGCCAATTATGACGTTTTCAATACCCGTCAATTTGATGAGCCTGAGTGCGTTGCCGCCCCAGCCATCAATAGAAGCGACCAAATCTGACACCCTAGAAGAAATTCGAACCACGCGCAGCAGCGCGCCCCGTGTTTCGGCTGTAGTACCCACGCAAAATGCCGCGCTTGAAATAGCGCAAGAGGCGCGGCGCGATCCCAAGACCTCTAACGGGGTGCCAAACGACACAAACCATCCCGCTGAACTGGACCGCTACGCGCCGCCCAATCCCCTACCAACAGCGCCCATTCTACAGGCAGCAGCCGCATATGCCGCCGCCCGCAGAGAGGTGTGACGTCTCATTCAGCCGCAGTGGCCGCAGGGTTGTTAGGGTGCATTGTCCAATTAGCATAATCCTTCTCGACAACCTTGCCAGTCCGCGGGTCGGTACTGCCTGCATCCATCGGCACCATAGTAATGCAATCTTCAATCGGGCAAACCTCAACGCAGAGGTTACATGCCACACACTCCTCTTCGATCACCGAAAAGGTACGATCGTCCGACATGGCAATGGCCTGATGTGATGTATCCTCACATGCAGCAAAGCAGCGTCCGCAACTGATGCAATCATCCTGATTTATAGATGCCTTGGCCACATAATTCAGGTTCAGATATTGCCAATCAGTTGTGTTGGGTACGGCTGCCCCCATGAAGTCCTGAATAGACGTATGACCCTTTTCGTCCATCCATTCGGACAGACCCGAAATCATCTCTTGCACCACCTTAAAGCCATAGGTCATGGCAGCTGTGCAAACCTGCACGTTGCCACAGCCCAGCGTAATAAACTCAGCCGCATCACGCCAAGTGGTCACGCCCCCGATGCCACTGATCGGCAATCCTGCCGTGGCAGGCGCACGCGCGATCTCTGATACCATGCTCAGCGCAATCGGCTTAACTGCTGGCCCGCAATAGCCACCATGGCTGCCCTTACCGTCAATACTCGGCTCGGGACTCATCGTGTCAAGGTTGACTGAAATGACCGAATTGATCGTATTGATCAAACTCACTGCATCCGCACCGCCACGTCGTGCGGCCGCTGCAGGCAGGCGGACATCCGTGATATTCGGCGTAAGCTTCACAATCACAGGCTTGGAATAATACTGCTTGCACCAGCGCGTCACCATTTCGATGTACTCGGGCACCTGCCCCACCGCTGCGCCCATGCCCCGTTCAGACATGCCATGCGGGCAGCCAAAGTTCAGCTCAATGCCATCCGCACCCGTTGCCTCAACCAGCGGTAGAATATCTTTCCACGCTTGTTCCTCGCACGGGACCATGATGGACACGATCAGCGCACGGTCGGGATAGTCTGCTTTTACACGGGTGATTTCATCCAGATTGGTTTGCAAATCACGATCCGTGATCAGCTCAATGTTATTGAGCCCCAACACGCGGCGATCCGCCCCGTGGATCACCCCATAACGCGGCCCGTTGACATTAACCACAGGCGGGCCTTCCATGCCCAAGGTCTTCCAGACCACACCGCCCCACCCTGCCTCATAGGCGCGGCGGACGTTGTACTCTTTGTCTGTTGGCGGCGCAGAGGCCAGCCAGAAAGGATTGGGGGATTTAATGCCAAGGAAATCGGTTGTTAGATCAGCCATGTTACACGCTCCCGCTCAAAATCAAATGAATATCCATGGCCGCATCACGGCCTTCGGCAACTGCGGTCACGGTCAGGTCATCGCCGCCAGAGGCGCAATCGCCGCCGGCCCAGATGCCTTGCACAGATGTGCGACCATTTGCGTCCACCACAATCTTGCCGCGTTCAATTGTGGGCAAACCATCGCCCTCCAAGGTCTGGCCAATCGCCTTAAACACTTGATCCGCAGGCAGACGCAGCGTCTGGCCAGAAGGCGTCATATCCTCGCCCACATAATCAAACTCGATCTCGCGTACAGCGCCGTTGCCATGCACCGCTTTGGGGCTGGCATGTGTCACAATCCGCACGCCTTTGGAGGCCGCCAAATCCTGTTCAAACGGGCTGGCGTTCATCCGGTCACGCCCACGGCGATACACCAGCGTGACATTCAGCGCGCCCAGTAATTTGGCCTGCACAGCAGCGTCAACTGCGGTCATCCCGCCGCCAATTACAACCACATCCCGCCCGATTGGCACCTGCGCAACATCGCTTGCCTGACGCAATTCTGCGATGAAATCCACCGCATCCAAAACACCGTCTTTATCTTCGCCCTCAACACCCAGCGCGTTCACACCCCCAAGACCCATACCAAGGAAAACCGCATCAAATTCAGCCTTGAGGGTTTCAAGCGTCAGGTCTGGCCCCAAGGCGCGACCTGTTTCAATGGTGATGCCGCCGATTTTCAACAGCCAATCCACCTCGCCCTGCGCAAAGCCGTCAGGGGTTTTGTAAGTCGCGATACCGTATTCATTCAAACCGCCCGCTTTGGCGCGTGTGTCATAGACCACCACATCATGACCCAGCATCGCCAGACGGTGCGCTGCCGACAGGCCCGCGGGCCCTGCGCCGACAACAGCAACGCGTTTGCCCGTCGCCTCTGCACGCACAAAGGGGTGGATGCCCTGCGCCTGTAAATGATCCGTGGCATACCGTTGCAACTGGCCGATCAAAACGGGCTTGCCCTCTGCCAATTCGCGCACGCAAGCTTGCTCGCAGAGCTGTTCGGTTGGGCAAACGCGGGCGCACATGCCGCCCATGATATTCTGGCTCAGGATCGTTTTGGCCGCAGCATCGGGTGTGCCCGTGGCGATCTGGCGGATGAACAGCGGGATGTCGATATCCGTAGGGCAGGCCGTGATGCAGGGCGCATCATGACAAAAGTAACAGCGATCCGCCGCAACCATCGCCTCATGCCCGCCGAGTGCGGGATGCAAGTCTGAAAAATTTTCCTCATAAGCCTGCGGCTCCAGCCGCGCTGCCTTGATTCCCGGGTCGAAAGTAGTGTCTGGCATCTGCTGGACCTCCGCCTAAATCATCTGATCCTTCGACGCTTGCATAGGTCAATTTTTTTATCAACTGGTAAAATTTAGCGCAACCCGAAAGAAAATGATCTCCGCTCAATAATTAGGCGGCGGTACTAATCGCCCAATTTCACCGCATCAATCAGGTCTAAAACGCGTGGGCCGACACCTTCTACAATCCGTGTTACGCCCTTGGCATTTGGATGAATCCCGTCTGCCTGAAGCCAGTCGCGCAGCGCAACAGGATCAATCTGCGCGCCTTCCTCAACAAGCCCCACAAAAAAACTCTCAAGATATAGCGCACCGTAAGCCTCTGCCAATTCTGGATAAATCTTATCGAACTCCGCCTTGTATTCAGCACCGAAATTCCCCGGCGCTTGCATCCCGATCAGCAGCACGTCGACATCGGCAGCTTGCGCCGCCTTCAAAATACCTTCGATGTTATTGCGCGCTTGTGTTGGGTCCAGACCGCGCAGCAGATCGTTACCTCCCAGCGTCACAATCATCGCATCGACTTCTGGCTCCAGCGTCCAGCCCACCCGCGCCAGCCCGCCTGCGGTTGTATCACCGGATACGCCTGCATTGATTAACCGCGCCTCGGCACCCTGCCCGTCCAGCCAATTTTGCAACTGGGGCACAAATCCATCTGCTTGTGGCAGCCCGTATCCTTGCGTCAGGCTGTCACCAAGGGCAGCAATCACCACCTCATCCGCCTGTGCCATACCAGCGCACATCATAAGAATTCCCATCAAAGCCTTGCGCATCACAACTTTCTCTCCATATCCCAAAGGGACGCCACCGGAAGGGCCCCCATGAGTAATCCAATCTTCTCTCTTAAAGATGCAGCCTTGCGCCTGAATGGCAATGCTGGACCTGTCGAAATTCTGCATGACATCACATTAGAGGTTATGGCAGGGGAAAGCATCGGATTGATTGGCCCCTCCGGCTCGGGGAAGTCCTCGCTGCTGATGATCATGGGCGGGCTTGAGCAAGCGACAGGCGGCAGTGTGCACGCCATGGGCCAAGACCTGACCGCCATGAACGAAGACGCATTGGCGCGGTTCCGGCGGGATCGCATGGGGATCGTGTTTCAATCTTTCCATCTGATCCCGACCATGACCGCGCTGGAAAATGTCGCAACCCCCTTAGAATTGGCAGGTCATGAAGACGCGTTTACACGTGCTGAAAAGGCGCTAGAGGCTGTCGGACTTGGCGCACGTGCCAGCCATTATCCCGCCCAAATGTCAGGCGGAGAACAACAGCGCGTGGCCCTCGCCCGCGCCACAGCACCCCGCCCCGCAATTTTGCTGGCCGATGAACCCACAGGGAATTTGGACAGCACCAATGGCGAGGCCATCATGAACCTGCTGTTTGATCTGCGTGATCAACACGGATCAACATTGGTGCTGGTCACCCACTCGGATGCGCTGGCGGCGCGGTGTAGCCGCGTGATCACCCTACGTGATGGGCGCGTCGCATGAGCCTGCGCCTTGCGGTTAAATTTGCCCGCCGCGAATTGCGCGGTGGATTGCGCGGATTTCGCTTGTTTCTGGCCTGCCTCGCGCTTGGCGTTGCGGCCATCGCAGCTGTCGGGTCTGTACGTTCAGGGATTGAAGCAGGTCTTGCGCGTGAAGGCGCGGCATTGCTGGGCGGCGACGCCGAGTTGGACCTGACCTACCGTTTCGCCAGCGCCGAGGAACGCGCATGGATGGAAGACCAAGCCACAGCCGTGTCCGAAATCGCAGAATTCCGCTCCATGGCCGCGACAGACCAAGACCGTGCATTGACGCAGGTAAAAGCCGTTGATGCGGCTTATCCGTTGATGGGAAATGTCCAGTTAGAGCCTGATATCGCCCTATCCGAAGCCCTCAAAGCCCAAGACGGTATTCCCGGTGCCGCCATGGAACGCGCCCTTATTGACCGCCTTGGCCTGAGCTTGGGTGACGGTTTCACCCTCGGCACGCAGCGTTTCATCCTGAACGCTATGATCACCCGCGAACCTGACAGTGCTGCTGCGGGGTTTGCGCTGGGGCCGCGTACTTTGGTGACACTCGACAGCCTTGGCGCATCTGGTCTGCTGTCACCGGGGACATTGTTCAACAGTAAATATCGCATGCTGCTACCCGAAAATGCGGCCATTAACGCGGTGGAAACCGAGGCAAAAGACCTGTTCACCGACAGCGGGTTGCGCTGGCGCGATGCGCGAAACGGTGCGCCCGGTGTGTCGCGGTTTGTAGAGCGGCTCAGCGCCTTTTTGATCCTTGTCGGTCTGTCTGGATTGGCTGTGGGTGGCGTTGGCGTATCTGCCGCTGTGCGCAGCTATCTGGCGCGCAAAACCGAAGTCATCGCAACCTTGCGGGCCTTAGGCGCGGACCGCGCTACGATCTTTAAAACATATTTCATCCAAATCGGCATCTTGTCGCTGCTCGGCGTCGCCATCGGCGTGACACTGGGCGCGCTGGTGCCTGTTTTGCTTGCCCCTGTGCTGGAAGCCCGTTTGCCAATCCCATCCGCCTTTGGGGTTTTCCCCGCCCCCTTGATCGAGGCGGCGCTTTACGGCTTGCTAACAGCCTTCATCTTCACCCTCTGGCCGCTGGCACGTACCGACCGCGTACGCGCCGCGACCTTGTTCCGCGACGCATGGGACGGGGCAAGCCGTCTGCCTGCCTGGCCATTTTTGTTCGCCACAGCAAGCGCGACTGCGCTACTTGTTGCTTTGGCAGGCTGGTTCAACGGCAGTTGGTGGCTGACCTTCTCAACGCTAGGCGGCATTGCAGGTGCTTTGGCGCTGCTCGCATTTGCCGCCTTCCTGATCCGCATTTGCGCCCGCGCGCTTAGCCACCGTTTGCGCGGCTATCCCCGTTGGCGTTGGGCAATGGCAGCAATTGGCGGCACGGGTGAAGGGGCCAGCGCGGTTGTTTTGTCGCTGGGGCTTGGCCTGTCTGTATTGGCCTCGGTCGGTCAAATTGACGGTAATCTGCGCCAAGCCATTGCAGGCAACCTACCCGCCATCGCGCCTAGTTATTTCTTTGTCGACATCCAAAAAGACCAGATGGCAGGCTATACTGAACGGTTAGAGAACGACCCCGCTGTGCGCCGCATCGACAGCGCACCCATGCTACGCGGCGTGGTGACACAAATCAACGGAAGACCCGCCAAAGACGTGGCAGGCGACCATTGGGTTGTGTCGGGCGATCGCGGTGTGACTTATGCCGCACAACCTGACGCAGATACGATAATTACGGAAGGTGCATGGTGGGATGCCGATTACACTGGACCGCCGCTGATCAGCTTTGCTGCCGAAGAAGCCGCCGAGATCGGCCTCAGCCTAGGCGATACCGTCACCCTCAACGTGCTGGGCCGCGACATCACAGGTACAATTAGCAGCTTTCAAGAGGTTGATTTTTCAACAGCGGGAATCGGGTTTATCCTGACGATGAACCCCAGCGCCCTACAAGGCGCACCGCACACATTCATCTCAACCGTTTATGCCGAACCCGAAGCGGAGGCCGCCATTTTGCGTGATCTGGCAACTGCCTATCCAAACATCACAGCAATCCGCGTCAAAGATGCAATTGACCGCGTTGCAGCCGTGCTTACCAGCCTTGCTGCGGCCACCTCTTATGGCGCAGCAGCGACACTGGTGACTGGGTTTTTGGTGCTGATCGGCGCGGCAGCTGCAGGGGCAGATGCGCGTACCTATGAGGCTGCGATGCTCAAAACCCTTGGCGCTTCTAGGCGCATGATCGCAGCCAGCTTTATCTTGCGGGCCGCATTGCTGGGGCTTGCCGCAGGAACTGTCGCGCTATTGGCCGGTGTCTTGGGCGGCTGGGCTGTCAGTACCTTTGTGATGGAAACCGAATATAGCATCATATGGCACTCTGCCTTGCTGATTATCTTTGGCGGCATTGCGGCTACGGTTCTTGCGGGTTTGGGTTTTGCCCGCCGTGCCCTTCAGGCCCGTCCTGCCCGTGTGTTACGTGCGCGGGAATAAGTGCGGTTAATTTCTCCGTAGTTCCCCTTTTCATCAGGGTCAGGTCGCGTAAACTCTGACCAACCAAGGAGCGCAATAATGTCTGATACCGATTCCGATACTTCTCTGCCTGCTACTCTGACACCTGCCGTGACGGCGGCCCAACGCAAGCAAATCATCAACATCGTCAGACGGGCGGCACGGGCAGAAATCATGCCCCGTTTCAAGCGCCTGTCAGATGGTGATATCCGCACCAAAACCCGCGCCGATGATCTGGTCACCGAGGCAGACCTCAAAGCCGAAGCCATGATCACACGCGCCTTGCAAATTGCTTTTCCCAGCGCATTGGTGATCGGCGAAGAAGCCGTGGCAGCCAAACCTGAACTGCTGGACGGCATCGCAGATGCACAACTGGCTTTCCATATCGACCCCGTAGACGGCACATGGAATTTCGCACATGGCCTGCCCGTTTTTGGTGTGATCATCGCGGCCACGCGGTACGGCAAACCTGTGTTCGGGTTGATCTATGACCCCGTAGGTGACGATTGGGCCATCGCGGACGAAGACATGACACCGCAGCTGCAACGCCCATTTGGCGCAGACCGCGATTTGAAAGTTTCAAATGGCAAACCACTGGAAGAGCTGTCAGGCGTCATCCCCCTGCACCTGTTTGCCAAAGACAAGCAGCCGCAACTGGCCGCGACCTTCCCCAGCTTTGCACGTGTAAACACGTTGCGCTGTTCTGCACATGAATACCGTATGGTGGCGCAAGGACATGTCGACTTTGTTCTGACAGCAATGCTGCACCCATGGGATCATGCGGCAGGCGCGCTGATCGCTGCACGCGCGGGTGCACATGTCGAGATGCTGGACGGTGGCGATTATTCCGCCTCACGCCAATCAGGGCATCTGCTGGTCGCGCCGGATAAACCCACATGGAACAAGCTGAAAAAACAGTTCAGCTTTTTAATCGCGGACACCAAGGCCAAAGAAGAAAAGCCCAAGGCGGAATAGACCTTAGCGGATGTATTTCTGATAGGTCGCTTCATCCATCAACTCTTCCAGAGCATCGACATCTTCGATGTTCATCTTAAAGAGCCAGCCATCCCCTAACGGGTCTTCGCTGATCACCTCTGGCGCACGCGTCAGAGGTGAATTGACCTCAATCACTTCGCCGTCCAGCGGCGCAAGGATATCAACCGCGTCATCATCCGCTTCGATCACCACCACAGGGTCATCCGTCGAAATCATATCGCCTTCATCGGGCAGCTCAACAAATGTGACGTCGCCCAATTCGCCAACGCCATAAGGCGTCAGCCCCACAGTGATCGCATCTTCACCGTCTTCGATACGCAGCCACAGATGTTCTTCAGTAAATTTCATGGCAATTGCCCTCCGCTATTTTTTTGTTCTGCCAAAGCTCGAAGGCTTTTTCAATCCGTTAGATGCATGGTTGCCCAAAGGGATGCAGGATGTTTAGGGTGCGCCACAATTACCAACGGAAAGACCTTTGATGCACCCTTGTTTCTTTGGCTATGGCAGCCTCGTCAATCGCAACACGCATATTTACGCTCAGGCGTCCCGTGCAAGCCTGTCAGGCTGGCGGCGCAAATGGGTCTATACACAGGAACGCAGCCTTGCGATTTTGAGTGTGATCCCTGATGCAGATACCACCATCGACGGGCTGATTGCCGAGGTTCCAAATGCTGATTGGGCCGCGTTGGATGCACGTGAATATGGGTATGCACGTATTGAATCAGGCGGATCGGTCACGCACCCCCGTGCGCCCGAAACTGAAATATCGCATTATTCCGTCCCGTCCCAAACATGGGTCGAGTGCACCAAAAATCAAATTTTGCTTAGCTATCTGGATGTAGTTGTGCAGGGTTATTTACGTGAATATGGCGCTGGCGGTGTGGCAGATTTTTTTGCGACAACCGATGGATGGGACACACAGGTTCTCAATGACCGTGCCGCACCCAGATATCCACGTGCCCAGACTCTAACCGCGCAGGAAACCGCGCTGGTGGATCAACATCTAGCACTCAGAAATGCAGCAATCGTGGCGGCCTAACGCCGTCACGCAGACGCGGGATTATCCCCGCGCTTTGACAACTTGCAACAGCGGCATAACGCTAGACATGTCTGGTCCATGCGCCTGCCCCGTCAGCGCCTTGCGCAGCGGCATGAACAGGCCTTTGCCTTTTCGGCCAGTCGCTTCTTTCACCGCTGCGGTCCAAGTGCCCCAGGTTGCCGCGTCGAACGGGCCTTCTGGCAGTAATCCCATAGCTTGGGCAACGAATTCACGGTCTTCATCGTCGATCACCGGATCAGCACCCAAGCTGAACATATCCCACCAACCTTTAAGGTCATGCAGGGTGGTGATATTTTCGCGTGTCACTGCCCAAAACTGTTCGGCTTGCACCTCTGGCACACCCAGTGCGGCGATGTGATCGGCTACATCTGTAACCGCAAGTGTCTGGAGGTAGTGGGCTGTTAGCGGCTTGAGGTCTTCGGCATCAAACTTTGTCGGTGACGATCCAAACCGCGAGATGTTGAAACCGTCAATCAGAGTCGACATTTCGGTGCGCAGTTCAACCGGATCAGAAGACCCGAGGCGCGACATCAGGCTCAGCAACGCTTGAGGGGCGATACCCGCTTCGCGTAGGTCCTTCAACGCAAGTACACCCAGACGTTTGGACAGGGCCTCGCCTTGCGGACCTGTCAACAGCGAGTGATGCGCGAAGGTCGGCACATCGCCGCCCAATGCATGCATGATCTGGATTTGTGTACCCGTGTTGGTCACGTGGTCAGACCCACGCACAACATGGGTCACACCCATTTCGGTATCATCCACAACGCTTGCCAATGTATAGAGAATTTGGCCGTCACCGCGGATCAATACGGGGTCAGAGACAGACGCGCCATCAATGCTCACGTCGCCGAGAATACCGTCATTCCAGACAATCCGCTCATGCTTGAGCTTGAAGCGCCACACCCCTTCACCACGTTCGGCCCGCAACGCTTCTTTGGCAGCGTCATTCAGCGTCAACGCCGCACGGTCATAGACCGGAGGCTTGCCCATGTTCAGCTGCTTTTTGCGTTTGAGATCCAATTCCGTTGGCGTCTCGAAGGCTTCGTAGAAACGATCCATGTCGCGCAATTGCTGCGCCGCTTCTTGGTATTTTTCCAAACGCAGGGATTGGCGCTCAACACGGTCCCAATGCAGGCCCAGCCAATCAAGATCGCGTTTGATCCCGTCAACATATTCTTCTTTGGAGCGAACCGGATCGGTATCATCAATCCGCAAAATGAATTCGCCACCCGCCTTACGCGCGATCAGATAGTTCATCAGCG
Source organism: Sulfitobacter undariae (assembly GCF_014196805.1). GTDB lineage: Bacteria > Pseudomonadota > Alphaproteobacteria > Rhodobacterales > Rhodobacteraceae > Sulfitobacter > Sulfitobacter undariae. The sequence goes on along the minus strand of NZ_JACIEI010000008.1, from coordinate 28,263 downwards.
CTGTGCGCAAATTTCCAACGTGAATCCAGCCAGTGGGGGACGGGGCGAAACGTGTAATGGTTTTATCAGACATATATGCCTCCTGTTGCCGCGCTTGCTGGCACAGCGCAGCCGCTTTGTCCAGTTCGTGGTGTACACATAGCCGCTCTGTTATAGCTGACTAGCAGCTTTCAAACGGTCCAACGCGTAGCCTAAATATTCGGTTCGGAAAGAATGCCCGCCCTTGAACAGACAGAATTCCAAAATCTCTCCATCTGGATTGCCCTGCGTTGTGCAGGTGAACATATCCAGTTTTCTCGTCGTCTTGGGGCCAAACTCCCCGAAATTTGCATACATCTCGAGAGCTTCCGCAACCCTGCCTTGGCGCGTTTGTCCAATGGCGCGACCTTCCAAGGGAACCGTTGTGTCACGGTCACCGTGAATATGCACAATACTGGCGGCAGGCGTAGCACAGGAGGCAGGTGGTGCTTTCCAATAGGTCCCCGAAATCGGCACATATCCGACAAATTTTTGCGGCTGCGCACATGCCAAATTCCACACCATCATGCCGCCCGCGCTAAAGCCACTGGCCACCAACCGATTAGGATTAATAGAAAACCGTGTTGTTGCATCGGCAATCACAGCATCAAAATAGGCAAATTCCGCTGCACCTGTGCTGTCGGGCGTGCGCGGCCCGTTTGGCAAATCCCAATTGCCGTCCACACCCTGCGCCGCAATCAGCGCCAGACCCTGTGCATGGACCATTTTGCGCAAACTGAGATTACGCATCGCGCCAGCAGCTGACCCGCCATAGCCATGCGCCCAAATCACAGCGCCCATCGGTTTTTCAGCACCTTCGGGCAGCGAAATACGGTAGACGCGGTCGCCAACTATGCAATCGCTGTCCGCCCCGCAGGCATAGGCGATCGGCGCGGTCATCAGCGCCACTAGGAACACCACATAGGGTCTCAGGCTTTTGAAAAATCCCATCTCTAACTCGGATCACGCCAACGATTTGCAATAGGATAGCGGCGATCCAACCAAAACGCCCCGTGTGTCAGGCGCGGACCCGGCGCGGACTGAAACCGTTTGTACTCGGAGATATAAACCAGATGTTCGATCTTTTTGGCCACATCGCGGTCGAACCCTGCCGCCACACAATCTGCAATTGAGCCGTCGCTATCCACCAAAATCTCTAGGATCGCGTCCAGTTCTGGATAGTCGGGCAGGCTATCACTGTCCTTTTGATCATCGCGCAACTCGGCTGAAGGGGCTTTGGTGATGATGTTTTCGGGAATAACGCGGCCCTCAAGGCCGTCCATCCATGGCGCGTGGTTGGCATTGCGCCAACGACATGTCTCAAACACGCGCATTTTATACAGGTCTTTGATCGGGTTATATCCACCCGCCATGTCGCCATAAATAGTGGCATAGCCCACAGCAACCTCGGATTTGTTTCCCGTGGTCAGCAGCATCTCGCCAAATTTATTCGACATCGCCATCAGCAGCAGCCCCCGCAGCCGGCTTTGGATGTTTTCTTCGGTGAGATCAGGCTCAGTGCCTTCAAACAATGGCGCCAACGTCTGGGTGATCGCATCCCGCCCTGCCTTGATCGGCACGTATTCATACCGCACCCCAAGAGCATTTGCGCAATCCTCAGCGTCTTTCAAAGATGCCTTGGACGTGTATTCAGAAGGTAACATCACGCACCGCACGTTTTCGGCACCCAAGGCATCAACGGCAATAGTCGCCACCAGCGCTGAATCGATACCACCAGACATGCCCAACAGTACCTTTTTGAAACCCGTCTTGCGCATATAGTCGCGCAGCCCTTGCACCATAACGCGGTAGTCCTGCGCATAAGGGTCTGCATGCACGGCTTTTTCACCCTCCAGAATGCGCCAGCCTTCTGGCCCGCGCTCCAGATCAATATGCTGTGTAACGGCGTCAAAAGCAGGCAGTTGAAACGCCAGCTTGCCCCCTGGGTTAAGCCCAAAGCTTGCCCCGTCAAAAATCTGGTCATCCTGCCCGCCAACCATATTCAGATAAATCAGCGGTAGGTCGGTTTCGATCACGCGCGATACCATATGGCTCATCCGCGTATCAAACTTGCCGCGGTAATAGGGTGACCCATTCGGCACGAGCAAAAATTCAGCCCCTGTTTCTGCCAGCGTCTCGGCCACGTCCTCATGCCATGCATCTTCACAGATCGGACTGCCGATACGGACATCCCCGATGGAATACGGCCCGCCCAAAGGGCCACTGTCAAAGATGCGGACTTCGTCAAAGACAGTCTCGTTTGGCAAATGGTGTTTCAGAATACGCGACACAATTTTCCCGCCTTTGAGAATCAAATAGGCGTTAAACAGCTCCGCTCCTTCCGCCCAAGGCGCACCAATCGCCAGCGCAGGACCATCCGCACAATCGCGTGCCAAGGCCTCGATGTGTGTCATGACATCCAGTTGAAAGGCCTGCTTTATTACAAGGTCTTGTGCGTTATAGCCTGCGATGAACATCTCTGGCAGCGCCACCAGATCAGCCCCCGCCTCACGGCCCTCTTGCCATGCTTTACGTGCTTGGGCTGCATTGCCCGCCAAATCGCCAACCGTGGGGTTGAGTTGCCCAAGTGTGATACGAAACCGCTCTGCCATGGTCTTTCCTCTCAATATTCTGCATTCGATGTAGCAGATCATCGCCTAAGGGGAAGCCCGCAAACCGCCAGAGCGGCAAAAGGGCGTTGCCCCTTGGTGTCTGGATCACTAGTCTGCCCGCAACAACAGCCGCCCCAGCCCACAGGACAGCCATGACCCTACGCACCTTGCTCCTTGCCACTGCTTTCACGCCCTTGATGCTTGCATCAGCGTTTGCTCAGAACACCCAAGTGCTGAGCAAACAATATGAAGACGGCGGCGTCTACGAGGGTACATTCAAAAATGGGCTACAGCACGGCACTGGCAGCTATGTCCTACCAAACGGCTACGAATATGACGGCCAGTGGGTCGAGGGCGAGATAAAAGGAAAGGGCACTGCCCGTTTTCCAAATGGCTCTGTCTATGAGGGCGACTTTGCCAAAGGTAAACCTGACGGCATCGGCAAAATCATCATGGCAGATGGTGGCACCTATGAGGGCGAATGGCTGGACGGCACGATTGTAGGACAAGGCGTTGCTGTTCACGCGAGCGGCGAGCGGTATGAAGGCGGTTTTCGCAATGGCAAGCGCCACGGCAAAGGTGTACTGGTAACGCCTTCGGGCTATGAATACAAAGGCGACTGGCTGGACGGTCTGGCCACGGGCCAAGCCGTAATCAAAGACGCAGAAGGTGCGGTCTATGAAGGCACCGTCGTGAACGGGGCGCGGTCTGGGACAGGTAAACTGGTGCACCCCGAAGGTTTTACCCTCGAAGGGACGTGGTCCGAAGGCCAGTTGAACGGTAAAGGCAAAATCCTTTCCGCAAATGGCGACACCTATGAGGGCGATTTAGTGGCGGGTCGCCGCGAAGGCACAGGCACATCAACCACCGCCTCCGGCGATAGCTATACGGGCGAATACCTGAACGACCAGCGCAATGGCTCCGGAACGTTTAAAGGCGCTGACGGCTATACCTATGAAGGAATGTGGGCCGAAGGACGCGCAGAAGGGCAAGGCACAGTCACCTATCCCGACGGCTCTGTTCAGACTGGAATCTTCTTGGATAATCTTGCCGAAGGGACTGGCAAAATCACCTACCCCGATGGTTCAACCTATGAGGGGGATTGGGTTGCTGGCGTCATTGAAGGCCAAGGCCGCGCCACTTACCCCAACGGGATGGTCTATGAAGGCGGCTTTGTAGATGCCCGCAACGAGGGGCAAGGCACACTCGACTACGGTGACGGTCGCACCTATGTGGGCGCGTGGAAAGACGGGCTGCGCGATGGCTCTGGAACTGCCACCTATCCAGATGGCACCCTTTATGTTGGACAATTTACTGCGGGCCAACGTGAGGGCACGGGCAAGATCACTATGGCCAACGGCTTTGTCTATGATGGCCAATGGGCAGGCGGCGCGATCAACGGCAACGGTACGGCAACATATGCCAACGGCGATGTCTATCAAGGGCGATTCAAAGACGGCAAACGGCATGGCAGTGGCACGATGCGTTATGCGACAGGGGAAGAAGCAGCAGGGGATTGGGACAATGATGCCCTCAGCACCGCACCCGCAGAAGAGATCGGAACAGAGGCCCTAGTCGATCAAGAAGAGCCTGAGGAAGCTACAGAGTAAGCAGCTTTAACGCGCCGTATTTATTATTAGGGCGGATCAGAGACTGGGCAGCGGCCCGAACCACGTCTCAAATCCCCTGCGCCCCTGTGAAGTAAAAGTAACAACGCGGCTCCCTGCTTGCCGATGCGCCCAGCCTTGGAGCTCCATCTGTGCCAGCATTGCACGGCCCAAGCTGCCTGCCAAATGCGTCCGCCGCGCGCTCCAATCCAGACAGCTTCGGCACAAGGGCACACGCGCACGGCGTAGCGCTGCGATATCCACTCCGAAATCGGTGACAAATACCTCTCCCGATGCAGTCAGCGCCAAGGTTTCACCCGCTTGAGTGAGATGACCATGTGCCAACATCGCGTCAAACATTGCGATCCCGCGTGCCCCCGCCAAATGGTTGTAACACACGCGCGCTTCGCGCAGCGCGACGTCACGTGGGCCTGTGCGCGTGCGCAAATGCCCCTGCCCCGCAGCCAACCCCATCAGCGCCTCAAGTACATTCGCAACATGCGGCCCCGCCAAAGATATGTATTTGTGCCGCCCCGATTTACGCACCGCCGTCAGCCCACCCGCCTCCAGCTTTGCCAGATGCGCACTGGCGGTTTGCACCGTCACGCCCGCTTCCGAAGCAAGCTCGGTGGCTGTTAACGCCTTGCCGCTCATCAGGGCGCTCAGGATATTGGCGCGTGCCGGATCACCGATCAACGCTGCAATACGTGCAATGTCTGGACCTTCTTTCATAGTTCGATCGTAAGCGAAGCATAAACGCAGAACAACAGGCTAAGTAGGGTTAGGCAACAAAAGGAAATAACCATGCTTACCTGTATCATCCGCTATCAGATCGACCCGACGAAGAAGGAACAATTCAAGCAATACGCCCGCAACTGGGGACAAGCGATACCGCGCTGCGGCGCTGATCTGATTGGATATTATGCCCCACACGAAGGGTCATCTACACTTGCCTATGGCATCTATAACATCCCGTCTCTGGCCGACTACGAAGCCTACCGGGCACGCCTGTCCGCTGATCCATTGGGCCGCGAAAACTATGAATTTGCGCAATCTGAGAAGTTCCTCTTGCGCGAAGATCGCACATTCCTCACCTTAGCCTCTACCCCACATGGAGCCGCCAAATGATCGCAGTCATCTTCGAAGTGATGCCCCACCCAGACCGCAAAGCAGAATACCTCGACATTGCAGCATCCCTGCGTCCGTTGCTGGACGAAGTTGACGGATTTATCTCGGTCGAGCGCTTCCAGAGCTTGACCAACCCCGACAAAATCCTGTCGCTTTCCTTTTTCCGTGACGAAGCGGCCGTGGCCGACTGGCGCCGCCTGACCAAACACCGCGCCGCGCAAACATCAGGCCGCGGCGGGATATTCACCGATTACCACCTGCGCATTGCCCATGTGATCCGCGACTATGGCATGTTTGACCGCGATGAAGCCCCAAAGGATAGCCGCGAAACCCACAGATAATCATTTTCATTGCCCCTTTTTGAAAACCACATTAAGCGCAAAGCCAGCGGGACGACCCGCGCTTTTTGTATTTCTCGGGACGACCCGAAATTGACAAAGAAAGGCTAACCAATGCCTTGGATTCTACTCGCGCTCGCTGGCTTACTCGAAATCGTCTGGGCCTATTCCATGAAGAAATCGGCCGGCTTTACGCTGCTGGTTCCCAGCGTCATCACCATCACCACAATGATCGCAAGCGTTGTTCTACTCTCGCTTGCGATGCGCTCGCTGCCGCTGGGCACAGCCTATACCGTCTGGACGGGCATTGGCGCAGTTGGTGCGTTTTGCGTGGGCATCATCGCGCTGGGAGAGCCGATCACCCCTGCGCGCATCCTTGCAGCAACGCTGATCGTTGCAGGTATCATCCTCATGAAGGTCTCAAGCACCTCCTGACAGATACCCATCTCTATTACTGCCTATAAACCCTGTGATGATCGCCTTCGGGCGGTCATCTGATAAAGACTGCATTCTTTCTCTTCCCATCTGAAAAACCGCCGTTATAAATACATTCATGACAAACGCCGCACATATCCCTCACCAAGCGCAAATTGCTGCGCCAATGCTGCGTGCATCCCTGCTACTGCTAGCCCGCCTCTGAGCGTGCCATCCGGCGCGCCCGCTCAGAGGGATGTGCCGCGCGCCAAGAATAGCAAAAGCAGACAACAGAAAGCCCCTAACATGACCGATACAAAACAAGACCGCGTCTTGATCTTTGACACCACATTGCGCGATGGCGAACAATCGCCGGGTGCCACAATGACCCATGCGGAAAAACTGGAAATCGCACAGTTGCTCGATGAAATGGGTGTGGATGTGATCGAAGCAGGCTTTCCCATCGCCTCCGAGGGCGATTTCGCTGCCGTCTCCGAGATCGCGCGTCAGGCCAAAACCGCCCAAATCTGCGGCCTTGCCCGTGCGCAATTCGGTGACATTGACCGCTGCTGGGATGCCGTAAAACACGCCAAAAACCCGCGTATTCACACCTTTATCGGCACCTCACCGTTGCACCGCGCCATTCCGAACCTCAACATGGACGAAATGGCCGACCGCATCCACGAAACGGTCACACATGCGCGCAACCTGTGTGATAATATTCAGTGGTCCCCGATGGATGCCACCCGCACCGAGGCAGATTACCTGTGCCGCACAGTTGAGATCGCTATCAAAGCGGGTGCAACAACGATCAACATCCCCGATACCGTAGGGTACACCGCACCACGCGAAAGCGCGGAATTGATCCGTATGTTGCTGGAACGTGTTCCAGGTGCAGATGAGATCATTTTTGCCACCCACTGCCACAACGATCTGGGCATGGCCACAGCCAACAGCCTTGCCGCTGTCGAAGCTGGGGCGCGTCAAATTGAGTGCACAATCAACGGCTTGGGAGAGCGTGCAGGCAACACCGCCCTGGAAGAAGTTGTGATGGCGTTGAAAGTACGCAACGATATCATGCCCTTCCAAACCCGTGTTGATTCAACCAAATTGATGAACATTTCGCGCCGTGTTGCCTCTGTCAGTGGTTTTGCCGTGCAGTTCAACAAGGCCATTGTCGGTAAAAACGCCTTTGCGCATGAAAGCGGCATCCACCAAGATGGCATGCTGAAAAACGCCGAAACATTCGAGATCATGCGCCCAGAAGACGTGGGTTTGACCGAGACAAATATCGTCATGGGCAAACACTCGGGCCGCGCTGCGCTGCGCTCCAAGCTCGAGAACCTCGGGTATGAGTTGGGGGATAACCAGCTCAAGGATGTTTTTGTAAGGTTCAAAGAACTGGCCGACCGCAAAAAGGAAATCTACGACGAAGATTTGATCGCCTTGATGCGCATTGCAACAGATCCAGAAGCAGATAGAATCAAATTGCAATCCATGCATGTAGTCTGCGGCACCGATGGCCCGAACCACGCCAAAATGACGCTGCTCATCGACGATGTTGAGCACAGCACCGAACAGGACGGCGACGGCCCTGTTGATGCGTCGTTCAAATGCATCAAAGCAATGGTGGAACATTCTGCCCGCTTGCAACTGTATCAAGTGGCCGCCGTCACTGAAGGCACCGATGCGCAAGCCACGGTTTCCGTGCGCCTAGAAGAGGACGGCCGCATTGTAACAGGCCAATCCGCAGACACCGATACGGTTGTTGCTTCAGCGCGCGCCTATATCCATGCACTCAACCGCTTGTTGGTGCGCCGCGAGAAAGGCGGCACTGACAAACGCGAGATTAACTACAAAGACGCAAACTAAAACCATGGGGGCGGGTTGATCCCGCCCCTTTTCTTGACCACCGGCGCGCTCTCACAGAGAGTCGACCGCAGCCTTCTACCTATACAGGCACAATCATGCCGAATGAGAAGCAACTCCCCCTTTATCCCCACGCTATGCAGCCCTATAAGAGCGCAGCCTGCTCCTTGTGAGAGTCGCGGGCGTATACGTATTTTGCAAGGTGTTTGCCCCACATGACGATCTTTGGAAACCTCCGCGGCCTGTTCACATCCGATATGGCGATCGATTTGGGAACCGCGAACACCCTGATTTACGTCAAAGGCAAAGGTATCGTGCTCAGCGAACCCTCGGTTGTAGCCTATCACGTCAAAGACGGTGTCAAAAAAGTTCTGGCCGTCGGTGAAGATGCGAAACTGATGCTAGGCCGGACCCCCGGCAGCATTGAAGCGATTCGTCCAATGCGCGAAGGTGTGATTGCTGATTTTGATACCGCCGAAGAAATGATCAAACATTTCATCCGTAAAGTTCACAAACGCTCGACCTTCTCCAAGCCCAAAATCATCGTCTGCGTGCCCCATGGTGCCACTCCCGTTGAAAAACGCGCTATCCGCCAATCGGTGCTGAGTGCCGGTGCGCGCCGCGCTGGTCTAATTGCCGAACCGATTGCTGCCGCCATTGGTGCAGGCATGCCAATCACCGACCCGACAGGCAACATGGTTGTGGATATCGGTGGTGGTACAACAGAAGTTGCGGTTTTGTCCTTGGGCGACATCGTTTATGCACGTTCGGTGCGCGTCGGGGGTGACCGCATGGATGAAGCGATCATCAGTTACCTGCGCCGTCAGCAAAATCTTTTGGTGGGTGAAACAACCGCCGAACGGATCAAAACCTCTATCGGTACGGCACGTATGCCCGACGACGGGCGCGGTACTTCGATGCAGGTGCGCGGACGCGACCTGTTGAACGGTGTGCCAAAAGAAATCGAAGTGACCCAAGCACAGGTTGCCGAGGCATTGGCCGAACCCGTACAGCAGATTTGCGAAGCCGTGATGACCGCGCTTGAAACCACACCGCCGGATCTGGCTGCGGATATTGTGGACCGTGGTGTGATGCTCACGGGTGGGGGATCTCTGTTGGGTGATCTGGATCTGGCCCTGCGGGAACAAACAGGTCTGGCAATTTCTGTTGCGGACGAGCCGCTAAATTGTGTGGCGCTCGGCACTGGCAAAGCTCTTGAGTATGAAAAACAGTTGCGCCACGCTATTGACTACGACAGCTGATATCGTCTCGATAGACGACATCAAGGCACAGGCCTAAGGAGGGCGCCAAGCCGTCATGGCCAGAGACAGATATAATTCCAGTGATTACACAGGACCACTGCGGCGCCTTTTGATGGCGTTGCTGGTTGTGATTTTGGGTGCGATTTTCTTACTGTGGCGCATTGATAGCCCACGTGTTGAGCGTTTTCGCGCGCAGGTTACAGATAAATTCGTGCCCAATCTGAGTTGGGCTATGGCCCCTGTCACAGGCAGCATCAACTTGCTTCGTGATTTTCAAAGTTACCAACGCCTAGCCGCGCAAAATCAGGAACTCCGTTCCGAATTGCGGCGCATGCAAACATGGAAAGAAGCCGCCCTACAGCTGGAGCAGGAGAACGCCCGTCTGTTGGACCTGAACAAAGTGCGTCTCGATCCGCGCCTGACTTATGTGACAGGTGTTGTGCTGGCCGACTCGGGTTCACCCTTCCGGCAGTCTGTTCTGCTCAACGTAGGAGCACGCGACGGGTTGGTTGAAGGCTGGGCAACAATGGATGGCATAGGCCTTGTCGGGCGCATCTCTGGCCTTGGGGAAAACACTGCAAGGGTGATCTTGCTTACCGATACCAGCAGCCGCATTCCCGCTGTGATCCAGCCTTCGGGGCAACGCGCGATCATCGCCGGTGATAACTCATCTGCGCCGCCCATCGATTTTCTGGAAAACCCTGATCTGGTGCGCCCCGGCGATAGGGTTATCAGCTCTGGTGATGGTGGGGTGTTTCCCGAAGGCCTGCTGATCGGACAAATCGCGGCTGACCCCAGTGGCCGCCTGCGCGTTCGGCTTGCTGCTGACTTCGAGCGGTTGGAGTTTTTGCGTGTTCTGCGCCACCACGGCACAGATGCCGTTGTTACAACGCCTTCTGTCATTACAGACACAGTAAACAGGCGCACCTTGCCGTCACAACCGGACGAGGCCCAACCGACCGCGGCAGACGAATAATGCACATGGACGAGCTTTCCCCTACCCGCCTTTGGTTAATGCGCAGCCTGTTTGTCGTACTTGCGCTGATCATCCTATTTTTCCAACTTCTGCCAATAGATACCCAACCCGTAAGCCTTTTTACACCGGATCTCTTCCCGCCATTGGCCAATATTGATCCAGCAGAAGCACGCCTGCGCGACCTGCTGAAACACTCAACCACCAGAAATTGGATCGGGCCGGACCTTTTGATATCTTTTGCATTTGCGTGGTCTTTACGGCGGCCTGAATACGTACCGATGCTGGTGCTGGCCTGCGTGTTTTTGCTTAGTGATTTATTGTTACAACGTCCTCCCGGATTGTGGGCCGCGCTTGCACTGCTATCGTGCGAAAACCTTCGTGGACGCAGCCGCACATTGCGCGATTCAACCTTCGGCGCAGAATGGCTTGCCGTGTCCATATTACTGGTTGGCATTTTGCTGATGAACCGGATTGTGTTATCTATACTGCTGGTGACACCCCCTCAACTGGGACTCAGCCTGATAGAACTTGGCATGACGATTATCGTTTACCCGGCGGTTGTTTTTGTTACCCGCTCAGGGATGGGTGTGCGCCGCGCCGCGCCCGGAGAGCTCGACTCGATGGGCGCGCGCGGGTGAGATCATGAGGCGCAATACATATGAGACATAGTAGAGCCGATACAGACGCCAGCCACTTAAAGCTCAGCCGCCGTGCTGCGTTAATGGGGGGCGTGCAGCTACTGTTCATGGGCGGATTGGCCGCCCGCATGTGGTACCTGCAAGTCGATCAAGCCGACCAGTTTCGCCTGCTTGCAGAAGAGAACCGGATCAACATTCGTTTGATCCCGCCTGTGCGCGGAGAGATATTTGACCGCAACGGGATGCAATTGGCCAAGAATGTGCCAAGTTACCGTATCATCATGGTGCGTGAAGATGCGGGCGATTTTAATGCCGTGCTGGACCGCGTTGCAAAATTAATCGACCTTTCACCTGAGGAAACCGAAAGGGCGCGCGAAGAACTGGGGCGTCGGGGTGACCGTTCTTTACCGATCACTATTGCAGAAGATGTCAGCTGGGACGCGGTAAGTGCCATCTCGGTCAATGCTCCCGCCTTGCCTGGCGTTTCGCCAGAGGTGGGAACTACACGCGTTTACCCCCGCGGTTCGGATTTTGCCCATGTTGTCGGACGTGTGGGCAGTGTCAGCCCTAAAGACCTTGAGGCACTTGAATCCCCTGATGCCGTGCTGCGCATTCCACGCTTTCAAATTGGCAAAATCAACGTGGAAGCCCGCGAAGAACCACTGCTGCGGGGGGTCGCCGGCAACAGGCAGGTAGAGGTGAACGCAACGGGCCGTGTGATGCGCGAACTAGAGCGTCGCGAGGGTCAATCAGGTGCTGACCTACAGTTGACGATTGATGCAAAGCTGCAAAACTATGTGCAGGCCCGCCTGCAAGGCGAAAGCGCTGCGGTTGTGATCCTCGACTGTGAAAAAGGCGATATCCTCGCCAACAGCTCAGCCCCGTCTTATGACCCGAACCTGTTCATCGGTGGCATTTTGTCACGCGATTATGACCCGCTGCTCAACGATAAATACCGCCCCTTGGTAAACAAAACTGTGCAAGGCGCCTATCCGCCCGGTTCGTGTTTCAAGATGGTTACAGCGATGGCCGCGATAGAAGAAGGGATCATCAGCCCAGATGACACTGTCTATTGCCCCGGTCATCTGGAAGTAGGCGGTCGCCGGTTCCACTGTTGGAAACGTGCGGGCCACGGTTGGCTTGATCTAGAAGGCTCTCTCAAAAGCTCCTGTGACGTGTACTACTATGATCTAGCACTCAAGGTCGGGATCGAAAAAATTTCGGCCATGGCCAATCGTTTTGGTCTCGGCATCAAGCATGACCTTGCGCTCAGTTCGGTCAATTCTGGCCTGACGCCTACAAAAGAGTGGAAGTTGCGCCAACGGGGGGCAGACTGGGTGATTGGCGATACTGTGAATGCCTCAATCGGCCAAGGCTTTATGCTGGCCACGCCCATGCAACTCGCCGTCATGACCGCACGGCTTGCCACGGGACGCGAAGTGACGCCGCGGCTGATCAAGTCGGTTAACGGAGTCGAACAGCCCGTTTTAGGGAATGAATCGCTTGGCATGCGCGAAAGCAATCTGCGCAAAATGCGTAAATCCATGTATTCGGTTGTGAATGACAGACGTGGCACCGGCTATCGCAGCCGCATTATTGCCGAAGGCATGCGCATGGCCGGAAAGACCGGCACAAGTCAGGTGCGCTCGGCCGTTGTTGATAACAAAAGCGTCCCATGGGAACAGCGTGACCACGCCCTGTTTGTGAGCTTTGCCCCATATGACAACCCGCGTTTTGCCTGTGCTGTTCTGGTTGAGCACGGGGGGGGCGGCTCAACTGCGGCAGCGCCCATTGCCCGTGACGTCATGTTGCAGGCCCTCTACAACGGAGAGCCTCCTTTGGACGCATATCCCAGTGCAGATCGGGGCAGGATCAAAACCCAACAACGCGCCCTGCGCGATGTGCAGCCTGAGGCACGGATCAACAAGAGCAAAGACCAAGCATGAGCTATCTTGAATATACGGTCAAATCGACCCCAACTGGTTTGCGCAAGATTTTGTTCCTGAACTGGCCCTTGATCCTGCTCCTCACCGCTGTCGCTGGCACAGGATTTTTGATGCTCTATTCAGTCGCTGGTGGAAGTTATACGCCATGGGCTGGCCCTCAAATGAAGCGCTTTGCCCTAGGGTTGTGCCTTATGCTGTCTATCGGGTTGGTGCCGATCTGGATGTGGCGCAACCTTGCTGGGGTCGCTTATGCTGTCTCCGTTATTTTGTTGATCAGCGTCGAATTCTTCGGCGCCGTTGGCATGGGTGCGCAACGCTGGATCGAGTTGGGCCCCTTGCGGCTACAGCCTTCCGAGATGACAAAAATAACCCTCGTTATGTTTCTTGCGGCCTACTATGATTGGTTACCCGCCAAAAAAACATCCCGCCCTTTATGGGTCCTGCTGCCTGTCCTAATTATCATTGCCCCCACTCTATTGGTCATCAAACAGCCTGATCTGGGAACGGCGATCCTGCTTCTGGCGGCAGGGGGCGGTCTGATGTTTCTCGCCGGTGTACATTGGGCCTATTTTGCCGCTGTGCTTGCTGCTGGTGTCGGATTAGTGGCTGCGGTCTTTCAATCGCGTGGCACAGATTGGCAAATGATCAAAGACTACCAGTTTCTCAGGATTGATACGTTTCTTGATCCCAGCACAGATCCGCTGGGTACGGGCTATCACATCGCTCAATCCAAGATCGCTCTTGGGTCGGGGGGATGGATGGGGCGCGGGTTTATGCAAGGTACACAATCACGCCTGAACTTCCTGCCGGAAAAGCAAACCGACTTTATCTTCACTACCTTGGCCGAAGAATTCGGCTTTGTTGGCGGCATCTCGCTTTTGACCCTCTACGGGCTGATCGTGACATTTTGTATCGCCTCTGCCGTGATGAACAAGGATCGGTTCTCCTCTCTTCTGACACTCGGCATTGGCTTGAACTTTTTCCTATTTTTTGCCGTTAACATGTCGATGGTTATGGGGCTGGCGCCTGTTGTGGGTGTACCATTACCAATGGTGAGTTACGGCGGCTCTGCAATGTTGGTGCTTTTATTGGCATTTGGGCTTGTTCAATCCGCCCATGTCCACAGACCACGCTAATATTGTTTTATTTTCGGCGTTTGCTGGAGTATCCATTGGTGAGTCCATCAAATCGAGAGTCAGCCATGTCCATTTTTCACTTTGCTTTCAATGTCCTTGACCTAGACCAGACGCGCGCTTTTTACGGCGGCCTGTTGCAGTGCGAGGAAGGCCGTAGCACTCAAACTTGGGTTGATTTCGACTTTTTTGGCCACCAGCTCTCCTGCCATCTTGGCACCCCTATCTCAGTCGCCGCCACAGGACTGGTTGGGGATCACAAAGTGCCAATGCCGCATTTTGGTGTCGTATTACCCTATGCCGAATGGCGTATTCTGGCGGATCGTCTTATCGCCCAAGGCGTTGATTTTGTTCTTGAACCCCAAACCCGTTTCCCTGGTGAACCAGGGGAGCAATCGACAATGTTCTTTATGGACCCGTCGGGTAACCCCGTCGAAGTCAAAGGGTTGGCAGATATGAACGGGGCATTTGCAAAATGATCAATGTTCTTTTTGCCGCCAAGCCGGAACGCTGGGTCACCTATGAATCCCCCTTGCACAACGCCCTAGACGCCGCAGGCATCACTGCGCATCTGTCACAAGACATCCCTGCCCAAGACGTCGACTATATTGTCTACGCCCCCAACAGCGACCTGCAAGATTTCACCCCCTACACCCGCGCCAAGGCAGTGCTGAATCTTTGGGCTGGTGTTGAAAAGATCACTGGCAACGAGACATTAAAAATCCCGTTGGCGCGGATGGTGGACCCCGGTTTGACGTCTGGCATGGTGGAATGGGTGACTGGCCATGTCATGCGGTATCATTTAGGCATGGACGCCCACATCGTGAACCCTGCGCAAAAATGGATCACCAAAGCGCCGCCTCTGGCGCGTGAACGTGAAGTTGTCATCTTCGGCCTTGGTGCGCTAGGCACCGCCTGCGCGCAAATGCTGCTGGGTCTGGGCTTTCGCGTCACGGGTTGGTCACGCAGCCCCAAGGATGTTGCGGGTGTGACCTGCCTTCACGGTAACAAGGGGCTAGATGAAGCCCTCAGCCGCGCCGAGATTGCAGTAACTTTGCTGCCTGACACACCAGCAACAACGGATTTATTCAACACCGAAACGCTTGCGAAAATGCCACGTGGGGCATTCATCATCAATCCGGGCCGTGGGCCTTTGATTGATGATGATGCATTGATTGGGGCCTTGGACACAGGTCACATTGCCCATGCGACTTTGGATGTTTTCCGGATCGAGCCGCTTCCACAGGATCACCCCTTTTGGGCACATCCCCAAGTCACCGTAACACCGCATATCGCCGCAGAAACCCGCGCCATCACGGCCAGTGAATCCATCGTCGAAAACATCCGCCGTGGCGAAGCGGGTGAGGCATATATCAACCTCGTTGATCGGTCTTTGGGGTATTGATCCCTATCGGGGAGCGCGGCATCGCGGCGCTCCCCGATACTTATCTAGGCAGAGACCAAACCACGGCCCTTCAGCAATGCTTCTACGCCGGGCAACCGCCCACGGAAGGCCACATAAAGCTCTACCGCGTCGCGGCTGCCGCCTGTGGATAGGATGTTATCCTCCAGCGCCTTGGCACAATCGGGGTCAAAGGCACCGCCCGCTTCTTCAAAGGCCTCAAATGCATCCGCATCCATAACCTCCGACCACATATAGCTGTAGTATCCGCTAGAGTATCCATCGCCCGAAAACACATGCGCAAATTGCGGTGTCGCATGGCGCATGGTGATCGCAGCAGGCATGCCAATGCTTTCTAGAACCTCACGTTGTTTCGCCATCACATCTTGTGTCGGCTCACCTTCATGGAAGGCCAGATCAACCAGCGCCGAAGAGATATATTCAACAGTCTGAAACCCCATGTCAAAGGTGGCTGCGCCCAAAACTTTGTCCAAAAGTTCCTTCGGCATTGCCGCACCCGTTTTCGCATGTGTGGCGAATTCACCCAAGACTTCTGGCACATCCAGCCAGTGTTCATAAAGCTGGCTGGGCAGTTCCACAAAGTCACGTGCAACTGACGTGCCAGACACGCTTTCATAGGTCACATCAGACAGCATCTGATGTAGCGCGTGGCCAAATTCATGAAACAGTGTGCGTGCATCATCATAAGACAAAAGCGCCGGATCGCCTTTGGCAAAGTTGCAAACGTTGATCACCACAGGCGCTTGGACCTTTGGGAACTTCGCCTGCGCGCGCATAGCCGAACACCACGCGCCAGAGCGCTTAGAACCGCGTGCGAAATAGTCACCGATGAAGACAGCGACATGCTCGCCCTTACGGGTTACTTCCCATGCACGGCAATCAGCGTGGTATAGCGGCACATCCAACGGCTTGAACTCTAATCCGAACAAACGGGTCGCACAGGAGAATGACGCCTCGATCATCCGATCAAGTTGGAAATAAGGTTTAAGCGCTGCTTCATCCAGATCATGTTCCGCAGCGCGACGTTTCTCTGCGTAATAGCGCCAATCCCACGGGGCAAGATCGCCGTTCACACCATCCGCATGCATCATGGCTGTCAGCACGTCGGCATCGGCGTTTGCCTGCGCCTTGGCGGGTTCCCAGACCTGCATCAACAAATCGCGCACCGCCTCAGGTGTTTTGGCCATTTCTGTCTCTAGCTTGTAATCAGCAAAGCAATCGTACCCCAACAAGGCAGCGCGTTCCTTGCGCAATGCCAATGTTTCGGCCGCAATGGCGCGGTTGTCTGTTTCACCGCCATTTGCGCCGCGTGCTTCCCAAGCTTTAAACGCCTGTTCGCGCAGATCGCGGCGTGGGCAGAATTGTAAAAACGGGGTAATGAGCGAACGCGACAGCGTGACCACAGGACTGCCTGCTTCTTTCTCTTCTCCGGCCGCACGCGCAGCGTCGATCACAAATTCAGGCAGGCCTTGCAGATCATTTTCGCCTAGTTTCATGAACCAGCTACGCTCATCACTGAGCAAATTCTGGGTGAACTCTGTCCCCAACACCGCCAAGCGGTTTTTGATCTCTTTCATCCGGTCTTCTTGCGCGCCCGTCAGCGCAGAGCCTGAACGCACAAAGCCACGGTGCGTCAGCATCAGAACACGCGCTTGCTCTTCACTCAGCGCTAGCGCATCGCGCGCCTGCCACACTGCATCAACCCGTTCAAACAATGCCTTGTTGCTGGAAATCTCCGAGAAATGCGCCGAAAGGATCGGGGAGAAGTCACGTTGCAGCGCCTCGCGTTCAGGTGTGCTATCGGCCCCTGCAACAGTGAAAAACACCCCCAAAACCTGATCCAAAAGATGGCCGACGGATTCCAGCGCCTCAATCGTATTGCTGAAATCGGCAGGCGCGGGATTATCTGCGATCGCTGCGATCTCGGCGTTATGCGCGCTCAGCGCTTCTTGCAAAGCGGGGGCGAAGTCTTTGTCGGTGATCTGGTCAAATGGCGCGAGGCCAAAAGGGGTGGTCCAGTTTTGCAGCAGCATGTTCATACGGTGATCTCCTTTGTGCTCAACCTAGGAGCGCGACACAGGAGATACAATGCGTTGGCCCCGTGTTAAGCATGCCTAGAGGCGCAAATCGGACAGTCGCTGCGCGGGGCGATGCGGATGGTACGGTTCTCAGCATAAAGCGCATCATAGATCACCATTTGCCCGCGCAAAGGGGCACCTGCCCCCGTGATCACTTTGACCGCTTCCATCGCCATCATCGCACCTACCACACCGGGCAACGGCCCGATCACGCCAGCCTCGGCACAACTGGGTGCCAGATGCGGCGCGGGTGCTTGGGGGAATATACACTGATAACACGGCGCGCCATGGGCAGGGTCAAACACGCTAAGCTGCCCTTCCCATTGGCTCAGCGCGCCCGAAATCAACGGAATACCAGCGGCCACACAGGTGGCATTCACCAGATAACGCGTTTCAAAATTATCGGTGCCATCCAGCACCAGATCATATTCTGCTATCAACTCAGCCGCGACTGTATCATCCAGCTTGCGATTATACGGCCGCACCGTGACAAAAGGGTTTTGGGCCTGCATTTCAGCTTGGGCAGAAAAGACCTTGGCCATGCCAATAGAGGCGTCTTTGTGGATCACCTGCCTGTGCAGATTGGTGTTCTCTACCGTGTCGGCATCAATCACGCCGATGGTGCCCACGCCTGCTGCCGCCAGATATTGCAACGCAGGCGCACCAAGCCCCCCTGCCCCCACAACCAACACTTTGGCGTTCTTTAGCGCTTTTTGCCCTGCGCCGCCCACCTCACGCAAAACGATATGGCGGGCATAGCGGTTTAGCTCGGCCTCGGAAAAACTGCCTTGCTTGTTCGCAGGCATGGATTGTTTTTCAGCCTCTAAGCCAGAGCGTTTACGCAAAATTACTATAACCTGTGAATAGGCCCACACCAGCGCACCTGCCCCCACGGCAATCATCCACAGCACGGCGTCGCCCCCAATGGCCGTACGTAGCGTGTTCCCGTCAGGTAAAATCAAATGAGCCACAATCACACCCAGCAGCAGCAAGCCAATCAGCCGCCACCGCAGTACACGCGGGATGTGAAACACCACGCCAAGACCCCAGATGACAACGATGAGAAAAACTACCAACATACGCTCACTCCGTTCTGGTCTGGGCCATGCCCCGTCACACAGCTATGCAAAAAGGCATCTCAAATGCGCTACATGAAGTTTAACTGCCAGTCGACCCGAAGCCGTCGTCACCGCGCATAGTCTGATTAGTGAACTCTTCCACCACTTCAAAAGACGGCCGCACAATCGGTACAAAAGCCAATTGGCCAATCCGCTCGCCGGGGGTGATTTCGATAGGAGGGGACCCCACTTCGCTGCGGTTCCAGACACTGATCAATATCTCTCCGTTATAATCGGGATCGATCAATCCTACTGTATTCCCCAATATTAGACCCTTTTTATGGCCCAATCCAGATCGCGGCAAAACAAGGCCAGCAATCGACAAGTCACCAAAAGAAATGGCGATACCAGACCGAACAAGTACAGCAGGCGCTTGGGCTTCGATGAACATCGGGTCATCAACGCACGCAAACAGATCAACAGCGGCCGCGCCCTCGGTTTGGTATTGTGGCAGTCCCCACTGCGACACGCGCGGATCAATAATTTTTATCTGAATCTTTTCTCTCCACTGGCACATTCCATCTATATGGCCCTTTGCAAAAGGGATCAATCAACTGGACTACACCGCCAAATCTGACAGTACACACATCAAGGCAGATGCAGGGGCTGGCTTTCCAAAATTGTTTCCATCGCAAAAAGACCTGTCACCGTTTCCAGATCCAATTTGGATGTCAGGTTTTTATAAACGCGGTCGTACCCTTCCATAGAGGATGTGACCACCTTAATCAGATAATCCCATTCGCCCCCGATCCGATGCACATCTACAATCTCCGGGATTGTAGCGACCTGAATGCGGAAATTTTTCTGCCAGGCTTCATTATGCTGACGGGTACGGATCATCATAAAAACAGTAAGGTCGAGCCCCACCAATTTTGCATTCAGTTTGGCACCATACCCCTCTATCACGCCCGTTTCAGTCAAACGCTTCACGCGGCGCCAGCAAGCATTTTGCGAGAGCCCGACTTTTTCGGCCACTTCACGTTGCGACAAAGCACCCTCTTTTTGAAGAGCGGTTAATATTTTGCGGTCTATGGCATCCATTTCAATCATATGACCCAATATTGGGTGCAAGATGACAAAATCAAGTGAAATTTTACCCATCTGACAGGCTATAACATCAAACAGCACACGAAGGACCCGTTCAAAATGACCACACCTACAGACCAAAGCCTGTTCGACCGTTTTCGCAAGCAATTACTGTCAGCTTCAGTTGTGGAAGATTTAACCGATGGCTTAATCGGCCATGACGCAACCATAGACGGGCCGTTTGGCGCGAAAAAGCTGCTTTATGCAGACTACGTTGCTTCTGGTCGTGCGCTTCGCCAGATCGAAGAGTTTGTTCTTACGGAATTGCTGCCCTTTTACGCCAACAGCCACACCGAGGCATCTTATGTTGGTGGGTTTATGACCCGTTTGCGCCGTGAAGCGAGGGATGTGATCCGCAGCGAAGTTAACGCGAACAAGGACCATGCCGTGATTTTCACCGGCTCGGGCGCGACCGCTGGAATTAACCGGCTGGTCCACCTTTTAGGTTTGCCCGAAATGGTGGCGCAGGGTCAATCACCCGTCGTGTTGATTGGACCTTATGAACACCATTCCAACATTCTGCCATGGCGCGAAAGCGGTGCGGAAGTCATCGAAGTTCCTGAGGCCACCACAGGTGGGCCGTGCATGACGGTTCTTGCAGATACATTGGCCCGCGTAAAAGGCCGCCCCATTATCGGATCCTTCTCGGCGGCTTCCAATGTGACAGGCATTGTGACGGACGTCACCGCAGTCACCCGCATGCTAAAAGCCGCTGGTGCGGCGGTGGTATGGGACTTTGCTGGTGGTGCCCCATATCTACCGATTGATTTATGCCCCGCAAAGGATGCGCTAATTGATGCCGTCGTCTTATCGCCCCATAAATTTGTGGGAGGGCCGCAAGCCTCCGGCGTCTTACTGTTGCGCCATGACGCGGTGCGCTCAGACAAACCTACGTTGCCTGGCGGCGGGACTGTGCGCTTTGTTTCTCCCGCGTCGCATGACTATTCGGGCAACGTCGAAGCCCGCGAAGAAGCTGGCACGCCAAATGTCATAGGCGACATCCGTGCAGCGCTATGCTTTATTGTAAAGGCAGTTATCACTCAGGACTTTATCAACAATCGCAACCGCGAAACCCTAAACCGAGGGATGCGGGCATGGCGCGCCCACCCCAACATAGAAATCCTAGGAAACACCCACTGCGAAAGGCTGCCGATCTTTTCACTTCGGTTGCGCAACGGCAAAGGTGGTTATGTGCATCAGCAATTGGTCACACGCCTTTTGTCAGATTACTTTGGCGTTCAGGCACGAGGCGGTTGTGCCTGTGCCGGCCCCTATGTGCATCGGGTGCTTGGCATTGACCAAGAAACATCGCAAGAAATGCGACGCCAAATCCTATCAGGAAGCGAGGTTGATAAGCCGGGTTTTACCCGCCTGAACTTCAGTTTTCTCGCAACCGACGCCGAGGTCGATACCATCATCGCCGCCGTGCTTGAACTTGCCGATAGTGCCGCAAATCATGTTGCTGACTATTCTTGTGACCACTCTACAGCCATTTTCAAGCCGATCATGGCGGCACCAGCAGCATAGTCGGACGTAGCCAGTACTCGGATGCCCCTGCTCTTGAATGCAGAAAATTTCCAAGTGGAGCTGTCGCGGCTTGAACACATCCGGCAAGTGGTAAGTGAGGCCGGTCAACAATTCAGTGATACCGCCATTTAGACCGGTCTGAGACCGAATGGTCGCACTCCGATGCTTCTGGTGGTGGACAGTACCGGCCAAAAGATCTTCGGCGGGGCCGCCCTCTCGCCAACATGCGCCTGAAGTCCATCTTCGGTTGGGCGCCCGAGGCCAAGACGGTCCGTGTAACATGTCTACTTGGTAATGCCTTGTCGCAACTTACCGCTACAAACGTGCTGACCCATTAACAGTACGCAGATCAGCGTTCAGTCCTGATTGCATGACCGGTACCACGATTGAACAACCGCAACCGGTCAAGATCGAAATCCAGACCAACCTCATCTCCGGTTGAAGGTGCCTCGGAAACGGGGGATTTCACAATCATCCGGTCTTCCCCCAAAGCCACTTCTATCAAGGCCTCAGCACCGATCAATTCGGTGCGTTCCACCCTTCCGCGGGCCATCCCACTCCTGGAAAGGGTCACCTCTTCTGGACGAACTCCAATGAACACATCTGACGGGAGATCCCCCCCCATATCAAGATCACGGGTAAAACTGGCGTGACCGACCCTGCCATTTGTTGTTCCACACGGGATCAAGGCCATCTCAGGGCTGCCTATAAAGGTCGCCACGAAGGTGTTGATGGGGTTCATATAGATATCCATCGGTGCGCCCACTTGTTGTAACGCGCCCTTTGACAGCATCGCGACGCGCGTACCAAGCGTCATCGCTTCGATCTGGTCGTGGGTGACATAAATGACCGTTAACCCCAATTCGTTATGAAGCCGTTTTAGCTCACCCCGCATGCGACTACGCAGCTTGGCATCCAAATTCGACAACGGCTCGTCAAAAAGGAACACCTTGGGCTTGCGCACCAAGGCACGCCCAATGGCGACACGTTGGCGCTCGCCCCCCGATAGTTCCTTGGGGCGGCGATCCAGCAGGTCAGTGATACTCAAAATCTCGGCTGCGTCACGGATACGGGTATCAACCTCGGACTTGGACAGACGCGTGGTTTTCAGCAGACCAAACGCCATATTGCGATAGGCAGTCATGTGCGGGTAAAGGGCATAGCTTTGAAACACCATTGCGATGTCCCGCTTTTGCGGTTGAGTGTCCGTGACATCCTGACCGTCGATCAATAACTGACCCGAGGTGATATCTTCGAGCCCCGCGATCATGCGCAAGGTCGTGGATTTACCACAACCCGAAGGGCCCACCATGACCATGAACTCGCGATCTTCGATCGTCAGGTTGATGTTGTGAACGGTTTTGCTTTTGCCGTAGGATTTGCAGATGTTCGTGAGTTGAACGGTCGCCATTTTGGGTCTCCGGTAGGTGGCGCTACTTGACGCCGGTATGCATGAAGCTGTCGATGAAACGGCGCTGGAAGATCATAAAGAGCAGCAGCAACGGCGATACGACAAGAGTGGTTCCCGCCATCAGTCGTGGCCAGTCAGCCCCGCTATCCGCTTTGGCCAAAAGCCCCAATCCAATCGGTAAAGTACGAACATTCTCGGAATTGGTCACAAGAAGCGGCCACATATAATCGTTCCAATGGGTCACCACCGAGATGATAGCAAAGGCAATCAGCGTCGGTTTTACAAGCGGCAGGAACACGTGCCATAAAATTTCCAGATGGTTGCAACCATCCAGCCGCGCGGCATCCGAAAGTTCGGAAGGCACCTGCCGAAAACTCTGGCGCAGCATAAATGTGCCGTACCCCGATGCAATGAACGGCACGATCATGGCCGACAGCGTGTTAAGCAGGCCCATCTCTTGCAAAGTCACAAAATTGGTCAGGAAAATTGCATAAATCGGGAACATCACCTGCAACAAGAACAGCGTGAACAGCAGGTTCTTGAACGGAAAAGTCATCCGCGCAAAGGCATATGCCGCCAGCGTTATCGTGACCAACTGACCCGCCAGAATACTGCCCGTGACGATGATGGAATTGATTAGATAGGTTCCAAAAGGGGCTACCGACAAGGTGCTGGGATAGTTTGAAAAGTTCAACTTTTCAGGCAGGAAACCCGCGCTCTGATCGAAAACCTCGACGTCGGTCTTTAGCGAGGTCAATAGAATCCAGATCATCGGGCTAAGCCAAAGCGCTGCCAAAGGTATCATGACAACATGCAACCAATGATCCCGTAGAAATCGCGGCCAGTTGAAACGCTTGGGCGAGTTGGGAAGTTCGGTTTGGGTTGTAGTGGTCATCAACGCTCTCCGAGGTAGTGAACCTTGCGGCCCAAAGTCACTGCCACAAGGCCGATCAGGCCCAGAACAAAGAAAAGCAACGCATTGGCGAGTGCCGAAGCGTACCCGATATCCTGATACTGGAATCCCGTTTGATATATGTAAAAGGTCAACACGTTGGTGCTATCGGCGGGGCCGCCCTGTGTCATGATATAGACGTAGTCAAAGACCTGATAGCTGTGCAGCGTTCCGATGATGATCACAAAATAAAGCGTGGGTGATACCAACGGGATCGTTATATGAATCAGGCGATGCCATGCGTTGACACCATCAAGTCTGGCCGCTTCGTATAGATCGGAAGGCACCAGCTTTAACGCCGCGAGTAGAATGAGCATGAAATAGCCCGAGTATTTCCACACGCTCATAATCACAAGCGCAGGCATTGCCCAATCGCTGTCATAGAGCCAATCCAGACGCGGCAAGCCCACAGTTGTCAGCGCCTCGTTCACGGGTCCATAGCTTGGGGCATAAAGAAAAACCCAAACCATTCCAGCGGCTACAGAAGGTATCATCACAGGATAGAAAAAGGCCGAACGGTAAATCGCCATGCCGCGCAGTTTGCTATCCATCGCCACAGCCAAAAGCAAAGCCACGACTATCGAAATCGGAATTGTCGTTAACGTATAGAAAGCCGTATTTCCAAGCACTTTCCAGAACAATCGATCGTCAAGCAAGCGGGTGTAATTTTCAAGCCCAAGCCAATAGATTTCCGGATCGCCCAACATCACGTCATGCAAGCTGAACCAGATAGAACGCAGGATCGGCCAATAGGTAAAGGTCGCAAGAAACACGAGCGAAGGAAGCAGAAAGGCATACGCCAGAAACATCTCGTTTCTACGTGCCCGGGCAAAGGTCTTGGACATGGGAAGCCTTCTTAAAAAGAATGACGCGGCAAAGTCGCCGCGTCATTCAATATTGCGTTGGTTAGCCTTTCTGGCGGCGCAGAACGCGCGTGATCTCGCGGTTCACTTCTGCTGTCGCGTCAGTCAAAGCGGCTTCAGCGGCAACTTCACCCTCCAACGTCCGGTCGATCGCGCTTTTCAACACATCGCGGGCACGGGAATAGGCAGGAACCTGAAGAAATGCGCCCGAGTAGGCGGCCTGATCCAGTGCGACTTTGGCTTGTGGCACTTCTTTAAGATAGGCTTGCATCTCTGGTTGCTCCCATGACGATTTGCGCACGGCAAGATAACCGGTGGCTTCGCCCCACGCAGCTTGGTTTTGCGTGTTGGTCATCCAGCGCGCAAAGGTCCAAGCGGCCTCTTTTTTAGCGTCTGACTGTTTCTTGGCGATCATGATCGGACCACCGCCTTGGGCTGCACCGAATGTCTTTTTCTTGGGCATGAAAGCCACGCCAACCTCAAACGGAGAGGACTTGCGCAGGTTCGTCAACGAGCCGGTTGAGTGGTACAGCATCGCGGTCGTGCCCGCCATAAAGTCGTTTGCTGCCCCCTGCCATGTTGACGCTTTTGGCATACAGCCCGCATCAACCATCGTTTTCCAGAAATTCAGTGCTTCAACTGCTTCTGGACGATCCCACAGAACCTTGTCCTTTTCCCATGGCACAAGACCGTTTTGACGGCAATAAGCTTCGAACATCCAGTCATGCCAGCCGCCACCGATGATCAGGCCCCAACGTTTAAGCGCGTCACCATCACGGATAGTCAGAGCTTTTGCAGTTTCTAGCAAATCGTCCCAAGTGACTGGCGCGTTTTCAATGCCACGCTCTGCGAAGGCGTCTTTATTGTAATAAAGAACGGGCGTCGACGCTTGGAAAGAAAGCCCGTAAAGGCGATCTTCCGACACGGTTGTGTCAATGAAGCCGCTGATAAAGTCATCATAAATATCGTCGGATTTCGCTTGTTCGGTGAGATCCTCAATCGCATCAAGCCCAAGAAAGGTTTGCAGCGCAGAATTGATCGGCAACCACAATGACGGCGGTTCTCCCACACCAAGAGATGTAATCACTTTTTGCTCGGTGTTATCATATGACCCTGAATAGATCGCTTCGACTTCAACACCGTCATGGGTTTCGTTAAATTCCGTGATCATTCCGGAAATGATGGTGTTGATGTCACCAGACGCGCCTACCGGATACATAAACTGGATCTTGGTTGTTTCACTCGCGCGTGCTGGCGTGAGAAGACC
Organism: Sulfitobacter undariae; assembly: GCF_014196805.1. Lineage (GTDB taxonomy): Bacteria > Pseudomonadota > Alphaproteobacteria > Rhodobacterales > Rhodobacteraceae > Sulfitobacter > Sulfitobacter undariae. Next base: position 2,597 of record NZ_JACIEI010000008.1, on the reverse strand, counting down.
CGGTATCGCACTTACGAAAGGCGCTGCCATACCTGAAGCGAGCAATCTGCGGCGGGTGAGGCTGGATTTTGAGAATTTCATCGTCAACATTTTCCTATTTGAGTCTGTGATGGTATTCTAAATGCTCGGATTCACCACAAGATGGTCAAAAACAAGCGGTAGTGGACCTTTTAACGTCCGACTGTCACAGTTTTATGAAACGTTGACGTTTTCCCTAAAAACCCAGACTTTTGGAAAACAGGCGAACAGGAAGAGAGCTTTCTTGTAGCTTTTCAACGTGTGAAAATGGAACCTACCCGAAAAGTACTGTCATTTTCCCAACAAGTTCTGTTTTCACAAAAAGGATGTTACTTGCGTATAGATGCTTAGGGTGCACCGCCCCAGTTTTACCGCAGACTGTTTAGTTATTCTCAAGCAACTTTATCGAGCGCGCTCAGGTTTACATAGTAAGCCTCCTCTGACGGTAGTGAATCACTTTGAATTATCTTTTTTCGCACGCGGTTTGTAAGGGCCACGCTTCTTTGGTGTGGAGTCCTCTGCCTCCTCAACCACTTCAACTTCCCAAGGGCTTTCAACCAAACCAGCGGCCATTGCTGGCGTCATACGAAGCGTCTTGTGTGTGCGAACAAAATTGTAGTGCATGAAATGAAGCGCAACGGCGTATGCGTGGTTCTCCGCCTTCTTAGAAAAGACGTTCGTAAGGCGAGTAAAACGGCGCATACCCATACGCATTGTCAGATTCTGGCGTTCAATGTGGGACGTGCCAACATCTTCCATGATCGGGTTGCCAAAGATTGCCTCTTTTGTCACGCTTGTGCATTCAGCTCGTGGTCTTTTGTGCCTGTAGGATTGCCGTAGTGCTTAATCAGCATCGCGCGTAGTCTACATCGCCTGAGAAAGCGTCTGTAACGGCCTTGAGGTAAGCGCCATGACCGTCCATTGTAAGCTGGAGGCGGGTAGTCTTCTGTCCAAGAAATCCAATGAACCCAGACTTTCACACCGTTCGTCTTCAAATCTCCAAACACAGTTCGCTGGAAATGTCCGGTAGTTCGCACATCACGATAGAGATCGTCATCAAGAAATTCGACGGAACGAAGTTTCGGCAAAGTCAAAACTGAGCAGCCCCACTTGAGTGGTCCAAATTGAAAGTTAGTGCATGATTGGCCTTTGGGGAAATTAAACACAAGTATCGCTTTCTCACGGGTCTTTCGGATTCGGCGCACGTCGATGCACCGATTTTTGCCAGTTCAGGCGGTCCGTATCAGCCGGGAAGCGATATGATGAGTTGTTTGTGTCATGAAACCAATTTACGGTCGGGAATTGCACCCTATTGCCAAGATACTGTAGCACTCTCCCTATCAGGTATAGATGGTCTGATAAGACCTGCTCCTGATAGGGAAGCCCGATAGCTGAAGTGCCTTTCGGCCTGATTTTACCAAGTAACCGCAAAAACCTTCAGTGAATTTATTTCCCGCAAGCACTTGAAATGTTTGATGAGTGCGATAATGCGAATGTTTTTCAAACGTATGTCACAGGCTAGTGTCGCAAAATTTCCGCCAGTTTGAGAAAGCTGTTTAGCTGGATGCACTTATCCAGAGAGTGCTGCGAACTGCGGGAAAGTACCTGACCTTGCTCGCCACGCTCAACAACGCAACTGAAATCCAAAACTTTGCGACATTCCCCCCCAGCGATCGTTCAATCCTATGTCAGCACAGTTTTGTCCAAAATTCCCATCTGCTGTTTAGTTGCTTCAGCCATATTTTCCCTCTAGGGTTGTTTTGTGGTCTGGCCGTTTCCATTACAGCTGGCCCGTATTGTAGTTTTTTGTAGTGCGCCTCCTGAACCCTCATCTGGAGAAGCACGTTGGTTTCGTTAGTTCAAAATATCGGCACCACTGTTTGGTGCAAAATTGCACTCAATTGCCAACCATACGGAAAAGCTATGACCGATCTGCCTGAAAACCCCACATACGATGACAAAGTCGCGCAGACGCGCAGGCGCTTTGTGCACAGCTTGAACGGACGTTTGGATGCCATTCTGGAGGCGATGAGATCAACGCCTCAGCCGGATTCTGGCGAAACACAAACACGGCACATACACCGCCTACTACACGATATGGCTGGAAATTCCGCCATGTTGGAGCTGGAAGGGATTGAGAGCTCGATACGCAAAGGCTTGGCGATAGCCGAACGTGTGGATGCTGCCAGACAACCTTTGTCAGATACCGAAATAAAAGAAATAGAAACAATTGTTGAGCAAACTCGGTCCATAGCGACCCAATTGGAAGAGCAGTATTAACCCTTATGAAAAACGTCTTGATATTAACAGCTTCCATTGGTGCGTTCGCCTTCACTGCGCATGCCCAAACCGCACCTGCGGTCACGGACGGCTATACGCCATCAGCTGCCACGTCCATTGCAACGCAAGAGGCGTTGATCCGGAACACGTCACTACGTGATCTCGGGTATCGCGATGGTGTTTCATTCACGCAACTGTCCGGACAAACGGTTCTCTGTTTGCGGCCTTGTCAAGCGGGATTGCGATCTGTCCGTTCGGGGTCATGGTTCTCTCCGAGGTCGCGGCCATCGTGTTTGTCA
>NZ_JACIEI010000007.1 GCF_014196805.1 Sulfitobacter undariae | reverse complement strand
GCGAAATTCGTCCGTCCGTTTCAGTCCCATAGTTTATCTCCTTTGTTACAGTAAATGCTATCAAAGGAGCGGCATCAAACCGCGACAGGTCCACCGTGTTGCTAAATGTCTTGGGAATGGGGAACCAGTTCACGTTTAGGCTTTTCCCGTTTTTTGCTCGAACGATTGAGGCATCCTGAATTATCAGCTCTTTTGCTGGGTCAAAATGGCAGATTCTCAGTGAGGCAAGGGTATCCGCGCGCAATCCACAAAGGAAGGCCATGGCAAAGATTGCTTTCGACCGATGGTCCTTAAGATTCTGAATTGGCATCTCTAGCAACAATGCTTCCGCCTCCTTTACCGTGGGATAGTCTTTGTCCTTCCTACTTAATGAAGCGGAATATACCGACTTGGGCAGTTTCAGGTAATCTGGTAGGTCGCTAGGCAACCGCTTGTAACCATCTTGTTTCAGCAACCATTGAAGGAAAGCTGTCAGGTGTGATGCCGTATGAGCAACGGTGGATTTCGATCTTTGTAGTTCATTTGCTGCAAGTAGAGATTGCTTCAGTTGCTCTCGCATCAATCCAATATCGTGGTTGGTTAGCTGATCATAAGCTTTACCATTTAATGTTTCTTCCAGTAACCGAATGGCGCTGAGGTGGCGGTCTACGGTTTTCTCGTCGTACCGCCCAGCGTAATTCTGCCATTTATAAATCAAGCGGTCGTTAGCTGTCCAAACCACGGGAGGATGGGTTTCCTGATCTTTCCCAATACCACCGAGGTCTTCTTGAATCTCTTCGTGTAGGGAGTCGTCGGTGGTGTTGGGATTCCGTAAGGCGTCGAAATAGTCCCTGTCGGCCTGTGAAGTGATCTTTTGGACATGCGCTCCGCACTCTGGGCAACTCCCAAAACACATGTGGGTGCCCTTGCCGACGACCCGCTCTGAGAGAGTGTCGATCTCGAGGAGTACAGCAAGCTTACAGCCTGTGCATTTTACCTCACCGGGGCGAAGGTGGATTCTCGTACGCGCTCGCCGCTGCTTGTGAAAGGCGTTCACAACAGCACCTCTAAAAAGATGCGGCTGTTTCTTGTCAGATTTTTGCAAACCCTGTTTGGTCCAATTGGTGACCGTATTTGCAGAGACAGAGTATATTCGCTCTAGGTCTTGGATCGAATATACTCTGTTTTTCTTAAGGGTGCTTGGGGAGTAAGATCGGCTCATGGCGTACCTACTGACCATCGTCGTCAGTATTCCCGTCAAATAGGGCACGGATGTCTTCCGCCTTCCAAACTGTAGTGCGCGGGCCAAGTTTCTGGGGCTGTGGGAAGCGCCCATCTTTTACGCCCTGCCACCACGTGGATTTTGAGACGGGAATAGGGCCTGTAGGGGCGAGTATTTGAGATAGACGGACGAAACCGTCTTGTGGAAATGGTGCGTTGCTCAACATGATACATCCTCGTTTGCTAAGGTATGATCAAGTTTGCCTGCGTCGTTTATCATTCGGGGTATTCAAAAGCTGAATTTTATCCCTTTGTATTTAAACGATAAGTGGGGATTTGAGTTCTTTTCGGTAAATTTAGTGCTCGTCATGGGGTGCGGATAACTCAATTCCCTTTGTTAAAAGTAACTTGATCGGGCGTATCGCTGGGCGGTGGCCTTGAAGCTCCGCATCATGCTGGATTTTCTTCGCAACGCGTCCGACATCGGGCAGGCCTTTTAGGCCATATTTCTCCACGGCCTTTGGGTAGATTAGAATTGCATGGTGCTTATAGGTGGTTTTGTACAGGGGTGTGTTGCTTTGAACAGTGACCTTGGGGGGGGGGTGGGGGGCTATATACAGGCTCATGTGGCAATACTCACACTGAGACAAACGACATCGCGCTGGTCAGTTGATTTTGTGTTGTCGCATTGTGCTTGTACGAATTCGTCGAAGCAAACACCAAAAAAGTTATATAACCCTGTGCATTTGGCGGCGCGGACCTGTAGCGGGGATCAGGCTGGGCCTTTTATAACAAAATTCTTCCTTTGTTAGACAATCTAGTAGTTAATCAGGTGATCCGTTGCCAGCTCGCTTCTGAATAGCCCTGCGCCTCATCTGTGCGATGCCTGCCCCAAGTACAACGATCACCAGCCCACCAAGCTCGTACATCCGATCTGGGATCATTAAGCCTATGGAACCAACTCCAACGACAAGTCGTTCTAACTTTGAAATAGAACCAATTCCGTAGAAATAACCCTCAAGAGCGCAAGACAGCGCAGTTAGTGCCATAACCGCAGTACTAATTGCAAATATGGTAACAACAACGTCCCCTCCCTGCAGCAGTAGTGCGGGTTCATAGACGAATACAAAAGGCAGAATAAACAGTGCAGCACCTAGCCGCATTGAGGTGAACCCAGTTGCCATACCCTTGGCTCCAGCTATCTGAGCAGCCGTGATTGACGCGAGTGCGACAGGCGGGGTGATGTATGATAGCATTCCCCAATAGAGAACAAACAAGTGTGACCCAATGGGGGATAAACCCAGTTTCACCAATGCAGGTGCCAAAACGGTTGCCAAAAATATGTAGCAGGCAGACACGGTCATCCCCATGCCTAATACAAAGCTGGTGATCGCGCCGAGTATTAATAACAGTAGCGTGTTTTCGCCGCCATATTGAACAAGCTCCCTTGAGAAAGCGCCACCAACGCCTGTGATTGCCAGAGACCCGACAACCAGACCGATGCCGCAGAGAGTGGCTATTAGATAAGCTATGTCACGGGTGACACCTTCAACCAGAGACTGCGCCGCATCGAACCTTGGGATTTGCCGGTATCGTATGAGCGAGACGAGTAACATAAGGCCTGTGGCATAGTAGGCTGCCCGTGCAGGGCTAACCATAAACAATAAAGCGACCAGTCCAAATAGCGACACAAGATGGTGCCAGCCTTGGCCAATGACGGCCCGCAAAACAGGAATTTCCTGATCTGCCGGTGTCACGATATTGTTGCGTGCAGCAAAAAGGTCGACCTGTAACAACAGGGCGAGATAGTACAGAACAGATGGAACAATCGCAGCGATAACGATTGTGGTGTAGGAAACATCAAGGAATGAGGCCATAATAAAGGCTACAGCGCCCATGACAGGTGGCATAAGGGTCCCGCCGGTAGAGGCACATGCTTCAACCGCGCCAGCATATTGCGGGGGATACCCTGACCGCTTCATTGAGGAAATGGTCATTCGCCCTGTGGACAGAACATTTGAGATTACCGACCCAGACAGGGAGCCGAAGAGTGCGCTAGATACAATCGCGACCTTAGCAGAACCGCCCCGCCGACGCCCCATCAAGGCCATGGACAATTCCATAAAGAAGCGCGCACCACCAATGGCGTTTAGTACTGCGCCAAAGATAATAAACCCCACCAATGCATCCGCAACTACTCGGAGAGGGATGCCGATGAGGCTTTCCATCCCCATTACATGCGCGGCAGCGGTTTCGGTCACGCTAAGGGATGGCCCCCATAAAAAACCGGGCATGTAGTCAGCAAACAGGGGGTAGCTTGCGAAAAAACCGCAAATGATCAATAGCAATATCCCTCCAGAACGGCGCAACGCCTCAAGAGACAATAAGACAACCAAGATTGAGACCACAGCAGGTATTGTAGGCGCAACTACATCCCAACCCTGCGTGATGATTAACTCGGCATTGACACCCAGATACCCTGCGCAGGCCAAGGAAAGCCCGGCAAGTACCCAATCGACAGGGCTCACAGGTGCCAAACTATCGTTGCTGCGTGCAGGCAGCAGTAAAAATGCAGCCGCCAGAAAAACAGCGATTAACAGATAGTAGTATCTGTTGGATAAGAGGGGAAAGACACCCAGTAGCGGAATGTTAAACGTTTGCAAGACGATGCCGAATAGTCCGATGACACCGAGTGCACCAACGGCGAGGCGTGAGGCGCCATGTAGGCGCGGTGTAGCGTTTTCAACTGAATTAGACATTCACAATACCTCTGACTGAAGGAAATAGCCCCTCGCATGAAACCACGCGAGGGACGGGTAGCAAAAGGCTACTTCAGCTTTTCAGCGCGTTGGGCCGTCCAGAATGCGGGCCAGTCAGCGGATGAGATATTTTGATCCATCGCGGTTTCGGTCGCTTCATCCCAAGCCTTTTGTACCGCTTCCATACGAGCCAATCGCGCATCATTCCACGCTTGATCTCCATCGGTCCAAACGTTGATCTCTTTCAAATAGCGGATCGCACCAGGGTGAAAGGGCGCATCTTGCGGGGTTGTCCCTGCTTTTGCCAATGCCCATCCCGGCATGGCGGATGTCGCGCCTTTGTAGATGTCAAAGGTAGCATCCAGCGCTTTGAGAAAGGTATAAACTTCGTCTTCATCTGAATCTGCGTAAACGGTGATCATCGGATAGCGTACAGCGAAAATCTCTGCGGGGTTTTCCGCAGAAATACCTGCGCCACTGGTTGCAGTGGTCGGTGCGAAGAAGCTGGCAACGTTTCCAATGGCATCCCAACCTTCGGCATTATCTTTGGGTAGAGGAGCCCAGCTTAGTCCACGTGAAGAGCCTTCCAGTTCATAGAGCGTTGCTGCTGTTGGCGTCGTTCCGGCAACGTCTGCTTGCCCATCAACAACGGCGCGCAACGCAGCTCCATAAGAGGGAACTTCGACAACTTCTACATCGTCCCAAGTCAAGCCTGCAAAGGCGAGCATGGCTTCGACTTTGATATTAATCGACGGGTTCGCCTTGATTTTTGGGACGCGTTTTCCTCGGATGTCAGCGATGGTTTTGATGCCGCTATCCGTTGCAATCGCCATGCCGAAAGTTGATGGCCGACCTGATACGATACGGAGATCTTGAGGGCCCCATTCCTGTACTTCGAAGTCATACAGTGCTTCGGTTGCGAAATAGACTTCGTTTGCCAACCACCCATATTGCACACGCCCTGTCTTGAGCGGTAGCAATCGCCCAATAGACGTACCCGATGGCATAATCCGCACGCGGGTGCCGAATTCCTTGCCAAATGCATCAGCCACGGCAGAGGCTTCAACATAGCCACTTGATCCAACATCATAGGTTGACCAAAGCATTGAGCGCGGCAGCTCTGTTTCTTGGGCCGTCGCGGGCAGGGCGCTGGCCAGCGCCATTGCGGCCGCACCAAGTGCAGCAGTAAATTTAAAAGTCATATGTGTTCCTCCCATGGAATTTAATTTAGTCAGTCGTATCTTCGCGATCCCTAAATGCGTCGCTTATCTGGTGTTATTCCCTGTGCAGTTAGATCCGCGATAGTCTCTTTTGAAAATCCGGCTTCTGCCAAAATTTCATCCCGGTGTTCCGCAAATTTCGGTGGTTTACGGCGGTAGCTTGCTGGTGTTGCCGTGGCCTTTATTGGCGCTCCTAATCCGCTGTAGTCGCCGATGCCTATAGTCATTTCACGATGCTCGGTATGCGGATGCGCCAGTGCTTCGCTCACATCCAGAACAGGGCCGGCCGGAACGCCTGCATTGATCAATGTCTGGGCCAGATCGCTCCCGTCAAATCCAGCCAGTGCGTCCTCCAGTGTAATACGTAAATCCGCGCGGTTTTTTAACCTCTCTCCATTTGAAATAAACCGAGGGTCTAAGGCGATTTCAGGTGCTCCGATTAGATCACACAGCCGTGCAAACTGCCGGTCATTTCCAACCGACAAATAAATAGGACGGCCACCCGTGGCATAGGTGGAATAGGGGGCGATATTGGGGTGATCATTGCCCGTCCTTTGTGGTGTTTTACCCGACAGCGCATAATTGGCGGCATGCGGATGCAACAATGAGAGCGCGCTATCAAACAAAGCTGCTTCAACGAACTGCCCCACCCCCGAGGTGTGCCTGTGGTAAAGCGCCAGCAGAATGCCTTGAACCGCATTCAGCCCTGTCACCATATCAACAACCGGTAGGCCAACCCGCGTGGGGCCACTTTCCTCGGAGCCATTCACGCTCATGATGCCGCCCATGGCTTGCAAAATCGCATCATAGCCTGGCATTCCGCCCATGGGGCCGTCAGCGCCAAAGCCGCTGACCCTGCAATGGATCAGCTTTGGAAAGCGCGCTGAAAGGGCATCATAGCCGATGCCCCATTTTTCCATCGTACCAGTTTTGAAATTCTCCAGCAGTACATCCGCGTCTTCCAGTAAGCGCAACAGCACAGCACGGCCCTCGCCTTGGCGTAAATCCAGCGCCAAGGCCCGTTTGTTGCGATTCAGGCCGAGGAAATACGATGCCGTTTCCTCTTGGAAGGGCGGCCCCCATTCACGTGTCTCATCCCCAGCGGGGGGCTCGACCTTGATCACGTCAGCGCCATGGTCCCCAAGGATTTGCCCTGCAAACGGTCCACCTAAGACCCTTGATAAATCGATAACCTTCAACCCCTGCAATGCGCCCGTGTTTGCGACATTCATTGTGCTGTACCAATTTGTGCGTCTGCCAAGGCGCGGTCCAAAAGTTCGGCTACATCTTGCTCGCTCATCGCCTGCGTGGCGCTGGGGGCGAGTGGATCACGTGTGGCTAGTTTGTGGGCGACTACTGCCCGAGCAAGCGTTTTGCGGTCGCCATTGTATCCGTCGCGCCCAGACAACTGTGCGTCTTCCCAAAGCATGATCGCTGCCGACGTTGCATTATAAACTGCGCTTGCGGCAACGCGCACATCTGCTTCAAGAGCACGATCGTTGGCCACAGTTTCCAGTAAGTCAGCCGCACGCGTAAACGCCGTAGAGATTTCTTCTATATCGTGACCTTGGTCAGCCGCTTCGCGCAACAATTTCTCCACGTAATCCCGTAAGGCACCCAAAGCGCCTGCGCGACGTACAGCCCGGGCTACGTCCAATGCAACAATGTTGCTTGTACCTTCCCAGATAGACCCCAAGTGCGAGTCTCGCAGCACGCGTGCATCCGACCATTCCTCAATATAGCCGCAGCCACCGCGCACCTCCATGCCGTCGCCCGCGACTTTGCGTGCGTCTCGACAAGTACGAAACTTGATTAGCGGCGTCATGATGCGCAGCACTTTTGCTTGCTCTGCATCCCCGGCATCCGACGCTTGTAGAATACGTGCTGTGTGAAACACCATCGAGCGACCTTGCTCGGCTGTCACCAACATCTTCATTAACTGGCGGCGCATCAGTGGCAGATCAATCAAACGCTTCCCGAATGCAGTACGGTTTTTCGAGATGAACAGCGCCTCGGACACTGCTCGCCGCATCAAGCCGGCAGAACGCACACCATTTGCCAGACGTGACATGTTGATCATGTCAGTCATCTGTTTGAATCCTTGGCCCGGATCTCCCACCAAATAGGCAGTAGCGCCTTCAATCGAGATTTCGCCGCTCGCCATAGACTTTGTGCCCATTTTTTCTTTTAGGCGAAGAATACGATAATTGTTTTTCGTACCGTCCGGCAAGTTGCGCGGTAACAAGAACAGTGACAGTCCGCCAGTGCCTGCTTCTCCCCCTTCAGGGCGTGCCAAAACCATGCCAAGTCCTGCATCGGGATTGGAGCAGAACCATTTGTCACCAAATAGCTTCCATTCACCGTCAACCAACTTCGCAGTTGTCTCAATAGCGCCGACGTCCGAGCCGGCCACTTGTTCGGTCATAAACATCGACCCTTGGAACAATTCGTCCATATCTTGGCTGGTCAGGCGGTCAAAGTATTGGTCGATCAACTCTTTTGAGCCGAATTTTACCAGTGTCCGTGTTAGGGAATCAGTCATCGACAAGGGGCAACACAAGCCAAATTCTGCTTGCACAAAGAGAAATACTAGCGCGTATTTGATCATTGGCGGGAGTTTATGTTGCGCGCCAAAGACGCCGGCACGATGAGACATGGCCGCAAGGCCAAACTCTCCAAACGCGTAGCGCTCAAGTTCAACGTATGAAGGGTGTTTGTGGACCTTTTCTAATTCAGCCCCGTTGCGGGCACGAATTTGCAAGGTTGGAGGGTTTTTGTCGGCGGTTAAAGCTAACTCTTCCAAATATCTACCGACTACATCCCCCATGCGCTCGAGCTCAGGTGTCAAAGAGGCGCGGTCCTCCTCCATCAGATATAACCATGCAAGGTGCTGTAAGGCGGGATCAGCTGCAAAAGCGTTCATGCCTGCGCTGTCGGGAATGTTCTTATGAATTTGCAGTGGCATGACTGGTCCTCTTGAAGTCAGTTGATTGCACTCAGCGATAGTGTGTTCGTTGTGAGCGTCCTGTGATGGTGGGGCATCAATCATTCCAATTCAAATACCATTAATGTATTATGCGATTGCAAAAACCATATGATTGGACCGGTGTGGCTATTACATTTCGACAACTTCAGCAGTTTCTCGTGCTTAGTAAGGAGCTTCACTTTGGTCGCGCAGCTGCTCGCTTGAACATCTCCCAACCCCCTTTGAGCGTTAGTATGAAGCAACTCGAAGAGAACTTGGGTTTTTTGTTGCTAGATCGAGGCAGGAAAGCGGTGCGCCTTACGCCTGCGGGCGCTGTCTTTGCAGAGCACTGCGCGCGTATTCTGGGCCAGCTAGACGCTGCACGCGCCCTTGCTGAGCAAAAGTCTAAAGGAACATCTGGTACGCTTGCTGTATCGTTCGTCCCATCGATGCTTTTCCGCCACTTGCCACGCACCCTGCACAGCTTTGAGGAAGCATACCCCGCTGCAAAACTCGACCTTCATGAAATGAATACCAACCGTCAAATTGATCACCTGACACAAGGCAAGATCGATGTGGGGTTTATCCATTCGGTTCCACTCCCTGATGATTTACAATCCCATCTGGTAGAAACGGAACGGTTGGTTTGCTGCGTCCCACGTAATCACCGTCTGGCGGAGCGCAGCCGGATTTCCATTTCAGAAATGGCGGGTGAAAAGGTTTTGGTTTTTGCACGTGAATTTGCGGCCCATTACCACGATCATATTGTAGGCCTGTTACGCGCCGCAGAAGTTGACCCATATGAGCACTATCGCGTTCAACATTGGTTCACTGTCATCGCACTGGTAGCTCAGGGCATGGGAGTTTCACTGGTGCCACGGTCTCTGTCTCGTTCAAGAATGGCAGATCTGGTCTATATCGAAATCGAAGAACCAAAGGCGCAGCACGAAATTAGAATGATTTGGAAAACGGATAATAAGAACCCAGTAAACGAGATTTTTCGACGCCACCTACAGCTTAGTAGACTCTCGTCAAGCTAGGCGCGCAGCTCCGCGCCCGAAATTAGAAACGGTTTCTGCGATGCCATTACAGGCAAACCGTCTTTAATCCAGTTGCAGATGGTCGATACAGAAACGCCTAGCGTTTTGGCTGCGTCCTTTATCTCGTAGGTGAGGGCCGCTTTCACGGCCATAGGGTCCGCGCGCTTACTCATGGGAGTGAGCCTCGAACAATGACCGGATGTCTTCCGCCTTCCAAACTGTAGTGCGCGGGCCAAGTTTCTGGGGCTGTGGGACGCGCCCATCTTTTACGCCCTGCCACCACGTGGATTTTGAGACGGGAATTGGGCCTGTAGGGGCGAGTATTTGAGATAGACGGACGAAATCGTCTTGTGGAAATGGTGCGTAGCTCAACATGATACATCTTCGTTTGCTAAGGTATGATCAAGTTTGCCTGCGTCGTTTATCATTCGGGGTATTCAAAAGCTGAATATTCTCCCTTTGTATTTAAACGATAAGTGGGGATTTGAGTTCTTTTCGGTAAATTTAGTGCTCGTCATGGGGTGCGGATAACTCAATTCCCTTTGTTAAAAGTAACTTGATCGGGCGTATCGCTGGGCGGTGGCCTTGAAGCTCCGCGTCATGCTGGATTTTCTTCGCAACGCGTCCGACATCGGGCAGGCCTTTTAGGCCATATTTCTCCACGGCCATTGAGTAGATTAGAATTGCATGGTGCTTATAGGTGCTTTTGTGCAGGGGTGTGTTGTTTCGAACAGTGACCATGGGGATTGTTGGGGGGGCTATATCCGGTTCGTCCGAAAACTTGTCTCGAAGTAAGGCGCGAAATCTCGCATCAATTTTGAACTTAACCTGCTTCACCCATGTATAGAATGTAAGCAAATCGTGTTTTCTCTCCTCATCATCGGGATCAACGCCTAGGCCATTGGCAATCGCTTCATACTGATCTTCGATAAATTGGAGCATCTGGTCTTGAGGGGTTGTATGTCCGTACCTCTTGAAAAGTGCATCAAAGTTTACTTTTCGTGGATCAATCCCAACGCTTAGGAGTGTCAGTTCAGGCAAGTTGCAACCTGTAAACGCTCTCCAATGGGAGGCATCAATTTCCACCGCTTTGACATGCCAGCCTGATATGAACCATGCTGGCTCTCTTGCTTTAAGCATCCGGATTTTATTAACTGCCTCAAAGCTAGTGCCCTCTGGGTCACGAAGCAGCCTTTGACCATTGTAGCTTTTTTCTTGAAAGCGCTTGCTCAGCTCTTCTGCTGGCCAAGGTTCCAGCATTACATAAAGCTCTTGTTTTATGGCTTGGATGTCTGCGTGAAACGCGTCTGCAAGTTTTGGGAACTGAGGGCCAATCGACTTTTCCGACTTTGGCTTCTTCCAGTCGGCTATATCGCCTAAAGCATCATCTACGATCTCTTTCATCAAGATTGCCTTGGTGTTTGGGGTCGTCATGTTTGCGTCCTAATTTCGTCAATGTAGTCAGCCCACCAATTTGCGAGGCGAACGCGTTCATCCCAATGCTCCCCCCGTGCGTATGCCCGACGAACCTCGTTCTTCTCTACATGGGCTAATGCACGCTCAATTGCGTCAGCGTGCCAAAGGCCGCTTTCATTTGCCAGAGTTGAAAAACTTGCTCTAAATCCGTGTGCTGTCATCTCGTCGCCAGCATAACCCATTCTGCGCAATGCGGCGTTGAGGGTATTCTCCGACATTGGCCGTTTCCACGTGCGCAATGAAGGGAAAAGGTACTCACCGTTGCCATTCATTCTGCGCAACTCATCTAACAACATCATAGCTTGGTCGGGCAGGGGAACAAGGTGATCGCGACGCATCTTCATCTTTTCGGCAGGGATTGCCCATATTTTGTTGGCAAAGTCGATTTCCGCCCATTTAGCACTACGTATCTCTCCGGGGCGCTGGGCGAGCATTGCCAGTAGCTGCAAACCGATGCGGGTGGTGGCTTGCCCATCAAACTGTGCGATCTCACGCATCAGCTGGCCCAGCGCCTTTGGGTCCGTGATGGCTGCGCGGTGAACACGGGTAGGGCGGATCAATGCGTCCCGTAGGGCGTAGGTTGGGTCAATCTCGGCTACTCCACTAGCAACCGCGTACCTAAATATGGAACCAATACGAGCGCGCAATCGGTGCGCAGTCTCGTAGTTGCCCTTGGCTTCCACTTTGCGAAGGGTTTTCAGAATCATAGGGGCAGTAATTTCGGTGATCGGCTTTTGCCCGAAGTCTTGGTTCGCGAGTTTAAGGTGATACTCTGTCTTGTCCAAAGTTGCTTTGGACTTTCCTTCTTTGTGTTGCTTGGCAAGAAAAGCCTGCCCTAGCTTGATGAATGTCTCACCTTTGGCGGCTTCCAGAATCCGTTTATCTTCCTGCTTGGCTTCATTGGGGTCGATGCCTTGCGCTAAAAGTGCTTTGGCTGCGTCACGCGCTTTGCGGGCCTGTGCTAGGCTATGAGCGGGGTAGTCACCAATAACGAACAATTTCTCCTTGCCACCCAAGCGGTACTTGAAGCGCCAAGACTTGGAACCGCTTGTTTTGACAAGAATGAAGAGGCCTTCAAAATCGGCGACCTTGTAGGGCTTTGCTTCTGTTTTCAGGTTTCTGATCTTGATGTCGCTTAAAGGCATAGTGGGGGTACGCTCTTTTTTCAGATTCTATCGTACCCCCAAATATACCCCCAATCAGGGGGTACGGTGCTGGATGTCATAAAGCAGCATCGGACGAACGACCTTGATGAAACCTATATAACAAAGGTCTTATCGGATGTCTTTGGATAAATCTGGATGTTGAAATGGTGCCCCCACACGGACTCGAACCGCGGACCTATTGATTACAAATCAATTGCTCTACCAGCTGAGCTATAGGGGCACTGCGGGCGTCTCTAAAGCCAATATTCAGATGGCGCAAGAGGAAATTATCATTCTTTTGCATGTTTTACACAGCGCCCCCTGAGCGTTATACAGAAATGGAAACAAATGGCGGTAGAGTGATGAAACTGGTCCTACATGTGGGTGTGCATTTTACGGAAGAAGACCGGCTGATGAAGTGTCTTTTACGAAATGCAGAGGAGTTTGCGGCGAGAGGGGTGATGGTTCCGGGCCATGGTCGGTATCGTGGTATTTTGCGCGAAACGCTTAACGCGATGGCAACCGCTCCTGCATCTGAGATGGCACGTGAAGTGCTAGTTGATGCTTTTATGGATGACGTAGAGGCAGACCGTGTGATCCTTTCTGATCCCAATTTCTTCCGAACTCCCAAAACGGCAGTAGAGGGAGGAGTGTTCTATCCTGCGGGGCCGGTGCGAATGGCGCGGATGGTGCAGATATTTGAACCTGACGATATTGAAATCTATATGGCCATTCGCAATCCCGCTGCTTTGCTGCCAGTGTTGTATAGTAAGTCCGACAATCAAAACCTTGCTGCTTTCTTTGGGGAAGAAGACCCGCGTGATATGCTTTGGTCGGATATGATAGCCAAGCTACGTGAGGCTGTGCCGAATGTACCCATTACTGTTTGGTGCAGTGAGGATGCGCCTTTGATCTGGGCTCATATTATCAAGCAAATGGCGGGCTTGGCTGACGATGAGAAGATCACTGGCGCGTTTGACCTGCTCAACTCGATCATGAGTGTCGAGGGTATGAAGCGGTTTCGCGCATATCTGAAAACACAGCCGGATTTGACCGAAAGCCAGAAGCGTCGCGCTATTTCTGCCTTTTTGACAAAATACGGGATCGATGAGGAGCTTGAAGAAGAGCTTGATATGCCGGGGTGGACTGAGGAAGTCGTAGAGGACATGACCGAAACCTACGATGAGGATTTGCAGAGAATCGCAATGATTCCTGGTGTGCGGGTTTTGATGCCCTGAATGACTAGTGTTGTATGCGTACAGCATATCTTGGCCTTGCAGGGGGTGGTGTGCTAGGGGTGCGCCATCAGTCAGCAAAAGGGTCGCATGATGAGTGATTTTGAAGCCGCTTCCAAAGGCGCAAAAATGGATTTTGCCGAGGATATGTCCTATACGGACTACCTTGGCCTTGAACCGATCTTAAAGGCACAGCATCCCTTGTCCGATGCCCATGACGAGATGCTGTTTATCATCCAGCACCAGACGTCCGAGCTGTGGATGCGCCTTGCTATACATGAGCTGGAGGCCGCACGTCAGGCGTTGCTGACGGGGAATTTGTCAACCGCGTTCAAGATGTTGTCGCGCGTGTCACGGATATTCGAGCAGCTGAATTCCGCGTGGGATGTTTTGCGTACCATGACGCCCAGCGAATATACCGCTTTCCGACCCAGCTTGGGCAATTCTTCAGGATTTCAGTCGCACCAGTACCGTTTAGTTGAGTTCCTTTTGGGGAATCGCAATGAGGCGTTGATGAAGCTGCACAAACATAACGCCGAAGCGTTTGAGCGGCTGGAAGCTGAATTGGCGCAGCCGAGCCTGTATCAAGTGGCGATTTCGCTCTTGTGCACGGAATTTGGGCATACGCCGCTGGCAGGCGATCCGGGGCAAACGGATTGGGCCGCAAATGGCGCTGTGCAAGACCTTTGGCAGCGGGTTTATGAAGACCCGAAAGCGCATTGGGGGCTGTATGAGCTGGCCGAAAAGCTGGTGGACCTTGAGGATTATTTCCGGCGTTGGCGGTTTAACCATGTGACCACAGTTGAGCGGATTATCGGTTTTAAGCGGGGCACGGGGGGTACGGCTGGTGTCGCCTATTTGCGTAAAATGCTCGAAGTCGAGTTGTTTCCCGAATTATGGAATGTGAGAGGAGCCCTGTAATGTCTAACATTTTGAAAAAAGAGGCGTTTATCATACCCGAAGGTGTGATCTATCTGGATGGTAACTCGCTGGGGCCGATGCCCAAAGCGGTGGCTGCACGTGTGCAAAGCATGCTGACTGATGAATGGGGTGAGATGTTGATCCGTGGATGGAATTTTGCGGGGTGGATGGATCAACCGATGCGCGTTGGCGCGCAGGTGGCGCGGATCATTGGCGCGGCTGAAGGGTCGGTTGTGATGGGCGATACGCTCTCGCTCAAAGTTTTCCAAGCCTTGGCGGCGGCGATTAAGATGAACCCCGAACGCCGTGTGATCCTCAGCGACACGGGGAATTTCCCGTCTGATCTCTATATGGCCGAAGGCTTGGTCGGATTGATGGAGCAAGGCTATGAGCTGCGCACCGTGGCCCCCGAAGAGGTTGTGGATGCGGTGGATGACAGCATTGCTGTGGTGATGCTGACGCAGGTGGATTACCGCACGGGCCGGACACACGATATGAACGCGATCACCGAGTTGGCGCATCGCCATGGGGCTGTGATGCTTTGGGATTTGGCGCATTCTGCTGGCGCGATTGAGGTTGATCTGGAGGGGTCCAATTGTGAATTCGCCATCGGTTGTACCTATAAATACCTCAACGGCGGGCCGGGCGCGCCTGCATTCATCTATGTGCGGCCTGATTTGGCCGATACCATCAAACCCGCGCTGAGCGGTTGGTTGGGGCACCGTCAGCCCTTTGCCTTTGATCTAAACTATAAAGCCGGGGCAGGGATCGAGCGGATGCGTGTTGGCACGCCGCCGGTGATCCAGTTGACTGCGCTGGAAGTCGCGATGGATCTGTGGGCGGATGTGGATATGGCAGAACTGCGCAGGCAATCTGTTGCGCTGCAAGAGCAGTTCATTACGGAGATCGAGCGTGATGTGCCGCAGCTTACGTTGGCCAGCCCGCGCGATAGCGCTGTGCGTGGCTCACAGGTGTCGTTGCAGTTCCATGAGGGGTTTGCCGCGATGCAGGCCATTATCGAGCGTGGCGTGATCGGTGATTTCCGTGCACCTGATATTATGCGGTTTGGCTTTACGCCGATGTATCTGGACGCTGCTGATATCAGTGCCGCGGTCAAGATCATCGCGGATGTCATGAACAATAATCTGTGGGACCAAGACAAATACAAGGTCCGCTCAAAGGTCACCTGAGTCACCAGCGCTAAGTGCTTTTCCCTTTCATGGGAGGGGCGGGATGTAATAAATGACCCCGCTGTTAAACAGCGAGGCCATGGAAAGTTTTGAAACGTCCTAATCAAAAATAGCCCCAGCAGCGCATGTGCTGCCTTGGTGTATAATTCCTCGCAGTGGTGGGCAGGTCTGTCCCGCCTCTGCGATTTTCACCGGGCATTGAAATTAGGCACGAGCTTTGACGGCGTGGATTACAAAAAGGTGATGGAAATGTTAAGGTTTTATGAAAACTAGCATTTAATGGCCGTGCGGAGGTAGCGTTCGGGCGATTGTATGCAGTGTCGCCGCGATCTGTCCAAAGCCCCCTTGAAGCTCACCCTCGCCACGACTAATCTTGTGTAAACGCTTGGGCAGGTATAATCCTGCGCAACCCTATTGAAGGCAGAGCATATGCAAGATCCCGTAGAGACGTACATGAACCTCGTTCCCATGGTTGTGGAACAGACCAGCCGTGGCGAACGTGCGTATGATATTTTTTCGCGTCTGCTGAAAGAACGCATTATTTTCATTAACGGACCGATTCACAGCGGGATGAGCCATCTTATCGTGGCGCAGTTGCTGCATCTCGAATCTGAAAACCCTGCCAAAGAAATCAGCATGTATATCAATTCGCCCGGTGGTGAAGTTTCTGCGGGACTGTCGATCTATGACACGATGCAGTATATTCGCCCCAAAGTATCGACATTGATCTGTGGCATGGCGGCTTCTATGGGGTCTGTTATTGCCGTGGGCGGCGAGAAAGGCATGCGGTTTGCGCTGCCAAACTCCGAAGTTATGGTGCATCAACCCTCCGGCGGCTCACAGGGCATGGCATCGGATATCCTGATTTCAGCGCGCCACATCGAACAAACCCGCGAGCGGATGTACAAGCTGTATGTCAAGCACACTGGTCAGGATTATGAGACCGTTCAGAAAACGATGGACCGTGATACGTGGATGACACCCGAAGAAGCCAAAGAATGGGGTCACATCGACGAGATCGTGGAAAATCGCGGTAAATCCGACGATGCAGAAGAGAAGAAGCCCAAAAAGGGCAAGTGAACAACAATAGCACGCGCCTTGGTTTTGCGATTGCAGGACCTTGGTGCGTGACTTAGACTTACATCGATTTCGTTTCGTACCACCCATTCGGGGTGGTACCCCCAAGCTTTAGACCTGAAAGGGCTCAGATGGCCAATTCAACCAGCGGCGACAGCAAAAACACCCTATATTGCAGCTTTTGCGGCAAAAGCCAGCATGAGGTGCGCAAGCTGATCGCAGGCCCGACCGTTTTCATTTGTGATGAATGCGTCGAACTGTGCATGGATATTATCCGTGAAGAAACAAAGGCATCCGGCCTGAAGGCAACCGATGGCGTGCCGACACCAAAAGACATTGCAGGCGTTTTGGACGATTATGTTATCGGTCAGGCCAAGGCAAAACGGGTGTTGTCTGTCGCGGTGCACAACCACTACAAACGCTTGAATCACGCCCAAAAAGGCGGCGATATCGAACTGGCAAAATCCAACATCATGCTGATCGGTCCTACGGGCTGTGGTAAGACGTTGCTGGCCCAAACGCTGGCGCGGATTTTGGATGTGCCGTTTACAATGGCCGATGCAACCACACTGACCGAAGCAGGTTACGTGGGCGAAGACGTTGAAAACATCATCCTCAAACTGCTGCAAAGCTCGGAGTATAATGTTGAGCGTGCACAGCGCGGCATCGTTTATATCGACGAAGTAGATAAAATTACACGTAAATCGGAAAACCCTTCCATCACCCGTGACGTATCGGGTGAGGGCGTACAGCAAGCTTTGCTGAAGCTGATGGAAGGCACGGTTGCCAGTGTTCCTCCGCAAGGGGGCCGTAAACATCCGCAGCAGGAATTCCTGCAAGTGGACACCACAAATATCCTGTTTATCTGTGGTGGTGCTTTTGCGGGTCTGGATAAAATCATCGCTGCACGTGGCAAAGGCTCTGCTATGGGCTTTGGCGCGGATGTGCGTGACAATGACGCACGCGGCATCGGTGAGATTTTCACCGAGTTGGAACCAGAAGATCTGCTGAAATTCGGCCTGATCCCCGAGTTTGTGGGCCGTTTGCCTGTTCTTGCAACGCTTGAGGATCTGGACGAAGACGCATTGGTCACCATCCTGAGCCAGCCCAAGAACGCATTGGTCAAGCAATACCAGCGCCTTTTCGAGTTGGAAGACACGCAGCTGACCTTCACCGAGGATGCGCTACAAGCGATTGCCAAACGCGCGATTGAGCGGAAAACAGGCGCACGTGGTCTGCGCTCGATCCTTGAGGACATTCTGCTGGATACTATGTTTGAGCTGCCCGGTATGGATACAGTGAAAGAAGTTGTTGTGAACGAAGAAGCTGTGACATCGGATGCGAGTCCGTTGATGATCCACAGTGACGCAGTAAAAGAACCCGCCACTGCGGGGTGAACTAAACAACGTTAACGTAATAAAGGGCAGGCCAGTGGTCTGCCCTTTCTCTTGGAAAGTTATGATATGAAGCGTATTTTTTCTGGTGGTGAGTTCGAAGCGAAGCTGGGCTATTGCCGTGCGGTTGTTGCGGGGGGCTTTGTACATGTTGCTGGCACTTGCGGGCAGGGCGATGACGTGACCGCGCAATGCCGGGATGCCCTGCGCATCATCCGCGAGGCGTTGGAAAACGCAGGCACGGACATGAGCAAAGTTGTGCGCGTGACTTACATGCTGCCAGATCGCAACGAATTTGCACCTTGCTATCCCATCCTGTCGGAAGCCTTTGGCGAGAACCCGCCAGCGGCGACGATGATTGAATGTGGGTTGATTGATCCTAAATTCAGGATCGAAATCGAAGTGACCGCACTGGCCGCAGAATAATCGCGTAACACGATCCCGTAGATCGCCTATGGGATCGTGAGATGGCTGGACCTTCGCGGTTTTTTTGCCCATAACCTGAACAAGAGTAATAGGAGTCTCGCATGGGCATTCTCAGCAAAGCTTTAAGCGCAGTTACATGGTGGAACGGGCAAACGCTCAACACACAATTGTTCACGTGGCGTAAAGGCGTGAAGGTTGGTGACGATTCACAGGGTAATATCTATTATCGCAATGCCGATGACAGCAAGCGTTGGGTGATCTTCAACGGCGAAATCGAAGCGAGCCGGATCAACCCTGATTGGCACGGTTGGCTGCACCGCACCTATGATTCCCCCCCAACAAAAAGCCCCTTGGCCCACAAAGTTTGGGAAAAGCCGCATCAGGAAAACCTGACGGGCACAGTATTGGCCTATGCGCCAAGCGGGTCGATCCGCCGTGAAAACCCTGCGGATCGCGGTGACTATGAGGCATGGGCACCCGAGTGATACGCGGCTTAGCATTTGTTCTGGCGTTCTGCGCCAGTTCTGCTGTGGCAGAGCAAACCAGCAACGGGCAGGGTGCTATCCTGCGCGCGCTGGATAAGACCTCTGGCACAACGGTTGATTTGTCCGTTCCGAACGGCCAGATCGCGACCATTGGACGCCTCAGCATCGTTCTTAATGAATGTCGTTATCCTGTGGGTAACCCGTCAGGGGATGCCTATGCCGAGTTGGAAGTTTCCGAAATCGGAAATGCTGGCACGGTTTTTTCCGGCTGGATGATCGCCTCTGCCCCTGCGATTAACGCGATGGAGCATCAGCGTTACGATATCTGGGTCATGCGCTGTATCACGTCCTGAGGGCTGGCCTGTGGGCCCGTGCCAAAAGACGCAGTTAGAGCTTTAGCGTCTGCTAATTTCCTGTGATATTTTGCGCGGCTGATCTCAATCCCGCCTAGTGATGCCAGATGGCTGGTGATGAACTGTGTGTCAAACAAGGTAAACCCACCGTTGCGCAGCCTGTCGACCAGACAGGCCAACGCGATTTTGGATGCATTTGTGCGGCGCGAGAACATCGATTCGCCAAAAAACGCGCCCCCCAGCACCACCCCATAGACGCCCCCAACCAAGGCTTCACCTTCCCATACCTCCAGAGAATGGGCTTGTTTACGTTCAAACAGGGCAGTGTAGAGGCTGCGGATTTCTGCGTTGATCCATGTCTCGTCACGGTCAGCGCAGCCATCCAGCACGCCGCTAAAATCGCGATCCGTGGTGATGGTCCAGTCGCTGCGACGCATGGCACGGCGCAGCGATCGTGAGAGGTGGAAACCATCCAGCGGCATGATACCGCGTTTGCGCGGATCGACCCAGAAAATCTCTGGGTCGTCGCGTCCTTCGCTCATCGGGAAGATTCCGACACTATAACCGTGTAGCAACAGCTCCGGTGTCAGATCTCCGCCGGCCTCAGGCATTCCCGAAGTTTGTTTCCAGCCAGTGTTCCAACCAGTGGATGTTATAGCCACCTGTCTGGATATCTTTTTCCTGCAACAACGCATGGAAGAGCGGTACAGTGGTGTCCACGCCATCGACAATCAGTTCACCCAATGCGCGGTTAAGACGTGCCAAGGCTTCGGGGCGGTCACGTCCATGCACAATCAGTTTCCCGATCAAGCTGTCGTAATAGGGCGGGATTTTATACCCGTCATACAGCGCGCTATCCATCCGCACACCCAAGCCACCAGGGGCATGGTATTGCGTGATCTTGCCGGGGCAGGGCGCAAAGTTTGGCAGTTTTTCAGCGTTGATACGCACTTCGATCGCATGGCCGTTGATCTTGAGATCGTCTTGGGTGAAGGACATAGGAAGCCCCTCTGCCACGCGGATTTGTTCACGCACCAGATCGACACCAAAAATGGCTTCGGTCACTGGGTGTTCCACCTGCAAGCGGGTGTTCATCTCGATGAAGTAGAATTCGCCTTTTTCATAGAGAAATTCGATGGTGCCAGCACCGATGTAGTTGATGTTGGCCATCGCATCCGCGCAGACCTTACCGATACGCGCGCGTTCTTCTGCGGTGATCGTCGGGCCGGGGGCCTCTTCGAATACTTTTTGGTGGCGGCGCTGGAGCGAACAATCGCGTTCACCCAGATGCACAGCTTGGCCTTTGCCGTCACCGAAAACTTGAATTTCGATGTGGCGCGGGGTGGTCAGGTACTTCTCAATATAGACTTCGTCATTGCCGAAGTTTGATTTTCCTTCTGCCCGTGCGGTTTGATAGGCTTTTTCCATGTCTTTGGCGGATTGCGCCACTTTCATGCCTTTGCCGCCGCCGCCAGCCGTGGCTTTGATGATCACAGGATAGCCGACTTCTTCGCCAATGCGCTTGGCATCTTCAAGTGTCGCCACACCACCGTCAGAGCCGGGCACACAAGGCACACCCAGTTCTTTCATCGCGTCCTTGGCAGAGATTTTATCACCCATGATGCGGATATGTTCGGCTGTTGGGCCAATGAAGGTCAGGCCGTGATCTTCGATGATCTGAACAAACCCTGCATTTTCTGACAAGAAACCATAGCCGGGGTGGATCGCCTCGGCGCCCGTGACTTCACAGGCGGCGATGATGGCGGGAATGGAGAGGTAGGACAGTTGCGAAGACGGCGGGCCGATGCAGACGCTTTCATCTGCCATACGGACATGCATCGCATCGCTGTCAGCGGTAGAGTGTACCGCAACAGAGGCAATGCCCATTTCGCGCGCGGCACGGATGACACGCAGGGCAATTTCACCGCGGTTGGCGACGAGGATTTTGTTAAACATTGAATGCCCCCTTATTCGAGGATCACAAGCGGAGAGCCAAATTCAACGGCAGCCCCGTCTTCGACCAGAATGCGTTTGATGGTGCCCGAACGAGGGGCGGGGATGTGGTTCATGGTTTTCATGGCTTCCACAATCAACAGCGTGTCACCTTCGGCGACTTGTTTGCCAACAGTGATAAACGCAGGCGCGTCTGGCTCAGGCGCGGTGTAGACGGTACCAACCATAGGAGAGGTCACTGCACCCGGATCAGAGGACGGATCGGAGTTTGTTGGGGCGTCAGGGGCTGCCATTGCTGCGGGCGCTGGTGATGCCATTGGGGCAGGGGCAGCGTGCATCGTTTGGGGGGCGGCCATGATCTGTTGTGGCGGCTTGCGAGAGACGCGCACATTGAGGCTGTCGTCCTCGGCGTAATCGCGTTTGACCTGCAGTTCTGTCAGATCGTTGTCGTTCAGCAGTTCTGCCAATGCCCGAATGAAGGCGACGTCTGCGTCATGTGTATTCTTAGTCATATTGTTCCTCGACCGTTGCGAAGGGGGCGCCGTGCGCATGCCCGTTTGACGTGCTTATATGGTAAGGGCCACAGCATGGAAAGCCGCACTTTACCTATAGGCAACACACAATCACCCCCATAGCCCGACAAGGGAGGGTCCTCGTTTTACTTGGGGGGCGTCTGGAACATGATGAACTGCCCCGCAGGGCGCGGAGCATTCGTGTTGGTCCTGAAATTGCGGCTTAGATCGCAAGGTATTCTGCGCGCAGCGATTCGTTTTCCAGCACTTCTTGGGCGGAGCCGTCGAAAACCACGCTGCCCGTGTCCAAAATCACCGCACGGTCAGCCAGTTTAAGCGCGCGCACGGCGTTTTGCTCTACCAGAATTGTGGTGATGCCCTGCGCCTTGATGATGGACAAAGTCTTTTCTATTTCATCAACGATGACGGGGGCCAAGCCCTCATAAGGTTCATCCAATAGCAGTACTTTGATGTCGCGGCACAGGGCGCGGGCGATTGCCAGCATCTGTTGCTCACCGCCTGAAAGGGTTGTGCCTTCTTGCTTCTTACGCTCACCCAAACGCGGGAACAGCTCATACACACGCTCTAGCGACCAGCCGATTGGCGGGGCGATTTGGGCCAGCTTCAGATTTTCTTCTACGGTCAGCCCCGCAATGATGCGGCGGTCTTCTGGCACCAGCGCCAGTCCTGCGGCGGCGGCCTCATAGCTTTTCATCAGGTGCAGGGGTTTGTGATCCAGCCAGACCTCGCCTTTTGTCAGTTGTGGATCACCGATTTGTGCAATTGTGCGTAGGGTTGAGGTTTTGCCAGCTCCGTTGCGGCCCAATAGCGCAAGGATTTCGCCTTCATGAACGTTAAAACTGACGCCTTGCACGATATAGCTTTCGCCATAAGACGCGTGAATGTCCCAGACGGATAGAAAGGCAGGGGCGGTGGCGGCATGGTTGGCGTTTTTGTTCAATGTCTGAGTGGTCATATCAATGTCCTTTTATAAAGAGAGAGCGCGCCCGCGTTAAACGGTCTGCGTCTCGCCCAGATAGGCTTCTTTCACTTTGGGGTGGCCTTTGATGTTGTCAGGCGTGTCCTCAACCAACGGGGTGCCTTGGGCCAACACGGTGATCCGCTCGGCCAAGGAAAACACCACATGCATGTCGTGTTCGATAATGGCGATGGTGATGTCGCGCTCTTCCTTGATCTGTTTGAGCAGGTCGATGGTGTTATTGGTATCGGCCCGTGCCATGCCAGCGGTGGGTTCATCCAGCAATAACAGGCGCGGCTCTTGGGAGAGGCACATGGCAATCTCTAGGCGGCGTTTGTCTCCGCGTGACATGGATGATGCGTGCATCTCGCGTTTGTCATAAAGTTTCATGTCTGAGAGCATCTGCTTTGCCTTCTCAAACACATCCTTTTCACTGGCGACACTGCCGATGGCATGCAAGCTGAACGCACCATCGCGTTTGGCAAAGCAGGGGATCAGCATGTTTTCCATCACCGTCAGATCACCAAAAATCTCGGGTGTTTGAAACACGCGGCTGATACCCATTTGGTTGATTTCATAGGGCTTGCGCCCAAGTACGGATTGCCCGTCAAACATGACTGATCCCGTATCGGGGATCAGTTTGCCGACCAAGCAATTCAGCAGTGTTGATTTACCGGCCCCGTTGGGGCCGATGATCGCGTGCACTGTATTTTCTGCAATGCTCAGGTTCACGTTACCCAAGGCTTGCAACCCGCCGAAGCGCTTGTTTACGTTTTTGACTTCGAGAATACCCATGTCATGCGCTCCTTATTCTGCAGGGGGTGTTTTGGTTGTTGTGTCTGTCTTCTTGCGGCGAAACAGCTTGCCAATACGTTGCCCCCCTTCAACCAGACCACCGGGCAGAAAGATCACAACCAGCATGAACAACAGACCCAACGTCAAATGCCAGCCTTTGCCCACAAAGGGATAAACCAACGTGATCAGCAGGTCTTCGATGCCGTCTGGCAAGAAGGCAAACCATTGCTCTAGAACCGTTTTGTTGATTTTGGAGACGATGTTTTCCATGTACTTGATGAAACCCGCCCCCAATACAGGGCCGATCAAAGTGCCAGCACCACCAAGGATTGTCATCAACACGATCTCGCCAGAGGCTGTCCAGAACATCCGCTCTGCACCCACTTGGGTATCCATCGCCACCAGCAGGCCACCTGCCAGCCCCGCATACATGCCAGAGATGACAAAAGCCGCTAGCGTATAGGGTTTGGAGTTGAGACCCGTATAGTTCATCCGCTGTTGGTTGGATTTCACAGCGCGCAACATCATCCCAAAAGGTGAGCGGAAGATGCGGATCGACAGGTAAAAGACGATTAGCATGATCACAGCAGCAAGGTAGTAGCCTGTGTTAAAGTTGAAGGACCAATCGCCCAAGCGCAGCACGCTAGTATCGCTCATGTTGAAGCCGAATAGATTGGCGCTGGGGGATTGCCCCGCAGGAAGCGCACCATCAAGGATACGCGGATCGGATGTTTTGGGCTGAAGCCCTGTCTCGCCACCTGTGATGGGGGTCAGGACAGAGTAGGCCAGCGCATAAGACATCTGCGCAAAGGCCAGTGTCAGGATTGAAAAGTAGATGCCCGAGCGGCGCAGCGATATCCACCCCACCACAAGTGAGAACAGTCCCGCCACCAGTACCGAAACGATGATCGCAGGGATCACGTTCATAGTGAGCAGCTTCATCATCCAGATCGCGGCATATGATCCGACCCCCAGAAACGCGGCATGACCAAAGCTGAGGTAGCCCGTCAGACCGAATAGAATGTTAAAGCCGATGGCAAGAATGCCAAAAATCACCAAGCGCTGCATCAAATCAGGATAGCCCGCATTAAACTGCGCCATTGCCGAGCCTTGGGGGAAAGGGTTGAGGATAAAGGGCGCTGCAAGGGCGAGGATCGCCACAACCACCATCAGACCAAAGTCACGTTTTGTAAGTCCAAGCATGTCTTAGTCCTCCATCACGCCGGCACGGCCCATCAGGCCACGGGGACGCGTCAGCAAAATGATGATCGCAACAAGGTAGATGATGATCTGGTTGATGCCCGGAATGAACTCCAACACCACGGCCATAGAGGCAAAGCTCTCGAGGATGCCCAGAAGGAAACCCGCCAGCACCGCGCCGCCGAGTGACCCCATGCCGCCGACAACCACCACAACAAAGCTGAGCACCAGAAAATCCATACCCATATTATAGTTGGGCGAGTTGATCGGCGCATACATAACACCTGCCAATCCCGCGACAGCCGCAGCAATGCCGAACATAATGGTAAAGCGTTTGTCGATGTTAATACCCAGCAAACCCACGGTCTCGCGGTCAGCCATGCCTGCACGTACAACCATGCCAAAGGTGGTGAACTGTAAGAAGGCAAAGACAGCACCGATGATCAGAGCCGAGAAGGCGAAGTAGATCAGACGCCAGTAGGGATAGATGATGGTATTGGGATCAAACCCAAGCATCGCGCCAAAATCAAACGATCCCGCAAACACCGCAGGGGCGGGGGTGGGGATCGGGTTGGCACCGTAGAAGTATTTGATCACCTCTTGCAGCACAATCGCCAGACCGAAGGTCACGAGGATCTGATCGGCGTGGGGGCGTTTGTAGAAATGTTTGATCAAACCACGTTCCATAATAAAACCGATGGCGATCATTACGGGAATGGCAAAGAGGATCGACAGGGGGACAGCCCAATCAATCAGCGCCTCACCTGTTTCCTTTCCAAACCAGTCAATGATGTAGGGCACATCCACTTTCATCGGGTTGCCAAGGAAATCCTTGCGGGTGTCATCAATGACAACATGGCTCCACGTGAGTAGATTGGTGAAAGTCACGGCGCAGAAGGCACCGATCATGAACAAGGCACCATGGGCAAAGTTAACCACGCCCAGCGTGCCAAAGATAAGCGTCAGACCAAGGGCGATCAGCGCATAAGCTGAACCCTTGTCGAGGCCGTTGAGTATTTGAAGTAGAATCGCGTCCATGGTCCGTCCCATCTGTCACAACCGCTGACTACCCGTCCTTTGGAACGCGGGTATTTGGCGGATTTTCAGGCTGTTGGTTGGTGAAACTGCGGTCCTGCGGGGCAGGCACATGGCCCGCCCCGCAGATCATCCGCGCGTGTTATGCGCCGGGGTTACATGACCCCAAAGACCCGCCCGCGAACTGTGGGTGGTCAGGGGCATATGTCACTTGCTCGGCTGGGGTGACTTCGACGATGTCCACCAGATCATATTCGTTCTCTGGGTTCTCTTTACCCTTCACAACGACAACGTCTTTAAAGCACTGGTGATCATCCGCACGGTAGAGCGTCGGACCATTGCCCAGACCATCAAACTCAAAACCCGACAGCGCTTCGCCAACCGCACAGGGGTTAAACGATTTGGCGCGTGTTACCGCATCTGCATAGAGCAGTGTCTGCACATAGCATGTATGCGCGGCCTGTGAGGGCGGGAAACCGAACTTGGTGCCAAAGGATTGCACAAAGGCGTTTGTCCCCGTGAAGCGGGCACCCAGTTTATCTTCCAGCTTCCAATCCCAGTTTTGCGATCCCAGAATACCCTTAATGTTTGCACCCGCACCACGGGCCATCAATTCAGAGTACAGCGGCACAACGATCTCGAACTGTTTGCCATTCACCATCTTGTCGCGCAGGCCGAACTGTACAGCGTTGGTAAGAGAGTTCACCATGTTGCCACCATAGTGGTTCAGCACCAGCACATCCGCGCCAGACTGGATCACTGGCGCGATATAGGCCGAGAAATCTGTGGCAGTCAGCGGTGTCAGGACAGAGTTAACCGTTTCCCAACCCAGCGCTTCGGTAGAGGAACGCATTGCCTCTTCTGTGGTGTAACCCCAGTTGTAATCCGCTGTCAGGTGATAGGCTTTGCGGTCAGCGCCGTATTCATTGACAAGGATCGGCGCCAGAGCGGCACCAGACATATAGGAGTTAAAGAAATGGCGGAAACCATTGGCCTGTTTGTCTTTGCCGGTTGTGTCGTTGGCGTGGGTAAGACCCGCCATAAAGATGATGCCAGCCTCTTGGCACAGCGCCTGAACGGCCACAGCCACACCAGAGCTGGACCCGCCAGAGATCATCACAACGCCGTCTTTTTCGATCATCGACTTGGCAGAGGCGCGCGCGGCGTCTGATTTCGTCTGGGTGTCACCTGTGACAAACTTGACCTTCTTGCCCATGATGCCAGTCCCATCCAGCACCTTGGAGCTGAAAGTTTGCATCATGCCGCCGTCGCCCTCACCGTTCAGGTGCTCAACCGCCAGCTCAAAAGCACGCAGTTCATCTGCGCCTTCATCCGCGTAGGGGCCTGATTGGGGTACGTTAAAGCCCAATGTGACGGTGTCGCCCTGTGGGGCATTAGTAAACCCGCTCTCTTGAGCGCGTAAATATGTAGGTAAGGCAAGGCCCGCGCCAGCGACGGCACCCGCTTGGATTAGACCGCGACGTGTCGGATTAAAGATTGACATATTTTCCTCCCGAAAGTTTTCAAACAGTCACCACTGCTTACTCCCGAGCGTTGGTGCTGGCACTTTATCTGTGCTGTGTCAGTATTGGGGGCGCTGGGCGCACTCGCAATAAGGGCCTTGAATGAAGATGTATATTTGTAAATAAATAGACATCAGATGTGGTCAGGATGTAAATTTAGTGATGTTGCAATGCAGAAAGCCGTGGCCTTTGCGTCTATTTCTTCAGGTGGACTATCATGACGCGTGAAAGCGAAACGGGCAGCCGTATCCGCGAACGGCGGGTGATGCAGGGGGTGAAACAGGCGGATCTGGCCCGCGCGATTGGCATTTCTGCCAGCTATTTGAATCTGATCGAACATAATCGCCGCAAAATTGGCGGCAAGCTGTTACTGGGCATTGCTGCCGCATTGGAAGTTGAACCGCAGGCTTTGACCGAAGGCGCAGAGGCTGCCTTGCTGGGGGCGCTGGGCGAGGCTGCGGTGAATGCCGCCATGTCCGAACACGATGCGCAACACGCCGAGGCCTTCGCAAGCCGTTTCCCGCAATGGGCCGAAGCGCTTGCCGTTAGCCAGCGGCGCATTGCTGTGCTGGAACGCACAGTAGAGAGCCTGAGTGACCGCATGGCCCATGATCCCTACCTCGCCGACTCGATGCATGAACTGCTTTCTACCGCTGCGGCAGTGCGATCAACCGCTGAAATCCTCGCTGGGGAGGGCGCGCTTGAGCAAGAGTGGCAGGACCGTTTCCACGCCAACCTTGATGCCGATAGCCGCAGGCTGGCGCAGAGTGCGCAAGTGTTGGTCGGGTATCTGGAGCAGAGCAAAGGGGCTGCCGCTGCTGGCCTGTCTCCGCAAAACGAGGTTGAAGCGTTTTTGGCAGATCGGGATTTTCATTTCCCACAGTTCGAGAAGCAAAACCTGCCGACCACCTTGGTCGATGGGCTGATAAAGCAAGAGGCCGCATCGCTGTCTGATGCGGCCCGTTTTACCCTGCGCCGTGTGTTAGAACAGGTGCGCGGGGATGCTGGCGTTTTACTGTTGGCTGATTTGCAAACGGGCATAAATGAGGAGGGGCTACAGCCCGTGTTACTTGCACGGCGTTTTTCCGTGCCTGTAGCGCTTGTGTTGCGTCGTTTGGCAGCGTTGCCTGCTTTGGGCGCTGGCTTGGTCGTGTGTGACCGCTCTGGCACAGTGATTTTTCGTAAATCCGTGGATGGGTTTTCAGTGCCAAGGTTTGACAGTTGTTGCCCTCTGTGGCCGCTGTTTGCGGCACTGGCCGCACCGGGGGCGGTTCTGCGCGAGCGGGTCGGTCAGTTGGGGCGTGCTCAGGTGCAGTTTGACGCATTTGCAACCACGGATTTGGGCGTTGCCCATGAATATAACACCCCCGTGCCTGCACATGGGGTGATGCTGCTGCTGCCTGCGCCAGCGGGGGATGTCAGAATGGAGGTCCGTGCGGTCGGCGCGACCTGTAGGATTTGCCCGCAAGAGAAGTGCCATGCGCGGCGTGAGCCGTCGATCATGGGTTAAGGCCGGATGGCAGTGGTTTGAAGGAGAACGCCAACTGTCAATCATTTTGACTTGTGCAATGCAACTGTGCAACGTGCAGTGGAAATATAGAGGCGAGATTGACGTTAGATCAAGCCGCCGCTGTCGATATCGGGAGGAGACCTTACATGACCAAACATGTCGTGTTGGTGGAGGATGAAGCAAACATCGCGGAGGCCATCCGCTTTTTACTGGGCCGTGAGGGCTGGCGGGTTGAAACGCTGGCCAATGGGCACAATGCTGCGGGTGTCATTCGGGCTGCAAAGCCGGATTTGGTGATACTGGACGTCATGTTGCCCGGAAAAACCGGATTTGAGATATTAGCCGAGCTGCGCAGCGATGCCAGCCTTGCGGGCATGCCTGTGTTGATGCTGACAGCACGGGGGCAGGCGCGGGACCGTGAGATGGCGCTGAAAGCAGGGGTAAGCCGATTTATGACCAAACCCTTTGCCAACGAAGAAATGATGTCGGCGGTACGTGAGTTGACCGCAGGCCGCGTGAGCTGATGGCAGAGGCACGGTTGTTTCTGGAAAAGCGCAGCTACCGTCGGCGGCGGATCATGGATGCGGTGCGAATGTTGCCGTTTCTATGTACTGTGCTGTGGATGCTGGTGCCTACCATGTGGCCAACGGGCACAGATGGGGCCGCGGTCACGCCGCTGTCGACTGCGCTTTGGTATGTTTTTGTGATCTGGGCCTTGGCTATTACGGCCTCCTTTGCCTTGTGGCGGCGTGTGCACCGTAAGGAGGGGGGGACAGAGACCGGAACGGGCCTGTCTGATACCTGATGGTAAGCCTCAATCATCTCATCGTTGTCTGCCTTGTCTATGTGGCTGGATTGTTCGTTGTGGCCTTTCTGGCCGAGCGCGCAGCCCTGCGGGGGCGCGGAAGCTGGCTTTTACGCTCGCCGTTGGTCTACACGCTGTCACTGTCGATCTATTGTACGGCGTGGACGTTTTACGGGGCAGTGGGCTATGCGGCGCGGTCAGGCTTGGAGTATGTGACGATCTATCTGGGCCCGTCTTTGGTGATGATCGGCTGGTGGTGGATATTGCGCCGCTTGGTACGGATCGGACGGGCGCAACGGGTGACATCGGTCGCGGATTTGATCTCGTCTCGCTATGGTAAATCGAACCTGCTGGCGGTGATGGTGACAATCATGGCGGTGGTGGGTGTGACGCCCTATATCGCACTGCAATTGCAATCAGTTACTGTGTCGGTTTCAATCTTTGCCACCCCTGATTTGGGGGCGGCACAGGGTGAGGAACTCAACCAGAATGCGGCCTTTTGGGTGGCCGCAGGTTTGGCGATCTTTACGCTTTTGTTTGGCACAAGAAACCTCAACGCTAATGAGCGTCACCACGGCGTGGTTATTGCCGTTGCCGTAGAGGCGGTTGTCAAATTGGTAGCGCTTTTGGCAGTGGGGGCTTTTGTAGTTTGGGGGGTTGCAGGGGGCGTGCCGCAGATATTGGCCCGCATTGACGCCTCGCCGATCAGTGATTGGAACACAGGCGGCGGGCGCTGGACTGCGATTACGTTCTTGTCGGCGGCGGCCTTGTTGTGCCTGCCGCGGATGTTTCAAGTTATGGTGGTTGAGAACGACGACGAGCGGCATTTGCAAATCGCAAGCTGGGCTTTCCCGCTGTATTTGATGGCGATGAGCCTGTTTGTCGTGCCGATTGCAGTGATCGGGTTGGAACTGATGCCAGAAGGGGCGAATCCTGATCTGTTTGTCCTGACGGTCCCGCTCAGCCTTGGCCAGAACGGTTTGGCGATGCTGGCGTTTCTGGGCGGGTTTTCATCGGCCACGTCGATGGTGATTGTCGCCACTTTGGCGCTGAGCACGATGATGTCCAACCATATTGTTATGCCTTTGTGGCTCAAGCTCAGCGATGTTGGGGCGCAGCAGTCGGGGGATGTGCGTACCGTTGTTATTCGCGCGCGGCGGTTGTCGATCATGTTGATCATTGCGTTGGGGTATTTCTATTACCGCGCATCTGGCGGCTCTGGTGCGTTGGCTGCGATCGGGTTGATCTCTTTTGGGGGAGTGGCCCAGTTTTTACCCTCCCTGATGGGAGGGATTTTCTGGCGGGGCGCAACACGAACAGGGGCAGTTGCGGGGCTTAGCATTGGTTTCATCATCTGGATGTACACAATGTTGCTGCCCAGTTTTGGTCCTGATGCGGCGCTCTCTGCTGCGGTGTTTGATAACGGGTTGTTCGGTATGGCTTGGCTGCGTCCGCAGGCGCTCTTTGGTCTTTCGGGATTGGACCCGACTGTTCATGCGGTCTGGTGGAGCCTGTCGATCAACGCGCTGGTCTTCTTTGTGGTGTCGATCTTTAGCTTCCCCACGCCGCTAGAGCGGCTTCAGGGCGCGCAGTTTGTGAATGTCTTTGACCATTCCTCTGGTCCTGCACACGGCTGGGCGGCCTCACAGGGGCGGACCGAAGACTTGATGATCATGTCCCAGCGTATTCTGGGCGCGGATGAAGCGCAGGCGTTTTTTGCGGCGCAAGCTTTGAAACAAGGTCTGGTTGCTGAGCCGCCCGCGCCAACGCCTGAATTTGTACAAGCGTTAGAGCGGGAGTTGGCGGCATCGGTGGGGGCGGCAACTGCGAACGCGATGATTGGCCAGATTATCGGCGGGCAGGTGATTTCGGTTCAGGATTTGATGGCAGTGGCGGACGAATCTGCGCAGATACTTGAGTATTCCAGCCAGCTTGAAACAAAATCACGCCAATTGTCCGAGACCGCGCAGGAACTGGGCCATGCCAATGAAAAGTTGATGCAACTGTCTTTGCAAAAAGACAACTTCTTGAGCCAGATCAGTCATGAGCTGCGCACCCCGATGACGTCGATCCGGTCGTTTTCAGAAATTTTGCGAGACATGGAGGGGTTAACGCCAGCAGAAAAGACGCGGTATGCGTCGATTATTCATTCCGAAACCATCCGTCTGACACGGCTCTTGGATGATCTGTTGGACCTTTCAGTTTTGGAGAATGGCCAGGTATCGCTAAACGCGCAGCGGGTCAATTTATATGATGTTATCGAACAGGCAGTCACGACCGCACAGGCCAGTTCGGCGCGGCAACTTGAGATCAGGCGCAAGGCATCGGCGGAAGAGGTGATGGTCTATACAGACAGTGACCGTCTGGCGCAGGTGTTTATTAACATCGTGAGCAATGCTGCAAAATACTGTGATGCTTTGGTGCCCGTGCTGGATATCACGGTATGGCGAGAGGAGGCAAATGTGGTCATCGCCTTTCGCGACAATGGCAGCGGTGTTCCTGTTGAAGGGCAAAATCTGGTGTTTGAGAAATTTGCCCGTCTTGGTAATGGAGACGCGGATGGTGCGGGGCTTGGGCTTGCCATTTGCCGCGAAATCATCACCCGGCTTGGAGGCCAGATCAGCTATGTTCCTGATGGCGGTGGGGCAAGGTTTGAAGTGCGCCTGAAAGACCTTCAGTTCGATGATGAAACCAAATTAAATTTTGCTGTCTAAACAGGCTGGTAACCATTGCGCTATACCACCTTAGCAATGAGGTCCGAAATGCTGTGCCCGCAGGCGGCTGTCGGACGCCGCATGGCTGTTGCAAAGGGGTGATCGGAGATATGAGCGCGGAACAGACGGTATCACTGGTGCAGCGCAAAGCCCGTACGGAACGTGACGCACATGCTGCGCGTGCGATGTCTCTGGGGCGTGCCCTGCGGCTGACCGCTTCAAAACAGGCGGGATCCATGATGGATTTGGCGCTTGGCGTATTGGGGGTGACTCGGAAAACAGTGAGTGCGGCTGACCTGCCAGAGTATCTGGACCCAGAGGGGTTGATATTGTTGATGGACGGGGCGGGCACGCAAGTCGCTGCGGCAGTGTTCGACTCTGCCTTGGTGGCTGGGTTTATCCAACAACAAACCATGGGGCGCGTGACGCCTGTGTCTGGCACCGCAGACCAACGGGCGCATACGGCCACGGATGCCGCGCTTTGCGCGCCGTTTATTGAAACACTGTTGAGCCGCGCCGCCCTTCTGCCAGAAGAGGTTGCAGACCGTGAACTGTTAGAAGGGTACCGCTTTGGTGTCTGGGCGCAGGAACAACGCCAAGCGCAGCTGGCGTTGGATGCCCCCGAATATGAAGTGATTGAAATGATGCTGGATTTGGCGGCTGGCGCGAGAAATGGAAAATTGGTGCTGGTCTTGGCGGAACAGCAAAAGGCAGAGGAGCCCGAGGAGGAGGGTGAAAGCACGCCAAATGCAACATTGGGAAGCAAAAAACTGGTTCACAATGTGCTTGCGGTTCGCGCTGATCTGACGGTCGCGTTGACGCGGCTGACACTCCCATTAAGCCAGATCACGGCCTTCAAACCCGATGATGTTCTTGACCTAAACCTGTCCAGTATGACGCAGGCGTTGGTCGTTGACGCAAACGGAGAGATACTGAGCCGTGGTACATTGGGGCAGGTCGATGGGATGCGCGCACTACAGGTTGAGCCGCAAAAACGGCGTGAGCATTCTTTGGCACAACGTCGTGTCGAGGATAGAGCGGATCTGGACTTACCTCAGGTCACGGTGCAGCAGAATGATCAAAAATACGCCGCAGACAGGGCCGCAGTGTCGCCAGCCGAACCTGAGGTTTCGCCATTGGCGGATGTCGATATTTTTGGGGATTTGCCAGAGGAGGACACCAGCACGCAAACCGCAGTTGATGAATGGGATCGCGAAAACGATGCTGAAGAAGGCGAAGTGCAGCAAAAACAGGTGGTTTGGTAGTGTAAGGGCATCCTGATATTTCGGCGCGATCAAGATGCCCTTGAGGGAAATGCTATGGGGCGTGCTGTTCCAGATAGGGGCGCAGGTTGTCTAAATTGTAGCCGCCAGCCTGTGCTGCTGCCAGAATTGCATCGGCAGATTGCTCACCTGCTTGGCCCAGTGCCCAAGCGATGCATGACCGTGTACCAGATGCGCAATAGGCAAGTGTCACACCGTCCTGATCTGCGCCGATCTGCCGGTTTCGCGCGACAGTCTCTTCGTTCAGTGTCGCATGGGTGAGGGGCTGTGCAACAAACTCAAGTCCGGCAGCTTCAGCTGCTGATTGCATTGCAGCGGCAGCATGTGTTGGCGGCACTTCTTCGTCTGGTCGGTTACACAAGATGCGGGTGATACCCGCCTCTTTATAGGCCGTCATCAATTCAGGCGACAGTTGTGGGGCGACGTAATAGGTGGGGGTAATCTGTCTGATATCCATGGCGTTTTATTTTACTCCGAAGGGGCCTGTCCCTGAATTTTGGCGGGCAGGCGTGACACTTAACTGGTGCTGTATGTTGGCAAAATAGGGGCCGCCTATCGGGCCAAGTGTGACAGGAAAAGCTGATCAGGCGAGAAATATCCCGATGATAACAACCATCAAGCCGATGACGGATAAAAACAAAGCCCCAAGATTGAGCGGCATTACTTTTTTAAGCTCGGCACGCATGGCTTCGTCGTCCAATTGGGCGCGTTTGGCGCGGCTGACGCGAATGATGCAATACACAAGGCCCAGCAAACCCAGAAGGGATATAGCAGTACCTGCCCAGATAAGGGCGTCGAACGGGGAGGTGTGTGTGATTTCCATAGGCGAGGAATAGGATAATCCGAAGGCTACGGCAAGTGTGCCTTGCAGCAAGTGGGGGGGCAGGGTAGCAAGGCGCCTCACACCCTAATGATAGTGCAGTACCAAGGAGCAGCCCATGAGCGATTTCAGCACAAACCCCGCACCCGCCGAGGATCCAATCGGGGATGCAACCTACCGTGTCACCGCAAACGAGCTGCGCCAGTTCATCGAGCGGATCGAGCGTCTTGATGCCGAGAAAAAAGACTTGGCCGAGCAGCAAAAAGAAGTCATGGCAGAAGCCAAATCCCGTGGTTACGATACTAAAGTTATCCGCAAGGTGATCGCACTTCGCAAGCGCGAGCCAGATGACATCGCAGAAGAAGAAGCAGTGCTGGACATGTACAAAGAAGCTCTGGGAATGTCTTGAGGGCACTCTTAGTTCTTAATATCTAATGATAAAAATGCGGGCGTTGTGTTGCGCCCGCGTCTTGACTAAATTCAGATCCCTAGAAAACCGCATAGCGGCGCCCTGCGTTTATCGGCATGCTTTCGGTGCAGTATGTAAATTAACGTCTCACTTACATCCAATCAGCTTTGGGATAGGGCGATTGAGGGGAAACCACTCATCTGCCAATCGCTGCTGTCGACACGTCATGATGTAATTTCTTTCCGGTTCAACGCCGTAACCACACTGACCAATATTTTGGTGCCTATTGAGGCTGCTGCTAGGCGTGGGTCCGTTTCAAGGCGCATTGGCCAAAGGCCTGCCTGAGCGGACGAGAAATTAAACCAAAATATAGCAAAATGTTGATTGGTTTCATTCTTGAGTTACAACTGTTAGTTAATTTGTTCAACTTAAACAAGTAAAGCAGGAGGACAGTCTATGACTGAAGACAATGCCAATCAGGGCATTCCCGCGCCAGAAGGGGTGAGTGCGATCATCGATACTGACTATGAAATTGGTCAGAATAACGTTGACGGATCGGTGGGCCCTTTCGGCTTTGATATTCACAACCCGGTTTTTGCGATCTCGGGTATTGCTGTTGTGGCTTTTGTGTTTTTCACACTGGCCTTACCCGAAACTGCGGCATCCGCGTTTTCCGCGATGTTCAACTTTACGACAAAGAATTTTGATTGGTTTTTGATCGGCGCTGCCGATATTGTTGTGGTCTTTGCGCTATTGTTGATTGTATCTCCATTTGGCTCTGTCCGATTGGGCGGTGAAGACGCGGCACCTGACTATTCTTATATGGGTTGGTTTGCGATGTTGTTCGCGGCGGGCATGGGCATCGGATTGATGTTTTATGGTGTGTCCGAACCGTTGACGCATTTCTCGACCTCGCTGGGCGAGACTGCTTTGGGTGAAAATGGCCTGCGCAGTGACTGGGCACCCTTAGGGGCGGCGACAGGTAATGAGGCCGAGGCTGTGCGACTGGGCATGGCGGCTACGATTTATCACTGGGGGCTGCATCCTTGGGCGATTTACGCTGTTGTTGCTTTGGCATTGGCGTTGTTTAGCTATAACAAAGGCTTGCCTCTGACGATCCGCTCGGCGTTCTACCCGATCCTCGGGGACCGTGTTTGGGGCTGGCCCGGGCATGTGATCGACATCATCGCTGTGTTCGCAACGCTGTTTGGTCTGGCGACATCGCTGGGCTTGGGTGCGACGCAGGCCAATGCAGGTCTGAATGAATTGTTCGGAATGCCGGTAAACAAGACATCCGAAGTCATCCTGATTTCAATCATCACGGCGATTGCGTTGGTTTCGGTTATTCGCGGCCTGGATGGCGGCGTTAAGATCCTGAGCGAAATCAACATGGGTCTTGCTGGCCTTTTGGCGGTCTTTACCCTTGTTGTGGGGCCTACGGCGTTCTTGTTCGCTTTCTTCTGGGACAGCCTTGTCGCTTATGTTGAATATCTGCCAGCGCTTGCTAATCCGTTTGGCCGTGAGGATGTGAACTTTTCTCAGGGTTGGACAGCCTTCTATTGGGCGTGGTGGATCAGCTGGTCGCCTTTTGTGGGGATGTTCATCGCACGTGTATCGCGGGGCCGTACGGTTCGTGAATTCATGATCTGTGTCTTGCTGATCCCCAGCATGGTCTGTGTGATGTGGATGTCCATCTTTGGTGGCACTGCAATTCATCAGGTATTGGCTGACGGATATACAGGCGCACAAGAAGCGGGGCTGCCGCTTCAACTGTTCAAAATGTTGGGAGAGCTTCCGCTGGCCTCGATCACCTCGTTTATCGGGATTGTTCTTGTCATTGTGTTCTTTGTGACATCGTCTGATTCTGGATCGCTGGTGATTGATACGATTACGGCGGGCGGTAAGGTTGACGCGCCAATGCCGCAGCGTGTGTTCTGGTGTCTGTTTGAAGGTGCAGTGGCGATTGCATTGCTGATCGGTGGTGGCCTTGCAGCGCTACAATCCATGGTGATTTCGACAGGGTTGTTGTTCACTGTGGTGCTTTTGCTGATGTGCTGGTGCATTTTCCGCGGATTGCAAAGTGAGCGGGCCAAACTGAAGTAAGGTTCTAACGAATTGAATAAGGAAAGCCCCGACGCGTGATGTGTCGGGGCTTTTCATTTTAAGGCGGTGGATTTTGCGATGCGCTGTGCTTGGAATTCTAACATATCTAATATACTGTTTTGTTTGCGCAAATACATGTTCCGATTTGAGGGCTGTTGCCTTGATTGGATTTTCGACATGTTATCTGCGCGTCTACAAAGCTAGGTCTTTTGAAACGGTGCTTGCACGTAGGTCGCAGCACCCATAGAAGAACACAAATTTTCTGCCCGCGCGTTATGCGCGGCCAAACTCTATGGAGCACACATGCAGGTCAAAGAGACGCTTAACGAAGGTCTGAAACGCGGCTATACAATCAACATCACAGCAGCCGAGCTGGATGTGAAAGTTGATGAAAAGCTGAAAGAAGCCCAGTCCGAAGTCGAGATGAAGGGTTTCCGTAAAGGTAAAGTACCAATGGCGCTGCTGAAAAAGCAGTTTGGTCCAAAGGTTCTGGGCGAAGCGATGCAAGAAGCCGTTGATGGCGCGATGAACGACCATTTTGAGTCGACCGGTGACCGTCCTGCGATGCAGCCTGACGTTAAAATGACCAACGATGACTGGAAAGAGGGCGACGACGTCGAAGTCGAAATGTCCTACGAAAAGCTGCCAGCGATTCCAGACGTTGACCTGAGCAAAATCTCTCTTGAGAAAATGGTTGTTAAAGCAGACGAAGCTTCCATTGATGAAGCTCTGGCATCTTTGGCTGAAACAGCTCAAGATTTCAAAGCGCGCAAAAAAGGCTCCAAAGCCAAAGACGGTGATCAAATCGTTCTGGACTTTGTTGGTAAAGTTGACGGCGAAGCCTTTGAAGGTGGCGCGGCAGAAGATTACCCGCTGGTACTCGGCTCCAACTCTTTCATCCCCGGTTTTGAAGAGCAGCTGGTTGGCGTGAAAGCCGAAGAAGAAAAAGACGTCACAGTGAACTTCCCTGATGAATATCAGGCAGAGCACCTTGCCGGCAAAGAGGCTGTTTTCTCTTGCACCATCAAAGAAGTTAAAGAGCCTGTAGCGGCTGAAATTAACGACGAGATGGCGAAGAAATTCGGTGCCGAAGACCTTGCTGCGCTGAAAGTGCAGATTGGTGAGCGTCTGGAAGCCGAATATGTTGGCGCGTCCCGCGCTGTCATGAAGCGCGGTCTGCTCGACGCGCTGGACGGTCTGGTTGACTTTGATCTGCCACCTTCCTTGCTGGATGCAGAAGCAGGCCAGATTGCGCACCAGCTGTGGCATGAAGATAACCCAGAAGTCGAAGGCCACGATCACCCCGAGATCGAAACCACAGACGAGCACAAGAAACTGGCCGCACGTCGCGTTCGTTTGGGCCTGTTGTTGGCCGAACTGGGACAGAAAGCCGAAGTGGAAGTCACTGACGCAGAAATGACCCAAGCGATCATGAACCAAGCGCGCCAGTACCCGGGTCAGGAACGTCAGTTCTTTGAGTTCGTGCAGCAAAACCAGCAGATGCAACAGCAGATGCGTGCGCCGATCTTTGAAGACAAAGTTGTCGACTATGTGTTTGAGCAAGCCACTGTTGCAGAGAAAGAAGTCTCTAAAGACGATCTGCAAAAGGCTGTTGAAGCACTGGAAGAAGAATAAACCACTTCCCCTTTTAGGGAATGGTCGGGCCGCTCTGGAAGCAGGGCGGCCCTTTTTGTGCTGCTGACGGGTTGTGTCAGTAGGGGCTGATACATCTTTCCTTATCAGCTTGAGGGAGATTTCAGATGATTGACCATACCGGTTACAGCGTTACAGATTTTGACAAATCAAAAGCATTTTTTGATGCGGCTTTTGCGCCTTTGGGCATCACGTTTATGATGATGGCCCCGCCAGAGCACACCAAAGGCGTCAAGGTCGGGAGTTTTGGCACGGATCGGCCAAGGTTCTGGCTGAATGAGGGGGCCGCTATGACGCCACCTGTGCATATTGCCTTTGAGGCAGCGGACCGTGCCGCTGTAGACGCGTTCTATGCGGCTGGATTGGCTGCTGGCGGGCGTGATAACGGCGCTCCGGGGCCGCGGCCACATTACCACCCTGATTATTACGGTGCGTTTCTGTTGGACCCTGATGGCAACAACGTGGAGGCGGTTTGCCACACGGCGTCTTAGGCAGGGCGCAGGCCGGTCTCTACTAACATGCCACGGCGTTTGGCCTCATAGTAATAGCCGCGCGCATACCATTGGATGGCGGTTGCTTGATCGCCATCTGACAACAGCCACGCGCCGCGCAGGTATTTGCCAGCGTATTTAAGGTTGGTATCGGCGTCTAATAGATCGCTAGGTTTTCCACGAAAGCCCATGGTGCGGGCGGTCTGGGGCAGGATTTGCAGCAGGCCATAATACGGGCCATTGCGGGCCGCTGGGTTGTGGGTGCTTTCGCGGATGGCGAGGCGGTGCACAAGGCTGCGGGGGATTTCATAGTGATCTGCCCAGCGGTTGATGCTGGCGCGCAATTCACGTGTCTCATTCGGGTATAGGGGCAGGGCGCTTTTTGCTCTGGGCGTTTCAGATGGGCTTGCGGCGCAAGCTGCGAGGCCGCTGCTGGCCGCAAGGATCATAAAGGTGCGGCGGGGCAAACGGGCCATTGGGTGTCCTACATCGTTTGATTTTGGGGGACGTTAGTCCGAAAACGTATTCGGCTACAACAATGGAGCGCATCAGTGGCGAGCTTCCGCGTATCGCGGGTCATCTTTTGGTCACCCCATTTGTGACTTTAGGTAGCTTGCAAAGCCATTCAGAAATTTTGTGATATCTGTGCAATTGGGCGATTGATGCACCGCATGCGAGATATCTTCGGGCGCAACATTCATGAGCTTGAGGCGAAGGAAATGCTGAGGAGTGAACCCATCGCTGACGGTGGAAAGAACAAGCCTCAGTTGGGCCAGCATGTCATCTCCTCGATGCGAAGCATGCATTAACGCGATTGGTTTTCCAATGATTTCGTCTCGTGAGACGAGCCAGTCAATTGCATTTTTTAGCCCACCAGGAATCGCTCTGACATATTCGGGACTGGAAATGATGATCCCATCGTTTTCTTTGATCATGGTTATCAGGTTGTTCACAGATTCTGGCAGTGGCTCAACTTCGGCATCTGGATTAAAGACTGGTAGGCTAGCAAGATCGGAATAGACGTTTATTGTCATTCCATTGCTGGCGAGTTGTGCAACCGCATTGAGCATCGCTGTATTGGTTGAGGCCGCACGGGTGCTGCCAGATATGGCGAGAATTTTCATATACGATTTCTACAACAGGTACTTGGGCTGCTCAATGGCGCTGATAATTTGACACAAGCTGCATCGAACAACAAAAAAACGCCGCGCAAATGCGCGGCGTTTCTATGTGTCAAAGCCAGTAAAGGCTTTGGCGATAGCTTAAGCTTCTTCGTCTGCAGCTGCGGCAGGCGCTTCTGCATCGTCATCGTCGGACGCGGCGGAGCCGAGATCGTCAAACAGTTCGGAAATCTCGAATTCTGCTGCGGCTTCTTCTTCCGCTGCGAGTTCTTGAATGGATTTACCGGCTGCTTGCAATTCAGCTTCTTCAGGTGAACGTGCAACGTTCATCTCGATTGTCGCTTCAACCTCTGGGTGAAGAATAACCTTCACTTCGTGGATGCCCAAGTATTTGATAGGCGCGATCAAAACGACCTGCTTGCGGTCAACGGTGAAGCCTTCGGCAGTTGCGGCATCGGATGCGTCACGTGTTGTAACGGAACCGTAAAGCGCGCCTGCGTCGGAAGCGGAACGAATCACAACGAACTGCTGGCCACCAAGACGTTCGGCCATTGCTTCGGCTTCTGCTTTGGTTTCGAGGTTCTGTGCTTCGAGCTGTGCTTTCTGACCTTCAAAAGCTTCGATGTTTGCTTTGGAGGCGGTCAGAGCTTTTTGCTGTGGCAGCAAGAAGTTGCGTGCATGGCCTGGCTTAACGTCAACGACGTCACCCATTTGGCCCAGTTTCGCAACACGTTGGAGAAGGATAACTTTCATGATCTCTGCTCCTTAGTTTACAGCATAGGGCAGCAGGGCGAGGAAGCGGGCGCGTTTGATGGCACGGGCCAATTCACGCTGCTTTTTCGCAGATACTGCGGTGATACGGGAAGGCACGATTTTGCCACGCTCGGAGATGTAGCGTTGCAGAAGACGTGTGTCTTTGTAGTCGATCGCCGGAGCGTTATCACCCGAGAAGGGGCACACTTTGCGACGGCGGAAAAATGGTTTTGCAGCCATGGTTTAGGTCCTTTTTCTCAAGCCAAAATCAGCGACGTTCACGGCGCTCTGGGCGCTCGTCACGTTTTTGCATCTGAACCGATGGCAGCTCTTTGTGCGCATCAACTTTGATGGTCAGAACACGCATAACATCGTCGTGCAGACGCATCAGGCGTTCCATCTCTTGCACGGCAGTTGCCGGTGCATCAGAGCGCAAGAAGGCATAGTGGCCTTTGCGGTTCTTGTTGATTTTATAGGCCATCGTTTTGACGCCCCAGTACTCGCTATCCACGAGTGCTCCGCCGTTGTCGGACAGAACTGTACCAAAATGTTCGATGAGGCCTTCGGCTTGTGTATTGGACAAGTCCTGACGCGCGATCATCACATGCTCATATAGCGGCATGTTTGCTCCACTTATTTCAAGGCGCATTTCATAGGCAGGGCAATGATCCTTTGCGGCCCCACCACGAGAGTCTGCGCGGTTTAATCGTCTTACAAAGGAAGCACCGCATATACACCGTTTTGGGCGTGGCGCAAGCGGGGATGTC
This sequence comes from Sulfitobacter undariae, assembly GCF_014196805.1. GTDB lineage: Bacteria > Pseudomonadota > Alphaproteobacteria > Rhodobacterales > Rhodobacteraceae > Sulfitobacter > Sulfitobacter undariae. The sequence continues at coordinate 110,707 of NZ_JACIEI010000007.1, read as the reverse complement.
GTTGTTTGGGTGATGTGGCGTCTTCATGCATGTTGGACGACAATGGACTTTCAGCTTTGCGTCAACAACTTTCTTAATTGAAACAAGCTGTAGATCTGGCCCTTAATATTGATTCTGAATCTCATGCAGAGTGCTGCTATCGCGGTCAGGCAAATGCCTTCAACAATTACTTGGGTTTTGAACGGGGTTTTTGGCAACGTTAGTCGAGGTGGTTTGCGGCTGTGCCAAGAACAAGCGTTTAAGGCGTGCGCTGCGAAGGTTGGTTGAAACCTTAGATCGTTGTACTATTGACCAATATACCATAGGTTATGGGGCATACTACCGACGGAACCGATGACACATTATTTTTTTACCTTCCTACTGCTGGTTTCCGTCGCTTTGTTCGGCTCCCCGCCGCATGCGGCAATGGCCGAGTCCTCACAAGTAATGTCGGTCACGTGTCACACTCAAAAAACCACTATGCACGATGACGCAATGGCGAGTGGACATGGCGGGTCGTGTGAGCAAGCTATGACTGGAGCATGTGCAATTGCCTGCATGGGGTCAATTGCCACTTGGCTCACGGCCTCCGTACAGACCCCGTTTGCATTGCAGCCTTCCGCGCTTCGTATCCCAATGTCTCGCATTTTGCGTGGATGGTCGGGGGAAACCGCTGATCGGCCTCCACAGTCTGTTTGAACGTTTGACTGGCGGGGCCAAATAACGGCTCCAAAGTGATGCACCCCTCAGCGGGGTATAATGGAATTTTACGATGAAACATGATCTAACACGCCGCGGCTTTTTGGCTGCATCAACAGCTATGGCTGCAACAACTGCCTTGCCGCACAGGGGCTTTGCACAAGGCTCGCCACTTTCTCTAACCGCGACGACGCGCGTGATCGAGGTGAATGGCCGTGCTGCCACGGTTATGGGCATAACAAATGGGGCCGGAAAACAAGGACTGGTGCTTGATCCCGGTCAGAGATTTCAGGTGGACCTGACCAATGCTCTGGATGAGGAAACCATTATCCATTGGCACGGGCAAATTCCCCCCAATGTGCAAGATGGTGTGCCTAACCTGCCGATGCCGATGCTAACACCCGGTGAAATGCGCAGCTACGATTATGCGACCTTGCCCGGCACGTTTTGGATGCACAGCCATGTGCCTGTCCAAGAGATGAGCCTTCTCGCTGCGCCGCTGATCGTGAGACGGCCAGAGGATTTGACTGCGGATCGGCAAGAGGTCGTGATGTTCTTGCATGATTTCGCGTTTAAACCTGCTGAGGAGGTCTTGGCCGAGATCACAAACGGGGCCGCACAGCATGATATGAGCAGTATGGGCGAGCAAAGCGACATGGCGGGTATGGATCATTCCGGCATGGACATGTCGGCGATGATGGAAGGTGGGCAGATGAACATGGGCGGGATGGCCATGGACCTGAACGACTTTGATTTCGACGCCTATCTTGCCAATGACCGCACGCTTGCCGACCCAGAGGTGATCGCGGTTGAACCTAAGGGGCGCATCTTGCTGCGGGTGATCAATGCCTCTGCGGCGACAGTATTTTGGATCGATACGGGCGGTGTGGCTGCGCGGCTTGTGGCGGTGGATGGCCATCCTGTGGAGCCGATGGCGGGCACACGTTTTGGCATAGCAATGGCGCAGCGGCTTGATTTGGAAATTGATCTGCCGGGTGCAGGGGGCTTCCCTATACTTGCATTGCGCGAAGGCGCACGCGAACGCACGGGCCTTATTCTTGCGACCAAAGGCGCAGAAATACGTCGGATCGAAGATCTTGGAGAAACTGAAAGCGACGCGTTTGATATTGATCTGGCACAGGAGGTTTCACTTCGGGCGGCGACAGCCCCGCTCGCGCCGCGCCCGGTGGATCGCTCTCATATGATCATGCTGGGCGGCACAATGCAGCCCTACGTTTGGACGATCAACGGACAGGTTTGGGGCAGTCACATCCCAATCATCGCCACCTCAGGCGAGAGAGTACATCTGACATTCCACAACATGTCGATGATGGGACATCCGATACATTTACACGGGCATGTGTTTCAGGTGGTGAATGTGAACGGGCGTGCCATTAACGGCGCTTTCCGCGACACGGTCTATGTCCCGCCGATGGCGATGGTTACGGTTGCGTTGGATGCGGGCGAGGCCGCGCGCTGGATGCTACATTGCCACCACATGCCGCACCTCTCCACCGGCATGATGACAGAATTTGCCGTTACAGCCTGATATAAACACTAACTGAGTCAGGCTGGCGGGATATCCTACCCCGTCAGCCTGATTTTCACATCGTCGCAAGCATCCAGACGGCGATACCGATCATCATCAGGTTTTCTGTCAGCGACACAAAGCCAAGCGGCACCTTGTTGTTACCCCCCGACACATGCGCATTTCAGTTCACGCTTGTCGATATAGACAGCCTTGAACGCATCCACTGCGTCGCGGCTGGTCAGGTGTTGGTCATCAATAACATACCCCTGACGCTCCAACAGAACCTTGGATTTCATCCCGTAAGGGCACATGTGATCCGTCATCACCATCCGGTAAAGTGTGGCTTCCCTAAAACGAGTTCACTTACCCCCTCCCAAAACCACCCTTTTTGGAAGGGCCCAGCGTACCGGACTTAGCTGCACGCACGCCGATAGTCTGGCTTGGGCTTGAGAGGCTTGATGTTTTGGCCAATATTACTTGACGCCGTCCATGAATAGGATTCAGAAAATTCGCAAAGCTGGGTCAGAAATGGGCTACATTCAATACGCCATTCGCCCAGACCATGCCCACTGTGTGCCCTGTTTTGGTCCAGATTGCAGTGCACAAACTGTTTCAGACAGTAGGAGAGCAGCCCATGACAATAGCAACCGATTTTAAATTCGAACGGCCTTCGGCGTCAACGTCCGTGCAGGTTTTGGATGGATCTCGGTTTCTTGGGCGTGTTGCATTCCGTTTTAGCGCAATAAGTTTCGCGCTGATCACTGTACTCATCTGGCTAGCCCCCGGCGCATCGTGGGAAAGTGACGTGATGTTGTTCAAACTGGCGCTGAGTATTTTCTCGGGTTTGGTGGCTGTTGGGTGCTGGCAATCTGCGACGCCACCTGTCGCGCCGACGGTCGAGTTGGACATCGCGCGCGCTGAGGTGCGTTTGGTCTGTGAAGAGTCTGGAAGGCGAGTGATTAAAAGTTGCAGCTTTGCGGATTTACAGAGTGCCGAGTTAAATGGCCGTAGCATTTCCTTTTGGGAAGCGGGGGGGCAGTTTCTGGCGCAGGTAACTTTGAGCAATGCGACAGCACATGCTCATTTACTTCACGCTTTGCGCACGGCCGGCAAGCTCGACTAAGCCACACAAGTTTTAGGTCACATACTTGTGTGTTCATCTACGCGCAGCCCATGTTTGGTGGTGCGGAGTTTGATTATGTCGAAGAACACACCATTTAGGTGGGATGTTTAATCTTATCCGGAGTGTTCCTATGAAATCCCTCGTACTTGCCGCTTTGCTTTCAGCTACTGCTTCCATGAGCATGGCCGCAGATAAATACACCCTTGATTCCAGCCACAGCCAGGTGGTGTTCACTTATAATCACCTTGGCTATTCTACGACGACAGGCATGTTTTCGGGATTTGAGGGCGAGATCATGTTTGATCAGGAAAACCCTGAAAATTCTTCGGTAAGTGTCTCCATGCCGACAAAATCCATGTTCACAGGTTGGGAAGAGCGTGACACGCACTTCATGACGGATGATTTCTTTGGTGCCACTGACGAGGACATGATTACATTCACCTCAACGGCGATCGAAGTGACGGGCGAAAATACTGCCAACATCACGGGTGATCTGACCATGAATGACATCACCAAATCTGTGGTTCTTGATGCCAAGCTGAACCAGACGGGCGATCACCCGATGCAGGGCAAGCCTTGGGCAGGGTTTGATGCCACTACAACTTTGCTGCGGTCTGAATTTGGTGTGGATAAATTCGCGCCCTTCGTCGGTGATGAAGTCCAAGTGAAGATTTCTCTGGAAGCGATGAAAGCTGAATAAGCTCTTCTAGATTGTGAAGATTTGGCCGCGGGGAGGAAGCTCCCCGCGGCTTTTTTATTCCGCGGGTGTGCGGCTGGCTGTCAGGTCGATGGTGACGCCTACGTTAAAACCAAGCGAGCTTTCATCCGCCATATTATCCCCGATACCAAAGCTGCGTCTGTCAAGCGCAAGGTCAGCTTGCATGCGGGTGCTTTGCGCATCTGTGGTTAGGGTGAACGGGAAGGACAGCGGCATGGTTTGGCCTTTTAGGGTCAGCGTGCCTTGGGCTATCAGGCCGTCGGCGGCGATGATGTCTGCCTTAAAGATTGCCGTTTGGAACTGCGTCGCATCGAAATAGTCAGGCCCCATGGCCTGATCCGTGACGGACCCCAGAGTGAGCGAGCCGATGGCGATGGTGACCTCGACCATGCCCGCTGTGCCTTGGGTGATTTCAGGATCATAGCTGATGTTTGCTGTCCAATCGTTGAAGCTGCCTTGAACAACCGATCCGAATTGCGTGACCCCGATGCTGATGGTGCCAGTCTGGACGGTCCAGTCGGATGAAACTGCCGCCAGTTGCGCAGATTGAACTGTAGGTGCGGTGCTGTGACTGCCGTAGACACCAAAACTGCCACCAGCGGCGAGTGCTATTGCCCAAAGGGCTATGGCGGCAAAGAAAGGTGTTGCGCTGTGGCGGGCAGCGGGCAGGTGCCCCAGATCAGGGGCACCGTTGATCATTCTACGCAATGTCGCATCTTTATCCACCACCTGATGTTTCAGCGCGCCTGCGATGTGCAAGATAAGCGAGATAATCATCACCTTGCCAAAGACCCAATGCACACCGCCTGCAAAGGCGGCGACTGTTTCGGATTTTGGCACCATGGGCAGGTCTTGGCCCAAGGGCCACCAGATTGGCGCGAATCCGGTTGTGGCGGCGTGATGTACCCAGCCCGACAAAGGCACCAGCACAAGCGAACTATAAAGCAGCCAGTGAACGGTCTCTGCGGCGAGAGTTTCCAGTTTGCGTTTCGGGTGCAAGGGGGCTGGTTTGGTCTGGGTCATGGCCCAGAGGATGCGCAGCAAAGCCACAAGAAACACGCCGATCCCAAGGGTTTTATGGAGTGAAAACAGCCACGCTTTGCGGGTCAACTGTTCGGAGGTGTCAAAGGGCATATCGGCGGCCATGATGCCTACTGGAATAAGGGTGAGGATCAGCAAAGCCGTGAGCCAGTGAAAGCAGCGGGTGACGCTGCCGTAGGTGGTGTTGGTATTGGAACGGGCCATGAGTTACTCCGAGAATTGGCGTTCTCCCCTATCTACGCAAAGCGGGTTTCAGGGCAATGATCGTTTACGCAGGGGCATTGTGCGCTCTTGTGAGAAGGGGCATGTTTGGATACAACATCTTGCAAATATTAAAGGGTTTATCATGAGCACAGCATTCGTTTTTCCTGGTCAGGGCGCGCAAACCATCGGTATGGGGCGTGATCTGGCAGAGGCTTATCCGGCGGCGAAGGCCGTTTTTGATGAAGTAGATGACGCTTTGGGTGAGAAGCTGAGTGCGTTGATTTGGGACGGCGATATCGAGACGCTGACGCTGACCGAAAATGCGCAACCTGCTTTGATGGCCACATCCATGGCGGCGATGCGGGCGTTGGAAGCCGAAGGTATCGACGTGACACGCGCCTCTTTTGTGGCAGGACATAGCTTGGGCGAATACTCGGCGCTTTGCGCGGCAGGTGTATTTACGCTGGCTGATACGGCGCGTTTGCTGCGGACGCGCGGCCGTGCAATGCAATCGGCGGTTCCAGTCGGGCAGGGCGCAATGGCGGCTATTCTGGGTTTGTCGGCTGATGATGTGACGGCATTGGCAGCCGAGGCCGCTGGCGATGATATCTGCCAGTTGGCGAATGAAAACGACCCGACGCAGAATGTAATTTCAGGTAGTAAAGCGGCTGTTGAACGGGCGATTGATATGGCCAAAGGCAAAGGCGCAAAACGTGCATTGCCGCTGCCTGTTTCTGCACCGTTCCATTGCGCGTTGATGCAGCCTGCGGCAGATGAAATGGCACGGGCTTTGGCCGATGTCACGCTTGCTGATCCAACGGTTCCTTTGGTGGCCAACGTGCTGGCGGCGAGTGTCAGCACTGCGGACCCGATTGCGCAGTTGCTTGTGGATCAGGTGACAGGCCGCGTGCGCTGGCGTTCCTCGGTGGAGTGGATGGTAGAGCAAGGTGTGACCGAGTTTTGGGAAATTGGCGCGGGCAAGGCGCTATCTGGTATGATCCGCCGCATCCACAAAGACGCAGTTTTGCGTAATGTTGGCGTGGCGGCAGATGTAAAAGCGGCAGTTGAAGCGTAATAGACGCTCGCAAATGCACGAATTGAGAAGGAAGAGTAAATGTTTGATCTGACAGGTAAAAATGCATTGGTGACGGGTGCATCGGGGGGCATTGGTGCGGATATCGCACGGGCCTTGCATGCGCAGGGGGCCAGTGTTGGCCTGTCTGGCACGCGCACAGAGCCACTGGAAGCCTTGGCCGCCGAGTTAGGTGAGCGTGCCTATGTGCTGCCGTGTAACCTGAGCGATATGGAGGCCGTTAAGGCGCTGCCTAAACAAGCTGCCGAGGCGATGGGGTCGGTTGATATTCTGGTCAACAATGCGGGAATCACCCGCGACAATCTGTTTATGCGGATGTCGGATGATGAATGGCAATCGGTGCTGGACGTGAACCTGACCGCGACTTTCCAGCTGTGCAAAGGCGTGATGCGCGGCATGATGAAGGCGCGTTGGGGACGGATTGTGAACATCTCAAGCATCGTGGGCGCCACGGGAAATCCGGGTCAGGCGAATTACGCGGCGTCCAAGGCAGGTTTGATCGGCATGTCCAAGAGTTTGGCATATGAAGTGGCCAGCAGGGGAATCACTGTGAATGCTGTTGCCCCCGGATTTATTGCGACTGCGATGACAGATAAGCTGACTGATGATCAAAAAACGGGAATCATGGGGCAAATTCCTGCGGGTCGTATGGGCACGCCTGATGAGATCGCCAGCGCCGTTGTTTATCTGGCCAGCAGTGAATCCGCCTATATTACAGGGGCTACCTTGCATGTGAATGGTGGTATGGCCATGTTGTAGAACGCTGGCGAAAGCGTTTGCGAACCTTGCATCATATGCTAAAGGGAGCGCAGAATACCCAGACGGGCGCTTGATGTGACCCGCGCCTTGTGCGAGCAAGGAGAACGAGCCGCCCCTGTCAGGGGGCACCTTCTGCCTCTTTCAACTCTGAAAGTGGTAGAAACCCTAAAGGGGCGACAGAGCCCGATGAATGAGGACTAAACTATGAGCGACGTTGCAGACCGCGTTAAAAAAATCGTTGTTGAGCACCTTGGTGTTGAAGAAGATAAAGTTGTCGAAAACGCTTCGTTTATCGACGATTTGGGTGCAGACAGCCTCGACACAGTTGAGCTGGTAATGGCATTCGAAGAAGAGTTCGGCATCGAGATCCCTGATGACGCAGCCGAAAACATCCAGACTTTTGGTGATGCGGTTAAGTTCATCAGCGAAGCTTCCTAATTAAGCTTCTGTCCGGGTTCGCTCGGCGATAAAATTCTTGAACGGCGCTTAGATCTGCGGATCGGCGCCGTTTTTGATTCTATGATGCCTTTTGTCTTGTGCGCATCAGGCGGTACTGCAAGTTTGCTTTTATGCCCTTACGCCTAAAAGAAAGTAACGCGCTGCATGTCTCGCACCATTCCAACCATCAATACGTCTACTGTAACGCTACGCGGCATGCGTCGGGAAGATTTTCCGCGTTTTGCAGAAATCTGGGAAACCCGGGAGGTCGTGGCGCATATCACGGGGGTGCCGCGGGCGCGTGCGCTGAGTTGGGATTCGTTTTTGCGCAATGCGGGGCATTGGCAGATTGCGGGATTTGGCCAATGGGGTATTCAGGTGCATGGGCAGCCTGATATTGCAGGGCACACGGGTTTTTTCTTTGGTTCACGAGGGCTTGGGGATGATTTTGATCCTTATCCCGAGGCCGGATGGGTTCTGGCCCCTGAATATCAGGGCAAAGGCTATGGCCGTGATGCAGCGTCTGCTGCGCATGATTGGTTTGACCGCATCGTGGCGGGGCGCACTGTTTGTATGATTGCGCCCGAAAACGAGACTTCGCTGCGGGTGGCAGAGCGGTTGGGGTATACGCCGCTGCGCGAAGCGGAGGTTGAGGGGGGGCAAGTGATCTTGCTGACGCGCAAAGGGCCACCAGTCTAAAGTGCGCCTGTACGTTCGGGTATGGACGATGGGGGTATTCCCGCCAGTGTGAACCCAAAGACTTGAACAATGACATGCCCACAAGGTATAGCCGTGCCAATTAGGAATACACCAAAGGGCAGAGCATATGCGCAGAGTGGTCGTTACGGGATTGGGCTTGGTTACACCGTTGGCAGACGGGGTCGAAGAAAGCTGGAAACGAATTTTGGACTGCCAGTCTGGCGCAGGACCGATCACAGGTTTTGATGCAAGCCGGTGCGTAACGCAATACGCCTGCGAAGTTCCTTTGGGAGATGGCACGGACGGGACGTTTAACGCAGATACTTATATGGCCCCAAAGGACCAGCGTAAGGTCGATACGTTTATCCTTTTTGGCATGGCTGCGGCGCAGCAGGCTGTGGAAGATTCAGGCTGGATGCCCGAGGATAACGAGAGCCTTGAGCGCACTGGCGTTTTGATCGGTTCGGGTATCGGTGGGTTGAATTCCATCGCGAATACCGCTGTGATGATGGCCGAGAAGGGCCCCAAGCGGGTCAGCCCGTTCTTTGTCCCGGGCGCGTTGATCAACCTGATCTCGGGTCAGGTGTCGATCAAATATGGCTATAAAGGGCCGAACCACTCTGTTGTGACGGCGTGCTCTACGGGGGCGCATGCGATTGGCGATGCGAGCCGCTTGATCCAGCACGGTGATGCGGATGTGATGATTGCAGGCGGCGCAGAAGCCGCAATCTGTGAAATTGGCATTGCGGGTTTCAACGCATGTAAAGCGCTGAGCACCAAAGGCGGTGATGATCCTCAGAAAGCCAGCCGCCCCTATGACATTGACCGTGACGGTTTTGTTATGGGCGAAGGTGCGGGTATTGTGGTGCTGGAAGAGTATGAGCACGCCAAGGCGCGCGGTGCCAAGATTTATGCAGAAGTGATTGGCTATGGCCTGTCGGGCGACGCGTACCACATCACAGCGCCTTCCGAGAACGGCGAAGGGGGCGAGCGCTCTATGCGGGCGGCGCTGCGCGGTGCGGGGCTGGAGCCCAAAGACATCGACTATATCAACGCGCATGGGACCTCGACCATGGCCGACACCATCGAGTTGGGCGCGGTTGAGCGGATGATGGGCGAGCATGCGGGCAAGGTCACCATGTCTTCGACCAAATCAGCCACGGGCCACCTGTTGGGCGCTGCGGGCGCGATTGAGGCGATTTTCTCAATCCTTGCGATCCGCGATCAGATTGCGCCACCGACCATCAACCTTGATAACGTCGCGGTTGAGACCAAAATTGATCTGGCCGCAAATGCACCAGTGAAACGTGAAATCAAAGTCGCACTGAGCAATTCCTTTGGCTTTGGCGGCACAAACGCGAGCGTGTTGTTCGGGAAGGTTGATTAAATGTGGCGCCATGTTGCGGCTAATGCATTTACCTTCCTCATCGTCGGATTGTTTCTGGTCGGCGGGCTGATCGTCTGGGGTAAAGGCCAGTATGATGAGCCCGGCCCTTTGTCGCAGGCGATCTGTGTGCAAGTGCCCAGCGGGAGCAACATGCGCCGTGTCAGCCAGAACTTGGCTGACCAAGGGGCTGTCAGCTCGGCCTCTATTTTCCGTATTGGTGCGGATTATGAGGACAAGACTGGCAGTCTGAAGGCGGGTAGCTTTCTGATCGAGCCTGAAGTCTCGATGAAAGAAATCGTGGATGTGATCACCCGTGGCGGTGCAAGCACCTGCGGGACCGAAATTGTGTACCGTGTGGGTGTGACCCGTGTGAGTGTGCAAGTGCGTGAGTTGGACCCTGCGACGAACCGTTTTGCGGAATTGGCTCAATTTGACCAAGGCGCGGAAGAGGTGCCAGCGGCCTACACCGAAACCCGTGACAAAGCGGACGTGCGGTTTCGCGTTGCTGTGGCTGAGGGTGTGACCAGCTGGCAGGTTGTGAATGCGCTGAGTGGCATGGATATCATGGAAGGTGACGTGGCCGAAACGCCTGCGGAAGGTTCACTTGCGCCTGATAGCTACGAAGTGCGCAAAGGGGATGACCGCATGGCGTTGATCACGCGGATGCAGGCGGCGCAAGAGACGCTGCTGGCTGCTGCGTGGGAAGCGCGGGATGAGGATTTGCCGATCAACAGCCCCGAAGAACTTCTGATCCTTGCGTCTATCGTGGAAAAGGAAACGGGCGTTGCAGAAGAACGGCGTCAGGTGGCGAGTGTGTTTGTGAACCGTTTGAACCAAGGGATGCGTCTACAGACGGACCCTACGGTGATTTACGGCATCACAAATGGCGAGGGTGTCTTGGGGCGTGGTCTGCGGCGTAGTGAATTGCGTGGCGAGACGGCTTACAACACCTATGTGATCCCTGCCTTGCCTCCTACGCCAATTGCCAACCCCGGACGCGCCAGCCTGATGGCAGCGGCACAACCTGATGAGACGCCCTACATCTTCTTTGTTGCGGATGGGACAGGGGGGCACGCGTTTGCTGTGTCTTTGGACGATCATAACCGCAACGTGGCTGAGTGGCGCAAGATTGAAGCCGAGCGCGGCGCGGCGGCGGCTGGTAATGCTTCGACGGGCGGTGACTAAGCCTGTTGCCCGCGCGGTGCTGTGAGCCTGCGTTAACATATCATCGGTAAACCAGATCCCATGCTAGGAGATTTGGGGAACGGCCCTGACACCTCGTCGGGGCCGTTTTTTCATGTCTTTCGATTGGAGGTATCCAAGCGAAAGGACCGATTAAATATGACTACTCAACCGGTGCCACAGCTGGACGAGTTGGCGGAAGCAGAGGCGATGTTCGCCTCGGTTCACCGTTCGCTCGCCGAGTTACGAGAAGCCTTAGAAAGCCTGAAACAACAGGCAATATCCGGAGAGGAAATTGATGCAACCGCAACGACAAAAACTGTTAGCCAACTTTCGGAGGCAGTTGCGCGTTGCCAGAAAGCGGGATTGATCTTGTATGACTGCCGAAACAAACAAGCCGGAATTGCGCGAGGGGGATATGCCCTCGACTTCGACAAAGCGCGGGCTGATATCGGGTGCAAGCTTGATCGGCTCCGCTGTGCCATCGGTTCAGGAGAGTTTCTTGAATGAGCTGGATGAGGGGGAGCTTCGTGCTCTCCCTTACTTATTCGATTTTTGGGCTATGCCGCATCAACTGCCTCCTGAGGGGCTTTGGCGGTCGTGGGTCATCATGGGCGGGCGCGGTGCGGGCAAGACCCGTGCAGGTGCTGAATGGGTGCGTAGCGTGGTTGAGGGATCACGGCCTTTGGACAAGGGCCAGTGTGCCCGCGTGGCGCTGGTGGGCGAAACCATCGAGCAGGTGCGCGAGGTAATGATTTTTGGCGATAGCGGCATATTGGCCTGTTCGCCAGCAGACAGGCGACCTGATTGGGAGGCGACGCGGAAACGTCTGGTCTGGCCCAATGGTGCAATTGCGACGGTCCATTCAGCGCATGACCCCGAAGGGTTGCGGGGGCCGCAGTTTGATGCGGCTTGGGTGGATGAAATTGCGAAGTGGAAGAAAGCGCAAGAGGCGTGGGATATGCTGCAATTTGCGCTGAGGTTGGGGGATCAGCCGCAGGTCTGTGTGACGACCACCCCGCGCAATGTTGGAGTGTTAAAGGCGTTATTGGCGTCGCCTTCGACAGTGGTGACCCATGCGCCAACAGAGGCGAACCGCGCAAATCTGGCGGCCTCGTTTCTGGAGGAGGTGCGGGCGCGGTATCGCGGGACGCGGCTGGGGCGGCAGGAGTTGGACGGCGTGTTGCTGGCCGATGCCGAGGGGGCGCTGTGGACTAGTGAGATGTTGGAAGGGTGCCGCGTGCGGGAGATGCCTGCGTTGGACCGAATTGTAGTGGCTGTGGACCCAGCGACAACTTCGGGAAATTCTTCGGATGAGTGCGGGATTGTCGTGGCGGGGGTGCAGTGCAGTGGCCCGCCGCAGGAGTGGCGGGCGTTTGTGTTGGCGGATTGCACGGTTGCGGGCATGGGGCCCAGTGGTTGGGCGCGGGCGGCGATCAGCGCCATGGAGCGATTTGGTGCAGACCGGTTGGTGGCGGAAGTTAATCAGGGTGGGCAGATGGTGCAGGAGGTGATCCGGCAGGTAGACCCGCTGGTGCCCTATAAGGGGGTACATGCCACTCGAGGTAAAGTGGCGCGGGCGGAGCCCGTGGCGGCATTGTACGAACAAGGACGGGTGAGCCATATGACTCAGCTGGACGATCTGGAGGACCAGATGTGCCGGATGACACGGCAAGGGTATGAAGGTGGCGGATCGCCTGACCGTGTGGATGCGCTGGTTTGGGCGTTACATGAGTTGATGATTGAGCCAGCGGCGAAGTGGCGGCAGCCGGGAGTGAGGTCCCTTTGAGTGGGCATTTTTGGGGGATGAATAGAGGGGGGGGCTTTGGCCTCCCTTTTGGTGTTTTAGGGTGTTGCGTGCGCAGCGTGCGCAGTGGTCCCGTAGAGTTAATTCTTTGATGAGAGATTGTTTCTCAGAGGCGGCCAAGTAGCGGGGTTGCCACGGGACTGGGATAGGAGAAGCATTGGTGTTTGATTTTCTAAAGCGCGGAGTGGCTGAGGTGGATGAGGCCAAAGCGTCAGCGACGGGGCGTGTTGTGGCGATGCAATCCTCGGGGCGTGTGGCATGGAGCCCGCGTGACACGGTGTCTTTGACGCAGACGGGTTTTGCGGGAAATCCTGTCGGGTTTCGGTCGGTTAAATTGATTGCAGAGGCGGCAGCGGCGTTGCCTTTGGTGTGTCAAGATGCGTGCCAGCGGTTTGATGCGCATCCTGTACTGGGGTTGATTGCACGACCCAACGGCGCACAGGGGCGGGCCGAATTGTTGGAGGCACTTTATGCGCAGTTGCTCCTGTCTGGCGATGGTTATGTTGAGGCTGTAGGCGGCGAGTCTGGGCTGCCGTTGGAGTTGCATGTGCTGCGCTCTGACCGGATGTCTGTTGTGCCTGGTGCGGATGGCTGGCCTGTGGCCTATGAGTATGCGGTTGGCGGACGCAAGCATCGTTTTGATGCCGCGCAGGCGCAGGCGATTTGCCATGTGCGCAATTTCCACCCTCAGGATGATCATTACGGGTTTAGCCCGATGCAAGCGGCGGCCACGGCGGTGGATGTACATAACTCGGCATCACGGTGGAGCAAGGCGTTGCTGGATAATGCTGCGCGGCCATCGGGGGCGATTATCTATAAGGGGGCGGATGGTCAGGGCGCGATGACGAATGACCAATACGAGCGTTTGGTGAGTGAGATGGAGAGCCATCATCAAGGCGCGCGCAATGCAGGCAGGCCGATGTTGCTGGAGGGGGGATTGGATTGGAAGCCGATGGGGTTTTCGCCCTCAGACATGGAATTCCAGAAGACCAAAGAAGCGGCGGCACGAGAGATTGCATTGGCATTTGGTGTGCCGCCGATGTTGATCGGGATTCAGGGTGATGCCACCTATGCGAATTACCAAGAGGCGCACCGTGCATTTTACCGGCTGACGGTGCTGCCTTTGGCCACGCGGGTCACAACGGTTCTGGCGCATTGGTTGTCCGGGTTTACGGGTGAATTGGTTGAGCTGAAGCCTGATTTGGATCAGGTGCCTGCACTATCGGCCGAGCGTGATGCGCAATGGGCGCGGGTGGCTGGTGCCGATTTCCTGACCGATGCAGAAAAGCGTGCGTTGCTGGGCCTGCCTGTGGTGGCGGCGGATGAATGAGCATCCCAGTGAGCGATTTCAATGTGCGCCAGGGATGCGGTTGCAGGCGCATGAGCGAGTGAGCGCAATCCATTTTGATAATCTGGCCAAGCGGTTGGACCGGATTGAGCTGATGATGGAGCGGCTGGAAAAACGCCTTTGGCTGACGGTTTACGGGGTTGCGGCGGTGATACTGGCGCAGGCGGTTCAGTCCTTTTTGGTGGTGGTGCCTGCGGGCTAAGGGACAAAACAGGAGAGTTTCATGACTATGATTGAAAATAACTTCGCGCATGTCGCGGAGAACGGGAGCGGTTTCCCTGCGTTAGAGCGCAAGTTCATGCAGTTCGACGAGGTTGCAAAGGTTGAAGGCGGCGTTGAGATCAAAGGCTATGCCAGTTTCTTTGATGCCGTCGATCAGGGCAATGATGTGGTGCAACGGGGCGCATATGGCGCGAGTTTGATGGCGTTGAAGGCGGCGGGGCGTGGCGTGAAAATGTTGTGGCAGCATGATCCTGCACAGCCGATTGGCGTCTGGGATGAGGTGCGTGAGGATACGCGTGGTCTGTTTGTCAAAGGCCGCATCCTGCAATCGGTTGCGAAGGGCTGTGAGGCGATTGCGCTGATTGAAGCGGGGGCGATTGATGGTCTGTCGATCGGCTACCGCACTGTGAAATCTAGTAAGAACACCAAGGGCCAGCGGCTCTTGCAGGAACTGGAGCTTTGGGAAGTGTCTTTGGTGACCTTTCCGATGCTGCCCAGTGCGCGGGTGGGGGCAAAGGCGGACGGGTTTGTGCGCCTTGGAGACGTCCTGCGTGACATGGCGGGGATATTTGATGCGGCATCAGCCGAGATCACCCCCGCGCGACAGCAACCATAGGGGAACGCAAGATGAGCGATACCGAACAAAATGCCGTGGAGCTTTCTCCGGCCGAGGATGTGCGGCGGGCCGTGACGGGCTTTGTCACGCAATTCAAAGGCTTTCAGGCCGAAATCGAAACGAAAATTCAACAAACAGAAGAGCGAATGACCATGCTGGATCGTAAAACAATGACTGCTGTGCGTACACCTTTGGCAGGAGCAGCAGACGCGGGTGCGCCGCATAAAAAGGCATTCAACGCCTATGTGCGTTCGGGGGACGATGACGGGCTGCGTGGATTGCATTTGGAAGGCAAAGCCTTGTCTACGGCGGTGAATTCCGACGGCGGCTATTTGGTGGACCCGCAGACATCTGACACGGTGAAATCCGTTCTCAATACCACGGCGTCTATTCGTGCAATTGCCACGGTGGTGAACGTGGAAGCGACGTCTTATGACGTGCTGGTAGATCATACGGATGTGGGGGCAGGCTGGGCCACGGAAACCTCCACCATTGGTGAAAGTGACACGCCGCAGATTGACCGTATTACGGTGCAGTTACATGAACTAAGTGCGCTGCCGAAAGCCTCGCAACGCCTGCTGGATGATGCGGCTTTTGACATTGAGGGCTGGTTGGCGGGCCGTATCGCGGACAAGTTTGCACGTGCCGAGGCAGGGGCGTTTATCAACGGTGATGGTGTCGACAAGCCCAAGGGCTTTCTGGCGCATGCGTCTGTGGATAATGATGTCTGGGTCTGGGGCAATCTGGGGTATGTGCCGACGGGCGTGTCCGGGGACATCACACCTGATGCCATCGTTGATGTTGTCTATGCGCTGGGGGCGCAATACCGTGCCAACGCCAGCTTTGTGATGAACTCAAAGACCGCAGGCATGGTGCGCAAGCTGAAAGATATGGATGGCCGTTTCTTGTGGTCGGATGGGCTGGCGGCGGGCGAACCAGCGCGTCTGATGGGGTATCCTGTGTTGATTGCCGAAGACATGCCCGATGCGGGTGCGGGCACAATGGCGATGGCCTTTGGCGATTTTGCGGCTGGTTACACCATTGCCGAGCGCCCTGATCTGCGCATTTTGCGTGATCCCTTCAGCGCCAAACCCCACGTCCTGTTCTATGCGACCAAACGTGTGGGCGGCGATGTGAGCGATTTCGCAGCGATCAAGTTGTTGAAATTCGGCACTTCGTAAAAACGGGTGCTGATGCCAGAGCGGGGGAACCTGTTCTGGCGGCGCACGCGTCTGTTTTTTGTTGGCATTGTCTAGCTGCTCCCCTCCGACCGAGCAATGCCAATGGTGGTGCGTGCGCCTGCAAGGGGATGTGGATGCCGGGAGTTCGAGAGAAGTTTAAGAGAGGCTTTGGGATGTTGATTTCAGAAACAAATCTGCCGGATGCAGTACTGCCGGTTGAGGCGCTCAAGGCGCATCTGCGTATGGGAACCGGATTTGCGGCAGATACTTTGCAAGATGCCGTTTTGGGGAGTTTTTTACGTGCATCAATGGCGGCGGTAGAGGCGCGCACGGGGAAGGTTTTGCTTGAAAGAGAGTTCACGTTGAGTGTGTCTTCTTTGCGTAATGCTGCTGCTTTGCCGCTGACGGTGGCCCCTGTGAGCGTGGTTTCGCGGGTGCAATTGGTGGGCCGATATGGCGGTGTGCAGGATGTGAATGACAGCGTTTATTGGCTGGAACGGGACATGCAAAACCCGCAATTGCGCGCCACGGCTGCATGTTTACCTGGACCAGAAACAGGCGGGGAGTTGCGGGTCCGTTTCTGGGCTGGTTACGGGGCGGAATGGGCAGATGTGCCTGATGACATGCAGCAGGCAGTGTTGATGCTGGCCGCGCATTATTACGAATATCGCCATGACACGGCACTGGGTACCGGCTGTATGCCGTTTGGTGTGACAGCGTTGATTGAGCGGTTCCGCCCGCTGCGTTTGGGCCGTAGCGGAGCGGTATCATGAGTGCGCCACGACTGAACCGTCAGATGGTGCTGGAAGCACCGGAAACGGTGAGTGACGGTGCAGGTGGGTTCACGCAGGGGTGGGTTCCGCTTGGGATGATTTGGGCCGAGGTGTCGCCGCGCAGTGGGCGGGAGATGGCACAGAACGGGGCTGCGGTGAGCCGTATGAGCTATCGCATTATCGTGCGTGCGGCCCCTGTGGGGGACGAGCAGCGACCCGCAGCACAACAAAGGTTTCGGGAAGGTAGCCGGATTTTCAACATTGATGCAGTGGCTGAGCACGGCATGGGCGGGCGCTACCTTCAGTGCTGGGCGCAAGAGGAGCAGGTGGTATGAGCTATGCAGTTTCAGGGGCGCTTCAGGCGGCGGTTTTCACAGCGTTGACGGGGGATGCAACACTGGCGTCGTTGGTGGGCAGTGCCATCTATGATGCGGTTCCAGCGGGTATCGTGCCTGACATCCATGTTCGGCTGGGTACCGAAACTGTGCGCGAGGCATCAGATGGCAGCGGCGCGGGCGCAGTGCATTTTTTGACGGTTTCAGTGGTCACCAGTAACCCCGGGTTCGGTACCGCCAAAGCGGCGGCAACTGCGGTGAGCGATGTTTTACACGAAGCGGATCTGACCCTGACGCGCGGTAGATTGGTGTCCCTCAGGTTCGAGCGGGCAACAGCACGGCGCATTGATGCGGCCAGTGCACGGCAGATTGATTTGCGGTTTCGCGCACGGGTTCAAGACGATTAATTTTCAACGCCTTCGGGCATTTAGCAGGAGTAGATAGAATGGCTGTTCAAGCAGGCAAAGACCTTTTGGTCAAAGTGGATATGACAACAGACGGTACTTTCGAGACATTGGCGGGGCTGCGTGCGACGCGGATTAGCTTCAACGCAGAGGCGGTAGATGTAACCGCGCTGGATAGCGAAGGCGGCTGGCGCGAGTTGCTGGCGGGAGCGGGCGTGCGTTCTGCGGCGATCAGCGGGTCGGGCGTGTTTCGTGATGCTGCTACTGACGAGCGTGCACGACAGTTGTTGTTTGACGGTTTGACCCCTGATTTTCAGGTGGTGATCCCTGAATTTGGTGTGGTTCAGGGGCCGTTTCAGGTGACCTCTCTGGAATATGCGGGGCAACTGAATGGTGAGGCGACATATGAGCTGTCTTTGGCTTCGGCGGGGCAGTTGCAGTTTGTTCCTTACGTTGATCCGGTTGAATGAGCATGGAAAACCGGTGGCGAGGTGAGGTGGGGGTGGTCATTGACGGCCAGACCCACCGGATGCGGCTCACGTTGGGGGCCTTGGCAGAGCTAGAGGAGGATCTGGCAGAGCCGTCGTTGATGGCCCTTGTGCAACGTTTTGAAAGCGGCGGGTTCAGTACCCGAGATGTGTTGGCGTTGCTGTGTGCGGGGTTACGCGGAGGTGGCGTGCAGATGGACCCTGATGCGCTGGGGCAGGCCGAAATTGAAGGCGGTCCGATGCGGGCGGCCCATGCGGCGGCTGAACTGTTGGCGCGGGCATTTGCGGTGCAGCAATGAACGTCGGCTTTGATTGGCCTGCTTTGATGCGGGCAGGGCTGCACGGGTTGGGCCTGACGCCGGATGTGTTTTGGGCTCTGACGCCAGCGGAGTTGGAGGTGATGTTGGGCCGTAATGCGGCTGAGAAACCAATGCTGAGCGACGGATTAGCAGCCCTGATGGCGGCATACCCTGACAAGAAAAAGGATTGAAATGATGAGTGATACAGATGGTTTTGACGATCTGGAAATAGACGCGCAAACGCTGAACCAGACTTTGGGGCAGACGAGTGTGTTGGTTTCGGGGTTTGACAGTGAACTGCGGCGAATGAGCAGTGCGTTGAGTGCAACGGGCAAGGATGTTGCGACGCTTGAGAGCGGCCTGAGCCGTGGTTTGCGCAAGGCATTCGACAACGTAGCGTTTGATGGCATGAAGCTTTCTGATGCGCTGAGCACTCTCGCGCAGTCCCTCTCTGACAGCGCCTATAACGCGGCGATCAAACCCGTGGCAAACCACTTTGGCGGTTTGTTGACGCAAGGGGTTACGGGATTGATGCAAGGCATTTTGCCTTTTGCGAATGGCGCGCCGTTTAGCCAAGGACGGGTGATGCCGTTTGCGGATGGTGGGGTTGTCAGTCAGGCGACGCATTTCGGTATGCGCGGTGGGCTGGGTGTGATGGGGGAAGCGGGACCAGAAGCGATTATGCCATTGGCCCGGGGGCCAGATGGCAAGCTGGGCGTGCGGGCTGGTGGGAATGGTGGTGGTGCCGCCACGGTGGTGATGAACATTACCACGCCCGATGTGGCAGGGTTCCAGCGGTCACGCGGGCAGATCGCAGCACAGATGAGCCGCGCCTTAAGTGCTGGCCAGAAAAATCGATAAGCGAGGGGATTTGAGATGAGTTTTCACGAAGTGCAATTTCCGGCGAACCTGAGCTTTGGTGCGTTGGGTGGTCCGCAACGGCGGGTCGATGTGGTGGCGCTGGCCAACGGATTTGAGGAACGCAACACGCCTTGGGCGCATTCCAGGCGGGTTTATGATGCGGGGCTGGGCCTGCGGTCTTTGGATGATGTGGAGGCAGTGATCGCGTTTTATGAGGCGCGATATGGTCAGATCTACGGGTTTCGATGGAAGGACTGGTCTGACTATAAGTCATCTAAACCCTCAGCGCCGATTGGCCGCTGGGACCAACAGATTGCTGTTGGAAATGGGGTGAAAACACAGTTTCAAATCATTAAAACGTATCGCTCGGGAGGGCATGCCTATGCGCGACCTATCGTGAAACCTGTCCAAGGTAGTGTTCTGGTCGCAGTTGAGCAGGACGACAAAAGCGACACAATTGATTATACGGTGGATGATACCACTGGGGTAATCACGTTCTTCAACCCACCTGATCCTGATACACGGGTCTATGCAGGGTATGAGTTCGATGTGCCTGTGCGTTTTGACAGTGACAGCCTGTTGGCCAACATCGCTAGTTTCCATGCTGGCCAGGTTCCCGACATTCCGGTTCGCGAGGTGCGCGTATGAGTGTGCAGTTCAATGAGGGGCTGGCGGCACATCTGGCCAGTCGATTGACCACGGTGTGTCACGCGTGGGCCATTACACGCAAAGATGGCGTGGTTTTTGCCTTCACCGATCACGATAGGCCGTTGGCATTTGCAGGCTTTGAATTTCGCGCCGATACGGGGTTGAGTGCGCTGGCGCTGGCGCAGTCTACGGGCCTGTCTGTCGACAACTCTGAGGCCTTAGGAGCGTTGTCAGATGTGTCTTTGCGCGAGGACGAGATCGAGCAGGGGCGTTTTGACGGGGCCGAGGTGCGTGCGTGGCTGGTGAATTGGGCGGATACGACGCAGCACTGGTTGAACTTTCGCGGGAGTTTGGGAGAGCTGACACGCGCAGGGGGTGGTTTTCGGGCAGAACTTCGTGGGCTGACAGAAGGGCTGAATCGCCCGTTGGGGCGCGTGTATCAAAAGCCATGCTCGGTTGTACTCGGGGATGGTGCGTGCCGTTTTAACCTATCGCAAGAAAGTTATGCGCAGACTCTGGCTGTTGAAGCCATCGAAGGAGCGCGGCGGTTTGTTTGGCAAACGTTCGAGCCCTTTGATGTGGATTGGTTCACGCGCGGGCGGTTGGAAGTTTTGGACGGGCCAGCAGCAGGGCTTTGGGGAATGATCAAATCGGATCGCAATGAAGGCGCGGCACGGGTGGTCGAGTTGTGGGAACCGATGCGGGGGCTGGTCACAGAAGGTACACAAATCCGGTTGGTTGCCGGCTGTGACAAACGCGTTGAAACCTGTCGGCTCAAGTTCAACAATTTTGATAACTATCAGGGTTTTCCTGATTTGCCGGGCGAAGATTGGGTTGTGTCCGTGCCCAGCAGCAAAGGTACAAACAGTGGCGGATCACTCAGATGAGTGGTGCATGCATCATTGCCGCTGCCCGTGGCTGGATTGGCACGCCTTATGTGCATCAGGCTGGTATCCGCGGTGCGGGGAGCGATTGTCTGGGGTTGGTACGCGGCGTTTGGCGCGAGGTTTACGGGGCAGAGCCGGAAGCCATCCCTGCATATTCAATGGATTGGTCCGAACCGCAGGGCGAAGAGCTTTTGTGGGCGGCGGCATTGCGTCACCTGAAGCCCAAGTCTGTGGGCCAAGCCAGTACCGGAGATGTGTTGCTGTTCCGAATGCGTGATGGCGCTGTAGCCAAGCATTTGGGCATTTTATCCAGCGCTGGATGTGGCGCGCGGTTTATCCACGCCTATTCGCGGCGCGGCGTTGTAGAGAGCCCGCTGAGCGCGCCATGGCAGCGCCGGATTGTGGCGTGTTTTGAATTTCCCAAGGAGGTCATCTAATGGCAACGGTTTTATTCTCGGCAGCAGGTGCTGCGGTAGGTGGCTCAATTGGCGGAACATTTGCGGGCTTGTCATCGGTTGCCATTGGCCGCGCTGTTGGTGCGACGTTGGGCCGTGTCGTGGACCAGAAAATACTGGGCAGCGGCGCGCAAGCAGTTGAGACGGGTAAAGTGGACCGATTTCGCCTGACCAATGCGGGAGAAGGTGATCCTGTGACACAGCTGTATGGGAGTTTGCGGCTGGGTGGGCAGGTGATCTGGGCGTCCGATTTCGAGGAAGTCAGCACCACAAGCGGCGGCGGCAAAGGTGGCAGCTCACAACCTAAAACAACCGAGTATAGTTATTCGGTCAATCTGGCGATTGCCTTGTGTGAGGGGGAAATAACCCGTGTGGGCCGTGTTTGGGCAGATGGCGAAGAGATCGCGCCCGATGATCTGAACATGACAGTTTATTCTGGCAGTGCAGATCAAGTAGCGGACCCGTTGATGGAAGCGATTGAGGGTGTCGGCATGGTGCCTGCCTATCGCGGGACCGCCTATGTGGTGATCGAAGCCTTGGCGTTGCAGCGGTTTGGAAACCGCATTCCTCAGTTTAGTTTTGAGGTGATGCGCCCTGAGCAACGTGGTGCAGAAGACGCGCAACATGCCTTGTCCTATGGGGTGCAAGGCGTCGCTTTGATACCGGGCACGGGCGAGTATTCATTGGCGACAACTCCCGTTAGCTATGAAGGTGAAAACCAATCGCGTTGGAGCGCAAATATCAATTCCCCTTCTGGGAAAACAGATTTCTCAACCTCTTTGGATGCGTTGGGAGCTGAATTACCAGAGTTGAAGGCCGCATCTTTGGTGGTGTCATGGTTCGGGTCTGACTTGCGGGTTGGCGAGTGCCTTGTGCAGCCAAAAGTCGAAGACCCGCTTGTTGAGGGGGAAGAAATGCCGTGGCACGTGGCCGGAGTGTCGCGTGGTGCTGCTGAGGTGATTGCACGCGGTACAGATGACCGCCCCATTTATGGCGGGACCCCTGCGGACACGGCGGTAATCGAGGCCATTCAAGCGATGAATGCGCGCGGCACGGCAGTGATGTTTTATCCGTTCATCCTGATGGACCAACTTGCGGGAAACGTCCTGCCTGACCCCTATACAGGGGAGGAAGGTCAGCCTGCCTTGCCTTGGCGTGGGCGCATGACACTCGCCGCCGCTCCGGGTCGGATTGGATCAACCGATATGACGTCCGCAGCGACAGTGGAAGTATCTGCATTTTTTGGCACGGTTCAGGCGTCTGATTTCTCGGTTCAAAACGGCAGTGTGAGCTATTCTGGTCCGCAAGAGTGGACGCTGTCACGTTTCATTTTGCATTATGCTGCATTATGCAAAGCCGCTGGCGGGGTGGATGCCTTTTGCATTGGCTCCGAGATGCGCGGCCTGACCCAGATCCGCTCTGGGCGCAACACGTTCCCCTCGGTTGCCGCGTTTATTGATCTGGCGGCACAGGTTCGACATTTGCTGGGGCCTGATACCAAAATAAGCTATGCGGCGGATTGGAGCGAATACTTCGGTTATCAGCCGCAGGACGGAACGGGAGACCGGTTGTTCCACCTTGATCCTCTTTGGGCAGATGCCAACATCGATTTTATTGGTATCGACAATTACATGCCACTGTCAGATTGGCGCGAGAGCGTGGATCATGTGGATGCGCAGTCGTGGGATGCCATCTACAATTTGGACTATCTGCAATCCAACATTGAGGGTGGTGAAGGCTATGATTGGTATTATGGTTCGATCGAAGAACGCGACGCGCAAATTCGCACGCCGATCACCGACGGCGCGCATGATGAGGCGTGGATTTATCGCTACAAAGACATTCGCAATTGGTGGAGCAATCTACACTATGACCGCATTGACGGGATGCGTGCGAATGAACCGACAGCGTGGTTAAAAGGGCAAAAGCCGATCTGGTTCACGGAATACGGTTGCGCGGCAATCGACAATGGCACGAACCAGCCGAATAAGTTCTTGGATGCAAAATCGTCCGAGAGCAGCCTGCCGCGGTATTCGGATGGGGGGCGCGATGACCTGATCCAGATGCAATATCTGCGAGCTATGATCGACTATTGGGCCAAACCACACAACAACCCCCAAGGTATCGAATATGCTGGTCCGATGATCGACATGTCCCGCGCCTTTGTCTGGGCGTGGGATGTGCGACCTTTCCCTCATTTCCCAAACAACCGTGATTTATGGAGCGACGGGACATCCTATGCGCGTGGTCATTGGCTCAATGGACGAACATCGTCACGCAGTTTGGCGTCAGTCGTGCAAGAGATTTGCAATCGTGCAGGGGTGACTGCTGTGGATACAAGCGGCCTTTATGGTTTGGTGCGGGGCTATGCCGTAAGCGATGTGACGGAGGCGCGGGCGTCTTTGCAGCCGCTGATGCTACGGTTTGGCTTTGACGCGGTTGAACGCGACGGGGTGCTGGTGTTTCGGATGCGTGATGGGCTGCGCGAAACTGCGCTGAACCCCGCAGAGTTCGCGGTAAGTAATGATCTGGATGGCACAACGGTGCAACTGCGCGAGGCGGATGCGGCCTTGTCGGGGCGGGTGAGGCTGCGATTTATCCAAGCAGATGCCAGCTATGATGTGATCTCGGAAGAGGCGGTTTTGCCGGATGAGGAAACCCACGCCATTGCGGCTACAGAATTCTCCATGCTTCTTACCCGCACCGAAGGGCGGCAAGTGGCAGAGCGGTGGCTAAACGAGGCGCGAATTGCACGCGAGAGTGTTCAATTTGCTCTGCCACCGTCCCAGATGCCTGTGCGGGCGGGCGATGTTGTCTCCCTTCCTGCGGATCAGGGCGAGAGCGCATCATTGTACCGCATTGATCGCGTGATCAGGCTGAATTTCAGCAGATAGAAGCCATGCGCATTGATCCCGAAATCTATAAAGCGTCACCATTGTCGGATGAGTTGGTAGGCATGAAAGCTTTTGTTGCGCCAATGCCTGTGACGCCAGTCTTTCTGGATATCCCGATGTTGACGGGAGATGAGGTGCCCCATGCCCCCTACATCGCAGCAAGTGCAAATCCTTGGCCGGGGAGTGTTGCGCTCTATTCCAGCCTGACGGATCAGAATTTTGGCCTCAATACGATCCTGCCTTTACGTGCCACGCTTGGGTCAACACGCTCGCCGATGCTGCGTGCGACAACAGGATTGTTTGATCGGGGTGATGCATTGGAGGTGCAATTGGCCAGTGGGCAATTGGAATCCGTAGAGGAAGCCGCGCTGCTGAGCGGGGCAAATTTGACAGCCATCGGAGATGGCAGCAGCGACAATTGGGAGATTTTTCAATTTGCCACAGCGGAACTGATTGCGCCGCGCACATATCTGTTACGTGACCGGTTGCGCGGGCAGGCGGGGTCGGATGGGTTGATGCCTGATGTATGGCCAACTGGCTCACAGTTTGTGCTGCTAAACTCTGTCCCGCAACAAATTGACCTCAGCCGAAATATGCGCAGGGTGACGCAGAACTATCGGATTGGGCCAGCTCAGCGGCCTGTGGATGATCCGTCGTTCCGGCAAATGCAAAAGGCGTTTGATGGCAATGGCCTGCGCCCCTATGCGCCCGCGCATCTGCGTGCGGTGATCCAGCCAGACGGTGCTGTTACCATGACATGGGTACGTCGTACCCGTGTCGATGGCGATGCATGGGAGAGCTTTGAAGTCCCGCTGGGGGAGGAAAGCGAATCCTACATGCTACGCGTCGTCAAGGACGGAGCAATTGTACGGACCGACGTTCTAACAACGCCCAGTTACGTCTACTCTGGCGCGGCGCAGGCGTCAGACGCCATAACCCTGCCGTTCACAGTCGAAGTCGGTCAGGTCTCAGCTACTTATGGTGTTGGGTTGTGGGCAAGCACAAGGATCACCGCATTGTGAGACAGCTCAGTCTGTCTGATTTATATCATGCGGCACGCGCACTCCAGCGCGTGCCGCATGATGAACGGCATGGATTTTGTGAAGAGCTGTTTTGGCGCGCACATGTGGCGGATAAATACGTCAAACGCCTGCAAAAACTGCACCCGCAGTGGGGGGATGGTAGCCTGCGTGCCGCTGCGATGCCGTATTCTTGCGGTCCCCTTCAGCCGCAAAATGTCCGTGATACCTGGTCTTGCATGGCAGTAATTCTGGAGGCTTTGCGAGACCAGTCTAAGGTCGGGGAGCACAGTTGTGCTCCTGAACGGGTTTTCTCATCGCGTAACTGTGCTAAGGATATAGCAAGTAGACTGGAATGAGGAAGCAATCGCGTGCCCAACCTACAAAGCAAACTTGCATCTGTTGACCCCGTCTGGGACCAGATCAAACATGAAGCACAAGATGCGGCATTGGCTGAGCCCCTGATTGGGGGCTTTGTGCATGCCACGATCCTGCATCATGCGTCGATTGAAAAAGCACTGTCTTATCGCATCGCGGCAAAGCTATCCTCTAACGAGATGTCGATGATGGTTGTGCGCGAAATCGTTGACCAAGCTTATGCAGAAGAACCTGCACTGGTCGAAGCGGCACGTGCCGATCTGGTGGCGATCTATGATCGCGACCCCGCCTGCCACCGTTTGCTACAACCAATTTTATATTTCAAAGGCTATCAGGCCGTTCAGGCTTACCGCGTGAGCCACTATCTTTGGCAGCAGGGCCACCGCGACTTGGCCTATTTCTTCCAGATGCGTGTGTCGGAAATCTTTGGTGTCGATATTCATCCCGGTGCACGCATCGGTAAAGGCATTATGATTGACCATGCCCATTCCGTTGTCATCGGCGAAACCGCCGTGGTGGGCGATAATGTTTCTATGCTGCATTCCGTAACCTTGGGTGGGACAGGCAAAGAAGAAGAAGACCGTCATCCCAAGATCGGTGATGGGGTGCTGATTGGCGCAGGGGCAAAAGTGTTGGGTAACATCACCATTGGCCACTGCTCGCGCATTGCAGCGGGATCTGTAGTGTTGGAGGCGGTGCCGCCTTGCAAAACGGTAGCTGGTATTCCAGCCAAGATCGTTGGGGAGGCGGGGTGTGATCAGCCCTCTATCTCAATGAATCACATGCTGGGTCCCTGGGAAGACTGATCTTTCAAACCTCTTTGAAATGCAAAAGGCCGGAGCAATACTCCGGCCTTTTCTATGATTTACTGTGAAATATTCACTAGGCTAGCATGGTCATCGGCGCTTCAAGGTTATCCTTGATCGCAGCCAGTAGTTCCGCACCCAATGCGCCGTCAATCACACGATGATCTACCGACAGCGTCACCGACATAACGGTGGCCACAGCCAATTCGCCGTCTTTGCCAACTACCGGTTTTTTTACACCAGCACCTACAGCCAGAATGGCACCGTGGGGCGGGTTGATGACGGCATCAAAGTTGTCGATGCCCATCATGCCAAGGTTCGAAATAGCAAAGCTGCCGCCCTGATATTCGTGCGGAGCCAGCTTGCGGTCTTTGGCGCGTGCGGCAAGGTCTTTCATCTCGGCACTCAGCGCAGAGAGTGATTTCATCTCGGCGTCTTTCAGGACAGGCGTAAACAGCCCGCCCTCAATGGCAACCGCCACCGCCACATCGGATGGCTTGAGCTTGAAGATTTTATCACCCGCCCAAACAGCATTGGCATCGGGCACTTGCTGCAAGGCCAGTGCGCAGGCTTTGATGATGAAATCATTCACCGACAGCTTCACGCCCCGTGGTTCCAACTGTTTGTTCAATTGGGCACGGAAGTTCATAAGCGCATCCAGCTGGATGTCACGGCGCAGGTAGAAATGCGGCACCGTTTGCTTGGCTTCGGTCAGACGCGCTGCAATCGTTTTACGCATCCCGTTGAGGGTGACTTCTTCATAGTTACGATCCTCATACATCTTGGCAATCGCATCGCTAGACGGGCCAGCAGGGGCCACCTTGGCAGTGGCCTGTTCCGCAGGTGCCGCTGCTTTGGGCGCTTCGGATTTTGTTAGGCCCTCAACATCTGCTTTTACAATACGGCCATGTGGGCCGGAGCCAGAAATACCCGCCAGATCAAGACCTTTTTGCTCGGCAATTCGGCGCGCCAAAGGCGAAGCAAAAATACGGCTACCATCGGGCTTACTTGCGGAGGCAGGGGCAGGGCTTGCCTGCTCCTCGGGCGCTTCTTCGCCTTTTTCTTTTGCGGTTGCAGGGGCTGGTGCCTCTTGGGTCTTAGGCGCCGCAGATGCGCTTCCGATGTCATCGGCGCTTTCACCGTCTTCCAACAGCACGGCGATGGCCGCGTTCACTTTCACGCCCTCCGTACCATCGGCAACAAGGATCTTCCCGATTACGCCTTCATCCACGGCTTCAAATTCCATGGTGGCTTTATCGGTTTCAATCTCGCACATCACGTCACCAGAGGCGACAGTATCGCCTTCTTTGACCAGCCATTTGGCCAGCGTGCCTTCTTCCATCGTAGGAGAGAGGGCGGGCATGAGGATTTCTATAGGCATCGTGACCGCTCCTTATTTATAGGTTACTTTTTTCACCGCTTCGATCACCTCGGCGGTGGTGACAAGCGCGTGTTTCTCAAGGTTCGCTGCGTAGGGCATTGGCACATCTTTGCCCGTGCAGTTGATCACAGGCGCGTCCAGATAATCAAACGCTTCTTGCATCACCACAGAACTGATGTAGCTGCCAACGCTGCCCTGCGGCCAGCCTTCTTCGACAGTGACCAGACGGTTTGTTTTCTTGACCGATTTGATAATCGCAGGTGTGTCCATCGGGCGCAGGGTGCGCAGGTCGATGACCTCGGCCATGATGCCTTCTTCCGCCAGCTTGTCCGCGGCTTCCAGTGCATAGCTCATCCCGATGCCAAAGCTGACGATGGTCACATCGTCGCCTTCACGCCAGATACGCGCCTTACCAAACGGTACCGTATAGTCATCGATCTCTGGCACATCAAAGGAACGCCCGTAGAGAATTTCATTCTCAAGGAAAATCACAGGGTTCGGATCGCGGATGGCTGTCTTCATCAGGCCTTTGTAATCCGAGGCCGAATAAGGCATCGCCACCTTAAGGCCCGGCACCTGCATATACCATGCAGCGTAATCCTGCGAGTGCTGGGCACCCACACGCGCCGCAGCACCGTTTGGCCCACGGAACACAATCGGCGCGCCCATCTGGCCACCAGACATATACAGCGTCTTGGCAGCAGAGTTGATAATGTGGTCAATCGCCTGCATGGCAAAGTTAAAGGTCATGAACTCAAGGATGGGTTTGAGCCCACCAAAAGACGCACCCACCGCGATACCAGCAAAACCATGTTCGGTGATCGGCGTATCGATCACGCGCTTGGAGCCGAATTCATCCAACATGCCTTGGGTGATTTTATATGCACCCTGATACTCGGCTACTTCTTCACCCATGATGAACACGTCGCCGTCTTTGCGCATCTCTTCGGCCATGCCATCACGCAAGGCTTCACGCACGGTTTGTTGCTTCAGTGTTGTGCCCTCTGGCCAGTCTGGCGAAGTATCAACAACGGCTTGGGCTTCTTGCGTCTGGGCAGCAGGGGCAGGGGCCGCCGCAGCGGTTTCCTCTTTAGCCGCAGGAGCTGGGGCGGAGTCAGGGGCGGATTTCGCGCTGTCCATGGCAGAGGCGTCTTCACCTTCTTCCAGCAAGATGGCGATGGCAGTGTTTACTTTCACCCCCTCAGTGCCTTCGGCAATCAGGATTTTGCCGATCACACCTTCGTCTACCGCTTCAAATTCCATCGTGGCTTTGTCGGTTTCGATTTCGGCCATGATGTCACCAGATGCAACGGTATCGCCTTCCTTGACCAGCCATTTGGCCAATGTGCCTTCTTCCATGGTCGGGCTTAGGGCGGGCATCAGTATTTCGGTTGCCATATCTCATGCCTCCTGTGGAATTTTTTCAGCGTAAATATCGGTCCAAAGTTCGTCCAGATGCGGTTCTGGGCTTTCTTTGGCGAAATCGGCGCTTTTGTTCACGATAGCTTTGATCTCTTTGTCGATGCTCTTCAGATCATCCTCACTTGCGTGTTTGCCAGTCAGCAACAGCGTGCGCACAGCTTCAATCGGGTCGCGCTCGTCGCGCATTTTTTGCACTTCTTCACGGGTCCGGTATTTGGCAGGGTCCGACATGGAGTGCCCACGGTAACGGTAGGTCTTGATCTCCAGAATGTAGGGGCCTTCGCCCGAGCGGCAGTGCTTGACTGCTGTCTCGCCTGCGGCTTTAACCGCCAAAACATCCATGCCGTCCACGGCTTCTCCCGGAATGCCAAAGGCTTTGCCGCGCTCGTAAATCTCGGCGGAGGAGGTGGAGCGTTGCTGCGAGGTGCCCATTGCGTATTGGTTGTTCTCAATCACAAAGATGCAGGGCAATTTCCACAGGGCCGCCATGTTGAACGCCTCATAGACCTGACCTTGGTTCGCGGCACCGTCACCGAAATAGGTAAAGGTCACACGCCCGTTGTCTTTGTATTTATCCGCAAAGGCCAAACCCGCGCCCAAAGGCACCTGCGCCGCTACGATGCCGTGACCGCCATAGAAATGCTTCTCTTTGCTGAACATATGCATCGAGCCGCCTTTACCCTTGGAGTATCCCCCCTCGCGGCCTGTCAGCTCTGCCATAACACCGTTCGGGTCCATCCCGCAGGCCAGCATGTGACCATGATCACGGTAAGAGGTGATGCGCTTGTCGCCTTCCTCCGCTGCTGCCTCTAGGCCGACAACAACCGCTTCTTGTCCGATATACAGGTGGCAAAAACCGCCGATCAGACCCATGCCATATAACTGGCCCGCTTTTTCTTCAAAGCGGCGTATCAATAGCATGTCGCGGTAATAGGCTTTTAACTCATCCGCCGACACATTTGACGGGGTGGCTTTGGTGCTCGGCTTTTTGGCAACCATAGGGCGATCCTCCAGTCGGCGCGGTTGATCCGCGCCATATATAGTTTAACGTTAAACTACATCATAAAGGATTCGAACGGCCTTGGCGAGTGAACTTTGTATTACAGGTTTGAATCAGGCGGGCTGGAGGGCCTATCTGATGACAATCTCGTCTGTACGTACCATACCCAGCACGCTGCGGGCTTGTTCGTCCAGTAAATCCAGATCGAGATAATCGTCAGACAGGCGGTTGGTGAGGTTTTCCATCCGCGCCACGTCTGCGCGCACTTTCGCCAATTGTATCAGCATCTGATCCGCCTCGGCCAGAATTTCGGCGCGGCGGAACAGACCAAAGTCACCTTGCACTGCAGCAAAAGTGAAATACAGACTCAGCGCGAATGAAATCGCGAAGAATAGGATAGGGCCAAACGTGGGTTTGCTCATGGTAACTGCGCCTAGAAAGAAGTGCCTGAAATTCTGCCGAATAAACCGCCTCTTGTCGGGCGGATACTCTCTTATGGCACAAGGGAATCGTTTTGTGAATCCCCTGATTCTGTCTGAACACACCCGAAAGAACTGATTTCCTTCGGGTGTGGCAGTCCTGCCTATTGTTGTTGCAGCTTTTGCGCCAAGTCGCTTTTAATCCAGCCCAACAAGACGTCGCGCTCGATCTTGGCCGTGCGCACGGCCCATGGTTCTGCAAGGCCGCGTAGGCGCATACGTTCGTCCAGATCATCGCGCAGTGCGGCGGCGGCGCTATCGCCCCCTGCTGCGGCCATTGACGCCCAGAAATAGGCGGTCTCATAGCTGCGCGGTGCGCCTAGACCTGTGGTGTGGGCCCGTGCAGCGCTACGCATCTGCGCCAATGTTGTAAAACGATCAGGTGCGCGCAGGGCATCGGGCACAGCACCGGATTGAATGTCCATGACCACATCAAAGATCAGAGAATCCTCCAGACGGTCCAAAAGAGCCAAGCCATCGGCACGGCCCGTTGCTACCGCTGTCAGAGCGTCGCGGTAAGCCAGATCGGGGTTGATGTCTTGAAAGGCCTCGGCCAGCAAAAGCCCTGCTTCGGCGTTGCCTTCTTTGGACAAAGGCGCAAGAATTTGGGCGGCCAGATCACGGTCTCGCGGCGCGCCAATCCCTGTGATCAATGCGCGACCCACGGGCAGGCGATCCTCGTCAGCCAGTTTGCCTTTGGTGGCGGCAATCAGGATGTCGCGTGGTATATTGCTCAGTAAGGCCATGGGGGTGTTGCTGATCCGGGGGGCAAGGGCTGTGATCAAGGCTGTCGGATCACTCAGCGAGGCTTCATTGACCGTCAGTGGCGCGTCTTGAATGTTGGTTTCCAGTACAATGCGCGTCCCGCCTTGGGCCAAGGTCGCAGCCACTTTGCCTGCGTCTGTGACCAACTGTTGTTGCACAGGTCCAAGAGGCGCTCCGCCGCCCAGCATCGCTGCCAGGTTCTGCTCAACCATCGCAGAGGCGGTTGCTGGCTCACGCATTTCTGGGGGTAAGATACGTTCGGCCTGTGCAGCCAAACCCATATCTTCGATTTGCAAACGGGCGCTACGCAATTGCGCTGAGGGGTCCGATTCTTCGGTTTCAAAATCCATGCGGTAACTGATGTAATCCAGATCGACATCCCCGATGACCCGTACCAGACCGTTAACGCCTGCTTCGAATTCAATCGTCGCACTGCCTTGGGGCATGTTGTAATCCACCATCAGGTCTAACCGGTCGATCATAATATCCGTGATGCCAACCATGCCCACCATCGGACGGGCTTCGGCCGGGAGGCAGTCGAAATCAACTACAGCATTGTCTAGCGACACCTTGACCCGCATCTGATCCACTTGATCCAGTGGCGCGCCGCGCAGAGTGGCACGTTGGGCGCGGATCACGCAGGCACCTGCGGCCACACCGGGAAGGTTCGGGATAACCTCCAACCCGACGATCCCCATCTGTCCACTCATCAAATCAGCCTGCACCGCTTGATATCGAATATCCGCAAAGGCGCGGGCAGACATCATGAGCTGGCTGAACACAGCATTGCCGAGGCGTTCAAACGTGAACAACGACCAGATCGAGGGCTGGTTTTGGGCCTGCTGACTCAGCGCCGGTGACGACAGCAAAAAAGATAGAACAACAGGGGTGATAAAACGGCGCATGATTACATCCTCATAAAGGGATCACTTTATCAATGCGGCCACGCCGGGCAAGGTTTTCCCTTCCATCCACTCCAAAAAGGCACCGCCTGCGGTGGAGATATAGGTGAAGTCATCCGCCACGCCCGCTTGGTTCAACGCCGCGACGGTATCACCGCCACCCGCAACAGAAATCAACGCGCCATTGCGGGTGCGTTCCGCTGCGCATTGGGCCGCCGCAACGGTGGCCGTATCAAAGGGGGCGATTTCAAACGCGCCCATAGGTCCGTTCCAGATCAGTGTTTTCAATCCTTCAAAGGCGATCTTGATCTGTTTGATGGTTTCGGGGCCTGCATCCAATACCATTTGATCCGCATCCAGAACTGTATCTGGCCCAAGCAGGGCAACCTCATGCGCGGCACCGGATTTGAATTCGGTCGCAACCAAGCCATCTACGGGCAGGATCACGCGGCAACCCGCCTTGGCGGCTTGCGCCATAATATCGCGTGCGGTGTCCAAGTAATCCATCTCGCACAAAGATGCGCCCAATTGCGCGCCTTGCGCCACAAGGAATGTATTGGCCATGCCGCCGCCAATAACTAGCACGTCCAGACGGTTCACTAGGTTCTCCAGCAGCGCGATCTTGGTCGAAACTTTGGCACCACCCACAACCGCCCCAACAGGGCGTTCGGGTTTGGACAACGCAGATTCCAGTGCCGACAGTTCGGCCTGCATCAAACGGCCTGCGCATGACGGCAGATATTTCGCAATGCCTTCGGTCGAGGCATGGGCGCGGTGCGCTGCAGAGAACGCATCGTTGCAATACACATCGCCCAATTTTGCCAGACGCTGTGCAAATTCAGGATCGTTGGCTTCCTCGCCCGCATGGAAGCGGATGTTCTCGATCAGCTCAACCTCGGCGGCGGCCACTTCGGCGGTCATCTTTTCGGCAGCCTCCAAGGTCTCTACCAATGCAACCGAGCGCATCAGCGCGTGGCGCAGGGCAGGGACCACTTGGCGCAGGCTCATGTCCAGGTTGACCTTGCCTTTGGGGCGGCCAAAATGGGCCAGCAAAATGGGCGAGCCACCTTTCGCCAGAATATCATGCACCGTTGGTACAATCCGTTCGATTCGCGTGGCATCTGTGACTTGGCCTTTTTCAACGGGAACGTTGATATCGACGCGTACCAGAACCCGCTTGCCGTGCAGGTCCATGTCATCAAGTGATTTCCAGCCCATGTGTTCGGATCCTTGGTATTTGTGATCAAAGTTACCCGTTGTTTTGCCGTTATCTTGCCTAGGGTCAATGCTCTGACTTGGCAATTGTGCCTCTGCACCTTAGGTAACTGGTAAGATTTTAGAAGGAGCGCCCCATGGCCGAGATCAAAGACCCAGAAAACACAATCCTGATGGAGCTGAAAAACGGCACCGTCATCATCGAATTGCTGCCCGATGTGGCACCACAGCACACCGAGCGTATGAAAACGCTGGCCCGTGCTGGCGCTTATGACAATGTGGCCTTCCACCGCGTCATCGACGGCTTTATGGCCCAGACCGGCGATGTTCAGCACGCCAACATGGAAAAAGACTATAACCCCCGCGCCGCAGGCACAGGCAGCTCCGAGCACCCCGACGTGCCCGCAGAATTCTCCAAGATCCCACACGCACGCGGATCACTGGGCGCTGCACGTTCAGCCAACCCGAACTCGGCCAACAGCCAGTTCTTTATCAACTTCAAAGACAATGACTTCCTTAATGGCCAGTACACTGTTTACGGTCAGGTTATCTCTGGCATGGAACATGTGGACGCGATTGTTAAGGGCGAGCCACCTGCCAATCCTGACCGTATGATCAGCGTTAAAGTTGCCGCAGATGCGTAAGCTTATCGCAGGCGGCGTCTTCGCGACGCTCATCGCAAGCTCGGCTCTGGCCTCTGGCCTGAAGATCGAAGTTGAGGGCGAAGCAAACGGCACGATCACAATTGATCTGCTGGAAGACATCGCCCCCAAACATGTGGCCCAAATCACGGCGCTTGCGGCAGATGGTAAATATGATGGTGTGGTGTTCCACCGCGTCATCGATGGCTTCATGGCGCAAACTGGCGATGTAGAATTTGGCCGCGTCGGCGGTGACATGCGCCGCGCAGGTACAGGCGGCTCTGATCTGCCCGACCTTCCAGCGGAATTTTCGGATGTGTCGTTTGACAAAGGCGTTGTCGGCATGGCGCGCTCGCAAAGCCCAGACTCTGCCAACAGCCAGTTTTTCATCATGTTTGATGCAGGGCCTTTCTTGAACGGACAATACACGGTTGTTGGCCGTGTAACCGACGGTCAGGACGTGGTTGACGCGATCAAACGCGGCGCAGGCAGCAATGGCGCTGTGATCGGCGCACCTGATGTGATGAAGACGGTAACTGTCACAGACTAGGGCACTTGCCGTGGTTTGAAGAATTGAGGCGCCTCGCAAGGGGCGCCTTTTTCGTTTGGAGCGGGGGTGGATATCGGCGGTCTGTAAAAGCAGGTTTTAACGAAATTTTCTGATAGGTTCTCACATGTCGTCTCGGTGGATTGTACCGCGCTCCTAAAACAGCTTAACATCACAATTCAATAGACCTGTATGACACCCCAAAGGACACGATACAGTCGATGAATATACTCTTCATTTGTAGCATGAACAAATGGCGCAGCCCCACGGGCGAGAAGATTTTCCAGCGCCACGACGGGGTGAACACCCGCTCAGCAGGGACCAGCAGCAAGGCGCGTCGGCAAGTGAACGTGAGTGATATCCGCTGGGCTGACGTTATTTGTGATATGGAAGACAAACATTTATCGCGCCTGCGGGCCGAATTCCGAGGCGAAATGAAGTATAAAACCACCTATGTTTTGGACATACCCGACGACTATCAATTCATGGACCCAGGAGTTGGTTGAATTGATCAGCGATGCTGTGGGGCCGCTGATTGATGCTGGGGCTAAAATGGAGGGGCGGTAAGGCTGGTTTAGGAGGGGAGCTGACTTTACCATCCTACGTCACGCTACAGATTCCTAGATAAACAAAAACGCCGCAAGCAAAGCTCACGGCGTCCTGAAATTCTCAATCAAACCTCAGCTTAAGAAGCAGGGTTTGCTTTCTGCGCTGGCACAGCTTTTGCGCCTGGGTTCAACGGATCGTCCTGACGCTGCACAGAGCCTTCAAAATGCGCGCCGCTCTCGATGGCGATAGTCTTGTGGATGATGTCACCCTCAACACGCGCTGTGGATGTCAGGCGGACCTTCAGGCCACGGACACGGCCAACGATACGGCCATTGATCACAACATCATCGGCAATCACTTCGCCTTTGATGGTTGCTGTTTCGCCGATGGTCAGCAGATGCGCACGGATGTCGCCTTCAACAGTGCCTTCAACCTGAATATCACCGGTTGTTTTCATGTTGCCCGTGACGTGCAGGTCTGCGGACAAAACAGAGGCAGGGGGCTTGGCTTTGGGGGCGCTTGCCTTGAACTCGTTCTGCTTTTGTGGCGGCATGGATGGCGCAGGTGCTGTAGAAGAGGGCACTGCGGGTTTAGGTGCATCTGTGCCGCCTTGGGCGGGATCATTGATTTTGCTCTTAGAAAACATCGTTTGCTGCCTTGATATAGATCATTGGATTAACGGCCTTACCGCCGACGCGTACTTCGTAATGGAGGTGCACGCCGGTGACCCGTCCTGTAGCACCCATATCACCAATTCTATCGCCACGCGACACTCTTTGACCAACCTTCACACGCAATTTTGATTGATGTGCATAGCGGGTCTCGATTCCGAACTCATGCTGGATTTTGACCAAACGTCCATATCCTGAGCTCCAACCCGCGTGAGTCACAACACCGTCCGCCGTTGCATAGAGTGGCGTGCCTGTGCCCGCCGCGAAATCAACACCAGAGTGCATGCGACGTCCACCGGTCTTTGGATCACGGCGGAAGCCGAATTGGGATGTAAAGCGAAACGAATCTTTTACGGGATTCGCAAAGGGCGCTTTTGCAGCTGCAAGGCGATAGAGGTTCAATTGGTCCATCTGGCTGATCAGACGGTTGGCACGCAACGTGTCAGCGGATGGTTTTTCGCCACGGGTTGTAAAGCTAAGGGGCGTCAGGGGGCCACCTTGGCCGGAATAACCGCGGCGTACTGTGCTAAGCATCTTTTCGGTGGGCATGCCAGCTTCGCGGAACATGCGGTCCAGCGGTGCAACCGATACAGTCATCGCTTCTTCCAGCTGACGGAAGATCGTGTCGTTTTGTTCCTGCATGGTTGCGATTTTCTGGTTCAACTCGTCCGCCATCAAAAGCGCGTCTTGTGAGTCCAGAATAACCTGATCGCGTTCTTTGGCGGTACGTTCCAGTGCTTCGGCAAGAAAATCCATGGGGGCAGTGCTGGCGGCGATTTGGATCGCAGCGCCGTCTTCGCTTTGAAGCAGTGCAACCTGTTTGCGGGCGGCTTCGCGGTCTTTCATCGTGTCGCGCAGCGTGGACTGGATCACGTCAATGCCGGTTTCCAGTTCGCGGCGGCGGGTTTCAGAAGCGAGCAGCTCGGATTGCATGATCGAAATCTGGGAAAGGGCGGCGTTAAAGCGGCCCTGTGCGGCCAGCGCTTCAACAGCGCGGGTGTCGCGTTGACCGCTGAGATCGTTAAGGCGCGCTTGATAGGTGCGTTGGTCACGTTTTGCTTGCTCGCGAAAGTTCCCCGAACCGATGCTGTCCATCAGAATGATGGCCGTCGCAACAATCGCCCAAGCGACAAAAAGTGCTGATCCAGTCAAAGCGATCAACTGTGTGATCGGCCGCAGACGGATGAAGCGTGCGTCATTGTCTGATTTCAAAAATACACGGCGTTCAGGGAAATGCTTCCCGAGAAACGCGTCTGTCTTAATCGCGAGCTTTGTACGCACGTCTGATAATTCCCTTAGGTCCCGTTCCAGATTTATGTGTCCCTCACAAATCTGTTAACAAAACTGCAATAACTTTTGAGGCACCATCGGGCAACCCTTGTGGTCACCTGTGACGTTTCATTGCCGAATAATGTGTCATATAGGCAAAAAACCGCCCACTTTGGCAGGATTGCCTGCCAAAGCTTAACGTTCTTGCGCGAGGGGCCAATAGAAATCTGGCGGAATTCCGGCCTCGGCGCGTTTTTCTTCGTTGAAGGGGGGCTTTAGTTGGCCGTGAAAGTATTGCCGCACCAGCGCGTGAAATTTTTGCGTCGGGTCCATCTCATGACGACCACATAAAAAGTGGAACCATTTGGAGCCATAGGCGACGTGATGTACTTCTTCTGCATAGATAATTTCTAGGGCCGCAACTGTGTCGTCTGCCTTGGCCTGCTTGAAAACCTTGATCATGCCGGGGGTCACGTCCAGTCCACGGGCTTCCAGTACCATGGGCACAACGGCAAGGCGGCCCATAATGTCATCCGCTGTATCTTCGGCGGCACGCCACATGCCGGCATGCGCAGGAAGGGCACCGTAATGGCTGCCCGCAGCTTCAAGGCAGTCGCACATCAGGTTGAAATGTTTGGATTCTTCATCAGCCGATTTCACCCAGTCATCATAATATCCGATGGGCATTTTGATGTCTGTGAACCGCGCAATGATGTCCCAGTGTAAATCAACGGCATTCAATTCGATATGCGCCACTGCATGCATCAATGCGATACGTCCCTCCGGTGTGCCGGGGCGGCGACGCGGCACATCACGGGGGCTGAGCAGCTCTGGCGTCGCAGGGCGGGCAGGGTGAAGCGGTGGGTTGGCTGTGCCAATTTCGGGGTGGCTGCCGTCTTCACGCGCCGCACGCCATTCGGCGGCGTATTTATGCGACAGGGCCGTTTTTTCGCGGCCATCAGCGGTGCGCAATACGGCTTCGGCCATTTGGGCAAGAGGCATCATAGCGCGCGCACCGCGTCTAGAACGGCCTCGACATGGCCTGCCACTTTAACCTTGCGCCAAATTTGTGCGATGTTGCCCTGCGCGTCGATCAGATAGGTTGCCCGCTCGATCCCCATGGATTTCTTGCCGTACATATTTTTCTCCACCCAGACGCCATAGGCTTCGGTCACTGTACCTTCTTCATCTGAGAGCAATGGCACGGTCAGCGCATGTTTGGTTGTGAATTTGTCATGTTTCGCCATCGTATCCCGAGACACGCCAAACACTTTTGCCCCAGCATCCTCAAACTCTGCCAACTTTTCGGAAAAGCCGATGCTTTCTGTGGTGCAGCCCGGGGTGTCGTCACGCGGATAGAAGAATAACACAACGGGGGTGCCTTGCAGCGCGGAGAGTGTCACATTGCCTCCGCCTGTGACGGGCAGGGTAAATTCTGGTGCAGGTTTTGAAATCTCTGGCATGTAAAACTCCGCCGTTGGGAAAGGGGTGCCCTTGGAGGGGCGGTTATCCTCTGTCATAGTAGGTCAGAGGCGCAAATGTCCAACCCGTAGCGCCGCAAAAGTAGAATCCCTAGTGAGTGACCCGTACCTGATGGCAGACCCCGCACCGACCGCGCCCCCGCCAGTCAGGCCATCCCGCCGCAAACGCGGTTTGCTGATGTTGTTGATCGGTCTTTTTAATGCGATCTGGTCGCTGGTGGTTCTGGCCGTGGTTATTGCTGTTGGGGCTGTGTACTTCTTCTATGACCGTCCTGTTGTTGTGCCTGCATGGATAGAGGCACGGATCGAACAGCGCCTTGAGGAAGAATTCCCCTTTGTCACAATCTCTTTCGGAGAGTTGCGGTTCTTGATGGAAGAGGGCTGGCGCCCGCGCATCCGGCTGAGCGATGTGTCTGTCGAGACACCTGAAGGCGCCGAGCTGATCCGCTTTTCCGAGGCGCGGGTACGGTTTTCGATGCCCGCGCTGCGCACAGGAAAACTTCAGCCCGCAGAAGTAGCTTTGCGCGGTGTTTTTATGACTATTGTGCGTGCGCCCGACGGCACATTGGCACTGCAAACAGCCCTGAGCGGCACACGCAGTGCGGGCACCACACGCCAGAGCCGCAGTCTGGGGTCTGTGGTTGAACAAATCGATGCGGTTTTGCAGCAGCCCGGTTTGGCC
This sequence comes from Sulfitobacter undariae, assembly GCF_014196805.1. GTDB lineage: Bacteria > Pseudomonadota > Alphaproteobacteria > Rhodobacterales > Rhodobacteraceae > Sulfitobacter > Sulfitobacter undariae. Next base: position 71,429 of record NZ_JACIEI010000007.1, on the reverse strand, counting down.
GCATTGGATAATGCGGAAATGCGGGGTCTGACACTACAATACATTGATCAACGCGCCGAGAAGGCTTTTACACTGGATGGCGGGCGGCTGATCGCGGTGCGCAAAGAGGGTGCATTGGTTGTTAATGTTGACCTTGCGCTGTTGGGAGAAGGGCCAGGCGTCACGACGCTTGCTGCGAATTACTCCAGCGTCATCGGCGTGCCCGAGGCGCAATTCGGTGTGCAGCTATCAGAGGCCTCTGCCGGTGACCTTGCCACACAAAGCCCTGCCTTTGCATGGATGGGTGCGCTGCGTGCGCCGATTTCGGGCGCGTTGCGTTCGGGGGTTCGGCGTGACGGTACATTGGCCCCGCTCAGTGCGACATTTCATATCGGCGCTGGGGTACTACAGCCCAATGAGGGCACAAAACCGATCCCGTTCGATTCAGCACGCAGCTATTTCTCCTACGACTCTGCGCTAGGGCTGGTCGAGTTTGATGACATTTCGGTGGACAGTAAATGGGGCAGTGCCAGCGGCGAAGGCACCGCAAGCATGACGGGCCTGACTGAGGGCACCTTAGAAGCATTGGTGGGGCAGTTCCGCCTGACCGATATCCACGCAAATCCCTTGGGGCTATATCCCGAGCCCATCGAACTGGACCGTGCAGAGGTCGATTTCCGCCTGCAAACAGCGCCGTTTAATCTGAATGTTGGCCGCTTTGATATCTTTGATCAAGGCCAGACCCGCCATGCCTTTGGGACGCTAAGCGCCGAACCTGATGGCTGGAAGGTGGCGCTGGATGCGCGGACACAAAGTGTTGATCCGAAACGTGTGCTGGAACTTTGGCCTTCAAATGTCGGTCAAAAGACCCGCCAATGGCTCGAAGAGAATGTGTATGCTGCCAAAATAAGGGACGCGGATTTCGCCCTGCGGATTTCGCCTCAACAAAAGCCACGGATTTTTCTGGGGATGGATTTTGCCGAAGGGAACGCCCGCTTTTTGCCAACCTTGCCGCCTATTTCTCAAGCGAGTGGTCAGGTCAGTCTCGATGGCACGCGACTGGTTGTGTCCTTGGACGAAGGCGTGGTCGAGGCAGGCATGGGCGGGGCGGTACAGGTTGAAAGATCCGCCTTCATCATTCCCGACGTGACTGTGAAGGGCGGCGCGCCTGCAGTGGTGCGGTTGAACCTGCGCAGCTCGGCCACGGCTGCCCTGTGGTCGCTTGACCAGCCGCCGATGTCCGTAATGAGCCGCGCTGGCCTGCCTGTGGATTTGGGTGAGGGCGAGGTGGATGCCAGTGGCACGATATCCTTTCCCCTCATGCGAGGCGGCGGAGCGGATGCGGTCAAATTTGATGTGACGGGCAATGTATCGAATCTGACCAGTCGTAAATTGATCAAAAGCCGCACTTTGAAATCGCAACGCATGGCGGTGACAGCCAGCGACACTGGCGTTGAAATCGCAGGACGTGGAACCTTGGATGGTGTCGCATTTGACGGGCGTTGGCAGCAACCTCTGGGAAATGGCTCCTCCAAAAGCACGCTACGAGGCACCGCGCAAATTACGCCAAAGGCGCTCGCGGCGTTTAATGTGGGCCTGCCGGATGGTATGGTCACAGGGTCAACACGCGCTTCAATCGGCATTGATTTTGCCAAAGGCCAATCGCCGCGCATGTCAATCCGCTCGGATCTGCGGGGCGCTGCACTGGTTATTCCGCAACTGGGGTGGCGTAAAGATAAAAACACCCGTGGCGCGTTGGATATGAATATTAGGCTGGGTGCCAAGCCCGCCGTTACTGCAATGTCTCTTACAGGCGCAGGCTTGTCCGCCAAAGGCAGCATCACACTGGCCAATTCGGGTGGCTTGGATGTGCTGGAGTTGGACAGCTTGCGTGTGGGCGACTGGCTGAATGTACGTGCAGCGCTTGTGGGTCAGGGGGGCAACCGTGCGCCTCAGGTTGTTGTGCGCGGTGGTCAACTGGATCTGCGCGGCGCGCAATTCGGCGGCAGTGGGGGAAGTGGCGGTGCTGGAGCACCGTCCGCGCCTGCAGCGCCTATGCAAGTCAGGCTTGATCGGTTGCAAATCACCGAAGACATCTGGCTTCAAGGACTGGCAGGCACGTTTAAAACGGCGGGTGGCATTGACGGCCCGTTTGAGGCGCGCGTGAACGGTAAAACGGGTGTGTCGGGGCGGGTGCTACCGAAAAATGGCCGAACGGCAGTACAAATGACATCGGCTGACGCCGGTGGCGTGCTGCGCTCGGCTGGGTTGTTGAAGCAGGCTGTTGGTGGTGCGCTAGAATTGGCGCTTACCCCTGTTGGCAACGGCTCAGCCTATGACGGGCGGGCCAAAATCACTGGGGTGTCGATCAAGGATGCACCTGCAATGGCGGCTCTGGTGAATTCGCTGTCTGTGGTCGGGTTGGTCAATGAAATGAACGGTGACGGCATCTACTTTGATGAGGTCGAGGCCGAATTTCGCATGACGCCGGGGCGTTTCACCCTTAGCCGTGCCAGCGCTGTCGGGGCATCACTGGGCCTGTCTGCTGACGGGGTGTTTGCCACGGATACGGGGCAGATTGCCATTCAAGGTGTGGTGACACCTGTGTACCTTTTGAACGGCATAGGATCGGTGCTGACGCGCAAAGGCGAAGGCCTGTTAGGGTTTAACTATACTCTCGGCGGTAACACCAAAGCACCCAAAGTATCTATAAACCCGCTATCGGTTCTGGCGCCAGGCGGGTTGCGCAATGTGTTCCGCGCCCCGCAAACCCAAGTTCCAACCGTAGAAGGCGAAACCCCGCCAGAACCCGTTGAAACGCCCAAAAGGCCCGTTGTACACGAGTATGAAGGCCGTTAGAGGCAGGATCATGAAACTAAGTGATTTTGACTTCGATCTTCCCGATTCCCTCATCGCGGTGCGCCCTGCACAGCCGCGTTCTTCTGCGCGTTTGCTGGTGGCGCAGGGGGCTGAAATCCACGATGCGCGGGTCCATGATTTACTGGACTGGCTGCATGCGGGTGACCGATTGGTGTTGAATGACACCCGTGTGATCCCTGCGCGGCTGTCCGGCCTGCGTCACCGTGTGACAGGGCAGGGACCTGTCGCCGCCAAGATCGAAGCAACCTTGTTGGAGCCACAGGCGGATGCAGGCCAATGGTCGGCGCTGATCAAGCCGCTTAAAAAGCTGAAAATAGGTGAAGAAATTGTTTTCTCTGACGATCTGAGTGCGACCTTCGAGGCGATCTCGGATGGAGTGGCCTATCTGCGTTTTAACATCACAGGCGTTGATTTCGACAAGGCGCTGAATGCGGCGGGGGCGATGCCGTTGCCGCCTTATATTGCGGCCAAACGTCCAGCGGATGCACAAGATAAAACCGATTATCAAACGGTTTGGGCCAAGAACATCGGCGCGGTTGCAGCCCCGACAGCATCCTTGCATTTCGACGCGCCTTTGTTGGCTGCTCTGCGCGACAAAGGTGTCGAATTCTCATATGTCACGCTGCACGTGGGCGCGGGTACTTTTCTGCCTGTGAAGGTCGATGATATTTCCGATCACAAGATGCATTCGGAATGGGGGCAGGTCACACAGACCGCCGTTGATGAAATCACCGCAACGAAAACTGCTGGCGGGCGTGTGATCCCTGTGGGCACCACCGCGCTGCGGTTGATTGAGACAGCAGGCAAAGGCGGTGCCATCGCGGCTTGGGAAGGGGATACAGATATTTTCATCACTCCCGGATTCCAGTTTAATGTCGCAGATGCGCTGATGACCAACTTTCATCTGCCGCGCTCGACTTTGATGATGCTGGTCTCTGCGTTGATGGGGAGCGATGTCATCCGAATGATATATTCTCACGCTATCGCTGAGAAATATCGATTCTTCTCATACGGTGATGCGTCACTCCTGCTTCCTCCGCGCAAAAGCGATTGAAATAGTCGCATTTGAGCCTACCCTAAAATAACTGCGCCGCTAAGGGTGGCCCGCAGATACAAGGAACCACATAATGCTTCAGGTCCTCTCCAGCGCATGGGCGCTTCTTTTTGGTATGTTCCTGTTAATGCTGGGTAACGGCATGCAGGGTACCTTGCTGGGTATTCGGGGTGAGATTGAAGGTTTTGACACCTTTATGATGTCGATTGTTATGTCGGCGTATTTTGTGGGCTTCCTTGGCGGCTCGCGTTTGGCACCGCGTATGATCCAGCGGGTTGGGCATGTGCGCGTGTTTGCGGCGCTGGCGTCGGCTATTTCTGCTGTGATGATCCTATACCCAACCTTTCCCAACGTGCCGATGTGGATCTTGGGCCGTGTTTTGATCGGGTTTTGCTTTTCTGCGGTTTACGTAACTGCCGAAAGCTGGCTCAACAACGCGGCAGACAACTCTAATCGCGGCAAGGCGCTGTCGCTGTATATGATCGTGCAAACGTTGGGTATTGTTGCTGCGCAGGCCATGCTGCTGGTCGCCGAACCTGACGGGTTTATCCTGTTTGTGATCCCCTCCATCGCGGTGAGCATTGCGGTCACGCCGATCCTGCTGTCGATCAGCCCAACACCCGCGTTTGACCGCACCAAACCGATGAGCCTGAGCGCGCTGATGGGCTTCTCTCCTTTGGGGTGTGTGGGTATGTTCATTTTGGGTGGCATCTTTTCCGCGCAATTCGGTATGGCGGCTGTTTACGGTGCCGAAGCGGGATTGAACGTTGCGCAAATTTCCAGCTTTGTCGCCAGCTTCTTTGTGGGGGCGGTGATCTTGCAATATCCTATCGGCTGGATTTCAGACCGTATGGACCGCCGTTTCCTGATCATTATCGTTTCGTTGATCGGTGCCGCCGGATCGGTGATGGGGATGGTTCTGGGCGATGTGTTTTCGCTTCTGCTTGTCTCGGCGTTTGTGGTCGGTGGCATGGCGAACCCGCTCTACTCTTTGTTGATCGCGCATACCAACGACTTTCTCGAGCATGATGATATGGCTGCGGCCTCTGGTGGGTTGCTGTTCATCAACGGCCTTGGCGCGGTCTTGGGGCCGGTGATCACAGGTTGGATGATGGGGACGTCCTTGGGGCCGGGTGGCTTCTATCTTTTCACCGCAGTCTTGTTTGTAGCGATGGTGATTTACGCGGGCTACCGTTCCACAGTGCGTGCCACACTACCTGTCGATGAAACCGCATCTTATGTTGTTATGGGGCCGACAGCGACCACAGTTGCGATGGAAATCGCGCAGGAATACGTGATTGAGACAGAGTTGGAAGAGCAAGAGCAGCAGGAGCTCGAAGAGCAAGAACAGCTTGAGGAACCTGAGGTGGGTAAAACAAGCCTCTGATTTGGCGGGCTTTCGCTGTGGTAGCGCCCAACAATGAGGTTTGTGGGCAACTAGATTGGGAATGTAACCGTTTTGTTGCAATTCGTGTTTGTTAAAACAGGTTGAAATGCATTTAGCTGGGGGCATTGTTACCACTGTGCAGGAAGGATGCGGCGATGGTAGGCCCCGAGAAAGTACTTGAGTTTTGGTTGGATCACGTTGGACCCGCAGGATGGTACCTTGCGGATGACGCGGTTGATGCGGAAATCCGCGAGAAATTTATGTCCACATGGGAGGCCGCACGCGATGGCGGCCTGAGCATGTGGCTGACCTACCCCTCAGGCACGCTGGCCTATCTCATTGTTACGGATCAATTCTCGCGCAACATGTTCCGCAACGACGACGGGCGGGCGTTCTCTATGGATGCGGTCGCAAATGCGGCGGCCAAACGGGCCATCTGCAAAGGCTGGGACATGAAAATCGACGCTCCGGCGCGACAGTTTTTCTATCTGCCGTTGATGCATTCGGAAAACCTGTGTGACCAAGATCGCTGCATCCGCCTGCTGGTGGAGAGAATGCCACAACAGGGCGGCAACAACCTGCTGCACGCGCAGGCACACCGCGAAGTGATCCGCCAGTTTGGCCGTTTTCCTTATCGCAATGCGGCCTTGTCACGTGAGGATACGCGCAGTGAGGTCGCTTATGCGCAAGCGGGCAGCTATGGTCATACTCTGCGCCAGATCCAGACCAAACAGGCCGCCTGAAAGGCATTCCTTTTGGGTGCGACAGGCAAAGAACATCTCAAACAGGGCGGGCAGGGCGCAAGTGCTGCAATCCGCCCTAGCCATTGTTGGTGGTAGTGGTATGGTTTAATGGTAAACTATATGTTCCAAACCTAGCAAGAGGTGTGAAATGGCCGAGACAACCTATGATCTGATTGTAATCGGAGCAGGTCCGGGGGGCTATGTGGCCGCCATCCGAGGCGCGCAATTGGGCATGAAAGTCTGTATTGTCGAGCGTGAAAACCTTGGGGGGATTTGCCTGAACTGGGGTTGTATCCCAACCAAAGCCTTGCTGCGGTCTTCCGAAGTTTTCCACTTGATGCACCGCGCCAAAGAATTTGGCCTGAAAGCAGATGGCATTGGTTACGATCTGGATGCGGTTGTGAAACGCTCGCGCAAAGTGGCGGGCCAGTTGTCAGGCGGCATCGGCCATTTGATGAAGAAGAACAAGATTGCCGTGGTGATGGGCGAGGCGACGATCCCTGCCAAGGGCAAGGTGAGCGTTAAAACCGACAAAGGCACCGAAAGCCTGAGCGCCAAGAACATCGTGTTGGCCACAGGCGCACGTGCGCGTGAATTGCCGGGCCTTGAGGCCGATGGCAAACTGGTCTGGACCTATCGCCACGCATTGCAACCGCCCCATATGCCGAAAAAGCTGTTGGTCATCGGATCAGGCGCGATTGGTATCGAATTTGCCAGCTTCTATAATACGCTGGGCGCCGACACGACTGTGGTCGAGGTCATGGACCGCGTGCTGCCAGTGGAAGACGCTGAAATCTCGGCGTTTGCCAAAAAAGCGTTTGAGAAACAGGGCATGAAGATCATGCAAAAGGCGATGGTCAAAAAACTGAATCGCAAGGGGGATAAGGTCACCGCGCATATCGAAGTGGGCGGCAAGATCGAGACACAGGAATTCGATACGGTCATCAGTGCTGTGGGCATTGTTGGCAATATCGAAGACCTTGGCCTTGAGGAGCTGGGTGTCAAAATCGACCGCACCCATGTTGTGACAGACGAATACTGCCGTACAGGCGTTGACGGGCTTTATGCCATCGGTGACATCGCAGGTGCACCGTGGCTTGCACATAAAGCCAGCCACGAAGGTGTCATGGTGGCCGAATTGATGGCAGGTGAAAACCCCCACCCCGTCAAACCCGAAAGCATCGCTGGTTGCACCTATTGCCACCCGCAAGTGGCCTCTGTCGGCTATACCGAAGCGAAGGCCAAAGAGCTGGGTTATGACATTAAAGTGGGCCGTTTTCCCTTTATAGGCAACGGCAAGGCCATCGCTTTGGGCGAGGAGAGCGGTTTGATTAAAACCATTTTTGACGCCAAAACAGGCGAATTGCTGGGCGCGCATATGATTGGTGCCGAAGTGACCGAGTTGATTCAGGGTTATGTGGTGGGCCGTCAGTTGGAAACCACCGAAGAAGACTTGATGAACACCGTATTCCCACATCCGACCTTGTCGGAAATGATGCATGAATCCGTGCTGGATGCCTATGGCAAAGTCATCCACATGTAACGTAAAGGGCAGGGGGAAACCCCACTTTAGCGGCATAGATAAAAGGGCGCAGATTACCTCTGCGCCCTTTGTTATGTGCCTGTATGAACGGCCTTTAAATTAGTGCATCATTGCGGCAAAGCTGCTGAAACTATCCATACCTGTATCGCCCATCAAGGTCAGGGCACCGCTGCTCAGATCGATTTGATATAGGCCGGATGTCTCGCCACCTTCTATCGCCAGAAGGGCGACGGCCATATCTTCGCCTGCGGCAGGCGAGATAATGTCAAAACCGCCCGCCATAGTTACGTCAAAGGGCGCACCGTCCAATGTCAGCGGCGCAACCGTGGTCAACGTGCCTTCGTTGTTGGCAAGGCTGACCAGAGCATTCAAACCGCTGTCCAAAGCATATTGGAAAGTTGTGTCTTGCTTGGCACCGTTCACCGCGTTGGTATAGGCGTTGGCAAAGACCATCGGTGTTGCCCCTTGGTTTGCATCGCCCTCGGCATAGGCCAGGTCGGTAAAGCGCAGGACGGAATTGGCTTTGTCACCGCCGAAATCCGTCGGGAAATATACCACATTCACGCCATCGGACGACACTGCACGCACAGCGTCGATTTTGTTGTTGAAATCAAACGCCACGGCAGCATCATCGCCCATGCTGACTTCAGGTGCGAAGGTTGCTTTGATATCTGTCAACGCCCCTGTTGTTGTATCCACGACATAGACGTTGCCAGCTTTGGAAAACCCGATCAGCTCGCCTGTCACTGGGCGGTAGGCGATGGCATCCAATGTACCGCCGTTCAGCTCGATTTTGGTGGCCTCAGAAGGGGCGGAAATGTCGGAAAACACCACCAGAGATGCGCCGTCAGTGGTCAGGCCATAGCCGCTCATCGTGGGCTGGCCCTCCGCAAAAACAGCAGATGTGGAAAGCGCGAGCAAGGTTGTGGTTGAGAGTAGCTTGAGCATTTGGGCGTCCTTTGTAAAACTAGGGGCAGGTTTATTTCGACCTATGCAGCACTCACGATTGATCCGGTGCGGAAGTTTCAAACTTTTCACCTTTTCACAGCACGGGACGTATATTCCTTAGCGGGTGCTTTGCCCTAGACCCGCGCAATCGCCCCTGACATAGTTATGTCATGGTAAGTTTAAATCGCGTCGTCATGGGGCCGGCTTCACGCCGGATGATCCAAGAACTCAAACCGCAAAACCTGAAGGTGGCCGAGATATCGGGCCATTATGGCACGCAGTTTGATTTCAAAAGCTATGAGCAGTTCCGTTATCCCGAATATGACATTTGCGCAGGCCCTTATCTGGACCCTGCCACAGGCAAGATGCGTAAATTTGATCTGATCTTGGCCAATCAAGTGTGGGAACATCTGGACCGCCCATATGTTGCCACCAAACATGTGCGCCAGATGTTGAAAAAGGGCGGTAAATTCTGGGTGGCTGTGCCATTCTATGTGCCGTTTCATGCCGCGCCGATGGATAACTCGCGCTGGTCTGCACGGGGGCTCAAGAACTTTCTGATTGAATGCGGGTTTGAGGAACACCTTATCCAGTCATTCCAATGGGGCAACCGCCATGTGGCCCAACGCAACCTCGAAGATGTTTGGCCGCCCGAGTATGACGAAGCAACAGATGACATTGAAGATGATCCGATGATGCCGATCTGCGCATGGGCCATGGCCGAGCGCAGCTGATGCCAGTGTTATCGTTATGATCGGTTCATGGCCGCTGATACTGGCGCTGTGGGGCGCAGGGCTGGGCGCGGCCATGCAATATGCCAAAATATCTGTGATCTACGACCTGCTGGGCAGCGCATATCCTGATGGCGGTGCGGGCTTGGGTTGGATGGTTTCTATGGTCGGGGGCATCGGGATTGTGCTGGGCGTGGTTGCGGCGATGCTGGTGGCGCGCATTCGCTATCGCCGCGCTCTTTTGGGTGCGCTTTGGCTCGGCGCTGCTGTGTCACTGGGCCAAGCTTTGCTGCCGCCGCTGCCTGCGATGCTGGCCTTGCGCCTGATTGAGGGGATATCCCATTTGGCCATTGTTGTGGCTGCACCGACCCTGATTGCCCAGATCGCGACAGATCGGCAGCGCGGGCTTGCGCTGACCCTATGGGGGACCTTCTTTGGCGTTGCCTTTGCTGTGATGGCGTGGGGCGGACGGCCTTTAGCGATAAACGTTGGCATTCCTGCGCTTTTTGGGCTGCATGCGGTCTATATGGCAGGGTTTGCGCTCTACCTCAGCCCGCGCTTGCGCAGTCTGCCAGATGAAGGCGTGGTGCCTGAATTTTCGTTACGCACGGTGCTGGCCACACATATCGCCATTTACCGCTCTCCTTATATCAACGCGCCCGCCATAGGGTGGCTGTTCTATACCTTTTGCTATGTGGCGACCCTGACGGTTTTGCCGCCTTACCTTGATCCCTCGATCCGCAGTTTGGTCATGGGGACAATGCCGCTGGTCAGTATTGCGGTTTCGATGACGATCGGCGTTGCCATGTTGCGCCGTATTCCCGCAGTTCAGGTGGTGATCATGGGGTTTGGCCTTGCCGCGCTCTCGATGCTCTGGCTTTGGGTGACACCTGCCGGAGCGCTGGCCTGTATGGGGTTGGCGGTGGCCGTGGGCTTGATCCAAGGGGCCAGCTTTGCTGCAGTGCCACAGTTGAACGCCACACCGCAGGCGCAAGCCCAAGCAAATGGTGCGATGGCGCAGATGGGAAATCTTGGTAATACGCTGGGCACACCCGTTATGGCCATGGCTTTGGCGGGATGGGGCTATGTCAGCCTGCCGGTACTGGCGGGCATGGCCTTCTTGCTGGCGATGATCTTGCACGTTGCCTTGGCAGGGCTGCGTCGAAAATCATGATGTTTACCCTTTGTTCACAATTTACCATTGGAGAATCCCACGACCCCACCTATATCCCATAGGGAAGTAAGGGGTGTCCAAATGGCTGAGCTGAAGAATATCGAAGTGCGCGGTGCGCGTGAACACAACCTAAAGAACATCGATGTCGACATTCCGCGTGATCAACTGGTGGTCATTACGGGGCTGTCAGGCTCTGGTAAATCCAGTCTTGCCTTTGACACGATTTATGCCGAAGGGCAGCGGCGCTACGTCGAAAGCCTGAGCGCCTATGCGCGGCAATTCCTTGATATGATGCAAAAACCTGACGTGGATCACATCTCGGGCCTTAGCCCTGCGATCAGTATCGAGCAGAAAACCACTTCGAAAAACCCACGCTCAACTGTCGGCACCGTGACCGAGATTTACGACTACATGCGTCTGCTCTTTGCACGCGTCGGCACCCCCTATAGCCCCGCCACAGGCAAGCCGATTGAGGCGCAGCAAGTGCAGGATATGGTCGACCGGATCATGACGATGGAGGAGGGCACACGCGCCTATCTGCTGGCCCCGATCATCCGTGACCGCAAAGGCGAGTACCGCAAAGAGTTCCTTGAGTTGCGCAAATCGGGGTTTCAGCGCGTCAAGGTCAACGGCGAGTTCTATGAGCTGGACGAACCGCCGACATTGGACAAGAAATTCCGCCATGACATTGATGTTGTTGTTGACCGTATCGTTGTGCGCGAAGGGCTGGAGACGCGGCTGGCAGATAGCTTGCGCACCGCGCTTGATCTGGCCGACGGCATCGCCATTCTGGAAACTGCGCCCAGCGAAGGCGAGGCCGAGCGCTTCACCTTCTCCGAGAAGTTTGCCTGCCCTGTCAGTGGCTTCACCATCCCCGAGATCGAGCCGCGTCTGTTCTCTTTCAACGCGCCCTTTGGGGCGTGCCCGTCTTGTGACGGCTTGGGCAAAGAACTGTTCTTTGATGAACGCCTTGTGGTGCCAGACCAGAACCTGAAGATTTATGACGGTGCATTGGCCCCATGGCGTAAAGGGAAATCGCCGTACTTCAAGCAGACGATTGAAGCGATTGCCAAACACTATGGCTTTAGCCAATCGGCAAAATGGAAAGATATTGATCCGAAAATCCAAAAGGTTTTCCTGTATGGGTCTGGCAAGGAAGAGATCAAGTTTCGCTATGACGAGGGCGGCCGCGTCTATGAGGTGAGCCGCGTGTTTGAAGGGGTCATCCCCAACATGGAACGCCGCTACCGGGAGACGGATAGCAACTGGGTGCGCGAAGAGTTCGAGCGGTATCAAAACAACCGTCATTGTGGCACCTGTGAAGGCTACCGTTTGCGCGCCGAAGCGCTGGCTGTGAAGATCGGTAAACCCGATAATCTGATGCATGCAGGTCAGGTTGTGCAGATGTCGATCCGTGATGCGTTTGACTGGTGCAACACCGTTCCCGAGGCTCTTACGGCCCAGAATAACGAGATCGCCAAAGCCATCTTGAAGGAAATTCGTGAGCGACTGGGTTTCTTGAATAATGTTGGATTAGAGTATCTTACGCTTGCACGTTCAAGTGGTACATTAAGTGGTGGGGAGAGCCAGCGCATCCGCTTGGCCTCACAAATCGGGTCTGGCCTGACGGGGGTTCTTTATGTGTTGGATGAACCCTCTATCGGTCTGCACCAACGTGACAACGACCGCCTGCTGCTCACGCTGAAAAACCTGCGCGATCAGGGCAATACTGTGATTGTGGTAGAACACGACGAAGAAGCAATCCGTGAGGCGGATTACGTCTTTGATATTGGCCCTGGGGCAGGTGTGCATGGCGGACAAGTGGTGAGCCACGGCACGCCCGAACATGTCGCCGCCGATCCGAACTCGCTGACGGGGCAATATCTGACAGGCGTCCGCCGGATCGAAGTGCCAACGACACGGCGCAAGGGAAACAAAAAGAAAATTCAGGTGGTTAAGGCCACAGGGAACAACCTGCAAAACGTCACGGTTGATTTTCCGCTGGGTAAATTTGTCTGTGTGACGGGGGTTTCTGGCGGGGGTAAATCGACGCTGACAATCGAAACATTGTTCAAAACCGCCTCTATGAACCTGAACGGTGCACGCCAGACGCCAGCCCCCTGCGAGACGATCAAAGGGTTGGAGCATCTGGACAAAGTCATCGACATTGATCAACGCCCCATCGGGCGGACTCCGCGTTCAAATCCAGCGACTTACACGGGGGCCTTCACCCCGATCCGTGACTGGTTTGCAGGGCTACCCGAGTCCAAGGCACGCGGATATAAACCGGGCCGTTTCAGCTTTAACGTCAAAGGCGGACGTTGTGAGGCCTGCCAAGGCGACGGTGTGATCAAGATCGAAATGCACTTCTTGCCGGATGTCTATGTAGAATGCGAAACCTGCAAAGGCGCGCGCTATAACCGTGAAACGCTAGAGATCAAATTCAAAGGCAAAAGCATCGCTGACGTGCTGGATATGAACGTGGAAGACGCGCAGACCTTCTTTACCGCTGTCCCGTCGATCCGTGAGAAAATGGATGCACTGATGCGTGTGGGCCTCAGCTATATCAAAGTGGGCCAACAGGCGACAACCCTGTCAGGCGGTGAGGCGCAGCGCGTCAAGCTGTCCAAGGAGCTCAGCAAACGTTCAACGGGTCGCACGCTCTATATCTTGGATGAACCTACCACTGGTTTGCACTTTGAGGATGTGCGCAAACTGTTGGAAGTGTTGCATGAATTGGTCGATCAGGGGAATTCGGTCATTGTGATCGAACATAACCTAGATGTGGTGAAAACCGCTGATTACATCATTGATATCGGCCCCGAAGGCGGCGATGGCGGTGGCCAAGTGGTTGCCAAAGGCACGCCAGAGCAAGTGGCCGAAGTACCTGAAAGCTATACGGGGAAGTACCTCAAACCGATGCTGACCCAGCGCGTTGTAGCTGCCGAATAATCAGTGAGGATGGTGCTCACAGGCCCGAAATCAGGCCTGTGAGCGTGTTGGTTTAGCTGTTGTGGCCGCGTGTCTCAAACCGTGGCAACATGGCTGAGAAATCCTTGCCTCGGCCGTCCTCATTTTCAACGAATTGCGTATAGAGGCTGCGTGCGAGCGCGCCCATGGGTGTATCTGCATCCGCAGCTTCGGCCGCTTGTTGGCTCAGTCCCAGATCTTTGAGCATCAATTCAGCCGCAAAGCCGGGTGTATACCCGTTATCCGCAGGGGATTGGGGGCCAACACCGGGGGCTGGGCAGTAGGTGTTCATCGACCAGCTAGACCCAGAAGACGTGCTGGCCACATCAAACATTTTTTGACGGTCCAGACCCAATTTGTCAGCCAAAGCAAAGGCTTCACAGGTGGCAATCATCGTGACACCCAAAATCATGTTGTTGCAAATCTTGGCTGCTTGACCTGCGCCTGCTTGGCCGCAATGCACGGCTTTTTGACCCATGATGTCAAACAAGCCCTGCGTCGCTGCGAATGCTGCATCCGAACCGCCAGCCATAAAGGTCAACGTCCCGCCAGCCGCGCCGCCGATGCCGCCCGAAACAGGAGCATCGACAAATCCGATGCCCAATTCTGACGCTTGGGCATCAACTGCGCGTGCGCTGTCCACATCTACGGTAGAGCAATCCACCAATGTGGCACCTTTTTTCATCGCAGGAAGGGCCTGCGCGGCAACGCTACGCAAAATCGCACCGTTTGGCAGCATCGTGAACACAAAATCCGCATCGGCGCAGGCGGCTTCTGCACTGGCCGCTACAGTGACACCTTTGGCCGTTGTGCCCGCTGGGTCAAAACCCGCCACATCATGCCCTGCGGCCGCCAAATTGGCCGCCATAGGCGCGCCCATGTTGCCTAGGCCAATAAATCCGATTTTAAAGCTGCTCATGTCAGTCTCCCGTTTGTAAATTCAGTGTATCTTTGCCCAGAGGGGCCAGCAGCTGCGCGACAACCTCCTGTGGGACGTCCTCTTGTGCGTGACGCCACTTGGGCTGACGGTCTTTGTCGATAATCGCGGCGCGGATGCCTTCCAGAAAATCGCTATGTTCCATCGAGCGGGCAGTATAGCGATACTCCAGCTCAAGCGCGGCTTCGATGCTGGGGGATGTCCCGCGCAAACGGTGGATCAGTTCCATCGTCACAGCCATCGCGAGAGGAGAGTTGCGATCCACCATCTTGCGCGCAGCGGCGGCGAAGGCGCTGTCATCCGCGGCAAGCGCCTGCCGGATGTCGGCCAATGTTTCACCTGCAAACAAGTCATTGATCTGTTCAATCTGATCTTCCAGTACCCCATCGGGTGCGGCCTGCGCGTGGGTTTCAAGGCAGGCGACGTCACCCGTGGTTTCCAGTTCTTGGATTACCTTATCCCACATGAGTTGTGGTATGTAATGGTCTGCAAAACCAGCATAAATTGCATCACTTGCATTGAGCCTGCTGGCGGTTAAACCCAGATATTCGCCAACCCGTCCGGGGGCCAGAGCCAGTATCAGCGTGCCGCCCACATCGGGGACCAATCCAATGCCCACTTCTGGCATGGCGATCTGGCTGCTTTCGCCCACAACGCGGTGCGACCCATGACAGCCCACACCCACACCGCCGCCCATCGTAAACCCTTGCAGGAAGGACACGATAGGTTTGGCGTAATTATAGATTTTGCTGTTCAGGCGATATTCATCGGACCAAAATTTGCGCCCATAAGCGTAATCACCTGCTGTGCCCGTGGCATAGAGTTCGGCAATGTCGCCACCTGAGCAAAAGGCGCGTTCGCCTTCTGCGTCAATCACCACGTTGGCAACTTGATCATCATTCGCCCAAGCATCCAAGGCGACTTCCATAGCCATGCACATGTCATATGTGAGTGCATTCAGTGCCTTGGGGCGGGTGAGGGTGATCCGCCCCGCACGTCCGACGATGCGAATATCTATATCACTCATATCTAGTTCCTTAACGGTTTTTCAGCATGTCGCGGGCCACGATGACGCGCATGATTTCATTGGTGCCTTCAAGGATTTGATGCACACGCAGGTCGCGCACCAGCTTTTCAATCCCGTAATCCGCCAGATAGCCATAGCCGCCGTGCAATTGCAGACATTGATCCACCACGCGGCTGCCTGCTTCGGTCACAAACTTCTTGGCCATAGCGCAATACTTGGTTGCATCAGGTGCGCCTGTGTCCAGCTTCCATGCGGCTTGACGCAGGAAAACACGTGCGGCGGAGAGTTCGATTTCCATATCGGCAAGGCGGAATTGTAAGCCTTGGAACTGGTCGATAGGCTGTCCAAAGGCTTGGCGTTCGCCCATATATTCCAGCGTTTTGGTCAAGGCCGACTGTGCGGCACCCAAGGAACAGGCCGAGATGTTCAAACGCCCGCCATCAAGGCCTTTCATCGCATATTTGAAACCTTGACCCTCATCTCCCACCAGATTTCCGGCAGGAATGTTGCAATCGTCAAACTGTACTTGGGAGGTCGGTTGGCTGCGCCAGCCCATTTTGTCCTCTAGCCCGCCAAAACTCAGACCCGCAGTGCCGTCTTCGACATAGACGGTCGATACACCACCCGCGCCGCTATCGCCTGTGCGTACCATGCACACGTAGGCGTCAGAATATCCGCCACCCGATATGAACGCTTTGGTCCCGTTGATCGAATAACCTTCGTTGGTCCGCTCTGCGCGGGTCTTCAACGCTGCCGCATCCGATCCTGAACCGGGTTCGGTCAGGCAATAGCTGAGCACGGTGTTCATCGACAAAACGTCGCCCATGATACGGGCTTTCAACTCATCTGAGGCAAAGCTGTCCAACATCTTGGCGCACATGTTGTGAATGGACAAAAACGCTGCAACGGAAGGGCACGCCATGGAGAGGGCTTCGAAAACCAATGTCGCGTCCAGCCGCGACAGGCCAGATCCGCCTGCATCCTCGGACACATAAAGCCCGCCAAAGCCCAACTCGCCGATTTGCGGCCAAAGCTCTTTGGGGATTGTTTCGGCTTTCTCCCAAGCCTGCGCATTTGGCGCGATATGCTCTTGGCCAAAGGCATAAGCCATATCAAAAATTGCTGTTTGTTCTTCGGTTAATGAAAAATCCATGTCGTCCTCCCACAGGTATCTACCGCAACGGTAGATGAAAAACCTTTCAGGAATTTGTCAAAGATACATACCCCTGAAACAGTCGGGACGGCGCGCATGTTACGCCGTCCCGTTTTTCAATTTACCCCCAATTCCAGCCTCACAGGCGCTCCCTGCACTGTGGTAGAAATCGGGGCAAACGGTAGGTCTTTATTCCATAACCGGAATAGAGAATTCGCCGCCTTCTTTGATGCCCGAGGGCCAGCGCGATGTCACGGTTTTGGTGCGTGTGTAGAACTTGAACGAATCTGGACCGTGCTGGTTCAGGTCACCAAAGGCAGATTTCTTCCAGCCACCAAAGGTGTGGTAGGCCAGTGGCACAGGGATTGGCACGTTGATGCCAACCATGCCTACGTTCACACGGTTCGCAAAGTCACGCGCCGCATCGCCATCACGGGTATAGATCGCGGTGCCGTTGCCGTATTCGTGATCCATCGCCAGTTTCAGGGCTTCTTCGTAGGTTTCAGCACGTACACAGGTCAGGACAGGGCCAAAGATTTCTTGCTTGTAGATATCCATGTCCTTGGTCGCGTGGTCAAAGAGGTGGGGACCGACAAAAAAACCTTCTTCATAGCCTTGCAGCTTGAAGCCACGGCCATCCACAACCAGTTTCGCACCTTGATCGATGCCGGTTTGAACCAGACGCTCGATGTTGGCTTTGGCAGCAGCAGTCACAACCGGACCATAATCCACGTCTTTGCCTGAAGTATAAGGCCCAACTTTCAACGCTTCGACGCGTGGGATCAGTTTCTCGATCAGACGATCTGCGGTTTCTTGGCCAACAGGTACAGCCACGGAAATCGCCATGCAGCGTTCGCCCGCAGCGCCGTAACCCGCGCCGATCAGCGCATCGGCAGCTTGGTCCAGATCGGCGTCTGGCATGATGATCATGTGGTTTTTCGCGCCGCCAAAGCACTGGACGCGTTTGCCCTGTGCACAGCCCGTGCCATAGATGTATTCGGCGATCGGTGTGGAACCGACAAAACCAACGGATTGGATTGTGTCGTCATACAAAATCGCGTCAACGGCTTCTTTATCGCCGTTCACAACTTGCAAGATGCCTTTGGGCAGGCCCGCTTCAGCGGCCAGTTCGGCCAGCATGAAGGGCACAGAAGGTGCGCGCTCGGATGGTTTCAGGATGAAGGCGTTGCCGCAAGCGATGGCAGGGGCGAACATCCACATCGGGATCATCGCAGGGAAGTTGAACGGCGTGATACCCGCGCAAACACCCAGCGCCTGACGCATGGAATACATATCAATGCCGGGGCCTGCGCTGTCGGTGAATTCACCTTTCAGCAGCTGTGGCGCGCCGATGCAGTATTCAACGACTTCAAGGCCACGCTGAACGTCACCCGCCGCATCGGGCAGGGTTTTGCCATGCTCGCTGCTCAGCGCTTCGGCCAGTTTGTCCATGTCGCGGTTGATCAGGTCAACCAGCTTCATCAGCACACGTGCGCGGCGTTGTGGGTTGGTCGCGGCCCATTTTGGCTGTGCTGCTGCGGCGAAAGCAACGGCTTTGTCCATCTCTTCTTTGGTGGCCAGCGGGCATTTCGCCTGAACTTCGCCTGTGGCAGGGTTCATCACGTCTGCAAAACGGCCCGACGTGCCTTTGACGTGTTCGCCATTGATGTAGTGGGTAAGCTCTTTCATGGGATTCTCCTGTTGCGTTGGACGTACTGTAGTATTGCAAAAACGTATGTGGTAGGGGCAAGATGCCAAAATTGCTTTGCGTTTTTGTCGGTATATGTCGGCGGTAAGGCTGGTTGCAGGTTCAGCAATAATAAAGGAGTAGCGCAAGCATGCAAAACTGGGATGACATGCGTTTGTTTCTGGCTGTCGCACGTGAGCAGAGCCTCTCGGCGGCGGGCAAGATTTTACGGCTTGATCCTGCGACCCTTGGGCGGCGTATGGCACGGCTGGAAAAGGCGATGCAGGTTGTGCTTTTTATGAAGTCGCCGCAAGGTTACGCCTTGACCCAAGCGGGTGAGCAATTGCTAGAGCGTGCAGGCGCAGTAGAGCAGGCAATGCGTGGCGCGGCTGTGGGTGATCTGGTGCAGAGCGAGACATTGAGCGGCCAAATCCGTTTGGGCGCGCCAGACGGATGTGCGAATTTTCTATTGCCTCAGGTTTGCACTGCGATCAGCCGTGAAAATCCGGGGTTGGACATCCAGATTGTGGCCTTGCCCCGTGTCGTCAACCTGACACGGCGCGAAGCGGATATGGCCATCGGTGTGAGTGCCCCGACAGCGGGGCGGTTGGTTGTACGGCAAGTGACCGAATATCAATTACACCTCGCGGCCTCGGAAACCTATCTCGCTCAGCAGCGCGAAATCTGTGGCTTGGCGGACCTCAAAGAGCACCGCATGGTGGGGTATATTTCAGATATGATCTTTGACCGAGAGCTGGATTATCTGGCTGATCTGGGGGCAGGGCGCGTTGCCTTGGCGTCAAATTCCGTCTCGGTCCAAGTGAACATGCTGCGCCAGGGGGCTGGCGTGGGGGTTGTGCATGACTTTAGTTTGCCTTTTGCCCCCGGGTTGCGGCGCGTTCTTATAAATGAGGTTAGCCTGACGCGGGCCTTCTACCTTATTCGCCATGCGGATGACGCGCGGAATGCGCGTCTGGCGCGGTTTGCGGGGCTTTTGTCCGCAGGGTTGAAGGCAGAGGTTGCACGGTTGGAGGAATTAGTTACGTGAAATCAGCACACTTGACAGATGCGGGTTGCGCCGTAACGATATGAATACTGCAACAACCGAGCATGGGAGGATGATCAATGTTGGTGTCTCATATTTTGCATTCCAAAGCGGATGACAGTGTGGAAACGATTTTGCCGTCCATTACGATCGCGCAAGCCGCACAGCTGCTATCGCAAAAACGGATCGGTACATTGATTGTGTCGCGTGATGGTAAAACAGCAGATGGCATTTTGTCTGAGCGTGACATCGTTCGGCAACTGGGCGAAGCAGGGGCCGACTGCCTGACTGCACCGGTGAGCGACATCATGACCACAGAACTGGTGATCTGCACCCGCGACGTGCGCGCTGATGCCGTTCTAAAGCTGATGACCGAAGGCCGGTTCCGTCACATGCCCGTGGTCGAAGAGGGCGTTTTGGTTGGTTTGATTTCTCTGGGCGACGTTGTTAAGGCGCGGCTGCTGGAGCTTGCTATGCATAAAGATGCGCTGGAAGGCATGATCCGCGGTCATTAACCTCTCACGTAAATACGAGCTATGCATCTTGCAAATACGCGCTATGCATGTTTGCTTGGCATTAACTTAAAGTCTGATCCAAGGAGCGCCGCCCATGCGCGTTGGCCTATACCCCGGCACATTCGACCCCATTACTTTGGGACATATTGATATTATTCGTCGTGCAGCTTCGCTGGTGGATAAACTGGTGATCGGGGTTGCTATCAACCGTGATAAAGGGCCGTTGTTCCGGTTGGAAGAGCGGGTGGCGCTGATCGAAGCGGAATGTGCGGCGCTTGCACAAGAGACGGGTATCGAAATTGTTGTTCACCCGTTTGAAAACCTGTTGATCCATTGCGCCGAGGAAGTTGATGCAACTCTCATCATCCGTGGTTTGCGCGCTGTGGCCGATTTTGAGTATGAATATCAAATGGTTGGCATGAACCGTCAGCTCAATAAAGAAATCGAAACCGTGTTTCTCATGGCAGAAGCATCGCGTCAGGCGATTGCCAGCAAACTGGTCAAAGAGATTGCCCGACTGGGCGGTGACGTCAGCAAATTCGTGACCCCGCGTGTCAACGCGGAGCTTTTGTCGCGGTTCCCAAAGAAGTAAACTTGCGGTGCAGGGGATTTAACCCTGCACCCTTTCTGCTGTCTGGCTTGGAGCTAGAGGCGCGCCAATAGGGCTGCTGTGTCGAGCATCCGGTTGGAAAATCCCCATTCGTTGTCATACCATGCCAAAACGCGGGCCAGATTCCCTTGCTGCAGATCTGTTTGATCCAGTGCCACAATAGTGCTGCGCGCATCGTGGTTAAAATCAATCGAGACAAGCTGGCGTGCAGTCACCCCCATGACGCCATGCATGGTTTTGGTGGCCTCTGTTAAGGCAGCGTTGATACCGTCAATAGTTGTGTCACGGTCCAGTTCGACCACCAGATCAACACAGGAGACGTTTGGCGTGGGCACACGGATCGCTGTGCCTGAAATGCGCCCTGAAATTTCGGGCATCACAAGGTCAAGCGCCGCAGCTGCGCCTGTGGTTGTGGGGATCATCGACAGGGCCGCAGCCCGCGCACGGTGAAGATCGCTGTGCGCTGTGTCGTGTACGGGTTGGCCGCCCGTATAGCTGTGCACGGTGGTCATATGGCCACGTTTAATGCCAAAGGCACTGTGCAACGCATGGGTCAGCGGGGCGAGGCAATTTGTCGTGCAGGAGGCATTTGAGACGATCACATCATCTGCGGTCAGGATGCCATCGTTCACGCCGTAAACGATGGTTTTCATGTCGCCTTTGCCCGGAGCCGAGATCAACACTTTGCTCGAGCCGTTTTTGAGGTGGCGGGCTGCATCCTCGCGGCTGCGGAATATCCCTGTGCATTCCAGTGCAATATCTACATCCGCCCATGGCAGCGTCTCTGCTGTGCGTTCGGACGTCACGCGAATGGGGCCATGGCCCACATCCATCATCCCGTCTCCCCACGTGACCTCACGGCCATAGCGCCCGTGTACACTGTCGAATTCGAACAAATGCGCATTGGTTTCCAAAGGGGCCAGATCGTTAATGGCAACCACTTCGATATCGTCACGGCCGCTCTCGATAACGGCGCGCAATATGTTACGGCCAATGCGACCGAAACCGTTAATTCCAATTTTGATGGTCATTTCAAACCCCATGCGGACCTATTTGATCAAACCTAGGAGCGTGCAGGGGATTGTGCAAGCCGAAGCGCGGCAGGCGGGTGGAAAGAATGATGGGGGAGCGTTGAGGCTTAGCGCCAGAAGGCCAGCCATTCGATCAGTTCGTTCATTTTCTTGGCAAGGAAAATACCATGTTCATTGCCGTAATAGATAAAATCGACAGCGATGACAGCGATGATCAGGAGGCCCAGCACAAAGGCGATACGGTTTGTCATGACGGGTCTGTCCTTTGCGAATTGCCTGCCCCTTTTAGAGCAGGCAAGGGATTCAAGCAAGGCTTAGACCAGTTTGCCCATCGCAGCAGCAACATCTGCCATGCGCACAGAGAAGGCCCATTCGTTGTCGTACCACGCCAGAACACGCACTGTGCGACCCGCGACAACAATTGTCTGGTCAGGGGCAAAGATGCAGCTGTGTTCAGTATGGCTAAAGTCGATGGAGACCTTCTTCTCGGGGTCATAGGCCATTACGCGTTTCATATGGCCTTCGGAAGCGGTTTTGGCAGCCAGATTGATCTCTTCAACGGTCACATCGCGTGAGGCGGTAAAGGTCAGGTCAACGGCGCTGACGTTTGGTGTTGGGACGCGCATGGCGGTGCCATCCAGCTTGCCTTTCAGCTCGGGCAATACTTCACCCAAGGCTTTTGCCGCACCTGTTGAGGTCGGGATGATTGCCATGGCGGCAGCGCGTGCGCGGTAAAGGTCTTTGTGGCGGCGGTCCAGCGTTGGTTGGTCGCCTGTATAGCTGTGAATGGTGGTCATCAGGCCACTTTCAATGCCTACCGCATCATTCATCACCTTCGCCAGCGGGGCAAGGCAGTTGGTGGTACAGGAACCGTTAGAGATCATCGTGTCTGACGCCAGCATCTCATGGTCATTCACACCAAAGACAATCGTGCGATCCACGTTTTTACCCGGTGCCGACAGAAGCACTTTCTTTGCGCCTTGTTCGATGTGGGTACGGGCTTTGTTGCCATCGTTAAACTGGCCAGTACATTCCAACACAACGTCACAACCGGACCAGTCCAGTTCTTCTAGGTTGTAGGTGGACATCACTTCGATGTCGTTCTGGCCAAGGTTCATATAGCCGTCATCAAGAGTGATGGTGTTCGGGAAACGCCCGTGCACAGAATCGTATTTCAGCATATGCGCTGCGGTCTCAATCGGGCCGGTGGCGTTCAGCTTGATCACCTGAATATCTTCGCGTGCAGATTGTGCGATGTGTGAAAGGGTGCAACGGCCGATGCGGCCAAATCCGTTGATGCCGACTTTGATGGTCATGAGGAGGCTCCTATGGCTCATAGTTTGAGCCTGCTATAGACGCCTGCTACCCCTTGGGGCTAGGGGCAATGCTGCGGAAAGCTTTCATGTTAGCGTTAAATGTTTAGGATAGCGGTAACATTTGACTACTGGGTCACATTGGCAATCCCCGCACACTGCACTAGCTTAGCACTCAAAGAAATACGGAGCGAATGAATGAGCGGATTGATTGCCTTGCTGGATGATGTGGCTGCCATTGCAAAAGTGGCGGCCTCCTCGATTGATGACGTCATTGGGCAGGCGACGAAAGCCTCGGCCAAAGCGGCGGGGGCGGTGATTGATGATGCTGCTGTAACGCCCAAATATGTGCAGGGTTTTGAGGCCTCGCGTGAATTGCCGATCATCTGGCGGATCACCAAAGGATCATTGCGCAACAAGCTGCTGTTTTTGCTGCCTGCGGGGCTGGCGTTGTCTGCTTTTGCGCCTTGGGCCATCGCGCCGCTGTTGATGCTGGGCGGCGCTTATCTGTGTTTTGAGGGCGCAGAGAAAATCGCGCATGTGCTGGGGTGGAGCAAAGGCCACGAAGATCATCCGGGCAAAGAAGAAACAATTTCCGATCCCGCCAAACTGGAAGAAGAAAAGGCCAAAGGCGCGATTAAAACCGACTTTATCCTGTCTGCCGAGATCATGACGATCTCGCTTGCCGCGATTCCCGATTCCAGTTTTTGGATGGAGGCCGCCACGTTGGCAGCCGTGGCCGTAATCATCACAATCGCAGTTTACGGGTCAGTTGCACTGATTGTAAAAATGGATGATCTGGGACTTGCCATGGCAAATCGCGGACGTCTGTCTGGCACCCGTGCCTTCGGGCGTGGTTTGGTCAAAGCCATGCCAGGATTTTTGCGCTTGCTGACGGTAGTTGGCACAGCCGCGATGCTATGGGTCGGCGGGTCAATTATCGTGCATGGGCTTGAAGTGATCGGTTTCGCCACACCTGCGCATATCATCAATGATGTTGCTGCTGCTGTTGCTGTGAAAGTACCCGAGGCGATGGCAGGATTTTCAGCTTGGTTGGCAAAAGCGGCGATAGACGGGGTGCTGGGAGTGGCTCTTGGCCTGTTGCTGATCCCACTGGGGGAAAAGCTGGTTACGCCATTGTGGCGCAAGGTTTTTTCCAAGTAATGTAGGAAAAGAAGTAAAAAGAAAACGTAAAACAGGCACCCGAGCGATCAGGGTGCCTGTTTTTATGTGTGGATTAGCTTTTGCGATCAACCATCTTGGCGGTCATGGTTGCAACGGCGAGGGCAGCCATGCCCAAATGTCCGTAGAGAACGTAGTTCAGAGCGATCTGGCCAAATGATTCACCAGCAAAAAGAGAGAGAATTGCGGCAACGCCGCCTGTCATAATTGCTGTCATCAAGTAGGCCATATTGTAACTCCATCGCTCGTTTAGGTTCATTGTCTAATTCTGTGCCTTAATCGTTAAGAATGAATTAATCCCGATCAAGACAAGCTTGTTTCTAGGAGGGTGGTATGGCCGAAGATGGCCCGAAATGTGGCGGAACTGGTACGAATTAAGTGTTTTACAGGATCAGACTGTTTTTTATTTGGAAACGAAAACGGCGGAACCTTGGAAAAGGTCCCGCCGATATCGTCAATCGTTTCCGATTTGGATTTAATGTGCTTATTACAGTAGGGCTTTTGCCTTTTCGGCAACATTGGCTGCCGTAATTCCGAACTTTTCAAACAGCTCTTCTGCCGGGGCAGAGGCGCCAAAACGGTCCATGCCGACAAAATCTGCTTTGCCCCATTTGCCGCGCTCACCCAGCAGCCATTGGTCCCAACCCTGACGTACGCCAGCTTCAACACCAACACGTACCGCACCACCGGGCAGAACCCGCTTGCGGTATGATTCGTCTTGCTGTGCGAACAGCTCCATACACGGCATGGACACCACACGTGTGCCGATGCCTTGGGCATGCAGCAGTTCGCGGGCTTCCATAGCGATGGACACTTCAGAACCAGTGGCGATCAGGATGACCTGACGTTTGCCCTCGGAATCCGCCAGCGTATAGGCGCCCATGGAGGTCAGGTTGTTGTTCTTATGCTCAAGGCGCACAGTCGGCAGTCCTTGGCGTGTCAAAGACAGAACAGAAGGTGTGCCTGTCTGGGTCAGGGCCACTTCCCAGGCTTCGGCGGTCTCAATTGTATCCGCAGGGCGGAACACCAGCGTGTTGGGCGTGGCGCGGCTGATTGCCAGATGCTCAACGGGTTGGTGGGTTGGGCCATCTTCGCCCAGACCGATGCTGTCATGAGTCATGACATAGACAACAGGCACCTGCATCAACGCCGACAGGCGCATTGCAGGGCGCGCGTAATCGGTGAAACACATGAACGTACCAGAATAGGGGCGTACACCGCCGTGCAGCGCCATACCGTTCATAGCAGAGGCCATACCGTGCTCGCGGATGCCCCAATAGACATAACGCCCGCCACGGTTGTCCAGATCGAACACACCCAGATCAGCAGTCTTGGTGTTGTTGGAGCCTGTAAGGTCAGCCGAGCCGCCCACAGTTTCGGGCATGATCGGGTTGATCACTTCCAACACTTTTTCCGAGGCGGCACGGGTGGCCAGCTTGGGCGCTGTTTCGGTGATCTGCTTTTTGAACGCTTTGATGGTCGCGCTCAGTTTCTTGGGGGCTTCCAGCGCCAAGGCACGGTTGAACGTTTCGCGTTTGTTGCCAGCGATTTTGGCAAAACGCTCTTGCCAATCTGCGCGAGCTTCGGACCCACGGCTGCCGATGGCTTCCCATGCGGATTTGATATCGGCAGGGATGTCGAAAGGTGCTGCTGTCCAGCCCCATGCTTCTTTCGCAGCAACCATCTGGGCGGGATCGGTCAACGCGCCGTGGCCCTTTGAGGTATCCTGCGCCGCGTGGCCCAAAGCGATATGCGTTTTGCAGGCAATCATGCTGGGCGTGTCGGTTTTCTTGGCAGCGGTCAGCGCGGCGTCGATCTGATCGGGGTTGTGGCCGTCGATTTCCTGAACATCCCATCCCGCAGCACGGAAACGCGCAACTTGGTCGGATGTATCGGAGAGGGTCACAGGACCGTCGATGGTGATATTGTTATTGTCCCACATGACAATCAGCTTGCTCAGCTTGTGACGGCCCGCAAGGGTGATTGCCTCTTGGCTAACACCTTCCATCAGGCAACCATCGCCCGCGATGACATATGTATGGTGATCCACAATCTTGGAGCCATAAGTGGCGCGCTGGATTTCCTCGGCCATGGCAAAGCCAACCGAATTGGCAATACCCTGACCCAGCGGGCCCGTGGTGGTTTCAATCGCATCCGCAAGGAAGTTCTCGGGGTGGCCCGCTGTGCGTGCGCCCATTTGGCGGAAGTTGCGGATTTGCTCGATCGGGAATTGGGCGTCGCCGACAAGGTGCAGCAGGGAGTAGATCAACATCGATCCGTGGCCTGCAGACAGGATAAAGCGGTCACGGTCAGGCCATGTCGGTGTGGCCGCATCAAATTTCAGGTGGTTCTGAAATAGCACTGTGGCAACATCCGCCATGCCGATGGGCATGCCAGAGTGGCCAGAGTTTGCTTGGGCAACGGCATCCAGTGTCAGCGCACGAATTGCGGTGGCTTTGGACCAGTGATCGGGGTTGGCTGTTTGAAGGGCTTTAAGATCCACGCGGCAGGGCTCCTGTGCAAGGTGAAATGCGTTTGCAAGGGTCAATATCAGGGTAGGGCGAAAGATCAAGCACGGCAGATGCGGGCGGCACGATGGTTTGGGTGAAGTTTCAACGGCAAGTTGCTGTTCTCAAAGGGGGGCAGTATTTTACTGCTGCTTTAGGTAGGATTGCAGGAATATCTGGCATGAACCGATTCGCGTGTTGTAAAGATCGGTGTGCAAGACAGTGAGTGAGAGAGGCATATGAGCGATATCGAAGAACTTCAGCGGCGCATCACCGCTGCAATGGATCAAGTCGCGTTTGGTTTGGCAAAATTGGGTACTGCGGCACCCGCAGGCCCCGATGAGGAAACCACACGCCTTCTGGAAGAAGAACGGACTGCCAATGCGCAGCTTCAAGAACGTGTGCGCAGCTTGCGGACCAAATCCGAAGCAGAGAATGCCGCTTTGCGTGCACAACTGGACGAAAGGGAGGCCCGTATGGGCCAACTGGACATCGAGCTGCAACGTGTGCGCCGCGCGAATGCAGAGTTGGCCAACGCCTGTGCTGCCTTACGCGATGCAAATGCCGAAGGCGTAGGTGACGCGGATTTGATCAACAAAGCGCTGCTGGCAGAGCTGGAAGGCCTTCGTGCGTCCCGAGCTGCCGATGTGGCAGAAGCATCTGCTATTCTAGCCAGCCTGCAACCGCTTGTGGATGCCGGATCAACTGCCCAGAGCCAACAGGAGGACGTGTAATGCCAGAGATCAAGATTGCTATTGGCGGACGTTATTTTGACGTGGCCTGTCAGGAGGGCGAGGAAAGCTATCTGCATTCCGCAGCCAAAATGCTGGACGACGAAGCGCAGGTTTTGGCAGATGCTGTCGGGCGTATGCCAGAGGCACGGATGCTGCTGATGGCGGGTTTGATGCTGGCCGATAAAACCGCAAGCGTCGAAGACAAGATCGCGGAAGTGCGGGCAGAGTTGGCCGAGCGTGAAGCCGAGCTTGAAGGGCTACGCAATGTTGTTGTTGAGCCTGAGCGGATTGAAGTGCCCGTTGTGCCGCAATCGGTGACGGACACTTTGGCAGAGATCGCAGCACGCGCCGAATCTCTTGCCGCTGAAGTAGACGAAAAGCTCGGCGGTTAGCCGAGCTTTTGTCAAATAACCAAGTAGGGAGGATGTAATTCCCCGTCCTCCCTAAGTAACCAGTTAAAAAACTCGTTAACTCTCCCCCTTGGCATTGCTGGGCAACAGGATGCCGAGGAGGAGTACTCGTTACTATCTCTTAACTCTTAGAAGCCGAGAACCAGTGACACACCAAGGGTGTTGTCTGTGGATTTCAGGCCCGCTGCTGGGTCAGAGTTATACTCGGTGCGATAGCTCACACGTGTGGACAGGTTGTTGGACATTTTAAAGTTCACGCCTGCATCGTTAGATACGATTGTGTTGATGTCCGACCCCAAAACATCAGTGTCCATTGTGAAGGATACAGTGTCGTTGATGCCGTGGAAGTAACGCGATGTGGCGATGAAGCCGACTTCGGTTTCAGATGTGCCGGTCACGTCTTTGAAGTAACGCACACCGGGGCCTGCTTGAACGCGCCATGTTTGGTTCGGGTTGTTCAACACACGGTAACCGGGACCAAAGCCCAAGAACGCGTCAGTTGTCGAACCGTCATACCCAACGCCAGCAGCGTCTGTCAGATAGCCGTCATATTCGAAACGCGCCACGCCAAAAGCATAGAGGCTTGGTGTGAAGTAGCGGCTACCTTCATAGGTCGCAAAGAATTTTTCTTCGCTTTTGGTGCCATTGGATTCGCCATATTCAGCAGCAAAGCCAAACAGGTGGTTCCAGTCCCCTACGCCATATGTCAAACGGCCCGCGCCAGAGACTTCGCCGGTGTCAGTATTGCCGGATGTGCCAGAAGCCGTCAGAGCGAAAGACCCGCGCCAGCCTTGTGCCACACCATTGGGGCCAAAGCGGTCGGCGTCATTGCCGCGTGCGATGTCTGTGTTTACGTCATCTGTGATGTCGTCAATCTGATCATTCAGCGCTTCAACGCCTGTGATGCGGTTTTGCGCCATTGCAGGTGCGGCAACCATGAGTGCCAGTGCAGATACAGTGGCGAATTTCATGAGAGTGTTCATAGATCATTCCCTTTCGAGAGTTTGTTCCGTCATCTGGCCTAGTGCCCTACGATCGGCAGCATCTCTGCTAAGGGTGGTCTAAATGAGTTGTTTAGATGAGTGAAATTCGAATAAATCATGTATAAGATGAGTATTTAGAATTTGTAATTGATTAGATGAGACCAGTTTGCTGCCTTCACATCAGGCTAAGCAGTTCCGTCATAGAACCTTGTTCTTTTTCAGTAGTTTGCGCGACTTGCACCAAGGCGCGGCGTGCAGCTTCGGCCAATTCGACATCAATGTCGTCGCGCCAGACGACCCACGCAGGGTAGGGGAAATGTGGTGCATCCGCCACAACATGTAGATTTCCGCTGTCCAAGCGGCGCTTGATTACACGCGCAGGTAGATATGCTTTGGCATGGCGGTTCATGATATAGTCGGCAGCCAGCGCCCCGAGACCCATGGTCAGGCCTGAATTGGTCAAATGGGGCAGGGATAATGCGTGGGCATGGGTGAATTCCGCGCCCCAATCGACAAAAACATAATCGCTCGCATCTGCTGCGGTGGCATTGGGATAAGACGAAACCATAATCAAATCATCCTCCAGCGCCTCTTCGATGATTAATCCGGGGCGCAGTTGTGGCGTGTACATCACCGCCACTTGAATAAGCCCCTCGACAAGAAAACGTGTCAAACGGTCTGGCATCCCCAATTCCGTACGCAAACTCAGATCAGGCAGATCGGCCTGCAAGCGGTCCAACCATTGGAATCCCAAGCGCGGCCAAAGCGAATATTGCGCGCCAATGGTCAAGGCACGGCTATAGCCTTCGGGAATCGCAATTTGCTGGCGCGCTTCCTCCCAGATTTTGATGAGGCTGAGAGCATAAGTTTTGAACTGTTCGCCCGCAGGCGTCAGAATCGCCCCTGATTTTGAACGGGTGAATAGGGGATGACCCAGACTGTCTTCTAATCGTTGGATGCGCAGACTGACCGCTGATTGGGTGACAAACAACCGGTCACAGGCGGCGATAAAGGAACCCGTATTTGCGACTTCGATGAAGGTTCTGATTAAGGTGATATCCATTCGGCACATCCTTGAGTAACTGTCGTTTCAAGGGGCAGTCATATGGGATTCACTGCATTCACGATAGCTGCAATCTGAACGTGGCTGAAATCTGAAGATGACAATGCGCATAAAAAAACGCACCCCAAAGTGAGGTGCGTTTCAGAATGTTATGTTGCGAAGGGGCTTTAGGCGTTGGCTTCGCGAATCTTTTCTGCAGCGTCTTTATCAAACTCAACGCCGTTTTCGGTGAACAGCGTATCCAGCTCGCCTGACATGGTCATCTCGGTGATGATGTCACAGCCGCCGACAAATTCACCTTTGACATAAAGCTGCGGGATCGTCGGCCAATCAGAAAAATCCTTGATGCCTTGGCGCAGGGTTTCATCCGCCAGCACGTTTACATCGGCAAAGTTCACGCCCATGTAGTTCAGCACACCAGCCACACGTGACGAAAACCCGCATTGCGGCATTTCTTTGGTGCCTTTCATAAACAGGACCACATCATTGCTGGCCACAGTGTCTTTGATTTGCGTGGAAGCGTCGCTCATTTGGTTTTCCTTACAGGTACGGTGCGTTTTTGGGGTGTCATCGCTTTATGCGCCACTGCGATCAGGGCCAGCGATACAAGTGATACGAATGTGGTGAGGATCAGGGGCATTATTCTGGTACCTTTGTTGTCAGGGCTAGGGCGTGAAGGTCGCCGCTGCTGCCGTCCATTTTACCTTTCAGGGCTGCATAAACAGCACGCTGTTGCTGAACGCGGTTTTTGCCGCGAAAGCTCTCGTCTACTACCATGGCCGACATATGCACGCCGTCATTCCCCTCGACCACGATCTGCGCATCGGGAAAGGTTTCGCGCAAAAGCGTTTCAATCTCGCGGGCGTCCATTGGCATGTCGGGTCTCCATTTCCGGTGTCGTTGTGTAAGATGTAGTAGGCGTAGGCGCTGCGTGCAAGGGAGCAAGATGTCTCCTTGCACATATGCGCGGATTGTCAGACCCTATGTAGGACATTCGTTGAGGAAGGCCAGACAGATGCAAATGATTTCAGGCGCCCCCGAACAGGCGCTGGCATGGATCGCAGACGGGCAGGGCGCAGCCCTTGCCACGGTGGTTAACACATGGGGATCGGCGCCGCGCCGTGTGGGCGCGCAAATGGTTGTTTCATCCAGCGGTGCCATGGAGGGGTCTGTGTCAGGTGGCTGTGTCGAAGGCGCTGTTGTGCTCGAAGCGCTGGAGGCGTTGGAAGACGGCACACCCAAACTGTTGGAATACGGAGTTAGTGATGGCGATGCTTTTGCCGTGGGTTTGGCCTGTGGCGGCACCATCCGCGTGTTGGTGGAACCTGTGGGTGCAGGCGGTATGCCTTTGGAGATGCTGCGCGATTTGGTCACTGAACGTGCGGCGCGCAGGCCCGTTGCCTATGAGGTTGCATTGGATGGCAGCCACCGTGCGTTGGTTGATGTGGGGCATGAAGTGCGCTTTCGGATGGACCGCTCTGGCATAGAAGAAGACGGCAACACCTTTGTTGCTATTCACAATCCGCCTTTGCGGCTGGTGGTGGTTGGCGGCGTGCATATCGCCCAAGCCTTGGTGCCGATGGCGCGGCTGGCGGGGTTTGATCCTATTGTCGTGGACCCGCGTGAGGCGTTTGGATCAGCGGCACGGTTCCCTGACGCAAAAGTGATCAATGATTGGCCGGACGTCGCGCTGGAAACCATAGGCGTAGACAGCCGCTGTGCGTTGGTGCTGTTGACCCATGATCCGAAACTGGATGATCCTGCGCTGCACATCGGCTTGCGTTCACAGGCATTTTACATCGGGGTGCTGGGATCAAAGCGCACCCATGCGTCGCGCTGTGATCGTCTGGCCGAGGCGGGGTTTGACGCGGCTGCAATCGCGCGCATCAACGGACCTGTTGGTGTGAACATCGGGGCATCTGGTCCTGCGGAAATTGCCGTGGCGGTCTTGGCGCAGATGATCGAAACCCTGCGCATAGCATGAGGTTTGGTCCACGCCCTACTGCTGATGCGCTTGGCTGTGTGCTGGCCCATTCCGTGGCGTTGCCCGACGGGCGCCTGCGCAAGGGATTGGTGTTGGAGGCGGACCATATCGCCACGCTTGAGGCGGCTGGGATTGCCGAAGTCATCGTTGCCGCGCTGGAGCAAGGTGATGTGGCCGAAGATGCCGCCGCTGATGCGTTGGCAGATGCGTTGATGCAGGGCAGCACAGGCCTGCGGCGCAGCAAAGCCTTCACGGGGCGCGTGAACCTGATTGCACATGGCGCAGGTGTGGCTGTTTTGGATGTCGCGGCTTTGGATGCGGTCAATGGTGGGGACCCGATGATCACGGTCGCAACCGTTCCACCGCATCACCAGTTGCGCAAAGGCGATCTGGTCGCAACGATCAAGATTATTTCTTATGCGGTGCCTCAGGTCGGGCTGGATGCTGCGGTGCGTGCTGCCAGCGGTGCCATCCAATTGGCCGCCCCTGCCTTGGACCGCGCCACATTGATCATCACCGAAATCGCGGGCGGTGCAGGTGATAAGGGCCGCGCCGCGATAGAAGACCGCCTGACCGCCCTTGATGTGGCGCTGGACGCCGTGGAGGTGGTGCCCCACCGCACCGCTGATTTATGCACTGCGATCAAACGCGCGAAAACGCCGCTGATCTTGGTTCTTACAGGGTCGGCCACCTCTGATATTCATGATGTCGCGCCCAGTGCGCTGGTGGCTGCGGGAGGCGAAATCGTCCGTTTTGGCATGCCTGTTGATCCGGGGAATCTGTTATTCTTGGGTCGGCGTGGCACGCAGCAGGTCATCGGCCTGCCGGGCTGTGCACGCTCGCCTGCGTTGAATGGGGCAGATTGGGTGCTGGCGCGGGTGGTCTGCGGCATAGACGTCACTGCACGTGATGTTGCGGCTATGGGCGTGGGGGGCTTGCTCAAAGAAATACCCTCGCGGCCGCAACCGCGCAGACCGCGCCGCTAGATAGCGGCCTCTAATCTTGTAACATATTGCGTCAAGATAAAATTTTTGTTCTCAACTTGGCGTTGTCGTGTTTAACTTGTCCCATGGATACCGAAATGGGAAGCCTAGGAGGATACGAATGACCGAAGTAAAGATGACCGTGAACGGCAAAGCCGCATCGGGCAATGTGGAGGGGCGCACCTTGCTGGTGCAGTTCCTGCGCGAAGACATGGGCCTGACAGGCACGCATGTGGGCTGTGACACAAGCCAATGTGGCGCTTGTGTGGTGCACGTGAACGGCGAAGCTGTGAAATCTTGCACCATGCTGGCGGTCGAAGCGCAAGGCGCCGAAGTTTCCACCATCGAGGGGCAAGCAGCACCAGATGGCACGTTGAACACCATCCAGCAGGCGTTTCAGGATCACCACGGTCTGCAATGTGGTTTTTGTACTCCGGGCATGGTGATGTCTGCGGCGGCGCTGCTCAAAGATAACCCAAAGCCGACAGAATCCGATGTGCGCCACTATCTAGACGGCAATATCTGCCGCTGCACGGGCTACCATAACATCGTCAAGGCGATCATGGCGGCATCCGGTCAGGACGTCAGCGCAATCGCTGGCGAATAATCAGCCAGTTGCCCGCGGGGAGGCGGGCGGCAAGCTTGGCGGAATTTTCCGCAGATTATGCTTGGTGTGTCAGGGACATGCCGTTTAGGGAGGAATTGAAATGCCAAAGGACAGTGGAATCGGCGCCAGCAGCAAGCGGCGCGAAGACATCCGGTTTTTGACCGGAGAAGGCAACTATACCGATGATATCAACGTAAACGGGCAGGCCTATGTCTATTTCCTGCGCTCCGATATCGCACATGGCACGCTGGACAGCGTAGACACTTCTGCTGCTGAAGGCATGGAAGGCGTTGTGCGCATTTTCACAGGCGCGGATTTTGAGGCGGTCGGGTCGGTCCCTTGCGGATGGCAGATCACCGACAAACACGGCGAACCAATGCAAGAGCCGCGCCATCCGGTGCTGGCCCATGGCAAAGTCCGCCATGTAGGGGAACCGATTGCCGCTGTGGTTGCTGAAACCCTTGAGCAAGCCCGCGATGCCGCCGAGGCGATTGAAGTAGAAATTTCCGAGCTGCCAGCCGTTGTGAATATGAAAGACGCGGTGAAAGCCGATGCGCCCAAAGTCCACGATGATCTGACATCAAACCTATGTTATGATTGGGGTTTCGTTGAGGAAAACAAAGGCGCGGTGGATCAGGCGTTTAAAGAGGCGGCCCATGTGACCACTCTGGAACTGGTCAACAACCGCCTTGTCGCCAACCCGATGGAGCCGCGCGTGGCCGTGGGGGATTATTCACGCGGTACGGGCGATTATACACTCTTCACCACCAGCCAGAACCCCCATGTGATCCGTCTGCTGATGGGCGCGTTTGTCTTAGGCATCCCTGAGCACAAGCTGCGGGTTGTAGCACCCGATGTGGGCGGCGGATTTGGCACCAAAATCTTCCACTATCAGGAAGAAGCATTTGTCACCTTTGCGGCAAAAGCCTGTAACCGCGCTGTTAAATGGACGTCGTCGCGCTCAGAGGCGTTTATGTCAGACGCCCATGGCCGCGATCACGTCACCAAGATCGAACTGGCGCTGGATGCGGAACACAACTTTACCGCCCTGCGCACGGATACCTATGCCAACATGGGCGCGTATCTGAGCACCTTCGCGCCGTCGGTGCCCACATGGCTGCACGGCACGTTGATGGCGGGGAACTATAAGACGCCGCTGATCTATGTGAACGTCAAGGCGGTGTTTACCAATACCGTGCCAGTGGATGCTTACCGTGGCGCTGGCCGTCCCGAGGCGACGTATCAATTGGAACGTCTGGTGGATAAGGCTGCGCATGAGTTGGGTGTTGATCCGATCAAACTGCGCCGCCAGAATTTCATCATGGAGTTCCCCTATGCCACGCCTGTCGCCGTCGAATATGACACGGGCGATTATGTGGCCACGATGGACAAGCTGGAAGAGATGGCCGACATTGGTGGGTTCGCCGCACGGCGCAAAGCGTCTGAGGCCAAGGGCAAACTGCGCGGCTTTGGCGTGAACTGCTACATTGAGGCTTGTGGCATCGCGCCGTCAAACCTTGTGGGGCAGTTGGGCGCACGTGCGGGCCTGTTCGAAAGCTGCACAGTGCGTGTGAATGCCACGGGTGGTTTGGTGGTCATGACAGGCAGCCACAGCCACGGGCAGGGGCATGAGACGTCCTTTTCCCAAGTGGTCGCCGATATGATCGGTATCCCCGAAGACATGGTTGAGGTGGTGCACGGTGATACAGCAAATACGCCGATGGGCATGGGCACCTACGGGTCACGGTCTTTGGCTGTTGGTGGCTCTGCCATGGTTCGCGCAACCGAGAAAATCATCGCCAAAGCCAAAAAGATCGCCAGCCATTTGCTGGAAGCCTCGGAAGGGGATGTCGAGCTGAAGGATGGCGCATTCACGGTCGCTGGTACGGATAAATCCGTGGCTTGGGGGGATGTGACGTTGGCCGCCTATGTGCCGCATAACTATCCTCTGGAAGAGATTGAGCCCGGTTTGGAAGAGACCGCGTTTTATGATCCGTCCAACTTCACCTATCCGTCTGGCGCCTATGCTTGCGAAGTTGAGCTGGACCCTGAAACGGGTCAGGTCACGATTGAGCGGTTCTCGGCTGCGGATGATTTTGGCAATATCGTCAATCCGATGATTGTGACAGGCCAGGTGCATGGCGGTCTGGCGCAGGGCATCGGGCAGGCATTGCTGGAAAATTGTGCGTATGACAGCGATGGCCAGTTGTTGAGCGCAAGTTACATGGATTATGCCATGCCGCGTGCGACGGATGTGCCATTCTATGATGTGGATCATTCGTGCCAGACACCTTGCACGCACAACCCCTTGGGGGTGAAAGGCTGTGGCGAGGCAGGGGCCATCGGATCGCCGCCAGCGGTGGTTAACGCGGTTCTGGATGCGATGCGGTCAGGGGGCAGTACTGTTGATCACATCGACATGCCCGTATCACCACACCGAGTGTGGGAGGCGATGAACGGTTCTGGCGTTTGAACGGGGCTGTGCCCTCCTTCAGGCCATGTGCCAAATGAAAAGTTGGAGGGCGCAAGCGCTCATGAGTTTAGAGGCAAAATGAAGCAAGGGGTCAGGGCCTGAAGGGGCTGACCACCGAGCTGAAAGGAAAAGAAGATGTATAATTTTGACGTTGAAATGCCTTCTACGATTGCGGATGCAGTCACGGCACTGGCGCGCGACGAAGCGCAACCGCTGAGCGGCGGGCAGACTTTGATCCCGACGCTAAAGGCGCGGCTGGCGGCACCCTCTGTATTGGTATCGCTGCACGGGATCGCCGAGATGAAGGGAGTGTCGGCGCAAGACGGTACTGTCACGATTGGCGGCGCCACCACGCATGCGACTGTGGCGGGCGAGGTGGCGGATGCCTATCCTGCGTTGGCATCGCTGGCAGGGCGGATCGGCGATCCTGCCGTGCGCAACCGGGGCACCATTGGCGGGTCTGTCGCCAACAATGATCCTTCTGCGTGCTACCCTGCCGGTGTCTTGGCTTCGAACGGAACGGTTGTGACCAACACCCGCGAAATCGCGGCGGATGACTATTTTCTAGGCATGTTTGAGACCGCTTTGGAAGAGGGCGAGATCGTCACAGCGGTGAAGTTCAAAATTCCTGAGGCCGCGCACTATGAAAAGCACTTGCAGCCTGCATCGCGGTTTCCGCTGGTGGCTGTGTTTGTCGCCAAGTTTGCCGATGGCGTGCGCGTAGCAGTCACGGGCGCTTCGGAAAACGGTGTGTTCCGTTGGACCGAAGCCGAGACCGCGCTGAGCGCTGATTTCTCGGTTGAGGCTGTGGCGGGTTTGAAGGCCGACGGGTCCAGCATGATCAGTGATCTGCACGGGTCAGGTGCCTACCGTGCGCATCTGGTGGGGGTGATGACCAAACGCGCGGTTGCTGCGATCAACGCCTAACCAAAGTCGCGGCCATGCAGGGATGTGTGGCCGCACGTTGGCTGAAATGAAAAATATACTGGCACAAATGCAAAACGCCCCGAACCAAAAGGAACGAGGCGTTTGAAGATAAACTGCGTTTAACAGGTTATTTGGCGGGCAGCGGGCCGATCAGCATGACCATTTGGCGACCTTCCATTTTCGGAAAGTTTTCAACTTTGCCAAAGTCTTTGGTGTCGGCTGCAACACGTTCCAGCAGCTCGCGGCCGAGGTTCTGGTGTGCCATTTCGCGGCCACGGAAACGCAGGGTGATTTTCACCTTGTCGCCGTTTGCCAGAAATTTGAAAACGTTACGCATTTTGATTTCATAGTCGCCGCTGTCGGTATTCGGGCGGAACTTGATTTCTTTGATCTCAATGATCTTTTGCTTTTTACGCGCTTCGGCTTCGCGTTTTTGCGTCTCGTATTTGAACTTGCCGAAATCCATGATTTTACACACGGGCGGGTTGGCATTGGGAGAAATCTCTACCAGATCCAGTCCTGCCTCTTCCGCCATGACCATAGCGCGCGTAGGCGTCACGACGCCGACGTTTTCGCCGTCTGCGCCAATCAGGCGAATTTCGTTTGAGCGGATGTTTTCATTGACGCGCGGGCCGGTGTCACGTTGCGGCGGTGCGTTATGGGGTCTGCGAGCGATGATGATCGTCCTTTGATAGTTGAATTACAGATTTCACAAGGTAGCCATCTGTTAGCGGTCCTTCAAGTTCAAAATCACCTTGTGTTGCTGCGATTTTGTACGTTTTCCCCTTGTGCTAGGGTAAACTGTTGCGCATTTGGGCTGTAATGGTG
The DNA here is from genome assembly GCF_014196805.1 of Sulfitobacter undariae. Lineage (GTDB taxonomy): Bacteria > Pseudomonadota > Alphaproteobacteria > Rhodobacterales > Rhodobacteraceae > Sulfitobacter > Sulfitobacter undariae. The sequence goes on along the minus strand of NZ_JACIEI010000007.1, from coordinate 34,021 downwards.
TGAATGTAGGCAGCCATGTTACGTTATGCCGCTACAAAAGGGGAAATATAATGAAGAATCTTGTTTGGGTTGTTGTTGCAGCTATTATCGCAGTTGGGGGCTATGTCCTTTATTCTGGTCGCAGTGTGCAAGACATTGCAAGCGATGTAAGCGCAACTGCGACATCCGCTGCAGCTGAAGTTGCGGAAACCACATCGGAAGTTGCCGAAGCAGCAGCAGATGTTGCATCTGAAGCGGCAGAAGCTGTTACAGAAACAGCAAACGACGCGGCAACAGCGACTGCTGATGCGGCCTCCGACGCTGTTGCAGCAACCACAGAAGCAGCAAACGACGCGGCTACAGCGGTGACAGAAGCAGCATCTGACGCGGTAACTGCAACAAGCGATGCAGCAACAGCCGCAACAGAAGCAGCCTCTGACGCAGTAGCTGCGACAACAGAAGCAGCAAACGATGCCGCAACAGCAGCGACCGAAGCGACTACAGCTACCGTTGATGCCGCCACACAAGCGGGCTCCGATGCAGCAGCTGCTACAACGCAAGCCGCAAGCGATGCAGCAACAGCCGTAACGGATACTGCCACAGCCGCGACAGACGCAGCTGCTGATGCTGTAACCGCGACAACAGACGCTGCAACGGCAACTGCCGAAACTGCAACTGAAACCGCCGCCGCAACAACTGAAGCTGCCGCCGATACAGCAGCCCAAGCTGCAGACGCCGCGACAGACACAGCAACAGCTGCAACTGATGCGGCTGCAGACACCACTGCGGCAGCAACCGATGCGGCGAGCACGTCCATGACCGATCTGCTGACAGTTGATGGTTTCAACATGGAAAAAGTTTCAGAAATGCTGAACAACTCCGATCTGGGTTCCATGCAGAAAACTATGCTGACTACTGGTCTGGAAGCTGCCAAAAACAACCCTGAGGTTCTCAAGGTTGCGCTTGAAAAAGTACGCGAAGCGCTTGGCATGTAAGTCAATCGACTGAAGCAAAGGAAAAGCCGCTCCATTCGGGGCGGCTTTTTTTATGGAGCACAGTTTTTATAGGGTTTTGCGGAAATCTATGTTGGATCGGGTGCCCAGGATTTGCCGCAGGCAAAGGGCGATGACAGCCAGACTGATCAGCAACCAAAGCCCGCCCCAGAATACTGTTGGGCCGCCGAACTCTGCCGCCAACATATAAGCATCCGACTGCGCGCTGGAACGTGCAATGGTATCGTCAAAAATATCATAAGGCACATAGATCAGGCTGCTCAGCCCGATCACCCGTAAAACCATATCATTTGCGCTGTGGCCCAGAAAGCGCGCCATCGACAGCAGGACCAGCCCTGTGGCAATACAGAAACCTGCGGCAAACAGATCACGCACATAAAGCGCTGTGACAAGCAGCATCAGGCCCCCCAGAAGGGCGGTAATCATTCGGTCTGCGGTGCTGCGCATCGCGAGCATCAGCAAACCCGCCCCCATCACCAGTGATCCCAGATACCCCGCCGACAGGATCACAAAGCGGCTGCCGCCACGGGTGATGGCAAAGCCACCTTGGGCGGGGGAGAGGGATATCTGCTCAACCGAACCCCCTGTCAGCCACGCGGCTGTAGCATGGGACAGTTCATGCAAAAACACGATGAGGATTTTCAGCGGGACAACCACAGGCGTTTGCCACAGGGCAAAGACAAGGGCAGTGAGGGCAAGCAATTGCCAATGGGATTTGATAAAAGTCATGCTCTGATCACGCATGCGGGCGCTGCAAATGTCAATTCACAGCGCCCGATCAATGTGTTGGGAGTGGGCGAATTTAGCCGACAAAGGCCTTTTCAACCACATAGTGCTTGGGATCAGAGTTTGCGCCTTCCTCAAGGCCGAAACCTTCCAGCACTGCTTTGATATCCGTGTTCAACCCGATGGAACCACAGACCATGGCACGGTCGGTTTCGACGTTGATGCCCTCAATGCCCAGATCTCGGAATACAGTGCCGTCTTGCAGCAGCGTGGTGATGCGGCCCATCTTGGGGCTTTGTTCGCGTGTGGTGGTGGGGTAATAGCGGATTTTTGCAAGGTTCTCGGGGCCGATCAATTCCTGCATCATCTCATCCGCCAGCAGATCATCGATCAACTTGCGCGAATAATCCAGCTCGGCGGCATTGCGGCAGGTATGGGTGACAATGACCTCATCGAATTTTTCATAGGTTTCGGGTTCACGCAGCAGCGATGCGAAAGGGGCAAAGCCAGTGCCAGTGGCGAAAAACCAGATGCGTTTGCCGGGCAGCAAGGCGTCATGCACCAAAGTGCCCACAGGTTTGGGGCGCAAAATGATCTCGTCGCCGACCTTGATGTGTTGCAAACGCGATGTCAGCGGGCCGTCTTGCACTTTGATTGAATAAAACTCCAACTCATCGTCCCACGCAGGTGAGGCAATGGAATAGGCGCGCAGCAAGGGTTTGACCTTGCCCGTTTCAGGATGCGGTTCGCCCATCAACCCGATCATCACAAATTCACCCGAGCGAAAGCGCATGGTCGCAGGGCGCGTCACGCGGAAGGAAAACAGGTGGTCAGTCCAATGGGTGACAGCGGTGACCGTCTGGGCATCGGGTAGGGTGGGAACGGCTTTGGCGGTGTCTGTGGTCACTGGTTTTTGCTCGGTCATGGTTTCTCCGTAGAGCGATGCTCCACGGTCCTTTTCTTAGACAGGGGAAAGGCTGTGCGCAATGCACACAGTTTTGTTCAGGGGGAACTGTGCGGATTAGCCGCGCAAACGGGCCTGATAATCATGCGCATTCCAATCGGCGCGGAACTGCCATTGATCCGCAGGTTGGCGGGCGGCAAGGGCTTCGTCGATCTCGACCTCGTCAAAACCGCTGCGCCGCGCCATGGCGTATTGATCGGCCAACACATGACCGCGCGCGCGCAGGCGGCCTGTGTATCCGCGCAGGCGCAGCGCCTTGGCGATGGTAAACCCGCGCCCGTCCGCAGAGGAGGGGAAATCAATGCGGATCATTTTGAGCGCCTCAGTCAATGCAACCTCTTCGGGTTGCGCATCCGAGGCCAGATCAAGGGCCGCGCAATCATTCGCTGCCCCCTCGGCGCAAAAGCCGCCTGTCCAATCGTCTGTGGTAAATCCGCTGTCGTTTACGATCACGCTCATGTTGTTGCTCCTACTCGCACCATTTTGCCGTTCACAAAGTGGATGCCGCATTCATCTTTTTCCTGACCGCGCCAGCGGCCTGATCTGGGGTCTTCGCCGTCGGCCACGGGGGTGGTGCAGGGCGCACAGCCAATGGATGGATACCCCCGCGCCACCAAGGGATGGCGGGGCAGGTTGTTTTCGGCCATGTATTCTTTCACGTCCTCAGAGGCCCAATGGGCCAAAGGGTTCACTTTGATGCGCCCTGTGCCGTCTTCCACCTCAAAGGCGGGTAGCTCGGCGCGTTGGCCGGATTGAAACCGTTTGCGGCCTGTGATCCACCCGTCAAACCCCGCCAGCGCCTTGTTCAGCACTTGGGTTTTGCGCAGATCACAGCAAGCATCAGTATCACGCTGGTGCAAGGTGTTGTCCGGGTCCGCCAGCGTTGTATCTGCGCGGATCACTTGGACCTTGCGCAGACCCAGCTTGCGGGCGACCTCGCGCTGGTATTCCAGCGTTTCGGGAAACAACAACATCGTGTCGATGAATATCACCTGCACATCGGGCTGCACCCGTGAGACCAAATGCAACAAGGCCACGCTTTCGGCGCCAAAACTAGAGACCAGCGCAAGGTTGGGCGCGGCCGCGTAGGCGCGGCGCACGATATCCGCTGCGGCGTGATGTTTGAGCGCTGTATTCAGCGCCCCCACTTGCGAGTTTAACGGATCATCAAGCGGCATTGGCTTTAGCCTCGGGGTAAAGGGCCGCCTTAAACGGGGCCAATCCAGCACGGCGATAGGCTTCTAAAAACGTCTCGCTTGGGGCTTGGCGCAGGTCCAGATAAGCCAGAACAATGCGTTCAATCGCGGGGATGATTTCATCAGCCGAAAAACCGGGGCCAGCACGTTCACCAATGGCGGCGTCTTGGGTGCCGTCACCGCCCAGCGTGATCTGATAGTTTTCCACCCCTGCACGGTCCAGACCAAGGATGCCGATATGACCGACGTGGTGGTGCCCGCAAGCATTGATGCAGCCTGAGATTTTGATCTTGAGCGGGCCTACTTCATGCTCCAGCTTCAGCTCGTCAAATCGCGTGGCGATTTCTTGGGCAATCGGGATCGAACGGGCCGTTGCCAGCGCGCAATAATCCATACCGGGGCAGGCGATGATATCAGAGATCAAGCCGATGTTGGCTGTACCAAGGCCAGCGGTCTTGAGGCGGGCATGTACTGCGGGCAAGTCAGCACGGTGCACATGGGGCAGGATCACGTTTTGCTCATGCGAAATGCGCAGCTCGTTATGGCCGAATTCCTCGGCCAGTTCCGCCATCACCCGCATTTGCGCGGATGTCGCATCACCCGGTGTCGCGCCATGCGCCTTGAGCGAGATAGACACAATCGCATAGCCTTGGGTGCGGTGGTCGCTGAGATTGGTATCAGCCCAAGCGCGGAACACCGGATCAGCGGCATAAGCCGCATCATAGGCATCAAGGGACGAGGTCTTGAACTGCGGCAGGGCAAAGTCAGCCTCAATCTGCGACAACATCTGTTGATCCACACCTGTGAATTGCGGACGGATCAACGCATAACGCGCATCCACGCGGGCGCGGATGTCCTCAATCCCGTTTTCATGCACCGTAATTTTGATCCGTGCTTTGTATTTATTATCGCGACGACCCAACAGGTTATAGACGCTGACAATCGCCTCCAGCGTTGGCAACAGATCTTCGGAGGCCACAAATTCATACAGCACTTTGCCAATCATCGGCGTGCGGCCAAGGCCCCCACCAACAATCACCTCAAAACCGCGCAAACCGTCTTTTTCAACAATGCGCAACCCGATGTCATGGGCTTTCAGCACTGCACGGTCATGGGCCGCACCAGAGACGGCGACCTTGAACTTGCGGGGCAGGAACTGGAATTCGGGGTGGTCGGTTGACCATTGGCGGATCAATTCGGCGATCGGGCGCGGATCAGCGATTTCATCAGCGGCAGCGCCTGCGAAATGATCGGCGGTCACGTTGCGGATGGTGTTGCCCGAGGTCTGGATCGCGTGCATATCCACTTCGGCCAACGCGTCCAGCATATCTGGCACATCACGCAGCTCGGGCCAGTTGTACTGGATGTTCTGGCGCGTGGTGAAATGGCCATAGCCTTTGTCCCACTTATCCGCGATATCCGCCAGCTTGCGCATCTGGCCGCCGCTCAGCGTGCCATAAGGGATCGCCACGCGCAGCATATAGGCGTGCAGTTGCAGGTATAGACCATTCATCAGGCGCAGGGGCTTGAATTCATCTTCAGTCAGTGACCCATCAATGCGGCGCTCAACCTGTGCGCGGAATTGGGCGTTGCGGGCGGTGACAAAATTGCTGTCAAAATCGGAATAGGCGTACATTATACATGCTCCTGCTTGCTTTGGGCTTGCTTGCCATGGGCGTAGTTGGACGGGCCTGTGGCGCGGAATTCTTCGCGGAAATGGGTGGTGGCGATGCCGTTGGTGGTATCGACGACGGCCAGATAGACGCCGACAACATCGGCCACTTGGGCAGAGGCTTCGAGCAGGCGGATTTCGGCGTCTGCCTCGTCGGTCAGAACCTCGGCTTGGGCCAGATCGCGGACCCATTCAGTGCCACATAGATAAATGACATCACCTTTGAGCAGATCATTGGCGGTGATAACGGATGGTTGGAACGCTTTGGCCATTATGCGAATTCCTCAAGCTTGAGTGTAGGGGTGACAGCCAGCGCCGCACGCGGGGCAAGGCCGACAAAGGTTAGCGCGGGGCCAGACATATTGGCGGCCTCCAGCGCAGCGGGCAGCGCGTCCAGTGTGGTTTCCAACACGCGTTGGTTAGTGCGGCTGGCGTTTTCGATCAACGTGACGGGGGTGTTTCTATCGGCACCGTGCATCAGCAGGCGGCCCTGAATGAAACGCGCGGATTTTTTGCCCATATAGATTGCAGCAACTTCGCCTGTCCGTGCCAGCGTGCGCCAGTCGTGATCGGCAAAGCCGCGGGTGTCATGGCCTGTCAGAAACCGAACAGAGGCGTTGCGGCCGCGTTTGGTAAAGCTTTGTCCGATGGTCGCCACAGCGGCGGAGGCCGAAGTGATGCCCGGCACAATGTGCCAGCCGATGCCATGGGCGTCCACGGCGTCAATCTCTTCGTCCAGCCGGCCAAAGATGGTGGCATCGCCAGATTTCAGCCGCACAACCTGTGCGCCTGTCTGTGCATGCTCAACCAGCAGGTCGTTGATATATTCTTGGGACGTAGACGGGCCAAAACCCTCTTTACCCACGTCAATCATTGTGGCTTCGCGGCGGGCGAGTTCAAGAATTTCAGGGGTGATCAAGCGGTCATAAATCACCACATCCGCCTCATCCAAAGCGCGGCGTGCTTTTAGGGTCAGCAATTCTGGATCACCGGGCCCACCGCCCACAAAGGCCACATGCCCTGCGCGGGCCGTTTTGGTCAGGTGTTGGTCCAACAAAGCATTCAGGGCAGGGCGCACATGCTCTTGGCCGCCGCTTATCGCTTTGGGACCGTCATTAAAATAATACGAGCGCCAGAAATCGCGGCGCGCACGGCCAAAGGGCAAGGCATCTGCTGCGGCACGAAAAGTTTTTCCGATCCGCGCCAGCGTGCCAAGGCTCTGGGGAAGGCGTTCTTCCAGATCAGCCTTGATCGCACGGGCCAGAACGGGGGCTGCGCCCTCGGTGCCGATGGCGATGGTGACGGGATCACGGTCCACAATGGCGGGGGTGATGAACTGGCTGTCTGCCAGATTATCGACGATGTTCACCAATGCACCGGCATCCTTCGCCAGTTTCGCTGTGCGGGCGTCTTCAACCGCTTCTTCGTTGGCGCCGTAGAACAAGGTGGCATCAACCACGTCTTTGGCTTCCATGGTACGGGTGATCAGCGTGAGCTGACCCGCAGTGTGCCATTGCTTTATCTCGGGGGTTGCGTCAGCTGCATACACAATGATTTTGCCGCGTGTTTTCATCAGCAGGCGCAGCTTGGCCATGGCCGCATCGCCACCGCCTGATACGATAATGCGGGCGTTGCGGGTGCTTAGGAAGATCGGGAAGTGGTCCATGGCTGCATATCCTCTGCTGTCTGAGTGATATATAGGACATTTTCCCTGTATTTCGCCATATGTCTGGATACATAAGGACGTTCGTTCTATGCTGGTCTGAGGTTGGAACATGTGTTCGGAAATTAGGAGTGAAGTGGAATGAGCGTTCGGGTGGATGAGACAGATCGGAAGATTTTGGCGGCGCTTCAAAGGGATGCCAGCCAGTCATTGGATGATATTGCGCGTGAAATCGGTTCGTCCAAGACGCCAGTGTGGAACCGGATTCGGAAATTGCGCGAAGCTGGGGTGATCGGGCAGCATACTGTTGTGCTGGATGCCGAGGCATTGGGCCTAGAGGCGTGCTTCTTTGTGCTGATCCGTACCTCCGAGCACGAAGCAGATTGGCAGGCGAAGTTTCTTAAGGCGTTGCAAGACCGCCCCGAGGTCCAAGAGGCGCACCGCCTTGCAGGCGACATTGACTATATACTCAAGGTGCGCGTCGAGAACGCCCGCGCGTATGACCGTTTCTATCAGGCACTGATATCAGAGGTGCGCGTGCATAATGTGACTGCACTGCTGTCGATGGAACAGATCAAATCCACCACCATGCTGCCGCTGTAAACCGCAACGATGAGATTTCGCATTGGCAAACGCGCCCTGCGCACTGTGGTTTTTATCGCCTGTATCGCAGGGCCGAGTTTCGCTGTCTGGCATTTTTCAACGCAGCAAGGGCTTGCGCAGCTTTCGGCGCGGGGCAGTGCCGATCTGGCGTTGGCCAGTGACCGTCTGGTGGCGCAGCTGCAACGTTACCGCGATCTGGCGGTTGTGATGGCGGATCATCCACAGGTGACGCGGGTGTTGGCAGGGGCTGTGCAGCCCGAGGACACCACGCTGTTGCAAGGCGTGGCTGACCGCGCGTCGGCGCTGGACGTGATGGTGATTGACCGTATGGGCCGCGTTTTGGCCTCTGCGGGGGATGGTGCAGGCAGTGCCAATGCGGGCAGGTTTGTGCGGCGTGCGTTGAACGGGGCATTGGGGCGCGGTTATGGGCCAGATCGGGGCGACGGGCGCAGCTATTTCTACGCGGCACCTGTTTTTAGCCCGCAAGGGCAGGTGCTGGGTGCGTTGGTGGTTTCTACGGATCTGAGTTCGGTTGATTATGCTTGGCGCGGTGATACACCGCCGGTGTTTTTTACCGATGCACGGGGGCAGGTCCAAGTCTCCAACCGATCGGAGTTGATCTTTTGGCAACATCCCGAAGCACCACCCGAACTGCGCAGCGGTAAAGGCGAGATGCCGACATTTGCGGTGTCTTACACGGGGCCGCATGAAATCTGGCGATTGGGATGGGGGCCGTATCTGCCACGTGAGGCTCTGCATCTGACACAGGATTTACCAGTCATCGGCATGACAGGTGAAGTTTTGATGGATGTCGGACCTGTGCGCAGGTTGGCCACGGCGCAGGCGGCTGCGGTGGCGGCGCTGTTTTTAGCGTTTGGCGCGCTTTTGGTGCTGGCAACGGTGCGGCGGCGGACGTTGGCGCGGGCAAATGCCCAGTTGGAAACGCGGGTGCGCACCCGCACCCAAGCCCTGCGCGACACCAATGACGAGTTGCGCCGCGAAGCCGCCGAGCGCGAGCAAGCGCAATTGGCGCTGGCCCGTGCCCAAGATGATCTGGTGCAAGCCAGCAAGATGAGCGCGCTGGGGCAGCTGAGCGCGGGCATCAGTCATGAGTTGAACCAACCGTTGATGGCCGTGCAATCCTTTGCCGAAAACGGCGTGCAATTCATCGCACGCGGCCAGCCTGATCGCGCTGCTGAAAACCTGACCCGTATTTCCGATATGACGGGGCGCATGGGACGAATTATCAAAAACCTGCGTGCCTTTTCCAAACAGGAAACCGTGCAACAGGTGCGTGTTGATCTGGGCGCAGTGCTGGCCAGTGCGTTGGAGTTGACGCAGACGCGCCGTGACGCGATGGGTGTGACGCTGAATTACGCGCCACCTCAGACGCCGTTGTGGGTGCGCGGCGGCGAGGTACGGCTGGGGCAGGTATTTGTCAATCTGTTGACCAATGCGCTGGACGCGATGGAGCACGCACAGCCCCGCGGCTTGGGCATCACTATTACACAAAACGGCCCTGTAACGGTGGCAATCTGCGACACAGGCCATGGGATCAAGGCAGCTGATCAGGTGTTTGATCCGTTTTATTCCACAAAAGAGGTGGGCGCGGCCAAAGGTGTGGGACTTGGCCTGTCGATCAGCTATGCGATTGTGCAAAGCGTTGGGGGCGAAATCAGGGCTGAGAACACCCCGCAGGGCGCATGTTTCTCGGTGACGCTCCAGCCCATGACACAGGAGAATACGCCATGACGACAATGGTTCTTTTGGTTGATGACGATGCCGCCGTGCGCGAGGCCCTATGCCAGACGCTGGAACTGGCCGCGCTGACCTGCATCGCGGTGGGGTCATTTGTGGTGGCTGTGGATCACATCACACCTGAATTTGACGGGGTGATTATCTCGGATATCCGTATGCCGGGCCGTGACGGGTTTCACCTGCTGGCGCATGCACGTGGGGTTGATCCTGATTTGCCTGTGATCTTGCTGACAGGCGAAGGGGATATTCCTATGGCCGTGCGTGCCATGGGCGAAGGTGCGTTTGATTTTCTGGAAAAACCCTGTGCCGCCAAGGATCTACTGGCTGTTGTGGATCGGGCGTTGAAAACCCGCGCACTGGTTTTGGAAAACCGCGAGCTGCGCCAATTGGTCGAGAGCGGCGATCCTGCAGCGCGGATGATTTTTGGCGTCTCGGATATGGCTCAAACCCTGCGCGCCCAAGTGCGCCGTGTGGCCCAAGCACAGGGCGATGTTTTGGTGATGGGGGCGCAAGGGTCGGGTGTCTCCAAGGTGGCCGAGGTGATCCATCTGAGTTCCTTGCGCTCTAAACGTCCGTTTATCAAACGTGCGGGCCATGATCTGGATGCGGCGGCACTGGCGGCGGCATTGGCTGAGGGCGAGGGCGGTAGCCTGTTTATAGACGAAATCGCAATGCTGCCCGCCCAAAGCCAGCTTGCCTTGATCGAGGCGTTGGATGGCGCGCCCACCACGCGGCTTATTGCGGGATCGACCCGTGATCTTGCCAGCCAGCTAGAGGCGGGACGCTTTAACGCCGACCTCTATTACCGCCTGAGGGTGATGCCCGTTCGCATTCCAGCCCTGTCCGAGCGGCCAGAGGATATTCCCGCGATGTTCAGCCGCTATGTCGCCCAAGCCGCAGAGCAAAGTGGACAACAAGTCCCAGAGATCACGCCACAAGTCGAGGCGGCGCTGATGGCCCGCGATTGGCCTGGAAATGCGCGCGCGCTAATGACCGAGGCGATGCGTTTTGTCATGGGGATTGATGATCTGATCCGTCCCACGCCCCTGCAAGTAGATGCGGGGTTGGGGTTGGTGGCGCATCTGGCGCAGGTTGAGCAATCTTTGATCCAAAGCGCGCTGCGGCGTGCTGGCGGCCAAGCAACCGAGGCGGCGGCAGCGTTGAAACTGCCACGCAAAACATTTTACGACAAATGCACCCGCTACGGGATCAAACCAGAAGAATATCGTAATTAAGATCGCGCGCTGAAGTGTGCGGATTTTCGCACAATTGGCGTCTAGGGAGTGCGAAATTTCGCACAAACGTCAAATTTACGCGCGTTATTATTTGAGGTGTGTTTCTGTAAGTATTTGATATTATTTATTTAATAGGTTTGGGTTCGAGCCACTTTGTGCACGCTTGCGATAGGCGGATTGCCCCCTAATAGTGACGCAGCGCGGCGCAAGCCGTACTGGAATCACATTCTCTGGGAGGAGACATCATGAAATTTGTAACTTCAGCCGTTGTGGCACTTTCCCTATCCGCGGGCGCGGCGATCGCAGCCTGCGACGACGGCGAAATTGTCATCAAGATGAGCCACGTCACCAACAGTGACAAACACCCAAAAGGCATCGCAGCATCGCTGCTGGAAAGCCGCGTCAACGAAGAGATGAACGGCAAAGCCTGCATGGAAGTTTTCCCGAACTCCACGCTGTATAATGATGATCAGGTTCTCGAAGCGATGCTTCAGGGCGACGTTCAGATGGCAGCGCCTTCCTTGTCCAAGTTTGAGCAGTTCACCAAAGTTTTCCGCATTTTCGATCTGCCCTTCGTGTTCAAAAACATCGAAGCAGTTGACGAATTCCAGAACTCGGACGCGGGTATGGCGATGAAAACCTCCATGGAGCGTCGCGGCCTGACCGGCTTGGGCTTTTGGCACAATGGTATGAAGCAAATGTCTGCCAACAAGCCGTTGATCAAACCAGAAGACGCAGCGGGCCTGAAATTCCGTGTGCAGCCTTCCGACGTGATCAAAGCACAGATGGAAGCGATCAAAGTAAGCCCGCAGCCGATGGCCTTCTCTGAGGTGTACGGCGCGTTGCAAACCAAAGTTGTGGACGGTCAGGAAAACACATGGTCCAACATCTATGGTCAGAAGTTTTTTGAAGTCCAAGACGGCACAACAGAAACCAACCACGGTGTTCTGGACTATATGGTTGTGACCTCCACCGACTGGTGGGAAGGCCTACCAGATGATGTACGTACACAATTGGGTACCATCGTCGAAGAAGTAACCGCCGAGCGTAACGCAGCGGTTGGCCAAGTAGATGCAGAAGCGCGTCAGGCCATTCTGGACGCAGGTGGCAAAATTGTAGAACTGAACGCCGAACAGCGTCAGGTCTGGGTTGATGCAATGAAGCCCGTTTGGGAGCAGTTTGTTGGTGACGTAGGCCAAGAAAACATCGACGCCGCCCAAGCGATCAACGCCAAACACTAAGACCTGAAGGTCTGATCTTCACCCCGCCCGAGAATTTTGGGCGGGGTGTTTTATTTGCGCTTTTGCGCAGTTCTAATTTGCAGTTCCCAATCAAGGTGCGCACCCGCGCACCCCCTTTGCAGGAGTGTTCCCATGGCACATGCCTATGAGGCGAAAACGGCGCTTGGCCGTATCGTCAATGAAATAGAAGAAACGGCGATTGCTGTGATATTGGGGGGGATGACGTTGATCACCTTCATCAACGTCGTATTACGCTATGGCTTTAACACGGGCCTGATATGGGGGCTGGAAGCGGTGACGTTTCTGTTCGCATGGCTGGTGCTGTTCGGCGTCAGTTATTCGGTCAAGGTAACCGCGCAATTGGGTGTGGATGCTGTGATCAACCTGTTTTCCCCGGCCACACGGCGTATTCTGGCGCTGGTTGCGGGGGCGGTTTGTATTGCCTATGCCGCTTTGGTTCTGAAAGGCGCATGGGATTATTGGGCGCCGTTTGCAGGGCTTGATGCCACCTCTGGCCGCTGGTTTCCAACAGGGTTCGAGAATTCGCGCGATCAGGCGTGGTATGAGGTCGTTGACCTGCCGTTCCCTGAATGGCTGCGCTGGATTGAACCGATCATGAATGAGGGCGAAACCTATGGCAAACTGCCACGCTTCATCCCTTATGCGATTTTGCCGTTTGGTATGGCGCTGCTGCTGTTTCGTTTCATTCAGGCGTTTGTACGCATCTGGACGGGGGAATCCACCAGCCTGATCGTGAGCCATGAAGCCGAAGATGACATCAAAGATGTCCAACACCTGAACGCGGGGGATTAAGCGTATGGAAGTCCTTGTTCTCTTTATGATGGTGATCGGCCTGATGCTGATGGGGGTGCCGATTGCGGTATCTCTGGGCACTTCGTCGATCCTGTTCTTGCTGGTGCTGTCTGACACTTCGCTGGCGTCTATTGCGCAGACCTTGTTCCAAGCGATGGCAGGCCATTACACGCTGCTGGCGATCCCGTTCTTTGTTCTGGCCTCGGCGTTTATGTCGACGGGCGGTGTGGCGCGGCGGATCATCCGATTTTCTATCGCGCTGGTCGGGCATTTGCCCGGCGGTCTGGCGATTGCGGGTGTCTTTGCCTGTATGATGTTTGCGGCACTGTCCGGCTCATCCCCTGCGACGGTTGTGGCCATCGGCTCTATCGTGATCGTGGGCATGCGCGAAGTGGGCTATACTAAAGACTTCGCCGCAGGCGTGATTGCCGTTGCTGGCACCTTGGGCATCCTGATCCCGCCCAGCATTGTGATGGTGGTTTATGCTTCTGCTACGGATGTGTCCGTGGGGCGGATGTTCCTTGCGGGGGTTATTCCCGGTCTGCTGGCGGGTTTCATGCTGATGCTGACGATCTACATCATCGCCCGTATCCGCAACCTGCCCAAAGGTGAATGGCATGGCTGGGGCGAAGTACGCCGCAGCGGTATCGAAGCGGGCTGGGGCCTGTTCCTGATCGTGATCATCCTTGGTGGTATCTATGGCGGTATTTTCACCCCCACCGAAGCAGCTGCGGTTGCAGCGATCTATGCCTTCTTGATCTCGTCCTTTGTCTACCGCGACATGGGGCCACTGCATGTAAAAGGCGATGGGCACAATCTGGCGCTGTGGGAAAAACCCATGGCTTTGATCACGGCCTTTTTCCACCGTGATACACGTGATACCCTGTTCGAGGCAGGCAAGCTGACGGTGACGTTGATGTTCATCATCGCCAACGCGCTGATCCTGAAACACGTCCTGACGGATGAGCAAATCCCCCAGCAAATCTCCTCGGCGATGTTGAACGCGGGCTTTGGTCCGGTGATGTTCTTGGTCATCGTAAACGTGATCTTGCTGATCGGTGGGCAGTTCATGGAGCCGTCGGGCCTGTTGGTGATTGTAGCACCTCTGGTGTTCCCGATTGCGATGGAGTTGGGGATTGACCCGATCCATTTGGGCATCATCATGGTGGTGAACATGGAAATCGGGATGATCACGCCGCCTGTGGGGTTGAACCTGTTTGTCACCTCTGGCGTGGCGAATATGCCGATGATGAATGTGGTGCGTGCCGCGCTTCCATTCCTTGCCGTGTTGTTCGTCTTCCTGATTATGGTGACCTACATCCCGATCATCTCAACGTGGTTACCAACCTTGATGATGGGGCCAGAGATTATTGTGAAGTAATCCGAGGCAAGACAGAAAAAAAAGGCGCAGGACTGCTTGGTCCTGCGCCTTTTCTATTGTGGGGTCGCCTCAGAAGTTTAGCTGTTGGCAAGGGCCGCGATGATCGGGGCAAAGTCTGTGGCCTTGAGAGAGGCCCCCCCGACAAGCGCACCATCTACATTCTCAGCTTGGAAAATCGTCGCGGCGTTATCTGGTTTGACCGAACCGCCGTAGAGTAGCGGGATCATGTCTGCGACTTCAGCACCACAGCGGGTGACCAGTTTGGCGCGGATGAAATCGTGAACCTCGATGATCTGCTCCAAGGTAGGTACTTTGCCCGTACCGATGGCCCAGATGGGTTCATAGGCGATGACGGTGTTGCTGGTGGTCATGCCGTCGGGCAGGGAGCCGGCAAGCTGGCCTGCGATGATGTCGAGGGTGTTGTTGGCCGCGTGGTCATCCAGTGTTTCACCGATGCAGATGATCGCGGTGAGGCCCGATGCCCAAGCAGATGTGGCTTTCTTGCGCACATCTGAGTCGCGCTCTTCGTGGGTGTCGCGGCGCTCGGAATGGCCGACGATGACAAAGGTGGCGCCAGTGTCCGCGATAAGGTCTGCGGAAACATCACCTGTGAACGCGCCGCTGTGCTGCATGTGGCAGTCTTGTGCGCCGATCATGATGTCAGTGCCGCGTGCGGCTTCGGTGGCGCGAAACAGTAAAGGGGCAGGCGGGCAGATCACCACTTGGGGCGGGTTTGGCGGCAGGAGGTCTTTAAGTGTTTTCAGTTCGGAAAGGCTGGCTGCGTTGCCATTCATTTTCCAGTTGCCTGCTGCCAGTTTGCGTCGCATGTGCTGTCCTTTGTTTTGATTTCTCGTTCCTATCAGTCGCCTTTGATCAATTCAACGATGGGGTTGGCTAAGGCGGCTATGACAGGGTAGGAGTTTGGCAAATATGCAAGGAGTTGGATTATGATCCCGTCTATTGATCTTGAGGCGTTGAGCAAGGGCCAACCCGCGGCGCTGGATGCGATGCGGGTGGCAGCAACAGATGTCGGCTTTGCAACCGTATATAACACCGGTCTGGCAGCGGCGCGTGTGCATGAGGTGATTGAGACCTACCGTGCATTTTTCAAACTACCTGACGCGCAAAAGAAGCCTTATGATATGGCGGGAACTGGGGCCAATCGCGGTTGGGGGGCGGCTGGGACAGAGCAAGTCGATCCTGATGCAAACCCTGATTATAAACAGTATTTCGACAGTGGTGTTGCGCTAGAGGCGGATGATCCACGCAATGAGATGTCAGTTTATGCGCCTAATATCTGGCCCACAGCTCCAGAGGGTTTTGAACGTATCATTGCGGGGTATTACGACGATGCCCGTGTCGTTGCGATGGAGGTTTTGCGCGGTGTTGCACAGTCGATCGAAGCGCCACGTGATGCGTTTGATGCAGGGTTCGAGACGCCCATGGCCTTGCTGCGCGGCAATTATTACCCCTCAAGGCCTGATTGGGCGGGGGCCAAGGATTTTGGCATTGCGACCCATACGGATTACGGCTGCCTGACATTGCTGGCGACAGACGGATCACCCGGATTGGAAGTGCGCAAACGCGGCGGCGGCTGGATCCTTGTGAGCGCCGAGCCGGGTACTTTTGTCATCAACTTTGGCGAGATGATGGAGGTCTGGACCGATGGCCGTGTGCGCGCGACCCCGCACCGTGTTGTCGGTGGTCTGGCCGAGCGGATTTCCGTACCGCTGTTCTTTAACCCGTCCCATGACACCAATGTGGCACCTTTAGGATCAGGCAAAACAATATTGGCGGGCGAACATCTGGAAGCGCGGTTTGCCGAGACCTATCTGCATCTGAAGAAATCATGAGCGCGGTCTATGAAGCAGAGGTTATGCGTGTCTGGGGCGCGAATGTGGACGGTGCACATGATGTTTGGCATTTGCGGCGTGTCTGGGCATTGGCCCAGAAAATCGCAGCCCAAGAGGGCGGTGATCTGGGGGTGATTGAAGCGGCCTGTTTCTTGCACGACATCGTGAACCCACCCAAAGACAGCCCGCAGGGGAAACAGGCGGCGGCATTATCTGCGGCCCATGCCACTGCTTTCTTATCCGAGCAAGGTATGGCGCCAGCGCAGGTGGATGGCGTAGCCCATGCCATTGAAGCGCATAGTTTTTCTGCAGGCGTGACGCCGCGCACCCTAGAGGCGCAGGTGGTGCAAGACGCCGACAGGCTAGAGGCATTGGGGGCTTTGGGCATTGCCCGTTGCTTTAACGTCTCGGGACAGATGAACGCGGCGCTGTTTCACGGCGGGAATCCGATGGCGCAAGACCGTGACTTGGATGACCGCGCTTATGCGCTGGATCATTTTGAGGTGAAATTATTGCGGGTGGCAGAAACGCTGAATACTGTAACGGCGCGTGATATGGCGCAGACGCGGGTGGATTTCATGCTTAGTTTTCGGGCACAATTACTGGATGAGGTTGCGCTTTAGCGCAGGACTTCCAAGGCTTCGCGCGCCAATGCGCAGGCTTCCTCGGGATCATCCAGATAGGCGTCGGGCAGGGTCCAGTAAGGCATGGCCGAGGTCGCCCCGTTTTTGCGGGTATAGGTCCATTCCTCGCCACCAAGCTCTGCCATTTTGTCGGCAAAGGGGCCTTTGGCAGCTTTCAGCATCAGCCGACCATCGGACATCATCAGGGCAAAGATCGTATCGCCTGAATAGATCCCCATGCCGCCGAACATGCGGCGGGTGGTCAGATCGGGGATGTCAGACAGCAATTCACGCGCGAATTCCATATCTGCTGCGGCAAGGCTCACTTGGCAAAGAGGGCTTCGTCGAATTTAATCGATTCACCACATCCACATGCTTCGGAAACGTTGGGGTTGTTGAATTTGAATCCTGATTCCAGCAGCGATGTTTCATAGTCGATTTGCGTGCCAAACAGGAACATCTGTGCCATCGGAGCGATCATCACACATGCGCCGCCTTGCTCCACAACTTCGTCGTTGGGATCGGCGTCATCCACATATTCCATGGTATATTCCATACCCGCACAGCCGCCTTTTTTCACGCCGATGCGCAGGCCAGCGTGGCCTTTGGCAGTCATCAGTTTGATGATTTGCGCTGCTGCTTTGTCGGTCATGGTGACCGCTTGTTTGCCTGGAATTCCGAACATATGGGTGCTCCTTCTACTATCCTAGATAGGCGTGCATGACTTTAATCTCAAGGGGCTAGTAACCCAGAGCGCGCATCGTTGCCATGGTGGCGAAACTGGCGCCCAGCGCCCAGCCAAAGGAGGCTAATGTGCCGATGATGACATATTCGCTCATCTTCTGGTCACGGGCGACAGTGTCAAAGCGCAAAATAGATTTGGCAGCGATGAGAAAACCAATGCCAGAAGGTTCGCCGATCATGACCATCAAAAAGATCAAGCCCCGCTCCATCAGGCCAATCATCCGGCCTGCATATTCCAAGCCATCTGGCTGTGCGTCTGATTTATAGCGGCTCATCAATTGGCCGACGGCCACGCCTCCCGCCAATGTGGCGGTGATCAACCCGCAAAGCACCAGTGCGATCTGGATCATATCTGTGGACAGCGGGGGCCACCACGGGGCCAGCAGCCATGCAGGCAACCACAAAACAGCGTAGAGCAAAACAGCAAGATGGGCGCATTGATCCAGTAAATAGGTCCGCAGCGTATCAGGTGCCCATTTGATTTTGACCGTATCTATTGCGATATGGCTCAGCGCAATGCCAAGGCTCAGCAACATCGCGCCACCTGACAGCAAGGCTGTGATCGCAAAGACATGCGCCCCATGCATCAGCATGATCCAAGGCCGTTGCTTATTCAGAACCATATGTGTGGTTTGAAACACAAAATCTGCCAGCAGATGTGCCGCGACCAAGGCGACCAGAAGTTCGATCGTGAGGAGGGGGATGATGGGCAAATTCATGTGCGATTTTGTCTTTATGTGAATTAGGTTGCTTTTTATTTATGCAACCTAATTTAGTTGCTATTTCTGGGTTTCAAATGCGCTACAGCAGTCAAGAAGCGCGGAAACACCTGCGGAATCCGCCTGTTTTTGCGTCATCTGACGGCTACGGCCAAGGCTTTGAGCGAGGGCGTCTTGTGTCGGGGCATTGGGGGCCAACAGGGCAAGAACCACTTGTGCTTGTTTCTGCGTCCAGCCCAAGGCGATACGGTCGGCAAGGGGTAGGGCTGTGCGCAAGTGTTGTGGGGCATCGGGGGCGGCCATACGTGGCGCACGTTTGAGCGTATCCAACGCGTGACCCGATTGCAAAAAGGCAGGACCGTCGGCACCAGCCAGATCATTGCCCGTCAGATGGCCCACACCGATGCCGATCCCAAAGCGCGTGTCATGGCCTTTGCCAGTTGTGCGCACGGCAGCACGCATGACCAAAGCGGCACGCATGGCATAGATAGGCGGCAGGGCCATTTGCCAACCATCGCCGCGGAACCGTGCAAATGCGGTTTGGCTATCGGGCCAGCACCCGATACCCTTTGCCGCGCTTTCCAGCGCGGCAAACACATCGCCCAATACCTGCGCGCCCATGTCGCTAGAGCGTACAATGTCGCCAGTAAATACCGCCCAGTTTTGCATATTCGCCCCTTGGCTGTCGCAGGTTTGCGCTATTTTGACAGGCCATGCGCGCAGGGGCAATGATTTATGCTGACTGTAGAGGAGGGCGGCATTCTGACAAACACGGTTCTGCGTAAGGTATGATAGTTTGTTATCGTTGCTTTGGGCCTCACCACGCAATCAGGGGCGGAACCAAAGGTCAGGTTGTGGGCAACCGGTAAACGGCGTCACCGACTTGAGGCTTGATTTCGCGCCCTTGTTCCGCAGGAAGAAGGACTTGCGTGTTGGGCACGCCAAGGTCCTCTAACTGAAACGGGGTGCCGTGATGGTATTCAAGGTGTCCACGCCCGATGATGCCAATGACCAGTGGGGCATCTGGCTGTGACACGACATCCGCGATGCGGCAGGCAAAGGCGCGGTCCCAAGTTTGCTGGGCACGTACAAAGCGGTCAAATTCGGGGTCTTGGGCAGATTGTGCTTTGCGCCCTTCACGCACACCACCCGTGATCTGGAACAGGAATTCGCGGTAGGCGGGGGATGCGGGTAGGGCGGGGGTTAGTCCCTCACGGTTCTCAACTGGAACGCCCTCCCAGCCGTCGGCACCCACTTCACTGACCAAGGCGCGGCGGCAGTTTAGGCCAATCATGGAAATCGCGTTGTCTTTGCAAAAGCGAAACAAGGGCAGGTAAAGCTCAGGATCAAACCCCCACACGGTTTTCCACTCGGCTTTTTCCAAAAACGCCTCCTCGGACAGATCCCCTGCGCTCCATTGTGCCAAAACAGGGTCAAGCCGTGCAGGGAACATTTCAAATCCCATGACGATGTCACGGCGCTGTGCGAATATCTGCTGTGAGACTTGAAGCTGCCACAGGTGATTATCAACGCGGTCATGCTGTTCGCCCAGCAGCACAACAGGGGCTGCGACCGCGTTGGCAATCACATGGCTTGCCTCCATCTGATTGCCAGTGTCAGGATCGATCCAGCCTGTAATAATTTCCTGTGCGTCTTTCATGCGGTCAGCCTTTCGGTGAGGGGCTCGGGGGTGCCAATGTTGATCGTTCGGTAAGGATACAGCGCTGTGGGCGCGTGATGGGCGACACAGATGAGGGTTGTGTCTGGGAGTTCGGCCCTGATGATGCCCAGCAATGCCGCCTCGGCTTCGGCGTCCAATGCGCTTGTGGCTTCATCCAGCAACACCCATTTGGGGCGTAAAATTAGAATACGTGCAAGAGCGAGGCGCTGGCGTTCACCGATAGACAGGCCCTCGGTGCCTTCTGTCCCTGTCTTTTCAAGCCCGCTGAGACGGTGGCCAAGGCCAACACGCGTTAGAATAGCGCGCAATTCGCTGGGGTCGATATCTGCAGGATCACCGGGATAGCAGGCAGCAGCGGCCATGCCTTCCGCAAAGACTTGTGGGGTTTGGGGCAGGAAAAGAAACTCTTCAGATGGGGCTTCGATGTGTCCGGTGCCATAAGGCCAAAGGCCCGATATGGCAGACAAAAGCGTGGTTTTACCTTGGCCCGATGCACCTGAAAGCCAAATCCGTTCGCCTTTTTCTATTCTGGTGTCTGGGACGGGACACAGATCGCGCCCGTCAGGGGTGCAAAGCTGTAAATCACGCCATGCGATGTAGCCAGTGTTTGGGATTAAGCGTTTGATGTCGCAGGGCGCATTCGGCATGGGGGCGGGGCTTTCCACCGCTTTGAACAACCCGTCCAACCGTTCTGTTACCGCCACAAATTCGGCCAGCTTGCGATAGGAGAATATGAACCAGCTTAAGGTTTGGGTCACCCGTCCGAAAGCCGAGCCGAGTTGCATCATGCCGCCCAATGTCACAGCCCCTGCAAAATAGGCAGGAAGGGCGAAAAAGGTCGGAACACGCATAATGGTTTGGTAATATGGGCGCGTGAATAGGCCCATGATGAACTGGCGGCGCAGTAATTGGTGCCAATTTTCTTGGATGCCCGAAAAACGCCCGTCCAACCTGCGCCGCTCAGCTGCTTCGCCGCGCGATTGTGCTACTTCTGTTGCGGTTTCGCGCAGTTGGATCAGAGCATGCCGAAAATCAGCTTCGCGGCGCTCTTGTGCGAAAACAATGGATTTCAGGGGCTTGCCCAACAGGTGTGTGGCAACACTGGAAATACCGACATAGATGAACGCCAGCCAGAACATGTAATGGGGGATCGAGATGTCACGCCCCATAAAGGTGAACTCCAAGGCAAAGCTGGAGAGGGACCAAAGGATCACGCAATAGGATACCAAGGCGACACTGCTGGAGATTAGATCAAGTGTTTCCTCCAAGAGATGATCAATGAATTTGCGACAATCATCCGCCACCCGTTGATCTGGATTGTCTATCGCATCGGGCGAAAGTCCGGGGCGCAAGTGCCAATAGGCCCCGTTTTCCATCCACGCGTCCAATGCGCGGTCCGTGAGGCGGTGGCGCCAATGCATCAGCAACTGCTGGCGCAACCAACGCATGACAAGGTAGGTGCCCGCCGACACTGCGGTTAACCCTGCAAATACACCGATCTGTGCCAAAGCAACATCGGCCTGCATGTTTTCAATGGCGTCATAGAAATCCTTCGACCACGCGATGAAACGGACCGAGATCCATACGCCTACGAATTGAAGCGAAAGGACAACGAGATAGAGAAGGATGCCCTTCCATGCGCCGGGCCCGCTTATGGCCCGCCACGTCAGGCCCGTTATTTGTTTTAGAATCCGGCGCATGGCGACTTAAAACTCCATTTGGTAGGACACTTGGATCGTGCGTCCTAAACCAGTTTGAAGTTCTAGAGGGCTGCCTGCCGCGACGCTGTTTGTTGCAGTTGCGCCATAGCTTGCTGCCGATGCTGGGAAATAACGGCGGTCAAAGACGTTCTGAACACCAACAGTGAACTTACCCACTTTGTTAGGTGTCCATGTCGCGTATAGGTCCAGTATTCCATATCCCGCAGGTTTGAAGGCTGTTGATTTATCTGTATCCTCAACACCCGCAGAAAATGTTCCGATGGCTTCAAGCTGCAAGTCGTATTGCGGCATGTCGTAGGCCAACCCGATCGTCGCAGTGAGCGGGGCCACATTGTGAGGTGTTTCTGCGCTGCCAGAGTTCACCCTCTGGGTGGCTTTTTGGTAGGCCGCAGAGAAATTCGCGTTCAAATCATCTTTGATTTCCCAAGAACCGGACGCTTCGATCCCCCAAATATCAACGGATGAAAGGTTGCGATAAGTGTAATCGCTTGTGCCGGGAGGATTGTAGAAGGATTGGATGAAGTTTGTATAATCTGCCTTGAATGCATTTACAGAAAAGAAGCCACGACCAAATTGGCCACGGACACCTAGTTCGATGTTTTTGACCTCTTCAGGCTTCAAGTCGGGCGCTGGGGTTAGATTGAAAAATGAACCTGGCAGTGAAGTGAATAATTGCTGCGAGGTGGGCATTTTGAAACCCTCACCATATTTGGCCCAAACCGAATATGTGTCATTGAAATGGTAAGTTGCGCCAAGGCTTTTCAGCAGCTTTTGATCGCTGCGCTTGATGGGTTCGCTTCCTGTCACAACTTGATAGTCTGCGTTGGGACGTGGGTCGAGGCTATAGGTCGCGTAGCGCAGGCCCGAGGTCAGTTCAAAGCGGTTGCCGCCAAATGTGATTTTGTCCTGTATATAGATGTCAGCACGTGTTGTCGTTGCATTGGCAAAGTTGAACCCTCCTGCGCGGGTCTCGGTGTTTATGCCCGTGGTTAGGTTATTGGTGCGGTCAATGCGCTCATAATCTGTTTTGGTACGGTCTGCATCAATGCCTAAAACAAAATCATGGCGCAGATTACCCGTGATAAAGCTACCGTTTGCCTGAACATCAATCTCAAAAAACTCTTCCGAGTAATCAAGGTTGTCATATGACATGATGCTGTCGCCTGCAGCCGAAGTAGAAAATTCGGCCCCAGTGCGGCTGTAAGAGTTGGGGGTGAACGCTAGGGTGGATTTGACGCTATCAAATATGCCGCCGCCAAGGGCCCATTCATGCTCGACGGCATAGCGTTGGCGGCTGATTTCTAACTCGCGATCGTAGGAATTGATGATTTCGCCTGTCGGTAAACCTGTAAAGCTGGAAACAACAGGGCCGCGCGTGACGCGGTGATCTACAGTTGTTGTGCGTTCCAAGGCATCTAAGGTAAACTCCAGACGATGGTTGTCGGTTGGGGTCCAGACAAGCTTGGCTAAGCCGCGATTTGAGGTAACACTGGTGGGGTCCAGTTCTCCGCAGGTGCTGGCGCCATAATCAACATTGCGCGGACAGCCCCATGCGCCGCCGTCATCACGTGCATTTGAGAGTTCGGTCTCGCTTGTGGTTTCTCGTGACAGTCCAATAAGCAGTTCAAGGTTAGGCAAGAGCTTTTGACCGAAGGTCAGCTCTACATCTGCTCCGTCGTTTGAGCTATCGTAGGCCGTTCGCACAGACCCGCCACGTTCACGTCCGTCAAGGACATCTTCGGGGTCAAGTGTTTCAAGGGCAACAATGCCACCAAGCGCATCAGCACCCCAAAGGACCGACGCGGGCCCTCTGACGATCTCAACCTGTTTGGTAAAGCTGAAATCAATATAGTCACGTGTGCCATCAATAATGCGTTCGGGCACGCGCGAACCATCCACTTGCATCTGGACCCGGTTTGCGCTGACCCCGCGAATGGTGAAGCCGCTGAATGTGTTAAACGGGTCGGTTGAGTTTGTTTGACGAAAGACTGAAACACCCGGCGTATAGCGGGTCAGTTCCTGCATATCCGTGATGTTGCGCGCCTCAATTTCGGCGCTGTCGATTACTGTGATGTTTGCTGGGACATCCAGTACCTGATCACCTTGACGGTCAGTGCTTAGAACGATTGTCCCCAACAGGTTTTCATCATCAGCGACGTCTTGTGCCAGCGCCCCGTAAGGCAGCAGGGCGGCGATGGCGACCGTGCTTGAAAGGGCCGCGATGCGGCAACGAAAGGTCATGTTTAATACTCCCAGCAAGGCAGCGATGCCTTTGGTTAACTTTTAATGCGCTGGCAGAATGCTGGCGGTTTTCGGTCGATTCCTGAAAACCTTGCCCGTTGCTAGTAATGGCGACTATTTTTGTCAAGTATTGGGGCGTGGATAATTTTTACATCGATTTCACGTCGCCAAATCCACTTTGATACGCCTTGACACCGCGATGCAGATGGTCACATTTGCGCGCAGTGGCCGTCTGCGGATATCCACACCAGCCAGCACCAAGCGAGCGACCCCCTCCAATTTACACAAAGGGTTCGCAAATGGCCGAGCAGCAAAACGATGTTATTGCATTGGAAAAAATCACTGGGACAGATGTAGCCACTGTTTTGAAAACACTTCCTAAGATGGGGAAAGTGATGGTGATCGTCCAAACGGGTCGGGGGGTGACCCACGAACGTATTGGCCCAGTGGAGAGCGTTGAGGTCACCGCAGATGGTGTGCGCTTGTCAGGGGCGTGTCACGAGAGCGTGGTTGATCCCAACGAAATTGTCGCAATTCATATTGACCGCAGTTCGGTGATGCGGGGCAAGGTTTTTCCAACGCTAAAATTCACCAATGAGGCAGGCGATGTGATGTTCTCGGTTGTGGGGATGGAGGGCACCGAGCCAATGGACCAAGCATTGTCGGCCTTTGAAACCAAGCCGATGGAAGAGGTTGACGTCAACCGCGTGGGTCCAGTTGTGGATCGCGGCACTGCGCCCGAAATCTCGGACACGGACCCAGCGATGGTTTTGTTTACCCAACTGAGCACGATGGACGCCGAGGTGAAAATTACAGCGCAAACCCCCAGCCTGACGCAGGTTTGGCGCGGTAAGGTCGAAGCTGTGAAACCATCCATGGGGTTTGTCAATGTGATGACCCCCGACTTTCACCTGCATCTGAAGGCGGGTGGCATTGCGTCATGGCAAGAGCAGGCGGGTTTGCGCATTGCTCTGAATGCTGACGGCATGCCTTGCGGTTTGACCGTCGAGGCGGCTGGCCTTTCCTGATTTTGCATTGCCGCTGGGGGATTGCGTTAAAGGTCATTTCCTTGGCGGCAGGGGCCGCGCAATTTCCGCTTTATCCAAGCCTTACTTACTGAGGAAACGAAAATGACACATCAAAGCAATGCAGTGCTCGACGTGCCTTCCATACTTACAATCAAGAAGATTAAAAACTTTGCGTTATCGGCAGGTTTGAACCTTGAGCGGGACGCTGAGGGGGTCTTGCTGCAACTGGGGTCTGGGTCGCTCAGGGTGACGGGGGACCGCAAGAAAACCAAACTGGAACTCTCGGCCAAGACGCCAGCCTTGTTGCAACAGTTGCGCGATGCAGTTGCTCTGCGGATGGAAAAACTGGAAACTGTGGTGAAATGGGAGCCTGTGGCTGGCAGCCGCCATCCTGCAAACCTGAGTATCGCTTCGGTTGTCGGGGTCGAGCGGATCAGCCCTTCTTATACACGTGTTACGATCGAGGGTGCTGACCTTGCACGGTTCGCAGAAGGGTCGTTTCATTTCCGTTTGCTCTTGGGTCCTGAGGGGGCAGGGTGGCCCGAGATTGATGCAGGCGGTGTCACCACATGGCCTGGCGGTGGGATGTCCGCATGGCATCGCCCTGTTTACACCACGCGCTCAATCACGTTTGGCGACAACGATATGGCGCGTTTGGCTTTTGATGTGTTCTTACATGATGGTGGCCGCGTCACAGAATGGACGCGCAGCCTTGCTGTCGGGACCGAGATTGCGATCACAGGCGCGGGCGGTGGTGGCAGAGCCGCCAGCGAAGTCGCGTGGCACTGCCTGATCGGGGATGAAACCGCGATGCCTGTCATCGCAAGGCTGCTGGAGAGGTTGCCTGAGAACGCCAAAGGTATCGCATCGTTGATCATTCCGGATGCCAAAGATGCCCAAAACTTAATCCACCCTGATGGGGTTTCCTTGAATTGGGTTCTGCGGGATCAAAACACCAGCCCCGTAGCGATCCTGAGTGAAATTGATCTGCCCGAACAGGACCGGTTTATCTATGTCGCTGCCGAGCGGGATGAGGTTGCTGCTGCGCGGATACATTTGAAAGACCGCGGGTTGGCCAAAGCCGAGGCCTCGTGTTTCTCTTATTGGACCGCGCCTCCGCTACAGGTCTGAGAGACTGAAACGACCAGTAAAATGCCTTGTAGTGCGCCTGACGCAGGTCAAGTTGTATCCAATCTTTAAGAAAATTACGCCAAACGAAAACCCGCGCAACTGAACCAAGTGACTGCAATTAAAAGGCAACAAAGCCAAGATATGTGAAGCATTGCGATGGTTTCTCCCCGTTTAACGGGGACGGTACAGGCCATAGGATCATCCTATGGAAAGCCTGTCTGAGTATTTCAACCACTTGGAATTCTGCTGCCAAGGTCTATTTAGGGCATGTCGGGTTAAAATGCTGCATTCCGCTGTCATCTCAAGACAGAGATTGTATGATCACAAGCTCGGCAACTTGTTCTGTTCTTGGTTTTTTGTTTTGGAAGGCATAATTTGAATGCTGCGAGTTGCGTGGAAATCTGTGCGCCATGATTGGCGCCGCTACCTGCCTGCGGTGATTTGCGTCAGTGTATCTGGCTTGCTGATGATTATGCAGTTGGCGCTGATGCTTGGCGCATTTCGCAACGTATCTGCACCCCTTTCAATGTCATCTGCTTTGCTGTGGGCAGGTCCCGCCGAAGAAACATCCTTTGACAGTGGCACCAGCTTGCAAACACCGGCATCATCTTTGCTGTGGTTGATCCCCGAAGTCGAGAGAGTTGAGCCGTTTGCATTGGCATTTTCCACAATGTCGCTGCCCGTACCACCGGGCGAAACGACTATCCCCAAAGAGCATTTTATTCAGGTTGTGGGTACGTCGATCAAAAAGGATGCCATGTTGTTTGGTGATGTCATTTCGCCTGCTTTGCGTGAAAGCCTTGCGGAGCCTGGAACAGTGATCCTTGATAAGGTCGTCGCAGGCGTAATGGGGGTGGGTATTGGGGACAACATTTTAGTGCAAAGTAAAATGATGCGCGTTGTCGGCGTGCTTGACGGGTTGCGAGGCGTCATGATGTCGACTGTGCTTACTTCACAAGCCACGGCGCGCTCCTTGCCGGGGCAAGAATCTGTCGGGGTTCCCAACTTCATATTGGTTGGGCTGGCCCCCGATGCACCAGCGGGCACAGTGGATCGCCTTATTACGGAATTTCAGACGCACCCAGACCTGCGCCTTTGGAAGAAGGATGAACTTATCACGTCAACAATGGAGCAATGGGCGCTCAAGTCCGCGATTGGTGTGATCTTTCTGTCTTCCATCGGGATCGCGCTTATCGTCACCTTGTTGGTGGTCAGCCAGTCCCTTAGCGCGGCGGTAGGGGCCTCGATCCGCGAATATGCAGCTCTGCGCGCTTATGGGTTTTCTTATCGTCGATTGCAGCGGTTGGTTCTGGCCCAAGGCGGCATTGTCGGCATTGCAGCCTTGGGCGTGACAGGGTTGGTGGCGACCCTTCTTATCGGGTATTTGCAGGGGAAAGGTGTTGCTGTCTTTGTGACGGTGCCACTTGTCTTATGGTCCGCCTGCGCCCTGATGGCCTGCGTTTTCGTGTCAAACTTGATTGCACTGCGCCGTTTGCGCAAGGCCGATCCGGCGGCGTTGCTGCGATGACCCGTGATATCGCAATCACCGCGCAGGGGGTGTCCAAATCGTTTCGAAACGGCAAGGCAACGATTGACGTGGTCCGCAATCTGGATATCACGGTTGATGCAGGTGCGTTCACTTTGATAAAAGGGCCATCTGGCTGTGGGAAATCCACGCTGCTGGCGATCCTTGCCGGTTTGACGTCACCTGATAAAGGAAAGGTTGAACTGGGGGACACAGCGATTTGGTCTTTGTCGGCGCGGAAACGCGATGCCTTTCGGTTGAAAAATATGGGGTTTATCTTTCAAGGCTCGATCCTGCTGCCAAGTTTGAAAGCTCACGAGCAGATATCCTTTGTGTTGCAACAGATGGGCGTCCCACGTGGCGAAGCCTATTCCCGCGCCTGCCAAGCCTTGTGTGATGTTGGACTGGAAGACCGCATAGACCTATTGCCATCGGCCCTTTCCGGTGGTGAAAAGCAACGTGTATCTGTTGCTTGTGCTTTAGCAAAAAAACCACGCGTGATCTTTGCGGATGAACCGACCAGTGCGCTTGACGGCGAAAATGGTGAGCGCGTTTCCTCAAAGCTGCGTGACCTTGCACAGCAAAAAGGCGTTGCGGTGGTTTGTGTCACACATGACGAGCGGCTCACACCTTTTGCTGATCGTATACTACAAATGGAAGATGGACGTTTCCTAACCTCCCAAGAAGAAAAGAAATCTCACGCATGATATATAAAGCTCTCCTTGCCCTGTGCCTGCTGCTTCCAGCGGCTGTGAACGCGCAAGAAACGCAACGGCCTTGGATAGCGGTTGCGACTGGCAAAGTCGATATTGATGGTGGCGTTATGCGATTGGCTGCCCGCCGCGAAGGATTGATCGCCGAAGTGTTGGTCACCGAAGGGCAGGCCCTTGCACGGATTGACGATTCCACTGCGCGGCTGCAAATGGCCATTTCGCGTGATGAATTACGGCAAGCCGACCTTCAGATGAACCTCGCCACTTTACGGGTCGAACAGGCGCAGGCAGAAGTATCGCGCCTGCTGCCCCTTGTCCGTGCTGACGCGATCCCTTTGCGTCAATCTGAAGAGGCGAATTGGGCCTCCAGAATTGCGGTTCTGGAAGCCACCAATGCACAAATTTCGGTTGATCTGGTGAAACGGCGGCTTGCGCTTCAGGAACAAGAGATCGAAGCGCATGTTATTCGTGCACCGCAATCTGGCGTTATTTTGCGCAGTTCAGCCCGCGTGGGCGATGGCACCAGTACGTCAACCGTGACGGAAATGTTCCTTCTTGCGCCTGATGCCAATCGGGTTGTGCTTGCCAATTTGGACGAACAATTTGTGGGGCTTGTGAAGCCGGGGCAAAGCGTGGAAATCATTTCAGAGAAAGACCGTTTTACGCCATTGAGCGGAGAGGTTTTGCGGGTTGCTGGCGTTTATGGAACACCAAGTACGCTAACGGATACCGATGTTAGAACGGTGCAGATTGTTGTGCGGATTGATGCCAGCCCTGAGATTGCAGAAGGGCTGATCCTAGGGCAGCGTATGGTTGTCAGGGTGTTACGATGAAATATGCTGGCTCTCTTATCATAGCACTTGCGCTAAGTGGATGTGCATTGCCTGATTTCGACGGGAAGCCGACAGTGGCTGTGCGTGCAACAGATCTGGCGGTTGTCGAAACACCTGTTTGGCTGTTGAACTTCGGTGACGCGGGGTTGCGCCGCATGCTGTTAGAAGCGGATGTAAATAATCTGGACGTTGCATCAGCGCGGGCGCGGGCGCGTGTCGCTGATCTGGCGCTTGCTCAGGCAGGCGCATCAGGGGGGGTGCAAATTAGCGGGGCAGGCGGGTATCTTGCCAGTGCCACAGGGGCGTTGCGGCCTGATGGGCAAAGTGGGCCTAGATCGAAGCGCAGTGATTTCAGCGCAAACATGACTGTGCGCTATGAACCTGACCTGACTGGGCGTCTTGCCGCAGCGCTGAGCAGCGCAACACTGGAGCGTGAAGCAAACGGGCTGGATTATATCGCGGCACGCCGCACCATTGCGATGGCCGTGGTGAACGGTTGGGTTGCCCTTGCCGAAGCCCGCAATCAGTCCGCCCGTGCCGATACGCGTATCAGCATGACACAAAAAACAATTCCTGCACTACGCGCGCGTGCTCAAAATGGCGAAACAACGGGCACAGAATTGGCAACGCGGCTTCAAGATTTGACAGATGCGCGCATTGCAAGAGCCGAAGCGTCAGGCCAGATCGCATTGGCGGAAGCGCGGCTGCGTGCTCTTGGTGTCAAAAAGATGCCCGCAGCGATCCCGTTGCGCAAAATAAAACGTCCTCGCATTCCTGCAAAAACGGATTTGAGCCGTGTAGGGGGACGCCCCGATGTCTGCGCGGCTTGGCTGCGGTTTCACGCCGCTGATGCTGCGCGGGCTGAAACACTCGCCAACACACGCCCGCGTATTGTCGTGACGTCTTCGCTGGCGTCCACGGCCCGAACATTGGCGGGACTCTTTAGCGGAAATGTCGCCGCGCTCTCCAATAGCGTGTCTATTGAGGGCAACCTTCTTGATGACGGAACAGCCAGACGGCAGGTCGATCAAGCCCGTATTGGCGTCGCAACGGCGGAAATTTCATGGCTGCAAGCGCTTTCGGCCGCAGAAATTGCGACTTTGGAGGCGAGTATCAATCTGCAAAGCGCAGAGGAGCGTTTAGAGGCGCGTCTCGCGGCGTACCGTTTGTTGGCGTCCGAGCTTGAAAGATCACAGGCGCGTCGTCGTGGGGGGCTCGACAGCGGGTTGGAGGTGGCAGGTGCTGAATTCGCTTTGATGTCAGCGCAACTTGAAATCGATGCAGCACGGGCAACCGCTTTTCGTGCGGCAGCACAGTGGTATGATGTTTTTGGCACTGAAACCGAGTGTCGCTTGCCATAAATTCGGTCACAAACTTAGATTGAAAATGAGGGAGCAAGGTAGGAAGATTTTAGCTGCGTCTCCCCCTCCGAAGGACCGGAAGGGGGAGGCGCAGCGGGATTTTACTCCGCAGCAATTGCGCTGTGCTGCTGGCCCTGTGGCCTAATGTTGCTCTGCACATTTCCAGTCAAATCCGAAGTGGTGGCTTTCAGGGCTTTTCTCCCTACAAAGGGGCGCGCCCTTTGCGCGTAAGCTTTGCAGGCCATTGAATCTTGCAGATCAGGGAACAGCGTGAACAGCTCCGCACGCGCGTCCTGATCCAGCGCTTTCAACGCCATTGGGCCGGGGTAGAAGCTTTCGGTTGCAGCATTTTCGGCAAAGATGATTTGATGCGTATCGAACATCAAATGTACGTAACACACCGATTTCTTACCTTGCATAATCCGCACACTTGGCAGCGTCTCGGCCAGATGTTTCGCCCGCGCCAGCTTATCTCCTTCAATCAACATACCATGCTGTTGTGACACAATAAGCGGCTTGGTGTTCCCCAAAACATGCGCATCGATCAAAACTGGGCGGAGATTTTCAGCGGCTGATAATGCCTTTTCGTCCAGTCTGCGCATCCCGATCCAACGGATGGGCTGTGGGCCATTGTCGGCCGTGTTGACCAGATCACCAACGCGCAGAGTTTCAATCAACCGATCCCCATCGGGCGTACGGATTGTCGTGCCTGTGGTGAAACAGGTGACATTGGTGTTGTCAAAGGTCAGGTCTTGGGCATCAACACCCGTCAACGTCAGTGTATTCGCCCCGCCAAGCGCGACTTTACCTGAGTAATCCACATCAGTATTCGAGTGGTTCAGAACACCATCGTCAGCTTGGTCCGCACGCAGGTCGAAAATATTGTCATAGTAATCTGATAGATCAACAAGGTCGTTGTTGCTCTGGTCGCCATCATCGAGGGCGCCAGTATTGCCTGTGTTAAAGTCGCCAATCGTGTCGTTGCCGCCGGAAACGATAAAGGTGTCGTCACCGGTGCCGCCATAAATCATGTCGTCGCCGGCACCGCCATCAAGAGTGTCATCAGAGGTGGCTTCCGTCAGGCTGATATTGTCCAATATCAGTGCTGCGTTATTGACTTCTGAAACTTCCGAATCCGCCAGTGTGATCGACAATGTTGCAATATCTACTGTCGGCGTGAAGGTGATTGTTACCGTTTCCATCGTACCAGAGTTGAAATCAGTAGTGATCTCGGCAGAGCCCAAAAGCACAGCCCCATCGGGGATATCATCAGTCGTCCAACCTTCGGGTTCTCCACCGACAATTCCAGCCATGGGGTTTCCATAGATCAAAACAAAAGTGGGTTCACCCAAAGGTGCCGAGTTAGTTGCTTCTCCAACTGCCGCATCCAGCTTGATTGTATAACTGGTCCCCGCAACCAGAGGCGTCGCTAGATCCTGCGATATACCTTCACCATATCTATCATCGGGACTTTTGACCAACGTCACATAGTTTGTTCCGTCTGTCGGTGCCGCTGTATTCGACCAAGGAACTTCATATCCGCCTTTTTCACTCACGTCGGGCGAACCGTTATTCCAACTGTACCAATCGGGGAGCGAGTCGCCTTGGCTAAAGAGGGAAGGCTTAAAGCCCTCAAACGATCCATCAGCAAGGAGCTCATCCGTGGAACCACCCGAAGTATCACCATAGATAACATCGTTACCTTCGCCGCCTAGGATAGAGTCATCACCGGAACCGCCATGAAGTGAGTCATCTCCCGCTTGGCCATTGATGGTGTCGTTATCAGCACCACCAAACACAGTATCGTTGCCCTTGCCTGCGTAAACTCTATCTTCATCATTGCGGCCAAAGCTATCACCCGCGTCAATCATGTCGCCTTCGGGATCACCAATGTAGTTGGCGTCAATCAGATCATCGCCCGCTGTGCCATCGACGATGAAGTTTGGCATCGGGATGCCAATCGCCGCCAGTTGAGCAGGGGTGGCCAAATCAACCGGAGCTACTTGATTGAGCGTGAGGCTTTCCCCGTTCGGGAAGGTCAAAACTGCATTGCCAGATCCATCGTCGCTAACGGTGACGTCATGCACATTGACCAGTGCTCCTTTGGCATCGGTCAAGCCGCTTACATCAACTTGGTCGTGTCCTGTGTAGGTGTCAGTAACCGGATCATAGACGGGCGCTTCAAAGCCGCTGATGGTGTCGTTCCCATCGTCATCGGCCAATACAACAGTGTCTTGCGCACCATCATCTGCACCGATGTCAAAGATATCGTCGCCCGCGCCACCCGCGACAACATCGGCACCAGTCCCTGTTGAGACATTCTGGGAACCGGTTGAGCCAATGACCGTATCGTTCCCTTCACCCAACTGGATGCTTTCAATCTCGACAAAATTCAGGTTGTGGGTGTCAGTGGTAATCGTGCCTGCTTCTTCACCTGTATAAGTTAGGACATGGTTAGCAGTCATATAGGTGTAGTCGATCACATCTCCGGTGGTTTCGCCTGTTTCACCGCCGACAACGGTATCGTCACCATCTCCTTCAAACATTGAAAAAATAGTGTCATCGCCACTGCCGCCGATAAGCATATCCGAGCCTTGATCGCCGGTGATAAAGTCGTTGCCGTCACCGCCATCGACATAGTCATCATCTTCTTCACCAAAAAGCCAGTCATCGCCCTCACCGCCGAGCAGGGTATCGTTTCCAATCCTGCCGGTGAGATTGTCGTGGCCACTTCCACCGACCAATGAATCATCTCCACCTTCACCGTCCACGATGTCATCGCCTGCGCCTGCAATTACGATGTCATTGCCCCCACCACTTTCGACAGTATCATCACCGTCCCCGGCGTGGATGAGATCGTCATTGTTGTTGGCAAGGTTATCACCTGCATCAACCCTGTCGCCTTCTGGATCGCCAGCATAACCGGCGACAATATTGTCGTCTCCGGTTGTACCCTCGACAATGTAGTTCAGTGGAACCGCGGGAATGCCTATAGCCTCCAGTTCATCTGCACTGTCCAGCGCGCTGGACAGAACGCCAACCAACGTGATGCTTTCCCCGCCAGTGAAGGTCAGGATAGCGTCGCCTGTGCCGTCACCGTTGGTGTCTGTCACGGTCACATCGGCGGTGTTGATCGGCGTTGTGCCACCATCCGATGTGAGACCGGAGACATCCAACTGATCGACGGTCGTACCGTCTCCGCTGTGGTACATGCTAAAACCTTGGACGGTATGCGCACCCGACCCGTCGGCCAGAACAACGGTATCACGCCCGCCGCCCAGAATGATGTTCTCGATCTCGGCGAATTCAGCAGTCGAAGTGCCGTCAGAAACGGTGCCCGACTCGGCATTTGCATCGGTGAGGTCAACAGTAACGTTCGTTGTCAGGCCCGACAGGTCAAGCGTATCGCCCAGTGTTTCACTGGTTTCGCCGCCGACAATTGTATCATTACCAAAACTGTCGCTCAGACGGATGACGTCATCGCCGGCCTCGCCACCTATGGAGTCGTCGGTAAGCGGTGCGTCGATCCCACCTATTTGACGTAATTCCACGGTAGCAGATCGTTGATCTGGCTTTGTTTGTGGCCTGCAACGATGGCTGTGAG
>NZ_JACIEI010000006.1 GCF_014196805.1 Sulfitobacter undariae | reverse complement strand
GCTCACAGCCATCGTTGCAGGCCACAAACAAAGCCAGATCAACGATCTGCTACCGTGGAATTACGTCAAATAGGTGGGATCGACGCACCGCTTACTGATGTTCCACGTGATTGATAACCCATATTGAATCCCTTTTACGCAGTAATGCGTTGAAGTCGCGGACACTCGAGGTCCGGACGGCCGTATGGCCTGTCAAAAACGCTGAAAGGATATCAACGGAGGAATTTGGGTAACGAGAGCTTCTTGTTTCCTTAGGGGTCTTTCCATGACAGTTGGAGGAGACTCGAACTGGTAGACCAAAATGTGATTCAGCCCTCCTCTGTGAGATACGGATTAGTATTTCGACTACAATATCAAAAATAGCTACCTCGTCCTAAACATCAACTATTAACGTCCTGTTTTTAATATATTTAATTCCTTCGACAATCTCGCAAATGGCCAACGCGCGAGCAACATACATTTTCATTAGAGTGCTTTTCCCGATGACAGGAACCCCGATCAGGGAGTTTAATCGAGGCTCCCAGTGAAATCCTAAGCGCTCATAATTCCTACCAGACAGCGATGCGCAGCAACTTGATCCAGCACGCTGTCGCGAACGTTGAGGAATTCCTCAAAAAGACATTGCAGCTTGATAAGCTCATTGCCGCGGTCAGAATAAACCGCCACTTCGCGGGTTTCGCCGCGAGGGCCAAAATCATCATATCCCGTCTCTTCGTAACGAACTTCAGTGCCGAGGTATTGGGAAGCAAGGCTGCGCTCGAGAATGTCTACGACAGCGGCGAGACCGCCCCCGTCAGCCACATCGAACGGTTGACGGTCTCTCAGGCGTGCAAAGCAGCGCGACACGAAAGCAACATCTTTGGCGTTGTCGCCAAGTTGAAGCGCCTTGGCCAAATCGGCGACCTGACGGCCAAGCCCTACAGCCAATTTAGCCAGATCATCCATGTTTTGATTGTTGTTAAGTACGTTCATCGTCGAAGTTCCCGTTCCTGGATAGTCGATCGTTGGGGCGACCGGCATGACCGCCCCTTCAAGACAGCCGGCCTAAACGGGACCGGCTTTAGTTGGGGGATCACACGACTTGCTGGATCATGCG
Organism: Sulfitobacter undariae; assembly: GCF_014196805.1. Lineage (GTDB taxonomy): Bacteria > Pseudomonadota > Alphaproteobacteria > Rhodobacterales > Rhodobacteraceae > Sulfitobacter > Sulfitobacter undariae. Next base: position 177,594 of record NZ_JACIEI010000006.1, on the reverse strand, counting down.
CGATGCTTCGCATCTGATGTCGTTGGCAGGATCATTCTCCGCAATAGATTTCAGCAAACTGCGGAGCTTATCTGACAGAGAACAACACTCTTCGACAAACCCGGAAGCAAGGTTGATCTGCACAAAGAGATCGCTCTCGACCGGCTGCATGATCCTCAGGTGGTCTGGAGAGGCGCAAACACGCATATTCAACGCACAGGGATCAACAATGATCTTGGAGTCTTTGACGCGCCTGATGCGTTTTTCCAATACCATTCGCAGATGACGGGCTGGAGAGGCCTGATGTACCGCAATTTCCTTCGACACTGGATGAACCACCGTGTGTCACGGCTGCGGAAAGGCGATGTGCCGAAAACGCTTTGTTGTCAGGAAAATATGCGATTGGCCGTTGAAACGCCCGAATTTTTATTGCGCAAACCCTCGCTGTAAAGCGCAGCGTGCAAAGATTACCAGTTGGGCTGCACTCCAAAGAGTAGCCCAACTGTCGCCTAGAGTTCAGGCTATTTCGTCAGGGCTTTCATGCCGCGGCTTAGGCCTTCAAGTGTCATGGGCACCATCGCATCCTTGAAAATTTCTTCGACCATGGTGATCGACTGGGTGTAGCTCCAGTATTTTTCGGGGATGGGATTGATCCAGAGGCTGGATTTCCATTGCTCGCGTGCGCGGGTCAACCAGACAGAGCCTGCTTCGGGATTCCAATGCTCATTTGCGCCGCCGGGATAGGCGATCTCATAGGGCGACATAGAAGCATCCCCCACAAAGATACAGCGATAGTCAGGGCCGTAGGTGCGCAATACCTCTTGGGTTGAGGTCTGCGCGTCCCAACGGCGGCGGTTGTCGCGCCATACGCCCTCATACAGGCAGTTATGGAAGTAGAAATACTCCATGTGTTTGAATTCAGCCCGTGCCGCGCTGAACAATTCTTCGACCACTTTGATATGGGGGTCCATGGATCCGCCCACATCAAGGAACAGCAGTACTTTGACAGCGTTGCGGCGTTCAGGGCGGGTTTTCACATCCAGATAGCCTTGCTCAGCTGTGGATCGAATGGTTCCGTTCAGGTCCAGTTCTTCGTTGGCTCCATCACGCGCCCAGCGGCGCAGACGTTTCAACGCGACTTTGATGTTGCGGGTGCCCAGCTCAACTGAATCGTCAAGATTGCGGAATTCGCGTTTGTCCCACACTTTGACAGCTTTGCCATGGCGGCCTTCTTTTTGGCCGATGCGCACGCCTTCGGGATTGTAGCCATAGGCGCCAAAAGGCGAGGTTCCGCCCGTACCAACCCATTTATTGCCGCCCTCATGACGGCCTTCTTGCTCCTTGAGCCGATCTTTAAGCGTCTCCATAAGCTTGTCAAAACCACCCATGGCTTCGATCTCGGCCATCTCTTCGGGGCTCAGGTGCTTTTCAGACATCTTGCGCAGCCATTCTTCGGGAATGTCGACGGCTTCCAGCACTTGTTCGGCGGTGATGTTTTCGAGGCCGGAGAAGGCGGCAGCAAAGGCCTGGTCGAATTTATCGATGTTGCGTTCATCTTTGACCATGCTGACGCGGGCGAGGTAATAGAACGCCTCAACGTCATAGGTAGACAGGCCCGCAGACATGCCGTCCAGAAATGCCAAAAATTCCCGCATGGATACGGGAACTTTATGGGCGCGCAGTTGTTCAAAGAAGGGCAGGAACATTAGCTTAGAACCCTGTCGATGATGACAGTCAGCAGGAGGCCCAAGATCAGGAAGGCCATGCCATAACCCGTCGCATATTGCGCGATGTCCTTGCGGTTGCCTTTGTGTTTTTTGGCGGTCATGCCACCGAGAATAACACCAACAATCACCAACCCAATTACAATCATGCCGTAACCCTTATATGTTTGCGGGCTATCTCTTGAGCGGGCTTAGCGAAGATATTTCGCGCAACTTGGCCCGCACAGCCCAGTCTGAACCAAATCCGTATCGCGCCCAGCCCAAACTGTCCATACGGACGGCCTGTGCTTCTGAGGGGCGGTTTTCCAGATCAAGTGCTTCTGCACGTATCAGCAGGAGGGTGGAAAGCAATGCGGCATTTTCGTTCTCACGTGCGGTTTTAACATGAGGGGCGATCAACTGGAGTGCTCCACTTCCGTCGCCCTGACTTACGGCATAGGCTGCAAGCTGGGCTGCGACATAGGCTTGGTGTAGCTGCGTGCCAGCCGTGGATTTGTAGAATTTCTGAGCAACCAAAAATTGTTTTTGCGCTTCACGCGGGTTTTGGCTCTGGAGAATGCGACCCATCGCATAATGGGCAAAGGCCCTGCGTTGATCCGTCCAACCCATCGCAGTCGCAATCGTGATTGCTTCTGCGGCGGCTTTGCGGCGGGCACTGCTTTTGGATGATGGACCCAGCGCCGTTTCAATTGCGCGCTTCCACTGTTGCGGTGTGCGGGTGGTATAGCTGGCCGTTGTGAATTCACCGCGTGGATTAACCTCGCGCAGGATATAGGGCAGGGTTGCTGCAACCTGTCCGCGTGTCATGCCGTTGTTGAGCTTGGGTGAATAATATGTCCGGAGCATCAGCATATCAAAGCCGGTCAGAACGGTGTGAACATTGTCATCGTTGAAGACAGAGTCAGGCAAACGGTAAAGATCGTTGAGCGGTCCCAAAGCCTGAGCAAGTTCCTCATGTAGGCAATCGCGGATCTCTTGCGGGCTGACATCATTTGGCAAGAAGATTGCCAGACGTGTACGGGACCGTAACTGCGACCAGTTTGCTTTATTGGTTTTGCGTATCTTGCGGTATTCGGCCAGCGTGCTGACATTTGGCGCTACAAAACAGGCTGCTTGTGGCAGAACACTCTGAATTTCTTTGCGCGAAACGGCATTGATGGTGATGTTTGCACTGCTGGCGTTGACTTGTTTGATGTCAATACGCGCTTCATTGCGCAATCGGCTGAGCAGTCTGTTCAGGTCTGGCTGCAAAGAGGCGGGTTTGTTGCCAATGACTGCCACGGTAACCGGACCTTCAAACCGTGTGAAAACGGGTAGATCGCGACCGCTCTCCAGCTTGAATGACAGCTCGATAAAATCGAGCGCCAGGTCATTGTTAGATCGTATCGGGCCTGCATATTTTCCGGTGGTGAACAGTTTTACCGGCGGCAGGGAGCTGTCAGAGAATGTTGCTGTACGGGTGACATCGCCGCCTGTTGACGGGCTACACGCGTTCAAAACCATCGCCAGCAGCAGCGCTGCGCGGGCCTTCATGCGGAATGCTCCGAAATTGTGGAACATATACTTGCGTTTACAGCGCGCGAAAGAAACGCCAACACATCGTGGGTTACTACGAGTTTCATACTTTTGCCTGCACCTTGTGAGCCTCAGTTGGAGATATTGTCGCCTCTCAACCTGTTCTCGGTAGGGAACAATTAGGGTAAATTCTGGGCGATTTCTACCAAATAAGGCCAGCCTGAGGTCTTGGGTGCAATTTGGCCACAGCGCTGTCGGGTGGGAAACTTCGCCGTTTCGCTCTAGATGTTTCCCGCTTCGCGGGAGGCCTTAAATATCAATGTGATAGAAGAAACGGGCCGTATTTGGCAGAAGACAACAGCGCATCCGCGGTATGTGCCGATCTGTCCTTACCACGCGTATGCGCTCAATAGTTGAAATCTGTTGGCTTAAATGCGGGGCAGTTCGACGTCCTCAAATGTGACGCTTGGCGCCAATTCTGCGACATCCTATGAGGGCCAATTGTGGCAATCGGCGCTGTTTGGCCTGCAAGGGGCGGCGGATTTTAGGTGAATTAACTATATCGAAAGGATTATCGCATAAGCGTGCAAAGGATTTGGGCGGCGGGAATCGGGTGATTAGCCCCTGATACCGCCACCCTGTGGGGTTTAACGTCCGCCGCGTGCCATAAAGGCGAGGCGCTCAAACAAATGTACGTCTTGTTCGTTCTTGAGTAGCGCGCCATGCAGCTTGGGCAGGGCTGATGCCCCATCGGCTTTGAGGTCTTTTGCCTCCAGATCTTCGGCCAATAGCAGTTTGAGCCAGTCAATAACCTCTGAAGTAGAGGGTTTTTTCTTAAGACCCTGTTGATCCCGAATTTCGTAGAATTGCGTCAGGGCGGTTGTCAGCAGGTCTGCTTTGATGCCCGGATGGTGCACTTCGACGATTTTTTTCAGGGTCTCCATGTCGGGGAATTGAATGTAGTGAAAGAAGCAGCGGCGCAGGAAGGCATCCGGCAGTTCTTTTTCATTGTTGGACGTGATGATCACAATCGGGCGCACCGCTGCTTTGATCGTTTCGCCGGTTTCATAAACGTAGAATTCGTTTTTATCGAGCTCTTGCAAAAGGTCATTGGGGAATTCGATATCGGCTTTGTCGATCTCGTCGATCAGCAACACAACTTTCTCACCCGCTTCAAAAGCTTCCCAGAGCTTGCCTTTGCGGATGTAGTTTTTGACGTCATGTACCTTTTCATCGCCCAATTGGCTGTCGCGCAGGCGGCTGACCGCGTCATATTCATACAGACCTTGCTGGGCACGGGTGGTGGATTTGATGTTCCATTCGATCATCCGAAGTCCCAAAGCCTGAGACACCTGACGTGCCAATTCGGTTTTGCCGGTGCCGGGTTCACCCTTGACCAAAAGAGGGCGCTCCAATGCGACAGCAGCGTTCACCGCAATTTTCAGATCATCCGTTGCAACATAGTCTGCTGTGCCTTGAAATTTCATATTATCATCATCTTTCGGTTACATATCATCTTGATTTTCAAAGACCATAATAGCGCCTCATTGAGTAGTGACAATCGTTGATGCGTCATATAGACCCCGCTCAACAGGAGATGTCGTTACGGAGTTTTCCAAATGACAATGACCAACTACGCTGAGGGTGAGACTAAAGTGAAAAAGCAAAGCTTTTTACCAGATGACTACAGACCCGCTGAAGATGAGCCGTTCATGAACGATCGTCAGGTCGAGTATTTCCGACGGAAACTTCTCGACTGGAAAGCGGAACTGCTGGAAGGCAGCCGCGAGATGATCGAAACCTTGCAAGACGGGACACGCAACATCCCCGATGTAACGGATCGCGCTTCTGAGGAAACTGACCGCGCATTAGAGCTACGTACACGTGATCGTGCGCGCAAGCTGGTGTCCAAGATCGACGCCGCGCTGCGCCGTATTGACGAGGGTGAGTTCGGATATTGCTCGGTTACGGGTGATCCAATCTCGCTCAAGCGTCTCGACGCACGGCCCATCGCAACGATGAGCCTTGAGGCACAAGAAAAGCACGAGCGCCGTGAGAAAGTTCACCGCGACGAGTGATCTCTATGGGTGATATCACAGGCGACTATCGCTGACATTTGAAACGCCGCAGTGGAAGCTGTGGCGTTTTTTCGTTTGCAAAGGAAAATCACTATGCAGATCAGGAACGCTATTGTTGTGGGTGCAGGAATTGGGGGGCTGGCTGCGGCCATAGCGCTGGCGCGTCGCGGTGTTGCCGTGACCGTGCTGGAGCAATCCGAAGCCATCCGTGAAATCGGCGCAGGGCTGCAAGTCAGTCCGAATGGTCTGTTTGTGCTGCGGGCGCTGGGGCTGGAAAAGCGGCTGGCGGCGCGCGGTGCGGTGCGAGGGCAGGCGGCAGTGATGCGCAGCTATGATCAGGCGGATGATGTGATGCGCCTTGATTTCTCACGTTTGGACCCCGATCAAGCCTACTATTTTATGCACCGCGCCGATTTGATTGATGTCTTGGCGCAGGCAGCCCGTGAACAGAACGTCAGTTTTGAATTTGGGGCGCGTGTAGTATCCGTAACTGCGGGAGAACCGCCCAGCCTGACACTGCAAGACGGCAGTACGCGCCGCGCCGAGTTGATCGTGGGGGCCGATGGCATCCATTCGCGGGCGCGGGTCGCGCTGAACGCAGAGGATAAGGCCGATTTCACAGGGCAGGTCGCGTGGCGTGCAACTGTGCCCAACACAATGGGTCACGCAGATGTGGCGATGGTGACAATGGGGCCAAAACGACATTTGGTCAGCTATCCGCTGCGTGGGGGCAATTTGGTGAACCTTGTTGCGGTGGAAGAGCGCAAAACCTGGGCGGCAGAGGGATGGAACCACGCCGATGATCCGGCACATCTGCGCGAGGCTTTTGCTGGCTGGGGTGGCATGGCGGCGCAGATGATCGAGGCTGTTGAGGCACCAACCCTGTGGGGATTGCATCGTCACCCTGTCGCCCCCGTCTGGCAACAAAGCGGTGTGGCACTACTGGGGGATGCGGCCCATCCAACCCTGCCGTTTCTGGCGCAGGGCGCGAATATGGCGTTGGAAGATGCGTGGGCTTTGACGGCCACTGTCATGAGTGGCGGTGTGAAGGCCTTGCCTGCCTATGAGGCGATGCGCAAACCGCGAGTGACCCGTGTGATCAAAGCGGCTGAGGGTAATGCGTGGAAGTTTCACTTGCGTCGCGGGCCAGTGCGGTTTGTAGCGCATAACGTCATGCGGCTGGGCGGAAAATACGCGCCCGGCAAGATGCTGGGCGCGTTTGACTGGCTTTATGGATATGATGTCACGGCGCATGCGCCGCGCTAGCCGCATTGCTTATTGAGCGCGGTTCACCATGCCGAACAGATCACGCGGATCATCGGGATCGGCCAGCATATCCAGCGGCGTAAAGAACTCTGTGCCTTTGATCGCATCGCGCACATAACACAGTGCCGAGAAATCCTCGATCGCAAAGCCGACGCTGTCAAACAGGGTGATTTGCTTTGCATCTGTGCGGCCCTGTGCGGTGCCGCTGAGGACTTCCCAAAACTCGGTCACGGGATGGTCAGCATCCAACTGTTGAATTTCGCCCTCGACCCGCGTTTGTTCGGGGTATTCTACAAAAATGTCAGCGCGGTGCAGGATGGCGGGGGCCAGTTCGGTTTTGCCGGGGCAATCGCCGCCGATGGCGTTCAGATGCACACCTGCGCCGACCATATTATCCGTGAGGATTGTGGCGTATTGTTTGTCTGCCGTGCAGGTGGTGATGATCTGCGCGCCAAGGATCGCCTCTTCGGCGGTTTTACAACTCACGACCTTGAGGCCGGAGTTTTGCAAGTTCTGCGCACATTTGGCGGTGGCGGCAGGATCAACATCATAGAGACGTACTTCGGTAATTCCGACAATCGCTTGCATGGCGATGCTCTGGAATTCCGATTGTGCGCCGTTGCCGATCATCGCCATAACGGTGGAGCCTTTGGGTGCCAGCACCCGTGCCGCCAATGCAGATGTGGCGGCGGTGCGTAGCGCGGTGAGGATCGTCATCTCGGAAAACAAAACCGGATAACCGTTTGCCACATCAGAGAGCAGGCCAAAGGCGGTGACGGTTTGCAATCCATCGCGCGTATTGCCCGGGTGGCCGTTGACGTATTTGAAACCGTACACTTCGCCATCAGAGGTCGGCATGAGTTCGATCACACCTACATCGGAATGTGAGGCAAGGCGCGGGGTTTTGTCAAACAGGGGCCAGCGGCGAAAATCGGCTTCGATCCGATCACAGATACCTTGCATCATGGGCGCCAGCCCGATGTGATGGATCAACTGCATCATTTGGTCAACGCTGACGAATGGCACAAGGGCCTTGGCGGAAGGGGTGGTCATATTCATATCCTTAGTCAATCAATAGGCGCGGGTGGGGCGGTCAAACACGTTGCGGCCCAAGGCCGAGGCGGCAAGGTCCACCATCAGGCGGGCGGTGCGGCCGCGTTCATCCATGTAGGGGTTCAGTTCAACCAGATCGAGCGAGGTGAGAAGTTCGCTGTCGTTGATCATCTCCATGACCAAATGGCCTTCGCGTACTGTGGCACCGCCTGGAACAGTTGTGCCAACCGCAGGGGCGGCGGCGGGATCAAGGAAATCCACATCCAGCGATACATGTAACATCCCGTTCACGGCGGCGACACGTTCCAGAAATGCGCCCAAAGGCTGGGCGATGCCTGTTTCATCAATCTGGCGCATGTCAACGCGGGTGATGGCGGTCTCTTGCAGGGCGGCCCGTTCTGCCGGATCAACAGAGCGCAGGCCGATCATTGCCATATTCTCGAACGGCAGTGGCGCGGGCAGGGCAGGCCAGTTCGGGAAATCACCGCGCCCTGTGAAGTAAGCCACAGGCGTGCCGTGCAAATTGCCGCTGTCGGTGCTCTCCAGCGTGTGAAAATCGCTATGCGCATCCAACCACAGTACAAACAATGGACGGTTCACCGCCGCAGCGTGGCGCATGGCCCCCAGCACAGTACCCGCGGCCAGCGCGTGATCGCCGCCCATGGTGATGGGCATGCCTTTGGCAAAAGATTCCTCGGTGGTGTCAGCTAGTGCCTGTGTCCATGCGATTGTTTCAGAAAGGCGGTGCAGTTTCGGGTGGGGCGTTTCATCGAAGGCCCGTGGCGTTACATTCCCAATGTCAGTGACGGTGTGACCAAGACTGACCAGCGCTTCTTCCAGCCCTGCGGTGCGGTAGGCATCCGGCCCCATGATGCAGCCACGGTTGGTTTTACCGCAATCCAGCGGTGCGCCTTGAAGAATACAATGTTGGGGTTTCATCGGGATACTCCTATGTGGGTTTTCCTGAGTATAGTTTGCACTTATGGTGGGCGAATAGCGTATAAAGTGGCCGATATGGGCGCTTGTTGACCAAAGTGGATATCAAGTTGGACGAAATTGACGATAGATTGATCGCGGCGCTGCGCCATGATGCGCGGGCGTCGCTGTCTGATCTGGCGGCGCGCTTGGAAATGTCGCGCACCACGGTTCGCTCGCGGCTGGCACGGTTGCAGCAGCGCGGTGAGATTGTGGGATTTTCCGTGATCACCCGTGCTGATGTTGCACGTGATCCGGTGCGCGGACTGATGATGATCGGGATTGAGGGGCGTGGTGCAGAGCGGATTAAACGCCAGTTGGGCGGCATGGCCGAACTACGCGCGGTGCACTCTACTAATGGACGTTGGGATTTGATCGTCGAAATCGGCACGGCGACGCTGCTGGAACTGGACCGCGTACTGGACCGTATTCGCAAGCTGGAAGGGGTTGTGGCCTCTGAAACCAGCTTGCTTTTGAGTACGCAGAAATCCGTTTAGGCGCGGCGCGCGGCGCGTACCCAGATAACCATCAATGCCAATGATATCATCGCATTCCAGCCTGCCATGCTGATCCCTGCCAACTGCCATGCGATGTCATCGCAACGTGTCAAAGGTGCAGCGAGGATTTGATTCATCAGGTCTTGCGGACTCATATTGCTGACACCGGAAGATGTACAGGTCGTCGGACCTTGCCACCAGCCTTGCTCAACACCGACATGATAGATGCCGATGGCGGCGGTGCTAAAAGCGGCCAGCGCCCCGAGCCACGCCAATTTGGCTTTGCGGGTGATCAGGATCAACACACCAATCAGAATCGCCGCCGCATGGGGCCAGCGCTGCCATAGGCACAGTTTGCAGGGTGCCATGTTGCCAATATGTTGAAACCCGTAAGCGCCCAGAAGCAACGCAGCTGAACCCAGTGTAGCGAGAGTAATAAGACGCATCATAATAATTTTATCGCAAAAAAGCCGCCGATCAGCAGAGCGAGGGCGAGGGTGAACATAAGGGGCAAGCGGCGCTCAATGAAATCCCGCACAGGCGCACCGAATTTCCACAACAGCAGCGCAACAAGGAAGAAGCGTAGCCCGCGTGCCAGAATAGATGTGGCGATGAAGGTGGCTAAGGGCATGCCTGTCCAACCTGACATGATTGTGATCACCTTGTAGGGGAAAGGTGTAATACCGGCTGCCAGAACGGCCCAGAATCCCATGTCATTAAAGGTGGTCGCAAATTCTGCCATCGAATCGGCTTTGCCCAAGGCACGTAGAATCGGTTCGCCCAGCGCATCAAAGGCCATCGCGCCAATCGCATACCCCAGCATCCCCCCCAAGACCGAGGCCACCAAGGCCACAGAGGCGATAAGAAAGGCACGGTTAGGGCGGGCAATAATCATGGGGATCATGATTATGTCAGGCGGGATGGGAAACATCGAACTTTCAAGGAAAGACACCAAAGCCAGCACCCACAGGGCATGGCGATGTTCGGCAAGGCCGAGTGTCCAGTCATAGAGGCGTTGGATCATGGTGCTAGTTCCCTAATGTTGATGCGACAAACCATTTAGGGTGTCGGGGGTCAAGCGTATGAAACGCCACAGGCGGTGTTCTGTAAACAACGCAAAAATATGTGCGGTTTTGGGCTTGCCCCTTCTGAAATGGCAGGCTAAATGCTCCTCAGTGCCCAAGTGGCGGAATGGTAGACGCAGGGGATTCAAAATCCCCCGCCTTAACAGGTGTGCCGGTTCGAGTCCGGCCTTGGGTACCACCGCATTTTCGTATACATACATATGTATGCAACCTGTCTGATGTGTCCCCGAAATTTTCGTGGGACACATCAGGACAGACCTTCCCAAAAAATTACAGCTGTTTCTTTGTATTGCCTTCAATAGACCCAGTGTCGTGTGAGGTAGGCAAAATCTGTGGTTCCAGATGCCTTTGAAGAAGTGGTTGGGCTCTGATTGCGCCTAAGGGCCCGCCAAATTTTAAACACCTTTAGTCGCATATCGCGGTTTTTCAGGTCTGGTGAGGCCGGAACATCGTAAAGCACATCTATCGCGAAAATCAGTGTCAACTCTGCCGTAGCATTGGCGAAAAAATGGGCGGCGGGCCATTTGTGTTTCTTTGAGAATAGCGGAATTTCACGGAACGAGAGGGGCGATTCTTGTTGCTCTCAAACGTTTTGATTCTCTCGGATCTTTGTAAGGAGTTCTCTAATACTGAGGAAAACGACGGATTTTGTAGGGAACTGATTCCGCTAAATGTGGCAGACCTTAGGTAAAGCATGAACCAGTTTTTAGGAAATGTTGGGATTGGTTCCATTGCGTGAACACAAAAAGGCACCTCTGTTCTGATTCTATTTATTAAGTTAACGTCGATATTTGTTGTCTCCTTGGAAACAGTTAACCGTCATTTTTAGGGGCGAGGGGTGAGCATAAATAGAAATTACCTCAATTTATATGAGCTTTGCTTGTTTCTGTATGGGAAACAATAGCATGGGCTTTATCGTAGTGGCTGTGTTCGCGTTAACCATGTTCACGTCATTTCGCCCACTTATGGACACTTTTCAAACATTTTTCCCTTTGTGCGGACCGTGTTGGCGCGTATCTATAGCGCAGCCCAACTGGGGGGGGTGACGAAAATTAGGTCCGGGGGCGGCCGCACACAGACTGCATCATTGATGTGGGAAAGGTGCAGTGCTGCGTAAATGCGACCACTGCTTGAATGACTGTGAAACATCTCAACTGTTTCACAGTGAGGCCTTATTTTGGCCCGTCTTTCCCTCAAATTTGGCGCAAATGTGCGCGTGTCGCTTGCGGACCTGTTTCGGAGCCTCGCGGGGTATATGAGTTTGAACGGAGAAGACCACTATGACGGCCTTTCTTTCTACCCAACGACAGAATGCGTGCCGCGCGTCGGCATGCCTTTCCGTACGGACAGAATATAACCTGACACATCTGAAATTTCACAATCCGGCCGCGTCGCGCGCCGAGCGCACCGCTGCATAGGAGCTTATGACATGCTTAGAACTATTGATTTTAATAACCTCGCCTCAGGCGAATCTGTGAACAGCCAATATGAAGATTGGGGTGTTCAAATTTCGGCCACTGGAACTGCTCCGAGCGAGAATGACGCCATGGTTTTCGATACAAGTAACCCAAGCGCGGGTGACACGGATTTGGCCACAGATAACTTAGAGAATGTTCTGATTGTTTCCGAGGATGGCGATGCAGCCAACCCGAATGACGATGCGTCAGGTGGGGTCATCACATTCAACTTTGACAATGGGCCTACGATCAAGGAGTTGACCTTCCTTGATATCGAAGAATCCGCAACTATGCGTTTTTACGACAGAGACGGTGAGTTGATCAGCGAGCACTACGTAGAGCCGACAGCTGACAACGGTCAAACCGTTGTTGAATTTTTTGTGCCTGAGACGTTCCGTCTCGAAGTCGAATTGCAAGGCTCTGGGGCCATTGATAACCTTCTGTTTGATGATTGGCGTAGTGATTTAGATCCGGTAGGCCCTGTTGATCCAGTAGATCCTGCAACACCAACTGGTGACGGGATAGTTTCAGGTGATGATACTGCCAATACCATTGATCTGGACTATACTGGTGACCCTGAAGGGGACCATATTGATGCAGGCGACGCCCTGATCGCAGGCGAAGCGCCAAATGATGATATCGTTGATGCATTGGGCGGTGATGACACGGTCAATGCAGGCGTTGGTAATGACGATATCTATGCCGGTGCTGGCGATGATGTTGTTTACGGCGAAGAGGGTGATGACCTCATCTATGGTGACAGCACGCTGGACGGCGACACACCTGTAACAGGTGGCGGCGAGCGCGAGAGCTTTAACTGGAGCGAAGCAGGCTTTGCCCATGGCGAAGATGTGACCGATTTCACCCAAGATACGGGTTCGGTCAATGTGACGTTCTCTACCGTAAACTCTACTCTTAAAACCACGACGTCTTTCTCTGGTGATAGCCTGTACGTTGACGGCATTGATGGCGGCGAGGAAACAGTCAGCACAACCAGTTCGCTTTCCAGTGAAACGCGTCTTGAAGGTCAAGAAGACCTTTACCGTCTTGAGTTTGATACGCCGGTTAGCAATGTTGATTTCAACGTAAATGACATCGACGCCGACAGCCTTGTGCGCATCCAAGCGTTTGATGCCGATGGCAACCCGCTGCCAGTGACACTTGTTGGCGGTGCGGGTCTGACGATGCTGGACACAGATGATGTGGCTGGTGCGGATACGGCTGACAGCAATGGCGGCTTTGCCGATGCGTCAAACCCGTTTTATTCTATGAACGTAACGATTGCCGGTCCTGTGTCACGTATCGAAATCCTGCATGATCAGAACGGCTATGAAAACACCAACGTGAAAATCACGGATGTATTCTTTGATGCAGGTGAGAGTGTTGTGACACCCGCCGAGGCAGGGAACGACGATCTTTATGGTGGCGAAGGTGATGACACGATCTTTGGTGAAGGCGGTGATGATACAATCACTGGCGGCACTGGCGCGGACAACCTTTCAGGCGGCGACGATGCTGATCTGTTCCTTGGCGGCAACGCAGGCGACGTCGTAGACGGCGGTGCCGGTGGCGATGATAATGACACGCTTGACCTGTCCGATAGCGGCCCGCTTCGCGTAGTTGATCAAACTACCGATGCGGATGGCAACTCGACGTCCGGCACCGTTGAATTCTTGGATGAAAATGGTGACGTAACTGGTTCCATGACCTTTGCGGAGATCGAAACACTGATCTTGCCAGAGGGCAACACAGCACCTGACGCGGTGGATGATGCTGCGGCCACGACTGTGCTGACACCGGTCACGGTTAACGTATTGGCCAATGACACGGACCCAGAAGGCGACGACCTGTCAGTCGTTTCCGCGACTTCGCCTGACGGTGACGTTGTAGTGAACGATGACGGCACACTCTCCTTTACGCCAGCGCCGGGTTTCACTGGCGAGGCTACTGTTTCCTACACGATTTCTGACGGTACCCTGACCGATACAGCCGAAGTTGCGATCACGGTGTCCAACGCTACAGACAACTTTGCGCCAGTTGCGACCGACGATACAGCCGAAACTGACGAAGAGACTTTGGTAAACATTGACGTTTTGGGCAATGATACCGACCCAGAAGACGATCCGTTGACTGTAATTGAAGCGACCTCCAATGATGGTACGGTTGTTATCAACGATGATGGCACGCTGGACTTCACGCCAAATGACGATTTCTTTGGCGAAGCGGTGATCGACTATACGGTCACAGATGGAAATGGCGGCTTTGACGACTCTCGCGTAATTGTCACTGTAAACAATGTGAACGATGCGCCCATCGCAAATGACGATCAGGCCGTTACGGGCACAGGTGAACCTGTAACTATTCCGGTTCTGGGCAATGACAGCGATCCAGACGGTGATCCGCTGGATGTGATCGACGCGACATCACCTGACGGGGATGTTGTTATCAATGATGATGGTACAATCACCTTTACACCGAATGATGGTTTCACGGGCGATACGACCATTGACTACACGGTTTCGGACGGCAATGGCGGAACCGATACGGCGCAGGTTTCTGTGTCGGTGGGCGAAGTTTCTGGTCCTCCAGTTGCAGTAGATGATTTGGCTGAAACCGATGAGGACACGCCAGTTGTCATTGATGTGTTGGACAATGACTCCGATCCGGATGGTGATCCGCTGACTGTTACAGCTGCCACCAGCCCGAATGGCGATGTTGTGATCAATGATGATGGCACGATTACCTTTACGCCTGCGCCTGACTTTAACGGCGAAGCGACCATCACCTATGACATCACTGACGGCAACGGCGGTGTGGATGTTGCTGAGGTGACTGTCACTGTGAACCCTGTCAACGATGGCCCATTGGCCGAAGATGACACGGCTGTTGCAAACACAGGATCAACATTGATTGTGCCGGTTCTGGACAACGACAGCGATCCGGAAGGTGATCCGCTTACAGTGATCAGCGCCAGCAGCCCGAACGGTGCTGTTGTGATCAACGCGGATGGCACACTTAGCTTTACCCCAGAAGACGGGTTCATTGGCGAAGCCGTGATCAACTACACCATCTCTGATGGTGAGTTGACAGACCCTGCTGTTGTCTTTGTCACTGTGCGTGACGGGATCGTGACAGGTACCGATGGCGGTGATCTGATTGATGAAAACTACACCGATGACCCAGAGGGTGATCTGGTTGATAACAACGATGAATTCTTGCCGGGTGAAGGCCCGAACGATGACATTATCAACGCAGGCGACGGCGATGATACAGTGCGCGCAGGTCTGGGTGACGATGATGTGTCGGGTGGCGAAGGCAACGATGAAATTGACGGCGGCCCTGGCAATGATGAATTGGATGGCGATGCGGGTGACGACACGATTGGTGGCGGCACAGGTAACGACACGATCAACGGCGGCACAGGCGACGACAACCTGAATGGTCAAGACGGCGATGACAGCATCACTGGCGGCGAAGGCGACGATGTTCTCAACGGCGACGATGGTGATGACACGCTGGAAGGTGGCGCAGGCGAAGACACGCTTGCCGGCGGCGCTGGCGATGACGTTCTGGACGGCGGCGATGACAATGACACCGTTTACGGCGGCGACGGCAACGACACCCTGTTGGGCGGCGATGGTGACGACCTTGTTGTGGGGCAGGACGGTGACGACAGCCTTGAAGGCGGTGCAGGTGATGATACGCTGGAAGGCGATATCGGCGACGACACACTGCTAGGCGGTGATGGCAACGACATCATCAACGGTGATGACGATGACGGTGTCGACACCGATGGTGGCAATGATTCGATCCACGGCGGCGCTGGCGATGACACAATCACAGCTGGCCCCGGCGGGGATACGGTAGCGGGCGGCGACGGCAACGATGTCATCACCACGGGCGGCAATACGCCACTTCCGGACCAAGGCTATCCTGGTGTGTTCCCTTCAGACACTGATCCTGATGATGACCGCGACCTTGTCGACGGTGGCGCTGGCGATGACACCATCAGCACAGGCGATGACAGCGATACGATCTTTGGTGGCGCTGGCAACGACGTGATTGCGTCCGGCATTGACGATGACTTCGTCTATGGTGGCGATGGTGATGACCGTATCGTGGGGGCCGAAGGTAACGACAGCATCGATGGTGGCGCTGGCAACGATACGATCTATGCCAACAATGACCCAGACCTTGGTCTTGACCAGTTCGAGATTGAAGACGATGGCACCAACCCGCTTGGACCTGATCTTCTGCCAGGTAATGGGCGTGACACGGTTGACGGCGGCGCAGGTGACGATGTCATCTACGGCGGTGACGACGACGACCTGCTGATGGGCGGTTCGGGTGACGACTATATCGATGGCGGCATCGACGATGATACGCTGCAAGGCGGTACCGGTGACGATACGCTGATTGGTGGTCAAGGTAATGACAGCCTTGAAGGCGGCGCTGGTAACGACCTGTTCGAAGGTGGCATCGGTGAAGATACCATGATCGGTGGCGATGACCGTGACAACTTCCTCAACGTCAATGCTGGTGATGTGGTTGATGGGTCTGAAGGCGGCGATGACTTTGATACGCTCGATCTTACAGGTTCAGCACCAGAGGATGGCCGTCTGGCGGTCACCTATGATCCTGATAATGCCGAAAACGGTGTTGTGAATTACTTCAACAGCGACGGTTCAGATGCGGGACAGGTTGTATTCACGAACATCGAGAATGTGATCCCATGTTTCACACCCGGCACATTGATCGCCACACCGAAAGGTGAGCGTAAAGTAGAAGAGCTGGAAGTGGGCGATCGCGTGATCACCCGTGACAATGGCATGCAAGTCATCCGCTGGATCGGCAAGCGTGAGATGTCTGGTGAAGAACTGGCCGCACAGGAACACCTGCGCCCTGTCCTCATCCGTGAGGGTGCCTTGGGCAACGGTCTGCCAGAGCGTGACATGATGGTTTCACCACAGCACCGTGTGCTGGTGGCCAACGACAAAACGGCCCTCTACTTTGAGGAGCGTGAAGTCTTGGTCGCGGCGAAGCACCTGACGGATATGGAAGGGATCGACGTGGTTGACGTGTCGCAGACCACCTATATCCACATCATGTTCGATCAGCATGAAGTGATCCTGTCTGACGGGACATGGACAGAGAGCTTCCAACCAGGCGACATGTCGTTGGCTGGTGTGGGTGATGCATCGCGCGAGGAAATTCTGGAACTCTTCCCTGAATTGGCCACACGCGAAGGGATTGAGGCCTATGCCGCAGCCCGCAAATCGCTCAAGAAGCATGAAGCCAAGCTGATCACCAGCAAAAGCTGAGTTTTCCAAACGAAATTCTTCGTGGCGGCCCCAATACGGGTCCGCCACGGGACCACAGGTATGCAGCATCATTCGGGCGTAGTGACCCTGAGTGAGTGAGAGCGGAGTCGCTTGCGACTCCGCTATTCATCTGGCCTGCATTTGCGCCTTGTTCCGGTTGCATGAGCTGGTGCCGAGGCGCTGAAAATCAAAGCGTACCCATCCTGATCTTAACGTGACGGTATCTAAAACCCTCGTGTCATCGCGAGTACTTATCCAAAGAAGGCGTCGGAGACATATGGACATTGAAACCACAGATATCCCCGCGCAGTCCCGTCTGCATATTGAACACAGCACCACAGCGCCACAAACAGGTGTGATCCGGTTTCTGGATGCCCAAGGCGGACAGGTGGCGCAAATCCCTTTCGCCGAACTGGACGAAGCAAGCCCGTGTTTCACCAGCGGCACAATGATCGCGACGGCACGTGGCGAGGTCACAATTGAGAAGCTGAAGGTCGGGGATAAGGTGATCACCCGTGACAATGGCTTGCAAGTGATCCGCTGGATCGGGAGCCGGAAGGTGAACGCGGCAATGACGCTGACCCATGCTCACCTTGCTCCTGTGAGTATCCGCAAAGGCGCGCTTGGCAATGACCTGCCGGAACGTGACATGATGGTTTCCCCTAATCACAAGATGCTGGTGACAAGCGATCAAGCGGTCCTGCATTTCGACGATAACGAAGTCTTGGTTGCGGCCAAACACCTGACAGGCCTTGCAGGCGTCCGTGTCGCGCAGAACGTCAGATGTACCTATCTGCATCTGATGTTTGACCAGCATGAACTGGTGCTGGCCAATGGCGCATGGTCAGAGAGCTTTCACCCGAATGTTCGGACCATTGCAGGCATGGGAAATGCCCAGCGTCTTGAATTGCTTGAGCTCTTTCCCAAACTCGCAACGCCTGAAGGTCTGATGGGGTTTAAAGTCGTGCGGCCGACCAACGCCTCGATACTGGATTTCCTGACCGTTAAATAGCCTTGCGCAAAGCACGCCATTGCACCCATGCCTCTGGCGTATCCAGATCAAGGCGGGCATGGGTGTCGGGCAGGGGCACGCCAAGCATGCGGGCGCTGTTTGCCTTGACCACAGGGCTGCCGCCTTCGTCGCCGCGCAGGGCAGATAGATCGGCAAATAGCTGGCGATGAAATACAATCGGATGGCCGCCTTTTTCCGTGTCCGTAGTCGCGCGCCAAATCAACATTTTTGATTTTAAATCAACGGCTTGAATGACAGATTTGATGTCGTTCTCTGTGATGTCTGGCATGTCGGCAAGCAGGACCATCACAGCATTCACATGCGGCGAAACAGCGGCCAAACCCGCCCGTAGACTTGCGTTTATGCCTTCGGCCGCATCAGCAACAGGAATGGGGGTCACACTTAGACCTTCAAGCGCAGCATAGCGATCATGCGGCGGCGGAGGTAGGGCCACCAAAACGGCACAACTGCTTGCCTGCGCCCGCAATGCCTGCCTGCGCAAAAGCGGTATGCCGTCTACCTGTTCAAGCAGTTTATCACGGCCTTTCATACGGCTAGAGGCCCCCGCGGCGAGGATCAAAATAGCGATTTGTGCGCCGGTATCTATGTGCTCACCGATCATCCGGGAAACTCCGTTATGGGGCCATTGACTGTGGGTAATGGGGCATTTGTGATGCAGCATACGTCGCTTTGTACATTCGGGCCAGTTTCCTATTTCCTGTGGAGATCACTGTGCTAGTTTTAGCGGATGGAAAAATTAGCAGAATTACTTGAAACGGGCCCCAAGACCTTGCTGCGCAAGGCACGGCATTACACACGCAAACTTTGGGTGCGGGTTGTGATGATGGGACTCATGGCGTTTGTCGCTGTCGCGGTTAGCCAGATGTTGGAATATGCGATCCCTAAAAACTTGGCGCAAAGCCTTGATGGGGCTGCGGCGGACCGTTTGCTGAATATCATTGCCAGTGCGATGCTTTCGGTAACGATTTTCTCTATCACGGTGATGGTGTCGGTTTTTCAATCCTCCTCCAGTCAATGGACGCCGCGCATTCACCGTCTGATCATCGAAGACAAGGTGACACAAAACACGATGGCGGTGTTCATCGGGGCTTATGTCTATGCTTTGCTGGGGATCATCTTGCGCGAGACGGGCGTTTACGCCGATGAACATGCCTTTGTACTGTTCTGGATGACAGCGGTAGTGATGGCGGTGATTGTTGTCTATCTGATCCGCTGGGTCCTGCATCTGCAGGGGTTTGGCCAGTTGATTGATATCACCCGTCAGGTCGAACAGACCACCCGTGACCAATTCAAAGAACGTTTGGCGCAACCCTGTCTAGGTGCGCGGCCTTTTACAGGTGATTTACCTGAAAACACCCGCAGTTTGTACGCATGGGAGAGCGGCTATATCCAGCACATCTATCCCGAAGCGTTAAATGCTTTGGCCAAAGAGCATGAGGTCGAGCTGTATTTGACCGAAAACATCGGCAGCTTTATCTTCCTCAACGCGCCTGTTTTGGAAGTGGTGCAAAAGGGGGATGATCTTGATTGGGCGGCTTTATGTGAGGCGATCCCCGAAGCACTGGTTCTAGGCGATATTCGGACCTACGATCAAGACCCGCGTTTCGGGTTGATTGTGATGGGCGAGGTCGGATCAAAGGCGCTGTCACCGGGCATTAACGATGCGGGTACGGCCATTGATGTCATCACGCGGATCGGGCGGATATTGTCATCCTACAGGGATGAAACCGAAAATACGCCGGATAATGTACTGGAATATCTGTATGTGCGCCCGTTGGACCCTGTTGATCTGTTGCGTGACGGGTTTGGGGCTTTGTCACGTGACGGCGCAGGGACGTTGGAGGTGCAACAGCGTTTGCAACAAACCCTGAGCGGCTTGATGCGCCATCCTGATCCAGAGCTGTGCAAAGCGGCTCGCGCCATGGCCGAACAGGAACTCGCACGCGCATTGGACGCGCAAACATTTGCGCCAGACCACGCCGCGTTGATTGCGGCAGCTGATCCTGAAATCCGGCCCCGTTAAGAAGGGACCGGATGCGCTGCGCCACCCGTCAGAGCGGGCGGATTTTTAGTTTGGTGATGCGGTTGCCTTCACGGGCAAGTACTTCGAACCGAAAACCGTGGAACAGGAACACTTGGCCACGGGTCGGAATCATCTGGGCCTCATGTATGACCAGACCAGCCACTGTGTTGGCCTCATCGTCAGGCAGGTTCCATTCACTGGCGCGGTTCAGGTCACGGATGGTCATGGCCCCATCCACAAGGAACTGGCCCTCGGCATCGGTGCCAATGGCATGTTCGGCCTGCGGATCAAATTCATCCGTGATCTCGCCCACGATTTCTTCAAGGATGTCCTCTAGTGTGATCAAGCCTTGCAGAGTGCCATATTCATCAACAACCAGCGCAAAATGTGTGCGGCGGTGCAAGAACTGGCGCATTTGTTCGTCGAGTGTCGAGGTCTCGGGCACAAAATACGGTTCCATCGCAACCTTTGACACGTCAAAACCTTTGAGCGCAGAAGCATCCCCATCGGCGCCGCCAATCAGTTTGTACATGGCGCGCAACAGGTCTTTGGCGTGGATCACACCGATGATGTTTTCATGATCATCGCGGTACACAGGAAGACGGGTATGGGCCGAGCGTAGGCATTGCTCAAGGATATCCGCAGGGGCGTCGGCCCCATTGACCATCTCGATGCCCGAACGGTGAAGCATGATTTCCTCGACTGTGCGTTCGCGCAAGTCCAGTGCCCCCAGAATACGGTCACGGTCTTCTTTCTCAACAACACCTTCGGAGTGTCCCAGTTGCAGCGCACCGGCGATTTCTTCACGGACAGCTAGAATATTACTGTCTGGGTCAACGGCAACGCCCATCAGGCGTAACAGGGTACGCACCAAAAGGCGCACGATGCTGACCATGGGGGCAAATACCCAAACAACCACGCTGATCGGCCCAGAGACAGAAGCGGCGGCGCGTTCGGCATTGGTGATAGCATAGGTTTTGGGCAGCACTTCGGCAAAGATCAGCACCAGCAGTGTCATCACCAACGTGGCAAGCGCCACACCGCTTTCGCCAAACAGCCGCGTGAACAGGGCGGTGGCAAGCGAGGTCGCTAGGATGTTGACCAGATTGTTCCCCAACAACACCGACCCGATCAGTCGCTCATTATCTTCTGTGATTTTAAGAGCGCGCTCGGCTCCGACAGATCCCTTGTCCGCTTGCGTGCGCAATTTGCCGCGTGACGCAGCCGTAAGTGCCGTTTCAGATCCGGAAAAGAAACCCGACAAGATCAATAGGAACAAGATAATTGCGATTGAAATCCAGAACGCTGAATCGGCGGTTGCCTGTGGCATGTCCATGTGGGGAACCTTTCTGCGGTAGCTTGGCTTTGTTATGGGGTGGCCTGCCGCTGCATTCAAGGCGGTCTAGCCCTGAAATATAGGGATTCTGGCGGGCAGGGTACAGATATTACGAGGTGTCGGGACTATGCGCCGTTTGACGGTTTCCGCTTGGCTGTTTCTGACAGTGGGTGATGGTCAAGCACCAGTTCCGACAAACGCGCCTCTAGGACGTGGGTATAGATTTCGGTTGTCGCGATATCGGCATGGCCCAGCATCGTCTGAATGGCCCGCAGATCGGCACCGCCTGCTAACAGATGTGTGGCAAAGGCGTGGCGTAGGGTGTGCGGGGTTACTTTGCTCGGATCGACACCCGCGGCGACAGATATTTCCTTGATCAGCAGATAAAAACGGTGACGGGTCAAATGCCCTTCTTTGCTGCGGGAGGGAAACAGGAATTTCGAAGCGGGTAGTTTCTTGGCCGCGCGGGCCGCTTCGGATGCATCACGCAGGGTGATCCATAGGGCAAGCGCACTACGCGCATCAGGAGAAAGCGGCACCATACGTTCTTTGCCGCCTTTACCCATAATCAACAGCAGGCGCGGATCGCCACGGGTTGCACTGACGGGCAGGCCGACAAGTTCGCTCACCCGCATGCCCGTTGCATAGAGCAACTCCATTAAACAGGTGTTGCGCTGTCGATCGGTTTCAGTGCGGCCAGCGCTGCGCGATGCGGATAACAGGCGGTCAACTTCTTCAATAGACAGGATTTTGGGCAGGCCTTTGGTATGACCGGGGCCACTGATCTGGATGGCAGGATTGTCTGTGCGCAGCCCTTCTTCAAATGCAAAACGATAGAGTTGTTTCACCGCAGAAAGGCGCCGAGCACGGGTGGACTTGGCCAAACCCTGCGCATCGCAAAAAATCAGATAAGCCTCTACATCTGCACGTTGGACTTCGTCAAAGGTCCGGCTTTGCCGCGCAAGCCATTCGTCAAAATCCTTGAGGTCACGCCCATAGGCCAGCAGCGTATTTGTTGCGGCTCCCAGTTCGGCGGCCTGCGCCTCAAGAAACATTGATATCCAGGACGAAGGGGCGCGTGTGCTCACTGGTTGCGATCCAGAATAAGGATTTGCAATGCGGCACGGCGTGCGGTGTCTTCCAGACCCAGAGCCCGCAATGTACCCAGCGCGTCACGCAGACTCAGCGAGTCGCCATTGGCACCTTCGTGCATGGCCTCGAGTGTCGCAAGTAATGCCTCGCCAAGGCGGTTTGATTGCGCCATCTCCATCCACTCGGCCCGTGGGCGCGGTGATGTGAAGGCATCATAGATGGCGCGAGGCAGGGCCGCAGACGGAGGCTGCCCAAAGGTCTCCGGATCAATCGCATCCTGAGCAACGCCGAGGATTAAGGCGGTATTATTGCCCAGTGACACCGTTTTTGCCAAGTTTGCCGCCACGATCTCATATTCTGGTGACAACAAACCCAATTGCGCCTGAATATTTGCAGGGTTGCCGGTAAGTTGGATTTGGCTCAGGCGGTCATGGAACAGCGCAGCCATACTTACTTCAAGCATATTGCCTTGCAGCTCCCGCCAAGCGTTGGGCAGGGTTTTGGCCACCGCCTCCGCGCTGCCCGAAGAGAGTGCCGTGTCGAGGCGTTGAACAGCTTTGACACGGTCCCAGATACTGCCTGAGGCTGCGGGTTTGCGGTTGGTGTAAAGCCCAAGCAGGCGGTTGCCAGGCAAAGCGCCCGCACGGGTCAACCGCTCTGCCGCTTCCAGTTGAGATTTCCATCCCACAAGGTCACGCAGGTCGGCTACGGCATAGGTGCGCGGTAACGGCCCTGTTGGTAACGCCTCGCCTATGGCTTCAAACAGTCTGAATGTGAGCGGGTCAATTTGGCGCGGGGTGGGTAAAGGAGGGGCGTTTTCAAACAGATCGGGGTTCAGGAAGCGGTCCAGAACGTCTAGCTTTTGGCGCGGTAGCAAAGAAAGTGCTTTTGCCGATCCGAAGGTCAGTGCGGCATTATCCCAATCGCCTGCACGTGCAGAGCAAAAAACTTGTAGCCCTGTGTCTTGGGTCAAGCGCGGCATGCGCAAGAGCGCGGCGCAAGCATCATCTTCGGTCCCGACAAGCAAGCTAAGCTCTGCCCATAAATCGAATAAAGCGGGGGAGGTCGATGCACCTGCTTGTTCCACCAGCGCCAAAGCGGGCTCAACCGCGCCCAATTCCATCAACTTGGCAACGCGGGCTCGGGTGAGCATATCCAGCATCTGGATGCCCCCTGAAGGTGCCGCAGATTCAGCCAGCAACAATGTATACAAAAGCGCATTTGCTGCGGGCAAGTCAAACTGGGGGAGGCTATCAATCTGGGGGGCAACCTTGGCGATATCACTGCCCAGCCATAGATCTGGTTGGATGCCGGTGATGGCAACGGGGACCAACCCGACATTGCGGGGCGCACCTGCCTTTAGCGGGCGGGTGATGATCTGCGGTGCTGTTCCGCTGCTGGTGACCGGGGGTTCGTCCAAAGGCGCGGGCTTTGTGGCAATAGGTCTGGGCGCGCGGGGCAGTTGGGCTGCGGGGGCAGGGTTGTCTAACCAGTCAATCACCGACAGCGGCGCCGTGGTCGGGCTCTGCGCTGTGACGGCAAGGGGGAACAAGGCAAACAGAGCCGCCTTGCCGAAAACATGCCATCCGCTAGCCCGCATGCTCTATTGTCCTTCCAGAGTAACAGGCATGCGGATTTCTGAGGGTTCAGGTGCAAAATCTATACCCAGCTCAGGGCCGACATAAGCAAAACCAACAAGTCCGATGAAACCGAAAATCGCGAGGATAAACAGAAGTTTGAATAATTTGCCTAACATAGTGTGGTGCCCGATCTGCCAATATTTTTCTAAACTATATATGGCCTTTCCAGCAAGATCACGTCATTCAGGTACAAATGCGAGAAAATGATACATCCACGGCTGACATCCGCCGACCCGCCCGCAGCTTTCGTCTGAAAAAGACGGTGGCTTTTGTAGGTATGATGGGATCTGGCAAAACGGCAGTAGGCCGGGCCGTGTCGCTTAGACTAAATGTGCCATTTTTGGACAGTGACGCTGAAATCGAAGCAGCCGCGAATCTCTCGGTGCCTGAAATTTTTCAGCGCGACGGCGAGGTGTTCTTTCGAAAGCGCGAGACCGAAGTGATTCGTCGGTTGCTGGAACAGCACAGCGGTATCCTCTCGACCGGAGGCGGCGCATATCTGGCGCAGGTCAACCGTGAAAGCATCTCGGAAAAAGGGGTGGCCCTTTGGCTGGATGCGCCTTTGGACCTGTTGTGGAACCGTGTCCGCCACAAAGATACGCGCCCCTTGCTTCGCACTGCAAATCCGCGTGCTACTTTGGCAGAAATTTATGCGGTGCGGACGCCAATTTATCAAAAAGCCGAGCTGCGTGTCCCTTGTGGGCATAATGTTTCGATTGATGCCATGGCTGAGCGGGTGATTGAGACGCTGCTGACGCGGCCAGATGTGATGGAACAGATTGATGAGTGAACGCGTTCATGTGGCCCTGCCGGGACGTGCCTATGATGTTGAGATAGGACCTGGATTATTGGCGCAAGCAGGGCAGTTTGTTGCCCCTTTGTTAAAGCGTCCACGTGTTGTGGTGATCAGCGATGAGAATGTGGCTGCCCTCCACCTAGAGACTTTGCGCGCTGGCTTGGCCGCTGACGGTATCACAATGGAATCACTGCTGTTGCCCCCGGGCGAGGCCACAAAATGCTGGGCCGAATTGACCCGCTGTGTTGAGTGGTTGCTCGATCAAAAGGTCGAGCGCGGCGATGTTGTTGTGGCCTTTGGCGGCGGTGTGATCGGCGATCTGGTGGGTTTTGCCGCATCTGTTTTGCGGCGCGGCGTGCGTTTTGTGCAAATCCCTACTTCGTTGCTGGCGCAAGTCGACAGTTCGGTTGGGGGGAAAACGGGAATTAACACCCGCCACGGTAAAAACCTTGTCGGCGCGTTTCACCAACCCTCGTTGGTTCTGGCCGATACGGCGGTTTTAGGCACGCTAACACCCCGCGATTTTCTGGCGGGCTACGGCGAGGTTGTGAAATACGGCCTGCTGGGGGATGCAGCGTTCTTTGATTGGCTGGAGGCCCAAGGTCCAGCATTGGCCGAAGGCGATGGCCCCGCACGGGTAGAAGCGGTGCGCCGTTCTGTTCAGATGAAGGCCGATATCGTTGTGCGTGATGAAACAGAGCAGGGTGAGCGTGCCTTGCTGAACCTTGGCCATACTTTCGGTCACGCGTTGGAAGCCGCGACAGGCTATTCCAGCCGTCTTTTGCACGGCGAAGGTGTGGCAATTGGCTGTGCGCTGGCGTTTGAACTGTCGGCGCGTATGGGGCTTTGCGCCCAAGAAGCCCCCAGCCGTGTGCGTGCCCATTTGCGTGACATGGGTATGAAAGTTGATCTGTCGGATATTGAGGGCGATTTGCCCGATGCAGCGACGCTGTTGGCACTGATGGGGCAAGATAAAAAAGTGGTCGAGGGGCAATTACGCTTTATCCTCGCGCGTGACATTGGCGATTCCTTCGTTACAGGGGATGTGATGCAAGCAGATGTCTTGGCGGTATTGTCGGATGCGCTGGCACGGTGCTAAGTCTATTTGGCCTCTGAATAGCAATAAAAGAACAGACTATGGCGCGTGGTGACACAGAACTCAGGGTTGATTTTGTCGAGGGCGCTGTAAGGCACCGGCGGCGCTTTGGCGGCGGGCGCGGGCAGGATTTGGCCAAAGCTATGGGGCTGAGGGCGGGGAAAACCCCTGTCATTGTGGACGCCACTGCTGGCTTGGGCCGCGATTCCTTTTTACTGGCTTCCTTGGGCGCGCAGGTCACTCTGATTGAGCGATCAGCAAAAATGCATGCGCTATTACGCGATGGGATGGACCGAGCAGCGGCGTCTGAGGATGAAGAACTGCGCGAGATCATCGGGCGGATGACCTTACTGCAAGGAGATGCGAAAGACCTGTTGCCACAGTTGACCTGTGAGGCGATCCTGATTGACCCGATGCATCCGCCGCGCAACAAATCTGCCTTGGTCAAACTGGAGCTGCGTCAGGTACGCGACATTGTAGGCACCGATGATGACGCTGCTGATCTGTTGAATGTAGCGCTGGAGAGCGCGCAAAAACGTGTCGTCTTGAAGTGGCCCGCCAAAGCAGACCCCATCAGCGGTGTACGCCCGTGTAGTCATCAGATCATGGGGAAATCAACACGTTACGACGTGTTTATGATGGCGTAGATCAACTCACTACTGCGTCCAAAAGTAAAACCCCCCGCCGCCAAAAGGCAACGAGGGGTTCAAGCTCATAGAAGCAAAAGGGAGATTAAATCAACCTTCGCGTTCAAGCTTCTTACGAGCCAATTTACGGGCACGACGAATAGCTTCAGCTTTATTACGCGCTTTTTTCTCGGACGGTTTCTCGAAATGTTGCTTAAGCTTCATTTCACGAAATACGCCTTCACGCTGTAGCTTTTTCTTCAGGGCACGAAGCGCCTGATCGACGTTGTTATCACGAACACTAACCTGCATGTGGTTTTCACCACCTTTCTAGTTTGAAGTTGCAAGGATTTGCAGGAACCGCTCCAATAACAAGGAAAGTGAAACCTGTCGAGTCTCTAGTTCCGTAATCGCGGGTATTCAGGGATAAACGCAAAAAGGGGCCACCAAACGGCAACCTCTTTTTGTATTCTGGTATCTATGCTGCTTTAGAACGGGATTTCATCATCCAGATCGCGTGAGCCGCCACTACCTTGGTTGCCGCCGCCTTGGTTGCTACCACCAGAGGATTGGCCGCCGTAGCCGCCACCCTGATCGTAACCGCCGCCGCCTTGGTCATACCCACCACCGCCTTGGTCGTAGCCACCACCACCGCCGCCATTGCCACCGCCGTCACGGCCATCCAGCATTGTAAGCGTGCCGCCGAAACCTTGCAAAACAACTTCGGTTGAATAGCGGTCCGCACCGGCTTGGTCCTGCCACTTGCGTGTTTGGAGCTGGCCTTCGATATAGACCTTGGAGCCTTTTTTCAGGTATTGCTCGGCGATACGTACCAGACCATCGTTAAAGATGGCGACAGAATGCCATTCCGTTTTTTCACGGCGCTCGCCTGTGTTTTTGTCTTTCCAGTTCTCGGATGTGGCGATGCGCAGGTTGCACACCTTGCCACCATTCTGAAAGCTGCGCACTTCAGGGTCGCGCCCCAGATTGCCGATGAGAATTACTTTGTTAACCGAGCCGGCCATGCTGCTCTCCCTCTGTGTCTTTTCGTGTTCGCTGCGTTTGGTATCAGCCGAATCTTGCTATACCGTTTCAGGCGTCTTTATAACGGGAACGCGGGGCAGGGACACAGGATTATGTGCTTGACCTGATCCGGACGCATCCCCCTCTGGTCACTGTCATGTGGTTTGGTATAGTGCCGCGGAAATCCCCGATCTTGTGGGCAGGAGAATGTATGCGCATAGCAGTAGCCGCAATCGTTGCAGGTACTATGTTTTTTGGGGGTCCAGCTTCCGCTGATATCTTCTCATCCAAAAGCCGCAACAAGCTGTTTTCCACCCAGAAGCGGATATTGGATACACGTGCATCCAAGCAATATCACAGCTCTGCGCGATTGCAGCCACCCAAGGTTGTTACACCGACCAAGTGGGACGACGGGAGTGGTGATACGGTTAAGAAGTACAGGGGGCGCTATAAGGGGCCCTATCTGGCCATGGCGCGGGCGGCGGCGGATAAGCACGGGATTCCACAAGATCTTTTTCTGCGTCTG
Organism: Sulfitobacter undariae; assembly: GCF_014196805.1. Lineage (GTDB taxonomy): Bacteria > Pseudomonadota > Alphaproteobacteria > Rhodobacterales > Rhodobacteraceae > Sulfitobacter > Sulfitobacter undariae. Next base: position 149,453 of record NZ_JACIEI010000006.1, on the reverse strand, counting down.
GTGCATCAAGAAAGCCGTTGGAACGACAAGGCTGTGTCCCATGCAGGGGCGATCGGATTGGCGCAGTTGATGCCCGGCACTGCGGCATTGTTGAAAGTTGATCCCAGCGTACCCTCCCAAAATCTAGAGGGGGGGGCGCGGTATCTGCGCCAGCAGTATGAAGAGTTCGGCACATGGCGCCTTGCTCTAGCGGCCTATAATGCAGGCCCGGGTGCAGTGAAAAAATACGGCGGCATTCCTCCTTTTAAAGAAACAAAGAACTACGTGCGGATTATCGCAGGTAGCTGATTCTATGGCAGTGCCATGGTTTTTGGCTCAGGTGACCAAACGTCAGCGAGAACCGCAATTGTGACCGTCATATTTGTGTTTCCTATGAAAATTGGGATGTCGTGACAGTTGGGTGACTTATTTTTGCTCAAATGGGGCAAAGGTCGGCCAATTTCCGCCTAAGTTTGGCCAAAGAAAAAAGGCGTAACTGGACCAAGCCATTTTTGGGACCGGAGGAACGTCATGAGCCAAGATATCTTCAATAAGAGGATCAACCGTATCGGGGATCACAGCTGTGGTGGCCGCACGAAAATGGCAACGGGCGAGGGAACTGCGACTTCGATGTTCAGTTCTCCTGCAATCGGTCAACCCCATTTGAGGGCGTCCCATAACACCAAACCCATATTTCTGGGCCTTGTTTTGGGGCTGATCATCGGCACCATTGCGGCAGGTTTGGAAAACACTGCAATGCCATGGGGACCGCAGTTTGCGTATAATGATCTGATCATATTCCCAACGCTTCTGGCCTTAGTCGCGGGACCGGTCATGGCGATTGCAACCAGTTTCATGCGTAAGCGTTTTCCGTCGGCGTTCTTCTTCTCGGCTGCCTATTTCCCCAGTGTCATCGGCGCAGCATTGATTGACCTGCCGTTGTTCTAAAATGTGGCGGGGGGATGCCGGTAAAATTACGGTGCGGTTAGCAGGTTGGTGAAACAGCACCTGATGCGCTGTCATTTACGGTAAGGCGTTGCCTTTGGCGCTGCATTTTTTGCAACTGCGGCTTTGCGTAGTTGGCTTGGCGATTGCCCCGTGTGCTGCTGGATAAATCGCGTGAAATAAGCGGCACTGCCAAACCCCAAATGTTGTGCGATGTTGCGGGCAGGGTAGCTGGTGCTTTCCAAAAGCGAGCGTGCAGCATGAACTACCCGTTCTGTAACAAGATCCGCAGCTGTTTTCCCGGTGGCGGCTTTGACGGTGCGGGTCAGATGGGTTGGTGTTACGCCTAATTCCTTGGCATAAAAGGCCATCGACGCCCCCGATGCATAATTCTTCGGAATCATCTGTGTAAACCGCTGGGACAAGCGTTCGCCCGCTGTGCGCCGATTGGGAACATGTTCATCCAATGCGCATTGGCGACGCAGCCAGACGGAAATCAAAGCTACATGCGCTTCCAGAGCATCATGGGCCAATGGCCGTGCTTGGCTTTGTTCACGGTTGGCGGCTTCTATGAGGCCGGACAGTTCGGTTTGTACCAATGCGTCACGAATCCGTAAATGGCGTGGCACATCCGGCAGGCGCAGCGGCGTGCCCGCAGGGATAATGACAGCCTGTCCCAAGGTTTGTGCATTCGGCTCTAGCGAGAATAAACTATCCGCCGGAATGAACACCGCGTTATGGGGTCCCAGACCACGACGGCTTCCCTCCAGCATCATGCGCCCCTGTCCACGGGTGAACCAGAGCAGCATGTGATAGGGGGCATCATGTGCTAGTCCCAGCCGCCATGGCTCGGCTGTGCCAAGTTGGGCCAGCGTTTTGACTTTAAGGCTGGCTTCGCTCATCTTTAACGGGTCCTTTGTCGGATTACGTCTACATCTCACCCCGATAAAGGGATTTTTCGCTGTGTGAAGTCTGAAAAATGCAATCTATTGACGTGAGGTAGATCGTGTAGATGCTGCATTTTTACAGGGGAGGCAAGGCAATCTTGTGCCATTGCCCCATTTTGCTGCGTATCCATGTGCGTTGACGTTTTGCATATTGGCGCGTGGCGATCACCGCCGATTTGCGTGCGTCATCCAATGTGATGTCTCCACGAATGTGAGCGATCAGCTCTGGTACACCAATCGCTTTATGTGCGGGAAGGATGGGATCATAGTTGGGCTCGATTGCGCGGACTTCGTCCAATGCACCGCCTTCCAGCATCAAGTCAAAGCGCCTTTCAATGCGGGCGGCCAGCCAGTCCCGATCGACATCCAGCGCAATGGCGCTGCATTGCGACAGGGGGAGTAAAGGGGCGGGGGTTTCTGCCTGCCACTGTGCCAAACCACGGCCCGTCGCTTGATAGACTTCCCATGCGCGCTGCACTCTGGCGCGGTTGGACAGATCAATGGAGCCCGCTGTCTGCGAATCCAATCCTGAGATTAGTGTTTCAATTGCCAATGTGTTTGCGTGCAAACGAACCTCGGATGGTGTCGCTGGTATGTCAGCCAAACCTTCGGTGAGGGCCTGAAAGTACAATCCCGTTCCACCGACAATGATGGGCCGTACGCCCTCGGAGATGACCTGAGCAACCTCACGGAGCCAATGTCCGGTAGAATAAGGCGCGTTCTGAGGCAGATGGCCATACAGCCTGTGAGGTGCTTGGGATTCTTCCGCGAGCGAGGGGCGCGCAGAGATGACGCGCCAGCACTCATACACCTGACTGGCATCCGCATTCACGATCACGCCGCCGCTATGGGCCGCGATTTCCAGCGCCAATGCGGATTTTCCAGATGCGGTTGGCCCCGCAATCAGAACGGGTTGCTGTGCAGGAATCGTGGCGATCAGGGCGGCGTTTGCGCTTTGCGACATTTCTTTGCTCCTGCTTGCCATGCTGCATTGAATCTTTCGTCTATTTGCGACATTTTGCAGCGGGGCGAAAGCCCACAGCCCAAATTTGCCAACAGGCCTCAGTATCCTTTGAAAGGTTTCCTCACCATGTCCGATACATCCGCTTCCTCTTTTAAACGGGTAATGCTGAAAATTTCAGGTGAGGCGCTGATGGGCGATCAGGGATTTGGCCTGCACCCGCCAACAGTTGAACGGATCGCCAAAGAAGTCAGATCGGTTCACGATATGGGGGTCGAGATTTGTATGGTGATCGGTGGCGGTAATATTTTCCGAGGTCTGCAGGGTTCGGCGCAGGGGATGGAGCGGACGACCGCCGATTACATGGGCATGTTGGCCACGGTAATGAACGCGCTGGCGATGCAAAGTGCCTTGGAGGCCGAAGGCATCCACACGCGTGTGATCTCGGCGATCACCATGAACGAAGTCGCAGAGCCATATATCCGCCGCCGCGCTGTGCGCCACCTTGAGAAAAAGCGCGTTTGTATTTTTGCTGCTGGCACCGGTAACCCGTATTTCACCACCGACACCGCCGCGACCCTGCGCGCCAATGAGATGTCTTGCGAGGCGATCTTTAAGGGCACCAAGGTTGATGGAGTCTATGACAAAGACCCGATGAAACACGACGATGCGAAACGCTATGACACGGTCAGTTATGATGATGTTCTGGCAAAACGTCTGGGTGTGATGGATGCTTCTGCGATTGCGCTTGCGCGTGATAACAACCTGCCGATCATTGTGTTCTCACTGGATGAGCCGGGTGGTTTCAAAGGTATCCTAGCGGGTGAAGGCACCTATACACGCGTTCAGGGGTAAGCTGCCTAGCAGTTTTTCCGTGAGTGTCGACCGAGTTTAAAGGCTTCTTTCCTTGTGGGGGCGGATGCTTTAAACTCTTTATCAAACAGAAAATGAAGACGAGGCGTTATTTCATGTCAGAAGATTTTATGCTCGACACCGATGATCTTGATCGGCGCATGAAGGGTGCAATTGCATCCATGCGCACAGAATTTGCATCCCTGCGCACAGGCCGTGGGTCGGCCTCTATGCTGGAACCTGTGATGGTAGATGCCTATGGCCAGATGACACCGATCAATCAGGTTGGCACAGTCAACGTGCCAGAGCCGCGTATGGTAACGGTGAACGTTTGGGATAAAGCTTTGGTTGGTAAGGTCGAAAAGGCCATTCGTGAAAGCGGTTTGGGCATCAACCCACAGCTGAACGGCACAATCATTATGCTGCCGATTCCCGAGTTAAACGAAGAGCGCCGCGCACAGTTGAGCAAAGTTGCGGGCGGTTATGCCGAGAATGCCCGTGTGAGTATCCGTAACGTTCGCCGTGATGGTATGGATCAGATCAAAAAAGCCAAAGCCGATGGCATGTCCGAAGACGATCAAAAGATCTGGGAAGACGAAGTTCAGGAACTGACCAATAAGTTCATCAAAGCTATTGATGAAGGGCTTGAGACGAAACAAGCTGAAATCATGCAGGTTTAACCTGATTGTGCCCTAAAAAGGGCGCAGGAGCATTGTAAAAGAGTATTGTGAAACAAAAGTAGGTCCGACCACGTGTGTAAAACATCATGATACTCCGAGCAAAATCCAAAGCAGAACCGTTGCCCGAACCGACTCCGGGTGGGCCGAAACACGTTGCGATCATCATGGATGGCAACGGGCGTTGGGCAACCCAACGCGGTCGACCCAGATTGTTCGGGCATCATGCTGGCGCAAAACGTGTACGTGAAGTGGTCGAAGCCTGCCCAGAAGTCGGGGTTGAATACCTGACCATTTTTGCCTTCTCGACAGAGAACTGGAAGCGTACGCAGGTAGAAGTCGCGGGACTGATGAGTCTGTTTCGCCGCTATATCAGCAAAGAAACCCGCAGCCTGAGCGAGTTTGGCGTGCGTGTGCGCTTTATCGGAGACCGTGTGCGTCTGGATGACAAGCTGATCAAGCTGATGAATGATCTAGAAGAGGCGACCTCGCATAACACGCGTGTGCATCTGACGATTGCCCTTAACTATGGCGGGCGCGATGAGGTCGCGCGCGCGACCAAGCGATTGGCGCAAGACGTGGCGCAGGGGCATCTTGACCCCGATGAGATAGATGAAGAAACGCTTCCAAAGTATTTGGATACTTACGTTTTGCCAGATCCAGACTTAGTGATCCGCACCAGCGGAGAAGCGCGAATTTCGAATTTCTTGCTGTGGCAATCGGCCTATGCAGAGTATGAGTTCATCGACACGCTCTGGCCTGACTTCAGCCGTGAAGAATTTGCAGGGCTATGTGCGTCTTACGGTGGGCGTGACAGGCGTTTTGGCGCGGTTAAGACCTGATACAATCAAAGGAATACTATGAGCGCGAATGAGAAATGGTCTGATCTGACAGCCCGTCTGGGATCAGCAGCGGCAATGGTGTTGATCGGTGCTTGGGGCATCTGGATGGGCGGCCACGTCTTTCACATTTTGGTTGCGATCATTTGCGGCCTGATGGTCTGGGAACTTGTCGGCATGTTACGGCCGGGCACGGCCCAAGCACAGACGCTTTTGGGTACTGCAACAGGCCTTGCCATGTTTGCGTCCATCTATTTGCCTGTGGGCTTTGCATTGCCTTTGTTACTGGCGCCTGCACTGGCAGGTTTCGGGTATTTGGAACGCAACCGCACGATTTATATGTGTTTTACGGTTTTGATCCTGATGTCAGGATTTGGCATGACACAAGTACGCAATGAAATGGGCGTCAGTTGGATGCTATGGTTGGTTATCGTTGTGATCGCGACCGATGTTGTGGGCTATTTTGCAGGGCGGATGATCGGTGGGCCCAAGTTCTGGCCAGCCGTTAGCCCGAAAAAAACATGGTCTGGTACGGCTTCAGGCTGGGTCGGTGCTGCGATTGTCGGCTACTTTTTTGCGCTTTATAGCGACGTGAGCATGCAGTTGATCGGTGTTTCTGTTGCCGTTTCAATGGCATCCCAGATGGGCGACATCGCAGAAAGCGCGATGAAGCGCAAAACAGGTGTTAAAGACAGCTCAAACCTGATCCCTGGCCATGGCGGTTTGATGGACCGATTTGACGGCATGCTGGGCGCGACTGTGTTTTTGCTGATTGTGGGTCAGTTCATCGGGTTTCCCCCCGGGCTGGGTTGATCCATGCGTAAGGTCAGCATTTTCGGGGCAACAGGCTCGATCGGGCAAAACACGATTGATCTGATCAAACGTGCGCCTGATGAATATGAGGTTGTCGCCCTGACAGGGGCCAGCAATATCAATCAGTTGGCGGAAGATGCTAAAGCGTTGAAAGCACAAATTGCTGTGACGGCGGATGAATCCCGTCTGGATGCGTTGCGCGATGCCTTGCAGGGCAGCGGGATTGCTGCCGCCGCAGGAAGCACTGCCATAACTGAAGCCGCCACACGTCCCGCCGATTGGATCATGTCGGCTATTGTTGGCGCTGCTGGACTAGCGCCCGGCATGGCGGCATTGGCGCAGGGCAACACGCTGGCGCTGGCAAACAAGGAATCCTTGGTCTGTGCGGGTAAATTATTGCTGGAAACGGGCAGGGCGCATGGCGCGCAAATTCTACCCGTCGATAGTGAACATTCGGCGGTATTTCAGGCGCTGGTGGGCGAAGATATAGCAGCGGTTGAGCGCATCATCATCACCGCTTCTGGTGGTGCATTTCGGGACTGGCCGCTGGCGGACCTGTCCGATGCCACATTGGACCAAGCCTCCAGTCATCCGAATTGGGATATGGGGCAGCGGATCACAATTGATTCCGCATCGATGTTCAATAAAGCTATGGAAATCATTGAAACACGTGAATTCTTTGGCGTTGATCCTGCCCAGATCGAGGTGTTGATCCACCCGCAAAGTATGATTCACGCGTTGGTCGGATTTAAGGACGGGGCGCTGATGGCCCACGTCGGGCCGCCTGATATGCGCCACGCCATTGGCTATGCCTTGCATTATCCCACCCGTCGTCATTTGCCTGTCGAGCGGTTGGACCTTGCGGCCATCGGCAATTTTGAATTCCGCGCACCTGATGACGCCCGTTGGCCCGCGCTGCGCATTGCGCGCGAAGTCATGGCGCGGGGGGGGCTGAGTGGTGCTGTTTTCAACGCCGCGAAAGAGACGGCGCTGGATGGTTTTATTGCAGGGCATCTGAAGTTTACACAAATGTCGGACGTTGTGTCGCAGGTTTTAGAGCAAATGGACGCACAAGGCGGCCATATTGATGACACCATGACCCTTGATAACGTGCTTGAAACAGACCATTTGGCACGAAAGGCTGCGGTTGGTGTGATCAAAGACCGCACGCGTTAAATAATAGAATAAAGAGCAGGGTAGAGCATTGGATATCTCAACACTAATTCCGCAATTCGGCGGTTTTGTCTGGACCATGGCAGCGTTCATCATCGCATTGTCGGTGATTGTCGCGATTCATGAATACGGTCATTACATTGTAGGCCGCTGGTGTGGAATCAAGGCGGATGTCTTCTCGCTTGGGTTTGGTCCGGTGATCTATTCGCGCTTTGATAAACGCGGGACCAAGTGGCAGATCGCAGCGCTTCCTTTTGGCGGTTACGTGAAATTTGCAGGCGACGCGAATGCGGCATCTGGCAAAGACGAAGAGGCCATGGAAGATGTTGCAGCTGATCCCGTACGTCTGCGTGAAACCATGCATGGCGCCCCGCTTTGGGCACGTGCGCTGACCGTTGTTGCGGGACCAGTTTTCAACTTTGCTTTGTCTATCATTGTGTTTACGGGCATTGCGCTCAGCCTTGGTTCAGTCAGTGATCCCTTGACCGTGGAGGCAATTAAACCGCTGCCAGAGCAAATCGAAGGCTTGGAGCAGGGCGATGTCATACAAGGCATCGCGGGCCGTGAAATGCCGTCGGTCTCGCAACCTGTAGAATACCGTGCGTTCTGGGACAGCCTCCCGTTGGAACCGGTTCTGAACTATACTGTGCAGCGTAACGGTACGACATTAACTGTGCCCGGACCTTATCCGCTTCCCGCGCTTGTCGGGCGTGTTGGTCCACAGACCGCTGCACTTGAGGCGGGGCTTGCCAGCGGGGATGTCATCACGGGCATTGACGGGCAAAAGGCATTCGCTTTCATACAACTCAAAAATGCAGTTGAAAGCTCCGATGGCCGTCCGCTTTTGCTGGATGTCTGGCGTGATGGCGAGATGTTGCAATTTACGCTGACGCCAAAATCAATTGATGAACCGCAGGCTGATGGCGGCTTTTCCAAGGCTTTGCGCATTGGCATCTCCAGCGATAGCGCCATTACGGGAGCTACTGAAACCGCAGGGTTCGGTGAGGCCATCCAAAGCGGTTTGGCAGGAACATGGCGTATTATTAACGGGTCCTTCTCGGGGATTTGGCATATGGTGACAGGGGCGATCAGCTCGTGCAACATGTCCGGCCCTGTTGGAATTGCCCAAGTTTCTGGAACAATGGCCAGTCAGGGCGCGCTGAGCTTTATTAACTTCATCGCAGTGCTCAGCACGGCTGTTGGTCTGATGAACCTCTTCCCGATCCCCGCACTTGATGGTGGCCACTTGGTCTTTTACGCTTATGAAGCCGTGGCGCGAAAGCCACCAAGCGATAAAGTGCTACAGGTGTTGATGAGCATCGGCATCGCAATGGTGCTTGGGTTGATGTTATTTGCATTGTTTAATGACATCTTCTGTCCCTAAACCCGCATCACAGTCATATGAAGCAACAAAAGCAGGGCAATCGCCTTGCTTTTGACATATTTGGGGCACGTTGTTGTCCTATTTTCACGCCATACGCTCACAAGCAATGAAACGTAACCTGGTGAGGACCTAATCAATGGCGATGATTGCAAAAAGTTACCGTGGATTGGGTGTGTTGCTGGAGCTCAATTGGGATCGGGTTCTGTATTTCTGCACGATTGCTTTTGCGCTTTGCTTGGGTGCATATTTGGGTTCGCTTTAGTTTTCGGGCACCAAAACCTATAGATTTCGAGGTCTGCGTAACACGCAGGCCTTTTTCGTATGAAAAAACGCCCCTTAGTTTTGACAACCGTGCGCCCTACAGGTAGTCAGTATCTAACGGTGTACATAAAAATTGGGTAACAACCATGAACCTGGGGTCAAAGACACGCACATCCGGTGCGTTCGAGCATAAGAAATTTTTCAAGACTGGCATGACTAGTCTGGCATTTTCTCTTTTAGTAACAACTGCATGGATGATACCAGCGGCGCAGGTATCCGCGCAGCAGTATCAGTTCAATACAGTGAATATTGAGGGAAACCAGCGCATCGGTGACAGTGCGATCCTGTCACAGGCTGGAATCGCCAGAGGCCAAGCCGTCAGTGCTGGTCAGTTGAACGATGCCTATCAGCGTCTGAATAATTCGGGCTTGTTTGAAAGCGTCGCAATCTCTCCTCAAGGAGGGACGCTCAAAATTACAGTGGTCGAACTTCCGACGATCAACCGTATTTCTTTTGAGGGTAACAAGCGGATCAAAGACGATGCGTTGGGAGCCGTTATCGGCTCGATGTCGCGCCGTGTTTTCAATCCCGCGACAGCCGAAAAAGATGCAAACGCCATTGCCGAGGCCTATTCCAATGATGGGCGTATCGCAGCGCGGGTCCAGCCTAAAGTGATCAAACGCAACCAGAACCGTGTGGATCTGGTGTTTGAAATTTTTGAAGGCGATAACGTCGAAATTGAACGTCTGAGCTTTGTCGGGAACCGAAAGTATTCGGACCGCCGTCTGCGCCGCGTTTTGGGAACCAAGCAAGCGGGCATTTTCCGCAGCCTTGTGCGCCGCGACACGTTTGTTGAAGACCGGATCGAATTCGATAAGCAAGTTTTGCGGGATTTCTACTTTTCGCGCGGTTATGTCGACATGCGCGTAAACTCGGTGAATGCCCAGTTGACCGAAGAACGTGACGGCTATTTTGTTGGTTTCAACGTGCAAGAAGGCCAGCAGTTTAAATTCGGGCAGGTTTCTGTGACCTCAGAAATGCCTAATGTTGACGGGGATGCTTACGCGGCTTTGATTAAGGTTAAGCCGGGCGTCGTTTACTCTCCTTCACTTGTTGAGGCAGACATCGCACGGCTTGAGCGTCAGGCCCTTCGGGATGGCGTAGACTTCATGCGCGTCGAACCACGGGTAACCCGTAACGACCGTGACCTTTCGCTGGATGTCGAGTTTGTGCTTTCACGCGGACAACGGATTTTTGTCGAACGCATCGACATCGAGGGCAATACAACGACACTTGATCGCGTTGTACGTCGCCAGTTTGACAGCGTTGAGGGTGACCCGTTTAACCCCCGTGAAATCCGTCAAGCTGCGGAGCGCATCCGCGCCTTGGGGTACTTTGAGAACGCCGAAGTTAACGCACGTGAGGGATCGACGCCCGAAGAAGTTGTGATTGACGTCGATGTTGTAGAAAAGCCGACCGGCTCTTTGAACTTCGGTGCCTCTTTCTCCAGTTCGGATGGCCCCGGTGTGGCGATCAGCTTTGCAGAGCAAAACTTTCTGGGCCGTGGCCAGACGGTCAATATGAACGTGTCTACCGCCTCCGAAGCGCGTCGCTATGGATTCCGCTTTTTTGAGCCGTCCTTTCTTGGGCGGGATGTCGGATTCGGGTTGGAACTGGACTATACCGAGGCAAATTCCTCTTATTCGACCTATGACAGTGAGTCGCTGAAATTCCAGCCAAGCTTGTCATTCCCAGTGAGTGAAAATGGTCGTTTGCAGTTGCGCTATACTGCCGAGAGAAACGAAGTCATTGCGCAAGATGCAAATGATGACGGTACGGCCTTTGAGGGTGCTGCTATTACCGCTGATATCGATGCTGGCGCACTCTTCAGTTCCTCGGTGGGGTATGAATACAGCTATGATACGCGCCGCACAGGGCTTGACCCAAATGCAGGTGTTTTATTCCGCTTTAGTCAGGACTTTGTTGGCGTTGGTGGCGATCAGAAATACATCCGTTCGGTTGCTAAAGTCATTGGTGAGAAAAAATTCTTCAACGAGGAACTCACGTTACGTGCAACCCTTGAAGGGGGCGCAATCGCTTGGCAAAGTGGCGCCAATCGTGCCATCGACCGCTTTATCCTGACACCGTCACAGTTGCGCGGTTTTGAGCCAGGTGGCATTGGTCCTCGTGATACCGGCGCTACCGAAAATGACACGCTGGGTGGTAACATGTATCTTGTTGGTCGACTTGAGGCGGAATTCCCGCTGGGCCTGCCAGAAGAGTACGGCATCAAAGGCGGCCTGTTCTATGATGTTGGTAACCTTTGGGATCTATCTGACGTGAACCTCAATGGTGCGACGGTCGACGGCGAAAGCGGATCGTTCCGCCACGTTGTCGGTGTCAGTCTATATTGGGATACCCCGATGGGGCCTTTGCAGTTCAACCTGTCTGATGCGATCAAAAAAGAAACCTATGACCGCGAACAGAAGTTTGAAGTGACACTTAAGACGCAATTTTAACCCATGCGTAAGGTGATCAAACTGGTTTTTGTCGTTGCGGGGCTGCTTGGTGCAGCCCCGATTGCCGCGCAAGAATTGGGGACCACTGCATCTACCGTTGTTACTATTGACCGCGAGAAATTATTTCTGAACAGTGATTTCGGTAAACGTGTCGCACGTGAAGTTGAGGCGGCGGGGAATGAGCTGGCTGCCGAAAACCGCAGGATTGAAGCCGATCTAGCGGATGCGGAGCAAGAGCTGACTGACTTGCGCGCAACAATGTCGGTCACTGATTTCCGCCCTTTAGCGGATGCGTTTGATACACGTGTACAAACCACACGTCAGGCACAGGCCGCTAAAACCCGTGCGCTTAATGCATTACTGGGACAAGAACGCGACGTATTTCTAAACGCAGCGGCGCCTGTGATCGAAACCCTAATGAAAGAGATCGGCGTTTCTGTTGTCTTGGATCGACGTACAGTATTTTCCAGCGCTGCCAGCAGTGATATCACCGAGGACGCCATTCAGCGGCTGAATGATGATTTGGGCGAAGGTACAAATATCAAGCTGCCACCAGCCCTTCAGGCATCCCCACCACAAGACTGACATGGCCTGCATCTTGCTCCCGATTGAAGCAATTGATAGCTGTTGTGCCAAAGATCCCGAAAGGACCACCATGACACAAGACCTCAAGCGCGCTGACATTCAAATCATCCAGCGTATCCTGCCGCACCGCTATCCATTTTTGTTGGTGGACAAAGTCGAAGAAATCGATGGCACGCAGTCTTCTGTAGGCTATAAAAATGTCACGATGAACGAGCCGCATTTTCAGGGGCACTTTCCGGGCACGCCCATCATGCCAGGTGTTACGATCGTCGAAGCGATGGCTCAGACTGCGGGTGTTATGATCGGTGTTGCACTAGATCAACTGGACCGCAACATGCTCATCTACTTCATGTCGATTGATAACTGTAAATTCCGCCGCAAAGTTGTCCCCGGTGATGTCTTGCGCATGGATGTGAAAACTTTGCGCGGCAAACCGGGTGGTAAAATCTGGAAATTTTCAGGTGTGGCGACGGTTGATGGCGAAATGGCTGCCGAAGCCGAGTTTATGGCGATGCTTGATCTGCCAAAGGTGGATGCATAATGGCAATCCATCCCAGCGCGGTCATTGAGGACGGCGCACAGATTGATCCAAGCGCCAGCGTTGGCCCGTTTTGCGTGGTCGGTGCCCAAGTTGTGCTGGGGGCAGATGTCGTTTTGAAGTCGCATGTGGTGATTTCGGGTCAGACGATTGTCGGCGAAGGCACCGTGATCTTTTCCTTTGCCGTGATCGGCGAAATTCCGCAGGATTTGAAGTTCAAAGGCGAGGCGAGCCGCCTTGAAATTGGTAAACGCAACCGTATCCGTGAGCACGTGACCATGAATTGCGGCACCGAAGGTGGGGGCGGCGTGACCCGCGTCGGTGATGACAATCTGTTTATGGCAGGCTGCCATATCGCGCATGATGCGATCATTGGAAATAACGTGGTTGTGGTGAATAATGCTGCTGTTGCAGGACATTGCGTGATCGAAGATGATGTGATCCTTGGTGGATTGTCCGGTATTCATCAATGGGTCCGTGTGGGCCGTGGGGCAATCATCGGCGCTGTGACAATGGTGACCAATGATGTGATCCCCTACGGGCTTGTTCAAGCACCACGTGGGCATCTGGATGGGCTTAACCTCGTGGGTTTGAAACGCCGTGGTGTGTCACGGGGTGACATTACTGCGCTGCGGGCTGCCTTTCAAATGTTGGCTCAGGGCGAGGGCACCTTCCATGAACGCGCCGAGCGGTTGGGCGCTGAAACTTCGAGTGAGTATGTCTCCGAGATCGTTGATTTTGTATTGGCCGATACAGGCCGCCATTTTTTGACGCCAAAATGACTTTGGCGCTGATAGTAGGGTGTGGCGATCTGCCAGCACTGGTTGCGGGGGCGGTGGATACGCCGCCTTTGATCTGTGGGTATGAGGGGCTGTCAGTTGAGGGGATCATACCTGATCTGACCTTCCGTTTGGAAACGCTTGGTTCGCTTCTGCTTGAACTTGGCAATCGCGGCATCACACAGGTGTGCTTTGTTGGCGCGTTAGAGCGTCCTGCGTTGGACCCCTCCAAACTAGACGCCGAAACTGCCCCCTTGGTGCCCCTGTTTATGGAAGCATTACAGTCGGGTGACGATGGCGCGTTGCGTGTGATCGTTGAACTGTTTGAAAAAACGGGTTTTGAAGTCTTGGCCGCCCATGAAATCGCGCCAAATTTGTTGGCGCAGGGCGGTGTCTATGGTTCCGAATGGCCAGATGCGCAGATGCGCAAGGATGCTGAAGTCGCTGCAAATCACATCCTTGAGATGTCACCAAAAGACATCGGTCAGGCCTGTGTTGTGGCAGCGGGTCGTGTGGTCGCCATGGAGGACGTGCGCGGTACGGATGCGATGCTAGGTGATCTGCGTAAGGTCAAAGACGGTATTTTATTCAAAGGCCCTAAGGCCAAGCAAACCCGCAAGGTTGATCTGCCGACCGTTGGTCCCGAAACCATGGTGGCTGCACATGCAGCGGGTTTGCGCGGCGTCGTGGTAGATGCAGGCGATGTTCTGGTGCTGCACCCTGAAAAATGCGCGGAACGTGCTGATGCGCTTGGGCTTGTCTTCTGGGCGCGGACGGGCGCGTGACCGCTTTGCGTGTGTTTATTCTGGCTGGTGAACCCTCCGGAGATAAACTGGGCGGGGCGTTGATGGCAGGGCTCAAGGTTTTGCGACCTGACGTTGTGTTCGAAGGCGTTGGCGGCCCGTTGATGCAAGCCGAAGGGCTGGTCAGCCGCTTTGACATGAGCGAGTTGAGCGTGATGGGCTTGGCTGAGATTTTACCGAAGTACCGCCACCTGAAACGCCGTATTACACAGACTGCGGATGCGGTGCTGTCTATGCAGCCCGATGTTTTGATCACTATCGACAGCCCGGACTTTTCCTTGCGCGTGGCCAAATTGGTCAAAGCCCGCAGTACAATCCGCACGGTTCATTACGTTGCGCCCACGGTTTGGGCATGGCGTGCTGGACGTGCTGCAAAAATGGCACGTCATATCGATCAGGTCTTGGCATTGCTGCCTTTTGAGCCGCCATATATGCAAGCTGCTGGCATGCGCTGTGATTTCGTGGGTCACCCTGTTGTGGCCGAGCCTGTTGCAACATCTGCGGATGTCGCTGCCTTTCGGGCCACCCATGCCATCGGGGATGCGCCGATGCTTCTGGTCTTGCCTGGCTCGCGTCGCTCTGAAGTGGCGCGGCTGGGAGAGGCCTTTTCCGCTGCTGTCGCCAAGATTAAGGCGCAGCATCCGACATTGAAAATAATCGTGCCTGCCGCCGCACCTGTGGCCGACGCGGTTCTGGCCCTGACGGCGGATTGGCCGGAGACAACCGTGCTGGACCCGCGCACGGGTGACTATAATATCGCGATGGATGAAAAACGTGCTGCGTTTGCAGCGGCGGATGTGGCACTTGCGGCATCAGGCACAGTGTCATTAGAGCTGGCTGCGGCGGATACGCCAATGGTGATCGCTTATGACATGAGCCCGCTGAGTCGCTTTATCATCGGGCGTATGTTGCTGGTAGACACTGTTACCTTGGTAAATTTGGTTTCGGATACACGTGTCGTGCCAGAATGTATTGGCAAAGACTGTCGCCCAGACAAGATTGCACAGTCGATCAGTGACGTTATGGCTGCTCCTGATGGGCAACATGCAGCGCTGGCCCTGACGATGCAGCGCTTGGGGCAGGGTGGCACAGCCCCCGGATTACGGGCCGCGCAGGCCGTTTTGGATGGAATCGGCTAAGCGCTCATCTGAGATTTCGGGAAATCTTACGACCGACTGCCAGCCGTTCGGCACTGCGGAACCGTAAAATGAGTGGTATTTAAATTGAATTGATCGGACAACAGAGGTCATCCGATCAATATTTGCCTGTTTTAACCGCGATGAATCCAGCCGCCACCAAAGATGCGGCTGCTATCGGGGTCATAGAAGACACAGGCCTGTCCGGGGCTGATCCCTTCTTCGGCGTTGACCAATTCGACTTCGGCAGTGGTATCAGAGATAGGGCGCAAAATGGCGTCTGTGGGGGGGCGAGTAGAGCGAACGCGCACTGCGACATGCCATTCCTTGCGTGACATCAGCGGTTCATCCCCCAGCCAATTCACCTCTTTGATCGGCACGGTGCGGGTGGCTAGCATGTGCTTCGGGCCCACCACAACCTCGCGGCGATCCGCATCCAGACGCACCACATACAAGGGATCAACCAAGCCACCAATTCCCAGACCACGGCGCTGACCAATCGTGTAATTGATCACGCCATCATGTTTTGCCAACACGTTTCCATCGGTATCTACAATGTCACCCGGTGCTGCAGCTTCGGGCCGTAACTTGCGAATAACAGAGGCATAATCGCCATCTGGGACAAAGCAAATATCCATGCTGTCAGGTTTGTTCGCCACCCGCAGGCCGTATTTTTCTGCCAGCGCTCGTGTCGCGTCTTTAGAAGGCAGATGGCCCAAGGGAAAGCGCAGATAATCCAATTGGTCGGGCGTGGTGGAGAACAAGAAGTAACTTTGATCGCGGTTGGCATCAGCGGCGGCATGTAGTTCGGCGCCATTTTCGCCCATCATGCGCTGGATGTAGTGACCGGTGGCCATGCAATCGGCTTCTAGGTCTTTGGCGGTTTCCAACAGATCTTTGAACTTGACCCGCTCATTACAACGGATGCACGGCACGGGGGTTGCACCGCCCAGATAACTGTCAGCAAATTCGTCTATCACCGCGTCTTTAAACACATTTTCGTAATCAAGAACGTAGTGAGGAAAGCCCATATCTTCGGCCACACGGCGCGCATCGTGGATATCAATCCCCGCGCAGCACGCGCCTTTTTTAGCCAGCGCAGCACCGTGATCGTAGAGCTGGAGCGTCACGCCAACCACATCATATCCTTCTTCGGCCAGCATCGCGGCCACAACCGAGCTGTCGACCCCGCCTGACATTGCGACGACCACGCGGGTATCGGCAGGCGCTTTTGCAAAGCCGAGTGAGTTGAGTGGCGGGAGTTGATCTAGGGGCATGGGGGCTTACTCTTTCGGGGAAGTACTCTAATGGAATATAGGAAAATGTGAACTACTCACAAGGGGGGGCTTTACTTGTCTTTAAGGGGCTGACTGCATTTGTAACGGTGAAACGATTACGGTGGTGAGTAATGTATCTAAAGAAAGTCGATGGCCCGCGTTCGGTAAACACGGCCGATGGAACAATTATGACCCTTGCAGATTTGCCTGCTGCCACGACGCGCAGGTGGGTGGCGTCACGCAAGGCGGCGGTGGTGCGGGGGGTTCTTTACGGCTTGTTAAGCAAAGATGAAGCCCTGGCGCGTTACGGTCTAAGTGAAGATGAATTCATTGAATGGGTACGTGCGGTGTCCAGCCATGGAGAAGGGGCATTGAAGGCTACAATGTTGCAAAAATATAGGCTACCATAGGTTGGGGTATCATTGACCGATACAATCTTCACGAGTGGTTAACTTTTTTTGTTCACGGTTAATGCAGGAAATTATTGAAACTCTGCGGAGGAGGAACAAAAAATGCGCGTGCTGCTCGTTGAAGACGACCCAACTACTTCCAAAAGCATCGAATTGATGCTGACCCATGCCAACCTTAACGTCTATGCGACGGATCTGGGTGAGGAAGGGATCGATCTGGCCAAGTTATACGATTATGATATCATTCTGCTTGATCTGGATTTGCCAGATATGAACGGCCACGAGGTGTTGCGCCAGTTGCGTGTCAGCAGAATTGAAACACCGATCTTGATCCTTTCAGGGGCGGATGACACGGAAAGTAAAATTCGTGGTTTTGGGTTTGGCGCTGATGACTATTTGACCAAACCTTTCCATCGGGAAGAATTAGTAGCACGCATTCATGCGATCATCCGCCGCTCCAAAGGGCATTCGCAATCGGTCATTGATACTGGACTTGTATCGGTCAATCTGGATGCAAAAACGGTAAGTGTTGAAAGCAATCCAGTCCATCTGACGGGCAAGGAATACCAGATGCTGGAGCTGTTGAGCCTGCGCAAGGGTACGACACTGACCAAAGAGATGTTTTTGAACCACCTCTATGGCGGGATGGATGAGCCAGAATTGAAAATTATTGACGTATTTATCTGCAAGCTGCGCAAAAAGCTAAGCACTGCCACCGGAGGCTCGAACTACATCGAGACTGTCTGGGGACGCGGTTATGTGTTGCGTGATCCCGCTCCGGTAGAGATGCCAATCGCGGCCAGCGCCTAAAAGCTGGGAGTAGGGGTGCAAACACCCTAGACCTGCCACGGGTTGATCCCTATCTAAATGCGGATAGGCGGCAACCCGAAGGCAGGTTTTTGTGACCCTCAAATCAGACATTTCCGAACTCTGCGTAGATACTCTCAACGAAGAACAGGCGCGGACCGCGCTCGAAAACCTTGCTGCGCAGTTGGTTGCAGCAAACACAGCGTATCATACCAACGATGCACCTGAAATTTCCGACGCAGAATTTGACCTGCTCAAACGCCTGAACGCAGATATTGAAAAGCGTTTTCCAAACCTCAAACGAAGCGACAGCCCCAGTGATCAAGTTGGTGCAGCTGTCGCAGCGGGCTTTGGAAAAATCACCCATAGCGTCGCCATGCTGTCGCTCTCCAATGCTTTTAGCGACGAAGATGTGCAGGAGTTTGACGGATCTGTTCGTAAGTACCTTGGTTTGGCTGCGGATGCTTCGCTGTCGTTCACGGCAGAACCAAAGATTGATGGCCTTTCGCTTTCGTTGCGGTATGAAAATGGCATCTTGGTACAGGCCGCCACGCGGGGCGATGGATCGGTTGGTGAAAACGTTACGGCCAATGCGCGCACAATCTCTGATGTACCTCACGAAATCACAGGCGCGCCAGAGGTTCTGGAAGTACGCGGCGAAGTTTACATGAGCCATGCGGATTTTGCGGCCCTTAATGCAAGGCAAGAAGAACGTGGCGGCAAGACATTTGCAAACCCGCGCAATGCTGCTGCGGGATCGCTACGTCAACTGGATGCCGAGATTACACGCTCGCGACCTTTGCGGTTTTTCGCATATGCTTGGGGCAGTATTTCGGCCCCCTTAGGGAACACACAATGGGAGTCGATTGAACATCTTTCCAAACTTGGCTTTTCGACAAACCCGCTGACCGCGCTCTGCGCGGGACCTACGGAAATGATCAACCACTACCGCGATATCGAAGCACAGCGCGCGGGTTTGGGGTATGACATTGACGGTGTTGTCTACAAAGTAAACGATTTGGCGTTACAAAACCGCCTTGGATTTCGGTCGACCACACCCCGCTGGGCCATCGCGCATAAATTCCCGGCTGAACTTTCTTGGACACGCCTTGAAGGGATAGATATTCAAGTGGGCCGCACAGGTGCGCTCAGCCCTGTGGCGCGACTGACGCCCGTGACTGTGGGCGGTGTGGTTGTCTCAAATGCGACGCTGCACAATGAGGATTACATCAAAGGGTTGGATAGCAAAGGCCAAGTGATCCGTGAGGGCAAAGATATTCGAATTGGTGATCTGGTTCAGGTCTACCGTGCGGGCGATGTGATCCCCAAGGTGGCGGATGTCGATATCACCAAACGCCTCGATGGTGTCACGCCTTTTGAATTCCCACAAACCTGTCCGCAATGCGGTAGCGATGCCATCCGCGAACCGGGGGATGCGGTGCGTAGATGTACGGGCGGGCTGATTTGCCCTGCGCAAGCTGTCGAAAAGCTCAAGCACTTTGTATCGCGGGGCGCCTTTGATATTGACGGTCTGGGCGCCAAGCAGGTTGAACAGTTCCATACCGATGGATGGGTGACCGAACCTGCGGATATCTTCACCCTCCAAGAACGTTTCGGCAGCGGCGTGCAGCAATTGAAGAACCGCGAAGGCTGGGGCGATAAATCGGCGGCGGGGCTGTTTGCTGCCATTGATGCCAAACGTAAAATCCCGCTTGCCCGTCTGTTATTTGGTTTGGGCATCCGCCATGTGGGCGAATCCGCGTCAAACATGATTGCGCTGCACTATGGCACATGGGCGGCATTGGAGCAGGCAATGGACGCAGCGCAACCGCAAGAGGGCGCTGCATGGGATGATTTGGTTGGTATTGATGGCATGGGCGCGGTGATGGCTGGGTCTCTTGTCGGTGCCTTTGCACAAGAGGCAGAGCGTGCTTCGATCAATCGGCTGGTGGCGCAACTGGATGTCCAAGAGGCCGTGCGCGCCGACACTTCTGGTTCACCTGTTGCGGGCAAGACCGTGGTGTTTACAGGCACCCTTGAAAAGATGACCCGCGCCGAAGCCAAAGCCAAAGCGGAGAGGTTGGGTGCAAAGGTATCGGGGAGCGTGAGCGCCAAAACCGATATTTTGGTTGCTGGACCCGGTGCCGGATCAAAGGAAAAGAAGGCGATAGAATTGGGCATCCAGATATTGGATGAAGACGGCTGGCTTGGGCTGGTTGACGGGCTATGAGCACACGGCCAGAACCGCTATTCCCTTTGTTTGCAGGGCTGGAGACGCTGACGGGGATCGGCCCTAAAACCGCGCAGAACTTCTCTGGCTTGGGAGTAGTCGCGCCGCGTGATCTGTTGTTCACATTGCCACAATCTGGAATTGACCGACGTTTGATTGAAACCGTTCAGGGCGCAAATTTCCCTGACACCTTGACGGTGGCGGTTACCATTGGAAAACACTATCCGCCGCGCAACAAAACGGGTGCATACCGCATTCACGTCGAAGACGCGCAGACCACCTTTCAGCTGGTGTTTTTTCATGCCCGCGGCAATTATTGGGAACAACAATTACCCGAGGGCAGCCGCCGCATCGTTTCTGGGCGGGTTGAGTTGTTTGATAGTGTTCCGCAGATGGTCCACCCTGATTTCACAGTGGCCGAGGAAGAAGCCGACAGCATCCCCGTTTTTGAGCCAGTGTATCCGCTGACCCACGGCGTCACGCAAAAGCTGATGTACAAAGCGACACGCGGCGCTTTGCAGTTAATCCCGCCGATGGGCGAGTGGATTGAACCCAGTCAGATTACCAAAACGGGATGGCCTGATTTTGCAGCCGCTTGTGAAACGGCCCATGCGCCGCAAGCGCTAAGCGATGTTACTTCAACCTCTCCTGCGCGAGAACGGTTGGCATATGATGAATTGCTGGCCCATCAGATCACGCTTGCCTTGGCCCGTCAGGTTGAACGCCGCAAAAAAGGCCGCGCGGCCCAGCCTACAGGTAGATTGCAAGGCAAAGTGCTGGAAGGTCTTCCCTATAGCCCGACGGGGGCGCAAAGCCGTGCCATTGCTGAGATCACAGCGGATATGGCCACAACCCATCGCATGAACCGTCTGTTGCAAGGCGACGTAGGCGCGGGCAAAACGCTGGTGGCTTTCATGGCGCTGTTGGCGGCAGTGGAATCTGGCGGGCAGGGTGTGTTGATGGCTCCGACAGAAATTCTAGCACGGCAGCATCTGCAAGGCTTGCGTCCGATGGCCGAGAGCGCGGGCGTCGTGCTGGAAATCCTGACAGGCCG
Source organism: Sulfitobacter undariae (assembly GCF_014196805.1). GTDB lineage: Bacteria > Pseudomonadota > Alphaproteobacteria > Rhodobacterales > Rhodobacteraceae > Sulfitobacter > Sulfitobacter undariae. Next base: position 128,484 of record NZ_JACIEI010000006.1, on the reverse strand, counting down.
CGATAAAGGGGCCGAGCGTGCAGCCAAGCTTGCCGCGCTTGAACGTGGCGATATTCATATTCTCGTCGGCACCCATGCGGTGTTCCAAGAGAGCGTTGTTTTCCACGATTTGCGCCTTGCTGTTGTGGACGAACAGCACCGATTTGGCGTTCGCCAACGGCTGGAACTGGGCCGCAAAGGGCGGCAGGCAGATGTCTTGGTGATGACCGCCACGCCGATTCCACGCAGTCTGGCTTTGGCGCAATACGGCGACATGGATGTAAGCGTGCTGGATGAAAAGCCACCGGGGCGCAAACCGATCCAAACCGTTTTGGTCAGCACTGACCGCTATGATCAGGTCATTGATCGGCTGCGCGCGGCTATCGCTGACGGGCGGCAGTGTTATTGGGTTTGCCCCTTGGTTGAAGAGAGCGAGGTTAGCGATCTGACGGCTGCCGATGCGCGGTTTAAACGGCTGCGTGCGGTGTTGGGTGAGGGCGTTGTTGGTTTGGTTCATGGCCAGATGCCGCCCGCTGAGAAAGACGCGGCGATGCTGGCGTTTCAGCGCGGAGATACCAAGCTGTTGGTCGCGACCACGGTGATCGAAGTGGGCGTGGATGTGCCTAATGCCTCGATTATGGTGATTGAGCGCGCAGAGAGTTTCGGCCTTGCACAGTTGCACCAGCTGCGCGGCCGTGTCGGGCGGGGGACAGCGGCGTCTAGTTGCCTTTTGATGTTCCAAAACCCGTTGTCAGAAACAGGCCGGCAACGGCTCGAAGTGCTGCGCGAGACCGAAGACGGTTTTGTGATTGCCGAAACGGATCTGAAAATGCGGGGAACGGGCGATTTGATTGGCACGGCGCAGTCCGGAGTACCGCGTTTCAAAGTTGCTGATTTGGAAAAGCAGGCAAATCTGATGGCAGTGGCACAGTCTGATGCACGTGCGCTTCTTACCAGCGACCCGAGTTTGGAAGGTTCGCGTGGGCGTTCCGCGCGGTTCCTATTGTGGCTGATGCGGCAGGATGAGGCGATCCGTTTGATTTCAGTGGGTTAGTATGGATGTTCTAAAAAGTTCACAAATGTTCTCATAAAGTTCTTTACAGAATCTTTAGAATATGAGAACAAAGGTGCAACAAAGAACGGAGAGAGACATGACCTTCTACCAAACAGTCAAAGCCATTGCACAACGTTCACAAGACACTCTTGTGCAGGATGCAGCAGGTGCTGCCGCATTGATTGTTATGCTGGTTGTTGGTTTGCATCTTCCCGCTCTTGTTTGATTTTCTGCCTGCGCTCTCATGCTAGGGTCGGTTTACCGGCGCATTTGTCCCAAATTGATGCGCTATACATGTCACTTCCTGCCTGTTCGTGACATTTAAGGGAATTGCCTTCCCTAAACCGTACCTCTGGGTCCCCATGGGAAACGCTTTTCCTGCGCCGCCATCCTGTCCCGGATGTGCGGCGTTTTTTTTGTGACGGGCGTCTGGTTTATGTGACGTCTTGTGCGCTTTCCATCGCTTCGGCCAAGGCTTCAATGCTCAGCAGGATCGAGGCATGGCGGTTTTTGTATTCGACGGCAGGGGTCAGTACTTCAAAGCCGTCAAAAGGGGCATCAGGCACACCGCCTTGACCCTTCAGCATGGCCTTCAACTGATCGCGCCCCAGTTGCACCGCCGCAAGGCTGGCACCCTCCGAGGCGGCGCCGGTGATCGCTGCAGCCGCTTGCCCCAAGGCGCAGGCTTTTACGTCTTGGCCCAAAGCAGTGAGGTGACCTTCCTTCACTTGAACATCAACCGTTACAGTTGACCCGCACAAAGGCGAGCGACGGGTAACCGTGGCGTCAGGCGCGTCGAGACGGCCCAGATGCGGAATATCCGCAGCCAGCGCGAGTATGCGGCCAGAGTAAAGCTTGATCAGATCACTATCGTTGGACATGGTATTTCCTTTGCTTATCCCCTACATAAGCCGTTAACCCGCAGATGCAAAAACTTTTGAACAAGGCGCAACACCATGGCATTTGACCCCGCAACATTGATCTATAACGATGCGGGGTTGATCCCTGCCATTGCCCAAGACCATGAGACAGGCGAAATCCTGATGATGGCTTGGATGAACGCCCAAAGTGTGATGAAGACGCTGGAAAGCGGTCAGGTGACGTATTGGAGCAGGTCACGGCAAGAGTTCTGGGCAAAGGGCGCCACATCGGGGCATGTTCAGACATTGATCGACATGAGAGTCGATTGTGATCGTGATTGCCTGTTGATGCAGGTGAACCAAGTCGGCGCAGCATGCCACACAGGGCGGCGGAGCTGTTTTTATACCGAAGTGTCGCTTGAAGGTGAGGTTGATCTTACATCCGTGGATTAAGTTTGCCACTTAGTCCATTGTGATGGAACGTATTTCTGTAGGCATTATGCCTTCTTTTCGGAAGAGGGAAATTGCCCGTGCATCGTCTCGTTTCGCCAATCGTTTGCCGTTCTCATCGCGGATCAATCGGTGGTGATGGTATGTCGGTGTCGGCAATCCCAGAATTTTTTGCAAAATGACGTGGATTATCGTCGCGTCAAACAGATCAGCACCGCGCACCACATCCGTGATCCCTTGGGTTGCGTCATCCAGCACAACAGATAGATGGTAAGATGTGCCCATATCGCGCCGCGCCAGAACGATGTCACCGACATTGCGCAGCATGTGTGGGCCATTGGCCTTCACCACGCCCCGGTGATCGGGGTGAAGGGCCTCATGAAAGCTAAGAGGGTTTGGCTGTGACGTGTTTTGACTGGTTTGGTGCAATGCCTGCGCCATATTCAGGCGCAAGACAGCATCGACTGGGCGTTTAGTCGTCTGCTGGTGTTTGCCACGGCATGTCCCCGGATAAATTACCCCGTCTGGCCCCAGCAACGGCGCACCTTCTTGGGGGGCGGAAGTCGCAGCGGCGATATCTGCGCGGGTGCAGCGACATTCGTACAGCAGCCCTTGCTCCCAAAGGGTATCAAGCGCCTTTGCATAGGTGTCCAACCTGTCGGATTGTCGCATCACAGGCTGCGCCCATCTGATCCCCAGCCATGCCAAATCATCGTAAATTTGCGTCTCCCATTGAGGGCGGGCGCGTGTTTGGTCTATGTCTTCGATCCTCAGAACAAAGTCACCCTGTGCCGCCAAACTCATATCATAGGCAAGCAGAGCAGAATACGCATGGCCAAGATGCAAAGGCCCGGTCGGAGATGGGGCGAATCTGGTCTTAAAACTCAAGCTTTTTCAATTACATATGCGGTGGAGCTGATCCCTTTGGCGGGGAGGTGTGTACCGTGTTCAGCAAAGAGCAACCGCGCAGCACCACAATCAAGCCAGTCATTCAACATGCCGATGTTTTTAGGTTCTGCCAGAGATAAATCATTAAGCGAAAACACAAGCTTACCGCCAGAAGGTAATCCACGAAGTAAGGTGTTCAAAAGGGTCATGTGCCCTGCACCCGTGCCGATCACGCCAACAGCGCTCATCAGCCTGTAAGGCGTATCGATAGATATGTCTTCTTCGACAAGTGCCAGATCACGATAGATGTCTTTTTCCCGTGCCTTTTCAAGCATGTTAGGAGAGACATCAGCGCCGTCTAGCGTGTCAAAGCCTACTTCTCGCAATGCTTGGCCGCTCAGCCCTGTGCCGCATCCGAAATCCAGCACTGGCTCAGTTTTATCATCAGCAAACTGAGCTAATGCTTCGGCGCAGCGGCGCGGCGTTGCATAGCCACTTGCCGTGATGTCCGCGTCATAAGACGCGGCCCATTCTTGATAAATTGCGCGCAGATCTGCTGGGTCATCCGCCGTATAGATTCTGTCCAAAAATGTTTTGATCATAATTCTATTTTAAGGGCGTTAACCTTCTTGTCCAGTGCTTAGCCATGATTGCCAATCCAATTTGGCGCGATCAGTGTAGGCTTTGTAGCGATCTTTCCGACCACGTCTGCCGCCTTTCAGGCCCTCAACAGGTGGGAAAAGTCCGAAATTCACGTTCATCGGTTGAAAGGTCTTGGCTTCAGCGCCGCCAGAAATATGGGTGATCAGCGCGCCTGTGGCGGTGGTGGGCGGAGGTGTGTCGATCTGTGTGCCCAAAATCTCGGCAGCGGCCATGCGGCCTGCCAGCAATCCCATCGCTGCGCTTTCGACATAACCTTCAACGCCGGTAATCTGTCCTGCAAAACGGATGTTAGGGCGTGATTTCAGCCGCATCTGACCATCCAGAAGCGTTGGGGAGTTGAGGAAAGTGTTGCGGTGGATGCCCCCCAATCGGGCAAAGCTGGCGTTTTCCAATCCCGGAATGCGTTTGAATACTTCGGTTTGGGCACCGTATTTCATTTTGGTCTGAAAACCGACGATGTTATAAAGCGTGCCCAGTTTGTTATCGCGGCGCAGTTGAACCACGGCATAGGCTTTGACGTCAGGCTGATGTGGATTTGTCAGGCCCACAGGCTTCATCGGGCCAAAGCGAAGTGTTTCGCGGCCACGTTCTGCCATCACTTCGATGGGCAGGCATCCGTCAAAATATCCCGCGGTCTCATTCTCGTGAAACTCGGTTTTTTCCGCTGCGGCAAGCGCATCAATGAACGCGTAATATTGATCTTTGTCCATTGGGCAGTTGAGATAGGCAGTCCGCTCTTCCTCGGTCTCGCCTTTATCATAGCGCGATTGCATCCATGCTTTGCTCATGTCGATGCTGTCATGGTAGACAATCGGAGCGATGGCATCAAAAAATGCCAATGCTTCCGCGCCTGTTTCGGCTGCAATTGCGGCGCCCAAGTTACTTGATGTCAACGGACCTGTTGCAATGATCCAATGGCCCGTATCAGGCAGCGCTGTAATTTCACCGTATTCGACTGAAATATTGGGATGCGCCATTATGGCATCTGTCACCGATTGCGCAAAGGGGTCACGATCAACCGCCAACGCGCCGCCCGCAGGCAAGCGGTGCTTTTCGGCAGTTTGCATGATCAGCCCGTTGGCTTGACGCATTTCCCAATGCAGCAGCCCCACAGCGTTCTGCTCACTATCATCCGAGCGGAAGGAATTGGAGCAAACCATTTCGCCCAGCAATCCGGTTTGGTGGGCAAAGGTTTCCACCTGCGGGCGCATTTCGTGGATGACCACTTTGATGCCAAGGTGGGCGGCCTGCCATGCGGCCTCTGATCCGGCCATTCCGCCGCCGATGATGTGTAATGTGTTATCCATGATGTGCAGATATGTCAGCACGCGCAGCGGTGCAACAGGGTGCGTGACAGCTATGTTCGAATTTGAAGTTGGGATATTTGTCCGGGGAGGTGGCTCGTTTTGGGGTCGCCGCTGCGGGGAGAAGGGGGATCAGATGAGAGTCTGATCTGGAGGGATCTTCCGCCGGCGGCGACCCAAAAAGGGCAGCACTTTCTGCTGTGCCTCACTTGTGCCTTATTGCTGCCCGATTTGCGAGAGGCAATCTGGCAACACTGCGTTGTTGATTTGGCAACAATCTGGAGGACAACAAAAAAACCCCGACGAAAATACGCCGAGGGCTTTGATTTGAAAGTAGATTTAGATCAGGATGGGGGCGACGTGGTATCCATGTTCAACCCCGAGGGTACCGAAACTGGTGCGCCAAGCCCACGTTTCCCCGCATCGGGATCCGTGAGTGCACCGAGGAATGACATAATTTTGTCTATTTCGATTTGCTCCAATGCGACATCGGTGATCTCGATGGCTTCTGCAATGCGCATCACCTCGTCAAAGTTATCGGTTGCTTGCCAGTCATCGACGGTCAATGCGTTGGACAGGCGTGCATTGCTGCGGTCATATTTGGCAAGGCCCTGTACCGCGTTCAGATGATGCCGCACCATGTCTTCCAGATCGGTGTAAGCGCCGTTATGGCCGTAAGGGGCCGTTTGGGTGATGTTGCGCAGGGAGGGCGTGCGAAAACGGTACATGTCCTCTGGTTCGCCAGTCACCATGCCGCGGCCTTTATCAACGGCGTATTCCGCTTTTCCTGGTCCGAACTGGGGCATGCCGATGGCATGAAAGTTGTGATCGGTTTGAAACGGGCCGCTGTGGCAGGTTGAACAGCGGGCTTTGCCATAGAACAGGTCCATACCCTCCAGCTGCGTTTCGGTGAGCGCGTTTGCGTCATTGGCAAGGTATTTGTCAAAGGGGCTATCTGTGGCGCGCAACTCGGTGCTGATAAAGGCGGAAAGGGCTGTGCCGATGTCATTGATATGAAGTCCAACGGTGCCCAGTGCGGCAAAGCGCTGGCGGTAGTCGGGGATATCATCAACGCGCCGTGCCAGAATACCCCACGCCCCGCCTGCGCCTGTAATCCGCTCGGCTGCCACGGCATCTGCGACGTCATTTTCACCTGCGTTGCCAGCCATTTCCGAAGGGGATAGAATTGGAAGGATGTTTTGGGCTGCCAACGCCGAGGGCATGGGCCGCTCCAGTGTGCGGCCTGCTGGCATCCTGATACCGTACATTGCAGTGCGGTTTTTCTCTGTTCGCCCATCATGGAACATGACGGTGAATTCTTTGGCGCCCAGATTGAAGAGAGCAGGCGAGTTACGCGGAATACGTTCTTTGGGGGCGTTCGCCGTATCAATACGCCGCCCCATCCCCAAACCGATGCCGCCTTCGCCAAATGACAGCGACATGGCATCAGATGTTCCCATTGAAGGGTGATGGCAAGTCGCGCAGGCGATGTTTTTATTGCCAGACAGGATCGGATCAAAAAACAGATCACGGCCCAATTCGACCAATTCGGGGGGAAAGCTGTTAAAATCATCGTCCGAGACCGGAGCAGGCAGCGGACCCGCCATTGCGGGCACGAATCCCAGCAGGGCGGCAGCCAGTGTGCCAAACGACAGTTTAACCATTACACCATTCCTCACAAACTTGTGAGGTGACTATCTTAATTTTGCCTTAATCTCGACAGACGCTTTGGAAAAACACCGTAGCGCTGGGGGAAACAGTTACTGATCCCAATCCGGTGCGCGTTTTTCGATGAAGGCTTGCATGCCTTCATCTGTCTCGCTGAGACGCAGGTTTTCAACCATGACGTCGCCAGTGTAGGCATATGCAGCGGCTGTATCCATCGATAATTGTTCATAAAACGCCCGTTTCCCAATCCGAACCGCCGCGCTGAGTTTGGTTGCAATCTGGTCCGCAAGAGCCGCCGTTTCTGTCGCCAGAGCTTCGGGCGCGACCACACGGTTGACCAACCCCAGTTCCTCGGCGCGGGTGGCGTCGATGAAATCACCGGTGGTCAGCATTTCAAACGCCTTCTTGGGTGCGATGTTGCGGCTCAGCGCGACCATCGGCGTTGAGCAGAACAGCCCGATGTTGACCCCGTTCACGCCAAAACGCGTACCTTCGGCAGCAACAACCATGTCGCAGGTCGCCACCAGCTGACAGCCTGCAGCGGTGGCGATGCCATGGATTTGGGCGATGACGGGTTGGGGCATGCTTTGGATGCGCATCATGACTTTGGTGCAGCGGGCAAATAGATCGGCAAATGCGCTTGCACCTGCGTCTTCATTCTGGCGCATGGCTTGCATCTGGCGCAGGTCGTGGCCCGCGCAAAACGCCTTGCCTTGGCCTGATATGATGATGACGCGGCAGGTCGGATCATCTGCCAGTTGATCCAGCGTCTCTTGCAGCGCTGCAAGCATCTCGTCACTCAGCGCGTTTAAGCGCTCGGGGCTGTTCATCGTCAGATGTGTGACCGCGTCCCGTTGCGTTACTTCCAAAATTCCCATCTTGCGCCCTCCCAGCGTTAGGGCAACTGTACCTACAATACTTAGGGGAGGACAAGAGTATGGCCGAGACAGGCAAAGTGATGATGGACGTGCCGGAGATGAACGCATTTCTGGCGCAGGTGTTTGAGCAAGTGGCCGATGATTTCAGGGTGGAGGAAATCAAACCCAACGAGGTGACGGTGCGGATGATTATTGCAAACAGACATCTGCGGCCCGGCGGCACCGTATCGGGGCCTTCAATGTTCGCGCTGGCGGATGTGTCGGCTTATATTGCAACTCTGGCGATGATCGGGCCAAAGGCGTTGGCGGTGACAACCAATTGTTCACTGGATTTCATGCGCAAACCTGCGGCGGGCGTAGATTTAATTGCCACCGCCAAGCTGCTTAAGCTGGGCCGCCAGTTGTCTGTTTCACATGTATTGGTACATTCCGAAGGGATGGAAGCACCCGTGGCGCAGGCAACAATGACCTACGCCATTCCACCAGTTAAGATCGGATAGGGGTACAATTTTGATTCAATCCAAGATTGTATCAAAAGATGGTTTATAATGAAAAAGGGGCAGGGGTGAACCCTGCCCAAGTGAAGAGGTCTGGTCTGCACCACGGGGATGTCATGCCTTCCAGAACACCTTCCGCGCCTCATCATAAGCCGCAGCAGGTGTAAGTCCCAAATCGTCAAGCTGCCATGCCTCTAGCTGATCTAGGGCCAGTCGTGTTTGACGTCGGGTCACCCATTTTGTCACGCAGGCTGCAAACTTGATGCTGACCACCGCCAGCAGCGGGAGGCTGCGTGCTGTGTTAAGGACCGTAAGGGCATCAGAGTTCATCGTTACTGCACGTGTCATGGGTAAATCTCCTTGAAAATTGTATTGACACAATTTGGCAAATTGCCGTACAATATTGGTACAATACAAAATCAAGCAGTTCTATGGAAACATTGTAATGGATACAATTTGGGCCCCCGAGGTTGATCTGGCTGTAAAGCCAAAATACCGGGCAGTGGTGTTGGCGATCCGCAAAGGCATCGCATCGGGGGAATTGGCGGCGGGGAATAAGCTGCCGCCGGTGCGGGAATTGGGTTGGAAGCTAGAAATGACGCCGGGCACCGTGGCGCGTGCTTACACCGTGCTGACAGAAGAGGGAGTGCTGACCGCTGAGGTCGGGCGCGGTACTTTTGTGACGGCGCGCAAGGGGACACCCCCAGCGATTTATCTTGAGATGGAAGAGGATGTGATCGCCCATCAAACGGGGGGGGATAACTTTGAGGTGAGCCTCTTCTCGCCGCATCTGCCAAATGGCGGACAATCCAAATTGATCCGGACACTTTTGGCGCAGGTTGCAAATGATCCGCCGTCCGGCGTGATGCATTACCCCTCGCGGCGCGGCGCACAGCCTGCACGTGAGGCGATGTTGCACTGGTTGCGCGATACTCAATTAGGGCCGCTGACCGAGGCCGACATTGTGCTGTCACACGGCGGACAGAACGCGATCATGTTGATTTTCCAAACGATCCTGAAAGGCCGCCGTCCGGTGATCTTCGTAGAAGAGCTGTGCTATCCGGGGTTTCGCCGTGTGGCTTCGGCATTGCGTGCGGATGTTGTGCCTGTGGCGATGGATGAAGACGGGGTGTGCCCGCTTGCCCTTGCTGCCGCTGCGCAGCGGTATCCTGATGGCCAGATGATCTGCACTTCTCCCGAAGTCCACAGCCCCACATGCGGCTTTACGCCGTTGGCGCGCAGGCGCCAGATTGTAGAAGTGGCGCGTCAGTTCGACCTGCAAATCGTAGAAGATGACTGTTACCGTATTGGGGCCGCGCAGGCACCCGGTTATCGCCAGCTTGCGCCCGAACGCGGTTGGTATATTTCCTCGCTCAGTAAATCCATAACGCCTGCGCTACGCCTTGGCTGTGCCATTGGGCCACGCGCCCAAACAGGGGCGCTGCACCGTGCTGCTGAACATGGTTATTTCGGGCTGGCCACCCCGATGAGCGATCTTGCTGCTGCCTTGTTGTTACACCCTGAAATTGACGCGATCACAGAGCGGACCAAAGCGGGCATCGGTGAATATGTCAAAGTGGCGGTGAACGCGCTTGGCGGGTATGATTTACGTTGGCGCCCGGATGTGCCTTTTGTCTGGCTAAACCTTCCCGAAGGCTGGCGGGCCAGTGCCTTTTGCCGTGCCGCCGAAACCCGCGGCGTTAGGGTGCGTGCCTCGGAGGAGTTTGCTGCCCGCAATGCTCAAACGCCACATGCGGTGCGTATGGCGATTAACGCAGGGGTAAGTTTACAAAGCTTTGAGGCTGCAATGCTGCGCCTGCGCGAGTTGCTGGATAATCCCACCGAGGAAATCGGCGTCTAGAGCCAGCCCGCCGCGCCCCACATGATGCCAAAAGCCATGGCTGCCGCTGTGAGAGCGCCAGAATAGAGCGCCATTTTCCAGATTGAATAAGGACGTTCGCCAAAGGTACGGCCATCTATGCCCGAAACGACGATCTTTTTGGCGCGGTTATTGTAGGTATAGTGCAAGATCCAGACAGGCAGCAAAATACGACGATAATGGATGCCTGTGGTATCGGTGGCGTATCGAATATCATGCACGCCGCTTTCGTTGATGTAGGTTTTGATGTGATTGCGGATCAGCAGTTTCTTGTCCGGCTCATTGGCAATCAGGCCCTGCGCTACGCTTTGATGATGCCGCTCGGCGGCAAACCCGGCCAGATACCCTGCACGGAAAGGGCGCAGAGCGGTTGGATCAAAGTCATGTAAGATGCCGTCGCGGATAAGAGGTGTTACATGCGGTGACGCGGGCATCAGCAGATCGTCGAATGTCATCACCAGCTTGCCAGAGGTGGTGTGGGTGCGTTTGCTGTCGCCGCTGCCTGTTGTGTATTTCGCCCAATAATCAACCGCTTCATAGCTGTCAAAGGTCCAGAACGGGGCATAAAGTCCCGAGACAACAGCGCCCGACACAATCTCGGTCAGATCATTGGGCGCAGCCACCCGTTGTGCAGCCCATTTTAGGGCGCATTTTTGCGCCAGTGGAGCCTCTATCTGAAACGGGATCAATGCCATGGTGTCATATCCGACATCGCCGCTTTGCAGGACCATGGGGCCGTTACAATAAGGGCAATTCTCGGAAAGGGCAGGGCCGGTGAAAACCACCTCGCCGCCGCAGTTTGTGCATTGATGGGTTTGGCTGGCGGTGATGTTGGGCGTGTCAGTCTGAGGTAGATCAGGATTGTGGTGGAATTCCTCTTGGGCCAGATAGTCATCAGGGCGGGCCAGATTATAGACCGCACCACAGCTGAGACATGCCAAGGCCTGATCCGTAGGTGAATACTGGCATTGCCCGCCACAGGTGACGCAATTAAGCGCGGAATGATCCTCGGTCATCAATCAGAATCCCCCAGTGCCGCTGCGATTTCCAGCAATATCCGCAGGCGCAGCCATGATCTTTCTATAGCCGCCCCCAAATCGCCGGATACCCCCCAATCTCCTATGATGGTCGCAAAAAACCAGACGGCCATGAGCCAGAATGCAATGGCGGCCCAGCCTGCAATCCCTCTGATCCAGCTGGCCGATCCGCGGCGCAGTTCGTGACGCGCCTCGCGTACCGCGATCAATTTTCGAATTTGCGGCAGGCCTGCAACTGTGGACAGCACAAACAAGGCAATTGCGGCTAGGAAAGGGAGGATTGGCATCAACATATCCGCACTGTATTGTCCAAGCGCGTCGGGCTGCCAGCGGGAATTGCACCATTTGGCCGGATTTTCCAGTGATTGAGGTGTTGTTTTGTGGGGTAAAATGATACCTTAATTTTAAGACATTGATTTAAAACGGTTAATTGGATTTTGTGCCGCTTGACGTGGCCGCTGCCATAGTTATAACCCGCCCATCACATCGGGGCATCTGTCCCGTCTCACACTAGCGGGATTACCGTACATGAAAACCTTTTCTGCAACACCGGCAGACATCGACAAAAAATGGATCATCATTGATGCTGAAGGCATCGTGCTGGGCCGTTTGGCATCGATCATCGCCATGCGCTTGCGCGGCAAGCACAAGCCTTCTTTCACACCTCACATGGATTGCGGCGATAACGTCATCGTAATCAACGCCGAGAAAATCCAAATGACCGGCAAGAAGCGTGAAGAAATGTTCTATTGGCACACCGGCCACCCAGGCGGGATCAAAGAACGCTCCAAGCAAGACATTCTGGATGGCAAGCACCCAGAGCGTATCGTGACTTTGGCCGTTAAGCGCATGCTGCCCGGCAACCGTCTGAGCCGCCAGATCATGACCAACCTGCGTGTATACGCCGGTGGTGAGCACCCCCATGAGGCACAAGAGCCAACCGTTCTGGATGTTGCATCCATGAACAAGAAAAACACGCGGAGCGCATGAGCATGTCTGATCAAATCAACACACTCGAAGATCTCGCATCTGTAGCCGGCGTTGCCGCAACTCCAGAAGTTGAACTGACACCACGTGAGCCCGTTCGTGACGAATTCGGCCGCGCTTATGCAACCGGCAAACGTAAAGACGCTGTTGCACGCGTCTGGATCAAGCCAGGTTCCGGTAAGGTTATCGTAAACGGCAAGCCGCAAAACGAATATTTTGCGCGCCCTGTTTTGCAGATGATCCTGCAGCAGCCTTTCGGCATCACCGGTACGGATGGCCAATTTGACGTCTACGCGACAGTCAAAGGCGGCGGTCTTTCTGGTCAAGCGGGCGCGGTTAAGCACGGTGTTTCCAAAGCACTGCAGCTGTATGATCCCTCCTTGCGTGGCGCATTGAAAGCCGCTGGCTTCCTGACACGCGACAGCCGCGTTGTTGAGCGTAAGAAATACGGTAAAGCAAAAGCGCGTAAGAGCTTCCAGTTCTCCAAGCGTTAAGTTTTACGACTTTCTTGGAAAAGGCCGCGCCGCAGGGTGCGGCCTTTTTCGTTTGTGATTGCGGGTTTGGTTGCATTGTTATTGCATATCAAAGGTGTAGGGCGTTACCTGTGCCATATGATGAGAGAAAAAGAGGCACAGATGATGTTCTATAAAATCGGAATTTTCGGCGCCGTACTGATGTTGGCAGCCTGTGGCACACCAGAGTATCGGGCAGAGCAGAGCCAGTGCCGTACAACATGGAATGCAAAAATCCCCCCACGGCTTGAGCGTGAGTTGTACACTCGGACGGAAACAAGACGCGTACCGACGGGGCGCACCATTTGTCGGCCTCAGGGCAATCGTACCATTTGCGATCAGGTGATGCGGGTTGAGAGCTTTTCCGTGCCCGCGGTGCGCACGGTGGACCGTAACAAACCCAGACGCGATGCTCAGATCAAAGCCTGTGCGCAAAACACCTGTTTGAAAAAGTTCGGCAATCCCGAGTGCAAAGCGCCTAAATAATCAGGCGTCACGAAATTTTAAAATTGCAGCGCGAAATAAATGCCATGCCGAAAGACGTGGCGTTTTTCGGCGCGTGGCCTTTTAAGGCGAACGGCGCGTACTTATAGTTGTATCAAGCGAAAAGGAACCTCTCATGAAATATTCCATCCTTGATCTATGTCCTGTCCCCGAGGGCAGCACTGCCGCGCAGGCCATGCGCAATACGGCTGATTTGGCACAACAGGCCGAGCGCCTTGGTTATCACCGTTTCTGGATGGCAGAGCATCACAATATGCCCGGTATTGCCTCGGCTGCGACAGCCGTGCTGCTGGGGCATGTGGCCAGTCAGACCAAGACGATCCGTGTGGGGGCAGGTGGCATCATGCTGCCCAACCATGCGCCGCTGACAATAGCCGAGCAATTCGGGACCTTGGCCACCCTATACGGGGACCGGATTGATTTGGGTCTGGGCCGTGCACCCGGGGGCGATCACGCGGTATGGCAGGCGCTGCGCCGTGGCCGCAGTGGAGAAGACAACTTCCCCGCCGAAGTGGACGAATTGATGCGTTATCTTGGGGATGCTGACCCCAAAGCAGCGGTTCAGGCCCATCCGGGACAAGGCACCCATGTGCCTTTGTGGATTTTAGGGTCGTCACTCTATGGTGCGCAATTGGCGGCGCATTTCGGGTTGCCTTATGCATTTGCATCGCATTTCGCACCTGACGCGCTGGAGGACGCCAGCCATATCTACCGCCGTGATTTCAAACCCTCGAAGTCACTCGTTGCGCCCAAGTTTATGTTGGCCGTGAATGTGATCGGGGCGGAAACAGATGAGGAGGCAGCCTATCTGCGGACCTCGGTCCAGCAAGCATTTGCGCGGTTGCGTAGCGGTATGCCAGGGAAACTGCCTGCGCCCGTACAAGATATTGACGCCGAGATCGGGCCAGCTTTGCGGCGCGGTGTGGATCAAGCTTTGCGGATAACGGCCACAGGCAGCGCTGAAACCGTGCAGCGGCAACTCGCAGAACTGGTCGCCAAATACAAACCTGACGAAGTGATCCTGACGGGGCAAATCCACGATCACACTGCGCGACTGCGCTCGTTTGAGATTGCAGCCCAAGTGATGCAGAGCCTCTAGCGTAGCCGTATTTTACGCGTCTGGTGCAATCAGGCCAAGGCCGCGCAGGTAAATGCCAATCCCCGATTCAAGTAGATCTTCGGGCGGGAATGGCGATGCGCGGCCGGGGGAGTTGCGGGCGAATAGCTCAACCACGCCATGGCTCATCGCCCAGATATGGGCGGACACCATGCTGGCGGGGGGGCGTTTTTCTGGCGGAATATGTTGGCTGAGATCACTGGCAGCTTGCTCCAGCACCGCATTGGCACGGTTCGCAATCGACGCCAGCGCTGCCGAACGGTTGATTTGCACGCCGCTTTCGAACATCGCGATGTAATGGCCCGGATATTTGCGGGCAAAGGCCAGATAGGCGCGGCCAGTGGCCTCAAATGCTTTCAGGGCCGAGGGTTGGCGGCTCTCATAAGCGTATTGCATCAGGTCGCCAAAAATCTCGTATCCTTGTAACGCAGCCTCGGCGATCAGCGCCTCACGCCCGTCAAAATGACGGTAGACAGCCGCAGGGGTCACACCTGCCTGCTTTGCTGCCTCGGATAGGGTAAACCCCGTTGGTCCGCGCTGTTCAATCAGCATCAGTGCTGCATCTACCAGTGCTTGGCGCAGGTTGCCGTGGTGATAGCCGCGTTTAGACATCCCAAATCTCGGGTCCGCCACAGATCGACGTGTCAATTTCTCCAATGGCGTCAGTGTCTTTTCGGTCATAATTAAAATGATGCAGCACTGTACGGATGGCGTTCAAACGTGCGCGGCGTTTGTCATCAGAGCGCACAACAGTCCACGGCGCGTGAATCGTATGGCTACGTGTCAGCGTGTCTTGGATTGCTGCGGAATATTCGTTCCATAGGTGCAGCCCTTTGACGTCAATTCCAGATAATTTCCAGTGCTTTAAAGGGTCACTCTCACGTGCCAGCATGCGTTGCAATTGTTCTGCGCGGCCCACGTTAAGCCAAAATTTAAACAGATGTACACCATCCTCGACCAGCATTTGCTCAAAGGGTTGTACTTGCATGAAAAACTGCGCGTTTTCGTCGGGGGTGCAAAAGCCAAACACTGGCTCTACTACACCGCGATTATACCATGAACGGTCAAACAAAACCATATCACCTGCGGCAGGCAAGTGGCTGATATAGCGTTGAAAATACCACTGGGACTGTTCGGTTTCTGTGGGTTTGCTCAGGGCAACAACACGGGCTTTACGTGGATTAAGGTTGAGGAGGAAACGACGGATTGTGCCGCCTTTTCCTGCAGCGTCACGGCCTTCAAACACAATCGCAATACGCGTACCCGTTTCGCGCACCCATGCTTGCAATTTGACCAGCTCAATCTGAAGCGCATCCATCTCGCGCTCATAGTCGTTTTTGTCCATCCGCTCATCATGCGGGTAGGTGTCTGACAGGACATCATCCTTGTCAGCAGATTTGATGGCATTATGCACGGATTTAGGTGCATCATCTTGATAATAAGCGCTAATTGCGCCGTCAAAAGGCAGGTCCATATGGGATCTCCTGAGTAAGATTTGGATCAATATGCGATGTTAATGCGGTTAACGCAAACCCACACGCATGCTAGCGCGGTCTATCGCTTGTATAACCGCGTCGGGCGCGACGTGATGGGGCATGTGGCCGATCCCTTGCAGAACCGTAAGGGCAGAATTGGGGGCCTTCTGTGACAAGGGCAGCGCGTGGATATCAAGTGGTACAATGGTATCGGCATCACCGTGCACAATCTCGATTGGCATCGTCAGCTCGTTATAGCGTGCAGCCATTTTGACAATCGACGGCCGCAGGTAATTCACCTGTTGGGCATTGGCGCGCATGGTTTCGCGGCGCAGCACCAGACTTGTGCCAACATGCTGGGCATATCCTTCAGGGGCAAGTTGTGGCGCAAAAATCGACTCAATGCTGTTGGCGATGTAGGATTCTGACACAAAGGCCGAGGCAATAGGCACTACAAGCGCGCCCCCCCATGCGGAGGACGTAGCAGAGTAAACCCAGCCAAGGCCGCCCGGCCAAGGGTTGGATACGGCGGATAGCATGACAACCGCAGCGGTGTTTTCAGGATCGCTCAGCGCCCAAGCCATGGCGACGGCACCGCCCAATGAGTGCCCCGCGATAATAGGCTGGTTAACACCAATAATTGAAACGGCTTTTTGCAGCACAGCGGCCTGCTCTTGCGGTGTTTCATAGGCGATGTTCCATGCGCCACCTTTGCCCGGTAAACGCCCCGTCCATCCCAGCCCAGGACGATCAACCATGATAACGCGGTAACGATCCGAGATACGATCCACAAAATCAAACGTCCAGTCGCGCACATTGCCGTTGGCACCGTGGATCAAAACCAGATCAGGACCGCTGCCCGCCACCAGCACATGGATTGGCGTACCATCAACGTCGATGATGCGGCCTTGCGCAGGGTAGCCCTTGTTCGCACTCGCTTCGCGGGCAAAGGCACGCCATTGCACCACAGCGATAAACCCCAATAGCAGAGCCGCGAGCAGCACCATCCTACGTGCCGATTTGTTCAATGTCATATGGCGTTGCTTGATAGATTTCCTGAATCCAATTCCCGTAAAGTAAATGTGCATGACTGCGCCAGCGGTTCACAGGCGGCAAAGAGGGATCATCATCGGTATAATAGTTTTCGGGCACATTGATGGGCGTGCCGGATTCGATGTCACGGTCATATTCCTGTTTGAGCGTGTCGCGATCATACTCAAAGTGGTTGAAAATATAGAGAGCGCGGTGTGCCGGATCTTCGATCAGGGCGGGGCCCACTTGGTCACTGCCCAACAAGGTGGTTAAGCTCGGGCATTGGTCTACTTCTTCTTGTCGTGTTTCCGTCCAACGTGACACGGGGATCACGCAATCATCCGAGAACCCGTTCAAGTAGGGCGAAGCGGGCGCAAGGTTCTTATGCCGGAAACACCCAAAGGCCTTGGCCTCCAGTGTGTGCTTCTTGATGCCGTGGAAGTGGTTGATCATCGCCATCGCGCCCCAGCAAACACCAAAGGTAGATTGCACATTGGTCTGTGTCCAATCCATCACACGCTTGAGTTCGGCGTAATAGTCCACGTCTTGGAAATCCAATAATTCAACGGGCGCACCTGTGATGATCAGCCCGTCAAACTTCTCGTCCCATACCTCGGACACAGGGCGATAGAAGCTTTCCATATGTTCGGCGGCAGTGTTGCGGGTCTGGTGATCTGACATGCGCAGCAGGGTCAGCTCAATCTGTAGAGGCGTGGCACCGATCAATCGGGCGAACTGGTTTTCCGTTTGAATTTTCTTAGGCATCAGGTTGAGCAGTGCAATGCGCAACGGGCGGATGTCTTGGAGAGCGGCCTGATCTTCGTCCATGACACTAACGCCTTCACGGGTGAGGACGTCGTAGGCGGGCAGGGCAGACGGGATTTTAATAGGCATGGGACAGCTTCTTTTTTGTCAAACGTACATCACAGTAAAATGGCAGGCATCGATGGAATAGGACATCATAGATAAATCGCACGGTGTCTACTCTCAAGGGCGCGCACAGCTTTGTGTTCACAGCTTGGATGCGATCAGGGCGTTAAACGCCTCGGCATCTGTGGCGGCGTGCATTTCCTCGGCGGTTACCGTGACGCCAGATTTCGCCATTGCCGCATAACGGGGCTGACGGTGGGCTAGGGCTTGCGCATAGGTCCAGCGAATGAAGGTATCGGGATCGACGTCGTCAGCATGCAGTTTGTTTTCATCCAGATACTCCGCCCAGACACGGGCAATAAAGTCTGGATGATAGGCCATTGGCTTGGGCGCGCGGTCAAAGCGGCGGATCAATTCTTGGGAGTGGGCTTCGTCTCCTTTGATCCAGACAGGCAGGCAAAGTTCACCAAGTTTGGCCAAAAGCGGATCATTCTCATCCTCGGGGTCAATCCATTCGCAGATGGACCCGCCTGTGTCGCAGATAAAATGCGGATAACCATAGAGGTTTTGCGCACGGGCGATGAAGGTCTGCGTATCCAAAAGGGCTGTGATCTCTGCTTCGCGGAACTGGCTCTGGCGGATTTTATAATCTTCCATCGGCAGCCCCCCTTTGGTGGGGTTCCCCGGTTTGCCTAGATAGGCGGCGACAGCGCTTAGATCATGATCATGGATGTTCGGTTCAATATACATGGCATCGGCGCGCAGCATCTCTGCTAGAAAAGGATCGCGCATGGCATGTTTGATTAGGTTATCTTTGATATGGCCGTGCATGCCAGAGGTGCCAATGCGGTAATCTATAGAATAGTGAAACCACCCGCCTTGTTGTACCAACATCTTGGAAACATGGGTTTTACCCAGACCGGACATGCCAAAAAACATGACCGATTTATGGGGTGCTGCGTTCCAGCTTTTTGCATCGGGATAGAGCATTGTGCCTCCGGCTTTGGGTTAACCTTCCCTAGCCTGCGCGCAGCAAGGGGTCAATCAGCGCCCGTTCTCTATCGCCAGCCCAAGGGTCATGATGGTCCGTGTAAAGGCTGATGTCGTATGCAAACGGGCCTAACACTTGGTCAGGCCCGCTGTGATCCGTTTTTGGCGTAGGTTTAGAACGTGTAAGCGACTTTGAATCCGGCAGAGACAGCCGAATTATCGTTGAACTGTGCACGTGCTACATCGGGTGTCCCTGTTTCCGCGTAGGCATCGCCAAATTTGGTATAGCGGATGCCGCCGCTCAACGTGACGCTCTCGTTCAGCGTGTAGGATCCGCCGACAGAGATATAACGCGACCCGTTTGTGGGGGTAAGCGGTGATACAAGTGAATCGCTGCTGCTTGCCAAATAGCCGATGGCGACTTGCGCGGCGAATTTGTCGCTGAAACGACGGCCGATGCCGATTTCAATATCGGTTGTGTTTTCGATGTCTGTGATGCTGGAGCCTGAAACTGTTGGGTCAACACTTGCATCAAAGAGCGTCGGCGAGACTTGCGTGTCTTCGTGACGGGCATAGCGGATCGAACCAAACAGCAGCGTGTCCGCAGCAATACCTGTTTGCGCCTCAAGGTTGAGGGTCTCTGGTGTCACAATTTCGGTGGTGCCTTGTGAGATCAAAGTACCATTCATGGATTCACGGGTTGCCAGATCATGGGTGATTTTTGAGTTGTAGGTCAGGGCTACGCGCATCCCGATTTCAGGGCGCTCAAATGCGGCACCTACGACAAAGCCAACAGCCCCATCTTTGTCGAATTCAGCGCGGTAGCCGCTGAGGCCACCATAAGCAAGACCACGCAGATCAACCGATGCGGACAATTCTTGGTAGCGCATGCCGCCATGCAGGCTGAACGAATCGTTGAATTTGTAACGTGCCAATGCGGTCACCGCAAAGCTGTCGACAGTCGCCGTGGTCCCGCCGAGCATTGTTGATGCGGGATTGCCTTCATAGACAATATCGGAGCCGTAGGGTTCATCGACCACAACCGCAACCGAGACTTTTGGGCTCAATTCATAGCGTAGACCCGCACTTGTGTTGCCGAAGCTTTTAGCGACGTTATCGACATTATTGCCGAGGAAATCGCGGCCCGTAAGGTCAGGACGTGCGTTGCCGTATGACAGTTCCAAACGGTTGCCGCTCTCAAAGATGATGCCGATGTCCTGACCAGAACGGTCCAAGCCACCTGCCTGCGCAGTTACAGCGGTGCCGATTACGGCAGCAGTGCCAAGTAGAATTTTTTTCATAACGTCCTCCCAAACGTGGTGTTCAGCCCTTCTGTATGTTCAAACATGAGGGCTTTAGGGATGCTAGCGCATGGATTAAGGGAATGCCTAGCACTACCTAGGGTAAGGTTGGCTTTCTAGTGGAAACGTGACTTTTAAGCCTGTTTTTTCGTCTCAGCCCAGATGTTCAGGTAATTTGCGGCAAATATCATCACAGCGCCCACAAAAACCCAGACTTCCAGCGGTTCATCGTAAAGAAACATTGCAACAATCGCGATTACTGGCAGGCGGGCAAAATCAAAGGGCACAACAACGGTGGCGGGGGCGATTGCCAATGCGTTGGTCAGGCAGAAATGGGCTATCAATCCAGCGCAGCCGACCAACACGAGATAGGGCAGGCTTGCGGCTGTGGGTAATGCGATGCTGCCGTCATACCCTGCGGTGATCAGACCAAGACCCAATTGGATCGTCGTTAGAAAGAACAAGATCGACGTGACCGAGTTGTCGTGCGTGAGACGTTTGGTGAGAATATTTGTGAGGGCAAAGAAAAACGCGGCAGCCGCAGCCGTCAAAACCCCGAGGTTCAAGGTCTCGACGCTGGGGCGTGTGACGACCAAGATGCCAACAAAACCCGCCACCGCAGCAAAAGCACGCAAGCGCGTCATCCGCTCTCCCAACAGCAGTGGCGCGAGAATTGCGACCCAGAGAGGTGATGTGAACTCGAGCGCAAAAACCTGTGCCAGTGGGATGATGGCAACTGCGAAAAACCACAGGTTCTGGCCTGTAAAGTGAAACAGGTTGCGGACCAGATGGCGACCAAATTGATCGGTGCGGATTTCATGCCAGCGGTTTGAAGCAGCAACGATAGATAATACGATGATCACGCCGATTAAACTACGGTAGAGCATGATCTCGAATGTGTCGTAGTCCGCCGATAATTCGCGACCCGCCACCGCCATGACGGAAAATGACGCGATTGATCCTGACATCCACAACGCAGCTTTCAAGATCACGTTCATTTGCGGCCAGTAATCTTGTAATCCCGCGCAATACCAACGGTTTCACGCGCCCAGACCGACGCAGCAGCACGGGTTTGATGTGCATCGAATGCAGCAGAATCGATAAATCTCTCTGCTACGCTCCAAACCATCGGATCAGCGGTTTGCAAAACCTCAAACGAAAGACAGCCCGTTTCGGCACGCGTCAGGGCGATATGCAGAGGAAGCGATGCACGCACGCGCGCGGCATCGTCCTGTGTTACGCAAGTAAACGTGCCTGTCAGGCTGACTTCGGTGTTTATTCCCACTCGATGGTGCCTGGAGGTTTTGAGGTGATGTCATAGGTCACACGGTTGATGCCCGGTACTTCGTTGATGATCCGTGTCGCCGTTTCGCCCAAGAACTCGTGGCTGAACGGATAATAATCAGCAGTCATACCATCCACCGAGGTCACCGCACGCAAGGCGCAGGCGAAGTCATAAGTGCGACCATCGCCCATCACACCCACGGTGCGCACAGGCAAGATCGCCACGAACGCCTGCCAAATATCATCATAGAGACCATGTTTGCGGATTTGGTCGATATAGACGGCATCGGCTTCACGCAGGATATCCAGCTTGGCGCGGGTGATTTCACCGGGGCAGCGGATTGCCAGACCCGGACCAGGGAAGGGGTGGCGGCCAATAAAGGACGGCGGCAGGCCCAATTCGCGGCCCAACACGCGGACCTCGTCTTTGAACAATTCGCGCAATGGCTCTACCAATTTCAGACCCATTTTTTCGGGCAAGCCGCCCACATTGTGGTGGCTTTTGATGGTCACGGAAGGGCCGCCAGAGAAGGAAACCGATTCGATCACATCAGGATACAGCGTTCCTTGGGCTAGAAACTTGGCATCATCGATTTGGTTGGCGTATTTCTGGAACACGTCGATGAACAGACGGCCGATGATTTTGCGCTTGGTCTCTGGATCGGACTGGCCTTCCAGCTCTCCTAGGAACAATTCACGTTCATCCGCGTAGATGACTTTGAGGTTCATGTTGTCGCGGAACATGGTCACGACTTCTTCGGCCTCGTTTTTGCGCAGTAAACCATGGTCAACAAAAACGCAGGTCAGTTGATCACCAACCGCTTCGTGGATCAGCGCCGCAGCAACAGAGGAATCAACACCGCCGGACAGGCCACAGATGACATGGCTGTCGCCGACAGTGGCGCGGATTTTCTCAATAGCTTCTTCGCGGTAGGCGTTCATGGTCCAATCACCTGAAAATCCTGCGATGCGGATGAAGTTCTCAAAGAACTTCAAGCCGTTAGGTGTGTGGTGGACTTCGGGGTGGAACTGCACTGCATAGAAGTTGCGGCTTTGATCCGCTGTGATTGCAAAGGGCGCGTGAGGTGAAGTGCCCAGCACTTCGAACCCCGGCGCAATGGCGCTGACGTGGTCGCCGTGGCTCATCCAGACTTGTTCGCGATCTGTGGCGAACCATCCCATCAACAGATCGGACTTTTCAACCGCAGGCGTCACATAGGCGCGGCCAAATTCGGCAGTGCCGCCACCGCCCGAGATTTTACCACCCTCAACTTTGCCGCCCAGCATATCCATCATCAGCTGCTGGCCATAGCAAATGCCCAAAACAGGTACATTGCGTTCAAACACCGATGACGGCGGGCGCGGCGCATCGGCGTTTACAACGCTGGCAGGGCCGCCCGATAGAATGATCGCTTTGGGTGCAAAAGCATCCAAAAAAGCATCATCAACCGTGTTGAACGGATGGATTTCACAATAGACATTCAGCTCGCGCAGGCGGCGGGCAATCAGCTGGGTCACTTGGCTGCCGAAGTCGATGATAAGGAGGCGGTCATGGGTATGTTGTGTCATGCCCACTGATTATGCGCGCAGGGGCAGGGTGGCAAGGTAGATTTGAGCCCAGCACAGCATATCATCGTTCCGAGGGCGGTAAGGTTGTTAAAATAACCGGTACAGTTGGTATAGATGTCGCTTTTCTACCTACATCGCCGCAATCCGCGTGAGCGTGACAGCGGATTAAGGGTATCTGAATTCTAAATACAGAGATTTGGGGAATTTATCATGGCAGAACCAGTACGTCGGACACGCGGTGGCGGCGGAGCAGCGCGGCGCGCGCAACGTTCAGCCGTTTCTTTTGAGACAGCAAAATACATTGAACGCAACATCCCCAACTTCGAAGTTTTGAATGAAGAAGCCTTGGAGATCATCGAGCGGAATGCGGAAACGATTCTGGAAGAGATCGGTGTAAACTTTCCTGATAACCCCGTGGCATTGCAACGTTGGCGGGATGCTGGGGCCGATGTTCAGGGCGAACGCGTGCGCCTGCCGCGTGGGTTGGCGCGGGAATTGATCAAAACGGCCCCCGCTAGCTATACCCAGCATGCCCGCAATCCAGATCGGAATGTGGTTGTGGGCGGCAATAGCCTTGTGCTGGCGCCTGTGTATGGGCCGCCCTTTGTGCGTGATGCCGCTGGTGGCCGTCGCTATGCCACGATGGAGGATTTTCGCAAATTTGTGAAACTGGGCTATATGTCTAAATGGCTGCATCATTCGGGCGGCACGGTTTGTGAACCCACGGATGTGGCTGTAAACAAACGTCATCTGGACATGCTGCACGCCCATATGACCCTGAGCGACAAGCCGTTTATGGGCTCGGTGACCGAACCAAGCCGCGCACAGGATTCGGTGGATATGTGTGGTGTTTTGTTTGGCAAAGAATTTGTGCAGCAAAACACGGTCATGACGTCGCTCATTAACATCAACTCTCCCATGACATTCGATGATGTGATGATGGGGGCACTAGAGGTTTATGCGCAAAACAATCAGGCCTGCATCATCTCTCCCTTTATCGTTGGCGGGGCAATGGCGCCTGTGTCGGTGGCAGGGACACTGACCCAAGTGTTGGCCGAAGGGCTGGTGGGGATTGCTTATAGCCAGCTGTGTAACCCCGGTGCGCCCGTGATTTTCGGTGCTTTTGTAACCTCGATTGACATGAATTCAGGTGCGCCGACATTTGGAACACCCGAAGCTGCGCATATCACTTATGGCGCAGGCCAATTGGCGCGGCGTTTGAACCTGCCATACCGCTCGGCAGGCGCGTTTTGTGGGTCGAAACTGCCTGATGCGCAAGCCGCCTATGAGACGTCGAATAGCCTGAATATGGGGCTGCTCTCGGGGGTGAACTTTATGCTGCATGCCTGTGGCTGGCTGGAAGGGGGGCTTGTGTCTTCCTTTGAGAAGTTTGTGATGGATGCTGATCAACTGGGTACGTTGCACCATTTGGCGCGCGGTATTGAGATTGATGAAAACGCCCAAGCGATGGACGCCATCCGTGAGGTTGGTCCGGGCGGTCATTATCTGGGCTGTGCGCATACGCAGGCGAACTTTAAGGAAGCATTCTGGAAATCCGATCTGTTGGATTACAAGCCTTTTGAGACATGGGAAGACGAGGGCGCGCGCGATACGCAAACCCTTGCCAGCCTACGGGTCGAAAAGATGCTGAACGATTATCAGCAGCCTGCAATGGACCCTGCAACACGTGAGGCGCTGGATGCCTTTGTGGCTGAACGTAAAGCAGCAGAGCCTGATAGCTTCATGTGATCTGACCTCACTAAAACCGACGATCTAAAGGATCGGTTGCGGGACGTGTTCTTGGGCCCGCAACTGATCTGCTTCACCGATAATCGCGATTAACACATCTACATGGGCGGCAACGCTGTAACCTGCACCTGTGTTGCAGCGCGATTGTTCGTGTTCTGCTTCAATTTCCATCAATCGGATGAGAGCAGGGCCATGGCGTGGTAATTCTCCATACCCCAAAAGACGCGGCAGATGGCCGTCACGGCGATAGTTCTCGGCACCTATACGGGCTGCGCGGATCAAGAGGCGGGGCCGATGTAGGTTGGCCAAAAGGCTGTGGATATCTTTCATGTTTTGATGCTCCTAACACAGGTGGAGCAGCAACATTGCCCGCTCCGATGTCAGTATCATGCTATGGTTTTAGTGCTGTTGCGTGTTGGCCCATAGAAGCGTGCGTAGCCTTCAGCATTGTTTACGATTTGGAAACAATGCTGGCTTTGGCATGATGAATTTAACGAATAGGTAACCCAATCTCTCATAGGTTGTGTTTACCTGTTGTTAATAGCGCTGAGGAGGGACACTCAGATATGGGACAAATGGTATTGGAAGTTGAACAAAACGAACATGGAGGCCGAGGCGAAACGGGCTTTGTACCCAGTTGGGTGCCGCGATCGGTACAAAACTACATTGATCATACAGAAATGGGCGTGCCGATCCGCGCATTAGCGCGGCAGCAAGGGTGTCATGCGTCTACGATCCTGCGACAGATCAGGCGTGTCGAGACTCTGCGCGACGATCCGTTGGTCGACGGCGTGCTCAAAACACTAGGCGGGGGAAGCATTGCGCAGCCCCCAAACGTACCGCAGCCAGCGCGTGTCACTGCGTTGCAAATGCCTAGCCCGATTTTGCCAGATGCCAGCCAATTAGGAGAGCAGGCTTTGCGGGTGCTGCGCAGATTATGTGAGACAGGTGCAGTATTGGCCGTGGGCGCGGATATGGAAAAAGCTGTGATCGTGCCCATGGCGATAACACGAAAACAGCCGTTGTAGACCGCGCCTTCGCAGAAGCGATGGCGCTACAGGGGTGGATTTCCGCACCACAAGGCGGGCGGATCACGCGCTATCACATCACCGCAGCAGGCCGCACCGCATTGACGGGATTGATGGCACGGGCCGAAAGCCGCCGCGCAGGCGTGCCAGAGGCCGAGGCCGATATATGTGCCATACCGCACCGCATCCGATATGGCTTGGCAGAAAGCCCTTTGGCCGCGCTGGCCCGTCGCCGTGATCGGGACGGCACATTCTTTCTGGATAAGGATATGGTTCGCGCGGGCGAGCGGTTGCGAGAGGATTTTGAAATCGCAGGTTTGGGGGATGAGGTCGGGCAGGGCTGGCCTGTATTCCTGACAGGGATATTGGAGGGAAATGCGGCTGCGCCCATCCGTTCTGCGCGTGGTCAGCAACTGGCACGTGCACGCGCGATAGCAGCCTTGTAAGATTTAGGTCCGGGTTTGGCTGATATCGTGCTGCGCTGTTGCTGTTTGCTAGAAGGGTTAGAGACCGCCGAGAAGTTTCTGGGCTGGTCTGCGCGTTCGGGCAAGATCGTGTTGCGCATCGCATTAATCCGCTTGCAGCAAGGCTATATTGCACAGGCAAACACCAGTGCCGCACTGATCGGGTAGGAATAGTCATCAATTCTGGGCCAGTTTGCACACAGCACATAACGGGAATGTATGAGGATTGGCTTTTGTTTGACGCCGCATGTGTTAGATAGCAGGTAGTCGTCACACGAGGTTCCTATGCGTGATCTAAAAGTTCCCGAACTGCGCCACCCTGAAAAGGCCCGCCGCCCTGATAATGCCCAGCCGAAAAAGCCGGATTGGATTCGTGTCCGTGCCCCCGGCGGTGAGGGATACAAGAAAACGGCCAGCATCATGCGCGAGCATAAACTGGTGACAGTTTGCGAAGAGGCGGGCTGTCCTAACGTAGGCGAATGCTGGTCGCAAGGTCACGCCACCATGATGATCATGGGCGAGGTTTGTACCCGCGCCTGTAGTTTCTGCAATATCGCGACGGGCAAGCCGCCAGAAGCATTGGATGCCTTTGAACCGGGCCGTGTGGCGGATGCGGTGCAAAAGCTGGGGCTAAACCATGTGGTGGTTACATCGGTGGACCGCGATGATGTAGAGGATGGGGGTGCCGAGCATTTTGCCCAAACCATTCGCGCCATTCGCCACCGCTCTCCCAACACCACAATCGAAATTCTAACACCAGACTTCATTCGCTGCGCTCCAGAAGCCCTTGAAAAGGTTGTGGAAGCACGTCCAGACGTGTTTAATCACAATCTGGAAACCGTGCCCGGCCTTTATCCCGAGGTTCGCCCGGGTGCCCGGTATTTCCATAGCTTGCGCCTGTTGCAGCGGGTCAAGGAACTGGACCCGTCGATGTTTACCAAATCTGGCATCATGGTGGGTTTGGGCGAAGATCGGCAGGCGGTGATGCAGGTCATGGAAGATATGCGTGCGGCGGATATCGATTTCCTGACCATTGGCCAGTATCTGCAACCGACCCCAAAGCACCACCGTGTGGACCGTTTTGTACATCCTGATGAATTCGCAGCTTATGAAAAAGCGGCCTATGGCAAAGGCTTTCTCATGGTTTCGGCAACGCCTCTGACGCGCTCAAGCTATCATGCGGGGGATGACTTTGCCCGCCTACGCGAAGCACGGAACAAAAAGCTGGGCATCGCCTGAGGGATTATCCCGCAGGCAGTGCCAATAAATAGGCGGCAATTGCTTCGCGGTCAGAGGCGGGCAGTTTCGCCAGATTATCGACAACGGCGGCCATAGAGCCGCCAACGCTGTCATAATCTGGCGTAAAGCCGCTGGTGAAATACTCAACCAATTCAGATTCGGACCAACCCAATCCCGCAGGGGTAATATCGGGGATTTGTCCTTTGCCTGAAGGATTAGGTGCCCCTTTGAGCCACTGATCACGGTCCAAGCCGCCCAATGCGTCACGGGGCGTATGGCATTCGCCGCAATGGGACATGTTTTCAACCAGATAGCGGCCACGCTGCATCTCGGCATTTAGCTCACCAGAAACGACTGCATCTTGCTTGAGATAAAGCAATTTCCACGCGCCAATTCCGCGCCGGATATTGAAGGGAAATCCTACATCATGGGCACGTAACGGCGTGGAATCGCCGGGTAGGCTGCGCATGTAGGCATAGAGATCTGCGATATCCAGCTCGGTCATGCCTGAATATGCCGTATAGGGGAAGGCGGGGTAATAATGCTGCCCGTAGGGGGACACGCCGTTGCGCAAGGCATTGTAAAATTCGGGCAAGCTCCATCCGCCGATGCCTTCGGGGCCAGATGAAATATTCGGGGCATAGAACGTGCCAAAGGGGCTCTCAATTGCATAACCGCCCGCGAGGATTGTTTTATCCTGCGAATTCGGGGCGGCGTGGCATGAGGCGCAGCCCGCAGCCGTGAAAATCAATTCGCCATTGGCAGGATCAGCCGTATGGCCCTGTGCTACCAATACAGGCTCAGGCGCGGGGGCCGTTAGCACCCACGCCCCGCCCGCCGCAACCACAGCACAGGCCAGCAATATTTTAATGCCCCGTTTCACGATTTAGTTCTTTGGGCCGCGGTAGGCTTCATGGCAGGCTTTGCACGCGGCGCCCATCGCGCCCATACCTGCTCCAACCGCGGCTGCATCGGCAGCGCCAACCATCGCCAGCGCACCGGCACCCAGTTTTTCGAATTGGGCTTCAAACCCTGCCGCATCGGACCAGATTTCAGTTTTGGCGCGAGAGCCTTCGGTAAAACCTTGCTCAGAACCTTCTAGCCACATCGACGCCGGTGCCATACCAGCAAGCGCTGCCATGTTTTGGGCAGCCGCATCAACCATGGCGCTGTCGTACGGGGTTTCGCCTTTGGCAATGCCCCCCAATATGCCCATGTGATAAGAGATCATCTGCATTTGCGCATGACGTGCTTTCACAGCGTCTTCCAGCGCTTTATCCGAGTGGCTTTCCGCGAAAGCCGCGGTTGCGATGATGCCGGCGCTCAGCACGGCGGTGATTGCGGTTTTTGTGAATAATGTCATGGTGAGTTTCCTGTGGCTGAAGGGAAGTAGCTAGAGGTGTTGTTCCTAGTTTCGCACAGATTGAAGTTTGGTCAACTGCTGACCGTGTTACGGATACAATTTGACTAAAACTTGCGCGGCATCCGCTCGGCTTTGGCCCATTCTGGCCAGAAACCAAAATACTCAAGCCCGACAATGATCAATGCGATGGCTACGGCCGCAAACACCAGCTTCACCCGCTTGGCCGAAGGCGGATTCTGGACCCACCGTTTGGCGCGCATCAGTTGTCTGAGGTCCAGCATCGCCTAAGCCTCGTCAGTAAAGCGGACCTTGCCGATATAGGGCAGGTTGCGGTTGCGTTGAGCAAAATCAATACCGTACCCCACGACAAATTCATCAGGGATCACAAACCCTGTATGATCCGCGCGCAGATCAACTTCGCGACGTGTTGGTTTGTCTAATAGGGCCACTGTTTTCAGGCGTGCTGGCTCACGGGCGCGCAACATGCCTGTGACGTGGAACAACGTGTGACCTGTATCCACGATGTCTTCGACCAGCAATACATCACGTCCCTCAATGCCGCCACGCAGGTCTTTGAGAATCCGCACTTCTCTGGTGCTTTCCATACCGTCCCCATAGCTGGAGGCTTCTAGGAAGTCGACTTCGATCGGCAAGTCCAATTCGCGTACCAGATCAGCGATAAACACAAAGCTACCGCGCAGCAGGCCCACGACAACCAACTTATCAGTATCCGCAAATTCCTTTTGGATTTCGCGGCATAGCTCTTCAATACGTGCGGCAATGGATTTGGCCGAGATCATCTCGTCTATGACATAGGGACGGGGTTGCATAAGCACCTCTTGATTGAACACCCAGCCGGGCTTTGATACAGCGCTACGCAAACAGACGCAGGAAATCAATGCCCACACACTCGGAAACCCGCACGCTGCCTTACAGCGCCCAGCAAATGTATGATCTTGTGGCTGATGTAGGCAACTATCCCAAGTTCCTGCCTTGGACCGCTGCCGCACGGATTAAATCCGTCGATGACAAAGGCGATCACAGTGTGATGGATGCGGATCTGGTGATTTCGTTCAAAGTTTTCCGCGAAAGGTTCACGTCGCGTGTGGTGCTTTGGCCTGAGGCCATGAAAATCGACACCGAATATCTGGACGGTCCGTTTAAGTATATGAAATCAAACTGGGCTTTCGCGGATGTGGAGGGCGGTTGCGAGGTGACTTTCTTTGTGGATTTTGAGTTCAAGAACGCGATTTTGCAAACCATCATCGGCGTGGTCTTTAATGAGGCCATGCAACGGGTCGTCAAAGCATTTGAGAAGCGCGCCGAAGCGCTTTATGGCTGATCCAGTCAGCGGAGGGCACAATGGGACTCACACAACAGCTTGTTAAATTCTGTACCGCAGAGGTGCCCGAAATCGCCGCTGCGATGATGCGCCTGTCGCTCTATGATTGGGCCGCTTGCGGTATCGCGGGCGCGAAAGAGCCCGAGTTTGCGGCGTTTCGCCGTGCTTTGATGGTGGATGAAGGCCCCGCGCATGTTTTTGGCGGTGACGAAGCGGGGGCCGCGACTGCCGCGCTTGTGAATGGCACCTTGAGCCATGCGCTGGATTATGACGATACCCATTTTGCACATATCGGGCATCCGTCCGTTGCGGTGCTGCCTGCGGTTATGGCATTGGCTGAAACGCTGGACACCCCTTTGACCGAAGCCATTGATGCGGCCACCATCGGTGTTGAAGCCTCGATCATGGTTGGACTTTGGCTGGGGCGTGATCACTATCAAATCGGCTATCACCAGACTGCGACTTCGGGTGCTTTTGGCGCCACATTGGCAGCTGCGCGTTTGTTAGAGTTGGACAAGCGGCAAATCCGCAATGCTTTGGGGTTATGTGCCTCCATGGCATCGGGGCTTAAATCGCAATTTGGCACGATGGCCAAACCTTTGAACGCGGGGCTGGCGGCCCGAACCGGTGTTGAAGCCGCGCTTTGGGCGCAGTCAGGCATGAGTGCTGCCAAAGAAGGGCTGGAAGGTCCGCTTGGCTTTGGCGAGACACATCATGGCGAAGCGCTTGCCGTTAAAATGCCGCGCAAAGACTGGCAGATCAACTCGATCAGTCACAAATTCCATGCCTGCTGCCACGGGTTGCACGCGATGCTAGAAGCATTGGGTGAGGCCGATCTGGACACGGATCGGATTGCGGGCCTCAAAATCCGCACCCATCCGCGTTGGATGAGTGTGTGCAATATCCTTGAACCCAAAAAGGGGCTGGAAGTTAAATTCAGCTACCGTCACACTGCGGCGATGACGTTACTGGGCCATTCCACGGCTACGGCGGCGAATTTCAGCAATGCGATGGCGAAAGATGCAGACATCGTTGAATGGCGTGAAAAGATCGAAGTTGTTGAGGATGACAGCCTGACCGAAACCCAGTCGCTGATCACGTTGACATTGACCTCTGGCGAAGTGCGCCGCCTGCGCCATGACCTTTTGGAGCCTATGTCACTAGAAACGCGCAGTGAAAAGCTGCGGGTGAAAGTGCAGGCTTTGTTGGGCGATAGCGCTTCTGATGCGCTTTGGCAGGCGGTGATTGGCAATGATCTTGATGCGGTTACCGAGTGCTTTGCCGCTGAGTGAAACCTTAGGTGGTGGGCATGCCGCGTAGAGTGGTGCAGAGCATCGTCAATGCATGATCCCGCGCTGCAGCACGCACGGCGTCACGGCCCAATGGGCCGAACTCGACCGTTTCGCTATCAACGCGGTCTGCGCTGGCTATACCAAAACACACACGCCCCTCGGGCTTGCGCTCGGACCCGCCAGGCCCTGCGATCCCTGTGAGGGAAATAGCAAGCTGCGCTTGGCTGCGGTTCAGCGCGCCTTGTGCCATTTCACGCGCTACGTCTTCCGATACGGCACCGACAGCGTCCAACGTCGTGGGCCAGACGCCCAACATCTCGATCTTGGCAGCGTTGGAATAGGTGACAAACCCGCGTTCAAACACAGCCGATGATCCCGCCAGATCGGTCAGCGCAGCCGCCACCATACCTGCGGTGCAGCTTTCGGCGGTGGCAATCATCACACCGCGCGCCTGTGCAAGCATCAGGATTTCAGAACGCATGATAGGCACCCGCCAGCGCAACCACACCGATTGCAGCAAAAACGCCAGCGATCACATCGTCCAGCATGACGCCCAGAGGATCGCCGCGCCGATCTGCCCAGCCGATGATCCATGGCTTGGTGATGTCAAACAGGCGAAACAGCGCAAATGCCGCGATCCAGCCCGGCCACATGACGGTAATGTCGATCCCCATGCGCCAGCTTGCGATAGAGAGAGGCAGAAGCGCGATCCATTGGCCCACAACTTCATCAATGACAATTTCGGACGGGTCATGATCCTCTGATCCCGCCGTCATCTGCTGTGTTGCCCAACACCCTGCAAGAAATGCGACGGCTATGCCCAGCGCCAACAAGGGAAAGCCCCCCAGCACATGCAGGAGCCAGCCCCAAGGCAGGGCCACCAGTGAACCCCACGTTCCAGATGCAGGACGCAGATAGCCCACGCCAAAAACAGTCCCGATCATACGCGGCAGCAGGGGGGCGCTCATGATTTCACCAATGTGGCGGTGGCCATACAGGCGATGCCTTCACCGCGTCCGGTAAAGCCCAGCCGCTCGGATGTTGTTGCCTTGACCGAAACACGGCCCACCTCAATCCCGATCATCTCGGCGACGGCATCACGCATGGCTTGGGCGTGGGGGCCAACTTTGGGGTGTTCGCAGATTAAGGTGCAATCCACATGGGTCAGGGTAAATCCTTGGGCACGGGCCATTTCGGCGGCATGGCGCAGGAAAATATGGCTTTGCGCCCCTTTCCATTGCGGGTCAGAGGGCGGGAAATGCGTGCCAATGTCACCCGCCGCCAGCGCACCATAGATCGCGTCGGTGAGGGTGTGCAGGCCCACATCTGCATCAGAGTGGCCGACAAGCCCCTGATCATGCGGGATCTTCACACCGCAGAGCATCACGTGATCTCCTGCACCAAAAGCATGCACGTCAAAGCCGTTGCCAGTACGTATGTCCATTGTCTTCTCCAATATCCGTGCAGCGCGGGCGAAATCCTGCGGCGTGGTGATTTTGATGTTATCGGCGTCACCCGCCGTAATGGCAACCGTCATACCCGCAGCCCGCGCCACAGCTACATCATCGGCTGCGATGCCATTGTACTGTACATGCGCTGCGATAATGGCAGCGCGGTGGAAGCCCTGCGGTGTTTGCGCCGCGAAAAGCCCTGCGCGGTCTTGGGTGCCTGTCACCGTGTCGGTGTTTCCCGTCCACAATGCGTCAGTCACAGCCAGACCCGGGGCCGCGCCTTCATGGGAGTGAAGCGCCTCAATCACGCCATCAATCACTGTGGCATTTACACAGGGGCGTGCCGCATCATGAATGAGAACGACGTCGCAGTCGGGCAGGGCGGCAAGGCCCGCCTGCACGGATGCGCTCCGCTCGGCTCCGCCACGCACCACTGTGATGCCTCGTGCCTCAAAGGCGGCGGCCTCGGCCATATCACCGGCATGAAGGACAATGGCGATGTCGCTGATTTTTGGATGTCTCTCAAAACCCGCAACCGAATGATCAATTACCCGCATTTCCCCCAGAAATTGCCACTGTTTTGGGCGAAGGCCACCAGCGCGGGTTCCTCGGCCAGCGGCTACAATCAGGGCACAGACACGCATTAGGTCTACTTTCACTTGGGTTGGCGTCTATATTAGGAAATCTAGGGGGCTGGTGCAATGCATGCAGGGGGAAACACGCGGAGGCCGTATGATTAAAAAATAGGCACAGCGGCACATTGTGTCATCAGTTATCCTACGGCATTCATTGCAACTTCGTTTTCTTTGTTCTAATTTCAATGCAACCGCCCAAGGATTAAGCAACCTCCAATGACATTTCCACTGGACCTCACCCCACCTGTTTTTCTGGCCCCTATGGCCGGCATCACCGACTTACCTTACCGCACTCTTGTGGCGCAGTTTGGGGCGGGATTGGTTGTGTCCGAGATGATTGCGTCGGG
Source organism: Sulfitobacter undariae (assembly GCF_014196805.1). Taxonomy (GTDB): domain Bacteria; phylum Pseudomonadota; class Alphaproteobacteria; order Rhodobacterales; family Rhodobacteraceae; genus Sulfitobacter; species Sulfitobacter undariae. The sequence goes on along the minus strand of NZ_JACIEI010000006.1, from coordinate 94,776 downwards.
TGAATGGATCACTTCACGCCCCGGGACCCGCGAAAAAGCTGAGCTGGGACTGGGCGTTGAAGGCACTTCTGTGCAAATCGCCGGGCGCGAAGCCGCGCCGATGGTTGAAGCCGCCAAAATGATCGCCGCACAAGGAGCGCGGATCATTGATATCAACATGGGCTGCCCCGCCAAGAAGGTGACACAGGGCGCTTCAGGGTCTGCCTTGATGAAAACCCCTGACCATGCGTTGCGGTTGATTGAGGCTGTGGTGGCTGCGGTGGACATTCCCGTCACGCTTAAAACTCGGTTGGGCTGGGATGATGATATGCTCAACGCGCCGCAGATCGCACAGCGCGCCGAGGCGGCAGGGATCAAGATGATCACCATCCACGGGCGCACGCGGTGCCAGTTCTATAAAGGCAGTGCTGATTGGGCCGCCATTCGCGGCGTCGTGGATGTGGTGGATATCCCCGTTGTGGCAAATGGCGACATTGTGGATGCCACCACCGCGCGGCAGGCTTTGGCGCAATCGGGCGCACAAGGAGTGATGATCGGGCGCGGGATACAAGGACGGCCTTGGCTGTTGGCACAGATCGCACATGAATTATATGGCACGGCCGCACCAACCATCCCGCAAGGCGACGGTTTCACCGATATGGTTCTAGGGCATTACGATGCCATTCTGGGATTCTACGGGACCAAGCTGGGCTTGCGCACAGCGCGTAAACATCTGGGCTGGTATATGGATCACGTCGGCACCCCAAGCGCTGAGCGCCGCGCCGTACTCACAGCCCGCAGCCCGGAAGAAACGATGATCGTCTTGCGAGCGGCCTTAGATCCGTCAATGTGGGGAGCCGCAGCATGAATGACACACCAGAAACCCGCCCTAGCGCTTTGGCACTGGCTGAACGCACTCTTTGGTCTTCTTTGCCTGTGCCTGCGATTTTGGTCGGGATCGACGATAAAATCATTGATATTAATGCCGCCGCCGAAGGTTTCCTGAATGTCTCGGCAAAAGCGGTATTTGACTTGCCTGTTTGGGATGTCATCGCAGTGGATTCACCGCTGGAAGAGGCCTTTGAACGGGCGCGTACAACCGACACCACGTTGTTTGTTAATGATGTGGATGTGGGCAGCGGGCAGCGCGCGCCACTGCAATCTCAATTGCAAATTGCGCCGCTATCAGGGTCGGACGGCACCATGATCCTGATGATCTCTCCTCGGGAGCTGGCAGGGCGGTTGACACAAAATGGGTCGGTCAAGTCTTCTGCCAAATCAGCCATTGGTATGGCGGAAATGCTGGCTCATGAGATTAAAAACCCTTTGGCAGGGATCACAGGGGCGGCGCAATTGCTCAGCATGAGCCTGAGCGCTGAGGATCAGGAATTGACCGATCTGATTGTCGGCGAAAGCCGCCGCATTGTGAAGCTTCTGGAGCAGGTGGAGCAATTCGGCAATCACACCATTCCAGAACGCAGCCCCGTAAATCTGCATGATGTGTTGGACCGTGCCCGCCGTTCGGCGTTGCTGGGCTTTGGTGCTCAAATGAAGATCATTGAGGATTACGATCCCTCATTGCCGCTGGCATGGGGGGATAAAGATCAGCTTTTGCAAGTTGTCCTCAACCTCATCAAAAATGCATCTGAGGCGGCGGGCGAGGGCGGCGGGACAATCCGCCTGCACAGCTATTATGAGCATTCTTTCCGCCTGCGCCGCTCGGACGGGCATGGTGATGCGCTTCCTTTGCAGATCGAAGTGATCGACGATGGTCCGGGGTTGCCCGATAATATCGCAGGGGAAGTGTTTGATCCCTTTGTATCGGGCCGTGAAAACGGCACAGGTCTGGGGTTGGCGCTGGTGAACAAGATCGTATCCGAACACGAAGGCTGGATTTCCGTGACGTCCGTACCGGGGCGCACGGTGTTTCGTATTTCACTGCCGCGCGCGGATGCACATGAACAACATAAAAACGTGGGCAAACCGCCTGCAAAGGAGACTTAGGTTATGGATGGCACAGTTCTGGTCGCCGATGATGATCGCACCATTCGCACGGTTCTTACACAAGCATTGACCCGTGCAGGGTGTAAAGTACATGCGACCTCCAGCCTGACCACGTTGATGCGATGGGTGGCGGAGGGCAAAGGCGATGTGGTCATCACCGATGTTGTCATGCCTGATGGCAATGGTTTGGAAATGCTGCCGAAAATTGCGCAAGACCGCCCTGATTTGCCGGTTATCGTGATTTCTGCCCAAAACACCATCATGACAGCGATCAAGGCCGCAGAGGCACAGGCCTATGATTATTTGCCCAAGCCGTTTGACCTGCCTGACCTCATGAAACGCACTGCCCGTGCATTAGAGCGCACAGGCACGCCGCGTAAACCCAGCGCAGCAGTGCAGGAAAAAGACGAAGACGATTTGCCAATGGTGGGTAAAACCGCCGTGATGCAATCGCTGTACCGTGTGATTGCAAGGGTGATGAATACCGATCTGCCTGTTTTGATCTGGGGCGAAAGTGGCACGGGTAAATCATTGATTGGCCGCGCCATCCATGATCTGTCTGATCGCCGCTCTTTGCCGTTTGTCACGGTAACCGAGGCTGATCTGCGCGACATAGAGGGGCCAGCACGGGTTCTGGCGCGGGTACGCGGCGGTACATTGTTGATTGATGAAATCGGTGACATTTCTTCTGAAGTTCAGGCGCGTATTGCCCGTATGATGGATGCCGAAACAGATGACCGACCTCGCTTTATTGCGACGTCGCAAGTTGACCCCGCACATGATCCCAGCAATAGCAGCCTGCGCCGCGATCTCTATTACCGCCTGACAGGGGCAACACTACAGGTGCCTGCCTTGCGCGACAGGGTTGAGGATATTCCGTTATTGGCCGCGCATTTTTTGGAAAAAGCGGATGCCGCAGCGGGCGCGCCACATGCCTTGTCTGAGGGAGCCATCAAGATTTTCGAAAATTATACATGGCCCGGAAATGTGCGGCAACTTGAGCACGCGATGCGCCAATTGGCACTGACCAGTCGCACAGCTGAAATCACCGCCGCAGAAGCCGGGCAAATTGTTGGCGCACAAGCAGGGCCCGAACCCACACGCGCAGCGGGCACAGGAGAGAAGCTGGGCGCCAGTGTCGATCGGCACATCCGCCGATACTTTGAGTTGCACGGCAATATGTTGCCCCCTCCAGGGTTATACCAACGCATATTGCGTGAGATCGAAGCGCCGCTGATTGAAGTAGCTTTGGCCGCGACCTCGGGAAATCAGGCGAAATGTGCCGAGCTTTTGGGGATAAATCGAAATACTTTGCGAAAGAAGATCACTGACCTCGAAATAGAGGTTACACGCGGTCGAAAAATGATGTAAAATCGTCACATAAACGTGGCCACCGAGAAACAGTCTTGGTTAGGATCACATAATATGGCGGTCCGGTGCAAATGCACCACATCAGGTGAGGTTCTCCGCGTGGCACCCAGAACACGCAATTATTGGCTCATGCAGCTGTCGCACCTGCGGCGGATGAAGCGTGTGCGCAATGCGATGACCTTCGGGTTGGTGGTTTTGGGCCCGCTGCTGGCGTTAGGGACCTATCTGGCCCTTGGTCCGTTGGACAAAGGCAGCACCAGCACATTGCGGCTGATTCTGTTGTTGGACTTGATATATATTCTTGTCGTTGCGGCATTGGTGCTGTCTCAGGTGGCGCGACTGGTGATGGCGCGGCGCGCCAAATCTGCAGGATCGCGCCTTCATTTGCGGCTCACAGGCGTTTTTGCGCTGATGGCGTTGATCCCCACAGTTTCGGTCGCGGTATTTGCTGTTCTAACAATCAACATCGGTATCGAGGGCTGGTTCTCGGAGCGGGTCCGCGTTGTGGTGGGTAATTCGCTGCTTGCCGCCCAAGCTTATGCAGACGAAGAACGCACAGCACTCACGGATGATGCGGTAGGCCTTGCACGCAGCATTGACCGTGCACGGCGCGGTGGGATTGATTTAAGCGATAGCGAATTGTTGGGCGAGGCGCAGCGCCAAATTCAACGCGGTCTGCGTGAAGCCTATATGATTGATGCAACAGGTGAAATTCGCGCCCGTGGGGATCGCTCGTATCTGTTTAACTTTGATGCAGTGACACCTGCACAAATCAAAGCAGCGGATGGCGCAGAAGTGCACCTGATCGAAGATTGGGAGCACAGTGAGTTCCGCGCATTGGTGCGCCTTAATTCTTTTGTAGATCGTTTCTTGTATGTCAGCCGTGACGTGGACGGTGAAATCCTCAGCCTGCTTGATGAAACTCAGGAAACCATACGCCTCTATCAACAGCTAGAGAGCGAGCGGGGGCGGATGCTGTTTGAATTCGGACTGTTGTATCTGGCCTTTGCCGTGATCATCATTCTGGCTGCCGTTTGGTTGGGTCTGTGGTTTGCCGAACGTCTCTCTGGCCCGATTGGCCGCTTGACGGGGGCCGCGCAGCGCGTTGGTGAAGGCAATCTGGACATGCAAGTCCGCGACGATGATGGCGACGACGAAATCGCTGAATTGGGTCGGTACTTTAACCAGATGACCAAGCAACTCAAAGGACAGCGGAACACGTTGCTCGACAATACACGCCAGATTGAGCGGCGGCGCAGGCTATTTGATTCTGTGCTGAGTTCAGTCACGTCAGGCGTTGTCGGGTTGGACCCCGAGGGGCGTGTGACCTTTGTAAACCGCTCTGCGATGCGCCTGTTGAACTGGGAAGAGGACCAGCAATCACTGGCTCTGACTGTGGCGATACCCGAATTTGGCCCGCTCTATGAAACTGTGACGGCCACGGGCACTGAATCCACGCAGCAGGAAATCAAAGTATCGCGGCAGGGCCAGATGGAGAACCTTTTGGTTCGTATGGCGACGCGGCGCACCGACGACGGGCGGCTCGAGGGCTACGTTGTGGCCTTTGATGATGTGACAGATTTGGTCAGTGCACAACGTATGGCCGCTTGGGGTGATGTGGCACGGCGCATTGCTCATGAAATCAAAAACCCGCTCACGCCGATTCAGCTCTCTGCCGAGCGGATTAAACGCAAGTTTTCTCCTAAGCTGGGGGAGGATGCGGACAGTCTGGATCAACTGACAGGTGTCATCATCCGTCAGACAGGCGATCTGCGCCGGATTGTAGACGAGTTTTCAAAATTCGCCCGTATGCCCGAGCCAGAGCGCACGGCGCAAGACCTTGCGCAGCTTGTGCGGGACGCGGTTCTGCTACAAAAAACCGGCAGACCTGACATAAAGCTCATATCTGATGTGCAAAAGGCAGAACTCCCCGCGCTGATTGACGCGACAATGATTACACAGGCTCTAACAAATCTGATTAAAAACGCAGGCGAAGCCATCGACACTCTTAAACAAGACGGGGCACCCGAAAATCTGCTACCACAGGTGCATGTGCACCTCAGCGTCAACGACGGAGCGGCCCATATTACAATAGCTGATAATGGCATCGGGCTGCCCGAGGATCGCGCGCGCCTGTTTGAGCCCTATGTGACAACGCGCAGCGAAGGCACGGGCCTTGGCTTGCCGATCGTTAAAAAGATAATCGAGGAACACGGCGGGAGCCTGATCCTTTCCGATGCCCCAGTATTTGAGGGGCAAACCCATTTTGGTGCCATGGCAGAGATCACTCTACCTCTTGGCACCGAGCGACAAACAGACTTTGAGGAGCACCCATTATGAGCGACATTCTGATTGTAGATGACGAGCGCGACATCCGCGAGTTGATCTCTGATATCCTTGAGGACGAAGGCTTTGCCACGCGTCTTGCTGGTAATTCCGATGATGCCATGGCGGCAGTGAACGCTGAGGCACCTGCGCTGATGATCCTCGATATCTGGCTGAAAGACAGCAAGATGGACGGCATTGATATCCTCAAGTCCGTCAAACGGGATAATCCTGATGTTCCTGTTGTGATTATTTCTGGGCACGGCAATGTTGAAATCGCTGTCGCTGCGATCAAACAAGGCGCCTATGATTTTATCGAAAAGCCTTTCAACATCGATCAGTTAATGGTGGTGATCCGCCGCGCCATGGAAACCTCCCGCCTGCGCCGCGAGAATGTCAGCCTCAAGCGTAAAGACGGTAGTCCCTCAGAAATGGTCGGTAATTCGACGGCGTTTAAAACGCTGGTCAGCCAGTTGGACAAGGTCACAAAATCCAATGGCCGTGTGATGCTAACCGGTCCTGCAGGCGCGGGCAAAGAAGTGGCTGCACGTTATATTCATGCCAACTCAAACCGTGCTTCTGCACCGTTTGTCACGGTGAATTGCGCGGGCGTGGCACCCGAACGGATGGAAGAAGTTCTCTTTGGTCGTGAAACACCCGAGCGCGGTATCGAACAGGGCCTGTTAGAGCAAGGTCATGGCGGTGTTGTCTATTTTGACGAAGTGGCCGACATGCCGCTGGGCACGCAATCCAAAATTTTGCGCGTATTGGTAGACCAACAGTTCACTCGTGTAGGTGGCAATGACAAAGTACGTGTTGACCTGCGGGTTATTTCAAGCACAAACAAAGACTTAGAAGTAGAAATTGCGGCGGATACCTTCCGTGAAGAACTCTATCATCGCTTGAATGTTGTCCCGATTGCGGTGCCGTCATTGTCCGAGCGGCGTGAGGATATTCCGTTGCTGGCAGCGCATTTCATTGAGAAATTTAACAGCGGTCAGGGGCTACCACTGCGCGAAATCACGGATGACGCACAGGCGTTGATGCAAACCATGTTGTGGCCGGGCAACGTGAGGCAGCTCAAGAACCTTGTGGAACGCGTTCTGATCCTTGGCGAGGATTCAAGCCCGATTGAGGCCCGTGAATTGCCCGGTGAGGAAGATCACAGCGAAGAAGAAGGCCGTGTTGTACTTTCGGGTGCTATGGCCAGCCTGCCGCTGCGCGAAGCCCGCGAGGCATTCGAGCGTGAGTACTTGCTGACCCAGATCAACCGTTTCGGGGGCAATATCAGCCGCACAGCGAATTTTGTCGGGATGGAACGTTCGGCGCTGCACCGCAAACTCAAAAGCCTCGGCGTGGTCACATCGGCCAAGTCAGGCACCCGTGTCGCCCATGTGGACGATGAAGAGTAGGGCATTCGGCTAATTTCCTAGGCAATTGCTGGTCCTATCTATCCAATTTGGGCGGGTACGTAGGACCGGCGCTGGCTAGGAGTGCAGGTCATACATTGGCGCCGCTAGGCGTTTGGGGCAGTTTTGACACAAAAATCGTACCGGCCCACGGTTCACGAACGTTTCTACATTTGAATTGACCCCGCTGGCCCGTTCTGACATTTGTTGCGGCATTCAGGCATGGCCATGTCGGCAGTGTGTTTCGCACTGCCTGACCCAGCAAGGGATCTCCTAATCATGAAAGTTATCATTTGCGGCGCAGGTCAAGTTGGCTGGCAAATCGCACGGCATCTCTCAGGGGAGCGTAACGATGTGACGGTTGTGGATAACAATGCTGACCTTGTGCGCCGCGCCACGGATTCACTGGACGTGCAGGGGGTTGCCGGTTTTGCCAGCTATCCCGATGTATTGGACCGTGCAGGCGCGCGGGATGCGGATATGATCATCGCGGCGACCCATTCGGATGAGGTGAATATGGTCACCTGTCAGGTTGCCCATTCGGTTTTCGGCATCAACCGCAAGATCGCCCGTCTGCGCTCGCAATCCTACCTTGATGCAATTTATTCCGATCTTTATCGCCGTGATCACCTGCCGATTGACGTTGTCATCAGCCCCGAGCGTGAAGTGGCCACTGCCGCTTTACAGCGCCTTGCTGCGCCGGCTGCTTTTGATACCGAAGTTTTCATGGATGGCCATGCCCAATTGCTGGGCATCACCTTGGATGAAGATTGCCCCGTTCTGAACACACCGCTGCGCCAGCTCACCGATTTGTTTTCGACCCTGCGGGCGGTTGTTGTTGGGGTGCGCCGCGAGGGACGTTTGTTTGTTCCCGGGGCCAAAGATCAGCTCTTTAGCAACGATGATTGTTATCTGTTTGTACACCGCGATGATATCTCGCGTGCGATGGAGATATTCGGCAAAAAATCAACCACCCAAGAGCGCGTTGTGCTTGTCGGCGGTGGGAATGTAGGTCTGTCCGTTGCGCTGACCCTTGAGAAACGAGCCAAGCGCGTGCGCGCCAAAGTCATCGAGAAAAGCCGCGTCTGTGCAGAGCGCGCCGCAGAGGCGCTGGAGCGGACCATTGTTTTGAACGGGGACGGGCTGGATGCTGCGCTGCTGGCCGAAGCGGGCATCAACCGTGCTGATGCCATGCTGGCGGTGACCGATGATGACAAAACAAATATGTTGGCCTGTGTGCGTGCCAAAGCGGAAGGTTGTCCTTATGTGATTGCGCTTATCAACGATCCGACATTGGTTCCGTTGATGCAACCGCTCGGCATTGATGCCTATATCAACCCGCGCTCTACCACGGTCAGTTCGATCCTGAGGCACATCCGGCATGGCCGCGTGCGATCCGTTTATTCTATCGGGGATGCCGAAGCGGAAGTGATCGAAGCAGAAGTGCTATCGACATCACCTATCGCAGGTAAAAAGCTGAATGAAATCGATTTCCCCGAAGGGGCATTGCTGGGAGCCGTGCGTAAAGGTGACAAGGTGATCCGCCCGATGGGCGATACACGTATCGAAGAAGGGGATGTGATTGCTGTCTTCGTTCTGACCAAAGATGTTGCACAGCTGGAACAGCTGATGCAGGTTTCAATCGACTTTTTCTAGAAAGCAGCCTGTGTACCGTAACACCAGCATAAGACATAACCTGACCCAGCTGCCGCTGTTTTTGCTGATGTTCGGCGTGGGTGTCTTTTCGATGTTTATTCCTGCTGCTTTTGCATTGGTGGCGGATAAACACAGCGCCAGTCAGGCATTTTTCTATGCAGGTTTACTTGGGACGATCACCTTTTTGCTGATCGGTGTGGCCCATGCGGGCCGTGCACCTAGGCACGGGGCATTGGGGCCGTTGCTATCCCTTTTTTCGGCCTTTGTTTTTCTGCCCGTGGTCTTTGCCATTCCTTTTGTCGAAGCCTTGCCAACTACACGTTTTTTCAACGCCTATTTTGAGATGCTCAGCGCCCTGACAACAACAGGTGCGACTCTGTTCGATAATCCGGTACGGCTGGGACCGTCGTTGCATCTTTGGCGTGCTCAGGTGGGGTGGATGGGCGGATTGCTGATGTGGGTTTCTGCTGTGGCGATCCTTGCACCGCTTAATCTTGGTGGATTTGAGATCACCGCCCAAGCCGAGCCGGGCCGTCAAGGAAACCCGATGCATGCCATGACACGGCTTAGCCCGCGCCAGCGCATAGGCCGCGCCGCTCGCAGCCTTGCGCCGCTTTATATCGGGCTAACTGTTGTTTTGTGGATCCTGCTGATGATCTCTGGGCAGGACGCCTTTAACGCGTGGTGTCATGCTATGTCTGTATTGGCCACATCGGGCATTTCAGCTTTGGGGGCATCAGGTTTTAGCCAGATAGGATTTGTTGGCGAAGTCGTCATGGCCGCCTTTATGTTGCTCGCTCTGTCACGTCTGACTTTCACAAGAGACACGATCATTGCGACCCAAGGTGGCCTGCGTACCGATCCCGAATTTCGCATCGGTTTGGCCATCGTGTTGGTTGTACCGCTGGCTTTGTTCGCCCGTCACTTTCTGGGAGCCATTGATCTGGAAAGCACGTCTACTTTCGGTACCGCACTGCGTGCGCTCTGGGGCGCTGTGTTTACTGTTCTGTCCTTCCTCTCCACCACCGGATTTGTGTCCGGCTATTGGAGCGAGGCCCAAAGCTGGTCGGGGTTGGGCACACCCGGTTTGATCCTGATGGGTCTTTCGGTTATCGGCGGCGGCGTTGCGACCACAGCGGGGGGCGCGAAACTGTTGCGGGTCTATGCCCTGTACCGTAATGGCGTGCGCGAAATGGAAAAGCTGGTGCATCCCAATTCGGTATCAGGGGCAGGGGTGGCGGGCCGCCGTTTGCAATCAGGCGGGGCGTTTATCGCGTGGATATTTTTCATGCTGTTTGCCCTGTCGGTGGCTGCCGTGACGCTGGCCCTGACTTTGGTAGGGGTCACATTCGAAGACGCCATGGTACTGGCCATTGCCACGCTTTCAACCACAGGGCCGTTGACCGTAGTGGGCGGCGAGGCCCCAATTGACTTGCTGGCGCTTAGCGATACAGCCAAAGCGATATTGGCCGCCTCAATGGTTTTAGGACGTCTGGAAACGCTTGCAATCATCGCATTGCTCACACCTGACCTGTGGCGAAGCTGACACGGCGACATGTGCCGCTCACAAATGCTTGAAATTGGGGGTGGAAACTTCCCTAACCGCAATCCATAGTTAGATAACCACCCGCCGATTGCGGCAAACGATAAGAATAAATGGAAGAACAAACTATGGCGTCTGACAGACAAAACCTTCAGGATGCGTTCCTGAACCACGTACGCAAGACCAAAGTACCGGTCACAATTTTCCTGATTAACGGGGTCAAGCTGCAAGGCGTGATCACTTGGTTTGACAATTTTTGTGTTCTGTTGCGCCGCGACGGCCAATCCCAATTGGTCTACAAGCACGCGATTTCCACCATCATGCCAAGCCAGCCAATCAGCTTGTATGAGGGTGAAGACGCTTCTTGAGTAAAACTCAGTTCCAGATAGATGAGACAGATGGCCCCGCGCTGACGCGTGCTTGGGTGCTGCATCCTGATATCAAAAATGACAACAGCCGGCGCACCGCTGGCCCCGCCTTGGCCGAAGCTGTTGCTTTGGCCGAAGCCTTACCAAATTTAGAAGTTGTGGGATCAGGGATTGTGCAACTGCGCACCATCAATGCAGGCCACTTGTTCGGTTCGGGCAAGATCGAAGAAATCCGGCTGATGCTGGAAGAGGCCGAAGTTGAATTGGTGTTGGTCGATGGCCCTGTCAGCCCCGTGCAACAGCGCAACCTTGAGAAAGCCTGGAAGGTCAAACTGCTGGACCGTACCGGCCTGATCCTTGAGATTTTCAGCGACCGTGCCGCCACCCGTGAAGGTGTGCTGCAAGTCGAGATGGCAGCCTTGAATTACCAACGCACACGTCTGGTGCGTGCTTGGACCCACTTGGAGCGCCAGCGGGGCGGGCTTGGTTTTGTTGGTGGTCCGGGTGAAACCCAGATCGAGGCTGACCGCCGTGCCATTGATGATCAATTGGTACGCCTGAAACGCCAGTTGGAAAAAGTGGTGAAAACCCGTGCGCTGCACCGTGCAGCACGGGCAAAAATTCCTTACCCTATTGTGGCGCTCGTGGGTTATACCAACGCGGGGAAATCCACGCTGTTCAATCGCCTGACAGGGGCTGATGTGCTGGTCAAAGACATGCTCTTTGCCACGTTGGACCCGACAATGCGCAGCCTAGAATTGCTGGATGGCCCAGAGATCATCATGAGTGATACGGTTGGTTTCATCTCTGATCTGCCGACAGAACTGGTGGCGGCCTTCCGCGCGACATTGGAAGAAGTACTGGCCGCCGACATCATTTTGCATGTGCGCGACGTCTCTCACGCCGAGACAGAAGAGCAAGCCAAAGATGTGCGCGATATCCTGACATCCCTTGGGGTGCCTGATGATACCCGCTCGTTTGAGGTGTGGAACAAGCTGGATCTGCTGCCACAGGACCGCGCCGATGCCATGCGCGAACGGGCCGCACGCGATGATGGTGTCATTGCTATTTCTGCGATCACGGGCGAAGGTCTGGAGCTATTGCAAACCACTGTTGCAGAGGCGCTTCAGGGTGCTTTGCGCACCACCGATTTGACCCTGACTTTCGCAGAGGGACGCAAGCGGGCGTGGCTTTTTGCGCAAGATATCGTTGTATCAGAAACCCAGACTGAAACGGGATTTGACATCACCGTGCGCTGGCCTGCCGATGTCGAGGCCGCGTATCAGCGTCAATAACACGCACTGGGACTGTTCATGAAAGTGACTGGTTCGTGAAACTGGCAGACGTGTAGTGACAGGCGGGTACAAGAATAATTCAAAGGGGCGCATCATGCGCCCCTTTTTCTGTTCAGGCGCCTGTGGCAGAGGCAAATCGCCATGCGCCGGGGCGCAATTGGTTTAACTGCCAATCGCCCACTTGCGCACGGATCAGCCGTAGGGTGGGTAATTCCACATGCGCCGTCATACGCCGCACCTGACGGTTACGCCCTTCGGAAATGGTGATACGTAGCCACGCGTCGGGCACGGATTTACGAAACCGAACAGGCGGATTACGCGGCCACAGGTCTTCGGGTGGGTCGATTTGTTCTGCGCGGGCAGGGCGTGTTTTCCCGTCTTTCAGCGTCACACCGCGCCGCAATGCCTCAAGCGCTTCCTCCGAGGGAGTGCCCTCAACCTGAACCAGATAGGTTTTTTCCAACTTGTATTTCGGATCGGAAATACGCGCCTGCAAAGGGCCATGATCCGTCAGGACCATCAAGCCTTCGCTGTCACGGTCCAGACGGCCCGCAGGATAGAATCCCTTTTCGTCAATAAACCCTGACAAGGTCGGGCGCGGTGAGCCTTCGGTGCCTTTGTCGGTGAATTGGGACAACACGCCAAAAGGCTTGTTGAACAAGATGACGCGGCCGCTCATTGGGCTTGCGGGATCAAAAGCGTGACCCCCACCGATGCTGCGCGCGCCAGTTCTTGATCCAACGACATTGGAATATACTCACCTCGCCGCCACAACTGCGCCAGATCATCATAGTGACGCGATAGGAAATGGCCGGATTGTCCAGTTGAGCTGACAAAAACAGAACTGTCAGGGTCGGCAAAGTCATAAACACCGCGATACCCTGCACCATGCACGTTCTGGAACGGGTCAGGGCCCGTGCCTTTGGTCCTGCCACGCATCAGTGTGTTATCGCCGCCAGATGTGCTTTGGCGGATGTTGACGAAGTAGCGTAACAACGGGACATCGCCCAAAACTGGATGATCTTGGGTGGCCTGATGCGCATCGCCCCAACGCAGGGTTTCAAGGCCTGATCCGTATTTCTGGCTGATTTCCAACAAGGCATCATCCAGCGCCAGACGGGCCATATCTGCGCATGTTTCTATAGGTGCTGACTGAAACACATCACACCACGCACTGGCACCTTCGACATCGCGGAAAACGCGTTCAATGAACAGCGGTTCAACTTGTGTGAACTCTTCGGCCAAGGGGCCAAGTTCGTCTTGGATCAGGCGGGATTGCAAGGCACGTATCCATGAGGCGTAGATCAACGGCTCTGGCAGGTGTTCGTTCATTTCGCCAGACCAGCCCGCCAGCAGCTCAAGCGCCTGTTGGCGTAGCGCTTCAGGGGTGTTAGCTGGCGCAGCTTCACCTGTGAACCACAGCTCTGCTCCCACCAAGGGCAGTAAGGAGCGCGCAGTAAAGCTCACCGTGTCCAGTTGCGCTTCGATGAAGCTATCGCGCGTGTGGACTTGCCTGCTTTGCATCAGGCGCTGCCACCGTTGAACACGCTGGGTATCGCCCCATTCAAAAGAAATATGGTTGGGAAAGGGGCGGTCAATCATTTTGTTATTGGTGTTGCCAAGGATGCCACCAGCAGGTGCGACAAAGCCAGGATTGGAGGAATAAGGCAGCATGCCTTGCCAACGGTTTGTCTGAATCCATCCGGGGCTAGGCAGGCGGCCTTGGCTTTGGTGTTTCGGATCACGTTTCGGCGCAGCGCCAATGGTTTTCATGGCAATGTTTTGACGGTCCACCAATGTCAGGTTTTGTGAGGGGGCGATGAAAAGGGATGTCGCCTCGATCCCTGCCGCAACGGTTTTGGCATTCATCAAGTCGATAGCGGCTTGCATGGTCGTGTCGCGTTGGCTCAGCACGGTCCAGTTGACAGCCGCAACCGTGCCCGGTGGCGTGATCGATGCAAGGTTGTAGTGACTGCCGGGCAAGACCGGGCCGTTATCAGTCCAACGCAGGGTAAGCGTGACAGGATCTTGATCTTTTACGGTGATGATCGACGCGCGTGTGCGGAACTTTTTAAACCCGTCAGGCGTGCGGTATTCTTCTCGGTTTGCGGGGTTCAGCTCTTCAATATAAACGTCCTGATCATCCAGATAAGAAGAGGTTATCCCCCAGCCCAGATCATTGGATCGACCACTCAGGATCGCGGGCACACCGGGGATTGTGGCACCGATAACGCCGCCAGCCTCCAGTTCAAGTCGCGCCAGATACCAGATTGTGGGCGCGGTGAAGCTCAGATGTGGATCATTCGCCAGCAAAGTACCGCCCGACGCGGAACGCGAGGGCGCGGCTGCCCAAGCATTAGACGCACCCGCAAAGGCGATGCGTTTAAAGGGGGAAAGCGGATGGGATGTGTAAGGTTCGGTTTGGGCAAACTTCGGCACATCTGGGAAAAGTGCGGCATATCGGGGCAGGGCCGCCACACCTGTTCCGGGGGCATCGGGCAGAATATCACGTAGACGGTCCGCATCAGGCAAGGCCAGCGAGGTCCGCGCACGGATCACTTCTGCATCAAGGTGCCCAGACATTTGCATGGCCATCAGTTTGACGATGGCAATACTATCGGCGGGACGCCACGGTGCCATGGGCGCGTTGAACAGGAACATTTCCGGCGCGCCGCGCCCCAAGGCCTCCGAATTGATCTGATCCAACCGCGCATTCACGCCTGCCGCATAAGAGGTCAAAGCCAGTTGCGTATTTTCGTCCAGTGCCTCGAATGACGCAACAGACAGCGCGTAGATATCAAACCGCCGCATCAATTTATCCACGTCCAACGTCTGGGCACCAAATACCTCCGATAAACGCCCCTGTGCCGTGCGGCGCAACGTGGTCATCTGCCACAGGCGGTCCTGTGCATGGGCAAACCCAAGCCCAAAGAACACGTCCTCGTCTTTGGTGCCTAGAATATGGGGGACATTGGCATTGTCGCGGACAATCTCAACCGGACGTTTAAGGTTCGGCACAACGACGTCGGCGTTGTAATCGGGCAGGGAACGGGATGCGAGCCAATAGACACTACCCACAACCAGCACGGATAACACCAGCATGGCCCCTGCCAGACGGACAAGCCAACGAAATAACAAAGCCATGCAACACCTCTTATAAAAGACCTGAACCCGCATTTGACCCTGCGGGCCATGGTGTTAGGTTTGCCAAAGCAATAGCGCAACTTTGAAGCAAGGAAAAGCAGATGCAAAAGCAAGGTACCAAGCTGGCATTTTTAGGTTTGGGCGTAATGGGGGCGCCGATGGCGGGCCATTTGCAAAAAGCGGGTCATGATGTGACCGTGTACAACCGCACAGCCACCAAAGCAGCGGATTGGGCAGACACATATGGCGGTAGCCATGCCGCGACCCCGCGCGAAGCTGCAACAGGCGCTGACTTTGTGTTTGCCTGCGTCGGAAATGATGATGATTTGCGGTCTGTCACGCTGGGCAATGACGGTGCGTTTGCAGGTATGTCAGCAGGCGCGGTCTTTGTGGATCACACCACAGTTTCAGCCGCCGTCACCCGAGAACTTGCAGCTGCCGCAGGTGCAGCGCAAATCAGCTTTGTTGATGCGCCAATTTCGGGCGGTCAAGCGGGGGCAGAAAACGGCCAGCTGTCCATTATGTGTGGCGGCGATGGAGGCGCGTTTGCCCGTGCTTTGCCTGTGATGGAGATTTATTCAAAGATTTGCCGCCGGATCGGTGACAGCGGTGCAGGCCAGATGACCAAGATGTGCAATCAGATTGCCATTGCGGGTGTGGTGCAAGGTCTATCGGAGGCGCTGCATTTCGCGGAAAAGGCGGGGCTTGATGGCCGTGCCGTTGTTGAGGTCATCTCTCAGGGGGCCGCGGGAAGTTGGCAAATGGCGAACCGCTATGAAACCATGCTGGATGATGAATTTGAACACGGGTTTGCCGTGGATTGGATGCGCAAGGATTTGGGTATTTGTCTGGACACCAGCGATGAAATCGGCGCGAGCCTGCCGCTGACGGCATTGGTCGATCAATTCTATAAGGATGTGCAAAAATTGGGCGGCGGACGTTGGGACACGTCTAGCCTGATCCAGCGCTTGCGTAAAATGGGCTAAATCTTACCGCAGATGTTATTTATATCAACACGTTGCGGCGCAATCTTAAACCTGCGCCGCAACATCATTCGCGTTTAGGGAATGATCCGCGTATATTTGCTACCCTCAAGTGTCGCGCCAAGGCGCAGACCGGCGCGGCCAAACACAACCGCCAGTACAGGCGAAAGGGCCGTTGTGGTGTCGGCGTTGACGCTATCACCGTTGTCAGAAATCACATATTCAATGTTGGCCCCTGCGGCCCAACCCGGAGAGCGGCGGAAAGATTCTAGTGAACTTGGGGTCATGAAAAACAAGACATGTGCATATTGCTGTGCCCCGATTTGCAAGCCGCCGGATGCTTTGGTCACCGAGTAATAATCAACGGTCGTGTCATTCACCCGCAGCGCTCCGCGGCCAAATGCCCCCCCCAAGCCAAGCCCTGCTTCGGTCACCAATGGCATGACCAACATGCCGTTTGATTTTTCAGCCAAGACGCGTGTGTTGGGGAAGGTGCGGTACATTTCCGATAGTGTGGCGTTGACGCGGGCATCAATGGTGCCAGATCCTCTGGACCCGACGCCATTACCGCACGCTGCCAATGCGCTAGTGCCAGCAACCGCGCCCAACGCAAATGCGCGGCGTGTAAGAAGTGAATGTGTCATGTGTTTTGCCTGTAAATTATGTCACTGCTTTTTGTGCTGGTATCGTCCAGCTTGGGTGCAACCTATGCGAATTCTTGAGCATTGTCATGGGTTTTCGACCTATTGGCGAAAACATGCTGTGAATATACTTCAGTCTTGAGTTTCTGGGGCTTGAGAGTCTGGGGAGATAACGCAAATGGAATACCCGCCGGGATTGCGCCCGCCGCCGAGATCAAGACAGGTATCTTCATAGCGATTTGCCTCAAACACACGTCCCAACCAAAAGCTGACAGCCAGCAATATGAAAAGGACCGGTAGCGCAACAACGCTGATCAGGACAGCTCCATGCGGCGTGTTCATGGCTGCGCTTTCAACAGGCGCGCAGCCGCAGGTGCAAAATAAGTCAGGATGCCGTCACAGCCTGCACGTTTAAAGGCCATCAGGCTTTCCATCATCACGCGTTCCTCATCAATCATGCCAGCAGTAGAGGCAGCTTTGATCATGCTGTATTCACCCGACACCTGATAGGCGAAGGTTGGTGCGCCAAAAGCGTCTTTGACGCGGCGGCAAATGTCCAGATAGGGCAAGCCAGGTTTAACCATGACCATATCGGCCCCTTCGGACAGATCACGCGCCGCAAGGCGCAGCGCTTCATCGCTGTTTGCGGGGTCCATTTGATATGTCTTTTTATCGCCCGTCAGCGCGCCGGATGCGCCCACCGCATCGCGGAAAGGACCATAAAACGCACTGGCGTATTTCGCTGCATAGCTGAGTATCATCACATTCTGGTGGCCCTCGGCCTCTAGCGCCGCGCGGATAGCCCCGATGCGGCCGTCCATCATATCTGACGGGCCAATAATATCAGCGCCAGCGCGGGCTTGTTCCAGCGCCATTTTCACCAGCGCGGTAACGGTGGTGTCATTGATGATTTCACCGTCCACAACAAACCCGTCATGGCCATTGATGTTGTAGGTATCCAGCGCAACGTCTGTCATGATCACCATGTCAGGAACCGCCGCTTTTATCGCACGAATGGCGCGGTTGACGTGGTTGTCAGGGTCCCATGCCCCTGCGCAATCTTCCGTTCGTTCCTCAATCCCTGTATAGGGAAAGAGGCAGATCGCCCCGATGCCCAAATCATGTGCTTCAATCGCCGCATCCACGATTTTGTCAACCGAGCGACGCGCGACACCGGGCATGGAGGGGATATCCTCAACAATACCCTCGCCTGAACGCACAAAAATTGGCCAAATAAAATCTGCCGCCGAAAGGTAATTTTCACGCACCAAACCCCGAATGCCTGCGTTTTGACGGACACGGCGTAAACGGGTTGCTGGGAAGGGAGCATGTATCGGGGTCATAAGGGGCATCCTCTGGAAATCGGTTGACTAAATGCTGTCACGATTTTTTACCAGCCTCAAGAGGTACTCTGGGGGTAGGAATTGTTCGTTGCGCCAGCTATGAGACAGTGAACAGACATGACAGGTTTTGATTTGGACTGGTATCAGACACTTTTTGAATTTATCGACATGCGCTCTTTTTCGAACCTGTGGTTCTGGATCGCATTGGCGGTCGTATGGTCCACGACCAGCCACTATGGTTTGGGTGTTCCCTTTGATATGGTGCTGCGCGCCAAACGTCAGGGCGGCCAAGCCGAGACCGATTTAGAAGACCTTGTGCGTATCAACACCAATCGTTTGCTTTTTATCACCCAAATGTCGGGCCTTTGGATTGCGGGATTTGCGTGTTTCTTTCTCACAATGCTATCCCTGTTGGGTTTTGTTTATGGCGTCGAGTTTGCCCAAGCCTTGATCCTTTTAGGTTTTCCTCTTTCATTGGTCGGGATGCTGTCCATTTCTACGGCACGTCTGATACAAGAAGAAGATGCACGCGGCGAGACACTGCGCAAACGGCTCATGCGGCACCGGATCTATACACAGATCATTGGAATGATTTCCATATTTATCACCGCGCTTTGGGGCATGTACCAAAACCTCAGCGTTGGCCCTCTTGCGGGTTAACAACTGCGCCCTTTGCGGCAGAACACATCGTCTATGAAACCCACTACACACATCACGCTTTCTGGTGCGCCCGAAGGGTTTGACGCCAAACTGTTGCTGGACGAGGTCGCCAAATCAGGATCGCCCTTGATCCATGTTGCGCGTGACGACAAACGCATGACCGCGATGCGCGAGGCGCTGCGCTTTTTCGCGCCGGACATGCCCGTGATCACCTTTCCGGGTTGGGACTGTCTGCCGTATGACCGTGTGTCGCCCAATGCCGATATCTCGGCGCAGCGCATGGCGACATTGGCGGGGCTGGTGCATGAGATGCCAGCGCAGTTCATTTTACTGACAACACTGGGCGCTGCCACGCAGCGTGTGCCGTCGCGTGACGTGCTGCGTACCGCTGCATGGAGCGCATCCGTCGGTGGGCGTGTGGATGAAAAGGCGTTGCGTCAATTTCTGGTGCGTATGGGCTTTGTGCAAAGCCCGACTGTGATGGAGCCGGGTGATTACGCCGTGCGCGGCGGCATCATTGATATCTATCCCCCCGGTGATATGGGGCCAGTGCGTCTGGATCTGTTTGGC
This sequence comes from Sulfitobacter undariae, assembly GCF_014196805.1. Classification (GTDB taxonomy): domain Bacteria; phylum Pseudomonadota; class Alphaproteobacteria; order Rhodobacterales; family Rhodobacteraceae; genus Sulfitobacter; species Sulfitobacter undariae. Next base: position 75,485 of record NZ_JACIEI010000006.1, on the reverse strand, counting down.
GATGTGTTGGACGGCGCACGCCGCTTTGATCCCGCCACCCAGCGAACCACCGAGAAGCTGGACCTTGTTGAGCTTGCGCCTGTTTCCGAAGTGATCCTTGATGAGGCAGCGATCACGCGGTTTCGTCAGAACTATCGCATAGAATTTGGCGCTGCGGGAACGGATGATCCGCTGTACGAGGCCATTAGTGCGGGGCGCAAACACCAAGGGGCCGAACATTGGCTGGCGTTTTACTATGATGATCTGGAAACGCTGTTTGATTATCTGCCAAAGGCCACTGTCACGTTGGATGACCAGTTCACACCAACACGGCTGGCCCGTTGGGACAGTGTTGCGGATCAATATGAAACCCGCAAAATAGCAATGGCCACACGCAGCAAGATGGACAGCGTTTATAAACCTGCGCCTGCAACGGGTCTGTATCTGGATGATGCCGCGTGGGAAGCAGCCATTGGTGACAGACGTGTCTTGCAATTGGGACCTCTGCCACAGCCGACGGGGATGGGTGTTGTAGACGCGTCAGGCCGCATCGGGCGTAATTTCTCACCTGAGCGACAGCAGGAATCTGTCAGCCTTTTCGGGGCCTTGGCTGCGCATATTAAAACGAAACTTCAAGACGGTCCTGTCCTGATCGCCAGCTACTCTGAGGGTGCGCGTGAACGCCTGACGGGACTGATTGAAGAAGAAGGACTGGCCGAAGCGATCCCCGTGCCAAATGCCACACGCATCGGCAAAAGCGGGCTGCATCTGGCGGTTTGGGCGCTGGAACACGGGTTTGAGGCACCTTGGACCATTGGCAATAGCAAGAGCCACATTACCGTTATTTCAGAACAGGACGTGTTAGGTGACCGCCTGATCCGCCGCCCGAAACGCAAACGCCGCGCCGAGAACTTCCTCTCCGAAGTCCAAAGCCTCACGCCGAACGATCTGGTGGTGCATGTGGATCACGGCATTGGCCGTTATCTGGGTATGGAAGTGGTAACCGCTGCGGCGGCAGCGCATGAATGTCTGGTGTTGGAATATGCCGAGACTTCGAAACTCTATCTGCCCGTTGAAAACATCGAGCTGCTAAGCAAATACGGCCATGAAGAGGGGCTGTTGGACCGTCTGGGCGGTGGTGCATGGCAGTCTAAGAAAGCGAAGCTCAAAGAACGCATCCGCGAAATGGCGGATAAGCTGATACGCATTGCAGCGGAACGTGCCTTGCGCAAAGCGCCCGTCATGGAACCACCCGCTGGCATGTGGGATGCTTTTGCAGCGCGTTTCCCGTATCAGGAAACCGATGACCAGCTCAGCGCGATTGGCGATGTGATCGACGATCTGACATCCGGCAGCCCAATGGACCGTCTGGTGGTGGGCGATGTTGGCTTTGGTAAAACCGAGGTTGCCATGCGTGCGGCCTTTGTGGCGGCGATGTCGGGCTCCCAAGTCGCGGTGATTGCGCCAACCACATTGCTGGCCCGTCAGCACTTTAAATCCTTTGCAGAGCGGTTTCGCGGCTTCCCGATTGAAGTGCGCCAACTGAGCCGTTTTGTCAGCGCCAAAGACGCCGCAGCCACCCGTGACGGAATGGCAAAGGGCACTGTGGATATCGTGATCGGCACCCATGCATTGCTGGCAAAAACCATTAAGTTTCGCGATCTGGGCCTGCTGGTGATTGATGAGGAGCAACACTTTGGCGTGGGTCACAAAGAGCGCCTCAAAGCCATGCGCACCGATGTGCATGTGCTGACGCTAACCGCCACGCCGATCCCGCGCACCTTGCAGCTATCGCTGACAGGCGTCCGCGATCTGAGCATCATCGGCACACCGCCTGTGGACCGCCTGAGCATCCGCACCTATGTGAGCGAATTTGATAAAATCACCCTGCGCGAAGCCTTGCTGCGCGAACGCTATCGCGGCGGGCAATCTTTCTACGTTGTTCCGCGCATCAGTGATCTGCCCGAGATTGAGGCATTCCTAAAGGAACAACTGCCCGAACTGACCTATGTTGTCGCCCATGGCCAAATGGCTGCGGGTGAGTTGGATGACAGGATGAATGCCTTTTACGATGGCAGTTACGACATTTTGTTGGCGACAACGATTGTAGAGAGCGGTCTGGATATCCCGACGGCGAACACGATGATCATCCACCGCGCCGATATGTTTGGTCTGGCGCAACTGTATCAGATCAGGGGCCGTGTGGGCCGTTCCAAAACCCGCGCCTATGCCTATCTGACCACCAAGCCGCGTGAGAAACTGACCTCAACCGCTGAAAAGCGTCTGCGTGTGATTGGATCGCTTGATACTTTGGGAGCGGGTTTCACGTTGGCGTCACAGGATATGGATATTCGCGGGGCTGGTAATCTGCTGGGCGAAGAACAATCAGGCCAGATGCGCGATGTTGGGTTTGAGCTTTATCAATCCATGTTGGAAGACGCGATTGCCAAAATTCGCACAGGCGAACTGGAAGGCATTGTGGATGATGACGACGGCCAATGGGCACCGCAAATCAATCTGGGTGTGCCCGTGCTGATCCCCGAAAAATTCGTACCTGATCTGGACGTGCGTCTGGGCCTATACCGCCGCTTGTCCGAACTGACGACCAAGGTTGAATTGGAAGGCTTTGCCGCCGAGTTGATCGACCGTTTTGGCAAGCTGCCGCGCGAAGTGAACACGCTGATGCTGGTGATACGGATCAAGGCCATGTGTAAACGGGCAGGGATCGCCAAGCTGGATGCGGGGCCAAAGGGCGCGACAATCCAATTCCACAACAATAAATTCGCCTCTCCCGAAGGGCTGGTACAATTTATTCAGGATCAGCGCGGATTGGCCAAGGTCAAAGACAATAAGGTCGTTGTACAGCGCGATTGGAAAACCGACGCTGACAAGATCAAAGGCGGGTTTGCCATTGCCCGTGATCTGGCCGAACATGTTGTGGCGAAACAAAAAGCCGCAAAAAAGGCCAAAGCGGCCTCTTGATTACCCTACACCACCGCAAATCAGTGGTGTAGGGGCCGCAAACAGCGTTGATTTATGCTTCGGGTTCAGGGCGCAATCGGCGCCCCATCATCATCATTCCCCCAAAGGAAACCAGGGCGAGGAAAAACACCGAGACGATTAACAACGTCTCGCTGCCCTTGAACATCAAACCAATAGGGCCGGAAATCAAAACGCCCCCGACCGTCGCAAATGCACCGATCACAGAGGAAGCCATGCCTGCAATATGGCCCAAAGGCTCCATCGCCAAAGCATTCAAGTTGCCCAAGGTCAGGCCCGCTTGGAAGAAGATATAGGTCTGCCATGCGACAAAGAAGTAGAACCCATATGTGCCGCCACTCAGGTCAAAGATCAGGAAGATTGCAGACAGAAGTACCTGAACGGCAAGGGCAAGCGTGATCATCCGGAACATGCCGATACGCACAACCAAAAGGGCGTTCAACATGCTGGCACTGGCGGAAATCAAGGCAACCACAAAGAACCAATAGGGGAATTCAGTGCCGCGATCATAAGCGATATCATAGATGGGTTGGACAAGCATCAGTGTTGAGAAAAGCATCCCAACCACCAGTGTTTGCACGATGATAGACACGCGCACCACACGGTGCGCCGCGATTTCTTTTAATGCGTCCAGCATAAGGGGCAAGCGCATCGGGCGTCTGGCTTCTTTGGGCAGGGTTTCTGGCAGGCGGATCCCCATCCACACGCAAAGCAGGACGATAAACAGAATGAAAGCGACAAAGATGCCGCGCCAACTGCTGAAGTGGATAATGAACGTGCCCAACAATGGGGCAACAGCAGGCACCAGCGAAAAGACGAGCATTACAATCGAAGCAATCTGCGCCATTTGACGGCCCGCATATCTGTCACGCACCACAGCCAATGCAACAACACGTGGTCCCGCAGCGCCTAATCCCTGCAAAATACGGCCCAGCAGAACCATTTCAAACGATGTGCTGACCACAACCAGCCCAGCCCCGAAGGCATAAAGTACGCTCGCGCCAAGAATGACCTGTTTGCGCCCGAAAGCGTCAGACAAGGGGCCCGCAAAAAACGTGCCGACACCCAGCCCCAGCAGAAACAAGCTTAGGATCAGCGGCGCTTTGTTAGGCGCATCCGGAGATAGTTCTACGCCGATTTGGGGCAGGGCGGGTAACATGGCATCAATGGAAAACGCCACTGCTGCCATCATCATGGCCATGAGCGCTACAAATTCGGCGCGGCTCATGGGGAAATTATCGGTTTGAGAGGTCAAAGCCTGCTCCCTGCATAAGTGATTGGGATACTTACGGCGTGGGTAGATGCTGGCTTTGGTATTGGCAATGGGAAAGCACAGGTTCGCGGGTTAGCCCGCTGCGACTGCACGTAATTTGGTCTGCGGCATTGCGTGGAAGGGACGGCGTTGGCCAATCATCTCATCGCGCGGCACATAAACGACTTGGGTGATGTCCTCCAGATGATCGAACTGGCCTTTCCACTCGTCGCCCATCGCAAAAACAGAGATGTTGTAGTTGATGATGTCGGTGTATTTCTGCTCCATGTCTTGTTCGGCAATGACACGGCTGACAAAGCGGCAGCTTTCCAATGTCAAACGGCGCTGCGCATAAGAGGTGACAGCAGGCACGCCCATCCGTTCGTTATAGGCATCAGTTGAACACCCAACGATCAGTTCACTGCCCATCATGGAAAGCCGCTGCAACAAACGCGCATGTCCCTGATGGAACAGATCGAACGAGCCATAGGTTAGCACGATACGCGACGACATGGAGGTTATCATTCAAATTGCCCTTTTCACTGCCCTACCTCTGCGCCAAAGCGCGCACAGTTGTGCGAATACGGAAAATCCGAAATCTCAATAAAAAGGGAATCGTCCAAATGGGACGTTATCCAGTTCACTGCCTACACACCTGCTCAAAGGTATTATTTTTATTAGATGAGACTTTTGTCTCTTATGGTCGAATCTAGGCCACAGCCGCGCCGCCGCCTAGTAGTTTTTACATCCATATCGCTTTACGCGGCGGAATTGCAACAGGTCTAAGCGCCTGTAATCTCTGCAATCACTTTCGCCCACAGCTCTGGCGGTTGTGCGCCCGGAACAGCGTGGCGACCGCCGATGATAAAGGTCGGAACCGAGTTGATCCCCATCTTGCGGCTATGCGCGTCACGGTCTTGGATGTCTTGCATGTCCGATTCCGTTGCCAACAGCCGCGTCACAACAGAGGCGTCCATTTCGATGCTATCGGCGATGTCGGCCAAGACGTCAGCCGCGCCAATGTCACGGGTATCCACAAAATATGCTTTGAACAGCGCCGAAACAGCCGCTGTTTGACGGCCCTCGATCCCTGCCCAATGGATCAGCCGGTGCGCGTTCAGCGTGTTAGGGGTGCGTTGCATGCCCTCAAAATTGATCTTGAGACCTGCCTTTTCGGCACTTTCCACAACGGGCGCATAGGCTTTCACTGCACCCTCCTTGCCGCCAAATTTGCCTTCCAGATAGGCACGGCGGTCCATGCCCTCGGCGGGCATGTCGGGGTTCAGTTGGAAGGGATGCCATTCGATTTCAAACGGGTGATCAGGATGCGCTGTCAGGGCGCGGTCCAGATGTGCCTTGCCGATATAGCACCAAGGGCAAATCGGATCGGACATGATATCAAGCTTGATTGTTTCGGTCATCTGGTGGCCTCGAATTGCTGGCGCAGCGCACGGCGCAGGAGCTTGCCGTTTGCGCCCATGGGAAGGGCCGGCAAATGGATATAGACGCGCGGTTGTTTGTAGCGCGCCAGATTGGCTTCGGCATAGCTGCGCAAGGCGGCTTCGTCTAGGGGCGTGGCGGATGTATAAAAGGCGGCAATGCCTGTGACGTCTTGTTTCAACGTGACTTCGGCAGCGCCTACAGCGGTGATCCCGTCAAACTTGGCCAGACAGCTCTCCACCTCAACAGGCGAGACACGAAACCCACCTGCGTTCATCATATCGTCATTGCGCCCCAGATAGGTGATTTGGAAATCAGCATCCATGCTGCCTTGGTCGCCTGTGAGAAACCACTCGCCTTGCATTTTCGCAGCCGTCTCGTCTGGGGCGTCCAGATACCCCAACATCAGGCCAGCGTCGCTGTTATGTACTGCAATCGTGCCCTCGCGGCCCAACGGCACAGGCCCGTCAGGCCCCAACAGCGCAATTTTACGGCCTTTTTGCGGGCGGCCCAAGATCGTGGGGCCAACAGGCTGTGCGGGCGCAGCGGAGATGAAGGTCGAGCATTCTGACATGCCATAGGCCTCATACACTGAGGTCCCCGTTGTCGCTTCCCAACGGGCGCGCACAGCAGGGGGCAGCTTTTCTCCCGCGCTCAGGCCATGGCGCAGGCTGGGCATTTCCGCCACCTTTGGCTGATTGAGGAGCTGTCGGTAAACCCCAGGTGCGGCGGCGAATATCGTTGCCTCATGTTGCTCAATCAAGCCCGGCAGTTCAGTGGCGGGGGTGCCAGCGGCAGGGATCAAGGCCGTCGCCCCCATGGTCCAAGGGTCCATCAGGCCCGTGCCCAATGTATAGGTCCAGTTGAACGCGCCTGCATGTAGCACGCGGTCATCACGGGTTAGACCATACCAACCGTCAAACATCATCTGCCGCGCCCATATGGCACGGTGCGCATGAACGACGGCACGGGGGCTGCCCGATGTGCCAGAGGTATAGATGATATACCCCGCACGGTCAGGATCGCCCATGTGGAAGTCAGCCGCAGGCAAGCCTCGCATGGCGCGCAAACGCCCCAATGGCACAATGCGCGCATCAGGCGGGCAATCGACATCGGGATCACGCAAGATGAGCACGGGATCAATCGTTGCAATGATCGGCGCGACTTCGCGTTCCGTCAACGCCGAGGCCGTGGGCACAGGCACCAACCCGGCAGCCAACGCGCCCAGATAGGCCAGCGGGAAATCAACGGTATTCCCCAAACGCATTAGCACACGGTCACCCGCTACAGCACCCGATTGCAACAAGCCTGTGGCCGTTCCCAAAACAGCGGCACGCAGATCATCATAGGTGAGGTCCTGCTCCCCCAGCGCCCGCAACGCGATTTTGTCAGGTGTCAGCGCACCACGGGCCAACACATGTGCGGCCATGTTAAACGGAGCGGGACAAGCGGGCGGTGGACCAAAGTCAAAAAGAGATGTCATAGAACTTGGCTACCGTGCAGGCGGGCGCGTTGCAAGGTCCTCGGCGACAGCCTATAGGAGTGTTTATGAATGACGATGCTGCAAAATCCATGATCCAGATTGCCCGCGAAGACGGCGCTGCCCATACGGTGCCGCCTGTTGATTTGGGCGTGCGCGTGCGCGAGTTACGCAAGGCGCGCGGTTGGACGTTGGAGCAGGCGGCTTCTCAGGCAGGGCTTGCCCGTTCGACCCTGTCTAAAATTGAAAACGCGCAGATGTCACCGACATATGATGCGTTAAAAAAACTGGCTGTCGGGCTGGAAATTTCCGTACCGCAGCTGTTTACGCCACCTGCATCGGGCCAGATCAATGGCCGGATGGCCATGACCAAGTCGGGCGAGGGCGCGGCCCAAGCCACGGCCACTTATGAACATGAATTGCTGGCCGACACGCTGCGTAAAAAGAACATGCTGCCTTACCGTGCGCGTATTCGTGCGCGCCAGATGGAAGAATTTGACGGCTGGGTGCGCCATGACGGCGAGGAATTCCTCTTTGTCCTGACGGGGGTGATTAAACTGTTCACCGAATTCTACGAACCGATCGAGATGCGGCGCGGCGATAGCGCCTATTACGATGCCTCTATGGGGCATAACGTGATTTCCGTCTCCGACGAGGACGCGACCATTCTTTGGGTCACGTCACTCGTTTAACCTTTGATCAAGGGGCGTCTTCCCACCACCAGACTTCGGGCATCCACTGCGATCCGTCGCCGTAAATCGGAATCGTGTCAGGGAATTTCATTTCGCTGCGGTGCGCAATGCGGCCTTCAGTGTAAGACCAGAAGGGGATCACATAGCGTCCAGCCGTCAAAACGCGGTCCAGCGCACGTGTCGCCGCCACAAAATCAGCGCTGTCGCGGGCGTTTAACATTTCCTCAATCATCGCATCAATGACCAGATTGCTGGCCCCCATAAGGTTGCTCGATCCGGGTTGGTTAGCGGCTTCAGAGCCCCAGTAGAACTTTTGTTCATTGCCAGGGCTAAGCGAAAGAGCACGCCTGAATGTGGTAATGTCGAAATCAAAGTTCCCTGTGCGGGAAAAATATTGGGCATCATCCACGGTTTCGATGGTGGCTTTGATACCCAACCGCTCAAGTCCACGCAGATATAGGTCAGCGATGGCGATGTCTTCTGTGCTGCCTTTGGCGATCAGAATATTAAACGTCACAGGCGTGCCATCGCCACGGCGCAGGATGCCTTCTTGGACTATGTAACCTGCGGCCTCGAACTGCGCCATCGCGGCATGGATGCCGGCACGGTTACGGGCCGATCCATCGGCGACGGGCAGGGCATAGCCCTCCAATGCGCCGACAGGCAATGTATCTTGATAAGGCAGAAGAAATTCTGCGACACGGCCACTGGCGGCCCCTTCAACCATCCCCAAAATCGAGTTCGAGAAATACGAGGTGATCCGAGGCTGGGAATTTCCTGTCAACGTGTCGTTGATATATTCAAAATTGAACGCTTTGATCAGAGCATCACGAACACGCCAATCGTCAAAGGGCGCGCGGCGGGTGTTCATCACAAACCCGGTCATGCCAGAGGGTTTACTATGGGGGATCACCGATTTTACGATATCGCCACGGGTGATCGCAGGGAAATCATATTGCGTGTTCCAACTTTCCGCATTGAATTCACGCACAGCAGAAATCTCGCCCGCTTTGAACCCTTCAAACAAAACCTTCCCGTCACCGTAAAAGTCCAGATCAATGGTGTCATAGTTATGCGTGCCCTTGCGAAAGGCCAAATCCGCGCCCCAATAGTCGGGATTGCGTGTCAGGGTGACGTAGCGACTGGTTTCATAGGCGGTGACTGTATAAGGGCCAGACCCCAACGGGATTTCCTGCACGCTTGCGTCTTTAAAGTTGCGGCCTTCCCATTGGGCTTTGGAAATGATGGGTCGTAATCCAGCCAGCAGCGCCAATTCACGGTTTTCATCGTTGAAGGTGATCCGCACTTTGCGCGGGCCAGTCTGTTCAATGCTTTCAATCTGGTTATAGAGGCTCAGATACCGCGGATGTCCTTGCGTGCCGAGCAGTTCAAAACTGAAAATCACATCCTCGATGGTGAGGGGGCTGCCATCAGAAAACTTCGTGCCTTTGCGCAAAGTGAACTCAACCCAACTGCGTGCCTCATCTGTTTCAACGGTTTCGGCCAAAAGACCATAGAGCGTGAAGGGTTCATCCCAAGAACGGCCCATGAGCGTTTCATGGGTGAAAAACGGCAATTGCCACGGCGACGTGCCTTTGAGCGTGAAGGGATTGAGGCTGTCAAAGCCGCCCGTATTGCCCAAAGTGATTGCGCCACCTTTGGGCGCATCAGGGTTTACATAGGGCAGGTTGCTAAAATCAGCAGGCAGTGCTGGCACGCCATACATTGAAATTGCGTGCTGCGGTTCCGCATGCGCACCGATTCCCCCAAGAATCAGTGAAGAAGCGGCCACAAACTCCCGCAGCTTTGGGAATAAATCTAAAGCCATTTTCGAAACAATCCTGCTCTGCCCTTTTTTTTATTACTTAAACCTCTATCTGGCTCTGTCGGCAGGCGCAAACTTTTAGCTTGGCGTTTGAGCAGTAATTCCCTATAAAGGTCTCACTGCTCGATAGGTTTCTTGCCTGTATGAAACCTGCCTCAATAACTTGACGCCCGCCTTGCGCGGGCGTTTTTTTTTACCCTATACACTTACAATACAAATTGCGGCGGTGTTTGGCCTGTGGGGGGCGGGGAAAAGCACGACTGTTTGAACCTTGCCGCGGCTTCGTGCATTTTCAATTACATCATCCAGCGCCATAAACACGCTGAACCCATAATTTTCAGGAATATTCCCATGGCCCTTATCTATGATCTCTCTGGTAAAACCGCCGTCATCACCGGCTCCAACTCTGGCATCGGTCTGGGGATTGCACAGCAGCTTGCAAAGGCGGGTGCAAATGTGGTGCTGAACTCTTTCACTAATAATGACGAAGATCACGCGCTTGCCGAAGAGATCGCAAAAGCCTCGGGCGTGAAGGCCCGTTATATTCAGGCGGATATGTCCAAAGGGGATGAATGCCGCCAGCTAATCGAAGACGCAGGCGTTTGTGATATCCTGATCAACAATGCGGGCATCCAACACGTTGCCCCGATCCCTGATTTCCCCGCTGCGAAATGGGACGCGATCATCGCGATCAACCTCAGCTCGGCGTTTCACACAACGGCTGTGGCTCTGCCGATGATGCGCAAGGCGGGCTGGGGCAGGGTGATCAACATTGCTTCGGCCCATGGTTTGACAGCATCCCCCTATAAGTCAGCCTATATTGCTGCGAAACACGGCATTGTTGGTCTGACCAAAACAACCGCATTGGAAACAGCAGAAGAGCCGATCACCGCAAATGCGATTTGTCCCGGCTATGTGCTGACGCCATTGGTCGAAAGCCAGATCCCTGATACGATGAAAGAATACGACATGAGCCGTGAAGACGTGATTAAGAACGTCATGCTTAAACGCCAGCCCAGCAAAGAATTTGCCACGGTTGAACAGATGGGCGGCACGGCTGCCTTCTTGTGTTCAACAGCGGGTGATCAGATCACTGGCACGACAATCAGTGTCGATGGCGGCTGGACGGCACTTTGATACGACACACCCAAAGGGCGAGATGAAATGACGAAGACCAAGAAAATCAATCTCGCCCTTCAGGGCGGCGGCGCACATGGGGCTTTTACATGGGGCGTGCTGGACAGGTTGCTAGAGGAAGAAGACCTTGAGATTTCCGGCATGTCCGGCACTTCTGCGGGGGCATTGAACGGGGCTGCGTTGAAATCCGGTATGATCACCGGGGGCCGTCAAGGTGCCCGTGACAATCTGGATTGGCTCTGGATGCAGGTGGCGGGGGTTAAAGACCTGCGCATGTCCGATTGGATGGCGCCCTTTGGCCTTGAAGTTTTAGGTCAGCAACTGGCCAACAGCCTGCCTTATACAATCGGGTCTGCAATGATGCAGGTCATGTCCCCCTACAGCTATGGACCGTTCTACAAAAACCCGCTGAAAGATATCGTAGCCAAGTTCGATTATGAGCACATCTCGGACACTGACAAACCGATGTTCTACGTCGGGGCGACACGTGTCAGGAATGGCAAAATCAGGATTTTCGAAGGCGATGAAATTGGCCCGGATGCGCTGATGGCCTCGGCCTGCCTGCCCACCATGTTTCAAGCGGTCGAGATTTTTGACAAAACGACGGATCGCATGGAAGCCTTTTGGGATGGCGGATACACGGGTAACCCCGCATTGTTCCCGTTGTTTAATCCAGCACTGCCGGATGACATTGTGATCATCAACATCAACCCACTTGAGCGCGATGATATCCCCACCACGCCCCAAGACATCCAAAACCGCGTCAACGAAATCAGCTTTAACTCGAGCTTGTTGCGCGAATTGCGTGCGATTGAATTTGTGCAGCGGCTGATTGAGAAAGGGAATGTCGCATCGGACCAGATGAGCCGGGTGCGTATTCACATGATCGCAGATGATAATCTGATGGCGCAACTGTCTGCTGTCACCAAAGCAGTGCCAAATGCTACGATCATTTCCCGCCTCAAAGACGCAGGCCGCGCCGCAGGCGAGACGTTTTTACAAGGCGATGTGGACAACATCGGCAAACGCAGCAGCATCGATTTACCTGCAATGTTCAGTTAATCGCGGTCCCGTAAATCTGCAATCGGCGGTGTGCCGTCTTCCAGCGCTTTGGCGTTAGGATAGACAAGCCCCGCCGAAATCACCAGTTTGGCGGAATCTTCGACTGTCATTTCCAATTCGATCACGTCTTGTTTCGGCAAAAACAGCAAAAACCCCGAGGTCGGATTGGGGGTGGTTGGTAAAAACACCGACAGCATTTCACTGCTTGCATCTGATTTTGAAGCAATTTCACCTTTGGCTTGGGTGGAAATAAAGCCAATGGCCCAGATACCTTTGCGAGGGTATTGGATCAGACACGCCTTCTCAAAGCTGCTTTCGCTTTGGGCAAAGATCGTTTCAGAAATTTGTTTCAGCCCGGAATAGATGGAGCGCACAACCGGTGTCCTCTCGACCAGACTTTCGGCAAAGCGAATGAACGACCGTCCGATGATGCCTTTGGCCGCAAACCCCACAAATATGGTGAACAACAAGAAAATCACCACGCCAATACCGCGCACGTTGATTTGCAGCGTCGGATCAAGACCCAGCAAATCCTGTATCAGGCGGTCAGGGTGGTATTTCACAGGAACAAGCGGCAGAACAAAGCCGTCGATCCAGCCAATCACGCTCCAGATCAGCCAGATGGTGAGGCCCACAGGGGCGATCACAACAAGGCCTGTCAGGAAGTTCCCGCGGATACGCGAAAGTAAGCCGCGTTTGGGCGGTGAAATTGGATCGGGATCAAAAGGCTTGTTCATGCTTTTAAGTGCGTCCGTTGGTGGCGTGTATATATCTTACAAATATGTATACACGCCCACAGTAACAATGACCCTACAGGGTGGAATTTAGGCCAAGCTGCGCAATTGCAGGGCAATTTCCGACGCCAGACGCGCATTATTACGCACCAGCGCGATATTGGCCTCCAGTGACTTGCCCTCGGTCAGCTCAAAAATGCGTTGTAGCAGATAAGGTGTGACGCCTTTGCCGCTGATGCCTGCTTGGTTGGCATCGGCCTGTGCGGTGGCAATGATCGGGGCCATTTGTGTGGTCGGGATTTCAGCGCTCTCTGGGATCGGGTTTGCAATCAACTGACCACCAGGCAGCCCCATTGCACCGCGCATTTTATGGGCTTTGGCGATCTGTTCGGCGCTATCCATACGCAGGGGCGACTTCAGTTTTGAACCGCGTGACCAGAAGGCCGGAAAAGCGTCCTGACCATAGGTAATCACTGGAACCCCTTGGGTTTCCAGCACTTCCAACGTTTTATCCACGTCCAAAATTGCCTTTGCGCCCGCTGCAACGACGGTCACAGCCGTCTGCGCCAGCTCCATCAGGTCAGCAGAGATGTCAAAGCTGTCTTCCGCGCCTTTATGCACGCCGCCAATGCCGCCGGTCGCGAATACTTCAATTCCAGCCAATTGCGCCGCGATCATTGTCGCCGCAACTGTGGTGGCGCCAGTGCCACCTGTGGCGATGCAAGCGGCCATATCTGCACGGCTCAGCTTTGCGACACCTTTGGCTTGGCCCAGCGCGGCCAGTTGATCGTCTTCCAGACCGATGTGCAGCGTTCCATCAATCACCGCGATTGTGGCAGGCACGGCGCCAGCTTCGCGGATGTCTGCCTCAACCTGACGGGCGACTTCGACGTTTTGCGGATAGGGCATGCCGTGGGTAATGATTGTGCTTTCGAGCGCCACAATGGCAGCGCCTGTGTCACGGGCGGCGGCAACTTCGGCGGAATAGGTCAGTGGGATCATATTTTGGTTTCTCCAGAAACATAGAGGGCAGCAGCAGATAGCGCGGCATCAAGGGCGGCGTCGGGTAACAACCCGCGCAATTCGGCCGCTATATGGGCGGCCATAAAGGTATCGCCAGCGCCGGTGACGCGCGTCACAGATACAGGCGGTGGTGTTTGGGTAACAACAGTATCGGGGCTGGCCACAGTGGCGGGGTTGCCGCCATCAGTGACAACGGCCCGCGCTGCGCCGCGTGCCAACAGTCCGGCGGCGGCAGTGGTTGAATTGTCAAATTCGCATTGGCACAGCAGCCCTGCCTCTTCGAGGTTCACATAAAGCGTGCCACGTTTAGCTTGCAAAAACGGACTCAGCCGCAGCGCCTTGCCGGGGGAGGCAGGGGCGACCCGTAGATCGGCTTCGGCCAACAGCGGGCTTCGCGCAATTTCAGACAACAGGTCCAACGTCAGGTTGCCATCCAACGCCACAGCACCCGTATAGGGAAACGGCAAGGCGCTATCCCATAGCGGCTGCAAAATCTTGTCTCCTGCAGCCTCTAGGGAATGGGCATCCGCGATGGCGGCGATTAGACCGTTTGTGGCCTCAACAGCCATATATTGATCCGTCGGCAGATCATCAGAGCGATAAATCAGATGCGTCATCAAACCGCGGGCGGCACAGGCTTCAATCAATGCATCGCCCTGAACATCACGGCCAACCGCGCTTAGCAAAGCAGGGTTTAAACCAAAGCGGCGCAGGGCCATGGCGATGTTCATTGCAACGCCACCGGGCAGGCGGGTGATCCGGCCCGGCATATCGCCGCCTTGACGCATGGGGTTATCGCAGCGGCCAATCACGTCCCAAAGGACGGAACCGATGCATAGGATGTCTGGTGTATCATTCATATCTGCGGTTGTGACCCGATGCGCGCCGCCGTGCAAGCGGGTTTCGAATTATTGGCTTTGCCTCGGTGTCGGGCTGGGACACCTGACGGTGATCTCTATCGCTTTTGTGCTGATCGAGATCTTTTGAGTGAGGAAGCGGACGCTGCTATAAGCGTCCGCCAAATAGGTCAGCCAATTGCGGACCAAAGTGTGGTGAGGGCAGCAACAGGATCGTCTTCGCCCCAAATCTCGTCACCGATACCGAAGAAATCAGTCATCGGGGCCAGTTTGGCGATCATCGCTGCGTCCAACTGGCCTTCGGCCACACAAGGCACTTCGATCACTTCAGACCACCACTTGAACATGTCTGCTTCGGCGATTTCGCCGTCATTCAGGGCTGTTTGCTGAACAGGGCCAAAGGCGACGTAATCCGCACCAGCTTCGCCTGCGCTCATCCCGTCATGGCGCGATCCGGCGCAAAAGCTGCCGACAATCGCATCAGCGCCCAGTGTTTTGCGCGCATGGCGCACGGAACGCGCTGCATCCGACAGATGCACGCCGTCCAACCCAAGGCGCTCTGCCAGCAATGTGTGATCCGCGATTACCAGCGCAACTTCGCGTGCATCTGTGACCACACGCAGCGTATCGGCCGCACGAGACAACTTGTCCTCATCCTTGGTGGACAGCGCAAGGCGCACGCAGGCAGTTGCGTGGACATCCAGAACCGCGGCAAGCGTATCGGCAAAGCTGGCAATCTCCAGCTCGGGTGGGGTGATAAGGTATAGCTGTGGGTGGTCTGGTGCTTTTGTCATGGGTCCGGTCCTTTGGTGCTTGCTGGTGTGATTACCCCAAACCGCAAGCGGATGGAAACTGTAATCCATATGCAGTGGTAATATTGCTAAACCTCATATTGGCAAGGGCAGGGGCGCAGGGTATGAGGCCCTATGAGTGTTACACCCCCAACCGCCCCGAGCTTTGTCCTTGTCCGCCCCCAGATGGGCGAAAACATCGGCGCTGCCGCCCGTGCGATGCTGAATTTCGGCCTGGAGCACATGCGCATTGTCGCGCCGCGTGACGGCTGGCCCAACCCTGCGGCTGTTGCTATGGCCTCTGGTGCGGGGCGGGTTCTGGATGCTGCTCGTGTGTCCCCTGACTTGCCCGATGCGTTGGCGGATTGCAGCTTTGTCTTTGCTACAACCGCCCGTGACCGTGACCTGACAAAACCCGTCTATACCCCCGAAGCTGCGATGGAACTGGCCGCGCAAAAGATCGCAGCGGGCCAGCGTGTGGCGGTGTTGTTCGGGCCAGAGCGTGCGGGGCTGGAGAATGACGACATCAGCCGCGCCAATGCGATTGTATCCGTGCCTGTTAATCCTGAATTTGCCTCGCTTAATCTGGCGCAATGTGTCCTGTTGATGGGCTATGAGTGGATGCGCCAGCAAGGCAACTTCACTCCTGTAGTGCAAGAGATGGCTGGCACCGACTGGGCGCAGCATTCCGAGATTGAGCATCTGGCTAAACATTACGAAGAGCGGATGGAAGACGCGGGTTTCTTCTATCCCGAGCATAAAGCTGCCTCGATGAAAACCAATCTGCGCAACATGTGGAGCCGCCTGCCGCTGACCCGTGCGGATGTGCAAATGCTGCATGGCACCTTGCGGCAGATGGTCCGCTGGAAGGAACGCGGCTAGACGCCACAGCCGCAACATATTACCTCATGAGACACCAATTCTACGGAGCGATATCATGGCCACCAAACGCAAGCTGTTCGAAGAAGTAGGCGAGACAACGGCAAAGCCCGTCGCCACCAAAGGCGTGATTGACGCAGGGCGCGGTGGCGCACGTGGTGCCATTCGCATCTGGCTGATGATCCTCTTTGCGCTGGTCTTTGCGATGATCCTTGTGGGCGGAGCCACCCGTTTGACAGATAGCGGCCTGAGCATCACTGAATGGCGGCCCCTGACAGGGTCCATTCCGCCGTTAAATACAGCGGATTGGGAGGCCGAGTTTGCCAAATACCAAGCCATTGACCAATTCCGCCTGCAACATCAGTGGATGACACTGGCTGATTTCAAACAGATTTACTGGTGGGAATGGGGCCATCGCCAATTGGGCCGCGTGATCGGCCTTGTTTGGGCTCTCGGGTTCTTCTGGTTTTTGCTACGCCGCCAAATTCCTACAGGCTGGACGCCACGGTTGCTTCTGCTGGGAGCATTGGGCGGTCTTCAGGGCGTGATTGGCTGGTGGATGGTGTCCTCTGGCATGACTACAGGTACTTCCATCACCACAGTAGCCAGCACCCGACTTGCCACTCATTTGGGGCTGGCATTTATCATCATGGGTTTCATCACATGGTTTGCCCTCAGCCTTGGACGCCCCGAGCGTGACCTGATGCAGGCCCGCCGCGCAAAAGAAACTAAACTGTTCGGCCTTTCGACAGGGTTGCTGCATTTTGCTTTTCTGCAAATCATTATTGGCGCTTTGGTCGCTGGTATTGACGCAGGGCGCACCTATACGGATTGGCCGATGATGGCCGGCACGTTTTTCCCGCCCCAAGCCTTTGTCCTGGAACCGATGCTGCGCAATTTCATTGAAAACCCCGGATTGGTGCAATTCATCCACCGCATGACGGGCTATGCGCTATTTGCCTTTGCCGTGGTGGTTTGGCTGCGGGGGCGCAAATCGGCACATCCTAAAACGCGCACGGCCTTTAATGCTGTGTTTGCTGTGATCCTTGTGCAAGTTGTACTGGGCATCACCACTGTTCTTTATGCGGCAATCCTGCCCATAGCGCTCACGCACCAAGGTGTTGCGGTTCTGTGCTGGGTTCTAATCCTGCGTGCACGCCACTTGTCACAATATCCAATCACCACATCCCTCAGAGGAGCTTCCAAATGACCGCATATGATGACTTAATGGCCTACACTCGTGACACCCAAGCATTAGGGCAGGTGGCAGGCCGCCTTGGCTGGGATCAAGAAACTGTCATGCCGCGCGGTGCTGCGCCGCAGCGGTCCGAGGAAATGGCCGCCATGGAAACCGTGCTGCACGCGCGGCGCATTGATCCGCGTGTGGCGGGGTGGCTGGCTGAAATTGACGATAGCACCTTACCCGCAGTTGCCGCCGCCCAAATGCGCCACATCCGCCGCAGCTATGAGCGGACCAGCAAGGTGCCAGCGGCGCTTGCCACGCGTTTGGCAAAACTGACATCCGCGGCTCAGGGCATTTGGGCTGAAGCCCGCAGCGCTGATGATTTCAAAGCCTTTGCGCCGACATTGGCCGAAGTGATCATGCTGAAACGCGAAGAGGGCCAAGCACTGGCCGCTGGTGGTGACGTCTATGACGCGATGCTGGCAGATTACGAACCGGGAACAACCGCTGCTGATCTGGATGCGATGTTTGGCGCGATGCGGCCTGTGTTATCGGATCTACGCGCCGCTGTGCGTGCCGCACCTGCGCCTGCGCAACTGACTGGCACCTTCGATGAAGGCGCCCAAATGAAGTTGACGCGCCAATTGGCGAAAACATTCGGCTATGACATGGCCCGGGGCCGCGTGGATAAGGCCGTGCATCCGTTTTCTTCGGGCTCGGGTCTTGATGTGCGCATCACCACCCGCACCAACCCTGCCGATCCGTTCAATTGCTTCTACTCCACCATCCATGAGGTCGGCCATGCCACCTATGAGCAGAACATTGATCAGGCCTATCTGTTGACCCCACTGGGCGGCGGCGTGAGCATGGGCGTGCATGAAAGCCAGAGCCGAATCTATGAAAACCAGATTGGCCGCAGCCGCGCCTTTACGGGGTGGTTGTTTGGCCAGATGAAAGACGCCTTTGGCGATTTTGGCATCCAAGATGAAGAGGCATTTTACGGCACTGTAAACCGCGTGAACGCAGGCTATATCCGCACCGAAGCGGATGAACTGCAGTATAACCTACACGTGCTTATGCGCTTTGATCTGGAACGCGCCTTGATGACAGGTGATCTGCAAGTCAGCGATCTGGAGGCCGCATGGAATGACCGCTTTGAGGCTGACTTTGGCTATGCGGTGGACAAGCCGTCAAATGGGGTGTTGCAGGATGTGCATTGGTCGGTTGGGCTGTTCGGTTACTTCCCGACATACAGCCTTGGCAATGTCTATGCAGGCTGCCTGAACGAGGCAATGCGCGCCGCCTTGCCAAATCTGGACGCGGAGCTGGCCAAAGGCGATACTTCCTCGGCCACGACTTGGCTACGTGACAATGTGCAAACCCATGGCGGTTTGTATGAACCGCGCGATGTGATCACCCGCGCCGCTGGTCAAACCCCGACCGAAGCGCCGTTGCTGGCCTATCTAAAAGAGAAATTCAGCGGCATTTACAAGCTTTGAGATGGGGGCGGATGTGGTAGCGCGTATCACATCCGCTTTGCAGTTGGTTGAATGAGATTATACCGCGCGGTTCTATCGTTATCGTTCATTTTCCGCCTTGGTGATCGTTTCCTTCATCGAAAACGCCTAATCGCCATCCCTAGGGTTGGCCTTTTACAGCCACCTTCCAACGTTAGTATTTTTCCGGCCGCACTATTCTATATCTGTTTTTCACCTTGATACAGGGATGGGTAACGTATGATCGTCGAGGTTGAGGACTATTTCACCAAGGGATGCGGGCGCTGTGGCCGCTTTGATACAGAGGCATGTTCAGCAATAATCTGGAACAGTGGTTTGCAAAAGTTGCGCGTCATCTGCCTGTTTTCTGGTCTCGAAGAAACTGTTAAATGGGGCCAAGCCTGCTACATGCATGCGGGTCGCAACATCGCTATATTGGGCGCGTTTCAGGACAAGTTTGTGATCGGATTCTTCAACGCTGCCTTGATGCAAGACCCGCAAGGCGTTTTGGAGAAATCGGGGCCGAACTCTCAAGATGCCAATAGGATCTGTTTTACTGACCACTCGCAGGTGACGAAGATGGAAAAGACGCTCAGCGCTTACATCGACGAGGCGAAGGGATATGCTGAAAAGGGTATATTGCCGCCCAAAAATACTTCCATGCCAGACCTGCCGAATGAACTTGAGGCCGTGCTTGTTGCTGATGTCGAACTTGCAGAGGCATTCCATGCCCTCACGTTGAGCCGCCAACGCAGTTATGTAATTAACCTCAACGGCGCGAAGCAATCTGAGACACGTATCAAGCGCATCTCAAAATTCCGTGAAAAGATCATAGCGGGCAAAGGAGCGATGGAGCGCTGAGCAGGTATTTGCTCGATGCCCCCAAGCGCCGACGTTACCCCAGTTACGAAAAAGGAGCCGCATCGTTATGAAGCGGCTCCCTTTTTTGTATCAATTAGGTGGTGTGGTTACTCTGCAGTATCCGTTGCATCACCCTCAATCGCCTCGGCCTCGTCACCTTGATCAGCGATCCATGCGACCGACACAACCTCTTCGCCTTTGCCTGTGGTAAAGACCTTCACGCCACCCGCAGAGCGTGAGCGGAAGGAAATGCCTTCAACCGGAACGCGGATCGACTGGCCTTTGGAGGTGGCAAGCATGATCTGGTCATCCATCTCAACAGGGAAGGAGGCGACGATCTCTCCCAAGGCCAAGCCTTTGGTCCATGCTGTGACACCCATACCACCACGGCCACGCAGTGGATAATCATGGCTGGAAGAGAGTTTGCCTGCACCACCTGCCGTGATGGTCAGGATCAGGTTTTCTGCGGCAGACATCTCAACGTAACGCTCGTTTGAGAAGTTCGGATCGGCGGGGGCGTCCTCGTCTTCCTCAGACGCATCATCGGCCAGTCCCGCCATTGCGCGGCGCATTTTGAGATAGGCTGTACGCTCTTCCGAGGCCGCATCAAAGTGACGGATGATCGACATGGAGACGACCTTGTCTTCCCCATCCAGTTTGATCCCGCGTACACCAACCGAATTACGGCTGTTGAACACCCGCACGTCGGTTGCACGGAAGCGTATCGCACGGCCCGAGTTGGTGACCAACATCACGTCATCATCATTGCTGGCGATGCGTGCATTGATCAGGGTGGTGCCTTCGTGTTCTTCCTCGAACTTCATCGCGATCTTGCCGTTACGCATGACGTTGGTGAAATCAGACAGTTTGTTGCGGCGTACGGTGCCTGCGGAAGTGGCAAAGACCACCTGCAAGTCGTCCCATTCTTTCTCATCGCGGTCCACTGGCATAATCGCCGCAATCGACACACCCACAGGGATCGGCAGAATGTTCACAATCGCCTTACCTTTGGAGGTCCGGCTGCCTTGTGGCAAACGCCATGTCTTGAGCTTGTAAACCATACCATCCGTGGTGAAGAACAGCAGTTGCGTGTGGGTGTTGGCAACGAAGAGGGTGGTCACCACGTCTTCTTCTTTGGTCGCCATACCAGACACACCTTTACCGCCACGGCGTTGGCTGCGGAAATCGGCCAGCGGGGTACGTTTGATGTAGCCGCCAGAAGTCACTGTCACGACCATGTCTTCACGTTCGATCAGGTCTTCGTCGTCCATATCACCGGACCAATCGACAATCTCGGTGCGGCGCGGCACGGCGAACAAGTCTCTGGTCTCGGCCAGTTCATCACGGATGATCGACATGATGCGGTCACGGCTACCCAGAATTTCAAGGTACTCCTTGATCTTGGCGGCCAGTTCTTCCAGCTCGGTGGTGACTTCGTTCACGCCGATCTGTGTCAGGCGCTGCAAACGCAGCTCCAGAATGGCACGGGCCTGAGTTTCCGACAGGTTATAGGTGCCATCATCGTTGGCGGTATGTGTTGGATCGTCAATCAACGCGATATATTGCAAGATGCTTTCTGCGGGCCAGCGGCGCGTCATCAGCTTTTCACGTGCCTCGGATGCATCTGCCGAAGCGCGGATGGTGGCAACGATTTCGTCAATGTTGGTAACAGCCACGGCCAAACCACATAGGATATGGCTGCGTTCACGGGCTTTGCGCAGCAAAAAGGCCGTGCGGCGGGCCACAACTTCTTCGCGGAAGTCGATAAAGCAAGTGAGGAAGCGGCGCAGGGTCAGCGTTTCAGGACGGCCCCCGTTCAGCGCCAGCATGTTACAGCCGAAATAGGTCTGCATCGGTGTGAATCGGAACAATTGGTTCAGCACAACCTCGGCAGTTGCATCGCGCTTCAGCTCAACCACAACCCGCACGCCGTTACGGTCGGATTCGTCTTGAACGTGGGCGATGCCTTCGATCTTTTTATCGCGGGCGGCTTCGGCGATCCGCTCGATCATGGTGGCTTTGTTCACCTGATAGGGGATTTCATCGATCACAATCGCCCAGCGGTCTTTGCGGATTTCTTCAATCCGCGTTTTTGACCGGACAATGACCGAACCACGGCCTTCAAGATAGGCTTTGCGTGCGCCGGTACGGCCCAACATAATACCGCCAGTCGGGAAGTCGGGACCCGGCACATAATCAATCAACTGTTCCGAGGTCAGGTCAGGTTCTTCGATCAGCGCCAGACAGGCATCAATCACTTCGCCAAGGTTATGGGGCGGGATGTTTGTGGCCATACCCACAGCAATACCACCCGCACCATTGACCAGCATGTTCGGGAAACGGGCAGGCAGGACTGTCGGCTCACGGTCTTTGCCATCGTAGTTGTCCTGAAAATCAACGGTTTCTTTGTCGATATCCGTCAGCAGATAGGCGGCAGGTTTGTCCATGCGGACTTCGGTATACCGCATCGCAGCGGCGTTATCGCCGTCCATGGAGCCAAAGTTACCTTGCCCATCCAGCAGCGGCAAGGACATCGAGAAATCCTGCGCCATACGCACCAAAGCATCATAGATCGCGCTGTCGCCGTGGGGGTGGTATTTACCCATGACATCGCCAACGGCACGCGCTGATTTACGGTAGGCTTTATCGTGACTGTTTCCAGCCTCATGCATCGCATAAAGAATGCGCCGGTGCACAGGTTTCAGACCGTCGCGCAGATCGGGAATCGCGCGGCTTACGATGACCGACATCGCATAGTCGAGATAGCTTGTGCGCATCTCATGCTCGATCGTTACCGATGGCCCTTCATATACAGGGCGCACGGGGCGGTTTTCGTCTTCGTTTTCAGGTGTTTCCGGCGTGTCGGTCAAAGTCTATCCCAGCTTGGCTGATGTATTCTATATATTGGGCTTTAGTATAGCGCGAAGCCCATATGAGGTGCAATCCCTTGTGCTATTTGACCGTGAAACAAGGTGAAACTTCTCTGATACTTTATCTGGGGAATGGTGATCGTTAGAAGATCAATGGTGCGCTAAGAGGGGGCATTCATCCCACAAGTGAATCTTAGTTGATGTCTTCGTAAGGTTTCATGCGCGATCAACCAGAACAGCTGGCTCCGCCCAGCACACAGAACTTAGCGCAATGCGGATGGTTCAGCGCAACATCACGCTCTGCTTCTTCCAGTGTTTCACCCAATTCAAATTCGGGCGCATAGGGCAGCAGGGTGCAGGCCAATACGGCCAAACGGTCTGCGCCATGGCGTTTGACCACCATACGCGACGAAGCGCACATGATGGCATCAGGGGATTTATTTAAAATCCCCCAACATGCCGTAGTGATTTCCGGCACTTCTATGCTCTCGTCCATTTCTGGAAATAGCACGGTCATGGCAGGGTCTTGCGCATCAATGGTGAACCCATTCTCGGCATAAAAGGCTGCGTATCCTGCGCGGCTGTCGGTGTCTGTATCCTCAAACACCGAACGGCCAGCCACGGCCAACTTAAAACCGTTTTCTGTTAGCCATTTCATACCTGTAATGGTTTTGTCCAACGCACCTTTGCCTCGTTCAGCATCATGCAATTCACGTCTGTAGTGATCAACGGAAATCCGCATGGTCAGTTTGTCAGGGTAGGCGGCTTGCAAACGCAACAGACCTTCACGCATTTTCTTACGCATCATGGGCAACATGGCATTGGTAAGGATCAACACCTCATAGCCACGCTCCAATGATGCTTCGGTGATCTCGATCATCTCGGGGTTCATAAATGGCTCGCCGCCCGTAAAGGCGATCTCGCTTACATTCCATTTGCGATCTTCCAGCTGATCCAGATAATCGCGCACCTCATCGGCCGTGATATAGACCAAGGAATCATTGGTGGGACTTGAGAGGATATAGCAATTGACGCATTGGATATTGCACAGGGTTCCCGTATTGAACCACAGAGTTTGCGGGTCGTTCAAAGCCACCGTTGCACGTGGTTCGCCCTTGGCGGTTGTTTTTGGATCAGAGAATTTCCCCTGATTTGCCAATGCGATATCTTTCATGCGGTGGGCCTTTTATTCAATGTCTGGTCCTTAAAGTGGGGCAGGGGCAACATAAAGGCAAGAAAAGACCACGAAGCAAAGTGCACACTGTCGTGATCTACCCAAATCGCAATATGGTTTCCCTAACATGATTCACATTTTGCCAGTACGCTCTACATTGTAGCGCAAGCGCTGGCATCTCGTTAACACAGCTTCCCCTATCGATCGGCACCGCGCCGGAGGTGGCGACTTAAAAGGCAGACCCCATGGTTTCTCGCGTTATTCCCGTTGATCAATTCGATCTGGTTATTTTTGGCGGCACCGGAGATCTGGCACGGCGTAAGATTCTGCCGGGGCTGTTTCGCCGTTTTTGCGCAGGGCAGATGCCGCCAGATGCGCGCATCATTGGCGCGGCGCGCAGTGATTTAGACTCCGCCGGATACCGCCAGATGATCCGCGAGGCGATTGCCGAGTTTGGCGGCGAGCAAGCCTGCGGTGACGAACAGCTAGACGCTTTTCTGGCGCAGTTAGAGTATGTGACAATTGACGCGCTGGGAGAAGCCGGATGGTCCGAGCTGCAAAAGCTGATGGAAGGCAGTGACCGGATTGAAGCCTATTATTTTTCGGTGGCACCTTCCTTGTTTGGCGACATCGCCGAGCGTTTGCAGAAGTGGGGTATGGCCGATACGCGGGCCCGTATCGTGGTTGAAAAGCCCTTTGGCCGTGATCTGGAAACTGCGCGCGCTTTGAACAAGACACTTGCGACCTATTTCAACGAAGACCAGATTTATCGCATTGATCATTATCTGGGAAAAGAGACTGTGCAAAACCTCATGGCTGTGCGCTTTGGCAACATGCTGTTTGAGCCTTTGTGGAACAGTCAGTATGTCGATCACATCCAGATCACGGTTGCCGAAACTGTAGGGGTTGGTGGCCGTGGAGAGTATTACGATAAATCAGGTGCGATGCGCGACATGGTGCAAAATCACTTAATGCAATTGTTGTGCCTGATTGCAATGGAACCGCCCGCGCGTTTTGATCCCGACGCTGTACGCGATGAAAAGCTAAAGGTCATCCGCGCCCTTGATCCTGTTCTGGCCCATCACATCGTGCGCGGCCAATATCAGGCCGAGCCCTGTAACGAAGCCGAAAACCCCGGCTATCGCACTGCAGTAGACAACCCCCGTTCACGCACCGAATCCTTCATCGCACTGCGCACGGAAATCAGCAACTGGCGGTGGGCAGGGACCCCGTTTTACCTGCGGACGGGTAAACGTATGGCGGCGCGGTCATCGGAAATTACCGTTGTGTTCAAAGACACGCCGCACAGCATTTTCGGCGATGAGGCAGGGAGCCACCGTAACGTCCTATCAATCCGCCTTCAGCCGAATGAGGGCATCACACTGGGCGTGACAATCAAAGAACCAGGTCCGGGCGGCATGCGCCTGATTGATGTGCCTTTGGATATGTCCTTTGCCGAAACGCTGGATCCTGAAGATATCGAGCATGTAGACGCCTATGAGCGTTTGATTATGGATGTGATCCGTGGCAATCAGACATTATTTATGCGCGGTGACGAGGTAGAGGCAGCATGGGCGTGGACAGACCCCATCATCAACGGCTGGGTGACACGCAACGATGTTCCCAAACCCTATGATCACGGCACAACCGGACCGACAGATGCAGAAGACATGATACGCCGCGACGGGCGAAAATGGCGAAAGATTACCCAATGAACCTGATTGAATATCCTGATCGTGATACATTGATGCGCAAAACAGCGCAGGCGATTGCTGATGATCTGACCATCGCATTGGAACAGCGCGACGAAGTTGTATTGGCGGTTCCGGGTGGCACCACACCCGGCCCTGTATTTGACATTCTGAGCGCCACGACGCTGGATTGGGCGCGGGTGCACGTCATCTTGACGGATGAGCGTTGGGTCCCCGAAAGCGACGCAGAATCAAACGCGGCCTTGTTGCGCAAGCGGCTGCTCATAGGGCAGGCGGCAGCGGCAAAGTTTACACCCTATTTCACCGAGGGCACGGACATCGCTTCAGCGGCACAGAACCTGTCAGCCCAGCTAGAGCCGATTCTGCCTGTTGACGTTTTGCTGCTGGGCATGGGGGCAGACATGCATACGGCGTCATTGTTCCCACACGCAGAGGGTTTGCAAGCGGCTTTGGCCGAGGCTGCACCGATGTTGCTGCCCGTCACTGTCGAAGGGCAAAAAAGCATGCGTTTCTCGCTGACTGCGCCTGTCTTGCGCAATGCGGCCAAGACCCATTTGCTGATCACAGGCTCCGACAAGCGCGCAGCACTGAGCCGCGCTGCCTCCTTACCGCCCGAACAAGCCCCCGTTCAGATTGTCCTGCCAAATGCCAACGTGCACTGGAGCGCTTCATGAACCACTGGGACAGCCTGAGCGCACAGCAAAAGACCCACGCCGATCGCAAAATCACTGCGCTGTTTGATGATCCAGCACGGGCCACCGACTTTGCCGTGCAAGTGGGCGACATGTATTTCGATTACTCAAAAACCAACATAGACGTCACAACCCGCAATACGCTTCTGGCATTGGCCCGTGATGCAGATGTCGAGAGGCAACGTGACGCCATGTTTGCGGGCGCGCACATTAACGAGACCGAAGACCGTGCCGTCTTGCACACTGCGTTGCGCAATCTGGATGGCGGCCCCGTCATGGACGAGGGTGCCGACGTGATGCCCGATGTGTTGGATACGCTTGCTGCCATGCGCAGCTATGCAAGAGACGTGCGCAACGGGGCGTTTACCGATGTCATTAACATCGGGATCGGCGGTTCTGATCTGGGGCCTGCGATGGCAGTGCAGGCGCTTGCGCCTTATCACGACGGCCCCCGATGCCATTTCGTTTCCAATGTCGATGGTGCCGACATTGCCGATACGCTGCAAGGGTTGGATGCTAAAACCACCCTTGTGATCGTGGCGTCAAAAACATTCACCACCACGGAAACGATGACCAATGCCCGCACCGCGCGCGCATGGATGATTGACCATGGCGGCGACCCGAAACAGCAGTTTGCGGCGCTCAGCACCGCCGAGGATAAAACCGAAGAATTCGGGATCAACCCTCTTCATGTGTTCGGGTTCGAAAGTTGGGTCGGCGGGCGTTATTCCGTTTGGGGGCCAATTGGCCTGTCGCTGATGATCGCCATCGGGCCAAAGGCCTTTGACGCATTTTTACGCGGTGCACAGGATATGGACACCCATTTCCGCGTCGCAGACCTGCATGAAAACATGCCTGTGCTACTGGCGCTTGTCGGAATCTGGCACAATCAGATTTGCGATTACGCCACCCGTGCGGTCCTGCCTTATGACGAACGTTTGAACCTGCTGCCAAGCTATCTGCAGCAACTTGAGATGGAGTCTAACGGTAAAGGTGTCCAGCGCAGTGGTGCCGATAGCCCGCGCCACACAGGCCCCGTTGTCTGGGGCGCGGCAGGCACCAACGGGCAGCATGCATTCTACCAACTGATCCACCAAGGCACCCGCGTTGTGCCGTGCGAATTCCTGCTAGCGGCCACTGGTCATGAGGCAGAATTACCCCACCATCACCAGCTGTTGGTGGCCAATTGCCTTGCGCAATCCAAAGCTTTGATGCAGGGGCGCACGTTTAAAGAAGCGCGGGAAATCGCGGCGAGCAAAGGCTTTACCGATACAGAGCTGGACCGTCAGGCCCGCCACCGCGTTTTTCCCGGCAATCGTCCCTCGACAACACTGCTGTATCGATTGCTTGACCCGTTCACCCTCGGCCAGATCATCGCACTTTATGAACACCGCGTTTTTGTGGAAGGGGTCATTCTTGATATCATCTCGTTTGACCAATGGGGGGTCGAGTTGGGCAAGGAGCTGGCCACGTCCTTGGCGCCCGTCATTGACGGCAGCAAAGATGCATCAAATGAGGACCCGTCCACCGCGGCCTTGGTCGATTTTGTTCTGCGCCACCGCGCCTAGCGCAAAGCATCAGCCGCGAGCAATCACATCATATCAGGGGCGCGACCGACGCGGTTGGCCAGTTTGGCCACGGTCAGCCCTTGGACAATGATTGAAAAGACCACCACGACGTAAGTACACGTCAGGATCAGCGGCTTCCACTCTCCGTCGGGCAGGGACAGGGCCAGCGCAACAGATATACCGCCTTTCAACCCACCCATGTCATGATCGGGATGACGCCAACATTAAAGGTGCGGAAAGGTCTGAGCAATGTGACGGGGATGGCAACGGCCGCCAGACGCGCCAGCAACGCCAGCGCAATCGTCACAACAGAGGTCAGCAAAATATCATCGTCGAAAACGATCGCAAAGACTTCAAAGCCGATCAGAAGGAACAAAACCGCGTTCAGGATTTCATCAATCAACTCCCAAAAACTCGCAACATAGTCGCGGGTCTGCTTTGACATCCCTTGACTGGTTCCGACATCGCCGATCAGCAGGCCAGCGCAAACAGCCATGATTGGCGCAGAAACCTGAAGCCAAACGGCCAGTTCATACCCACCAAACGCCAATCCCAACGTAAGGAGAACCTCAAGCGGATAGTCATCAATCCGGCGCATGACCCGAAAGGTAATCCAGCCCAAGACTAATCCCAGCACCACACCGCCAACGGCTTCTTGGAAAAATAACAACGCGGCACCGGCAATCGGGTTTCCGGCTGGACCGTGACCTGCCGTGTCAGGATAGGCGAGGCCGACCAAAACAAGAAACACAACATATCCGACACCATCGTTAAACAGGCTTTCTCCTGCGATCTTGGTTTCAAGCGCTTTTGGTAAATCCGCTTCGCGTAGAACGCCCAAGACGGCAACCGGATCTGTAGGAGAAATCAAGGCCCCGAACACCAGTGCGGTCAGCAAAGGCATCCCCGTGAGCCATGAAAACCCAAAGCCGACGATCGCCGTGGACAGACCTATGCCCAATGTCGCCATCAAAAACACCACACGCGATTGCGCACGTAAATCACCCAGCTTTACGTGCAGGGCCCCCGCAAACAAAAGTAAGCCCAACATCCCCTCCAGCAACGCTTCGGAAAAATCGATGCCCGTGACAAGACCCCGAACCGTGTCTGCGATCCCGAGGTCAGGCATCAGCAAATCCACGCCCAGCAACACAAACGACGCAAGCAGCGACACAACAAGTATCCCGATCGCCGAAGGTAAGCGTAGGTAGAAATAGTTAATCGCACCAAATGCGCCCGACAAGACGATGAGAAGGGATGTAATTTGCAAAAAGGTCATCGCAGCGCTCCAGCTTGGGTTGCGTCCTGCCTCGCATGACTTTGGCGTGTTAGCAAACGTTTGCTAGTGGCTTGTAAGGGAAAGTCACTGTTAGGGGTGCTGATGCACGCATGTCACCGGCCATGACAAAACGAAAAACGCTCCGAAGTGTGGAGCGTCACTCTCCTCTGACACGATGAACCAGATTTGCTGAGTCCGATCAGAAGGCTGCGCCATGTAATATTGCCCGAAATGGCAAGCGTTTCTGACCTAAAGCGCACCATCGCCATGATCTATGCCAAGGTGCGCCATGCGGAACTTTGTGGTCATTGGCGATTGAGCGCGACATTCAGGCCAAGTGCGATCAGAACGCCGCCGCCGAAGCGCTGCGCTATACGGTTAGCTGAACCTGACCCCTTGAAATATGCGGTCACTTTGTGGGCCAAGACAACACACAAGACGTCGGCACTAGAAAACATCACGTTCACAATAGTGCCAAGGACGAGAAGCTGTATCCAGATAGCCAAAGCTGCATTTGGATCGGTGAACTGAGGCAAGAATGCCAGATAGAAAATCGCCGTTTTAGGGTTCAAAACCTCAACGGTGACACTTTCCCAGAAGGCCTTGCGCGGGCTTTTCAGGTCTACATTGAGGTTGGTGCTGGTTAATGATGCTTTCGACGTAAACATCTTATAGCCCAGCCAAATTAGGTATGCCGCACCTCCGAACTTCAGTCCCAAATACAGAATGGGAACGGCCTTGAACAAGATGGCCAAACCAAATGCTGCGGCTAAGACGTGGACGTAACCGCCGATGTGAATGCCCAGTGCAGCAAACCAACCGGCTCGCTGTCCCCGTGCTATTGTTTGCGCCGCCGCATAGAGGGTTGAGGGTCCGGGCATATAGGCGAAGATGCTCGTTGCTATAATGAAAGCGACTAATAGTTCGGTTGATGGCATGGAAGGCAACTTTCAAGGGGCATGGCAGGTCTTCTTCAATAGTTGCACCATGGCCAACTGAATTGCAACTTTGGGCTCAAACCTGCCGTTAGCAGCAGTCTCATCGAACGGTCACTATGCCGCGTGTCTCATTATGGAGCGAGTATTGACGTACAGGTCAAAGCAATTTGACACTCAACACAAAGGGCGCTCTCTAAGCGAGAGTATCTGTGTGGCCTTTAGCCACCCCAGCTTCGAACTGTGCCGCAATCCATGTGAACAAAGTTGGAACCCGAATAGCGACCAACACCGCCACCACGACACACAACTGCAGCTTTTGCCATCTGATTGACCGAGCGCGAAGCAAGGCGCAGGTCAGCGGCCTGACCCCGCATATGCAGCGAGTTTTTAGCCACACCACCAGAGCGAGAGCGCAACATCGCGTTGGTTTTAGGACTGCGGTAGCCCGACAACAGCATGTAGGGTTCATCCACGTCCAGCAGGTTATGCGCCGCTGCCATAATATCTACAGTGCGCAGATCGATTTTCACGACGTCATTTGTACGCCAGTCGCGCATAAAGTGGTTCACTTCTTTGACAGCATCGCCAATGTACTTGCCTTCGATCCAATAGATCATGTCAATCCGTTCGCCCGTGCGACCAGAGTACATCTTGATCCGGCGGATATCGCCAGCGCCGCGCAGAAAGCCTGCTGCGTTCGCGAATGTAGGGGCCGCGGTAACTGCAGTTGCTGCAAATGCACCGAGGAGTCCGCGCCGTGTCATGCCTGTAGCTGTCATAGTGTCTGTCCCGTTTCTTGTGCCAAAGTGAGGCTTGCCTGTGGATCGTGCCAATGTGTCTGCAATGTTACGCAAACATTATTATCATCTCCCCAGATGCATCTTCTCTATTGCATATGGAAAAAAGGGAACCAAGAGGTGAATCCCTGCGTTGTGTATTAGCGACGATTTTAGGCGATTTTTTGCGCACAACTTGGCATGCATAGGGCTATATATGGAGTGACCTGCTGTTTATTTATCAACCAGTGGCATTATTTTAGTGATTTGACCAAATTGTGAATGGACAGCACAACAATGTGATGGTCATACGTTTTCCTAAGAAAATCAAAATTTTCAGGGGATTTTTAATGTTATCGTCGAAGTGTTTCCGTTCTGCGCCCAAGTCAATTGTTTTTGCGCTCGCTCTGGGCGCCTTGTTTATTGCACCGCCCCAACAGGCATCCGCACAGGTTACCACAGCCTTCAAACAAGCCGTTGCAGAAACAGGATCGCGCGACGAGGACATCGCCCAATTCTACCGTGCCCAAAACTTTGAAGGGATTTGGACAGGCTCCGACGAAATCCATGTTGCACGCCGCGCGGCCCTGATGAATGCACTACGCAATGCGGGCGATCACGGATTGCCCGTTGCACGATATAATGTGCAAGAACTTGAGCGGCAGATGCAGAATGCCCGCTCACCTCGTGATCTGGGTAACATCGAAGTCGAAATGACACGGGTGTTCTTGCAATATGCACGCGATATCCAGAGTGGCGCGCTGAACCCGAAGAAAACAATCAACGAGATCAAACGCGAGGTCGAATACACGGACCGCGCTGTGCTTATTTCAGAGTTTGCCAAAGCCAAGCCAGCGGCCTATCTGCGCGCCCTTGCGCCGCGTACTGTTGAATATGCGGCTTTACTAAAGCAAAAGATGCTCTTGCAAGATCAGTCACGCCAAGGGGGCTGGGGGCCAGCAGTCAACGCATCTGCGCTGAAACCGGGTGAGTCTGGTCCTGCTGTCATTTCGTTGCGCAACCGCTTGATGGCGATGGGTTATCTTGAGCGTTCAAACGCGAAAACCTACGACAAGACGATCCAAGATGCTGTTGAGCGTTTTCAAAACGCACATGGGCTTGAGGCTGACGGCGTTGCAGGCGGCGGCACGATCAAAGAGATGAACCAAAGCATCGACACACGCCTGAAATCTATTTTGGTTTCAATGGAACGGGAGCGCTGGTTGCAACGTTCCCTTGGAGATCGTCACATTCTGGTGAACCTCACAGACTTTACAGCCAAAATCGTTGATAAGGGCCGCATTACCTTTGAAACGCGCTCGGTTATCGGGGCCAATGGCAGTGACCGTGAAACACCTGAATTCTCTGATAAGATGAACCATATGGTTATCAATCCAAGCTGGTATGTACCGCGCTCGATCATTGTAGGGGAATACCTGCCAGCGCTGCGTAACAACCCGAACGCGCTCAGCTATATGGAAATCACAGATAGCCGTGGCCGTGTGGTAAACCGTAGCTCCGCGAATTTTGCAAAATATACAGCGCGTACATTTCCTTATGCGATGCGCCAACCCCCCAGCAAATCAAACGCCTTGGGTTTGGTAAAGTATATGTTCCCGAACAAATATAATATCTACCTGCATGACACGCCTGCCAAATCCCTCTTTAACCGTGAATCGCGTGCCTTTAGCCATGGCTGTATCCGCCTTCAGGACCCGTTTGATTTTGGCTACGCGCTGCTTGCACGCCAAGAGGAAGACCCAAAGGCGTTTTTCCAGTCGCAACTGCGCACAGGTCGCGAAACGCGGGTCAATCTGGATGAACCAGTGCCGGTGCATATTGTTTACCGCACGGCTTACACGGACTCGAAAGGTAACTTGAACTTCCGCCGTGATGTCTATGGCAGGGATGCGCGCATTTGGGATGCTCTTCAAAAGGCAGGGGTGGAATTGAACCCCATTCAGGGTTAAGTCTCTGTGCAACCTTAGGGAAGCACGACATGACCCATACAGTAGAACAGATTGCAATGGCGCTAGGGGCTCAAGCCTTTGGCGCCATTGATATTGTAATCACCCGCGCCGCCGAACCTGCCAGTGCAGGACCGGATGATTTGGCGCTGGCCATGAACCCCAAATACGCCGACAGCCTGAGTGAAGGACACGCACGTGTGGCCATGCTTTGGGATGGAGCGGATTGGGAAGCCCTTGGCCTTGAGGCTGCGATCATCGCACCGCGCCCGCGCTACGCCATGGCGGGGCTAACGCGCATGTTGGATGCGGGGCAGGGCTTTGCCGCAGGTATTCACCCCACCGCATTTGTGGACCCCGAGGCCGAATTGGGGGAAGGCGTCAGCGTCGGTCCACTGGCAGTGATCTCCAAAGGGGCCAAAATCGGCGCAGGCAGCGTGATCGGGCCGCAATGTTTCATCGGCTGGAACGCAACTCTGGGCGAGGGGGCCTACCTGCGCGAAGCAGTGAGCATCGGCGCACGAGTGACCATCGGCGCACGTTTTATCGGCCAACCCGGCGCGCGGATCGGCGGGGACGGTTTTTCCTTTGTCACCGCAGAACCGAGCAATGTTGAATCGGTGCGCAAAACCTTAGGTGATCAGGGGGACGCCAAAGCACAGGATTGGACCCGTATTCATTCGCTGGGATCGGTGAGCATCGGCGACGATGTCGAGATTGGCATGGGGTCGACCATTGATTGCGGCACCATCCGCGATACGGTGATCGGTGATGGAACCAAGCTCGATAACCAAGTGCATATGGGCCATAATGTAGTGATTGGCCGCAATTCCCTGATCTGCGGGCAGGTGGGTATCGCGGGTTCCGCCACCATTGGTGACAACGTCGTGCTGGCCGGACAATGCGGCGTGAATGACAATATTTTTGTCGGGGACGGTGTGATTGCGGGCGGCGGTACAAAACTTATGTCGAACGTCCCTGCGGGCCGCACGATGCTGGGGTATCCCGCCACACAGATGGACAAACAGGTCGAAGGCTATAAAGCGCTACGCCGTTTGCCCCGTCTGATGCGGGATGTCACAGAACTGAAACGGATAGTTTTTAAAAGCAATTCTGATACCTAGATAAGAGGTATCAGCTGCTTAGAGGAGCAAAAGCTATGAACGTCAAAGAACAGGTTATCGCCATCATCGCCGAGCAGGCCGTATTGGATCCTGAAGACGTATCTGTTGACAGCACGTTGGAAAGCCTAGGCATTGATAGTCTGGGGCTGGTTGAGAGCATCTTTGCGATTGAGGAGGCCTTTGACATCACCGTGCCTTTCAACGCCAATAACCCGTCCGAAACTGATTTCGACATCAGCAGCGTTGCCAGCATCATTGCAGGCATCGAGAGGCTGCGCGCAGAGCAAACAGCCGCATGAAGCGTGTTGTCATTACAGGCGCTGGTACAATTAATGCGCTGGGTCACTCTGTTAGCGAAACCTTTGCCGCCATGCGTGAAGGTGTGTGTGGCATAGGCCCACTGGATGTGCGCGATGTAGATCGTTTACAAATCAAAATCGGCGGACAGGTCAAAGGCTTTGAAGCCGAGGGCCGCTATAACCGCCAGCAAATGTCGTTGTATGACCGTTTCACCCAATTCACCTTAGCCGCTGCACGTGAAGCGATTGAGCAATCAGGACTGGTGTTCAATGGCGAACTTGCTGTGCGATCTGGCGTGGTGCTGGGCACGGCTGGCGGCGGCGTCAGCACATGGGACGACAATTACCGTGCTGTCTATGAAGAAGGTAAAAACCGCGTGCATCCTTTTGTGGTGCCCAAACTGATGAACAATGCGGCCGCCAGCCATGTTAGTATGGAATGGAATCTGAAGGGCCCGTCTTATACGGTCTCAACCGCTTGCGCTTCGTCTAACCATGCGATGGCACAAGCCTTTGCAATGGTCCGTTCGGGCATGGCCCCCGCGATGATCACAGGCGGGTCTGAATCGATGTTGTGCTTTGGCGGTGTCAAAGCATGGGAAGGTCTGCGTGTTATGTCACGCGATGCCTGCCGTCCGTTTTCGGCCAACCGCAATGGTATGGTTCAGGGCGAAGGGGCAGGGATATTTGTTTTTGAAGAATATGAGCACGCGCGCGCACGGGGTGCGGAAATCCTGTGTGAAGTGGCTGGTTTCTCAATGACCTCAGATGCTTCTGATATTGTGATGCCGTCGAAAAACGGGGCGGCACGGGCGATTTCAGGTGCATTGGCCGATGCCCGCATCGCGGGGTCGGATGTGGGATATATTAACGCCCATGGCACAGGCACAGCCGCAAATGACAAAACCGAATGTGCCGCCGTGGCGGATGTATTTGGTGCGCATGCTGACCGTCTGATGATTAGCTCCACCAAATCCATGCATGGTCATTTGATTGGCGGTACAGGCGCGGTAGAGCTTTTGGCCTGTATCATGGCGCTGCGTGACGGGGTCATCGCACCGACAATTGGCTATCAGGAACCTGATCCCGAATGCGCGCTGGACGTGGTCCCTAATGAAGCGCGTGATGCCAAAGTGGATGTAGTGCTGAGCAATGCCTTTGCCTTTGGCGGTATGAACGCAGTGATCGCTCTGCGTAACATCTGAGATGGTACAGAACATCGCCCATATTGCACTTGTGGTCCGCAACTATGACGACGCGATTGCATTTTATTGCGACACGCTCGGCTTTGACCTGATTGCGGATGAATATCAGCCCGAACAAGACAAACGCTGGGTCTTGGTCCGACCCAAGGGCGGGACAGGCACATCTCTGTTGCTGGCCCAAGCCTCAACATCCAAGCAGGATGGATTTATTGGTGATCAGGCTGGCGGGCGTGTCTTTCTATTTCTTGAGACAGATGATTTTGCCCGCGATTACGCAGCCTATTCGGAACGTGGTGTGAAATTCATTCGTGCGCCAGCCGCGCAACCCTATGGAACCGTTGCTGTCTTTGTCGATCTATACGGCAATAAATGGGATCTGATCCAATTCACCAAACCGCAATAGAAAAGCCGCCCCAAAGAAGGGGCGGCTTGGTTTGCTCTATCGTGTGAACAGTTTTACTGTTCGAGCACAGAAACCTTGTCGTAAGAAGCTGTAAAGCCAGCCAAAGACAGTTTCAGGTCAATTTTCTGATCAGGCGCCATTGCTGGTACAATCACCATTGTCGCCTCTTTGCCACGTTTGAAAGCCGCAACATCCGCAGCAGTCAGGCCCAAACGTACATAACATCCCACTGGATTACAGAAGGAATACGGATAACGGCGGGCTTTATCACCATCTACCTGAACAGAGAACTGTGCGTTTAGGGCAGTTTCCAGTGGCACAATGATCGTTGCCCCAGCAACAGCTTTGCCGCCGTCGGGCAAACGGAACATTGAAACTTCGGCAATCGGTGCGCCTTCGCCATCATCCAAAAGCTGGTACATCTGGCAAGGCTCTTCGCCTTGTTCAACTTTCAGGCAGCGCATTTCCCACGCGCCAATCGTTTCACGTGTGTAAGGCTTACCCACTTCTGTTTCGGCAAAACTCAGCTGTTCATCAATTGAATTCGATGCCGCAGGTGCAGTTGGCTCCGCTGCAGGAGCTGTTTCTGGTGCAACCGTTTCAGGTGCTGCTGTTTGTGCAAAGGCCACCGCAGGCATAGTAACCGCAAGTGCTGCGCAAAGCGTCAGGGCAGTTGAATACTTGTTCATTTGAAATCCGTAGTTTGTTTACAGTCACCTCGCCATAGCACCCTACGCAGCAGATGTCAGGGGGGGAAGAGCACCAGCCGAAACAAGACCAAGCGCTTTTTTGCTGATCGACGTAAGCAGGCGTGTGGCGGCCCTTTTGGGCATAAAAAAAGAGGGCATATATTGCCCTCTTTTTGTCTTATTGTCGCTCCCTGCCGGACTGAGCCGACTTATGACGATCAGAATAATCAATGGTAACGATACCGTCAACTAGAAATAGCGCGTTATTAATCAGGCAAATTCAAACATTTGCTAAAAAGTGCCGTACCCGAAGGTACGGCCAGTCTGACAGGGAGGAAGTGACTGCGGTCAAAGGACATTTGAACCGCAGACATCTAAACTATGGCGACAATCTGTTAAGTTAGTATGTGCGTGGCGGCCAGTCATGTGCGATATGTGTCGAAACTTTTTGCTAAAGTGGAGATTATTACTGTGAATTCGGATTTATTTGTCGGTGGCGCGGGGCCTGATTACAGTACGCAACAGTATATGTCGCTGAAATATGCCAACCGTCATGGGCTGGTGGCAGGGGCAACGGGAACAGGTAAAACCGTCACATTACAGATCATGGCCGAAGGTTTTGCCAATGCAGGTGTGCCCGTGTTTTTATCCGATGTAAAAGGCGATCTGAGCGGCCTTGCGAGGGCCGGTGATCCTACTCACAAGCTCCACACCCCTTTCACGGAACGCGCCGCGAAAATCGGGTTTACCGATTTCAAATACGAAGCCTTTCCCGTGACATTCTGGGATCTTTTTGGCGAACAGGGCCACCCTGTCCGTACCACCGTTTCTGAAATGGGGCCTTTGCTGCTGGCACAGCTTCTTGACCTGACCGAAGCCCAAGAGGGGATCATTAACATCGCCTTCCGCGTCGCTGACGAAGAAGGCATGCCGCTGCTTGATCTAAAAGACCTGCAAGCGATGCTGGTCTGGATCGGCGAAAACGCCAAAGACCTGTCCCTACGCTATGGCAATGTTTCCAGCGCCTCAATTGGCGCAATCCAACGCCGCCTGCTGGTACTGGAAAATCAGGGGGGGACCAAACTGTTCGGCGAACCTGCGCTGGCACTTTCGGACCTGATGCGCACGGACGCTGACGGGCGCGGCATGATCAATATTCTGGCGTCAGACAAGTTGATGGGCGCTCCGAAGCTCTATGCCACTTTCCTGCTCTGGTTGCTCTCCGAGCTTTTTGAAGAACTGCCCGAGGTCGGCGACCCAGACAAACCAAAACTGGTTTTCTTCTTTGACGAAGCGCATCTGCTGTTTGATGACGCGCCCAAAGCACTGGTTGATAAAGTAGAACAAGTGGCGCGGCTGATCCGGTCCAAAGGGGTGGGAGTCTATTTCATCACACAAAACCCCGCCGATGTGCCCGAAGACATTCTGGGTCAATTGGGTAACCGCGTCCAACACGCATTGCGGGCCTTTACCGCCAAAGACCAAAAAGAACTGCGCCTTGCCGCGCAAACCTACCGTGACAACCCCGCCTTCAGCACCGAAGAAGCGATCCGCGAAGTGGGCGTTGGCGAAGCTGTAACATCCATGCTGCAACCCAAAGGTGTCCCCGGTATCGTAGAGCGTACATTGATCCGCCCGCCATCCTCACAACTGGGCCCGATCACAGTGGAACAGCGCAGCGCAATAATGGCGGCCTCTGCCATGGCAGGGAAATACGACACGCTTTTGGACCGTGAAAGTGCCTTTGAAATCCTCAAAACACGCGCTGCAACCGCCGCAGCCGAGGCGGAAGCTGCAGAGGCCGCCATTGGCAAAGCAGAAGAGCAGGCCAAAGCGGCAAAAGCCGCGCCAGAGCAAACGCCCTCGTTGCGTGATTTCAAAAATGCGCGCCGCTATTCCGCCAAAGGCAGCACAGCCCGCCGCAGCACCTCCAGCCGATCAACACAGAACGAAGGCATCGGCGGGGCCATTGCAAATGTGGTCATCAAAGAGCTGAAAGGCACCACAGGCCGCCGCATCGTACGGGGCATTCTGGGTGGGCTTTTCAAAGGGCGCTGACCCCATATCCCACAAATGAAAACGGGCGCTTTGCATTACACAAAGCGCCCGTTTTTTAACAACTCGGTCCCGTCTGTCCCTTCAGACGTTACTTTTCAGGGATCAATCCACGCGGGCTGAACCGCAGGACAAGGATCATGATCACACCCATGGTCATCAAGCGCATTTGTGCCGCGCTCTCAATCAGGTGCAGACGCAGCCAATTGTCTTCGGCCATGCCCGACGTCAGGATGTTCATCACAAACAGACCAATCGGTTCAACTTGGACCCAAAGGAACCAGACCAGAAAACCGCCCAAGATCGCGCCCAGATTGCTGCCTGATCCACCGACAATCACCATCACCCAAACAAGGAAGGTAAAGCGCAGCGGCTGATAGGTGCCGGGCGTCAACTGACCGTCCAGCGTTGTCATCATCGCGCCCGCAATCCCGCAGATCGCAGAGCCGATGATAAAGACCTGCAAACGGCGCGCCGTGATGTCTTTGCCCATCGCTTCGGCGGCCACTTCGTTGTCACGGATCGCACGCAGCATCCGGCCCCAAGGCGAGTTCAGCGCACGCTGGCTCAGCCAGAAGATGATGCCTAGAACAACCGCAAAGAGCAACGCATACAGCAGCTTTACCCATAAGGTGGAGGCCTCTACCGGATCAAAACCCAAGCTGGCCGCACGTTCAACAAAGGCGGCAGAGTTCTGCAAGTCCAGCTCATAGGGTACAGGGCGGGGCACACCGATCACGTTTTTCACACCGCGCGTCAGCCAGTCCTCGTTTTTCATCATTGC
This sequence comes from Sulfitobacter undariae, assembly GCF_014196805.1. Taxonomy (GTDB): domain Bacteria; phylum Pseudomonadota; class Alphaproteobacteria; order Rhodobacterales; family Rhodobacteraceae; genus Sulfitobacter; species Sulfitobacter undariae. The sequence goes on along the minus strand of NZ_JACIEI010000006.1, from coordinate 36,259 downwards.
GATGACGATCTCGGCGATACCCAGCGTTGCAATTGCCAGATAATCCGAGCGAAGCCCAAGTGCCGCTTTACCAATCAGCCAAGCAGCACCCGCGGCAAACAAACCGCCCACGGGCCATGCAAGCAACATGATCCAGCCATTGTCGCGGTAGGTCTCATCCGTGCCGGGGTTCAGCCCGCCCAGATAGCCTGTTGCGGCGGGGTTCACCGCCTCGATCAGGGCCACGTTCGGGTCCAGAATGCCACGGAACGCAAAGAAACCGAACACCAGAATGGCCATCATCGCCAGATTGCGGTTACGGCCAGAAGGCATACGTTTGTAGGTGAAGGAGGCCGCAACCAAAGTACCAATGCCCAACAAAAGCGCCAGAACCACACCCGCGCCGCCAGCAGCAAAGGCGCCCGGTGTTGCAGGCATCCCCAGCAGCACCGCCGCAAGGCCACCCAGAGCAACGAAGCCCATGACGCCGACGTTAAACAGGCCAGCAAAGCCCCATTGCAGGTTAACCCCCAGCGCCATGATGGCCGAGATAATGCCCATGTTGAGAATGAACATCGCATTGTTCCAGCCTTGGAAGAAACCGGAGAGGATGATCAGGGTGAAGACCAGCGCAAAGAGCAGGCTGTTTTTGACTGTATCACTCATTATATTGACTGCCCTTTAAAGAGGCCCGTAGGCTTGAACAGCAACACGATCAGCAAGATCACGAAGCTAACGGCGAATTTATAGTCGGTGGACATCAGCTGTACGAGGCCAGACGGCTCAAGACTATCTGGCATCAGATAGACCAACACTTTTTTCCACGCATAGGTAATTGTGACCTCGGAAAAGGCGATCACAAAACCACCCGCGATGGCACCCAAGGGACTGCCGATGCCACCAACAACAGCGGAGGCAAAGATCGGCAGCAGCAGTTGGAAGTATGTAAAAGGCTTGAATGACTTATCCAGACCATACAGCGTACCTGCGATGGTCGCCAAAGCGGCCACAATGATCCATGTCAGCATCACAACCCGTTCAGGGTTGATGCCCGACAGCAGCGCAAGGTCTTCGTTATCAGAATAGGCCCGCATGGATTTACCTGAACGTGTTTTGTTCAAGAACCAAAACAGCAGCGCTACAACGATGATCGCGGTCACAACCGTAATCACCTGCGTCGTGCGAATGCCTAGACCTTCATCCAGACCCGTCATTGTTTTGAAATCACGTGCAGAAATGATGAAGCGCGGCCCGTCAGAGAAGCTTTGATCATCAGGCCCGATGATGAAACGAATGATCCCGTTCATCACAAACATCACCCCCATCGAGACGATGACAAGGATCACAGGTTTTGCCTTCTGCTCGCGGTAGAAACGGTACACCGATCGGTCAATCACAAGGACCAAGACGATACAGCCGAGAATACCAATAGGCAGCGCAAGCAGGGCAGTGGGCAGTGGTCCGAGGCTCACCCCCATGGATTGCAGCCACCATGTGGCAAGAATGGTGATCATGGTGCCAAAGGCCATCGTATCGCCATGAGCGAAATTCGAAAACCGCAAGATACCGTACACCAACGTGACACCCAGCGCCCCGATGGCCAGTTGGCTACCGTAGGTGATACCGGGAATGAGGACGTAATTTGCCAAAGCGACAATTGCGTTGAGAAAATCCATTATAGGGTCAGCTCCATATAGCGGCTGTAGGGGGCGTCTGCTTGGTAGTCACCAAAAGCATCGCAATCCGAAAATCCATGCCGTTCGTAAAGACGGTGCGCAGCATCAAGGCCGGTTCCCGTTTCCAGCTTCATACAGGGCAGGGACTGTGCCTTGGCCTCTTGGACAAGCTGCTGCATCAAACGATCCGCAACACCGCGATTACGCGCTGTTGCGTCGACATACATGGATTTTACTTCGCCGAAGGTTGTGTGATTGGCCAAAGCCGCACAGCCGAGGCTGGCATTTCCGTCTTTTGCCAAAAAGAATTTGATATGCGGGGCTTCCAAAGCCTCCACCGACAAAAAGTGGTTTGCTTCTTGCGGGAATAGGCTGCCCATCAGATCATGGCTGGCTTGTAGCAATGCCCGCGCATCGGGTGCGGTTGGGGTGCCGGTTTCGATTGTAACTTGCGTCATAACCTCAGCCCCCCAAAAACGATTTGCGGACTTCTGGATCGGCCAGCAGTTCTTTGCCGGTGCCAGTAAACGCATTTGCACCCTGCACCAGAACATAGCCTTTATCCGCGATCTCAAGCGCTTGTCTGGCGTTTTGTTCCACCATCAGGATCGGAATGCCTGTACGGGCAACCTCAATGATCCGGTCAAACAATTCATCCATCACAATCGGGGAAACCCCCGCCGTTGGCTCATCCAGCATCAAGACTTTGGGTTGTGTCATCAACGCACGGCCCACGGCCACCTGTTGACGCTGCCCACCAGAAAGCTCACCCGCGTGCTGGTGACGTTTTTCTTTGAGGATCGGGAAAAGATCGTAAATCTGCGCCATGGTATCGCGGAAATCGTCACGGCGGATAAACGCGCCCATCTCTAGGTTTTCTTCCACGGTCATCGTGGTGAAAATGTTCGATGTTTGCGGCACAAATCCCATGCCCTTGGCCACACGGGCCTGCGGCGATAGGCCCGTGATGTCTTCACCGTCCAGTTTAACCGAACCAGAGCGCACATCCAACATCCCGAACACAGCTTTCATCGCGGTGGATTTACCAGCGCCATTCGGGCCGACAATCACAGCAATCTCGCCTTTTTCGACGGCAATAGTGCAGCCGTGCAAAATATCAGGCCCTTTGCCATAACCGCCTGTCATCGTATCCCCGATCAGGAACGGCCCGCCGGGGGAGGCGTGGCTTTTGCCGCTGGATTTCGGCATGATGGAGCCAAGCCCCTTTGCGTTTCCAACCGACTTGTCGTTGTTCCCGCGGTCGCCATATGCGTCGGTCATGCGCCCACCTTCTCTTTGTTCTTCAGACCCGTGCCCAGATAGGCTTCGATCACTTGTTCGTTTGCTTTGATCTCGGGCAGGGTGCCTGTGGCCAACACGCGGCCTTCGGCCATGCAGATCACCGGATCACACAGGCGGCCAATAAATTCCATATCGTGTTCGATCACGACAAAAGTATAGCCGCGCTCTTGGTTCAGACGCAGGATGGCATCGCCGATGGTGTTCAGCAGTGTGCGGTTCACACCTGCGCCAACCTCATCAAGGAAAACAATTTTGGCATCCACCATCATGGTGCGGCCCAGTTCCAGCAGCTTTTTCTGACCACCTGAAATTTGTCCCGCCTTTTGATCGGCCAAATGCTCAACCGTCAGGAATTCTAGCACCTCATCCGCTTTGGCACGCAGGGCGCGTTCCTCATTGGCGATGCGCTTGCGGCCAAACCATGTATTCCACAGCTTTTCGCCCGATTGACCACCAGGCACCATCATCAGGTTTTCACGGCAGGTCATGGAGTGAAATTCATGTGCAATCTGGAAGGTCCGCAGCAGTCCTTTGTGGAACAGCGTATGCGGCGGCAGACCAGTGATGTCTTCACCCGCCATCGTCACAGTGCCAGACGTAGGTGGAAGAACACCTGCGATCACGTTGAAAAGAGTGGTTTTTCCAGCACCATTCGGACCGATCAGGCCGGTAATTGAGCCTTCCTCAATCGTCAGGCTTGCACCATCGACGGCGTGGAAACCCGAAAAATGTTTGTGTAAATCGTTTACTACGATCATATGTCCATCCCCGTAGGCTGTATCTAACGTACAGCTCTTACTTCTTATGCAAACAGCCCAGCGGATGCGCCGGGCTGTTCAGGTACAGTGCCCTTTTACGGGCAAAATGCTTATTTGTAACCGACAGTTGCGACTTCGCCGTCGATGATCTCGATCAGGCGGTAGGATCCAGCGGATTCACCCGGGCCGATCAGTTCAACCGCAGATGCACCGACATAGTCGATGTCTGTGCCAGCTGCCAGAAGCTCAAGTGCTTTCGCCAATTCACCGGGATAGATCTTCTCACCAGGTGCGTTTGCAATGTCCATAACTTTGGCACCGTAAACGGATGGATCAGTAGAACCAGCAGCTTGCATGGCAAGCATGAACAATGCAGCAGCGTCGTAAGATTCTGCAACGTAGGATGCGCCACCGTCAAAACCAGCTTCTTTCGCCATCACGCCGAAATCTTCGATGCCTTTACCTTGAGCACCGGGAAGCTGACCGTAAGAACCGTTCAGATCAGGACCGATTGCGACTGGCAAGCTGGGTCCAACCATGCCGTTTGGCAGGCCAAATACATCCCATGCGCCTGCATCCAGCGCCGCTTTGATAATGCCTGCACCACCTTGGTCAAGATAGCCTGCAACAACCAGAATATCACCACCAGCAGAAGCCAGTGCGCCTACCTCGGCAGAATAATCTGCTTTGCCATCTTCATGGGCCGCAACGATGGTCACTTCACCACCCAAAGCCTTGAAGGAAGAGCTGATTGCGTCGGACAGACCTTTGCCGAAGTCGTTGTTGGTGTAGGTCATCGCAATGGATTTTACGCCGCGTTCCATCAGAACTTCCGCCATCACTTCGCCTTCACGGGCGTCAGATGGGGAGGTACGGAAGAACAAACCGTTGTCTTCCATTGTTGTTAGACCAGGCGATGTAGCGGAGGGCGAAATCATCACCATGCCGTTTGGCACCGCAACGTTTTGCAAAACAGCGCCCGTAACACCGGAACAAGCAGCGCCGATCAGACCGCTGATGCCATCTGCAATCAGACGCTCGCCGCTGGATGTGGCCAGACCGTTGTCGATACAGCCAGTGTCAGCGCGGACCGGGGTTACAGTGGAGCCATCCAGCAATTTACCGCTGGCGGAGACTTCGGCCATCGCCAATTCGGCGCCAGAAGCCATCGGGCCAGCAAGCGATTCAATCGGACCAGTAAAGCCCAGCAGAACGCCCAGTTTGATTTCTTTTGAGTTGCTGTCGGCGTAAGCGCCCGTCGCTACCAGTGCCGCAGCCGTTGTGGCCATAAGCATCTTTTTCATATTGATCTCCCTATTGGAACATAGTGTTCGACCGATAGACTATGCGCGGGTTTCCAAAAAGAGAAGCAGAATTATGAGGCCGATTGACTGTTTGATTGATATTTTCAGAGCTAACCGCACAGAGATGTCGTATTTGACAGTGCATTTACATCGCTCCGAATTTAGCGATGTTAAGAGCGCTTAATTTTTAGGCAAATTGCGTTCAAACCATGTTACTGAAAATTGCCGCTCTTTGCTGACAGGCGTTAAAGGCGCAGTGCGCGTTAGTGCTTCGACATTTAGAATATCCCGTAACGCAGGAGTTTCACCTTCAAACGGTGTGGCGTTTGCGATGGCCTTTGCCAAATGCGCATCATCGCGGGACTCGGCCACAAGAGAAGAGAGAGCCTCCACATCAACGGCATCACAGGCTGCCCGCATGTCAGGTGCACAAAGTATCACAATATCTATCCTCTTCACCTCTATTCCGGTGACCGTCGTCGTTTTTGTCCCAAGACGGATGGGCAGCCGTTCAATCGGGTCATCTAAATAGGTTTGTGGCAACCACGTGCTGCCACCAATACTGATCTCGATCTTACCCTCAATCTGTAATCCATCAGCCAACTCACGCGCGGCGGTTGTCACTTTCCTAAAGGGGGCAGGCCAAGGCGCATTGGGGGATTGCCAGATCAAAGGCAGGCTAATGGTACGTTGATAGGCATAAGGTGTTGGCCAACCTTGCACATATTCGCGCCAGCGCGGCTTTGTGGTCTGACGATCAAAGGCCTCTAACTCTGTATAGCTCATGGAGCCGACGGTGCGCGTAGCTGGCGCACTGGCCGCGATGACTGCGCTTAGGTCCATATCTTTGCGGTCACATGTCGAACGCCCCAAAAACCCACCGGACCTGCGCTCTGGCTCAATCGCGCGGATAACTTTGCGCGATTTATCTTTGCCGCTACATCTGCGCGGATTGCTGCCAAAATTACGCGCCAGCAATGGATCAAGCTCACCGTTGACAGCAAATTCTATGTTTTCAATATCTTCTGGGGTGGACACAAACCAACCTGACTGCCCGTCACGGCCACGATACCAGCCATCATAGGTTATAACCGCAGACACAGGCCCGTCTCGTTTCAGCGATACCAGCGCGCCGACAGTATGACGGTCCAGATCGCTGCGCACCGCATGGGGCCGCAAACCATAAAGGGTAGGGCCCGAGAACAACACCAACAGCGCCAATATGGCCCCTACAAACAACGCCATGAGCACCAACCCTACGTGTAATACCGTTTTCATACGGTCAGACGGGCGGCATGGCTGCCCCGCTCGCGATAAGGGGTTGTGCCGTAATGCGCACGGTAGCATTTAGAAAAATGCGACGGCGAGGCAAAGCCGCAGGCGAGGGCCACGTTAATCACGCTCATATCCGTCTGCATCAGGAGATTACGGGCCTTTTGCAGGCGCAATTCCATATAATAGCGTTTGGGCGACCGATTGAGGTACCGCCGGAACAGCCGCTCTAGCTGGCGTGTGGACATACCAACATCCTGAGCAAGGATCGCGGGGCTTATCGGCTCCTCAATGTTGGATTCCATGATCTGGATGACCTGTGACAGTTTCGGATGGCGCACCCCGATGCGAGTCGGAACAGACAGGCGTTGCGTGTCCCGATCCGTGCGGATCGAGCTATAGATCAGTTGGTCCGCAACTGCATTCGCCAGATCTTCACCGTGGTCATCGGCAATGATCTTGAGCATCAGATCAATGGAGGACGTCCCCCCAGCGGTTGTCATGCGGTTGCCATCAACGACAAACACAGATTTCGTCAGGCTGACGTCTTCAAAGTCTTCTTCAAAGCTGTCGTGGTTTTCCCAATGGATGGTCGCACGTTTACCGTCCAACAGACCTGCCTTGGCCAGCGCATAGGCAGCGGTGCACAGCCCCCCGAACACCATCCCCTTACGGGCTTCGCGGCGCATCCACGACAATACCTTTTTTGTCGTGGCCTTTTGCACATCGATCCCTGAGCACACCAAAACAATGTCGTCGCGGCTCAGTTCTACCAAATCCTGATCCAGTTGAAACACCGTGCCAGCAGAGCAAGTCGCCGAAACACCTCCTTCACCAATGAGTGTCCATTCATACAGCGGGCGCTCGGCCATACGGTTGGCAATACGCAGGCTTTCGATTGCGGTGGAAAAGCACAGCAGGCTGAAATTGTCCAAAAGTGTAAAAACAAAGCGGCGGGGCTTGTCGGGGTTTGTTGGCACACGCTGTGCAGGGAGAGCTTGGGCCATTAATGCAGAATCCACAATTGTTAAGGCGGCGACATTTTTAGTGTACCACTAGGGCACGAGGATAAAACCGAGGTCAAGGATACAAATGGGTTGTGGTCACCCTGTATCTGGTTTCGTATACAGGTCATCTAGATTGCCTTTGTGCATAGAATTTATGCGCAAACGCCCAAGACCGGAGCAAAGACATGACGAACTGGAGCAAATCAAGCTGGCGCACCCTGCCACGGATTCAAATGCCCGATTATCCTGATCAGGATGCACTCGACGCAGTAGAGGCACAGCTTTCACGCTATCCAGTTCTGGTTTTTGCCGGAGAAGCACGCCGCCTGCGTAAACATCTGGCAGCCGCAGGTCGCGGCGAGGCGTTTTTGTTGCAGGGCGGCGATTGCGCTGAAAGCTTTGAACAATTCAGCAGTGACATGATCCGTGACACTTTTAAGGTGATGCTGCAAATGGCTGTGGTTTTGACATATGGCGCCAAAGTGCCTGTGATCAAAGTAGGCCGCATGGCGGGGCAATTCGCCAAACCACGCTCGGCCAACACCGAAACAATCGACGGCATTGAGCTGCCCAGCTACCGTGGCGACATCATCAATGATCTGGCTTTCACGCCGGAATCGCGAATCCCGAACCCGCAGAACATGATGCGCGCCTACACGCAGGCGGCCGCAACGCTGAACCTGCTGCGTGCGTTTTCAACAGGTGGCTATGCGGATGTGCATAAGGTCCATGGCTGGACGTTGGGTTTTACCGATGGCGAAAAGGCCGCGAAATACCGCGATGTCGCCGCGCGTATTTCTGACACGCTGGACTTTATGGCCGCGGCAGGGGTGACGTCAGACACGGCCCATACGCTGCAATCCGTCGAATTCTACACCAGCCACGAATCCCTGCTGTTGGAATACGAAGAGGCATTGTGCCGCCAAGAAGCCGAAACAGGCCAGTGGCTGGCGGGATCGGGTCACATGATCTGGATCGGCGACCGGACACGCCAACCCGACGGCGCACATGTAGAGTTCGCTTCGGGTGTGCAAAACCCGATTGGGTTGAAATGCGGCCCCAGCATGGAAGCCGATGATCTGAAAAAGCTGATGGCCAAGCTGAACCCGAAAAACGAAGAAGGCCGCCTGACGCTGATTGCACGCTTTGGGGCAGGGGCGGTAGGGGATCACCTGCCACGCCTGATCAAAGCGGTGCAGGAAGAAGGGGCCAATGTGGTCTGGACCTGCGACGCGATGCACGGCAACACCATCAAATCCTCAACAGGGTTTAAAACACGACCCTTCGAGAGTGTTCTGCGCGAAGTGCGTGAATTCTTTGGTGTACATGCTGCCGAAGGCACAGTGCCTGCGGGCGTGCATTTTGAGATGACAGGCCAAGACGTGACTGAATGTACGGGTGGTGTGCGCGAAGTATCTGATGAAGATCTATCCGCCCGCTATCACACAGCCTGCGATCCGCGTCTGAACGCCAGCCAGTCGCTTGAGCTTGCGTTCCTCGTCTCGGAAGAACTGTCTGCGCGCCGTGAAAAAGCGGCACTCCAAGCAGCAGGTTAAGTCAAAAGTAAGCGCTTGGGGCAGGGCGATCATCGCCTTGTCCCAAGGCCCTATTACTACAACAGTGCTTCAGTCATTTGTGGCGACCAGACGCAGATAATGCGGACGTTTGGGATTGGTTAAAGCTTCTCCAATAGGTGCGCCGATGGTTTTGTCGGCTTTGCGCTGCGCCCCGATGAACTGTTCACGTCGCTCGGCCAGCCCGCGTAGCATGGGCGGTAGATCAGGCTCCCTTGGTTTCGCGTCTTCGGACATTTCTAACGGAACAAGTGCCACATCGCGAATGCCGAATTTACGCGGCGTTGGGCCAACATGACCCGGTGCAATAAGACATCCCAAAATACGGCTGACATCTCCTAAATCGCTGGTCAGAGGCAGCAGCACCATCCGCGCTTCCTGCTTTGGCAGTCCCGAGGTCGCTTCTGCGCACATCTCAACTTCGGCAGTAGCGGGCGTTTGGCAAATCTGTTCTACCAATCGCGCAACGCGCAGGCGTTCATCGTCTTCGAACAAGCGTGAAAGCGCCATACCACGGGTTTCCATACCCAAAATATCGTGCAGATGACTGCCTGCAACGCGCATACGGGTGACACCAGCTGAGACACGTTCCAGAATAAACGCAAATTCCAACGCGGTTTCGATCCCTCGTGGGTCGATATCCGCCCGTCTGGGCATTTCGCGCCCTTTCCGGGACGCCATCCAATAGGATTGGACAAGCGAAAGAGGTGCATATTCACGGTGGTGCTGTGGGTCAGTCATTGTGAAGATATTGTCCTGATTTTCGTGCGGGTTGTCCATTTGAAGCTCTCGTTCGTCGCAATTTATATATAGTGTCCCGACGCCGTTTCAGGGGTTTGCCGCTTAAAAGTGGGGTCACAAGCCGTTTTGGCGTTCTATGTGGCAGTACAAGACAACATGGTACATATCAGAGAACTTACCATTTTGTTTATAATTGATTCATAGTGGTTAATCATTCATCCGCCACTTGCTGTCCCAATTGCGCCAAGAGGGCTTGCAGCACGGGGGGCAAAACCCCTAGACCAGTCGACGACAGTAAATTCGACGGGAGCACAGGCATGATCAACTCTATGACGGGCTTTGCCACAAAAAGTGGCGCTTTGGGGCCTCACAACTGGAGCTGGGAAATGCGTGCCGTCAACGGCAAAGGTCTAGACCTGCGTATCCGTGTGCCTGATTGGGTGCCTGCATTGGAAGCCGGACTGCGCAGCGCACTGACCGCAGGCATTGCCCGTGGTAATGTCACGCTGGGCCTGCGGTTGAACCGTGAAGACGGGAATGGCGGGCTGGCAGTGAATGAGCGCCAATTAGCAACGGTGCTGGAGGCCCTTGGCCAGATTGAAACGGCGGCGATGGATGCGGGGGTCTCGCTTGCGCCTTCCAAAGCGACGGACATTGTCACCATGCGCGGCGTTCTGGAACAGGCTGTGATCGAAGACGATAACGATGCCCTATCCGCTGCGCTTTTGGCCGAGTTCCCCGCAGTATTAGCGGATTTCAACGCAATGCGTAGCGCCGAGGGGGCCGCGCTTGAACGGGTCACGCGCGATCAACTGGACCAAATTAAAGCACTCACTGCGCAGGCCGCAACTTTGGCACAAGCCCGTGGTGCCCATGTGGCAGATACGCTTAAACGCAATCTGGGCCGCGTGATGGACAATGTAGACGGGATCGAACCAGACCGCATTGCAGCAGAACTGGCACTGATCGCTGTCAAATCCGACATCACCGAAGAAATCGACCGTTTGGATGCCCATGTCACAGCGGCGAACGAGCTGTTGGATGTTGCTGGCCCCATCGGGCGCAAACTGGATTTCCTGATGCAAGAATTCAACCGAGAGGCCAACACCCTATGCGCCAAAGCGCAAAGCAGTGACCTGACCAAAATCGGGCTGGCGCTAAAAGCGGTGATCGACCAACTGCGCGAACAAGTACAGAATGTGGAGTAACCTATGAACGACCGACGCGGCCTTTTGATCATCCTTTCCTCACCTTCCGGTGCAGGTAAATCCACACTCGCCAAGCGGCTGATGGTTTGGGATGAAACCCTGAGTTTTTCCGTGTCCGCCACCACCCGCGCGCCCCGCGAAGGTGAGGTGGACGGCAAGGACTATCGCTTTGTGCAAGAAGATACTTTCCGCCAATGGGTGGGAGAGGGCGAAATGTTGGAGCACGCACATGTCTTTGGTAATTTCTACGGCTCACCAAAGGCGCCTGTCGAAGAAGCCATTAATGCTGGTAATGACGTGCTGTTCGACATCGATTGGCAGGGTGCACAGCAAATCCGCAACTCTCCTCTGGGGCTTTATACGCTGTCGATTTTCCTGCTTCCACCCTCTATCGCCGAGCTACACCGCAGGTTGATCAGCCGCGGCCAAGACGACGAAGCGACAATTTCCAAGCGGATGCAAAAAAGCTGGGATGAGATCAGCCATTGGGACGGGTATGATTATGTTCTGGTAAACGATGATCTGGATGTCACAGAACTGAAACTTAAGACCATTATATCCGCCGAGCGGCTGAAACGCACCCAGCAGCCCCAGCTGAGTGACATCGCACGGCGTCTGCAATCACAATTCGAGGATTTGAAATGACCCTTTACGCCCTAGCCGATGCCGCACCGCAAGTAGACCCGACAGCATGGGTTGCACCTGATGCCAATGTCATAGGGAAGGTCACATTAGAAGAAAAGACATCAGTCTGGTTTGGCTGCACTCTGCGCGGAGACAACGAACGCATCACCATCGGTGCCGGATCAAACGTGCAAGAAAACTGTGTTTTTCATACGGATATGGGGTTTCCGTTAACCCTTGGGATCAACTGCACAATCGGGCATAAAGTCATGCTGCATGGCTGCACCATTGGCGAAAACTCATTGGTGGGTATGGGCGCTACAATCTTGAATGGTGCCAAGATCGGCAAAAATTGCCTGATCGGGGCAGGGGCGTTGATTACCGAAAACAAAGTCATCCCTGATGGTAGCCTTGTGATGGGCGCGCCGGGCAAAGTTGTGCGCACATTGGATGAGGCCGCGATCCAAAGCCTGACCATGAGCGCGCTGCATTATCAGCAGAACGCCGCACGGTTTGCTGTGGATTTGAAAGAAGTCTAACGTAATGTCCTTGTCTTTGCCCGTATCAGACGTCATCGCAGCGCTGCCGCAACCAGCGCTTGCGATTGGCCCTGATGAACAGATCATCGCCCTGAACGGCGCGGCACAAGACCTGTTGGGCATGCCCGCAATCGGCAGGCATTTCATCACCGTTTTACGTCAGCCTTCGGTGGTAGAAGCCGTTGAGAAATGCCTAGCTGGTACACGCAGTGCCACCGCGTCATTTTTCACCCGCGATGGTAGCAATGACATTACCTACACAGTTGCGATACGCCATGTGGGGGAAGCGGGCATTGCGCTGCTGTCCTTTCAGGACATCACAGCCCTGACCACCGCAGGGGAAATGCGCCGTGATTTTGTGGCAAACGTCAGCCATGAGTTACGCACACCTTTGACCGCATTGATGGGATTCATCGAAACCCTGCGCGGCCCTGCGCGTGACGATGCGCCCGCCCGTGAACGGTTTCTGGAGATCATGCAAAACGAAACCGAACGCATGAACCGTTTGGTCGGGGATCTATTGTCCCTCAGCCGCGTAGAGGCCGACGAACGTGTGCGCCCGACGGGACAGGTGGACATCTGTGCCGTGATGCGCAGTACCCTACGTAACCTCAATCCGTTGGCAATTGAAGCCGATGTAAACCTTATCCCAGAACTGCCCAAAGGCACTGTGATGATGGCCGGAGACGCAGATCAGTTGATGCAGGTTTTCACCAACCTCGTCGAGAACGCGATTAAATACGGCGGATCAGGTAAGCGTGTCATCGTGCGGATGAATTTTGAAGCCCAAATGAATGCGCTACGCGGCCCTGGTGTGTCCATTGCGGTGCGCGATGAAGGACCGGGCATTGATCCGCTTCATATTCCGCGACTGACCGAGCGATTCTACCGTGCCGACAGCCACCGCAACCGTGCGTTGGGCGGAACCGGCCTCGGGCTGGCGATTGTAAAGCACATCCTGAACCGCCACAAAGGGCGTTTGAAAATCACGTCCGAACTGGGGCAGGGGTCTGAATTCAAAGTAATTCTTCCCCTAGAACAAGATACCACTACGCTGGACGAAGCAGGCTGACCGACTTCTTGATTACTCGCCATCCATGCCGTCACAAAACTGTAACATAACTGTCACAAAAGGACAGCAACCTAGGGTTACTCGGAGGTAACGGCCCGTATAAAGGGCTATAGTGCCTGCATTGAGGAGTGACCATGACAAGCGTAAATACCAGTCAAGGACACTGCGGATGCATCCCGCACACAGCCACAGCGCAGGTTGCCCTCAACACTGGTATAATTCTCAGGCCAGAGATTAGAACATCGCTACCGGAAGGATCGGATACTCATATGGAAACTCAAGACCACATTGCATCTGATTTTGACCGCGATCTCGAAATGGTTCAGGCCCAGATCATGAAAATGGGCGGGCTGGTTGAGGATTCAATCCGTCAGGCTGTAACCAGTCTTGAAACACGCGACGAACCGCTGGCCGCACAAGTCCGTGCCGCTGACAAAGTCATTGATGCACTTGAAGCCCAAATCAATGAAAACGCCGCACGTGTAATCGCACAACAAGCGCCAACATCAACTGACCTGCGCCTGATCTTAAGTGTTGTGAAAATCTCGGGCAATCTGGAGCGGATCGGAGACTATGCCAAGAACATGGCCAAGCGCACAGCCGTTTTGTCACAGATGCCGCCCGTTAAAGACAGCACAGGTGCGATCCGCCGCATGGCCCGACTGGCGGATGAAATGTTGATGGACGCATTGGATGCTTATATCCGCCGCGATGCCAATCTGGCTGCCGATGTCATCGCCCGTGACGAAGAACTGGATCAGATGTACAATACATTGTTCCGCGAATTTCTAACTTTCATGATGGAAGATCCGCGCAACATTACTGCATGTATGCATTTGCATTTTATCGCAAAAAACGTGGAGCGCATGGGCGATCACTGCACCTCGATTGCCGAACAGGTGATCTATCTGGTGAGTGGCATTCGACCAGACGAAGCACGCCCCAAAGCCGACACCACATCGCTGGCAACCAAGGTATAATTGAATGACCGTATCTCAAATCCAAGTCCTGCTGGTTGAAGACGAACCCGCACAGCGCGAACTACTGGCCTATAATCTAGAAGCCGAAGGCTATGCCGTGCGGCGTGCTGAAAACGGTGAAGAAGCCATGATGCTGATTGACGAGGCCGCTCCCGATATCATCATCCTCGATTGGATGATGCCGCTGCTGTCTGGAATAGAAGTCTGCCGCCGCGTCAAAACTCGCCCTGAGACACGCGAAATCCCTGTGATTATGTTAAGTGCGCGTTCAGAGGAAGTAGACGCGGTGCGTGGGCTGGATACGGGGGCCGACGACTATGTGATCAAACCTTACAACCTGCGTGAACTGATGGCGCGCGTACGTAATCAGGTGCGCCGTGTACGTCCAGCAGCATCCGGCGAAGCACTCACGTTTGATGACATCGCGCTGAATGCTGAAACCCATCGCGTAATGCGCGGTGAGCAGGAAATAAAACTGGGACCAACAGAATATCGCTTGCTGGTGACCTTCATGGAAAAACCAAGCCGCGTTTTCAGTCGCGACCAACTTCTGGATATGGTGTGGGGGCGTGACATCTACGTCGACACGCGAACCGTAGATGTCCACATTGCACGGTTACGCAAGGCGCTGACCAAACAAGGTGGCACAGATCCGATCCGCACGGTACGCGGAACTGGGTATGCTTTGGGTTAGACCGGGCATATTTGGGGATACATATTAGATGTATAATCATGATTATGTTAAATAACGCCACGGTACACATTACATACCACGCGTAACTACTTGAAAATTGTAGCCTTGAACGGCATATTGCAGGATACATTGAACAAAACAAAAATAAAAACACGAGTGGCTTACGATGAATATAGCATTGAGAACTATCTGGGATTCATTCCTAGGTCCCATATTACAACGGCCCAAAAGGCTTCAGGTTGCGGCCTTGTGCCATCGTGGCGATGCCGACAAACGCGAATTTTTGCTGGTTACAAGCCGTGACACAGGCCGTTGGATCATACCCAAAGGCTGGCCTATACGCGGCCTCAAATCCAACGAAGCCGCTTTGCAAGAAGCATGGGAAGAAGCTGGCGTGCGCAATAGCTGCGCCACAACTGATCCCATCGGCTCCTATACTTACAACAAACGTCAATCCACCGGATTTGAAATTCCTGTTGAGACCTTGGTCTACGCCGTTGAAGTTGAAGAACTATCTGCAGATTTCCCTGAATCTCACCAGCGCACTCGAAAATGGGTAACAGCCGTCGAAGCCGCTGATATGGTTGCGGAACCAGAACTAAAGGCGATCTTCAGAGATCGGTCCTAATTGCATGGTTGCCCTTCGGCCCTCGCAAGGGTAATTGCCCCACTAGTGGGGAGAATTGCCATGACTGATCCAAAAAGTGACCTGCGTCACCTTGAAACGCTCGACCGTGACCTTGACCGATACTCCAAACTCGAGATGGGCACTGCCTATGCGTCCCGTCCAATTGTGGGTATGGGAATCGCGCTGGTTTTTGTGCTTCTCGCGGGTGTTTCAGCCATGCTGTTTCTGGGTCACTCCAGCAATTCCGCCATTGTTGTGATCGCGGCCTGCCTCGGCGCCTATATGGCGTTGAACATTGGGGCCAATGATGTGGCCAACAATATGGGCCCTGCCGTGGGCGCAAATGCGCTTTCTATGGGCGGTGCTATTGCAATTGCGGTGATTTTTGAAAGTGCTGGCGCGTTACTGGCCGGTGGCGATGTTGTCTCCACAATCGCCAAAGGTATCATCGCTCCTGAAAGCATGGGCAACGCAACTACGTTTATATGGGCCATGATGGCCGCGTTGTTTTCGGCTGCTCTTTGGGTCAACCTTGCAACATGGGTCGGCGCGCCAGTCTCTACGACACACTCGGTTGTGGGTGGTGTCATGGGCGCGGGTATCGCGGCTGCTGGATTTGGCGCTGTAAACTGGCCCACGATGAGCGCGATCGCAGCCAGTTGGGTGATTTCACCCATTTTGGGCGGCGGCATTGCAGCAGGTTTCTTGTGGCTCATTAAATCCCGGATCATCTATCAGGAAGATAAAATCGCAGCCGCGCGGGTCTGGGTGCCGATATTGGTCGGTATCATGGCGGGTACATTTGCGACATATCTGACACTCAAAGGGTTAAAACAACTGATCTCAGTCAACCTTCCCATGGCTATATTGTTAGGCGGCGCTGTGGGTATTCTGTCTTGGATGGTGATGATCCCCGTCATCAAGAAGCAGTCGGAAGGCCTTGAGAACAGGAACAAATCCCTCAAGGTGATGTTCGGAATCCCACTTGTGGTATCCGCCGCCCTACTCAGCTTTGCACATGGTGCCAACGATGTTGCCAATGCAGTTGGCCCGTTGGCTGCAATTGTGCATGCCTCCGATACTGGTGATTTTCTGGATGCAATCACCATTCCGGTTTGGGTGATGGTCATCGGCGCGTTCGGCATATCATTCGGCCTGTTCCTATTTGGACCAAAACTGATCCGTATGGTTGGCGGGCAAATTACCAAACTCAACCCGATGCGTGCCTATTGTGTTGCGCTATCGGCCGCCTTTACTGTCATCATTGCCAGCTGGCTGGGCCTGCCTGTCAGCTCCACTCATATCGCTGTTGGCGGCGTGTTTGGCGTTGGGTTCTTTCGTGAATGGGATGCAGAACGGCGCATTCGAAATGCGCGTACCAATATGCCCGAACGCAAAACATACGCACCAGAAGAACGCCGCCGTCGCAAGCTGGTCAGGCGGTCACACTTTATGACGATCATCGCGGCATGGGTGATCACCGTTCCTGCGGCGGCACTTTTATCTGGTCTTATATTCGTTCTCATTAACCTGTCAGTGGGGTAAACGCCCCTGCCCTGTCTAATCCCGACAATGAACTGTTTGAAATCGGACTTGTGGCTAGACAGCCGCAGCATTGGCTGACAAAGTTAACGAAATCTGACGCATCGGAAATAAACATGGCTTCGGTCCTTATCCTAAACGGTCCAAACCTTAATCTGTTGGGCCAACGCCAACCAGAAGTGTACGGCAGGACAACCCTTGCCGATGTCGAGGCCCTGTGCCTTGCGCATGCTAAAACGCTATCGATTGATGTCGCTTTCTATCAGTCAAACCACGAGGGCGCGTTGATTGACGCAATTCATGCGGCCAAAGGCACCCACAGTGGTCTGGTGATCAACGCGGGTGCATATACACACACGTCGATTGCGCTGATGGATGCTGTTGCCTCGGTTGAACTGCCGATGGTCGAAGTCCATCTTAGCAACATCCATGCGCGCGAAGAGTTTCGCCATACCTCCTATCTTGCAAAAGTCGCGGTTGGCCAAATTTGTGGCTTTGGGCCGCGCGGCTATTTGATGGCGCTTGATGCGCTGGCAGAGAGGTTGGTCAGCACATGAACCTGCGTGCCTATCTTCTAAGAGTAGCTGACTGCCAAACCATGGAAGAGCTGTGGGAAGGCCATGTCGCCAAGATGGCGGAATTCGGTTTTGATCGGCTGATTTACGGCTTTACACGCTACCGTACGGCCAATTCACTGGGCGACCCTAGCGATTTCATCATCCTGACCAACCATTCAAAAGACTACACCAGTGTATTTATCGACGAAGGTCACTTCTTTCATGCCCCAATGGTGCATTGGGCTTTGGAAAACGAGGGTGCCAAAAGTTGGAGGTTGCTGGCGGAAATGGAGCGGAGCAAAACGCTTAGCGCTCCGGAACGCCGTGTGCTGGAATTCAACCGCGACATGGGTGTAACGGCTGGATATTCGGTCAGCTTCAAGTCGATCTCTGCACGGTCCAAAGGGGCCATTGCATTGACGGCTCGGCGAGGCATGGATCAGGCCGAGATAGACGCGATTTGGGCCGTACATGGGGCTGATATCACGCTTATGAACAACATTGTTCACCTCAAGATCCTCACCCTGCCCTACACTGCCCCAAACCGGATACTAACACCGCGCCAGCGCGAAGTGTTAGAATGGGTTGGCGATGGGAAAACAGCCCAAGACATCGGTCTGATCATGGGTCTAACGGCGGCAACTGTCGAAAAGCACCTGCGCCTAGCGCGGGAATCTTTGGCTGTTGATACAACCGCCCAGGCCGTGTTGAAGGCAGCCTTTGCAAACCAGATGTTTGTTATAGATAGCTGAAAATCTTTTTTTACCAAAAGGTAAGGTATCCCCCACTTTCCCTAGGGGAAATTTAGCTTCACATTCACCTTGTCAGGCCTTTACGATTTACGCCGCGGTTTGGCAAACGGCTCAAAAACCTTTGTGATTTCAAAGCTCTATTGGGTCGCCGGTTTCAGTGGGGCTTATTTAATGCTTCGCTGGCCGGACCCGACGTCCTCCCTGTCTCTCTGAGACGAAAGAGCCCCCCTTACTTCTGAAGCAAGGGGGGCTTTAGTAGTTTTATGGACAGTGCCAATGGCGTTGCCTCTAAGGGTCACGCCACGGTTTTAGAATCCGTGTCCTTGTTGTCCCACCAGACCCACGCAACCAGAAGTGCCGACAGCACACCACCGATGGCAGTGGTCATCAGCCCTGGAAAGCTGAACGCAAAGCCTGCAGCAGCCAGTGGCAAGCGAAGCAAAGGTTTAACCATGCCAAAGCCCAGCAAGTAGCCCTCAAGACCGCCAGAAAGCAATGTGATGCCAATAATAATCGACGGCAGCACATAGATCAGCGGCGTCAGATCGCCTTGCAATACCAGCGCAGGCTGGAAAAGGAAGAACAACGGTACAAAGTAAATCACAATCCCCAGCCGCATCGCAGTGAAGGACGTCTGCATCGGCTTGGCCCCTGCAATTGTCGCCGCAAGGAATGCCGCCGCGCCAACTGGCGGCGTGATCACCGACAGCATTGCATAGTAGATAATGAAGAAGTGCACAGCGACCGTATTCAATCCGCCGATCTCGATGATCGCAGGTGCCAGTGTGACAGCCAGAAAGATGTAGGCAACAATCGCCAGCCCAGCCATCCCCATGATGAAACAGGCCAAGATACCAAGTGCGATGATCAGATAGACGTTATCCCCACCCAGAGCGATCAGACCCGAGGTCATAGAACCCGTCACCCCTGTGATGGTCAACGCACTGACTACAAAGGCGATGGGCAGGATTATGGCGGCAGTTTGCGTGACCAACACCCCAATCTGACGCAATGTGCCAAACAAGCGGTGCGGTGTCATCATCGTATCGCGCTGCAAAAAGCTCAGCGCTATCATCATCAAGCATGCGTACCACGGCGCGTAATACTCCCACCGCATGTAGAGCAAGCCCCACACAAGGAAGACCATCACCGACAAGAATGGCCAGCCGCGCTTGAGCACTTCACGGGCGTTAGGAAGCTTGTCTGGTGCCATGCCCACCAATCCCTTGCGGGCGGCATAGGCATCCACCTGAAGGATCAATCCGAAATAGAACAACAAGGAGGGCAAGATCGCAGCCACCATGATTGTTGCGTAATCCACACCGATTGTGATGGCCATAACAAAGGCAATAGCGCCCATAACGGGCGGCATAACAACCCCACCTGTTGACGCACAGGCCTCAATCGCGGCGGCATAATGCGCGGGATAGCCGACCTTTTTCATGGTCGGGATGGTGATAGAGCCTGTACCTGCGATGTTGGAAAAAATTGAGCCTGACAACGATCCGAAAAATCCGCTGGCCACAATCGCCACTTTGGCAGGTCCACCACGGTATTTACCAAAACCGGCATTCGCGAGATCAATAAAAAACTCGCCCGCACCCGTAGCAATCAAAACACCGGCAAAAACCAGAAAGCCAAAGACAATTTCGGCAACAATTTTGGTGGTGATCCCCATCATGCCTTCTGTGCGGAAAACATGCGCTTCGATCATCCGGTCAAAATCGTATGGAATGCCCATCAAAAGGCCCGGGAAATAATCGGCCACAATCGGGTAGAGACCAAGGATCAGCACCACCAGCAAGAAGGGCGTGCCGCCTGCCCTGCGGGCAATCTCAAGCATCAACAGCCAGAAAATGACACCGGCTGGAATATTGGTCCAGCCTGCTTGTACGATGTCCCACGCATGGGTTGAGAACCACATGCTGATCCCAAAGGCCAGACAAGCGGCAATGATGTCGTAAAAGGGAACTGTCCGCTGTGATTTACGACCGGGCATAGCGATAAACGCTGCCGCGCTGAAAATCCCAATGAAGAACCAATAGTACTGCCCCTCAAGGAGACGTTTGCCCCCGATCGGAATACCAAATGTATAGGCAAGCCCCATCCCGAGACCAGCCGTACACAGAATAACAAAAATGATGCTCGTTTTAGAATAGAGAGACCCCAGACGGGTAATTTCTGAGCTGGGCTCAATATCCTGCTGAGGCGCCCCATCCCCGTCATGGACGGATTGGGTGTGGGTTTCTGACATGATGCAATCCAAAATTTTTTGAGTTTCAAAGCCTACCGGCGCGCCCAAAGCGCGCCGGTAGTATCATTTGCCCGTGGTTACAGACGTGAACGGAAGACAGGCAGACCTTTGGTGTGCTTGGCAACGATGTCCAGAAACTCTTGGTTCTCAAAGTTGATCTCGACACCCTGCTCCATGGCCTCTTTCATGCCCGCTTGACGCGCTGCAATCCAGTTGTCCATGTTTTCGATTGCCGCGTTGTTCCACACGTCATCTGCATCCGTCCATTGACCGATTTCACGCAGATACTTTACAGTGCCTTCGTGAACTGGAATCGGATTGCTGTCCAAATATCCACGGAACAGCTCGGTAGACATGCGTGTCGCCAACCCATGAGAGCCCTTGTAAGCATCAAATGACTGATCAAACCACTTTGCCATGTTATAAGCAAAGTCGACGTCTGCAGTGGCAGGTACGCTATAGACAAAGTTGGATGTCATTGAGTTGACGCCCTGAGCGGTTTTCACACCCAAAGACAGCTTTGACGGGATCGTCATAGGGCGGAAACCCAGATAGGCATTCCAGCCTTCTTTGTCAGCCGGATCCATTTCTAGCCAGCGAATGCCACCTGGTGAGCCTTCCATTTCTGACAGAACGGAAGAAATCGGCGCACAATATGCAACATCAGATTTGCCTTCGACGACAGAGCGGCAGTTTTCAGAATAGCTGGACGCTGGAACGTAGGTGATTTTCTCTTGCGCTTCTTCAGGGGTCAAGCCGATGAAAGCAGGGAGCGCTTGCGTAACGGCGGTCACAATCGCAGGTGAGAAAATACCGGATGTGACGCGCACGCCGCCTTTGCCAATATCCTGAAGCGTTTTGATATCTGAGGCGCCCGCGACGACAAAGCCCCATGGGGTATCATTGTGGTGCCACAAAATGCGCTGCGCCATTGGTTTGGTTGCTGCATAGCCACCGCCACCTTCGGTCTGCACCGCAATTTCAGAGGCCGACACAGAGGAAATGGCAATGTCTTCGCGGTCTGTCAGGCGCTTGTAGCGCATTGGTTCGCTGTCTTCTGGTACGATGCGAACCGTTGTTCCCGTTTCATTTTGAAGTGTCGGGCCCCAGCCGTTTGTTGACGCGAAGCTTCCTGTTGAGGTTCCCGGCGTGCCGATCACCAGCAAACGTGGCCAATCGAAATCCTGAGCCCCAGCAGCAGTAGAAAGCCCCAGTGCCATCACCAAAGAGCCGACAGCGGCCTTCGTAAAGGTCGTGAATTTATTCATAGTTTCCTCCATTTTTGAATATCTCCCATGTCCTTAAACATGCCTGTAAAACGACAAAGGACTGATGTGTTTGGGTTCTAAAGGAGGCGCATTGCGTTCAGTAACATGCTGAAAGGAATTCAAATTCCTTCAATTCATGTAGAAACTACAAAACAAAAAAACCTGAAGAAACCTCCCAAAAACGTCCATGCCCCAGCCCCCTCCCGGGGTTGTAAAAAGCCGCTTCTTTTCCAGCCTAATTGAAAAAGATACCTGTGCCAATACCGCATATCGGAAATTTGTTCCGCATAGTGGAACTTGATCAATGACGGGTTACCCGACAGCTGAACTGTAAAAGCATGCGGTTTTTCCGCACAGTTTCCCGCATTAGGTGAAAACTCAAGCCTATTTTAAGGAATACACCGTAAGTTTGCGACAATCGCGCATGTCTTTCCTGTTATTTATGATCAAACAATCACAGGACTTACGCAAATGAGCAGCCAAAACCTCGTATATCAATCCATAGCCCGCGCGGCCCATGATCACGGCACAACCACCATGTTTGGTCTGATGGGCGATGCAAATCTGTTTATGGTCGATAGCTTTGTGCGCGATTTTGGCGGTCGGTTTGTTCCTGCCGCGCATGAAGGCAGCTCAATCTTGATGGCTTTTGCCTACGGTCATGTCTCTGGCAAGGTTGGCGTTGCGACGGTTACACACGGCCCAGCCCTCACCAATTGCATGACAGCCCTGACAGAGGCTGCACGCGGCCACATGCCTATGGTTGTTCTTGCTGGTGACACGCCAACAGACAACCCCCGTCACTTGCAAGGCATCGACCAACGCGAGCTGGTCAAGGCTACTGGTGCCGGTTTTGAACAACTGCGTACCCCTGCCACCGTCGGCAAAGACGTGGCCCGCGCCTATTACCGCGCTCAGGTGGAACGGCGGCCCATTGTTTTGAACATGCCAGCAGATTTCATGTGGCAAGAAGCTGACTATGACATCGACGTGCTGGATGTCTTCACTGCGCCGGGAGGTGTTGCACAAGGCGATATTCTGGACAACGCAATCGGCATGATCGCCTCTGCCCGCCGTCCTCTCATTCTGGCAGGTGGTGGCGCTGTTGAAGCGCGTGATCAATTGATCCGCCTTGCGGACCGTCTGGAAGCCCCCCTTGCGACGACTCTAAAAGCCAAAGGTCTGTTCAAAGATCACCCTTATAACATTGATATATTCGGTACGCTCTCCACTCCTGCGGCCTATGATCTGATCGCCCAGTCTGATTGCATCATCTGCTTTGGCACTGCCTTGCATGATTTTACGACCGACCGTGGCAAATTGATGAAAGACAAGCGGATCGTGCAGATTGATGTAGATCCCACCGCCATTGGTGGCGGCCTTCATCCCGATGCAGCACTTGTTGCGGACGCGGGGCTGACTGCTGAGACCATTGTCTATTGGTTGGATGAAGCCGAAATCCCCGCAAGCGGCTTTACCCGGGAATTGGATATCCCCACGCTAACGGCCCATCCCGTTGGCCCCGAGAAAACGACAGAAGGGTTTGTAAGCTACGTGCATGCGCTGGAACGGTTGGAAGACGCCCTGCCCCAAGACCGCATTCTGGTCACCGATGGTGGGCGCTTTATGACAGAGGTTTGGTGCCGCCTCTCTGTGCCTGATCCAAAGAGCTTTGTCGGCACGGTCAACTTTGGCGCCATTGGACTGGGCCTACAAGAAGCCGTGGGTGCAGGTGTGGCTGCGCCGGATAGACCCGTTGTTTTATTCAGTGGTGATGGTGGGTTCATGATGGGGGGGATCAACGAGTTCAACACAGCCGTCCGCCTGAACCTAGACCTTATCGTCATCATCGCAAACGATTCCGCTTATGGTGCCGAACACATCCAGTTTATCGACCGCAAGATGGACCCCAGCCTGACGGAATTTCACTGGCCCTCATTTGCCGAGATCGCAACGTCGCTGGGTGGTCAAGGGATTGAGGTACGCTCAAACGCAGAGCTTGAAACAGCTATAGAGGCACTTGGGGGCCGCAAGGGCCCGATCCTGATTGAACTTCGGCTTGATCCGATGGATGTGCCGCGCATGCGCATCTGACAGCAAGGGGCGTGCACGCCCCGCGCCTCAACTCGACACCCGACATCAAGGACGCAACCTAACCCATTCTATAAAAACAAAAAAGGCGAGGGAAGCTCCTCGCCTTTTTCACATCTAAACCTAAGACGGTTTAGCCTTGAGAAACTTTTGCAACTTCAGCTGCGAAATCTTCTTTCACAACTTCAATGCCTTCGCCGACTTCAAGGCGTACAAACCCAGTGATTGTCGCGCCTGCTTCTTTGGCTGCTGCTGCAACTGTCAGGTCAGGGTTGATCACAAATGCTTGGTTTACCAGTGTCACTTCGGACATGTACTTTTGCATACGGCCAACGATCATTTTTTCGATCACGGCGTCAGGCTTGCCTGATTCCTTAGCGATATCGATCTGGACCTGCTTTTCTTTCTCGATCACGGCTGGATCAAGATCTTCCTCGGACAAGGAAGCAGGGTTGGTTGCAGCAATGTGCATCGCAATCTGTTTACCAAAGGCTTCGTCGCCGCCGGTCATTGCGACCAGAACACCGATGTTGCCCATGCCAGGTGCCGCTGCGTTGTGAACGTAAGACACAACCAAGTCACCTTCGATAGAGTTCATACGACGTACGGACATGTTTTCACCGATAACGGCTACGGCATCTGTAACAGTCTGTTCGACAGTTTTGCCGCCCATGTCTGCTGCTTTCAACGCGTCGATATCTGCTGCGGAAACAGCAACTTTGGCAATGCCAGCAACCATTTTCTGGAAGTCAGCGTTTTTACCAACAAAGTCGGTTTCAGAGTTAACTTCAACCGCAACACCGCGACCGCCTTCAACTTGAACAGCTACAAGACCCTCTGCCGCTGTACGGCCGGATTTCTTGGCGGCTTTTGCCAAACCTTTGGTGCGCAGCCAGTCAACAGAGGCTTCCATGTCACCATTGTTTTCTGTCAGTGCCTTTTTGGCGTCCATCATGCCCGCGCCGGTCGTGTCGCGGAGTTCTTTGACCATGGATGCTGTAATTGCCATCGCTATGGGTCTCCCATTCTGAAGTTTTATATGCGTTCGGGGCAGGTTATCCCTGCCCCGTGTTACAAGCCTATGACAGCGACAGTGCGCTTAGCTTGCGGCAGGAGCTTCTGCAGCCGCTTCTTCAGCGAGTGCTTCTTCCATTGGCGCTTCTTCCATCGCGCCCAGATCAACGCCAGCGGCGCCCAGCTGTGCGGACATACCGTCAAGAGCAGCACGTGCTGCCAGATCGGTGTAGAGTGCGATAGCGCGTGCCGCGTCATCGTTGCCCGGAATGATGTAATCGATGCCGTCTGGTGAGCAGTTTGTGTCAACCACGGCCACAACTGGAATACCCAGCTTGTTGGCTTCTGCGATTGCCAGCTGCTCTTTGCGAACGTCGATGACAAAGATCAAGTCAGGACGGCCGCCCATTTCGCGGATACCACCGAGGGAAGCTTCAAGCTTGCCTTGGTCACGTTCCATGCCCAGACGTTCTTTTTTCGTCAGGCCAGAGAAACCCATTTCAGATTGCTCATCGATGTGCTTCAGACGCTGGATGGATTTAGAAACAGTCTGCCAGTTTGTGAGCGTGCCGCCCAACCAACGGTGGTTCATGTAATACTGTGCGCATTTTTCGGCGGCTTCGGCGATCGGCTGTGCAGCCTGACGCTTGGTACCAACGAAAAGAACGCTGCCGCCTTTGGCGACTGTATCACGGATGATTTTTAGAGCGTCTTCCAACATTGGGACGGTCTGTGTCAAATCCATGATGTGAATGCCGTTACGCGCGCCGTAGATGTACGGGCCCATGCGTGGGTTCCAGCGCTGTGTCTGGTGACCAAAGTGTACGCCTGCTTCGAGCAATTGGCGCATGGAGAACTCAGGAAGAGCCATGTCTTTATACCTTTCCGGTTTAGCCTCATCGGGGGAATGATACACAGAATGTGTACCAACCGGCGGAACCTTTGGGATTTCTCCCCATTGGTCCCATCCCCGACTGCGGGATTAAGTAGGGCGCAGGTACATCAGGATTACGGGTATCGCAAGCGAAAATACCGCATATCCCTATTTTATGGACAAGTTCGCACCATGTGCCTGCCTCACGGCGCTTTCACAGGCCGCGGCAAGTGCTTTTCGGCTGTCATAATCTGCCACGCGCAAAGGGGGGCAATAGGTCACATTAACCGCGCCCGATCGTTTGGGCGCCAATGTAGCAAGTAGATGCGTCGCAAACTCCATATCCCCCCACCAGCCATAAAACCGTGCATCCACACCCGCAGGGGCATGATAATTTAGCGCGACAGGCTGGACGTAAATCTCTTCCTTTAGGTCGGGGTCCAGAAAAGCCTGAAACAATGTTGTTTTAAAGGGAATGACTTGCAGCCCATCTGTGCTGGTTCCTTCAGGGAAAAACAGCAGCTTGTGCCCTGCCAACAGCCGTTCTTTGAACAATTCCGTCTGCATCCGCGCAAGGGCTGGGGTGCGCTCAATAAAGACCGTGCCAGTTGCCCGCGCCAACCAACCAATACCCGGCCAAGATGCGACTTCGGATTTGGAGACAAAATAGACCCGTTTTGCCGCATTCAGCACAAATATATCCAGCCAACTGGAATGGTTGGCCACAACAACCCCACGTGCAGTCATCGGCGTGCCCGTCACCCGCAACCGCAAGCCAATCACCCGCAGCGCATTACGACAGACAAACTGTGTAATATAGGGCGTGGCGGGCCTGTGCTGGCCGTACAAGGGGCGCTCAATCAGACGACACAGCAGTAGCACAACCAAACCGCCAAAAACCAACCCAGCGAGGATCAGCCCCCGCAGCGCAACACGTACCCAACCAAGGCCCGCTACTTGTGGCAGATTAGGTTCCTCTCCATTGTCCCAGCCTGCCCTCACTGACGATTTCCCCCGTATATTCGGGCCTGTCTTTCGTTCATTTGCGCCGTATCCATGATCAAAAACACATCGGTCGTATTAAAGACGTGGTCCACATAAGCCCCCTCGCCCACACAGCCGCCCAACCGCAGATAGGCTTTGATCAGGCTTGGCACTTGCACCATTGCTTGGCGCCGATCGAGGTTCTCTGGCGCGATCATATCCATTCTCTGGAAAGCTGCAGGATGGGCCTTCACCCTAAGTTCAGGCGGCGCAAGATGGCGTTCATGCAAAAGTGAAAGCGGCTGAGCCAACACGTCAATATCGGTGCCATGAAAACTGGCCACACCAAAGAGAATTTCGATCCGGTGCTCTAGGACATAATCAGCCAGTCCCTGCCAAAGTCGGTGCATGGCCGTTCCGCCACGGTAATCAGGGTGCAGACACGACCGTCCCAACTCCAGCAACCGGCGCTCAGATGCTTTGAGCACGCTCAGGTCATACTCTCCTTCGGAGTAAAAACCGCCCGCAGCTTGGGCTGCTGTTGACCGTAGCAAGCGGTAAACACCAATGACTTCATCACACCCCGTTTCGGTCAGGATCATGTGATCAAAATAGGGATCAAACCGGTCACGCTCCAACCCCGCGACATGATCAACCAATTCACCACCGCCGCCCAATTCGCGTACAAATACATCATAGCGCAAGCGCTGAGCCGCGCGTAGCTCTGCGTCAGTCTCGGCCAATTTCACTGTGAACTCTGGCCTGCCCATTTTACTCATGCCACTTCCTACCCTGAACCTGTGCTTGGATACGTGCTCCGATGCAAATTAGCAACGTATCGACCTGTTACAAGTGACAAGCCAAATCTTCTATTTCTTAACGAATGAGCAAATAGTTACCAATTGTTAAGTATAAGTCGCCACCATTAACCATCAAATACAGGAAGCAAACCGATGCGTGAACTGTCGATCACAATTTTACCTGCTTCTCTGAAATTCACAGTGAGTTTGCCGCCGATGTTGCTTTGCACCTGCCCTACCCCCCAATCAGGCATCCCCGGATGCCGCACCAACATACCCGGCGTCAGAATTGCATTCAAATCGTCCATTCTTTACCCTATTTTTATGAGGATCCCGCTATAATGCCCGAAACCCCCAATTTTGCTTCGCTCATCGGCAGCCGCATTTGTCATGACTTAATATCGCCCATAGGCGCGATCAACAATGGTCTTGAACTCGTCGCGATGAGCAGCGCCTCAACAAGTCCAGAGATGGCGCTGATTGCCGACAGCGTGGCCAGCGCCAGCGCCCGTATCCGTTTGTTTCGCATCGCTTTTGGCGCAGCCAGCGACCAAATGATTGGCCAGACCGAGGTATCTACAATCCTAGATGGCTATTACAGCACTTCACGTGTTTCTGTCACATGGAACATCACAGACAGCCAGCCGCGCAATATTGTTCGGCTCACATTTCTGGCTTTGCTATGTATGGAAACATCGATGCCTTTTGGCGGGCGTATTGAGGTTTCGGAGGATGATGACCAAATCACCCTTACAGGTCACGCAGACAAATATATCGTTGACGACCTGCTTTGGTCACAGCTGGTCAACGGAAACCACCCAACAGACCTGAGCCCGTCGCATGTACAGTTCGGCTTGCTTCCGACATTCGCAGCAGAAGACGGGCGCAGCGTTCATACATCCACCAACGCCACCCCCGTCATCATCCGCTTTTAACTGCGTATCGTGCCGTTGCCAGTTACCTTATACTTAAAGCTGGTCAGCTGCGCCGCCCCGACGGGGCCGCGTGCATGCATCTTGCCCGTGGCAATGCCGATTTCCGCACCCATGCCGAATTCTCCGCCGTCGGCGAACTGGGTAGAAGCATTGTGCATCACAATTGCACTGTCGAGCCTATTCATGAAGGTCTCAGCGGCAGCCAAATCTTCGGTCAGGATACAATCCGTGTGGTTGGAACCATATTGGCTGATATGCGCAATTGCATCCTCAAGGCTGTCCACTTCACGCGCGGCAATGATCATATCAAGGTATTCGCGGCCCCAATCATCATCCTGCGCGGCAACCACACCTTCAATCCGCTGCAATCCCCCATCGGCACGTACTTCGACACCTGCGGCCATCAGCGCGTTGATCACGCCTTTGCCGATTGTCTGGCTTACATCCTTGTGGATCAACAAACATTCAGCAGCGCCGCAAACACCTGTGCGCCGCGTCTTGGCGTTAAGTACGACCTTCAGCACTTTTTCAGGGTCGGCTTCTTTATCGATGTAGATATGCACAATGCCTTCAAGGTGGGCAAATACAGGCACACGCGCTTCACGCTGCACCAACCCGACCAAGCCCTTGCCCCCACGCGGCACAATCACATCAATTGTATCAGTCATGGTTAGCATTGCCTGCACTGCGGCACGGTCACGGGTCGGCACCAGCTGGATCGCATCTTCGGGCAAACCGGCATCGCGCAGACCTTGCTGCAAACAGGCATGTAACGCACGGCTGCTGTGAAAACTCTCAGAGCCGCCGCGCAAGATCACAGCATTGCCCGCCTTCAGACAGAGCGCGCCCGCATCCGCCGTCACATTCGGACGCGATTCATAGATCACACCAATGACACCCAAAGGCGTGCGCACGCGAGCGATGTGAATGCCGCTGGACTGGTCCCATTCGGCCATAACCTCACCAACGGGATCAGGTTGTTCGGCAATCGCACGCAGCCCATCCACGATGCTTTGCAAACGCGCATCATCAAGCTTCAGGCGGTCCAGCATGGCGGGGCTCAGGCCCTTGTCGGTGCCATAGGCCATGTCTTGGGCGTTGGCGGTGTAAATTTCTTCACGGCGGCTCCACACAGCATCTGCAGCGGAGATGAGCGCAGCATGTTTACGCTCGGCTGTGGCCGTCGCCAAAGTTGCAGCAGCCGCTTTGGCACGTGCGCCAATATCAGCCATCACTGCGGGAATGTCAGTCAGATCAGTCATCATGTTTTCCTTAAAGCGCCATATCGTCACGGTGAATGAGGGCTGCTCGCCCCGGATACCCTAAAAGCGCTTCTATTTCAGCGCTTTGGTGGCCTTTGATCAAGTCGGATTCAGCCGCGGAATAGCGCGCAAGCCCCGAGCCGATACCAGCCCCCTCTGGCCCGACAAGTGCCACGGCATCGCCACGCTCAAAATCCCCAGAAACGGCAGTGATACCAGCGGGAAGCAGGCTTTTCCCACGCTTCAGGGCTGCAACAGCTCCTGCATCTAACATCACGGTGCCCATCGGCTTCATTGCCGCAATCCAGCCTTTGCGCGCGGCTTGCGGATCGGTTTGCGCGGTGAACCATGTGGCATTGGCGCCTTGCTCCAACGCCGTCAGCGGCCGCATAACCGAGCCTTCAGTAATGGCCATGGCACAGCCTGCGGACACAGCGGTTTTTGCCGCCATCACTTTGGTTTTCATGCCGCCTTTGCTCAGACCCGACCCCGCATCTCCCGCCATAGCTTCGATTTCAGGTGTGATGTGGTCGATGACATCAAACCGCGTCGCACTTGGGTCTTCGTTTGGATTGGCCGTATAGAGCCCGTCAACATCAGACAAAAGGATCAATTGATCCGCGCCAACGGTCACTGCAATCTGTGCGGCTAACCTGTCGTTATCGCCGAAACGGATTTCATCGGTCGCCACCGTGTCGTTTTCGTTGACGATAGGAACTGCGCCAAGCCCCAACAAGGTTTCCAAGGTAGCGCGGCTGTTAAGATAACGGCGGCGGTTGGCGCTGTCTTCCAGCGTCACCAAAACCTGCGCTGTTGTGATCCCATGCGGCGCAAGCACCTCTTCATAGGCGCGTGCCAGACGAATTTGCCCCACAGCGGCAGCGGCCTGTGACTGTTCTAACGCCAAGGTATTATAGCCAAGCCCCAGCACTCCGCGCCCCAATGCGATGGACCCCGACGAGACCAACACAACATCCGTACCATTCTGCTTGAGCCATGCAACATCCTGCGCCAATGAGCCCAGCCAATCGGCCCGCAAGTTGCCGGTGGCGCGATCCACCAGCAATGCAGAGCCGATTTTAATGACGATCCGTTTGGCGTCGGTTAAGGTTGCCAAGGCGCTTCCTCCTCGCCTTTGGTCTGGCGAAGACGGTTGTCGTCGATCTCGGCACGCAGGGCACGCAGGACTTCGACGGTGTTTGTCTTGGCCACGCCCGACATCAACATCACTTCTCCAGAACACGCTTTTCTCAATTCAGCAGAAGCACTTGCCAGCGTCTCCTCATCCAGAGCATCAATCTTGTTCAAGACCGTCACACGGGGCCTGTCGGCCAACTCTCCGCCATAGGCTTCCAGTTCACCGATGATGGTCTGGTAATCCTCGGTGATCGTCTCGGATGTTCCATCGACCAAATGCAACAGCACGGCGCACCGCTCAACATGGCCCAAAAAGCGATGACCCAGTCCACGCCCGTCATGGGCTCCCTCAATCAAACCGGGGATGTCGGCAACAACAAATTCAGTGTTATCAACACCTACCACGCCCAAGTTCGGGTGAAGTGTGGTAAACGGATAATCCGCAATTTTAGGCCGTGCATTTGAAGTCGCTGCCAAAAAGGTTGATTTACCGGCATTGGGTAGGCCCAACAGGCCCACATCCGCAATCAGCTTGAGCCGCAGCCACAACGTCCGCTCGACCCCGTCTTGACCGGGGTTAGAACGGCGTGGCGCTTGGTTGGTGGCGGATTTAAAGTGCAGGTTACCCCAACCACCGTTGCCTCCACGTGCCAACTCTACGCGCTGGCCCAGTTCGGTCATATCGGCAAGAACGGTTTCTTGGTCTTCGTCCAGAATTTCGGTGCCTACAGGAACACGCAAGATGATGTCATCGCCATCTTTACCTGTACGCTGCTTACCCATGCCCGGCTGACCGTTTTTGGCAAAAAAGTGCTGTTGGTAACGAAAATCGATCAAGGTGTTCAGACCGTCCACAGCCACAGCCCAAACTGTGCCGCCGCCGCCGCCATCACCGCCATCAGGGCCGCCGTATTCGATGTATTTTTCCCGCCGAAACGAGATACAGCCGCCGCCACCGGCACCGGAGCGGATGTAAACTTTGGCGAGATCGAGGAACTTCATATTATATCCTAAGGGTTTACCGCAGCTTGAGACTATAGGTCCAAGTCGGCACAGTTGCGTTGCGCGCAAGGCAGAAGGTTTCGGCATCACCCAAATAGGCAAAGCCCGCATTGGTGAGCACTTTGGCAGAAGCAGGGTTATCATGGAAGACCGATGCGAACATTGCGTCGTTATCCAACGGATTGCCCGACACCAATGCCTGAACCGCATCCGAAGCCAGATGCGTGTTCCAGAATGGCGGCGCAACCCAATAGGCCACTTCGGATTGATTGCGGTCCAAACGCGTCAGTGTGATCACGCCCATGACCTCGCCGCCGTGTTCGCCGCCTTCATCCATCACCCAGACGTCTTCGTCGCGGTCAGGCGCCATGGCGCGTTCGATGAAGCCTGCAATCAGGCCCGGCGGCAAAGGATGTGGCAGGCGCGGCGTGTTCATCGCCAGACGTTTGTCGCTTGCGTAATGCTCGATCCGCGTCAGATCTGAAACACGTACTGGACGGAGCGAAAACCGCTCTGTCATCAGAGTTTTTTGCTGCAAAGATACGTCCATATTACGCGCCTCCCGCGAAAAGTACAAAAAGAACGGATGCCACAATCAGCGCGGCGAGCATCCACATTAGATAGAGTTCTGCGCGGGTCCCTGCAACAGTCTGACCACCCAAGGCCCACAAAAGGTGCAAGATCGCGACGGTCCACGCGAGCCAGAGAATATACGCCGTCGAAACGTATTTCCCGCCATAAATATCATCCATGCCACTGTTGCCAGTGCTATACCAACGACAAAAGGCAATGCTCACGGGACACTCCAGCGTTGAACCGCCAGATGGGTGGCTTTAGCATAAATCATTTACCACTCCTTCTGGATTTAAAGACCAACACACGTGAAAAAGGGACCGGCGTTTCCACCGATCCCTGTTTTTTTGTCATCTTACAGGTACGGCTTATTCAGCAGCTTCTGCCGCCGGTACGATGGAGATGAACGTGCGGTTTTTCAGGCCCTTGTGGAACTGAACATTGCCGTCAACAGTTGCGAAGATCGTGTGATCTTTGCCCATGCCTACGTTCTGGCCTGGCCAGAATGTAGTGCCGCGCTGACGCACGATGATGTTGCCGGGAACGACAACTTCGCCGCCGTATTTTTTAACGCCAAGACGACGACCAGCTGAGTCGCGTCCGTTACGGGATGAGCCGCCTGCTTTTTTGTGTGCCATTAGGTCTCTCCTTAGCCTTTTGCCAGAACTTTGGCCTGTGCAATCCAGTCTTCACGACCGACACGACCTTTGAACGACAGTTTCTCTTCGATCTCTTCTACGTCTGCATCAGTCCATGCAGCGATCTGAGCGAATGTGGTGATACCCGCATCGTTCAGTTTGCCCACGATAACTGGACCAACGCCAGAGATTTCGGACAGATCATCGCCTTCAGCTTTAGCAGCTTTTTTCGCTTTGGCAGGCTTTTCAGCTTTCTCTGCTTTAGGCGCTTCGGCTTTAGCAGGCTTGGCTGCTTTGGCTTTTTTCACGGGTGTCGTGTCAACGGATTTACCGGTGATCGCAGCAACGGCTGCCGCAGAAACGGAACCTGTACCGATTGCAGCTGCAACGCCGGATTTACCTGCGCCAGATGCGAGGATCTCGGTGATCTTAACCAATGTCAGCTTCTGACGGTGGCCTTTTGTACGCTTGGAAGAGTGCTTCCGACGACGTTTAACGAAGTGGATGACTTTTTCGCCTTTGATCTGATCAACCACTTCGGCTTGAACGCCGGCGTCTTCGATCATTGGCGCGCCAACAGTTGGGTTATCGCCACCCAGCATCAGCACTTCGTTGAATTGAACTGTCTCACCGGCAGATGCCGCAATACGTTCCACACGGAGCATATCGCCCGCTTGAACTTTATATTGCTTACCGCCTGTTTTCAGGACCGCAAACATAGGTCTTCCTTCACTTGGTCGCGTTCTTTGGCCCCCGTATCGGGTGTTTTGGATCGGAACATTGCCCGCATCCACCTGGAACAGCGCGCCCTTAGGGCGTCATTAAAAATAGTCCCGATACAGGTAACACCTGTCGAGATGGCGGCTTATCGGCGTATAAGCCCTACAAGTCAAGGTGCTTTGCCCATGGTTTAGCCAATTTTCGCGTTGAGCAGACCGATTTATCGGCGATGCACCACGTGTAACGGAGCAAACGGCCTGATCACAGCTCTTCTGCAACCATGTTCAATGCCATAGCACGCCCCAACGCATATGAGATATCCTCATAAAGTGGATCAAACCCTGCGAAAAAGCCGCTGTTCAGGGCTTTGCCTGCCGGGCTGCTGGTAAATTCAGCATACAATGTCAGTTCTTCCAGCGTGAGAGGGCTGTAAGCCAGCGATAAAAATGCGCCCAACCAGTTGGTTGTATCTGCTGTGATCGCGTCACGCTCAGCCAGTACATCGGAAAGGATTTCATCCTCACTCATCACGTAGACATCCCCGTCCACCAAGGCCCGCAAGAATTGATAGTTCGAATTAAGGGCCGATGTAACGTTCCGGTTCACCAGATCCCCCGCCTTGATCATCTGCCCGATTAGGATCAACCGCGGGTCATCTTGGTCTTGGCTGGCATATTGGGCACGGGCTTGCTCTTCTACCGCGGGGTCGGACATGGCACGGCGCGCCGAGTTTTCCAATTGCACAATTTTGCCGCCCAGCTCAGAGCCATAAAATGCAATGACATCTTCCAGTAATTCACCATCCAAAGCAGGTTCCAACCCCGCGCGGATGCTTTCGGTGATACGCTCAGCGTCATAAATGCGCTGCACCTGCCCCGACCACACGGCGCCCCCTTCGTCGTCAAGCCAGTCACGATTCAGCGTGCGCCCGAATTCAAGCCCTTCATCTTGTAAAATCCCACTGAGTTCGCGAATGTCGAGAACGTCCATCAAAACCGTCAACCGCGCGCCCGCCCAAAGCGGTAGCGCGGTCGCAACAATCATCAGCGCGGCAAGTAGTTTACGCATTTATAGGTCCTGACTTGGTTGCATTTCACGCAAACGTCCTGCCACCACCTCAAAACGATCCGCCATCACTTCGTATTGCACCGCATTCATTAACTCATAGACCTTCTTCATTTTAGGATGTTCCAACGCGGCCGCGTAATCCTCCATTTCTGCGTCAGAAAACGCCTGATAGGTATATGCGGCCCCTTCCAGCGCACTTTGGCGCAGGTTGCTGCGAATATCCGCCTCTTGCGATCGCATCGCTTCTCGCAAATCAGGCTCATCCATTTGCAGCTCAACAACGCCAGCCCAAGCCGCCGCCATCAAGAAGCGTATCTGCACCTCCTGAATAGAACGTAAAGAACTGTCTTCGCTACCGCTGGCCGCATTAAGCCGTTCCAAGATCGCCACGCGCGGTGAGTTGATGCCCTTAAGCCCTTCAACAATCTGGCCACCGCTTTCGGATTTAACCCCGTCTTCTTCGATCAAATGCGAACTGTTTTCAGCCTGAACCAGACGCTGCCCCAGATCAGAGGCATAAAAATCCGCTGCATGGGTCAGCAATTCATCCGTGAGTGTATTCTCTAGGATGTTAAGGGCCATGTTATGCATGAGCTCTTTCTCAAACACTTCACCGACCAAACGCTGCCATTCCGACCCAAAATCCTTGGCCTCTAGCCCCAGCATTTGCGGCGCAGCATCAGCCGAGAGACGAATGCTCTCCAATGCGACATCAAATCCTGTCACTTCCAAAAATGACTCAACATCCTGCCGCGCCGGAGCTTCTGCTTGCACAGCCACAGCACCAACCCCAAGCATGACCACGGCAACGGGTATCATAAGGGCCTGACGGATCAACGACATAGAGTATCCTTTTTCTGGTTTTTCAAATGCAAACTAACCGTTCCGTTGCGCACTGCAAAGAAAATTCATGTGACCAGCAAAGAAGCGCAGGCAAGCTCTTGCTCTGCTCCAAAAACACGACTAAACGACCCATCCAAGATCCCCGCGGAGAAATGCCGGAGTGGTCGAACGGGACGGTTTCGAAAACCGTTGAGCCTCTAAAGGGTTCCCAGGGTTCGAATCCCTGTTTCTCCGCCATCACACCTTTTTATTGAGTTTGCATAGGTTACCTTAGATCGACTTTTCAATTTGTTTTCATGAGATTACCGGAAGATTTCGATCACCTTGAGTTTCTTCGAATTGTGTCTATTATCATTCCTTGAGTGGTATAGAATGTGGTACTTTTAGATGGCGCTATCCGGCAAACTAACAAAGAAGCTGGTCGAAAATCTTGGCGCTGGGCGACATGGCGACGGGAATGGTCTATATTTGGTAGTCGATCCCTCAGGTGCGCGCCGTTGGATTGTACGCGTGGTCGTGAAAGGCCAGAAGAATAAAAAGGGCGCGCCATTGCGCACGGACTTTGGGCTTGGCGGTGCAGATATTGT
>NZ_JACIEI010000005.1 GCF_014196805.1 Sulfitobacter undariae | reverse complement strand
AATCCCTAGCGTCTCCGCTAAACCCGTCCGCTGCCCCGTAGCTCATTGCTGCGCTTCGGTAGAGGCGTTCTAGGGTTTACTCAACAATCCCGCAAGCGCTTTCTTTCAAAAATCGGAACTTTCTTTAAGATTTTGAAATTCCGTTAAAATACAACCACTTAAAGACCCATCACTTTACTAACCCGTGATGACCCCCAAATACTAAAGGCTCCCAGCACTTCTATTATCGCTCCTTCAGCCCTCACGACGGAGTTATCCACAGATTCACTTCTGATACCCCCCCTTTGAAAGCGCAGAGGACTCGAATCCACCCAAATCGGAACGGTAGGTTCGCTCACCCTCGACGCTTGTCCATAAACCGCAGGGCAAGCAGACTCAGGATCGCCGCCATATACAAAAGAGGTTCCAACTGGATACCCTTTACCAACCAGATGAAATGCACCCCGCCTAACAACACGGCAAGATAGGTCAGCTTATGAAGCTTGCGCCACGTAGCTCCACCAAGCTTTCGTACCGACAGGTTGTTGGAAGTAACCGCAAGCGGTAGCAATGTAATGAATCCCGCCATGCCGATTGTAATGTAGGGGCGCTTCCAGATGTCAGCCCACATTTGCTGCCAAAGCATACTCATGTCCAAAAACACCCAGACGGCCAGATGGAGCGTTACATAGACAAATGCCATCACACCAATTGCGCGACGGAACTTTAGCAGGTTCAGGCCCACATATTTACGCAAAGGCGTTATACATAGACCCGCGATCAGGAGCTGTAGGGCGAGACTGCCCAGTTCATGCTCTAGTGCTTTGATTGGATCACGGCCCAAGCCCCCCGTCTGCGCCTGATAGAGCAACCACGGCACCGGCAGGATACATAGTATATAGAGTGCCCATGTCGGCATCGGGCGTAGGGCAGCATTGATACGGTCTACAATCGCAGTCACAAAAACTCTTTCTTTCCGCAGTGCGGAAATCCGTGGGCCAGAGCTATGGCCCAAAACCTTCGCGCTCTTAAACAGACACGGGCCGAAACTTGGATAAGTTCCGGCCCGTCTCATAAAGGCACCTGTTTAGGTGTCTTTTGTCAGATCCATGCCAGCGTATAGATCACCAACCTCATCCGCGTAGCCGTTCATCATCAATGTCGGTTTGCGCTTGGCAAACAGGCCACCGCCGATCTCACGCTCGGAGGCTTGGCTCCACCGCGGGTGATCCACCTCGGGGTTCACATTACTATAGAAGCCGTATTCACGGGCATTGGCTTTGTTCCAGCTTGTGGGTGGCTGTTTGTCTGTCAGCGTAATCCGAACAATAGATTTGATGGATTTGTAGCCATACTTCCACGGCACCACCAAACGCAGCGGCGCACCGTTCTGGTTTGGAATGTCTTTGCCATAGATACCGGTGGCCATCATCGTCAGCGGATGCACCGCCTCGTCCAGGCGCAGACCTTCGACATAGGGCCAGTCCAGCACGTTGTATTTCACACCTGGCATTTCATCAGGGCGCAGCGCGGTTTCAAACGCGACATATTTCGCGCCCGATTGCACACCTGCCATATCCAGCAGGTCAGCCAGTTCAAACCCGTTCCACGGCACAACCATGGACCATGCCTCGACACAGCGAAAACGATAGATGCGTTCTTCGATGGTCATCGCCTTCATGATATCCTCAAACGCATAGTCACCGGGCTTGTCGACAAGCCCGTCAATCTTGACCGTCCATGGCTGCGTTGTCAGCGTGTTGGCATAGCGGGCAGGATCGTCTTTGCCTGTGCCGAACTCGTAGAAGTTATTGTACTCGGTGATATCCTCATAACTGTTCGGCGTCAGAACATCGCCCGCAGCCTGCGCCTGAACGCCGCCCATCGTGGCCAGCCCAACACCCGCCGCTGCACCGCCCATCAATTGCCGACGGTTCAGAAACGCGGCTTCGTCTGTGACGTGATGGTCTTTCAGCGTATTTTTCCAGCGCATGGCCATGGGCCTATCTCCTTGCTTGTTGCGCTATACCTAGCCTTCTCACGTCCATATCCAAACAGTTTCTGTACATATTTCAGTGCTCACACTCTATTGTTAGAGATGTTTACAGTTGCGCAAGGGCACCTCCGCATAGCCCACAACGCAAAAAGGCCCACATCGCTGCGGGCCTTTTACGTCTATATACTGAGGTTAGTGTACTGTCGCTTCCTCGGGCTTCGGCCTGTTGCTGGCTGCGATGCGATCACCGATGATCAAACCATCCGCCCCCGCACTGACAGGGACGATGTCACCGTCATTCACATCACCAGCCAGCAGCATTTCCGCCAGCGGGTTTTGCAAGGCAGACTGGATCACCCGTTTCAGCGGCCTTGCGCCAAATACAGGGTCATACCCCTCATCGGCCAGCCACTTGCGCGCACCCTCATCCAACTGCAACTCGATCTTGCGCGCAGCAAGCCGTTTGAGAAGGCGTGCCATCTGGATATCCACAATCCCGTCCATGTTTTCACGGTTAAGACGGTCAAAGATGATCGTCTCGTCCAGACGGTTCAGGAATTCGGGGCGGAAGTGCCCACGAACGGCCTCCATCACATCCTTTTTGGCCTGCACCATATCGCTGCCTTCAGGCGCCATGCTTAATGCTTGGGCACCAAGGTTGGACGTCAGGATGATCAGCGTCTGCTTGAAATCCACCGTCCGGCCTTGGCCATCCGTCAGCACACCGTCATCCAGCACTTGCAACAGCACGTTGAACACATCGGGATGCGCCTTCTCGACCTCGTCAAACAGCACAACCTGATAAGGGCGTCTACGCACGGCCTCGGTCAATACACCGCCTTCGTCATAGCCAACATACCCCGGAGGGGCACCGATAAGACGAGACACCGCGTGTTTCTCCATGAATTCGGACATATCAATCCGCACCATGGCGCTGTCATCATCAAACATGAACTCGGCCACTGCTTTGGTCAGCTCGGTTTTACCCACGCCTGTTGGCCCAAGGAACAAGAAGCTGCCCAAAGGACGATCCTCATCGTTCAGACCCGCACGCGAGCGGCGGACCGCATTGGCAACCGCCTTCACGGCCAAATCCTGACCAATCACGCGGCCATGCAGCTGTTCTTCCATTTGCAACAGCTTCTCACGCTCACCTTCCAGCATTTTACCAGCAGGAATGCCCGTCCAGCGCTCAACAACGCTGGCGATCTGGTCGGGGCGCACGGCCTCTTCCACGATCTGGCCCTCATCGGCGTTTTCCGCAGCGGTTAGCAAACGTTCCAGATCAGGGATCACGCCATATGACAGCTCGCCCGCCTTGGCGAGATTGCCATCACGTTTGGCGATGTCCAGATCGGCCCGCGCACGGTCCAGCTTTTCCTTAAGTTCACGCGCACCTTCCAGCCTGTCACGGCCTGCCTGCCAACTGGCTGTCATCTCGGCGCTGCGCTCTTTCAGATCAGCCAGATCTTTTTGCAGCGTCGCCAAACGATCCATAGAGGCTTGGTCATCCTCCAGCTTCAGCGCTTCTTCCTCGATCTGCAATTGCAGCACCTGACGGTCCAGCGCATCCAGCTCTTCTGGTTTACTGTCTACTTCCATGCGCAAACGGCTGGCAGCTTCATCCACAAGGTCAATTGCTTTGTCAGGCAAAAAGCGGTCCGTGATATAGCGATGGCTCAGCGTGGCGGCCGCAACCAACGCACTATCCGCGATCCGCACACCGTGGTGCAGCTCATACTTCTCTTTAATACCGCGCAGGATGCTGACAGTATCTTCCACCGTCGGCTCCAACACCATCACTGGCTGGAACCGCCGCGCAAGCGCCGCGTCTTTCTCTACATACTTACGGTATTCGTTCAGCGTGGTTGCACCGATACAATGCAGCTCACCCCGTGCCAGCGCAGGTTTGATCAGGTTGGCCGCATCCATCGCGCCATCCGCTTTGCCTGCGCCCACCAGCGTGTGCATCTCATCAATGAACAAAATGATCTGGCCCGCGGCTTCTGTCACCTCGGTCAGGACGGATTTCAATCGCTCTTCGAATTCACCACGGTATTTAGCCCCCGCAATCAATGCGCCCATGTCCAAAGACAGCAGACGTTTGTTGCGCAGGCTTTCGGGCACATCCCCGTTGATGATGCGCAACGCGAGGCCCTCGGCAATCGCGGTTTTACCCACGCCCGGTTCCCCGATCAGAACGGGGTTGTTTTTGGTACGGCGGCTGAGCACCTGCATCGTGCGGCGGATTTCATCGTCGCGGCCGATGATCGGGTCGATCTTGCCCTCTTCCGCGCGCGCCGTCAGATCCTGCGCGTATTTCTTCAGCGCGTCATAGCCGTCTTCGGCACTGGCACTATCTGCCGTACGCCCTTTGCGCAGATCATTAACCGCAGTGTTCAATGCTTGCGCACTGACCTTGCCCGCCTCCAACGCCGTTTTTGCACCAGATTTGACCATACACAGCGCCATCAAGATGCGTTCAACGGGCACAAAGCTGTCGCCCGCCTTTTTGGCCAGCGCGTCTGCCTCGGTCAGCACACGTGTGGTCGCCCCGTCCAGATAGGTCTGGGCAGCATCGCCGCTGACTTTGGGCATTTTTCCAATGGCAATAGCAACGGCCTGCTTTACAGCAGCCGCATCTCCACCGGATGCATTGATCAAGTTGCTCGCAAGCCCCTCTTCATCATCCATCAATGCTTTTAGCAAATGTTCAGGTGCCAGCCGTTGGTGGCTGTCGCGTGTCGCAATCGTTTGGGCCGCCTGCACAAAGCCGCGCGACCGTTCCGTGAACTTACTCAGGTCCATGGTAGTCTCCTTTTCAAAAGCGGCCACTTGGGGGTGTACCCGCTTGGCGGCATATACCCAGTGTGGACCTTACAAATGATATTTGGGATGTGCTTTGCGTTAGATCAAGGCTCAATAGCAATCAAATCTAGGCCCGAAAATCACATAACACCGGACTATTCTTTCAAACGGAAAGATGTGGTGAACAGGGATAGGCAATTTTCCACCTATCATAAGATATTGATTTTCAATGAATTCACCTCAGCTTTTAGCGAATCAATAAAGCAGGGGGAAACTTTTATTAACCTCAGCCGTTTATTTTTCAGACACAGTGCCCAAATTGACACTAGAGACAGAGAAGCCCTGCAATAAAAAACATAGGGCATATGAGGTAAATGAAATGACACAACCAATGATCCAGATTAGCGACGTGATGTACAATGCGGCCACGCAGTGCTTTGAAGCGATGGTCACTGTCGAAACCACAACACGCACCGCCAAATACCCTTGCGAAATCGAAGCCCCCATCACGATGAGCTTTGAGCAAGCTGCAAGCGGATTGAAGACGCAAGCATTGCGCCGCCACAAATCACGCAACGGGATGTATTCCCAGATGCGCCGCCGCGTCGCACAGGCCCGTGCTGGACGCACCGCGTTTGATCCGCGCCAATGGCTGGCACAGCTTGGCTTCCCGCAAACTGACAAAGCTGCCTAACGCTGATCCTTTTTAGATATTGAATCTGCGCAGCATTTTTGGCCGTGATGTGCGTTGTCCCCGCACATCACGCCGCTGCGCAAGAGCAGAGACGCTTGCCTGCCTGCACTGTCTCTGAAACTCAAGCCCGATCCGCACCTGCGTGATCGGGCCTTTTTTCTGTACAGTGCCCGCGCCATCGCCTATGCCACAAGGCGTTTGTCATTCCCTTACCCAGATGGAGCGCCCCTATGTCCAACCCCGCCACAGACCGCCTGATCGTTGCCCTTGATGTGCCCAATGC
Source organism: Sulfitobacter undariae (assembly GCF_014196805.1). Lineage (GTDB taxonomy): Bacteria > Pseudomonadota > Alphaproteobacteria > Rhodobacterales > Rhodobacteraceae > Sulfitobacter > Sulfitobacter undariae. The sequence continues at coordinate 199,172 of NZ_JACIEI010000005.1, read as the reverse complement.
CATTGCCGGGCTAGAGCTTGCCAAAAAGCTTGGTGATGCAGTCAGTTTTTACAAAATCGGGCTTGGGATGCTCACCGGTGGCGGCTTGGCGCTGGCAAGTGAACTCAAGCAAGAACACGGCAAACGCATTTTTCTGGACATGAAATTGTTCGACATCGGCGCAACCGTAGAATCCGCCGTGCGCGGGCTGGCGCAATTTGATCTGGATTTCCTTACAGTTCATGGCGATCCCCACGTTGTACGCGCCGCCAAAGAAGGCGCGGCAGGGAGCAATCTTAAAATTCTTGGTGTGACCATCCTGACGTCGCTAGACCGCGCTGATCTGGATGCAAGCCTGATCCGTGCAGGCGACCTGCCTGAACTGGTTGTCGCACGTGCCTTAAACGCATTTGAAGCGGGCGCAGATGGCGTCATCGCCTCCCCACAAGAGGCCGCATTGATCCGCGCTCAACCCGAAGCCGCGGGCAGGTTGATCGTCACTCCGGGCGTGCGCCCCTCTGGCGCCGCGTTGGGCGACCAAAAACGTGTGGCAACTCCCGCTGAGGCCATACAGAACGGCGCCGATCACGTGGTTGTCGGCCGCCCGATCCACCAAGCGCCCAACCCAGCCGAGGCAGCACGCGCTATTCAATCTGAAATGAATACTGTTGCACCTACAACCTGAACCTGTGCCATATCCATCACAGGCAAGCCACGCACCCCACAGCCTATTTGGAATAGCTAGGTCAAAATCGGGTTCCGTGCTATCAAAGAGATGGTGATACTCCCTGACGAATGGTCATATTTTGACGTTCGTCACCTGCCCCCCGCTAGAAGCAGCGGGGGGGCTTTTCGTTAGAGCACCGCCCTCATTTTCTCGCGTCTCTTCCGGCAATCCATAACGCCAGCCGCTCTTGAAACGAAGGCACCGCTTTGGGGTGTTTCAAAAACGCGTCTTCAGTCATCAACTGCCAGAACTGGCCTTCATCCCCGAACACCACATCGTTTTGTGCCTCTATCGGCAACTGCGCCACATAGAACCAGCTGGCATGATCCTCTTGGCGAAATTCACGCCCCCAACACACAGCTTCCTGCGGCACAGACAGCCCCAGCTCTTCACGGCACTCGCGCAAGGCGCAATCCAGTGGGGTCTCGCTCCCCTCTCGGCCGCCTCCAGGCAGATCCCAATGATCCGCAAAAATCAGGCCCGGTTTGTCATCGCGCAATATTGCCGCCAAATAATCCCCCAGATACAGGGCCAGTTTCGCGCCCTTGAACGCAGTGCCTTCGTATTTTTCAATGTCGAATTGCATGGCTCTCTCCGGTTACTCCCTTTATAATTAGGCATCCCTAGATAGATCACAATCCCCACCATGCCCGCACTCTGCCGCGATTGCCTCACACAATTTGAGAATGCCCGCCGGTGCCCTGCCTGCGCCAGTCCGCGTGTCACGCGCCACCCCGAGCTGTGGGACCTGACCATCGCTCACATGGATTGTGATGCCTTCTACGCCTCGGTTGAAAAACGCGATGATCCGTCACTGGAAGGCAAACCTGTCATCATTGGCGGCGGCCATCGCGGGGTTGTTTCCACCGCCTGCTATGTCGCGCGTATTCGCGGGGTCCGCTCGGCTATGCCAATGTTTCAGGCGCTCAAACTATGCCCCGAAGCCGTTGTGATCCGCCCACGTATGGAAGAATACGTCAAAGCCTCCCGCGCCATCCGCGCCCTGATGGAAGAGTTGACCCCCGCCATTGAACCCCTGTCGCTGGACGAAGCGTTTCTGGACATGAGCGGCACAACCCGCCTGCATGGCGCGCCCCCCGCCGTGATGCTGGCCCGTCTTGTGCGGCGCATGAAAACCGAACTTGGGCTGACAGGCTCCATCGGGCTGAGCCACAATAAATTCCTAGCCAAAATCGCCTCCGACCTCGATAAACCCCATGGATTTTCCGTCATTGGCCGCGCCGAGACCGCAGATTTCCTGCGCGACAAACCCGTGCGGATGATATGGGGAGTTGGCGCCGCTGCGCAGGCATCGCTGGACAAGGCGGGCATTCGCCATTTCTCTGACCTATTGCGCTGGGAAAAATCCGATCTTGTCGCGCGCTTTGGCGGGATGGGTGACCGTCTCTATCATCTCGCCCGTGGCGAAGACCGCCGCCGCGTCTCTGCCCATGCACCTTTGAAATCAATCTCGAAAGAGACAACATTCAACGAAGACACCTCCGATCCCGAGTTGCTGGACGGGCATATCTGGCGCATGGCAGTTCAAGTTGCTGATCGTGCCAAGGCGAAAAACCTTGCGGGGCGTGTTGTCACTCTCAAGTTGAAACGCAGCAATCACACGCTTCTCTCGCGGCGCCTCGCGCTCAGCGATCCGACTCAACTGGCCGATCGCATTTACCGCACCGCACGTGGGCTATTCGACCAAATCAACGAAAAAGGCTCATACCGTTTGCTCGGCTGCGGCATATCCGATCTCAGCGATGCTGCGGATGCCGATAAATTGGGTGACCTCCTAGACCCTGATGCTGCCCGCCGCACCGAAGCCGAGCGCGCAACCGACGTGATTCGCACCCGCTTTGGCGCTGACGCCATCGTCAAAGGCCGAACATTACGATAATTGTGCCCTATTCCGCCGCCAAAGGAATACGGCCCTGCCCAATCAAAGCGACGGCTTTGACAACATCGCGCAGCGCAGCCTGCACCGCCTCAAAATTGCCATTCGGGCGAATCAGTTGCTCATTCATATAGAGGGAGCGATCAATTTCGATCTGCACAGCATGCTGTCCTTTGGCGGGCTTGCCATAGGCTTGGGTAATATAAGCCCCCGCAAAAGGCGTATTTCGCGTCACAACAAAACCCGCCTCCACAAAAGCGGCCTCAATCCGATCCACCACATCGCCACTTGCCGCTGCGCCAAAACGATCCCCCAGCACCACATCCGGCCTGCGCATCCCGCCAAGGACAACACTGTCCACCGCTTCATGCGGCATCGAATGGCAATCAATCAACACCGTCTGCCCGTGACGGTTATGTGCAGCATCCAACAGGCTTTGCAGCTTGGTATGATAGGGCTCCCAATAGCGCGTGATCCGCTCTTGCGCTTCATGCTGGGTCAATTTTCCTCTGTAAATCGCACGCCCGTTGGCCACCACACGCGGAATCACCCCCAGCCCCGATGCCACACGCGGGTTATGCCCCACACGCCGCACCCCTTCGATCAAGGCCGGGTCCAATTCATCACGTGCGCGATTCAAGTCCACAAAAGCCCGAGGCGCACCCGCTTTGATAAAGGCGGCACCAAATTGCGGCGCACATTCGAACAGCTGATCCACAAAAGCATCCTCAGAGGATCGGATCACATGTTCGTTCAAAACCGTCTTGCGCAGGAACGACCAGCTATAATCGCGCCCTGAATGCGGCGAGGCAAATACAACACATGAAGAAGGGGCCGCAGGTAGAAAAACATCAAAAGCAGTCACAGGCATATCGGTCCCCTTTCAAATAAAAAGCATAACCTAGTTTGCTACAGCGCCAAAAGCCCTTGATCACGCTGCCGACTCCTTTTATAGCACCCAGACGGCGCGGTGTTTTCGCGCCCCATTTTATTTGGGGCCGGCGAATCGCGTTCATATAAGTGGGTGATTAGCTCAGCGGTAGAGCACTTCGTTGACATCGAAGGGGTCACTGGTTCGATCCCAGTATCGCCCACCATGTATTCACTGGCCCTTTGGCATACGCCACTGGGTCGCCCGTAACCCGGCGCTGGCCCGCGCCACAACTTGGAAGGAATGAACCGATGAAAGTTCGCAACTCACTCCGCTCGCTCAAGAACCGGCACCGTGACTGCCGTGTTGTGCGTCGCAAAGGCCGCGTATACGTGATCAACAAAACACAGAGGCGCTTTAAAGCCCGTCAGGGTTAAGCAGCATCTGCTGAAGTTGTTAAAAAAGGCTGCCCACTTGTTGGGCAGCCTTTTTGCTGTTCAGGCCCTGATTTCCTATCAAAAATCCGGTTAAACCGTTCCTGACCTTAGACATTTTTACGCTGGTACTTGCGCGCAAGTTAATCCACCTTACCTGAAATGGCATCACTTCCCCGAAAAGGAGCCTCACATGGCCAGCGATCTCACATTCACCCCCCCCAAAGTCTGGACATGGGAGTCCGAGAGTGGCGGAAAATTCGCTTCTATCAACCGCCCCATTGCAGGCGCCACACATGACAAAGAGCTCGAAGTCGGCAAACACCCCTTTCAGCTCTATTCCCTTGCCACACCCAATGGCGTCAAAGTCACCATTCTTCTCGAGGAATTGCTGGCAGCAGGCCATACAGGTGCCGAATATGACGCGTGGCTGATCAACATCGGCGAAGGCAATCAATTCGGCTCCGACTTTGTGGACATCAACCCAAACTCCAAAATCCCTGCCCTGATGGATCACTCTGGCGATACCCCCCAGCGCGTATTTGAGAGCGGCTCAATCCTGCTGTATCTTGCAGAAAAATTCGGCGCATTCATCCCCACCGATCCCGCACAGAAAACCGAGATGATGAGCTGGCTTTTCTGGCAAATGGGCTCCGCCCCCTATCTCGGCGGTGGGTTTGGCCATTTCTACGCATATGCCCCAGAAAAATACGAATACCCCATCAACCGCTTTTCAATGGAAGTGAAACGCCAGCTTGATGTTATGGACCGCCACTTGGCTGAACATGAATGGTTCGCTGGTGAATACTCAATTGCAGACATTGCGATCTGGGCTTGGTACGGCCAATTGGTTTTGGGCCGCCTCTACTCGGCTGCCGAATTCCTGGATGTGGCAAGCTATAAAAACGTGCTGCGTTGGGCCGAAACAATTGACGCCCGCCCCGCCGTTGCACGGGGCTTGATGGTCAACCGCGCCTTTGGCGATGACCCGTCAAAACAATTGCACGAACGCCATGACGCCAGTGATTTTGACACAAAAACCCAAGACAAAATCGCAAAATCCTAAAACAGCTCTGCGCGTGCCGCCCCAATGGCGCGCGCAGTCTGACTCTTTCAAACGCGTTTAGCGCCGCCTCACCTGACGGCAAATCAGGATCACGGGCATTAGCCCCATGGCGACAATCACGAGGCTCGGCACCGCCGCCCCCTCAAGCCGCTCATCGCTGGCCAGACGGTAAGCCTGTACCGCCAATGTATCAAAATTGAAGGGCCGCATGATCAGAGTCGCGGGCAACTCCTTCATGACATCCACAAAAACGATCAGCAAAGCCGTCAGCAGGCTGGGCGCAAGGATCGGCAAATGCACCCGCCTTAACGTCCCGACAGGCCCCTGCCCCAAGGATCGCGATGCCGCATCCATATTCACGTGCACCATCGCCTGCCCGCCTTCATAGGCCCCCAGCGCCGCCGCCAAAAAGCGGACCATATAGGCAATCACCAGCAGCCAGATCGAACCAGTAATCAGCAACCCGGTTGAGATATCAAAGGTACTGCGCATCCACGCATCAACCGCATTATCAAACGCGGCAAAAGGCACCAGCAATCCAACAGCAATCACACCACCCGGCACCGCATAACCCAAACGCGCCACATAAGCGGCCCCTCTGGCCAGCCTATCACCACGCATGCGCTGAAAAAACCCGATACAAATGGCCGCTGCAACCGTCACCACCGCCGCCACCGAGGCCAGTGTCGCCGAATTTCGTATATACCCCAAATAGCGTTCACTCAGCAGGTTCTGCTCTGATCCAAGCCCCATTGAGAACAAGACAATGATCGGCAACACAGCGCCCAGCAGAACAGGCAAACCACATAGCACAACAGCGCCCGTGGCCCGCCATCCCGTCAAGGGCATCGTTGGCGCGGATTTGGCTTGTCGCGCTGGATCATGATACTTTGCCGCCCCGCGCTGCAACCGCTCCAACATCGCGAGTATCAAGGCAAAGCTTAGCAAACACAGCGCCAATTGCGCCGCGCCCACACGGTCAAACAGCGAAAACCAACTGGTGTAGATGCCCGTGGCAAAGGTCTGCACCCCAAAGTAAGAAACGGTGCCAAAATCCGCGATGGTCTCCATCACGGTCAACAACACACCGCCTGCAATCGCAGGGCGTGCCAAGGGCAAACTGACCTTGAAGAACGCAGCCCACGGCGAAGACCCAAGCGCACGTGCCGCTAGAAACGTGGTGCCGCTTTGCTGTAGAAACGCTGCGCGCGCCAACAAGTAAACATAGGGATAAAGCACCAGAACCAGCATCAAGGCGGCACCGCCCAGCGACCTGATTTCAGGAAACCAATAATCACGCGGGCCCCAGCCCATCACCTCACGCAGGGTGGTTTGCACGATACCCGGGTGGTCCAACAAATGGGTGTAGGCATAGGCCAATACATAGGAAGGAAAGGCCAAAGGCAGCACCAATGCCACCTCAAAAAACCGTGCTGCGGGAAACCGCGTCATCGTCACCAGCCATGCTGCACCGACACCCACTGCAAACGTCCCACAGGCGACCAGCGCCACCAGCGCCAGCGTTGTAACCGCATAGCCCCCCAGCACGGTTTCGGCCAGATGCTGCACCGTTTCTGTGCCACCTGATAGCGCCGCCAGCAAAACTGCCAGCATCGGCAACGCGCACAGGCAGGCCACCAAAATAGCAACCGCAGACAGACCACGGCCACCGTCGTGCTTTTTCTTCTTCAAAGAGGGGGCTGATTTGTTCATGCCCCTATGTCGACGATTTTAGTCAGAAAGAAAAGTGGCCCTGTGCACCACACTTCAATCGTAGCTACGTTGATCCTCGATAACCAAACCGTCTTTGGGTAGGCTGTCAGGTGCCACAACTTCAATGCGCCCTTTCAGCTTGAGCAACTCAGCCACCGATGCCGCATATACATCAGCGTTCGGCGCAGTAGATTCGATTTGCACCGTCATCATGTCTTGCTCACCTTCGCGTGTTGCAATGACACGGGCACGGTTGATTTCATCATGACGCGCAACCAATTGCGCTACCTGCTCAGGGCGCACAAACATACCTTTGATCTTGGTTGTCTGATCCGCACGGCCCATCCAGCCTTTGATCCGCATATTGGTACGGCCACAAGGCGACACCCCCGCCATCACCGCGCTCAGATCACCTGTTGCAAAGCGGATCAACGGATAGTCAGGGTTCAACGTGGTCACAACAACCTCGCCCACTTCACCTTCTGGCACAGGGATACCCGTGCCCGGCGTCACGATCTCAACGATCACACCCTCATCGACAATCATGCCTTCAGCAGCGGGCGATTCATACGCAATATTGCCCAGATCAGCCGTGGCATAGCTTTGCAAACAGGTGATCCCACGCTCGGCGTACCACGCACGCAGACTAGGGAACAACGCGCCGCCGCCAACAGCCGCGCGGGTGATGCCAAGGCTCACACCCATCGCATCCGCCTTTTCAAGGATGATCTTCAAATAATCAGGCGTGCCTGCATAGGCCGTCGTGCCCACATCACGCGCCGCAATCACCTGAAGCTCGGTCTGGCCCGTCCCCGCAGGCAGCACCGCCGCGCCCACAGCGCGCGCGCCGCTTTCAAAAATCATGCCCGCTGGAGTCAAATGATAGCCAAAGCAGTTATGAACAATATCCCCTTCACCAATCCCTATCGCATGCAAAAAACGCCCCATGCGCCACCAATCGGGATCGGTTGAAGATGGCTCATAAATCGGGCCAGGGGATTGGAACACATGGCTAAACCCATGCGCAGGTTTGGTTGTGAAACCACCAAAAGGCGCGCTGGCCGCTTGGGCTTTGCCCAGCTCTGATTTGCGCAACACAGGCAGGTCAACCAAAGCCGCAGCACTGGTGATCTCGTCAGGGTCAACGTGATCCAATGCCCCTGCATACCCCGCCACACCTTTGGCGCGGGCAGTCTGCTGGGGCAGCAAACGGGCCAGATCAGCGGCACGTTCGTCTGCGCTACGGGTTTCCAGTTTGTCAAAATGGCTCATATCAGTCACTCGTTTTTCCGCGCAGGCCAAAACCCGCAAATTACTAACTTCACACACGCCTGCAGATCATCGCCAATCGCGCAAGGGCCTCTTAGGACAACCAACGCTTGCGGCGGCGATAACTGCGCACATCACGGAAGGATTTACGGCCCTCATCCGACATGCCCAAATAGAACTCTTTCACGTCTTTGTTTTCACGCAGATCAGCCGCAGGGCCGTCCATCACCACACGACCGCTTTCCAGAATATACCCGTAATGGGCAAATCGCAGCGCGACATTGGTGTTCTGTTCAGCCAGCAAGAAGGTCACGCCTTCTTTCTCATTCACCGATTTAACGATGTCGAAAATCTGTTCAACCAACTGCGGCGCAAGGCCCATTGAAGGCTCGTCCAGCAGGATCATTTCAGGGCGGCTCATCAGGGCGCGGCCCATGGCGCACATCTGTTGTTCCCCACCCGAGGTATAGCCCGCCTGTGATTTGCGACGCTCGCGCAGCCGTGGGAAATAGTTATAAACCATCTCTAAATCAGCGGCGATCGCCCCCTTGCCGTCGCTGCGCGTATAGGCGCCTGTCAGCAGGTTTTCCTCAATCGTCAGATGCTCAAAACAGTGACGGCCTTCCATCACCTGCACGACACCCTTTTTCACCGTCTCGGCAGGATCTTGTGCCTGAATGGAGTTCCCGCGATACTTGATCGAGCCTTTGGTCACTTCGCCACGTTCCGATGCCAACAGGCCCGAAATAGCCTTGAGCGTCGTTGTTTTACCTGCACCATTACCGCCCAAAAGCGCGGTAATCCCACCCTTTGGCACGTTCAGGCTCACACCCTTGAGCACAAGGATAACGTGGTTATAGATCACTTCGATGTTGTTCACTTCGAGCAGGTTTTCAACCTGAACGTCAGCTGGTTTTGCGTCCAACATATCCCTTGTACCCTTCTTGAAATTCGTGATGTCTCTGGCCGCCACCCATGCAGCGGCCAGAGGAAACGTGGCTTACTTACACGCAGGCGCGATGTTATTTTCCGAAGCATAGGCTTGGGAATCCTCATCAACCAATGCTTGGATAACCTCCTGATCGGATTCGATGAAATCCGTGATCAGGCTCCATTCTTTGGCTTTGGCGTCCCACTGCGTCACAGCAACAAGACCGTTACCGCCGTGGTTTTCACAAGAAACTTGGAACTCGGGGCCAAAGTTAGGCATCCCCAAAGCAACCATTTTCTCTTCGGTCATGCTCAGGTTTTCCATACCGTCACGCATCTGGCTCGGTGTGATATTCGAGACGCCGTGGATTTCCTGCGCCGTTTTCGCAGATTCTGCTGCCAACATCGCCGCATAGATTCCGCGGTTGTAAATCACGCTACCAACCTGATCGCCTGCGCCCGATGCTTTACCAGCATCAACAACGTATTTTTTCAGGTCATCATATAGTGGGAAATTGCTGCCCACGTTGTGGAAGGTTAGCGCCTTATAGCCGTCAGCACCTTCACCCGCTGACAACACGTCGTTTTCAGAACCAGACCACCAAATGCCGATGAAGTTTTCCATAGGGAAGCGAATGTTGATCGCCTCTTGGATCGCAACTTGGTTCATAACACCCCAACCGTACATGATCACATAGTCAGGCTTTTCACGGCGGATTTGCAGCCATTGTGATTTCTGTTCCTGACCAGGGTGATCCACGGGTACTTCGGTCAGATCGAAACCATGCTTTTTGGACAATTCCTGAAGCGTGCGGATCGGTTCCTTGCCGTAGGCAGAGTTGTGATAGACAAGAGACACTTTCTTGCCCTTCAAATCGCCGCCGTTTTCATCCAGCAGATATTTGATCGCAACCGATGCGCCATCCCAGTAGTTGGCTGGAAAGTTGAAAATATGGCTGAACACGTTGCCGTTCTTGGCAGACGTACGGCCCAAACCTGATGTCAGCAGCGGGATATCATCCGCCGTCATTTTCGGGATCAACTGATAGGTGATGCCTGTGGACAAAGGTTGGTAAACCAAGCCGCCGCTGTCTTTCAGCGATTCATAGCATTCAACACCTTTCTCGGTGTTATACGCCGTCTCACATTCTGGCACCTGAATTTTTTCGCCGCCAATACCGCCGTCACGCTCGTTCAGCAGCGTGAAATAATCCGCATAGCCATCCGCAAACTGGATGCCACCGGCCGCATATGGGCCTGTGCGATAGCTGAGTGACGGGAACACAAGATCCGCCAGAACGGGGCTTGCTGCCATAACGGCCGCAACCGCCAGAGTACCTAGTTTATATTTCATCGGTGTTTCCTCCCTTGGATAATATCCGATTGGTTTAAAAGGGCGGGTTCTCCCGCCTCGCTTTTGTGTGGCTCCCCGCGTCAGTGCGGGAAGGGCCACAATCTTAGTTTTTCTTTCGCCAGACGCCACAGCTGGGCAATGCCGTGTGGCTCAACGATCAAAAAGAGAATGATCAACGCGCCCACAATCACCAGCTGCAAATGCGCTACGATGTCCGTCGGCCAGCCCAGAAAATCAACGCCGACAACCTTCAGCGCCACAGGCAACAGCACCAGAAACGCCGCCCCCGCGAAGGAGCCAAAGATGCTGCCCAAGCCGCCGATGATCACCATAAACAACACGAGGAATGACTTGGTGATGCCAAAGGCTTCGCCCACTTCCACCGCGCCCAAATAGACCGCAAAGAACAATGCGCCAGAGATGCCGATAAAGAAGGAGGACACAGCAAAGGCGGTCAGCTTGGCCCGCAACGGGTTCACCCCGATGATCTCGGCCGCAATATCCATGTCACGGATCGCCATCCACTTGCGCCCTGCCGCACCACGCGTCATGTTCCGCGCCGCATAGGCACAGATGATCGTGAAAAACAGACAAAACAGATAGGCCGCCCAAGGTGCCGTAGACGGTCCGGTGATCAATACACCCAGAAATCCACGCTCTGGCGCGCTGATCTGACCGGAAGCAGAGTAGTTATAAAACCACGCCACACGGTTAAACAGCCAGACAAGGAAAAACTGCGCCGCCAGTGTCGCCACCGCCAGATAAAACCCTTTGATCCGCAAGCTGGGCAGACCAAACAGCGCACCCACAATCGCGGTCATCACACCGCCCATGATGACGCTGAAAAAGATGTTAAACTCGGGCAGACGGAACAGCAATTCACCGCCCCACCAGATATCGACGCCCGTCATGAACTTGTAACAGCTATATGCCCCCACAGCCATGAAACCGCCTGTGCCCAGCGACACCTGTCCGCAATATCCCACAAGGATATTCAGCCCCAGCGCCGCAATCGAATAGATCAGGAACGGCAACAAAAGTGAGTTGACCCAGTAATCGTTGATGACAAAAGGCACGACAACAATCGCAATGAACATCACCAAATAATAGCGATACCGGTCAAACTTGATCGGAAATGTCTGCTGGTCCTCGGCGTAGGTCGTATTAAAATCGCCTGCTTCACGGTAAAACATTAAGCTGCCTTTCTTGGGGTGCGGATCGCCGTGTGAACGGCCCAGACTATCACGGTCAATATTAGAGCAAGAACTGCCCCACTAAAGTTGATGGAATGTGTTATTCCCTTGCTCTCCAACGCCATCCAGTCATCAGAGTAGGGCTCAAACGCTTTTTGTGCTTCCTCGATACGGCCTGACATCCATAGCGACCAAGCTGCTAAACCAAAGGAGCCAACACTCAAAGAGGCATAAATACGTTGAAAATTGATTAGCGCGCTAAACCCGTTCAATGATCTTCTCCCCGAACAAGCCCTGCGGACGGAACACCAGAAACACCAGCGCCAGCATGTAGGCAAACCAGTTCTCGGTTGCCCCACCAAGGAACGGCGCGCCGATCAGGAATTCGAACATCTTTTCACCCACACCGATGATCAAACCACCCACGATGGCCCCCGGAATAGAGGTGAACCCACCCAGCATCAGCACTGGCAGCGCCTTAAGCGCGATCAGCGATAGCGAGAACTGAACACCAGATTTCGCGCCCCACATGATCCCTGCCACCAAGGCTACAAACCCTGCCAGCGACCAGACCAAAATCCAGATAAAGTTCAGCGACACACCCACAGACAACGCCGCCTGATGGTCATCCGCCACAGCCCGCATCGCGCGGCCCTGCTTGGTATATTGCGCAAACATTACCAATCCCGCCACCAACAACGCCGCAATGATGCTCGCTACGATGTCCAGATTGTCGATGAAGAACCCGTATCCCATGGCCTCATAGGTTGTTGTTTCCAACCACATATTCATCCCTTGCGGCAGACAGACGCTCTCGGTCGCACAGACAGTCAATGTCTTCAGCTCAGACCCCCACATCAAATCCGCGACACCCTCAAGGAAATACGCCAAACCGATGGTCGCCATGAACAAAATGATCGGCTCTTGTCCCACCAAATGGCGAAACACAAACCGTTGCACGGCCCACGCCAGCCCGATCATCACAAACACCGTCAGGATGATCGCCACAAACGAAGGTACCGTCCAGCCAAAGCCATGAATTTCGGTGCCAAAAATCGCGTTAATCAAGTGTACAAACGGCACCTGACCGTTCTGAATCCCCACCAAGGTCATCGCCGCAAAAAGCGCCATAACCCCTTGGGCATAGTTGAAAATACCCGATGCCTTATAGATCAAAACAAATCCCAGCGCGACAAGAGCATACAGAACTCCCGCCATCAGCCCGTTCGCAAAGACCTCAATCGTAAATGCCAGCTGCTCGTTCATGACAAAGCCCCCCGAAAATCAATCATGTGCCACACCCAAATACGCATCAATCACCTCCTGATTGTTACGCACCTCATGCGGCGTGCCGTCGCCGATCTTTTTGCCGTAATCCATCACAACCACACGGTCGCTCAGGTCCATGACCACGCCCATGTCATGTTCGATCAAGGCAATCGTGGTGCCAAATTCGTCATTCACATCAAGGATAAAGCGGCTCATGTCCTCTTTTTCCTCCACGTTCATCCCCGCCATCGGCTCATCCAGCAGCAACAGCGACGGCTCGGCCGCCAAGGCCCGCGCCAGCTCAACCCGCTTTTTCAAACCATAAGACAGACGCGACACAGGTGTTTTCCGAATGGCCTGAATTTCCAAAAAGTCGATGATCCGCTCCGCCACTTCGCGGTTTTCAATCTCTTCTTTCTCAGCCGCACCGCGCCACAACATCTGCGACATCAAACCGGACTTCATATGCGTCAAACGGCCGGTCATCACGTTGTCCAGCACAGACATGCCTTCAAACAAGGCAATGTTCTGGAACGTCCGCGCAATCCCTTGCTGTGCCACCTGAAACGGCTTCATTGCAGGGCGCGGCGCACCACGGTACCAAACTTCCCCGTCTTGCGGCACATAGAAACCCGAAATCACATTCAGCATCGAAGACTTGCCCGCGCCGTTAGGCCCGATGATCGCCCTGATCTCGCCTTCACGAATATCAAAGGAAATATCCTTGATCGCTTCAACACCACCAAACCGCAGGGTGATGTTCTTCATCTCCATCACAACAGGCCCAATGGTGCGCCCGTCTTTGGTTACATAGCTATCAACGTTATCTTTCACGCGATGCCCCCCTGCTTCATTTTGCCATTCAAACTCAATCCAGCACCCCCGGCTTGCACGCCAAAACGGGAGGGTGGGCGGGGCGTCGTCGTAGACGCGCGTCGCAATCCCCTCACGCGCACTTCCAACACGACTCTCATTGCGCGGCCATCTTATGCGCCACAGGCATCACCGCCGCAGAACGGACTTCCAGCGTCGCTTTAATGCTGCCTTTACGCCCGTCCTCATAGGTGACTTCAGTCTCCGTGCTCACCTGCGGTGATCCGTCATACATCGCGGTGAGGATATCGTGATACTTCTCTTCGATGACCCGACGGCGCACCTTACGTGTCCGTGTCAGTTCTCCGTCATCCGCATCCAACTCTTTATGCAGCACCACAAAACGGTGCACCTGACAGCCTGACAGCATCTCGTCTTGGGCCACGGATTTGTTCACCTCTTCCACATGGCTCTGGATTGTATCCATAACTTGCGGATGGCGCGCCAATTCCTGATAAGATGCATAACCGATGTTGTTGCGTTCGGCCCAATTGCCTACCGCCGTCAGATCGATATTGATAAACGCCGTGCATTCTTCTTTGCCATTGCCAAAGACAACCGCCTCCAGAACATTCGGGAAAAACTTGAGTTTGTTCTCAACGTATTTTGGCGCAAACAGCGATCCATCCGCCATCTTGCCCACGTCTTTAGCACGGTCAATAATCCGCAAATGCCCTGTATCAGGCTCTATAAATCCCGCATCCCCCGTGGCCACCCAGCCTTCGGCGTCTTTGGTATCTGCGGTGCTTTCAGCGTTTTTGTAATACTCAACAAACACACCGGGCGAGCGATAGAAAACCTCGCCATTGTCGGCAATCTTCAGTTCCACACCCGGACAGGTCACGCCAACCGTGTCACTGCGCACTTGCCCGTCAGGCTGCGCGGTGATGAACACTGTCGCTTCCGTCTGACCGTATAATTGCTTGAGGTTGATCCCAAGCGAGCGGTAGAAATCGAAAATCTCCGGCCCGATCGCCTCACCCGCCGTATACCCCACACGCACACGGCTAAAGCCCAGCGTATTTTTCAGCGGCCCATAGATGAACATCTCGCCCAGACGGTACTTCAGCCGATCCCCAAAGCTCACTTCTTTGCCGTCCAAAATCGCAGGCCCGACCTTGCGTGCGACGCCCATGTAATAGTCAAACAGGCGTTTCTTAAAGCGGCCTGAATCCTCCATGCGGATCATCACATTGGTCAATTGTGTTTCAAACACACGCGGCGGCGCAAAGTAATATGTCGGCCCGATTTCGCGCAAATCCACATGCATGGTGTCCGCACTTTCGGGACAATTGGTACAAAACCCCGTCCACAATGCTTGCCCAACCGAAAAGATGAAATCCCCAACCCATGCCATCGGCAAATAGGCCAGAATCTCGTCGCTCTGCTGCAAATTATCAAACTGCGACGATGATTTCGCCGTCTCTATGACATTGCGGTTGCTCAGTACCACGCCCTTAGGCTTCCCCGTGGTGCCAGATGTGTACAACATTACACCTGTGCTATCGTAATTCAGCTTTGCCTGACGCGCTTCCAGCTCTTTGATGTGCTTGTCGCGGTTCTTGCGGCCCATTTCCTGCACGGCATGGTACTGATCCAACGCCGCGTGATCGTATTTGCGCAACCCACGTGGATCCAGATAGATCATCCGCTCGAACTGCGGCAACTCATCCTTCACATCAAGGATTTTATCCACCTGCTCCTGATCCCCGACAACAGCAAAGCGCGCACCGCAGTGGCTCATCACATAGGTCATCTCTTCGGCATTGGCGTCTTGGTACAACGGCACAGGCACAGCGCCACACATCTCTGCGGCCATCATCGCCCAATACAGGCTTGGACGGTTGCGCCCGATGACAGAGACAAAGTCCCCCTCATTCAATCCCAACTCCAACATGCCCAGCGCCAGCGCCTCGACTTCGTCACGGGTCTGCGACCACGTCCAAGTTTGCCAGATGCCGTATTCTTTTTCACGGTACGCAGGCGCGTTCGCGAACTGCTTGGCATTGCGGTGCAGCAATGCGGGCACAGATGCGGGTTGCCCCTCAGGGCATAGTATCAAAGCCAAATTGTATCCTCCCAATCCTGTCTCTCCCGACAGGCCGACCGCGTTTGCGCGGTTCAGTGTAGCTCATAGAATGGCAAGGTTACCTTCCACGTCAACTTTTTCCTGATGATTTCTCAATCCTAACGAATTGTAACAACACCAGATCATCCTTTGACACCCCCCTCGGCGGGTGCAAACTGGCGCAATGCAACACCGTGATGAACAAAACAAATCCATGACAATGGCCGGCCTGAACCTGATCGGGCAGGCGTTGACTATTTATGACAACGATCTGCGGCTGGTCCTGTCCAATGCGCCTTTCCAAAGCATGTTTGACCTGCCAGATGCGCTGGCCCAACCGGGGGCTACCTTTCGGGACACGATCACCCATCTGGCCCATGGCGGTGAATACGGCGAGGTCGGGGATGTAGAGACATTTGTCACCGAACGCATCGAAACCGCCCGCGCCTTCAAGCCCCACTATATGGAACGCACCCGCGCCAATGGCCGCACCATCAGCGTCGAAGGTTCCCCCTTGCCCGAAGGCGGTTGGGTCACCGTTTATACAGACATCTCCGCCGCCAAAGCCCAAGAAGCCCTGCTGCGCGCCCGTTCCGATGCGCTCAGTGATCAGGTTCTGTCTCATTCCGAACAGCTTGCGCAATCCAACCGCGAACTGGCCGCCATGATCGCCGCGCTTGAGGAAACCAAACGCCAGCTCACCGCTTCGGAGGCCCGCGCCCGCCTGACAACCGAGATGATGCCCGCCCATATTTCTCATGTGGATACCTCGGGGCGCTACACCTACAGCAACCAACGCTTCAGCACGATTTTCCCTGAACGCCCCTCCGATATCATCGGCCACAAGATGAGCGACGTTCTGGGCCACCTGAACTATGAAAAAGTCTCTAACGCGCTGAATAAGGCCATCAACGGCACCGCCACCGTGCAGGAATTCACCGATGAAACCACCGCGCGGCGGATCAAAACTGCGCTTACCCCCGATCCTGCGGGCGGCGCTTATATCCTCTCGACAGATGTAACCGAAGAAACCCAAACCCGCGCCGCATTGCAACAAACCCGCCGCCGCGCTTTGGCGGCGCAAATGACCTCGGGCCTTGCACATGATTTCTCAAACCTGCTCACCATCATCCTTGGGATGCAATCGCGTATGGCCCGCCTGCCTGATCTGCCCGCAGATGCACCGCCGCTGATAGAAGGCACCCTTGCCGCCGCCCGCCGTGGCGGTGCGCTCATCAGCTCAATCGCCCAAATCACCAGCCCGCGCAGCCTGCGCCTGACGGCCACCGATTTGCCGCTTATGATGCAAAACCTCGCCACTCTTGCAGAACCGACCCTGCCCGCAGGCATGACCCTCACAATAGAACCGCTGGAAACCGCGCCTGTCCTGCTGGATCAGGGTATGGTTCAGGATTGCCTGCTGAACCTTGTGCTGAACGCCCGCGATGCCATGGGCACCAGCGGCGACATTCACATCACCATACGCCGCGTGCATGACACGTGGATCGAATTCCTGATCACCGATACCGGCCCCGGCTTTTCCACCGCCGCGCTGACCAAAGCACTTGATCCCTTCTTTACCACCAAAGGTGCCGAAGGCTCAGGCCTTGGCCTGCCCATGGTCTATGACATGACCAAACTGGCCGGCGGCGATCTACGCCTGTCAAACGCCACGCAAGGCGCCAAGATCAGATTGCGCCTGCCCTACCGCGCCGCCCTGCCTGCCACTACGGGCCTTGTGCTGCTGGTAGAAGACCGCGACGATCTGCGTGCCGTCCTGCGCGACATGCTCATGGGGATGGGGCATTCTGTGATTGAAGCCACCACCACCGATGAGGCCTCGGCCCTCTTGGCCGATCTACCCGACATCGCGCTGATCCTCTCGGATATCCAGCTGGAAGGCGACAGCACAGGCACCGATCTGGCCCACCGCCTCGGCCCTGACAGCCCGCCGCTGATCCTCATGACATCCCTACCGCCTGACGCGCCGTTGTTCCTAGAGGCGCAAAAACACGCCCCCGTGTTGCGCAAACCCTTCACCGCCGATGATCTCTCTGCCCTTATTTCACCCACACAGGATGCCCCTAAATGACAAAACCCCTGATCAGCATCCTTGATGACGAACCCGAAATCCGAACACTCCTGTCCGATGTCCTGCAAGAAGCAGGTTTTGACACCATGAGTTTTGGCCGCGCCTCGGCGTTTGAGGCCGCATTGGCCAAACGCACCCCCGATGTTTGCCTTGTGGACCTGTCCCTGCCTGACACAGACGGCCTCACGCTGGTGCACCGTCTGGCGCTGGAACAAGGCGCTATCGTCATCATCATTTCAGGCCGCGCACAGGTTCAGGATCGCGTGACAGGGCTGGAGCTGGGCGCGGATGATTACATCAGCAAACCCTTTGATCCCGCCGAAGTTGTCGCCCGTATCCGCGCCCGCCTACGCAGCACCCGCCCCGCCACACGTGCCAGCAACACCGCGCGCTTCAAAAACTGGACCGCCCATTTTGAACGCTACATGCTAGAGGACGAAAACGGAGACGAGACCCCCTTCAGCCATGCCGAAGGCGAAGTCCTGCGCCTGTTCCTCGACGCGCCCAAACGCCTGATCAGCCGCGCCCAAATGCAAACAAGCCTCGGCGGCGCCGCCTCCGAGAGCTTTGACCGCGCCATGGATGTCCGCATCTCGCGCCTGCGCACCAAACTGCGCGAAGACCCCAAAAACCCGCAACTGATCAAAACAATCTACGGCGCGGGGTATATTTTCCTTGGGGATGTCGCTTGGGTTTAGCGATCTGGCGCAACGTCCCTACAGAAAATCACGCAAACCGATAAATCGGATCACCAACAGAGTTCAGGCCACAACATTGAACACCAAAGCCGACGTTGCACTTTGATAGCTTCGATGTCTGCTATGCGGGACTTTACTGCCTTTCGCCGCAGCGCTGAATTCTATTAGATTTTCAGCCCAGCGACACGAAGGGGGGAACCGGACATTCGCTGCGCTGAATACCGAGGACGGAATTTATGAAAAGCTGACTTTGCAAAGCTCACGCCCCCATCCATTCTTCCTGCGGTGCATCGAGGAACTCGTCGCGGAACCATTGCCAGCACAGCCAAGAACGCGTTGGTCGATCCAAACGACATCTATGCCCTCGAATCCATCGCTCTGCTGGAACGATTAGCCTTTTTTGAAAAAGGCATATGACAGACACCAACATCCCGCGGCGGCTCAGCGGCGCATCCGAAGGTTAGCAAAGTTATGCATATCGGATTGAATAATGATTACCAGTTGATCACTTTACTTTCATATCCCTTCAAGGTCCGCCGTGCCGTCAATGTACTTAAGTCTTTGGAAGCGAACAGTTCTGGAAACAGTTCCTTTAATTCTTTCCGTGACCCTTCGCTAACGCCTCCAATTGAGGCTTCGCTGGGGTGAAAGCTCTCGGAATACGCGCCATGCGCACTGATGACCTGATGCTCTGAAAACAGAATGTGATAATAGGTCACGCTCGGTTTATAGGCGCGAGTAATTGTCTTATCATTGAGCAGGTGAATGGCAGGGGAGAGAACCTCTGCCTCACCAAAAAATAATTCAGCTTGCCATCCGGAAACCAACATCCTGTGCTGTGGCGAGACCTCAAGTGCGATATTGTTTCCAATAGCGCCTGCGGCAAAACGAACGGGTGCGAATTTTCCTGTTGCTGGGACAGTCCGCACACCAATCCATTGAATGGGCTGGGCACCGTTATCTTTCGTCAACACTAAATCACCCAGTTCCAAAGTTTCGATTGGCTTTGGGCCATAGGGTGTCTCGATGAGTGTATTTTTAGTGAAACACGCTACATTTGTATTGTCTTCGGTCAAATCGCTGGCCGAAACCCCCGTCAGGGTAATGGAGCCGCCGAGCGCGGTGTTGTCGCTAAAGTCGCCAACAGATTGGTTCAGAACCCCGTCATCATTTAGGTCAGCGCGTAGTTCGAAAATGTCCGTGTAAAACGCAGACAGGTCGAGAAAGTCATTATTCGACGGGTCCCCGTCAGTAATGTCCTGCCCCGTTCCCGTATTGAAATCGGTGATTAAGTCATGGCCGTCGCCCGCGTTATAGACGAAGGTATCAAACCCCTCTCCACCGGTAATCGTGTCGTCGTCCGCACCGCCGGTAATGGTATCATTTCCGCCATCACCACTAATAATATCATCACCAGCGCCACCATTAAGGACATCATCACCCTCAACCCCTGCCGCAGTTCCTGTTGGCGGATACCCAGAAGCAGGAGGTGATCCTACCATCGGCGAAGTTAATAAAGACTGGGATGTGTTCCCTGTATCCGGGCCGGAAATTGTCGCGCTAAGCGTTTCGGCTCCGGCGTTCTCCCAGTAGCGAATTTGAATAGTATATGTTTCATTAGGGTCAAGCGTGACATCGCCATATCGTGTTGTCGCCCCTTGGTGGTAGTCGTTATTTAAATAATCACGAACGCCGCCTGATTGGTTGTTGAAATCGAGCGCATTCCCATTGCTGTCAAATATCTGTATAGTCGATCCATCGTCAGACCTTGTGGTTAACCGATAACTGCCGCCAACAGTTACATTTAACGTCGAGGTCAAAATGACCCCAAAATCATCAGGGTCTCCTGACGTGCCACGGAGAGAGTTTGTCAGATTATCGACATCGAAATCTGTAACATAGCCAGATCCGGTTCCGGTTCCGTCTTCGATATCAAACGCCTGACCGTCAGCTCTTCCGAAATTGTAATTGTAGGTCTCAAAATACCATGCCCCTGCGACAGGACCGTCGCCAGAAATCATATCGTCACCAGCACCCGCATTGATGGTGTCGCCGCCCAGACCTCCGGTCAGTGTATCACTACCAGAAGAACCAGTTATGAGGTCATCATCATCCGTTGCCGGATTTGAACTATTGTTTGTTGCCATGTTGCTGCTCGATCTGCTGTTTTTCCGCTCCGTTTTACTGCTGCGGGCGAAATTTTTTATGGTTAGCGATTCGTTAATTTCGAAATTAAGGCATTAATCAAGTTCAAATGTGGCGAAATTTTGGCGCTACCCCTTCAAGACTAAGAATTGGTTGTCTTACAATGACAGATTGAAGCAACGTGGGTCGTTGTTGGTCCATAGACCAGCAGCAAATGAAGCCCCCTCTTTTAAGTGGTCCGCAAGGCGGCTTTGTTACAGAGATGGGGTGGTTTGCTAAGCCCGAATGTCCGCACAGGGCTGTTCGCGTAGGTGAGTTTTCTACACTCGCAAAATGATGCGGGACAACATTCGGTAAAGAGGGCTCGTTCCTGCCTTTCACTGCGCGACGCACGGATGTCCGGTCTGTCTATCGCGCAGAACCTGACAAGCCTTATCGGTGGTTCGTGATTGCGGATGATGGTTTAGGTGCGAACCAACACCTACCTGAACCTCATCAGGCAAGACCTAGTCCAACATCCCCATGTTCATTCCTTTCCCGCCCCTGACAGTTCACCTCGCAGGTTCTCCATCTCTCTTTGCGCTGCCAAAAGAATACGCGGCACGGTCCTGTCGTTTGGATAGGCCGATAGATTCCCCGACAACAGCCCCGTGTAGTAGATTCGCAAAACCTTGTTGATGCGCGGGCCATAGTTCGGGCCAATCTTTCGAAACCACGCGACCATATCCGCATCCAGCCGCAAGGTAACGCGGGTCTTTTTGCGCGGGACCTCGTCCCAAAAATCCAGTCCGTTCCAATCATCAGGCAGGCTTTTATCCAACCAATTTTCCGACATGTCTTCTTGCAGCCGTTCCAGTTCATGGATCATCTGGCTGTGCGCGTCCTTGCGGTTCATCAGGGTCTCCTTACAGTGATCTGCCCAACATCTGGGAGAATTGCAAAGATCGCGATAATGCACCGTGCGGTGTACGTGGGGTGTACGGGTTACACCCCCCTTTTTCCAAGTTTACAAAGCAGCCACAGCCCCCGCCAAAACCTTCAGCCCCGCCACAAGGTCGGCCTCATCTGTGTCCTCCTCAAACGCATGGCTGATCCCGTTGATCGAGGGCACAAACAGCATCGCCACAGGCATCAGCCGCGACACATTGGTGGCATCATGCAACGCCCCCGATGGCATCACGCGCCATTTATTAGGCGCTACAGTTTTCGCGCTTGTTTCCAGCGCCTTACGCAGCCGCATATCCATCGCCACAGGCTCTAGGCCCAGCATCTTACCAAAGGAAACCCGCATGCCCCGTGCGTCTGCCACTTCCTGCGCCAGATCGCGAATAATCTGCTCCATCCGCCCCAAACGATCCGCGTCACCATCGCGCCACTGCATTGAAAACACAGCCTTTCCTGGCACAATAGACGAGGCATTGGGGTGCAAGCTCACATGCCCGATGGTCCAGACCGTTGCAGGTGTCACCACATTGGCAAACCGCTCAGCCAGCGCTTGGTTAAAGGTTGAAACCGCCTGAAAAGCATCCTGCCGCAGCGCCATAGGCGTAGTGCCTGCGTGGTTTTGCTGCCCTTCAAAGGTGATCTTCATATCGCGGATGCCCACGATATCGCTCACCACCCCGATTTGCTCGCCTGTGCTGTCCATCACGGGGCCTTGTTCGATATGCATCTCGATGAATCCGGTGAACTGCACAGGGTCCACATCGCCTGTCGCGGGCACAACACTGCGCGCCTCACCCAAGGTTACACCATTGTGATCACACAATAAATCCGCCACGTCCTGCGCCAGATGACCGCCCCAAACAGCACTGCCTGTGGTCACGCCGAAACGGCCTTCTTCATCCTGAAAGGACACAACCGAGATCGCAGGCCCGCCAGCCTCACGGCTGGCCCGCGCAACTTCCAAGGCGGCAATCACGCCCAGCGCACCATCCAGCCACCCGCCTTCGGGTTGGCTATCGCTATGTGACCCCATCAGCAAAGAGGGTGCATCAGCCAAGCCGAACAGGTTGCCCATCGGATCAACCTCAACCCGCAACCCCGCCTCGCGCATCCGCTGTGCCAGCCAGTCACGCGCCGCCATGTCAGCCTCGGAATAAGCAGGCCGAACAACGCCTCTGCCCACACCCGCGGCCCCGAATTCCCGCAATTTATGAAGGTCCGCCAAGAACCGCCCCGCATCTACCTGCATCTTTTTTCCTTAATCCACTCAACCACGGTTATCCGTAAGTCTTTGCCCTCTACTCGGCAACAACAGAAGGATGCACGGCCTCTACTTTCACCGCTGAGAATTTGAACTCAGGTATCTTGCCATAAGGGTCAACTGCCGGATTTGTCAGGATATTTGCCGCCGCTTCCACATAGGCAAAGGGCAGGAAAACCATATCAGGTGATACAGCACGATCCATCCGCGCCATGATCTCGATGCTGCCGCGTTTGGTGGTCAAACGAACCAATTCACCCGCCTCTACGCCCAGTTTGCGCAAGGTCGAGGGGTGTAATGAGCAATTCGCCTCTGGCTCTAACCCATCCAGAACCGTGGCACGACGGGTCATTGACCCCGTGTGCCAATGCTCCAGCTGGCGACCCGTTGTCAGGATCATCGGGTATTGCGCATCGGGCGTATCATCGGGCGCGATGATGCTGGCGGGAGTAAACCGCGCACGCCCCCCTGCACGCGGGAAACCGTCAGAAAAAACAATCGCCTGTCCGGGGTCTTCTGGGCTCAGCGAAGGATAGGTTACCGCGTTTTGCGCCTCCAGTCGGTCCCACGTGATGTTGTCCAAAGATTGCATGTTCAGCTTCATCTCGACAAAGATTTCAGCGGGCGATGTATAGGTCCAATCCAGCCCCAAGCGTTTCGCCAACTCTGTCTCAATCCACCAATCCGCCCGCGCCTCACCGGGGGGCGGTACAGCGACACGGCCCATTTGCACCTGACGGTTGGTGTTCGTCACCGTGCCGGTTTTCTCGGCAAAGGCCGAGGCAGGCAGGATCACATCCGCGAAATTGGCAGTCTCGGTGATAAAGATATCCTGCACCACCAGATGCTCTAGCTTGGCAAGGGCATGGCGGGCGTGCTCCACATCGGGGTCGGACATGGCGGGGTTTTCGCCCAGAATATACATGCCTTTGATATCGCCTGTATGCACCGCATCCAAAATCTCGGTGACGGTCAGGCCCTTCTCCGCGCTGAAATCACCGCTCTCCCACACATCCGTAAAGGCCGAGCGCACGCCGTCATCCGTGACCGATTGGTAATCTGGCAAAAACATCGGGATCATTCCCGCGTCAGATGCACCCTGCACATTGTTTTGGCCCCGCAACGGATGCAGGCCCGCACCCGGCCGCCCTATTTGACCCGTCATCAATGCCAGACTGATCAGGCAACGCGCATTATCTGTGCCGTGAATGTGCTGGCTGACGCCCATCCCCCAAAATATCATCGCCGCATTGGCCCCTGCAAAGGTCCGCGCGACATCGCGCAGCGTCTCGGCATCTATACCGCAAATCGGGGCCATCTTTTCAGGCGTGAAGTCCTTGAGATGCGCCTTCTCCGCCTCCCAATTCTCTGTATGCGCTTGGATATATTGGGTATCGTACAGCCCTTCTTCAACGATCACATTCATGATCGCGTTGAGCATCGACACATCCGTACCCGGGCGGAATTGGCACATCTGATAGGCAAAGCGTTTCAACGCCTGACCGCGCGGGTCCATCACAATCAGTTTGCCACCGCGTTTGGTGAATTGTTTGAAATAGGTCGCCGCGACTGGGTGGTTTTCAATCGGGTTCGCCCCGATCACAATCGCCACATCGGCATTTTCGATCTCGTTAAACGTAGCCGTCACAGCGCCTGACCCCACGTTTTCGATCAACGCCGAGACAGAGGAGGCATGACACAACCGCGTACAATGATCGACGTTGTTATGGCCAAACCCTTGGCGGATGATCTTTTGAAACAGATAGGCTTCCTCATTGGTGCATTTCGCTGACCCAAAGCCTGCCACCCCTTTGCCGCCGATGGCTTTCAACCCGTTTGCTGCTGCATCCAATGCCTCGTCCCAAGTGGCCTCGCGGAAGACCTCCAGATAGTTACCGGGGTCCACGTTCAACCCTTTTGCTGGCGCATCCTGACGGCGGATTAGCGGTTTGGTCAGGCGGTGCTCATGGTGGATGTAATCAAAACCAAAGCGCCCTTTGACACACAAACGCCCCTCATTGGCGGGGCCGTTGATGCCTTCTACATATTTGATTTTATCATCTTTGATCTTAAGCGATATCTGACAGCCCACGCCGCAGAAGGGGCAAATGCTCTCGACTTCGCGATCATAATCGGCGCTATCGCCTTGCTCGTTTTCGTCCAGTACGCTCGCTGGCATCAGCGCGCCAGTGGGGCAGGCCTGCACACATTCACCGCAGGCCACACAACTGGAAGCCCCCATCGGGTCGGCCATATCGAACGTTGGATAGCTGTCCATCCCACGGCCTGACATGCCGATCACGTCATTCACCTGCACCTCGCGGCAGGCCCGCACGCACAGACCGCATGAGATACACGCATCTAGGTTCACCCGCATCGCCACATGACTGTCGTCCAGCAACGGGATACGGTCGGTGTCCAGCTTGGGAAAGCGGCTCTCTTCCACGCCGTTCAACGTCACCATATCGTGCATATGGCTTGATCTATCATGCGCCACATCTTGCGCGGGCATGTCGGCCATCAGCAACTCAACCACCATCTTGCGGGCGTTCTGGGCACGCGGATTATTGGTGGTGACGACCATGCCATCGCTGGGTTCGCGGATGCACGATGCGGCCAATGTCCGCTCGCCCGCAATCTCAACCATACAGGCGCGGCAATTGCCATCAGGGCGGTAGCCCGGCGCGGGTTTGTGGCACAGATGCGGGATTATCAGACCGCGGCCATTGGCCACTTCCCAGATTGTCAGACCCGCCTCGGCCTCAACGACCTGACCGTCCAGCGTGAATGTCACTTTATCTGTCATGGCAGCTTCCTCCCAGTGCTATCAAAACACTAGCTGTCGCGCATCTTTCTGATAAGACCATTCCCGACACCGCGCCACCCATTTGCGCCATGCAACCCCGCCAATGTTTCCGATACGCGCCCCTTTCCCTGCCCCGACACCTCGCTTATCAAAGCGTGCAAGCAGCAGGAGCGCATATGTCAACCATCACCCTCATCCGCCACGGTCAGGCCAATTCCACAGCCACAGATGAGGTCAGCTATGACCGTCTCAGCGATCTGGGCCATACCCAAGCGCAGTGGCTGGGCCAGCATTTGCGCGACACGGGCGCACATCATACGCGATTGTTTACGGGCACATTACGCCGTCATATCGAAACCGCCGATGGCATGGCGATGGATCTCACGCCCACCCGCGATGCCCGCCTGAACGAGTTGGAGTACTTCACCCTCGCGGGGCTTTTGAGTGAGCAACACGGCATTGCCTTCCCGACCGAAGAGCACGAATTCCTTGCACATTTCCCAACCGTTTTACAGCATTGGAAAGAGGGCAAGATCGAAGGCGCGCCCGAAAGCTATATGGCATTCCAAACCCGTATCCGTGATGCCATGACAGAAATCGCATCTGAAAGCGGGCCAGCCTTGGTGGTGACCTCAGGTGGGCTCATCGCTCATTTGATCGCGCAGCAGATGGAGCTGGGCATGGCTGCCACTGCGCGTACTGCGGTGGCCATTTTTCACACCTCACTGCATCAGTTTCACCCCATCGGCGGGCATCTGTCACCCATATTGTTTAACGCGACACCGCATCTAGACACGCCCGAACGCGGCCTGTCAAAAACCAACATTTAAAGGATCACCCATGAACCTCTATTACACCAAAGGCACCGTCGCCGTCGCGCCCGCCATCGCCCTTGTCGAAGCCGGTTTACCTCATGAGCTCACCCGCATCGACTTTGCCACTGCCGAGCAGACCAAGCCGGAATACCTTGCCATCAATCCCAAAGGCCGCGTGCCTGCTTTGGTGCTGGAAGACGGCACCATCCTGACCGAGGCAGGCGCTCTATTGGACTATGTCGCAGCCCTAGCACCCCATGCCAATCTGGTGCCCAGCGATCCAGCGGAAGCAGCCCATATGCGCAGCGTTATGTATTACGTCGCCTCAACTATGCATGTCGCACATGCCCATAAAATGCGCGGCACCCGCTGGGCCGACAAGGCAGATAGCCACGCAGATATGGCGGCAAAAGTACCTGAAACAATGGCTGTTTGCGCCGCCTACGTCGAAACCGAATGCCTGCGGGGAGATTATGTCTGTGGCGCGGCCTTTACGATTGCCGACCCCATTTTGTTCTTTGCCTGCAACCTGCTGGCCAACGACGGCGTTACCGTAGCCGACTACCCCAAGATCAGCGCCTATTTGGCACGTATGGAAGCCCGTGACAGCGTCAAATCCATCCGTAGCAAAGGTGTGCTCTGAACGTCACCGCACGTGAGACCCAAAAAAAGTGAAATGCCGCCCCAAACGGGGCGGCACATTCAGATCAGGCGCAACAGATCACGCAAGGCTTACCGACGTCACTTGAAGATACGGTAGTATAATGCGGCGGGCAGAAACTGACCTAGACGGAATGCCAGTGCCATACCGAAGGGAAAGCTCTTTTTGAAATCATCGGTATTCATATGCTC
Source organism: Sulfitobacter undariae (assembly GCF_014196805.1). Taxonomy (GTDB): domain Bacteria; phylum Pseudomonadota; class Alphaproteobacteria; order Rhodobacterales; family Rhodobacteraceae; genus Sulfitobacter; species Sulfitobacter undariae. The sequence continues at coordinate 171,915 of NZ_JACIEI010000005.1, read as the reverse complement.
GAACACTTCGCGCGCGGCGTCTTCGGGTTCCATCATACCTGGCATTTTGAAATCGTTTTTATCGCTCAGGCCCGTTTTGATAAAGCCGGGGTTAACCACCTGTACGTGCACATCGGTGTCGCGCAAATCAGCATGCATGCTTTCTGCCAGCGATATGGTCGCAGCCTTGGACGCTGAATACCCGATTGAGCGCGCCTGACCACGGAAACCTGCCAAGCTGGAAATGACAACGATATGCCCCGCATTCCGCGCCACCATATCCGGCACCACCTGCCCCATCACGCGCATCAACCCCATGAAATTGACATCCACCATGGTATTCGCTTGTTCGGCATTCCAGTCTTTAGCCCCAAACGGCCAATACGCTGCTGCCAGATAGACGATCCCGTCAACCTGCCCTACTGCCTTGGTTGCGGCGGCGACGCTGGTATCATCGGTCACATCCATTGCGACCACTTCTGCTTTTGCAGGCAGGCTATCAGCCAAGGCTGTCAACTTGTCTTCACTGCGAGCCGATAGGACAACTTCCGCGCCTGCGCGGCTTAATTGCTGCGCCAGCGCAGCCCCCAGCCCGTCACTTGCACCCACCAACCAATATCGTTTGCCCAACCACTCAGTCATACCACTTCCTTTTTTCGAATTGTCGCAACAAGTTCTGCGACCTTAAAACCAAATTTTCGGAACTGGCTTCTGTTCACCACCGTTCCGCCTTTTGTCAGATACATACAATCAAACGCTCTTAGTGTGTATCCTCCCGACGCCTCGGGTAGTTTGATTGGATAGTTGAACAGGACCGCAGGCCCTGACATTTCGCCATGAGCCTTTCCCGGCACATCATCCGCCCATGCGTCAAAACCGCCACCGCCATCCAACTCAAGCCGCCATTCCCGATGTTGGGTCGTCCCATCATTAAAGACAAACGCCTCTTTCATCGTGCAGCTATTTCCTTTCCAGACAATATCAAATTCCGCCTGAAATGTACTGGTCATGCGACCAAACGGGCCAAAAATCATACCCTCACAGATCATCTGCCCATTCAAATGGCTACGCAGATCAAATAAAGGGGAATCTTCTGCGTAATCATCCACTGTTTGCGCCAAAAAATCTGCAAACCTGCGCCGCGTCGCAACCAATATTAGCACCAGCGCAGCGCCCAGTGCGAAATAGAACCATTCTTCTGCCACTACGCCAACCTATCCACCTTTACCCCCAGACAACGGCAAAAGAGCCGCCGTTCGGCATGAACGTATGCTTTGCGTTCACGGACCACAAACCGAAACATTGTGATTGTAGCCGCGTGACTTTCATCTCACATCCGCCGCTTTGGTGATAAGCGCCACTGTGAAATTCCAGCTATATCAACGGCACGCCTTTGTCGTGGACAGGTTTACGACCCGTAGAAGCGGCATACATTCACATGACCTAATTCTGTGGCAGTGGTGGGAGCGGCGCTATGGCCTCTTGCTTATCCACTTCCTCGAAGTCAAAATTATCCAACCTTGCAGCCCGTTTACCTGCACGCTCAGCGGCGGTGCCAATGCCTTCAATATCTTCACGTGCTTGGCGAAAATGGGTGTCCAGCTTGCCCACACGTGACACGATCAATTCCACATCACGGTGCAAAAGGCGCAAGGTCTTGCGGATTTCACCGGCCTGCTCGCGCATCCGCGCATCTTTGAGGATCGCACGCATGGTGTTCAGCGTTGCCATGCAGGTGGTTGGTGACACGATCCAAACGCGGGCATCAAACCCTTCCCGGACCAATTCAGGGAAATTCGCATGAAGCTCGGCGTATACGGCTTCGGACGGCAAAAACATCAGTGCCCCATCGGCAGTTTCGCCATCAAGGATGTATTTCTCTGAAATATCGCGGATGTGTTTACGTATGCTTGTGCGCATATTCGCCACGGCTGATTTCAATTCCCAATCCGTGCTGGCACGGTGCAGCGCCTCATAGGCTTCTAACGGGAATTTCGCATCAATCACAATTGGTCCGGGCGGATTGGGCAGATGGATCAGGCAATCAGCGCGGCGGCCATTGGAGAGCGTTTTCTGCATTGTATAGCTGTCCGAGGGCAATGCCTTGGAGACAATGTCATTCAGCTGGATTTCCCCGAACGCCCCACGCGTCTGTTTATTGCTCAGAATATCTTGCAATGACAGCACATCCCCCGACAGTTTGGTGATGTTGTCCTGCGCACGGTCAATGGATTTAAGGCGCTCTTGCAACTGGGTCAGGCTGGTGGTTGTTCGCTGGGCGCTGCCATGCAGCGATTGATTGGTGCGTTCCTGCATTTGCGCAAGCTGTTGTTGCATCTGAAGCTGCACCGTCGCCATCCGCGCCTCAAGGCTTTGGATTAACTGGGTTTGGGCGTTGGCCTGCGTATCAGACGCGGTTTGTAGATTACCCTGCAACTGTGCCTGCCCATTGCCCAGCACATGCAATTGATGCGCCAATGCAGCAGGTATACGCGTCGGACGGAGAAGCATCACGACGAGTAAAACAAGGATGAGAGCGAGGACGCCCACACCGACAAGCAGCGCCAACAACAAAGGCTCCTCAACGCTCAACTCAACCCCGCCAAGCTGGATCATGTGCGGCCAAACAGGCGTTCAATGTCGCTCAGCTTTAGCTCGACATACGTAGGACGGCCATGGTTGCATTGGCCGGAATGGGGCGTTGCCTCCATCTCGCGCAGCAGCGCATTCATCTCTTCCGCGCGCATCCAGCGGCCCGAACGGATGGAGCCGTGGCAGGCCACGCGGCTCAGGATGGCCTCGATGCGGGCTTGCACCAACAGGCTTTCACCTTCGCCTTCCAACTCATCCAGAATATCGCGGATCATCGCTTCGGCGTTGACCTCACCCAGAATGGCGGGGGTTTCGCGTACCGCAATGGCATCACCGCCAAACGGTTCGATCCCAAGACCGAATTTCGCCAATTCCTCAGCCACGCTCAGAATCGTGGCGCGGTCAGATGAGGTAAGCTCAACGATCTCGGGGATCAGCAAAGCTTGGGCGGGGACGCCATTCGCAGCCATCTGGTTTTTCAGTTTTTCATAGACCAACCGCTCGTGGGCGGCGTGTTGATCCACGATCACCATACCTGTGGCGGTTTGGGCTATGATGTAGTTTTCATGCACTTGGCCGCGCGCAGTGCCCAGCGGGTACTCTACCCGCTCCTCATGCGGCTGCGGCGGTGCCTCGCTTGGTGTTTCAACACGGCCCCACATGCCTTGTGTTTCGGCAAACCCTTGTGGCGCTTGCGCCTGATAGGCGGCTTGCCGTGCGCCTGATGACGGGCGGTCCATCTGGTAAATCCGCGCCTCGCCCGTAGGCTCGGGCCGCATCGCCCCCAATGTGGCATCCGCAACTGTTGTAGAGGCACGGTGGCCCGCATTGGCCAGCGCATGGCGCAAGCCCGACACGATCAAGCCACGCACCACACCGGGATCCCGAAAACGGACTTCGGATTTGGCAGGGTGCACATTGACGTCCACGAGGTTCGGGTCACAATCTACAAACAATGCCGCTGCGGGATGACGATCACGGCTGAGGAAATCAAAATACGCGCCACGCAGCGCGCCCATCAGCATTTTATCTTTGACGGGTCGTCCGTTCACAAACAGATATTGCGCCACAGCGCTCCCGCGTGAATAGGTCGGCAAAGCAGCAAATCCGGTGAGGTGAAAACCCTCACGCTCGGCATCAATCGCCAAGGCATTTTCGGCAAATTCGCGCCCTAGAACTTGACGCAACCGCCCATGCAGCGCGTCAAATAGATCGCCTTGTTCAGCCTCGGCGCGGAAAACTTCGCGGCCAGCGCCATCACCCGAAACATCACGCAACACAAACCGCACAAAAGGCTCTGCCATGGCAAGGCGTTTGATCACATCACCAATCGCCTGTGCCTCGGCGCGGTCGGTCCGCAGGAATTTGAGGCGGGCCGGCGTGGCATAAAACAGATCGCGCAGGGTCACGACCGTGCCTGCACTCAGCCCTGCGGGTTTAACGGCGGCGTGTTTGCCGCCAATCACGCTGATTTCCGCCCCGTCGTGACCTTGGGCGCGGCTGGTAATCGTCAAACGCCCCACAGCACCCAGCGAGGGCAACGCCTCGCCGCGAAAGCCAAAGGAATGGATGTTGAGCAGATCGCTGCCGTCAATCTTGGAGGTCGCGTGGCGCGACAAGGCCAGCGGCAGATCATCGCCCGCGATGCCACAGCCATCGTCTGTGACGCGGATCAGGGTCTTGCCCCCATCTGCATATTCCACAGTGATGCGCTGCGCACCTGCGTCGATTGCGTTCTCAACCAGTTCTTTAACAGCCGATGCAGGCCGCTCGACCACTTCGCCAGCGGCGATACGGTTGATTGCGGTTTCATCAAGCTGACGGATGACCGGCTGAGGAGTGCTTATATTGGGGTGAGGTTCTGCCATGGCGCTATACCTAGCATGAAGCGCTGCGATTCTGAAAGCAGCTGCACGGCCTTATCCACCGCTATTTACATGCTTGACTGCCTATTGCGGCAGGCGTGAAATCTGTACCAGTTAGGGCCGCATCCCATGTGGTGATGCGGCCCTGACGTTTTGAGGTTTAGTCCAGATCTTCGGGCAAAGCCAAGTTCAGAACAATCGCGATAAGAGCAGAGGGCAACAAACCCGAGGTCAGTAGAACCTGCGCCGTTTCACCTAAATGTTGCAGCGCTTCGGGCACCATTTGTAGGCCCAGACCGATGGACAATGCCGTGGCAAAGATCACCATGTTGCGGCGGTTCCAATTCACTTCGGACAGCATGTTGATGCCAGATGCGGCAACCATACCAAACATCACGATCACGCCGCCGCCCAAAACATGTTCGGGCATGGTACGGATCACAGCACCGACAACGGGCATAAAGCCACAGATAATCAGAAAAATGCCACCAATGGTCACAACATGGCGGCTCATCACACCAGTCATGGCGATCAGGCCCACATTCTGGCTGAACGACGTGTTGGGCAAGCTGCCGAAAACACCCGCCAAAGCCGATCCAGCCCCATCCGCAAATGTCGCGCCAGTGACTTCCGCGTCTGTCGCTTCACGCCCTGCGCCCCCTTTGGTAATACCGTTGGCGTCACCAACTGTTTCAATCATGGACAAAACTGCCATAAAACACATACCGATGATGATGGCCCAATTGATATCCCATCCGTATTTGAACGGCATAGGCACTTGGAACAACGGCGCATTGCCGACATTGGCAAAGCTAACCTGCCCCATGAGATAGGCAACGATATAGCCAGCGACAATACCTAGGAAAACGGCAGCAATCGCCAAAAATCCACGGGCAAAGAACTGGATCGCCAGTGTCACGGCCACCACCACCAATGCGGGGAACCAGTATTGAATACTACCAAAGGCCGCTGCGTTACCTTTGCCTGCGTCGGGCATGCCTGAAAAGACAAAGGCGTTCTGCGCAGACGTTTGCAAATGCACAGCGTTATAATTCAACACGCCACCCGCAGAATATTGGATACCAACCTTGACCAGCGCCAGTCCGATCATCAGAACGATCAACCCCGTGATCAGCGGCGGCAGGGCAAAGCGGAACTTGCCCACAACGAAACCAAGGAAGAAATGGAAAACGCCGCCAATCACAACACCTGTCATCAAACCTGCAAGTCCCGCAGTGCCGGCGCCCAGAACGGCAGGAATCATAATCGGCACAAAGGCGAAACTGGTACCCTGAACAATCGGTAAACGTGCACCAATAGGGCCAATGCCAATGGTCTGGATCAGCGTGGCGATGCCGGCAAACAACATTGCCATCTGGATCATATAGCTCATATCAGGAAAGCCGAGCGCGCCCTGATCCGACCCATAGCCAATGCCCGCAGCGCCAGCCACGATGATCGCAGGAGTGATATTGGACACAAACATCGCCAGAACATGCTGAATGCCCAGCGGAATCGCCTGCGCCAAAGGCGGTGTATAATTGGGATCGCGCAGTTGTTCTGGCGTCCCCAGTGAAGAATTGCTCATATTGGTCCCTGTCGTATTTATTATTTCACCAGTATTTTCTGGATCATTCACCCTAGGGTCACGACGTATTCAGGATCAAGATAAACTTCTTCGAGATTTGGCGTGGCACCAATCCTGTCGACCACTGCAAAAATCCCAGGCGCTTCCAGCGGTGTCAGGACCCCGTGCCATGTGCCGCGATGGAAATTGATCCCCTGCAAGGGCTGGGTCAGGAAGGCGCGTGGCACACCCGGCTTGCCGTTATTGTCCTCGGCGACGATGACCAAAAACGGCGATGCGGTCATCGGAAGGAACGCTTGCGACCCTTCTGGATGCCGCTCCATCAAATTGAGTGGATAAGGAAAGCTGCGTGGTTGTGCATTAAAAATGCTAATCCCTGCACGCCCCTGCGGCCCGAAATCAAGCGCTGCGCGATCGTGATGACGACCGCACAAACCCGCATTGATCATCTTGTCCGGCGCACCCGACGCATCCAACACATCGCCGAAGGCGGCAAAGGCCTCCGGCGTAAGCGGCTCTGTCTTGATCTCAACACTCATAAGGGCATGTGACGGTTGACGTCTTTGTAGAGCAAATAGCGGAAGGGTTCATCCCCTGTCGCCACACAGGCCTGCGGACAAAACGCACGCAGCCACATGAAATCACCCGCAACAACTGGCACCCAATCCTTGTTCAACAGATAATCCGCTGTGCCTTGCAAAACATAGAGACCATGCTCCATCACATGTGTCTCTGCAAAAGGAATACGCCCGCCTGGTTGGAAGGTAACGATGTTCACATGCATGTCGTGACGCAGGTCATTAGGCTCTACAAAACGGGTTGTGGCCCAAACACCGTCACAATCGGGCATTTCTGTCGGCGCTACGGCCTGATCAGAGGTCACAAATGCCTCAGGCAAATCAACGCCCTCGGCACCGACATAACGTTTACGGATCCAGTGGAACTGGCTGACCACATTGCTGTCGTTCCAGATGGTCCAAACCACATCCACTGGAATATAGGCATAACCGCCTGCTTCCAAAACATGGCGTTCACCGTCGATGTTCACGACCACCTGACCAGAAGCGACAAAGATCACCGATTGTACTTCTTCGTCCACTTCAGGTGTATCGCTGCCACCTGCTGGCTGAAGCTCAACCGCGTATTGGCTAAAGGTTTCAGCAAAGCCGGACATCGGCCGCGCCAACACCCACATGCGCATGCCCGTCCAACTGGGCAAATAACTGGTCACGATATCGCGTTGTGTCAGAGCAGGCAGCACCGCATAGGCGGGTGTAAAAACCGCTGTGCCTTCGGGCGATACGGATTGATCAGGCAGGCCACCGGGAGGGAAGGCGTAGGTCATAGAATTTGCTCCAGTCTGATGCGTGCAATACGCTCGACCTGTTTACAGGCCGTGGTGAATTCAGTGTCGGTATCATTGGCAATCCGCGCTTGGAATGCGCTTAAGATGCCGTCTTTGGTGTGATCCTTCACCGCAATGATGAACGGAAAGCCGTGTTTGGCCACATAGGCCGCATTCAATTCGGTGAACTGAGTGCGCTCAGCGTCGGTCAGTGCGTCCAAACCTGCGCTGGCTTGCTCTGATGTGCTCTCGGCGGTTAGGCGCTGTGCAGCGGCTAATTTACCCGCGAGATCAGGGTGGGCTGTCAAAACGCCAAGCCGCTCTGCGCGACTGGCCGAACGGAACATCCGCGCCAGCGCGTTGTGCAAGCCAGCAGCACTATCATGGGCGGGGCCAAGCTCCAGATCAAAAGCACGTTCCGCAATCCATGCAGAATGTTCAAACACGCCGCCAAAACGCTCTACAAATTCGGCCTGTGCCATACGGCTGGGGCGCAGTTTGGCAACAGGCGGGTGATTGGCACGCCAATGATCCGCAATCTCGATGCGGCGCGGCGTCCAGACACCTTCAAACCCTTTGATATAGTCCAGAAAACGCGCCAAGGCTTGCACGCGGCCCGGACGCCCGATCAAGCGGCAGTGCAATCCAATCGACATCATCTTGGCAGCGCCTGCTTCGCCCTCGGCGTAAAGCGCGTCAAACGTATCACACAGGTAGGTGTAGAACTGATCACCCGAGTTGAACCCCTGCGGCGTTGCAAATCGCATATCATTGCAATCCAGCGTGTAGGGAATGATCAATTGGTCGGTGCCCGCGATGTCGGACCAATATGGCAAATCATCATCATAGGTGTCCGAGACATAATCAAATGCACCCGTTTCGGCCGCAAGGCAAACGGTGTTGGCGCTGGTGCGGCCACAATACCAGCCGCGCGGTGCCTCGCCTGTCACTTCCGTATGAAGGCGGATTGCTTCGGCCATATCAGCGGCTTCAAGCTCCGCACTATGGTCGCGGTAATCAATCCACTTCAAGCCGTGGCTGGCAATTTCCCACCCTGCGGATTGCATCGCTTCGACCTGTTCAGGCGCACGGGCAAGCGCGCTGGCGACACCGTAGACGGTGACGGGAACACCCGCCCCTGTGAACAAGCGGTGCAACCGCCAAAACCCTGCTCGTGCACCGTAGTCATAGATGCTTTCCATGTTCCAATGCCGCTGACCCGGCCAAGGGGCTGCGCCAACAATTTCGGAGAGGAAAGCTTCGGAGGCGGCATCCCCGTGCAACAGGCAGTTTTCGCCCCCCTCTTCATAATTCAGGACAAACTGGACTGCGATCCGCGCCTTATTTGGCCACTCTACGTTAACTGGCTTGCTACCATATCCGGTGAAATCTCTGGGGTAACGTGTCATGCTGTGTCCTTTTGCCTAAGCCCACATCCACCTTGCACAAAAACGGCCCCCCCTGCAATTTGCAAAGAGGCCCCAAAATACAGACAGGCCAGACATTTCTGTCCGGCCTGTTGATCGCCCGATTGTCGCTGAGACGTCTATTTTTGTTTTTATCAGCTGGGTATTATTAACCGCTGGCCTATCTGGATCTTTTCGGGCGATTGTAGCGTTTTACGGTTTGCATCGACGATGCGCTGGAACGCATCTGGCTTACCGTAGAATTGGAGTGAAATATACGCGAGGCTGTCACCAGCCCCAACGGTGTAGTGGCGCTTACCATCCACTTTGCTGGACTGGATTCTCGACACCATAAATGTCGTGCGGGACATGTCGCGCGCAGCATCGGCACCTTCAACTGTGCCATCCGCTGCAAGTGCGGTCTGCACCAGATCGAACATCAACGTATCAATGTCTACAGGGCCTTCCGCCGTCCACATGTGCTTGGGCGCTGTGATGCGGCCTTCGGTGATGGCTTGCATCAAGACGGCCTTGGCCGCGTTACCGGTTTCTTCAGCGCCGATAAAGCGGAGCGATGAACGCCCAACGCCATTCTGTTCAATCACGTCAATTTCATAGTCGCCCGCAAGGATACCTGCACGCAAAACCTGCATTTCCTCGGCAACCAAATCTACTGCTTCTTCGGCGACAGGTGTTTGTTGCAAGACAACAGCAGGGTTTTCTGCAGGATACATCACAACCTGAACGGCCGCCGCAAGATTGGCCACTACAGAGCCTCCCGCGGCTTTGCCAGTCTGATCACGGTTCGCTAAATCTGTCAGATCAGGCGTTGCTGCGCGCGTCACTGAGTCAAGTGAGGCCGGCTCGCTCACGCCTTGCGCTGTGACTTTCGTCTGTTCTGATGCGCGCGCTGGTACGGTCGCTGCTTGCAGATTGTCATCCTGCCAAAGGAAAACCGCTGCCACGCCCAACCCAACGGTCAGCAGAGAGACGACAGCCAAGACAGGTGTGAACATGCTGCGCGGCGCGGCCTGCGCAATTAGTGGAGCAGAATGCCGCTTTGGTGTACTCGAACTCAGTCCAGAAGTTGCGCCTGCTCCTAGCGGTTTGGATGCATCGTGTGACTTGGGCATTACAGTCGATTTTCCAGCGGCCGGTGCCGCTTTCATTTGCGCACGACTTTGCCCTTCGGCAGGCGCAGACCGCACAACATCACTGGCAGGACCAGTCGTAAATGATATCTTGGGTTTGTCTTTCTTCATACCGTTACTCCTGTACCGTCAGGGCCAACACGGACCAAACCTGCATGCCGCCACGATAATAGCGTATTTTTTCTGGTGGATAGCCGACCTCAAGCAAATGCGCGATCAACTCGCCTGCATCATTTTGTGACGGACCATTGTCGTAAATCATCAAATTTTGTGCATCTGCAAAATTGTATACATCTTCAAAACTACGGGCACCTAATGCCATCAAGATGGGCTGACGGGCGCCTTCGTCTTCTCTTTTGGCCATCGCGGCATGTGGCAAGTTGACCGACCCCGGAATGAAGCCCAACGCCCGATCTTCTGGCATCCGCGCATCCACCAGCAACCCCGTCCCCTCGCCCACTGTGTTCTCCAAAAACTCCAGCACCTGCGGTTCGATCACCGTTTCGATGCCCACCGCGGCCGATTGCGGTGCAATACAGTTTGGGTCGCAGGATGCTGTCAGCCTAGCAAACCGACTTGTGTATTTGACAGCGTCAGCCGAGTTAGGCGTGATCTCGACAGTCTCCCCGTCAAAAACGAATGACGCTTGCCCAAGCGATGGATCCGCCTTCGCCACACCAGTACCCACCTGCACGACAAGTACAGCTGCAAACATTACAAAAATCTTAATCATTACTTTCCCCCGCCTCCGACTACCAAATATAGATTTTGTTGCCACAAAATTGGTGCACCGGAGCTTACGGCCCTAGATATAGGCTGAGAGTGATTCGCTCGTCAAAACAAAAAACGGCCAAAATCAGCGTTTTGGCGAATCACTTTGATTATTTTTCGAATCAGGGCGATGTCTAGGGTCATGACACCCGCCCGATACAACGTGACGTAGAAAACGCAGGCCACCTTCTGCTGCACTTCGTCGCCATAACCCGAACCGGAGTAAAACAATGTCCACTGGTTACCTTACAACTCACGTTCTCGACACGGCATTGGGCCTCCCCGCTGCTGACATGCAAATCACCCTTTACCGCCTTGAAGGCGAGGTGCGCACGCAATGCGCCCAGATGCGCACCAATGCGGATGGTCGCACAGATAGCCCCATTCTACCCGTGACCGAGTTTCAAACAGGCACCTACGAGCTGGTGTTTGAAGCAGGCGCCTATCTGAACAGCATTGGCACCGCGCCCGAGACACCCCGCTTTTTAGACGTTATCCCGCTACGCTTTGGCATTTCGGACGCGGATGCGCATTATCATGTACCGCTGTTACTGTCGCCGTTTGGCTATTCCACCTATCGCGGCAGCTAACCCGTCATCCACCGCCTTACAGCTTGCAATATAACGGACTGGCATGCGACCTTGCGGGGGTAATTTTCCGAAAGGTGCCGCCATGTCCGTCGACACATATTCCACTGCCGCCGTTGCGGCGACACAGCTCCCTCAAGTCACAGAACCGCGCAATGCGGGCATGCCTCTTGATTTGAATTGGGTGCTGAGCGCGCAGGCCAACACCTCTGCAATTGAGCGCCGCGCAGCGTCATTGCCCGCGCGGCGCTCAGTTAAAAAGGCGCATCAGGCGGCTTGGCTGCTCAAGGCGGTAACCTGCATTGATCTCACCACCCTGTCAGGCGATGATACAGCCCGTCGCGTGGGCCGCCTGTGCGCCAAAGCACGCCAACCCGTTGCCGCATCTGTGCTAGACGCACTTGGCATGCCACCCATCACCACCGGCGCGGTCTGCGTGTACCACGAAATGATCGCCCCCGCCGTTGACGCCTTGCGCGGGACGGGCATCCCTGTTGCAGCGGTATCTACGGGCTTTCCTGCGGGCCTCTCCCCCCTGCCCCTGCGCATCGCCGAGATCGAGCAAAGCGTGGCAGCAGGTGCCGCCGAGATCGACATCGTCATTTCCCGTCGCCATGTACTGGAAGGCAACTGGCAGGCGCTCTATGATGAAATGCGCATATTCCGCGCCGCTTGTGGCGATGCCCACGTCAAAGCGATCCTCGCCACGGGCGAGCTTGGCAGCCTACGCAATGTGGCCCGTGCCAGCCTTGTGTGCATGATGGCTGGTGCTGATTTCATCAAGACATCAACAGGCAAAGAAAGCGTTAACGCGACCCTGCCAGTGACCTTGGTGATGATCCGCGCCATCCGTGATTTCTATGACCGCACAGGCTACCGCGTGGGCTATAAACCCGCAGGCGGGATATCCAAAGCCAAAGACGCGATCACCTATTTGGCGCTGATCAAAGAGGAACTGGGCGATCGCTGGTTGCAACCCGACCTGTTCCGCTTTGGCGCGTCCTCGTTGCTAAACGATATTGAGCGCCAGTTAGAACATCACGTTAGCGGCAATTATTCCGCCGCCTACCGCCATCCTACATCCTGATCCAGAGGCCCAGATATGACCGTTTCCGATATTTTTGAGACCATGGATTATGGGACTGCCCCTGAATCCGCCGCCGAAGCGCTGGCTTGGATTGTGGATCAAGGCAGCCGCTTTGGCCATTTCATTAACGGTGAAATGACACCGCCTGCCGGCCTGTTCGAGAGCCGCAATCCCGCCAATGGCGAGATCCTTGCGCAGATCAGCCAAGGCACCCAAACCGATGTGGATGCCGCCGTCAAAGCCGCCCGCACGGCCCAACCAAAGTGGGAAGCCGCAGGCGGACACGCCCGCGCAAAGGTGCTTTATGCGCTGGCCCGGCTTTTGCAAAAACACAGCCGCCTCTTTGCGGTTTTGGAAACGCTGGGCAACGGCAAGCCCATCCGCGAAGCCCGTGACATCGACATCCCGCTGGCCCAGCGGCATTTTTATTATCACGCGGGCATGGCCCAACTGATGGAAAGCGAACTGCCCGATGCCGCCGCCCTTGGCGTGTGCGGTCAGGTGATCCCGTGGAACTTCCCGCTGCTCATGCTGGCATGGAAAGTCGCGCCAGCGCTGGCGATGGGCAATACTGTGGTGCTGAAACCAGCGGAATATACATCGCTGACCGCGCTGCTGTTTGCCGATATCTGTGGCCAAGCTGGCGTACCAAAAGGCGTGGTAAACATCGTCACGGGCGATGGCACCGTCGGTGAAATGATCGTCAACGCGGATGTGGACAAGGTCGCTTTCACTGGTTCAACCGCCGTTGGCCGCCGCATCCGCGAGGCGACAGCAGGCAGTGGCAAAGCCCTGACATTGGAGCTGGGCGGCAAATCCCCCTACATCGTGTTTGACGACGCTGATCTGGATTCCGCCGTTGAAGGCTTGGTTGATGCGATCTGGTTCAACCAAGGTCAGGTCTGCTGCGCTGGGTCACGGTTGCTGGTGCATGAGCCCGTTGCCGACCTGTTTTATGCAAAACTACGCGCGCGTATGGATAAACTGCGTGTTGGTTCTCCGCTCGACAAAAGCATCGATGTCGGCGCGATCGTTGACCCCAAACAATTGGAGATGATCACAGCAAAAGTTGCCGCCAATACCGCAGGCAGCACCCATGTCGCCGCCTGTGAGATGCCCTATGAAGGCAGCTTTTATCCGCCGACCCTAATCACTGGCCTTTATCCCGCCGATACCTTGATGCAGGAAGAAATCTTTGGTCCCGTGTTGGTCTCGACCACTTTCCGCACTGCGGAAGAAGCCGTGAGCATCGCCAACAACACCCGCTACGGCCTTGCCGCAACGGTCTGGAGCGAGAACATCAACCTTGCGCTGGATATCGCGCCCAAGCTGGCGGCGGGCATTGTCTGGATCAACGGCACCAATATGATGGACGCGGCCGCAGGTTTTGGCGGCGTGCGCGAAAGCGGCTTTGGGCGTGAAGGCGGCTGGGAGGGGCTTGCGGCCTATACAAAACCCAAATCCAAACCCAAGCCACTAAAATCTGTAGAAGCAATGTCAGGCTCTGGTACGCCAAGCGGTGCAATTGACCGCACGGCGAAACTCTATATCGGGGGCAAACAGGCACGGCCCGACAGCGGTTACTCTACGCCCGTCTATGCCAAGAACGGCACCTTGCTGGGCCACGCGCCTCAGGCATCCCGCAAAGATATACGCAACGCTGTTGAAGCGGCCCATGCCGCCAAAGGCTGGAGCAAAACCACAGGCCATCTGCGCGCCCAAATCCTCTATTTCATCGCTGAAAACCTAGCCGTGCGCGGTGAAGAGTTCGCCCATAGCCTAGACGCCCTACAAGGTGGGAAATCAGGGGCAAAAGAGGTCGAAGCCGCAGTGCAGAGCCTTTTCACCTATGCGGCATGGGCCGATAAATACGATGGCCAAGTACATGGCGTTCCCATCCGCGGTGTGGCTCTGGCCATGAAAGAACCCGTTGGGGTGATCGGGGCACTTTGCTCAGCAACAAGTCCCCTGCTTGGGCTGGTCGCAGTGATGGCCCCTGCCATTGCCATGGGCAACCGCGTGATCCTCAGCGCCTCCGAGCCTTTCCCGCTCGCCGCTACGGATTTTGCGCAAATACTTGAAACTTCGGATGTCCCTGCGGGTGTCGTCAATATCCTGACAGGCCCCCACAATGACGTCGCAGATGCCATGGCCCGTCATATGGATATCGACGCGGTCTGGAGCTTTAGCGCCCCCGAGTTGGACAAGGTGATTGAACAGGGATCTGCCAGCAATCTTAAACGCACATGGGTTCAAAACGGCCAAGCGATAGATTGGGCAAAACCGGACGCGAAGACCTTCCTCACCCAGTCAACCGAAGTCAAAAACATCTGGGTTCCCTACGGAGAGTGACGCCCGACTAGGCTTACCGATAGATTAACGATCTGCCCCAAAGTAGGGCAGATCGACAGCCGTTTACTCGGACACAACCCCTTCAGGTTTGCCCACAACCACAAAATGTAACGCATCAGGTTCCATTAACTCACCTGCAACGCGTTTCACGTCCTCCAGTGTCACGCTTTCCACACGTTCATTGCGGGTTTTGATGTAATCCGCATCCAGCCCGATCAACTGCATCCCGACCAGAATACCCGCAATCGTGCTATTCCCATCAAACCGCAGCGGGTAGGCGCCCGTCAGATAGGTTTTTGCATCCTGCAATTCCTTCTCGGTCACGCCGTCTTGGGCTGCTAAACGCCATTGCTCACGGATCACCTCAATCGCCTCGCCGATGCGGTCATTGGCAGAACTGACAGACCCCATATAGGCGTTCGCCAAATTGCGGGAGGACAGGTAAGAATAGACGCCGTAGGTCAGGCCACGTTTCTCACGGACTTCTTGCATCAGGCGGCTCTCAAACGAGCCACCCCCCAGAATTTGGTTAAGCAGAACAGCCGCGAAATAGTCATCGTCATCCACCGCAATGCCGCGCTGACCAAAGAGAGCCACGGATTGCGGGGTGTCGAACTCAACCACCGTAGTGCCACCCTTGATCTGCGGCTCTATCTTCGGCGGCATCATAGCCCCGCTTTGCGGCAGGTCGCCCATCACGGCATCCAGCAGTGCACCAAGCTGCTCGGGCGTGATATCCCCGACTGCGCCAACCAGCACACGGTCACGTACCAACACGTTTCTGTGCGCCTCCAGCAAATCATCACGGGTCAGCGCCGCAAGGCTTTCGGGGGTGCCCGCCTCAACTGTGCCGTAAGGATGTTCGCCATAGGCCATGGTCGCAAATGTCTTGCTAGCAATGTCATTGGGGTCTTTTGCATCAAAGGCCAGATTCGACAAAACTTGCGCGCGCACCCTCTCGATATCGCCATCATCAAAACGGGGTTTTTGCATCGCATCGCGCAGCAACGCGACAGATTCGTCAAAGTTCTCGGTCAAAAAACGCGCTGAAATTGTCAATTGATCCGGTCCCGCGCTGAAACCAAAGCTGCTGGCCAGCGCTTCTTTCGCACGCGCAAAGCCACGCGCATCCAGATTGCCTGAACCTTCCTCCAGTAATCCCGTCATCAGATTCACCGCGCCGCGCTTACCATCCACATCCAACGATGTGCCACCTGTGAACGCGATCTCGATTGCAACAAAAGGCAAGGAGTGTTCTTCGACCAGCCAGGCGTCTATCCCTCCCGGGGACGTGACTGTCTGGATATCAACTTCTGCATAGGCAGGTAGTGCAGCGGCGGCCCCGACAAACAGGGCAGTTGCGAAACGGATCATTGGGCTTCTCCTTGCTCAGGGCGCATCAACCACCCCGTCACAGATGCTTCGCGGCGCAAGAGTGTTGCGGCCTGCATGATGTCTTCGGCAGTGACTGCGTCTAGAATGTCAGGCCATGCCTGAACATCCTCAATCGTCAAACCGGATGTCAACGCGCTGCCATAGCGGTTGGCGATGCCATCGACGTTGTCTTGCGCATAGATTTCTGACGCACGGATTTGCAGTTTGATCCGCTCCAACTGCTCTGCATCAACGCCCTTTTTCGTGAACTCAGCCAAGGCCTGATCCAAAGCGGCTTCGCCTTCTTCAAGGCTCACGCCATCAGCAGGCACCATGATGATACGGAAAGTTGTGTCATCCAGCGACACACCCGAATAGCCAGTGGCAGAATAGGTGGCGACCTGCGTATCAAATTGCAGTTTTTCAGTGAGGAAAGATGTTGTACCGCCTCCCAAAATTTCGCTCAGGATCGTCAGCGCGGCGGCTGTTTCCTGCGCCCCGCTGTCGCGCTCCGGCACAAGGTAGCTGCGCGAGATATACGGCTGTGCGACGCGGGCATCGCGAAAGATCACCCGCCGCTCTGCGTTCTGGCGTGGTTCTTCGGTACGCAAGCGCTCGGGCAATTCGGGGTTAGCGGGGATGGGGCCATAGTATTTTTCAGCTAGGGCTCGGACTTCGTCTGGGGTCACGTCACCTGATACAACCAGCACAGTGTTGTTGGGCGAATAATACGTCTCGTAGAACGACAGCGCATCCTCCAAGTCCAACTCTTCCATCTCATGCATCCAGCCAATGACAGGCGTGCCATAGCGATGATTGAGATATTGTGCGGCGCTGATCTGCTCCCCAAACAAGGCTTGCGGGTTGTTTTCTGTGCGCTGGTTGCGCTCTTCTATGACCACTTTGCGCTCGGTCGCGATGTTTTCTGGCGTCAGGCGGATATTCTTCATCCGGTCTGCTTCCATTGTCATCATCAGTTCCAGACGATCCGATGCAATACGCTGGAAATACGCGGTGTAATCGTAGCTGGTGAAAGCGTTATCGCGCCCACCATTCGCCGCAACCGTTGCTGACAGCTCACCCGCTTCCAGTTTGTCAGTCGCCTTGAACAGGAGATGCTCCAGAAAATGCGCCACCCCAGATGAGCCTTTCGGTTCATCCGCTGATCCGGCGCGATACCACAGCATATGCTGCACAACAGGGGCACGGTGGTCTTCGACAACGACGACCTGCATGCCGTTATCCAGTACAAAGTCCGTTACCTTGCCGCTGGACTCTGGGCTGGTCTGGGCAAATGCCACAGCGGGCATAAGCGCAGCGGATAACAGGGCAGTTCGGGCGTATCGCATCATCAGGGTAGTCCTTTTCGGTCAGCCAAAGGGGCTTTGCGTACATAGGTACGCAACCCGCACGCAGGATCAAGCCGCGGTCGGTAAAATCACAGATATGTAATGCTATTAGTTTGCTGGGGGCGCAGAGGGTGTACGTGCCCCTGCACGTTGCCAACGGCTTTTCTCCGCCTGAGCATCCAGTGCTTCCTTACGGTAAGCCTGATTGTAGCGGTCAACTGGCACAATACGGAATTGCGTCAAACGCTGCTTGCGGCGTCGGAAGTCTGCATCGGTCTGCGCCAAGGTTTCGCGGATGTTCGCGCTCACGCCCAAGCGACTGGCATGTTGCACCAGCGCGCCATCAGCCGCCGGCACAGGCCCATCTGGGTTTCCAAGGCTGCCACCGAATGCTTTTGCGCCCTCAGCAAGTGCCGAGCGATCCGCGCGGTTTGAACCACCGGGCGTCGGCGTGGGCAGGTCGCGGTAGTTTGCTGGTTCAGCAAGTGTATTCACAGGCTGAATGCCGAATTCATCAGGACCCTTGGAGTTACTGCGCAAATCACGCAGGCCCACGTTGGCACATCCCGCAACAATTACAGGCAGTACAAACAACAAAGCAATTTTACGCATCAAAGGCCTCCAGACCGCCACTGTCTCTCAATATCGCAGGCTGGGTGGCAATGTCACCCAGCTTTTTACACTATCGGCTTACGAGGCTTTTTACCACCTTTGGCCTTGGCCCCGCCGCGCCCGTCTTCGGCAAAGATAACCAACCCTAAAGCGCCCGCAAATATAAAGATATCGGCGGTGTTAAACACAAAGGGATTGTTGATGCCGCAGCAAGACACATTAAGGAAATCAAGAACATAGCCGTAAAGTAGACGATCCAGCACATTGGCCAGCGCGCCGCCGATCAAAAAACCTGCACTGATTTTTGCCAATGTGGTTTGCGCATTTTTACGCGCCCACCACAGAATAGCGATGCAGAGCAATACCGCCAGCGTGCTTAAAATAATCCGGCTCGCCTCTGAGCCCCCGCCAAATAGACCGAAATTTATCCCGCGATTTTCACCATAGCGGAAGTTCAGCAGCGGAGGCAACACGTCAATACTGCGGATGCGTGCAAGCTCCATCATGTGGATCACCACATATTTGCAAATCTGATCGACAGCCAAAGCTGCCAATCCTGCCCATAAAATTATCCGCATACTGACCGCCCCCTCATTTAGTGCCGGAAATGACGCATACCAGTAAACACCATCGCTAGCCCTGCGTCATTGGCGGCGGCGATCACTTCTTCGTCACGCATAGAACCGCCGGGCTGGATCAGCGCGGTTGCGCCTGCTTCGGCTGCTGTAACCAAACCGTCAGCAAAGGGGAAGAACGCGTCAGACGCCACAACTGATCCTTGCGTAAGTGGCGCAGGAAGCCCCATGGCCTCGGCCATATCTTGTGCTTTGCGTGCGGCAATGCGCGTGCTGTCAACGCGGCTCATCTGGCCTGCGCCCACACCAACGGTTGCACCATCTTTAACGTAGATGATCGCATTCGATTTAACATGTTTGGCAACAGTCCACGCAAACAGCATATCGCTCATTTCTTGGTCTGTAGGTTGGCGTTTGGTCACAACCTTCAAGTCATCCATGCTGATCTTGCCGATATCACGATCCTGAACCAACCAGCCCCCTGACACCTGACGCGGGGCAAGACGCGCAATGCTGGTATCTGCCAGACCACCTGTGGTCAGCAAACGCAGGTTTTTCTTGGCTGCGAAAATTTCAATCGCATCGGCATCTGCGTCGGGTGCAATGACAACTTCGGTAAAGATGCCAGAAATCGCTTCGGCTGTGGCAGCATCCAGCGTTTGGTTCAGCGCGATGATACCGCCAAAGGCAGAAGTACGATCACAATCAAAGGCACGCGCATAGGCTTCGGCCATTGTTTTGCCTGTCGCTACGCCACAAGGGTTGGCGTGTTTGATGATCGCAACGGCAGGGCCGTTGGTCGGATCAAACTCCGACACCAGTTCAAACGCTGCGTCAGTGTCGTTAATGTTGTTGTAAGACAGTTCTTTGCCCTGATGCTGTTTGGCCGTAGCCACCCCAGCGCGGCTGCTGCCATCGCTGTAAAACGCTGCCGACTGATGCGGGTTTTCGCCGTAACGCAATGTTTGCGTCAACGTACCGCCAAAAGTGCGGCGGCGCGGCGTGCCGCCCACGGCCTCTGCCATCCATGTGCTGACTGCCGTATCGTAGGCCGCAGTGCGCGCATATGCTGTTTGGGCAAGACGTTGGCGCAGTGCATAGGTGGTCTGACCATCGTTGGCCTCCAGCTCGGCAATATACGGCGCGTAGTCTTCGACATCGACAATCACACTAACAAAGCCATGGTTTTTCGCGGCTGAGCGGATCATCGCGGGGCCACCGATGTCGATATTCTCGATCACCTCGTCATATTCCGCGCCTTTGGCAACGGTTTCTTCAAACGGATAGAGGTTCACAACAACCAGATCGATCCCGCCGATGCCATGTTCATCCATCGACGCCACATGCCCCGCATTGTCGCGCAACGCCAGCAAGCCACCATGCACAACAGGGTGCAATGTCTTGACGCGGCCATCCATCATCTCGGGAAAGCCTGTCACCTCGGATACGTCTTTGACCGTCAGGCCAGCCTCGCGGAGTGCCTTGGCTGTTCCGCCAGTGGACAGTAGCTCAACACCGGCAGCGCTCAGCGCCTTGCCGAAATCGACCAATCCGGTCTTGTCGGAAACTGAAAGAAGGGCGCGTTTTACAGGGTATAGATCAGCCATGGCAGGGCTCCTTTGGTCATTCGTCGTCAAGATACGGGTCATCCCGTTCCAAATCACGCACGCCAATCGCAGTTTCCTGCGCTTTGGACAAGGACCAGCGGACCCGTGTTTGGGGATTAATTGCACGTCCGGTCAGAACAATCTGTAATGCGGCGCGGGGTTTAAGGCGTGTCGCCTCCAGATAAGCACCTGGTTCCACTGTCAATTTAGCAGTGCCATCATGGCGAAAAACCCATATTTCGCCAGACTTTAGCGCCATCGAAACGGCAGCGCCGCCTAAATCCAGCGTCGCATCTACCTCTGGGTGCAAATGAAAGCGGAGCTCAAACCCGATACCTTTTAGCGTTGTACGATCCAGCGCACGGTCAAAGCGGCGTTTTCCAGACTCTTCCAATGCGAGCAGCATGTCTTCGCCTGCCACAGCGCGACCATCGTTGGTCAATTCCAGCGTGCGTGCATGGGTCAGCCCATGAGTCAGGACATAGCCGTCATGGCCCCCTTGGAACTTGATGCCGTCACTGACTTGGGCGATTTCGACAGGCACATAAGTCGGCCCGTCAATCAATGCCTCAACGCCAGTACGGCTGTCAGTCGTGTCCAGACGGGCGCTGGAATAGCCCCCCAGCACCAAAGCCGAATGCGAAGGCGTCGCGCGGCCCGCCCGCCGCCAATCTAGACCAAAGGAAGCGCCCGAACCACAGTTTACAATCAACGGACGCCGCCCCGATGTCAGCTCAAACGCCAAAGTAGATGCATGGGCCGCAGCAGAGGCCGCGCCACCCGGAGGCGGGCTGGCATCGATAATAACGCTAGTGCGGCCCGCAGACAGGCGGGCATAGCCCATCGACAGCCCTTCTGGTTGCCCCCCACGCACACCCGACGCAGCAAGCGCGTGATCCAGCCATCCCTCGGCACCGCGGCCGCCCCCATGAAACCGCGCGAGCCCACCATCAGAGTGGCGCAGCGTGCGCAGCGTCGGCGCGATGCGGTCAATAGCGGCCAAATGCGCCTGCGGCGTGCCGCGCCCCGCATCAGACAACGCCGCAGCGGCCCATGTCAGCAAGGTGAAAACATGCAGCAATTCTTCTGGATTACGTGTCGGCACCCCGCCTTGGGCGTCGATCTGAACCTCACATTCATGCGCCAACGCTTTGACGGCGGGATCAGCAAGAGACTCTAGCCCCTCCAAAGACAGACCCGCATAGATCAGCCCTGTCAGCGCTTCAAACCGCGCAAGTCCGGGTGTGGCTGCGTGCCAACGTTTGGAAAGAAATTTGGTTTGCTGTACCAACGAGCGATAAAAGGCATCGCTGTCAGGGGCATTTTCACCCACACCACGCAGGACAAACAATGCGTGGTTAATCCAGCGGATCAATCGCCGACCCGTTAAATCAGGGGTCCACCCGGGACCACCCCCTCCGCCGTACAGATCAATCCATTGCCACAACCAGCTTTGCGCGGCGTTGCGTGACGCATTGTCACTCACCGCAGCCAAATCATCCATCCATGCAAATCCATGCAATGCCTGCGCAAAAGCCGCATCAGGCGCATCCAGCTTCCATGGCGACTGATTAGGCGCCACGAGCAGACTGCCCGCAAACAAGAAGTTCCCAGCAGACAACTGACGCCCGCGTGCAAATGACCCGATTGTGCGCGGCTCTGGCGACGACACGAATCCGCGCACCTGTCCACGTGCGCGTGTTGCTGCACGGGCGTGCAACCTATTCAAAACACGCGTCCGGAACGCGCTAAATTGTGAAACTTGGGTCATGTGCTCTGCCTATGCGCTCTCTTGGCGCTTGTGGAAGTCTATTGCACCCATCGGGCGGAGTCATCGTTTTTTCTGGCTCAACCAGCTGCTCCATTGCATTTCGGCGATAGGCTGCCTGCAAAACCTGCGGACAACCTTTAGCCTCGTCGCTTTAACCAGATTTACGCAGACAAACGATATAAAATCCGTCCATGCCGCCTTGCTCGGCCCAGAAATCTGGGCGCAACCGCAATCCACCTTCAGAGGATATCCAAGCCGGATCAATCCCTGCAATATTCAGCGCGTCGCGGTCCACGGTCATGTCGCCGTGGCGTTCAAGCGCCTCGTCGATCTGCACCTCGCCTTCGTCGGGCAACAGGCTACAGGTACAAAAGACCATCCGCCCCCCCGGCTTGAGCATCGACCAAGCGTGATCCAGCATTTCTTCTTGCAGCTCCATCAACGCACCGAAATCCGATCCATCTTTGGCGTGAGGCAAATCAGGGTGACGGCGAATCGTCCCTGTGGCCGAGCAGGGCGCATCCAGCAAGATCGCGTCAAATTCGCCCTGAAACTGGCGGGCGTCTTTGATGAAGGTCCGCGCAGTCAAACCTGTGCGCGTCAGGTTTTCCTTCACCCGCTGCATCCGTGAGTGACTGTCATCCACGGCGCGCACTTCGGCGCCTGTAGCGGCAAGTTGCATGGTTTTACCGCCTGGTGCGGCACATAGATCAACAACCACCTCGCATGGTTGCGCGTTTAAAATCTTGGCGGGAAGGGCCGCGGCGGCGTCTTGCACCCACCAATCGCCCTCAGCGAAACCTTCCATGGCAGAAACCTGACCACCGTCATACAGACGCACGGACCCCGTCGGCAGCAACGTGCCACCCAGACGTTCCGCCAGTTCAGCGGGATCACCTTTGGCAGTGAGATCTAGCGGCGCACCGTTGAAATGTACGGTCTCCATGGCGGCCATCGCATCAGCGCCCCACGCCTCAACCAACGGTCCGCGCAGCCATTTCGGCAAACGCGGGGCGCGGCGGGCGGTCCATGCTTCTGGCCCTTCAGCGGCGACTTTGCGCAAAACCGCATTGGTGAGACCTTTGAGGTGGCTCAAATGGCGATCGCCCGACACGACTGATACCATCGCATTCACGACACCATGCGCGGCACCGCCGGTGCACAGCTCAACCGTGCCGATGCGTAGCGCATTGCGGACGGTCAGCGGCGGGTATTTATTAAGGTGCTTTTGCAAAATGCGATCCGCACGTTCCAAGCCGCGCAAAGTATCCTGCGCCAGGCGTTGGGCACGGGCGCGGTCATCAGGCGGTAATCGGTCCAGCACACCTGCGCCGAGCAGTTCCGACATTAATTTCCCCTCCCCCAATATCTCATCGAGAAGGAATACAGCGGATTTACGTGCGGCAACGCCGGTGTCTGACATAATGCGGGCTTTCTTTTGGCAGGCTTACGGTTGTCTGGGGCAAGCAGCGCCGTATATCAAGAGAGAGTTGATAAAGGAACGCCCCATGGTCAAGAACCCGACACCCAAAGAACCACCCGTACCTGACAATCCGATTCCCCCTACGCCAGTGCCAGAACCCGATCTGCCGCCTGCCGCCTTGCGCGCCTTGGCCGAAGCCGCAGAGCGCCGCGCGAACAGCCAAGATTTGGATTTGCCCCCCGAACTGGGAGGCCGCGACGGGCCAGAGGCTGTGCGCTATGGCGATTGGGAGAAAAAGGGCATCGCTGTCGATTTTTAACTGTTTAGGCGGTTTTTTCTCCGCCGTTTCAGCCGTTCAGGCCCAATACATCCAGCATATCATATTCGCCCGGGCTGCGGCCCTGTCCCCACAGCGCCGCCTTGAGCGCCCCACGCGCAAACACTGCGCGATCAGAGGCGATGTGTCGTAAGACAATCCGCTCGCCTGCGCCAGCGAACATCACGTCATGTTCGCCCACAATGTCACCCCCGCGAATGGCAGAAAAGCCGATATCGCCGCGTTTGCGTGCCCCTGTGATCCCGTCACGGCCCGAATCGCTTACATCCGCCAGCGCCACCCCGCGCCCTTCGGCGGCGGCTTCGCCCAGCATCAAGGCCGTGCCTGAAGGCGCATCCACTTTCTGATTATGGTGCGATTCGATGATTTCGATGTCAAAATCTTCATCCAGCGCCGCAGCGACCTTGCGCGTCAGCTGCGTAAGCAAATTCACGCCGAGGCTCATGTTACCCGCACGCACAATCACCGAACGCTTGGCAGGCAACGAGAGCTGGGCGATTTCATCCGCGCTCATCCCTGTGGTGCCAATCACATGCACAATGCCCGCATCCGCAGCCACGGCAGCAAAAGCCAATGTGGCAAGGGGCGCAGTAAAATCTATCACCGCATCAGCCTCTATCATGGCTGCGGCAGCATCGGCTGTGACAATCACACCATTTGCAGCGCCGCCCATCACCTGCCCCAAGTCCTGACCAATCCAGTCATGCCCTGCGCGCTCAACCGCACCGACAAGGTGCGCTTTGGGATTGGTGGCAACCTGCTGCACCAACATCTGGCCCATGCGGCCTGAAACCCCTGTAATTGTGATACCTGTTGTCTGTGTCATGCGCTGCACCTCGCTTAATAAGTTGTTCAGAG
The DNA here is from genome assembly GCF_014196805.1 of Sulfitobacter undariae. GTDB lineage: Bacteria > Pseudomonadota > Alphaproteobacteria > Rhodobacterales > Rhodobacteraceae > Sulfitobacter > Sulfitobacter undariae. Next base: position 147,286 of record NZ_JACIEI010000005.1, on the reverse strand, counting down.
GTGTAGCCTGCGCGCAGCCGCTTGGCAAAGAAGTTCAGAGCGCATAGATGGGGAGTATGGCAAAGAACAAATCTCATGGGGGCGCTGGCCCCACTCAACGGCAACTGCGTGTAGGCGAGACAACCCGCCGCGCGTTAAGCGAAATCCTTGCACGTGGCGATGTTCACGATCCCGAGCTGAACCGCATGTCCATCACCGTGGGCGAAGTGCGCATGTCGAATGACCTGCGCATCGCAACGGTGTATGTGCTGCCCTTGGGCGGGATCGGCAAAGAAGACGTGCTTAAAATGCTGGCTCGCAACAATTACGAGTTGCGCAGGATGGTTGCAAAAAGGCTCACGCTGAAATTCGCACCCGAGTTACGTTTCCAATTGGACATGACTTTTGACCAAATGGACGAAACCAGCCGGATGTTGTCACAGGATATTGTGCGCCGCGATGCGGATGCGCCAGATGACGACGAGACCCCAAACGTATGAAACTATGGGCAGTGATAACGGGCGTCGCCCTATTACTGCCTTTTCGTCTTGAGGCAGCGACCTGTACGGTTCAGCCGTATGACGGCACGGATTACGCGGTCTGTGAAGTCGACCTCAACCGCGACATGCTACGGCTGTTTTTGTATGAACCTGATACAGAACGGCCTTACGGCTATTTCGGCACATTGAACGCAGCACTGGAACAACAGGGCTTTGCCCTCGGCTTTGCGACAAATGCGGGCATGTACCACGACAACCGTGCCCCTGTTGGCCTGTATATCGAAGACGGCGAGACAGCCCAGACTGTGATCAGCAATGCAGGGCCGGGCAATTTCGGCCTGCTGCCCAACGGTGTGCTATGCCTGCGTGACCGCCGTGCCGATGTGATCGAAACATTGCGTTATATTGAGGAAGCACCTGACTGCGTCAGTGCGACGCAATCAGGCCCGATGCTGGTAATCGACGGTGAATTGCATCCGCGCTTCCTGCGCAGCTCTACCTCCCGCTACATTCGCAATGGTGTCGGGACATCGGATGATGGCACCAAGGCCGTGTTTGTGATCTCGAACAGCCCTGTGACATTCCACACCTTTGGCAGCTTCTTTCGAGACCATTTAGGGCTGCGCAATGCACTTTACTTTGATGGCAATGTCTCCCGCCTGCGCGCGCCCGAATTAGGGCGAAATGACATTGGATTTGGCGCACTAGGCCCCATCATCGGTGTTGTAGAGGGGCAGGACCTACCTGAATTGCCCGTGATCGAAGACGTGCCGCAAACGGAAAACGGTGATGACGATTCTGGCACGCTAGCGCCCGCTGCCGATACGCTGGAAGAATAACCACGCCTCGCCGCTGCGTCTTGTATAGAGTAGCCGCCCGTTTAGCGCTTTAACCCCCTACCGCTATCCCTAAATGCTGCGATCAACACCTCAACGATCCTGTTGTAATTAAAAAAAAGACCCCGGACATTACATCCGGAGTCTTTTCGTTCAGACAGAACCTAGGGGAAGATTATTCTTCCGACTTCGGCTCTTCTTTTACTTCTTCGCCAGTTTCCTGATCGACCACTTTCATGGACAGGCGAACCTTGCCGCGATCGTCAAAGCCCAAAAGCTTCACTTTCACTTCCTGACCTTCTTTCAGAACATCTGAAGGGTGGTTCAGGCGGCGGTTTTCGATCTGGGAGACGTGAACAAGACCGTCGCGCTTGCCAAAGAAGTTCACGAAGGCGCCGAAATCGACGATCTTCACAACGGTACCGGTATAAACGGCACCTTCTTCTGGCTCGGCCACGATGGACCAGATCATGTCGTAGGCTTTCTTGATCGCTTCGCCGTTCGGGGATGCGATTTTGATGATGCCTTCGTCGTTGATATCAACTTTGGCGCCAGACACTTCGACGATCTCGCGGATAACTTTACCGCCAGAACCGATCACTTCGCGGATTTTATCCGTTGGGATCTGCATTGTCTCGATGCGTGGAGCATGCACAGAGAATTCCTGCGCGCCAGAGATAGCTTTGCCCATTTCACCAAGGATGTGCAAACGGCCCGCTTTGGCCTGAGCCAATGCTTTTTCCATGATATCAGGCGTAATGCCTGCGATCTTGATGTCCATCTGCAAGGACGTGATACCGTTTTCAGTACCCGCAACCTTGAAATCCATATCGCCGAGGTGGTCTTCGTCACCCAAGATGTCGGACAGAATTGCGTATTCGCCATTTTCCTCAAGGATCAGGCCCATAGCAACACCAGCAACAGCGGATTTAAGCGGAACGCCCGCATCCATCATCGACAAGGAGCCACCACAAACGGATGCCATGGAGGAGGAGCCGTTGGATTCTGTGATCTCGGACACAACACGGATCGTGTATGGGAAATCAGTTGCGGCAGGCAGAACGGCCTGAAGGGCGCGCCATGCAAGTTTACCGTGACCGATTTCACGACGGCCTGGAGGGCCTACGCGACCAACTTCACCAACCGAATAGGGAGGGAAGTTATAGTGCAGCAAGAAGTTGGATTTGAAGTTGCCGTGCAGCGCGTCGATGAACTGCTCGTCGTCTCCGGTACCCAATGTGGTCACAACCAGACCTTGTGTCTCACCGCGTGTAAACAGGGCAGAGCCGTGTGTACGTGGCAGGATGCCAGTCTGGGAAACGATATCGCGGATTTCGTCAGTCTTACGACCATCGATACGTACACCGGTTTTAACAACGTCGCCACGCAGGATGGAGGCTTCGAGGCCTTTCATCGCGGAACCAAGGTTGCTGTCTGCCAGCTGCTCTTCGGTCAGGGCTGCTTTGATCACGTCACGTGCGGCAGCAACTGCTGCTGTACGCTCTTGCTTGTCACCGATTGCGAAGGCGGCGCGCATGTCTGCTTCGCCTGCGGCCTTAACGGCTGCGGAGAGGTCAGAGTAATCAACCGGTTGGAAATCAAACGGCTCTTTTGCAGCGGATTCGGCCAGATCAATGATCAAGTCGATAACCGGCTGGATTTGATCATGGGCGAATTTAACCGCACCCAGCATCTCTTCTTCGGTCAGCTCGTATGCTTCGGATTCAACCATCATCACGGCATCTTTTGTGCCGGCGACAACCAGATCAAGGCGCTGATCAGGGTTGTTCTTGAGGTCTTGCATGTCGTCGATTTCAGGGTTCAGCACATAGTTGCCGCCCTCATAACCCACGCGGCAAGCAGCGATCGGGCCCATGAATGGCGCGCCAGAGATGGTCAAAGCTGCGGAAGCCGCAATCATTGCTACCATGTCGGGGTCGTTCACCAGATCGTGGGACAGAACGGTACACATCACCAGAACTTCGTTTTTGAAGCCAGGTACAAACAGCGGGCGGATCGGACGGTCGATCAGGCGGCTTGTCAGTGTTTCTTTTTCAGTTGGACGCGCTTCGCGTTTGAAAAAGCCGCCTGGGATTTTACCGGCGGCGTAATATTTCTCGTTGTAGTGTACGGTCAGCGGGAAAAAGTCCTGACCCGGCTTTTGCGCACGTGCGAATGTCACGTTTGCCATAACGGATGTCTCGCCATATGTGGCAATGACAGAACCGTCGGCTTGACGCGCAACTTTCCCTGTTTCCAGTGTAAGCGTCTCTTCGCCCCACTGCATAGATTTTTTAACTTCGTTAAACATCATCGTTTCCTGTGTAGGCCTGTTGGCCATTTGCGTAGAGGGCGTATTCCCCCTGACCTCGGTATCTTGTTTGGTCGGCGCTGAGGTCCGGGCGCCGGCAAGTCGATAGGGCGGCGTGTACAGCAGAATAAGGCCGATGGGAAGGGAATGGTGGTTTAAGGCGCTATCTAGGCTGCAATCAGGGTTATTCTAAAAACGCATGTGCCTGACGAAGTGTGTTTACTAAACCAGACAGGAAACCGTCCGCCGTGACATCAATCAGCGCCTTGCCCTCTTCATCCTGAAGCGTAAACGGCTGATCCGTCAGCTTCTCCAACTCGCGATAGCTTTTCCCACCGCCGTGTTTCAGCACATTCGCAGCCAGATAATAGTGGTACACATCCTGCGCGAGGTCGTCATGCCCTTCAGTCTTGAGGCGATTGCGGAGTTTCACAAAGAACGGGCCGCGTGCGAAATGGTGCTGCAACCGCGCCTCAAACGCGGAAACTGTCTCAACAGTTGCGGCTTCTACTTCAGCAGTTTCAGCCGTGGAATCGTTTACAATTGCTTCGGCAGTGGCAAGCAACTGTGCAACATCGGGCGTGTCGGTCATGGCAAATTCCTTTGAGGTAGGCCTATGGCCATAAAGTGGGCACCGACACAGTTCAATAGATTGCTTTTTATTTGATTTGATTGTCGGGGCACAGGCTTCGTGCAAAGCTGCCGTAAAAACGAGGAGATGAAGATGGCGCTTTGGGAATTGGACGGTGTCGCAATCGCGGCACAGATACAGGATGGCAGCATCACAGCGAGGGAGGTGACAGAGGCCACATTGGCGCGGATGGATGCCGTGAACCCCGCGATCAACGCCGTCGTCGCACGCGACGATGAAGCTGCATTGAAAGCAGCCGACGCTGTTGATGCAGCACGCGCAAGTGGCGCGGAACTGGGGCCGCTGGCGGGTGTGCCAATCACCACCAAAGTGAACGTTGATCAAAAGGGTTTTGCCACCACCAACGGGCTGCGCATCCAGAAAGACTTGATCGCGGAGATGGATAACCCTGTTGTTTCGAATCTGCGCAATGCAGGGGCGGTGATTGTCGGGCGGACAAATACACCTGCGTTTTCGCTGCGCTGGTTTACGCGAAACTCCCTGCACGGGCATACGAAAAATCCACATAATCCGCGCATCACGCCCGGTGGCTCATCTGGTGGCGCGGCTTCGGCCACGGCGGCGGGCATCGGGGCGATGGGCCATGGCACGGATATTGGCGGCTCGATCCGCTATCCTGCTTATGCCTGTGGCTTGCAGGGCATCCGCCCTACGCTGGGCCGTGTGGCGGCGTGGAATCCCTCCAGTGCAGACCGGCATATTGGGGCGCAGTTGATGGCGGTATCGGGTCCGCATGCGCGATCTGTGCGCGATGTGCGCACATCGCTGGCCGTGATGTCACAGGTTGATCTGGGTGATCCGTGGCACAGCGCCGTGCCGCTACAAGGCGCTGATTACCCTCGCCGTGCCGCGCTATGTGTAGCACCCGAGGGCCTTCAAACTGATCCGCTGGTTGAAGGGGCGTTGCGTGACGCTGCCGCACGGTTGGTGGATGCAGGTTGGCAGGTCGAAGAAATCGACTGCCCGCCCTTTCGCGAACCTGCTCGCCTTCAGGCGCAACTGTGGCTGGCGGAAATGGCGCGTGGCGCACAGGCCGCATTTGCACAAGAAGACGATCCAGATGCCAACCATGTGCTGGCGGAAATGCACCAGCTCACCCCCGTCCCCGACCTGAATGAGACACTGGACGCACTGCAAGCGCGCTTGGGCTTTTTACGCGAATGGCAGGCGTTTTTGGCCAAGTACCCCGTTCTGATTTGCCCTGTCTCCTCAGAGCCGCCTTTCCCTGATTTGCTGGACCTCGAAGATTTTCCCCGCGTGATCGAAGCCCAGTTGACGCAAGTGGGCTTGCCGCTGATGGGCTTGCCGGGGATGTCGGTATTTACAGGATTTGGCAAAAGTGACATGGGCCGCGTGCCGCTGGGCGCCCAGCTGATCGGCGGGCGTTTCCGTGAAGATATATTGCTGGATGCCGCAGAAGCGATTGAAGCGCGCGGCGAAGCCATCAAGGTTGTCACGCCCTGAGAAACGACCATAGGCAAAAGAAAAACCGCGCCCTGTGAAACAAGGCGCGGTTTAAACCGAACATAAATGTCAGGCTGGCGCTTAGCGGCGCAGGCCCAGACGTTTGATCAAGTCTTGGTAACGTGCCTCATCTTTGGACTTAACATAGTCCAAAAGCTTGCGGCGTGTCGCAACCATTTTCAACAGGCCACGGCGACCGTGGTTGTCTTTTTTGTGTGTTTTGAAGTGCTCTGTCAGTGTCGCGATGCGCGAGCTAAGAACTGCCACTTGTACTTCTGGGGAACCTGTATCGCCTTCTTTGGCACCAAATTCGCTCATCAAGCGGGCTTTTTCTTCTTTCGTAATCGACATCGGGGTCTCCTTGTCAAAAGGTTAAAATAGATGGCGCAGCCCGGGATGTCGTCCAGTGCAGGCCCATGGAGGAATCGCCAACAGTTGCAGGCGATTTGTGGCGTTTAGGCGGGTTTTACTCAGTTGGCAAATACTTATTGCATTGCAGCCTAGCTGATACAGGCGGGATCAGGCAGTTAACCCAAGATGCGTGGCCGTGCTGTAGGGGATCAAAGTGATGTCCCCGAGCTCCAGATCACTGCCGTTGACCACTGCAACAACCGCACCATCCATCAAAATCAGCGTCTGTTCGGTTGTGTCTGGGTCGTCACTCAGGCTGATCTGCGGTTCCGCGCTATCGCCTGCGCTGTCATCCCAAAGCAAGACGATGTTATCCTCTTCGGGAGCATAATCCAAAATCTGCGCTGCCTCACCGGAGGTGATCCAATCCCCTAAAACAATCTCATCCGCGCCTGAGCCTGCGGTAATTATATCGCCTGCGCCCGCAAGAATACTGTCATCGCCGCCGCCGCCATTCAGGAAATCGCCGCTGTCATGGTCACCGGCTGACGCATTATGGACCACACCGCTGAGGACATCATTACCCCAGCCGCCAAACAGCAGGTCAGCGCCCAAGCCCCCGACAATCGTGTCATTGTCTAAACCACCTTGCAGGGTATCGTCGCCATCGCCCCCAGCCAATTCATCATCGCCAGCAGAGCCTTGTAAATAATCATCACCAGCATCGCCAGACAGCGTATCGTTTTCACTGTGACCAAACAGCACGTCATCATCCGCACCGCCATTCAAGGCATCGCCGCCGTGGTCACCATGCAGCGTATCATTACCGCCATCGCCGTTCAGGGTGTCGTCACCGCCATCACCGTACAATGCGTCATTGTCATTGCCCCCGTTCAAGACGTCTGAACCATCGCGCCCGCGCATGTGATCCGCTTCAGGCGTCCCTGCAACGGTATCCGCACCATTGGTGCCTTCTTTCAATATGATCTGGTCTGGCTGTGTGGTGGAAGAAGCACCAAGCAAAGCCGCATCATCGCCGCCGCGTGGGTCATAATTATCTACGGGAGCATTCTCTTGCGACGTCTCTTGCCCGGTCCAACGCAAGGATGTTGCATCAGCCACCGATTGTGCCTCTGTTGTATCCTCCTCCTCTTCGGAGTGAGGCTCCACAAAAGATACAGCGCCAACCCCCATCAATCCCATCAATCCCGCTAACCACAACATAACAACTTTTCCATAAATTTAACAAATGCGCTGAAGTATATAAGCGCAGACTCTCACAGAATCGTCAAAACTGTAATCGGAAACAGGTTAATACCGTCTTAGCTTGGGCCGCTCTATTCTTAGGCGAGCCAAATCTGAGGTTGCGCCGTATATGGCAGATAGAGCGGGTGGCGGGGATGGCCCGCTTTGGTCAAACCCAACTGGTGCAAACGATGGCCAGCAGCTCGCAAACGTGCCGCCACAATTGGCCCTTGGTTACGGTGCTCTGCATGCACACCCCACGCAGCGATGCTCAGGTCTGCCCATTGGGCAGCGGCATCCAGCGCGGCCATATTATCTGGGCCCTCGGGGTCGCTTGCCGCACGCATATCCCGCGGATCAGTCGCGCGAATGGCAAAGATGTTCACCGCGCAAAAACCGCCAAATCCCAATTTTCGGGCACGTTGTTCGCAACGCTGGATTGTCGGGTCGTTTTGCACCTCGGTCGCCGTAGAGGGGTTGAGCATGATAAACACAACACGCGGCGCCTGCTCATCCCAGATACGGGTCAGGCTATAGCGATAAACCTCGCAATCGGAATAAACCGCCGTTGAGGGCGCATCCCCTTTGATGTGGCTGCGGGTGATCACGTTAGTCGTTTGAATCGCCAGTGTTAAACACACGTGAAGGGTGCAGTTCACCCGCACGATATGTGCCAACGGCAACGGCTTGCCCCTCATATACGGCCCAGCATTCATCCCCGTATTCAACGTCTTTGGCAAACACCATACCGGGATTACCATGGCGCAGCTTGTTCGCCCCCTCGGCACTGGCAGTGACCTGTGGCAAGTCCTGCAACCCCATTTCAAGCGGTCCGAGGAATTCATCAAGGGCCAAGGTTTTCGCCATCTCGTCAACCTGTTCGAGCGTAATCGCGTTATCTACGTCAAACGGCCCAGACCACGTGCGGCGCAATTCGCGGACATGGGCCTTGCAGCCCAAAACCTCGCCCAGATCGCGGGCAATCGAGCGGACATAGCCGCCTTTGCCACACACCATCTCTAGCGTCACGTGATCCACATCGGGGCGGTCCAACATGATCAGGCTTTCGACAAACAGCGGGCGTGCCGCAATCTCCATCTGTTCCCCATCGCGGGCGCGCTTATAGGCCCGCTCTCCGTCAATTTTGACGGCAGAAAACTGCGGTGGCACTTGCTCGATGTCACCGACAAAACCGTTCAGAGCCTCTTTGATCGCGCTGTCATCAGGGCGTAGATCGGTCGTGGCAAGAACTTCGCCTTCGGCATCATCGGTATTGGTGGAAACCCCCAAACGCACGGTGAACACATAAGCCTTAAGCGCATCGGTGATGTAAGGAACCGTTTTGGTAGCCTCACCCAGCGCGATGGCCAGAACGCCTGTCGCGTCAGGGTCCAACGTGCCTGCATGACCTGCTTTGCGCGCGTCAAATGCCCAACGCACTTTGTTGACCACGGTTGTCGATGTCGGTCCTGCGGGTTTGTCGATCACAACCCAGCCAGAAATATCGCGCCCTTTGCGTCTGCGTGCCATGTGCTGTCCTTGGAGTTAATGGTGTAGCGCGCCCTTATGCAGATTGTGGACGAATAGGCAACGGTTGTGACCCCTAACAGGGCCTTAAACTCAATCCGCCCATCCCTATTTACGCAAAGGAATACGAAAAGGGACCGCCCGCAGGCAGCCCCCTTCTTAGTAAAGCGTTAACGCGTTACTCGGTAGCCCAACCAGATACAGCTTTGACTTCGAGGAATTCCTCTAGGCCAAAAAGCCCGCCCTCACGGCCGTTACCGGATTGTTTATAGCCACCGAAAGGCGACCCTTTGGCAAATCCGACACCGTTGGTTTGCACCATGCCCGAGCGCAGACGACGTGCTACGCGGCGGCGTTGTTCTTCGTCGGTGGTTTGCACATAGTTGGTCAGACCGTAAGGCGTATCGTTGGCGATCGCGATTGCTTCCTCTTCTGTATCGAAGGGAATGATTGACAAAACGGGGCCAAAGACCTCTTCACGCGCGATGGTCATATCATTGTTCACATCCGCAAAGACGGTTGGTTTAACAAAATAACCACGGTTCAAACCGTCAGGACGGCCCAGCCCCCCCGCCGTGAGGCGTGCCTCGGACATGCCAACTTCGATCAAGCCTTGGATTTTGTTGAATTGCGCCTCTGACACAACGGGGCCCATCTGTTTACCCTCTTCGGATGCAACACCCACAGGGGTGTTCAGCGCAACTTTGGTTGCGTCTGCAACGGCTTGGTCATAGCGGGATTTATGCACCAGCATCCGTGTCGGCGCGTTGCATGACTGGCCGGAGTTGCCAAAACAGTGAATCGCGCCGCGTTTGGCAGCTTTGGGATCAGCGTCTTCAAAGATGATATTTGCACCTTTGCCGCCCAATTCAAGGCTGACACGTTTAAGGGTATCCGCCGCTGCCTTGGAAATAGCGATGCCTGCGCGGGTTGAACCAGTGAAGCTGACCATATCTACTTCAGGGTGTGAAGAGAGCTGGCTGCCAACACCAACCCCGTCGCCGTTGACGAGGTTGAACACACCAGCAGGGAAGCCTGCTTCGTGCACGAATTCAGCAAACAGCAGCGCAGAAAGAGGGGCGATTTCGGAAGGTTTCAAAACCACGGTACAGCCCGTCGCCAGTGCAGGGATTACCTTGAGGACAATCTGGTTCATCGGCCAGTTCCAAGGTGTGATCAGGGCGCATACACCAATAGGTTCTTTAAGGGTTTTCTCTGTCGCAGTGTAATCGCTCTCAAAAGAGAAATCCTCAAATGCTTCAAGGAAACCTTGGATATGCCAGCTGCCCGCGCCGACTTGAGATTGGCGGCTCATCGTAATGGGGGCGCCCATTTCTGCGGACATGGCCTGCGCCATTTCTTCTTGGCGGGCGTCATAAATTTCAGCCAGCTTTTTGATCAAGGCTGTGCGCTCTTCTTTGGATGTTTGTGACCAGCTATCAAAGGCTGCGCGTGCAGCTGACACCGCTGCATCGGTATCCGCTGCGTCGCCCAAGGAAATCACAGCGCATTGTTCTTCGGTGGAAGGGTCGATTACAGGGAAATCATTTGCGGCAGCAGGGGCGACCCATGCACCGTTGATGTAAAAATTCCGATGTTCCAGCATTGGTAATGCTCCTTGTCTGAGGTTTGCGTCACTGTGTCACTGCGGCTGACTTCGTGCAAGATGGCTATGGAAGTCAGCGACTGAATGCTTATGTAATTGCTTAACGGATCACCTCAAGGAGTAACCTGAAATGAGTTTGCGCATTAACGATACTATCCCCGATCTTTCTGTCGAGACCGATCAAGGCACCATGACGCTGCATAAATTTGTGGGCGATCAATGGGCGATCCTGTTTTCGCACCCCAAAGACTTTACACCCGTTTGCACAACCGAATTCGGCGCTGTCGCGCAGCTGGCCGATGAATGGGCCAAACGCGGCACAAAAGTACTGGGCGTGTCTGTTGACGGGGTTGAGGACCACAAAAAATGGAAAACAGACATCGAAACAGTCGGCGGCGCAAAAGCGGGCTTCCCGATTGTTGCAGATGCTGATCTGACCTTGTCCAAAGCCTTTGATATGCTGCCTGCCGAGGCCTATCTGCCCGATGGCCGCACCCCTGCCGATAGCGCCACAGTACGTTCTGTGTTCATCATTGGGCCTGACAAAAAGCTGAAGCTGTCGATGACATACCCGATGACTGTTGGCCGCAACTTTGCCGAAGTACTGCGTGCGCTGGACGGATTGCAGACATCAGCAAGCCAAGGTGTTGCGACACCGGCAAACTGGAACGTGGGCGATGATGTGATCATCCCGACATCTGTCTCAGATGAGGACGCCAAAGCGAAATACGGTGAGTTTAAAACGGTATTGCCGTATCTGCGGACAACACAACTGCCGTCCTGATATTGACCCGCTAAATGAAAATGCCCCGCAGTTTTGCGGGGCATTTTTTATTGCATATTTTTTAGCAACGCGCTGCTTAGTGCAGCACAACACGCGTCCCGTTTGGCACGCGGTTATAGAGATCAATCACATGGGCGTTGATCATGCGCACACAGCCGTTAGACACACGCGCTGCGACCGTTTGAGGTTTTGGCGTGCCGTGGATGCGAAGATACGTATCGTGGCTTCCGTTGTATAGGTAGAGGGCGCGCGCACCCAGTGGGTTCATGCCGCCGCCCTTCATGCCTGCCGCATATTTGGCATAGATCTGCGGTTCGCGACGGATCATGGCAGGGGTTGGCGTCCAGTTTGGCCACTCAGCCTTGCGGCGGATACGGAATGTGCCCGACTTATAGCGGCCTTCCGTGCCGATACCGACGGAATAGCGGATCGCCTTGCCGTCGGGCTGTGTCCAATAAAGCGCGAACTGGCCCGGGTCTACGTGGATTTCGTTGGGACCAAACCCGCTTTTGATATCTACAATGCGGGGTTGAAGGTGGCGAGGCACCTGATAGCCAGCCTGTGCAGCCAGAGTCGGGCCAGCGATAAATGTAGCAGCCCCCGAGAGTAAAAGTGTACGTCGATCAAAAATTGACATGGCAGTGTCTCCTATAAAATATAGAATCTATCATAGCATTAACTTTTTGTTTACGCCAACGTTCCGCACTTTTTGCTGACATTGCATACCCAAAAGACCCGCCCACCTTAGTAAGGGCGCGTAATGCGCAGAGTTTATATGCCCCTTAAAACGGGGCCTTACTGCGCACTTTGGTAGATTGCCCGCCATCTGGGTGCTTGAAGCGCAACTCTTCTGAATGCAGCATCATGCGCGGGTATTCCAACGCCACGCCAGAAGCATAAAACGGATCGCCCAGAATCGGGTGCCCGAGGCTCAACATATGAACGCGCAACTGATGGCTGCGGCCTGTGTGGGGGGTCAGGCGCACACGGGCTGTGCTGCCGTCATCTTTGATCACACGCCAATCCGTTTGCGCCGATTTACCAGTCTCGTGACAGACCATTTGGCGCGGGCGATTTGGCCAATCCACAATCAGCGGCAAATCAATTGTGCCTGTCTTTTCCTGAGGCACGCCCATAACCCGTGCCACATAGGTTTTTTTCGTCATCCGCTTTTCAAATTGTAGCCCCAGATGCCTTTGCGCATAGGGCGTCATAGCGAATATCATGACACCAGATGTATCGCGGTCTAACCGATGCACCAACAGCGCGTCGGGGAAGGCTGCTTGAACGCGAGTTAACAAACAATCAGCCAAATCTGGGCCTTTGCCCGGAACCGATAACAGGCCAGCGGGCTTGTCGACCAAAATAACTTCATGATCGAGGTGCAAGACCTCTAGCGGGTCCATCGGAGGGGAATACGTTACGTCCATAAGCGCCTCAGTCCCATGTGCAGGCTAGGTTTTCAACCCGCCGCGTGGCAGGCTGATCGGAAATGGGAGGACTAATATGCATTCAACGATCCAGAAATTTCACGACCTCGTGCTGGCCAATCGTCACGATGGTGTGGCCGAACTGATGGCCGAAGACATCAAGTTTCAGCCGCCTACCTATTGGGCAACTTGGAATGGCCGCGATGCCGTGGCTGCTGTGCTTGGCCATGTTAATCAGGTCTTCACCGATTTTAAGTACCGCCGCGTGATGGGGTCCGGCAATGATTGGGCCCTAGAATTTCAGTGCAAGGTTGATGGCCTTGATTGCGTCGGCGTCGATCTGGTTACCCTTAATGAAGAAGGCCTGATGCAGGACTTTGAGGTCGTCATGCGGCCTTACAAAACAATCGGTGCATTGCGCGCCGCGATGAACGAACGGGTTTCGAAAGACCCCTCATTCCTCAAACACAAATCGGCCTTATCTTAAGCCCGCGCCGCGCGCATTTGCCGGACCATCGAGACGGTGTAGATAATCAACGCCAACCAGATTAACGGCAAAGCAATTGCACGCGCGCGGCCAAATGGCTCGCCGAATATAAACACTGCGTTGAGCAAGATCATGGTCGGCGCAATATATTGCATGACCGCGATTGTGGAAAGGCGCAGCCGTTTGGCACCGTTTGCATAAAACAGCAGCGGCACCGCAGTCACGACGCCACACCCTAACAACAGCCACGTATTATAAGCGCTGCCCGCCATGAAGTTCCCCTCGCCTGTGCTGCCAACGTATACGGCATAGGCCAACGCAGGGGGCAGCAGGATCAGGACTTCCATCATGAACCCTTGGTTCGGGCCGATGGGTAAGCTCTTCTTCGCCAGTGCGTAGAAGCCCCATGTCAACATCATGCCAAACGCCAGCCACGGCATTTCTTCAGCGTCAAACACAAGAACCAGCACCGCGACCACCACCAATGCAATCGCCACCAATTGCGCGCGGTCCAGTTTTTCGCCCAGCAATACGGCTGCCAGAAAAACACTAAACAGGGGATTAATATAATAGCCGATTGCCGCATCCAAAGCGCGGCCTGTGCCGATGGCATAAACGTAAATGCCCCAGTTAAGCGAGATGAGCAGAGCCGTAACACAACCCATCGCCAACATGCGCGGATTGCGAAAGGCGTCGCGCAGATCTTTGGTGCGCCCCATCAGGATCAGCACCACAGCCGCAACAGGCACTGACCAGATAACGCGGTGGGCAATGACTTCGGCCACCGGGACATGGCTTAGCAGCTTCATATAGAGCGGCAAAAAACCCCAAAGTACATAAGCACAACCCGCAAACAACAGCCCTTGTGGCGTATCCTGATGAGCGGTCGGCGGTTGGGTATCTGTATTACGCATTTGGGGGCTCCTCTACGCGCAGACCTAGGCTATGTGCGTGGCCCTTGAAAGCGCTAGATTGTACCCGTTACACCTTGGCGCCCCCTACGGAGGAATACTGCGCCGACCATATCTATGCACACTGCCAGCAAAAAAGGTGTGAAACGTCAGATGACTTTGACCTTAACGTCAACAACCGCCCCTTGCTCTTTTGATAAAGCTGCGGGCCTTGGCTTAGATCACATTTCATGACACGGCAGCTTGATAGGATTCTGAAAATTCGCCGCTTCAGACGATGTTATGACCAGCGGCACTCAGGCGCCGTGCAATTTCGGCGATATGCGCTGGACCAACCTCACAGCAGCCGCCGACAATTGATGCCCCTGCCCCGACCCATTGCATGACATGATCCGCATAGGCGTCTGGCGTCAGATCACTTCGCGCACTCAACGCATCTACCGTAGGCGCGTCTTGTTTGAATGCATCTGTGATCTTTGTGAATCCATTTGCATATGCACCAAAGGGTAAGCCGCAATCCGTGAGGATGGGCAGGCCTTGGTTGATTGCTTCAGGTGTCGAACAATTGAGTAAAGCAGCCGCAGGACCATAATAGCTTAGCATGCTTGTCAAAACAAACAGCGGCTCACCTGACCGCAACTTGGTGCCATCCTGATCATCCACCGAAATTCCAATCCACAACGGCTTGGTTGATCCAGAAGCCGCATACCCCTGAAAAACGCCTTCGGCTTCTTGCAAAGAGCAGATGGTTTCCGCCAACAACACATCCACTTGGTCCCCAAGCAAGGTTATCATTTCCGCAAAACCTTCAGCCGCCAAGCCCACATCGGGTTTCAAATCAGGCCGATAGGTTGCCAACAGCGGGCCAAGTGCCCCTGCAATACGACCGCGTCCATGGGCGTCGCGTGCCTGCACGGCTTGATCCACTGCCAGACCGATCAACGCAGCTTGCTTATCCTCTATTCCCGCACGCGCCAGTCGGTTCCGATGCACGGCATATGTGTTTGTGCTGGCAATTGTAGCACCCGCCGCAAAGTACTCCGCATGGACAGCCCCGACTAGCTCTGGTTGATCCATCATAACGCTGGTTGACCACAGATTGGTCGCGGGGGCGGAACTGCGTTTCGTCAATTCCTGCCCGATTGAGCCGTCTAAAAGGATGATGTCGCTCATGCGTGCAGTCTTTCTATTTACCGCCCCAAAAGGGCTGATCCGTTTTCACAGTCCTAACGCCCTGTTCCAGCGCTCAGGTCTTGCTTGGGCCGTCAGATGCGTTGTCTGAGATGTCGTAATAATCGCCTTTATCGTCCGTGAAAATATGACGTTCCAGACGCAGCCCTGTTGCGCCGTCCAGCACGCCGAGACTGATACCTGTGTCGAGGTCAGCCTGACCTTTCCAGAACAGAAATGATCCGCACGTCGGGCAGAAACCCCGTTTCGCAGTTGTGCTGGAGGCATACCAGCGCGGTGTGCCAGTGATCTG
The DNA here is from genome assembly GCF_014196805.1 of Sulfitobacter undariae. Taxonomy (GTDB): domain Bacteria; phylum Pseudomonadota; class Alphaproteobacteria; order Rhodobacterales; family Rhodobacteraceae; genus Sulfitobacter; species Sulfitobacter undariae. The sequence goes on along the minus strand of NZ_JACIEI010000005.1, from coordinate 131,720 downwards.
CAAATCATCGTCCATAACCTGAACAGACGCCCAATGATGCCCTGACTGCTTGCGGCATTGTGTGCAGTGACAGGCCGCCGGATCACGTGCGGCTTTTGCCGCTGTGAATGTGATTGTGCCGCACAAGCAAGATCCTTTGAGCATAACTATCCCCTTGAAGGAGTTGCGGCACTGCCCAGCAGCACACCGTAGACAATAAAACACAATCCCATGATCCGGCGCACCCAGACGTTGAACACCGCGCCCAGCGCCGCACGCCCAAGGCCCGCACCCAGCCCGGTAAAGCCTGTATAACTAAGCGCGGTCAGCGTCAGAGCGGTAGGTACAATCACCACCATCTGGTCCCAGATTGGGACGTCAGGCTGCACAAACTGCGAAAATGCGGCCAGATAGCCTGCGACGCTTTTGGGATTTATCGTGGCGATGGCTAATGCACGCAGATAGATCGATTTGGCGGGGCGTTCCTCAACTGTCACCGGTTTCCGCGCTTGGATCCAGCCACGTACACCGAGGTAAATCAGAAAAGCGGCGCCCAGCAATTTGGCCACTGTGAATGCCGTTGGCGAAGCCGCAATCAGAGCGGTAACACCCAAAGCCGATAGCAGCAAAAACAAGGACGCTTGCGTGAGAATCGCCAAGACGCCGACCATCGCTTTGCGCATCCCCAAGTTCATGCCGTTGTTGATACAATTGACCGCGTTTGGACCGGGGGTGGTCACGAAAACCACCCAAAACAGGGTGAAGACAGTCCATGCCTCAAAGGTCATCTCGATTGGTCTCCGTCAATATGCGGGTGGCGCAATACCGCCAAGCTGTTTTGTAATGTCTGCGGCAAGGTTTGCCCAGCCGAACTGTCAAATGCGCCTACCGCCCAAGCCGTTTTGTCTGGGCGATGTTCATTCATCCTAGCTCACGTCACGTCCCTGAAAGTACTGGCCAGAATTTCGGCCAGCTTTTGGGCATCCTCTTGCGTAAATGCGTCTGGCTGGTTGCTGTCGATATCAAAGACCCCCAGCAGCACGCCCCCTGCCCCAAATACAGGCAAAACCAGTTCTGATCGTGTGGAACTGGCGCAAGCGATATGGCCGGGGAAGGCATCTACATCCGCCACAAGCTGCGCCTCTCTGCTGCGCGCGGCAGCGCCGCAAACACCGCGTGAAAATGGGATCACAAGGCAGCCGTGGCCGCCCTGATAGGGACCAATTTTCAATATTTCAGGGGCAGTCACACGGTAAAACCCCGTCCAGTCAAAACGATCATCACTGTGATGCACTTCACAGGCGACAGTCGCCATCAACGCCACGGCGTCGGTTTCGCCCTCTGTTAGAGAGGTTATCGTTTTAGAGAGAGTTTCGTAATCGAGAGGCATGGTTTTGCACTTTTATTGAGGGAGGTGGCCCTTACGGGCCACGATAAGTTTAAAGGCGGAATGAAGCAGCCAGCGGCGGATATGTTAAGGCAGCTCGATGGCAATCGCCGTCCCTTCGCCGCCCCCAATGCAGATAGCAGCAATGCCACGTTTCAACCCGCGCTTTTCCAATGCATTAAGCAGAGTAACTATGATCCGTGCGCCAGATGCGCCAATAGGATGGCCCAGCGCACAAGCCCCGCCGTTTACGTTTACGATGTCGTGAGAAATGTCCATTTCGTGCATAAAGGCCAAAGGCACAACCGCAAATGCTTCGTTCACTTCCCACAGGTCCACGTCATCCTTGCTCCAGCCGATCCGCTTGAGCAGTTTTTGCGCTGCAGGCACAGGAGCGGTTGCGAACAGGCCCGGTGCTTGGGCGTGGCTGGCGTGACCAACGATATGCGCGCGAATGTTGAGACCTTGCGCTTTGGCCGCCTCTTCAGAAGCCAGAATAAGGGCCGCCGCACCATCGGAAATCGAAGACGAATTCGCTGCCGTCACCGTACCGCCCTCGCGGAATGCCGGTTTGAGTTGCGGAATTTTCTCCGGGCGGGCCGTTTTTGGTTGCTCGTCAGCGTCAATCATCGCGCTGCCTTTGCGCGACGTGACTTCAACGGAAGTGACCTCATCCGCAAACGCACCTGTTTCTTGCGCATGCAAAGCACGGCTAAGCGATGCGAGGGCGTAATCATCCTGCACTTGGCGGGTGAACTGATAGGTTTCGGCGCAATCTTCTGCAAAGGTGCCCATCAAGCGGCCTTTGTCATAGGCATCTTCCAGACCATCAAGGAACATATGGTCAATCACCGACGCATGCCCCAACCGCGCACCGCCCCGCATTTTGGGCAGCACATAAGGCGCGTTTGTCATACTCTCCATACCGCCAGTGACCATCACATCCGTATGGCCAAGTGCGATCTGGTCAAAGCCGATCATCGCAGCCTTCATACCGCTACCGCACATTTTATTTAATGTTGTCGCTGGTACATCTTCACCCAGCCCTGCCGCAAAACCCGCCTGACGCGCAGGCGCCTGGCCTTGACCCGCAGGCAGAACGCATCCCATCAGCACCTCTTGGACAACCGCGGGACCAGCCCCCGCCAATGCCGCGCGGATCGCCGCACCGCCGAGCTGAGCAGCCGTCATGCTGGAAAACTCTCCTTGGAAGCCAGCCATCGGCGTCCGTGACGCCCCTGCTATCACCACTTTGCGCATGTTTAGTCTCCCTTTTCCGAGGTGCTTACCACTTGTTAGCCATTTGGCCCTAACAAAGGTCGCACGTAATCCTTGCAGGAATATATCATGGAACTTGTCACCTCAACACAATCGGATATTCAGATCGTTGCAGTGCATGGCCCGCGCATTGACGCTGCTGTGGCGCTGATGTTCAAGGATGGCATGCGCAACATTACGGAAGGCAGGAATGGCACCGTATTGCTGGACCTCAATCAAGTTGATTTTATTGATTCTAGTGGGCTTGGCGCGATTGTTGCAGCCATGAAAGACCTAAGCCCTGACCGGCGGCTCGTACTGGCAGGACTAAGACCTGCGGTAGATAAAGTGTTCCGCCTGACAAGGATGGACACAGTGTTTGGCGTCTTCTCAACGGTAGAGGCGGCCCTCACTGACCTGCGATGACGGGCCATTCTTACAGAGTAACCCCCTATGCCTAATCGCGAGAAATTCACCAGCTTTACGGTTTCTCTGGCTGGCGTAGAAACCGCTGTATGCAATGCGATCTCTCAGACAGCTGCACAGCTGGCTATACTTGGACTCAGTGAAGATGAAATGATCACCATCCAGTTGGTGCTAGCTGAAGCGCTAAATAACATCATCGAACATGCGTTACCCTATGTAGGCAAACCAACTGGAATAAGAATCAAGGCAGATTACAATGCTTGCGGATTGGATCTGGTCATAACCGACGAAGGCGCCCCGATGCGCAATCATGCGCTGCCTAATCCCCCTGCGCCCGATATCAATGTAGACATTGCAATGATGCCCGAAGGCGGATTCGGCTGGTTCATGATCCGCTCATTGGTCCAAGATGTCTCATATCGTAGAAAAGACGGGTTAAACCACCTCACCTTGCGGCTAGCTGTGGGCGGATAACGCATCAACATCTGACTTGATGCAGTATAACCATATCAATTCCCCAGAACCGCCACCTGATCATCACAATTGCGCCACGGTTTACCGTCATACCATTCCTTGTAGCTGCATATAGCTTCCCTTGGCGTCGCGTTTAATTGCCCCCACCCAGTACGCGACGCCGAGGCACTCCCCCCCTCCCTTTACTCACATCATTACCATTGGCACGCCCAAGGATTGCCCCTAGGCTGAGCTCGAATAAATGATTGAGAGAGGCCTTCAAACAATGCGTGACTTCCAACTCCCTGGCCGTTCGCCCGTGCTGGCCACAGGCGGCATGTGTGCAACATCCCATCCCTTAGGCGCAAAAGCTGCCATTGATGTGCTGGAACGCGGCGGTAACGCCATGGACGCAGCCATAGCCGGAGCCGTTTTGCTGGGTATTTGTGAGCCGCAGATGACCGGCATTGGCGGCGATTGTTTTGTGTTGTGGTCCGAAGGGGGCAGCGACACCGTTCACGCGCTTAATGGTTCTGGTCGCGCACCGGCAGCACTTGACGCAGCGCATCTGCGCGATTCAGGCGAGGCAACTGTGCCTCTTCATTCCGCCCATGCAGTCACAGTGCCCGGTGCCATCGATGCCTTTTGCCACCTATCCGAAACCGTCGGCAAACTGGGCTTGGATGATCTCCTTGCGCCTGCGATCCGCTATGCAGAGCAAGGCGTGGTGGTTGCCCCTCGCGTTGCTTTTGATTGGGCCAATGATGCAGGCACCTTGCAGGGTCGGGCGCGGGATCACTATCTGATTGATGGCAAAGCACCCACGGTGGGTCAGGTGTTCCGCGCACCGGGACAGGCAGAGGTGCTGCGCCGCGTCGCCAAAGACGGGCGCGATGCCTTTTACACCGGCGAAATCGCCGAAGATATGTTGGCGGTCTTGAACGCGAATGGCGGCAAACATACTGCCGACGATTTCGCCGCAGCGCGCTGCACCCTCACCACCCCCATCGCCGCTTCATATAAAGACATCGAAGTTGTTGAGCACCCGCCGAACGGTCAGGGCGCTACCGCCTTGTTGATGCTTAACATCCTCGCACAGTTTGACATCGCAAGCATGGACCCGCTGGGCGCACAACGTATCCACATCGAGGCAGAAGCCTCTAAATTGGCCTATGATGCGCGGAACCGCTTCCTCGCGGATGCAGATTATGCCACCCGCGCCGATCATATGTTGGAGATGAGCACAGCCAAGAAACTTGCTGCGTTGATTGATCCGACCAAAGCAATGCAAAGCCCCGCTGCCCTGTCAGAATCGGTTCATAAGGATACAATCTATATCACCGTGGTAGACGGCGACGGCATGTCAGTGTCCCTGATCTATTCCATTTTCCATGGATTCGGGTCGGGCCTTGCCTCAGATAAATTTGGCCTACTGCTGCAAAACCGTGGTGCAGGTTTCACCCTTGAGAAAGGACACCCGAATGAGTTGAAAGGCGGCAAACGCCCGATGCACACTATTATTCCGGGAATGATCCGTCAGGCGGGCCGTGTCATCATGCCGTTTGGTGTGATGGGTGGCGCGTACCAACCGTGTGGGCATGCGCGATTCGCATCAAATTTGACTGACTTCGGGATGGAGCCACAGGATGCCATTGATGCGCCCCGCGCATTTACCGACAAAGGCGTCCTGAGTGTAGAGCGTGGTTACTCCGATTCTATTCGCGCCGAACTGTCCGACATGGGTCACAAGGTCGAAATCCCGCGCACCGCTATTGGCGGCGCACAGGCGATCAAAATCCATGAAAGTGGTGTTCTGGAAGGTGCGTCAGATGCCCGTAAAGACGGTTGCGCGTTGGGTTATTGAGCAATCAAACGGGGGCGCCAACCGCGTCCCCGTTTAGTTCATCTGGAAATGCAGCGGGTATGTGCCGTTCTCGAAGGGGCCGAAAAGGTCAGGAATATCAGGGTGATCCACGGGTTCACCTGAATAATCAGCGACGAGGTTTTGCTCGGACACATAAGCCACATAATAGCTTTGGTCGTTCTCGGCCAAAAGGTGGTAATAGGGCTGCCCTTTGATCGGGCGGCTTTCCTCAGGAATCGACTCATACCATTCTTCAGTATTGGAAAACTCTGGGTCCACGTCGAAAACCACCCCGCGAAAGGGGTGTTTTTTGTGCCGGACAATCTGTCCAAGGTGATATTTGGCGCGAGTTCTAATCATTGCAATGCGCTCCCTACCCTTCGTGGGTAGCCGAAACAAGAACATTTTGTCTAATCATTGCAGCTTAGTTTCTGGAAACAGTCTGTGGACTTGACATAGACAGTACTGTTGCCAATCGGCGCATTGCCGCTTTATTCACCCCCTGCACCGAAGGTTTCCCCTGTAAATCAGGGATCAAATAGAATAATGTGGCGCAAAATATAAAAACAAAACTTGAGGCGAGCGGCACATGAAAACACCCCTTCGCGCTATGATGATCGCGCTACTTCTGGCAAGTTGTGGCAGCAGCCCCAGCACCCCTCCACGGGATCTGGACAATGCGTGTACGATTCTCCAACAGCGCCCCGATTATTACAAGGCATTCAAAGCGGCAGAGCGCAAATGGGGCATCCCCATTCACGTCCAGATGGCTACGATTCATCAGGAAAGCAAATTTGTCGGCGATGCACGCACCCCCTTCAAATATGTCTTGGGGGTGATTCCCATGGGCCGTCAATCCAGCGCCTTTGGCTATGGTCAGGCACTGGATGCAACGTGGGATGAATACCGCGCAGCCGAACGGCGCAATGGCGCGAAGCGAGATAACATCAAAGACGCCACGGATTTCATGGGTTGGTACATGAACATCAGTCGCGAAAGAAATGGCATCGCGCTCACCGACGCCCGCAACCAATATCTCGCCTATCACGAAGGCCACACAGGCTTTAGCCGCGCCAGCTACAACGCCAAACCATGGCTCGTTGCGGTGGCAGGTAAGGTTGATAGCCGCTCGCTCATGTATCGCGATCAAATCGCTGGATGCCGCCTGCGCTAAGCCATTGCAGCAAAGTGTGTAATCAAAAACCCCCGCATGGTGAAATCATGCGGGGGTTTCTATTTGTCGGCCTCAGAGCGCAGAAACGTCATCATTTGAGGTCAAAATTTCGCGCTTGTTAACGGTTGTTTCTGCCGGGGGTGCCCACATTGAACAAATTGTTCGGGATGTTTCCACCCTTTTGTAGTTCGCCAAGGACCACAGTTGTCTGGCCCCCGTTTCCATCGTTGATGATCCACTGGCGGAGTTCTGGCGTAGGGCCCGTGAACTTCATCTGGATATTGCCATATTGCGGGTTTTCAGGATCTTGCGCAGTTACCGTTGTTGCAGTGCCATCATAAGCGTGGCCCGTTACCATTTTGGCTTGTCCAAGGTTCACCTTGCGCGCCAGAATGATCGATAGCGGCGTACGTGACAGCGGGTAGGTTTCCGGGGGCTGGTTAGATTTGGTGTCATAGATCACCACGGTATTTGATCCCGCAATCACCAAACCTGTATCCGGTGCATTATATTCAAACCGCACACGTCCAGGCCGTTTGATATAGATTGTTCCTGTTGAAATGGTCCCATCGCTGTTGATCTGCGTAAAGTCCCCTTTAGCAGTCGTCAGCTCATTCAAGTAGTTGCTGATGTTGCCCAGCGGGATTTTATCCGCCATCGCAGTCGAGGCAGCGATGCTCAGCGCGGCACCCAACATGATTGTTTTCAAGAATCGCATATTTATCGGTCCTGTATTATTCCGTTGGCGAGATACTATAGATAGGTCACCACGACTTGATATGCGATATCAACGGGAAAAAATTGCGTGTAATCGCCTATCATGGAACCAAGCCCCCTCCAAAACGCTTTAACCCATGAATGATGTTAAAACGCAAAGGAGACAACCAATGCCCGAAGCATTTGTAACTGGCCTAGATGACCAGACCCGCCACAAGATGATTGATCTGCTCAACGCGCGGCTTGCAGATATGGTTTCACTGACGCTGGCCGTCAAACAGGCCCATTGGAACGTAAAAGGGCCGGGGTATATCGGCGTGCACGAACTGCTGGATCAAGTCGCAGACCGCTTGCGCGAAGGCGCCGACCTGATGGCAGAGCGCGCTGTGATCTTGGGTGGTCACGCCAAAGGCACGGTGGAGGAGGCGTCCTCACAGACCAAACTAGACGCCTACCCGCTTGAGATGCAAAAAATCGAAGATCACATCGCGGCACTGAAAGAACGCTTTCTGAAGGCCGGTGAAATGGTGCGTGACGCGATCGATGACGCCTCTGATGCGGGTGATGCCGACACCGAGGATTTGTTCACCGAAGTCAGCCGAACCTTGGATAAAGACGCCTGGTTTATCGGATCAAATGCAGCGCCGTAACGCGCCATTACAAACAAAAACGGCCCCCCTCTGAGCAGGGGAGCCATTTTCACGAGGTTGCCAGCGGGGGAGATTAGCCCTGCTCTGGCACAAGTATCTCGCGCTTACCCACATGGTTCGCAGCAGAAACAAGACCTTCGTCTTCCATCTGCTCAACCAAACGAGCGGCCTTGTTATAGCCGATAGCGAGTTTCCGTTGGATGTAGGACGTGGAGCATTTCCGGTCCTTTGTGACAATTTGAACAGCCGTATCATACAGGGCGTCTTCTACATCGGTGTTGCCACCTGTGTTCAGGCCAAGCACCGTGTCGATGTCTGCTTCTTTACCCTCAGGCGGTCCTTCAACAACGCCAGAGACATAATCAGGTTCACCGAATTGCTTGAGGTGGTTGACGATTTCTTCAACTTCCTCATCGCTCACAAACGGGCCGTGGCAACGCACAATCTTGGAACCGCCAGCCATATACAGCATGTCGCCCATGCCCAGCAATTGTTCGGCCCCCATTTCACCTAGAATGGTGCGGCTGTCGATCTTGCTGGTCACTTGGAAGGAAATCCGCGTTGGGAAGTTCGCCTTGATCGTACCCGTGATAACATCAACCGAGGGGCGTTGTGTCGCCATGATCAGGTGGATGCCCGAAGCACGCGCCATCTGCGCCAGACGTTGGATACAGGCTTCGATCTCTTTGCCCGCAACCATCATCAAGTCGGCCATTTCGTCCACAATCACCACGATATAAGGCAGCGCCTCTGGTGTGTTTTCTTCTGTCTCAAAAATTGGCTCGCCAGTGTCTTCATCAAATCCGGTTTGTACCGTACGGCTGAACAGCTCACCTTTGGCCAGCGCCTCGCGCACGCGGCCATTGTAGCCCTCGATGTTACGCACACCCATTTTGGACATCTTGCGATAGCGGTCTTCCATCTCGCCCACAGTCCATTTCAGCGCCACCAGCGCCTTTTTCGGGTCTGTCACAACAGGGGAAAGAAGGTGTGGAATACCATCATAAACGCTGAGTTCCAGCATTTTAGGGTCGATCATGATCATCCGGCATTCTTGCGGCGTCAATTTATACAGCAAGCTAAGGATCATTGTGTTGATCGCCACAGACTTACCCGAACCGGTTGTACCCGCGATCAAAAGGTGGGGCATCTTGGCCAGGTTCGCCACCACAGGCTCCCCTCCGATGTCCTTACCCAGCGCCAGCGGCAGGTTTTGGTTGCCATCGCCAAAGTCACGACTGCTCAGGATTTCGCGTAGCACAACCTTCTCGCGGTTTTCATTCGGCAATTCGATACCGATCACCGAGCGGCCAGGCACAGTCGAAACACGCGCGGACAGCGCCGCCATAGAGCGGGCAATATCATCAGCCAAGCCAATGACGCGGGATGCTTTTAGACCCGGCGCTGGTTCTAGCTCATACATCGTGACAACCGGGCCCGGGCGTACGGCGACGATTTCGCCTTTTACGCCGTAATCATCCAGAACAGTTTCCAGCATACGCGCGTTTTCTTCCAACGCCTCATCGCTTAGGTGCAGGCGCTGCACATCATCAGCGGATTCAAGCAAGCTCAACGGCGGCAGCTCAAACCCCGTTTGCGTGTCTTCAAACGACAGCACGGGTTGTGCCTCGGCTTTGGCCTGTTTGCTTTGCGCAACGGGTTTGCGTGTCATGGGCATGACCACGCGTTTTGGCTCGGCCACAGGAATCTGTGGTGCGGCAACGGTGGGCCTCACGTATTCTGGCTCGGACTGCGCAACGTCTTCGACTGCGTGGTCGTTGAAGATGTTTACCTCATCAGCTTCATAGGCTTCTGAATCATAGGCTCCCGCTTCATCTGTTTCATATCCTTGCGAAAATGAAACATGGCTCACCATAGGATCGGTGTCTTGATAGACAGGCACAGCAGCCGTTGTCGGAATGGCACGCGGTGCCGCAGCAACCACAGGTGCTACTGAGGCCGTGATTTGTGGCTCAACACGTTGCGGTGCGGCAGCGGCAGTCAATGGTGGCTCTGCGCGCGCAGTGTTCAGCACCAAAGGATCAGGGCCACGGCCCCGACCACGGGTCAGCGGTGCTGTAGCGGGCACATGAACTGCGTTGCTGCTCCGTACACGGTTTTTGATTACATCCGAAATTTTGCTGCGAATCCGGTCGGCATCTGGCGCATCGTCCACAACGGCATAGTGATCTTCTTCTACCAACTCGGGCTCTGGCATCGGCTCTGGGCGTTTGATCAAGCTAGGCATCCGCGCCAAAAGGCCGGTTTTTGCCTCAACAGGCGCAGCTGGTTCATCGAAATAGCCGTCTTCTGCATAGGCGGGTTCAGCCACGGGGCGGCTGGACACGATCAACGGCGCACGGGCGGCCATCGCCGGAGCAACCTGAGCCTCTGCACGTGCTTGTTCAGCAGCATAAGCATTTGCTTGCTCAACCTCTGCGCGCTTGTGCTCACGGCGGTCCGCCTGCTTGGCCTGAAGTACTTGCGCAGCACCCATAGCGCCACTGGCACCGCGGCCTAAAACATTCATCAATGTCGCGTAGGCCATGATTGTACCCACCAACAAGAAACGTGCAAAACGGCTGAGCTCGGAACGCGTGAACCCCAAGACAAAAGCGCCAAGCGCTAAAATACCCACCCCCATCAAAAGGGACATCAACTTAACAGTAAAGGTCGATCCGATGGGTAAAACAGTCAGGATCACGCCCATAATTGTATCGCCAAACAAACCACCCAAACCAAAGCTATGGGTTTGCAGCCATTCAGCGTTGGGGGTCAGCGTGGCGGCGTAAATCGCGCCTAGCGCCATGGCAATCGGCGCAAAAATCAGACGGCCCATGGCGCGTTCCTGACCACGGTGCAGCGCAAAGCGGACGCCCCAGACCAGCAGAACAATCGCCAGCCCCCAAGCGCCCCAGCCCACAATCATAAACAACGGCGCAGATAGCGAAGCGCCCATACGGCCAAGCCAATTTTGCGCAGGTTCATCTGTGGCCAACATCCAGCTTGGATCATCCGGGGTATAGCTGCCGATCATCATCGCGGCCATCACACCAAGCACAACCAGAACAATGCCCAGCAATTCCTTGCCGCGTTTCTCGAGTGCTTCTGCTGTGTTGCTGTCAATCAGCGGTTCGCGCTGCCGTGCTTGATATGCCATAACCGTCCCTCTTATACCGGATAGAGACTATCACGGATGGCCTGAAGCCCCCGCTCGGTCTCGTCTTTCGGGGCCACAAGAGCCACGCGAATGTATTTCTTACCGGGGTTTTCGGCCCCCGCTACGTTTTGTGCAAGATAACTGCCCGGCAGCACCTTCACGCCTGTCTCACGCCACAGTTTCACCGTGGCTTCTTCATCATCTTCCACCGGCAACCACAAAAAGAAACCGCCTTCGGGGCTGACATAGCCCGCAACATTGCCAAAGATGCGGTCCGCGATTTCAATTTTCTCGGCATAAAGTGCGCGATTTTCGACCACATGCGCCTCGTCCTCCCAAACAGCAGCGGACGCCGCCTGCAAAGGAAGGGCCAAAGGCGTGCCCGAATAATTACGCAACTGTTTGATCTCGCGCATGGTCTCTACACCAGAGGCCACAAACCCCGAACGCAACCCTGGCAGGTTCGAGCGTTTGCTCAGGCTATGGAAAATCACCACACGGTTTAGGTCTGCACCCATTTCATCCGCAACTTGCAATGCACCAACAGGAGCCGTGTCGCGGTAGATTTCGGAATAGCATTCATCCGCGAAGATCAAGAAATCATGTTTCTCGGCCAATTTGATCAGGTTTTCCCAATACTCACGCGTCGCAACAGCACCCTGCGGATTGGCCGGTGAACAGATATAGACAGCAACAGTGCGGTCCAGCGTTTCGGCATCCACCGCGTCAAAATCAGGCAAGTGGCCTGTGGCTTCGGTTGCGTTGACCATGACAGGATCGGCGGCGCCGGAAATCGCAGCAATCATGTAGACCTGATAAAACGGGTTCGGGATCAAGATCGCAGGCTTTTGGCCGTTCTTCGTCTCGGGGCATAGCGCAATCACCGCGTTATACAGCCCCTCGCGGGTGCCGTTCAGCGCCATCACTTGGGTATCGGCATCCACCGCAACGCCGTAGCGGCGTTTGATCCAACCCGCAATCGCGCCACGCAACGCGGGAGTGCCATCGTTGGGCGGATAGCTGTTAAAGCCAGCGGCATTTTCAACGATCACATCAGTGATCCACGCCGGAAACACATGTTTCGGCTCGCCTATGGTCATCTGGATCAGTGGGCCACCACCTTCATGCACGTCCAAAAGAGCGCGCAGACGGGGCCACACATGAGCTGGAAGGTTCGAAAACCGCTCAGGATATTTCATTACAACTGCCTCGGATCGGGATCATTATCGCCCCGTTTGACCCAAGGTAGCTTGAATTGACCTCCGGCGTCTAGGAAAAACCCGATGAATCTACCATGTTTGTGGCTTTTTGGTCCCTTATGCCAATACGGCCTCAACAGCAGCGCCCAAACGCAGCAGTGCAGTGTCCTGATCAGGGGCCGCCTGCAACATCAGCCCGCAACTTGGTGTGCCTGTTGGAAGTGATAAACCACACAATCCCAACAAGTTACCAATGCGCGTATTGCGCAGCGCCATTAAGTTTTCGGTTACATAATAATCTGGCTCACTGTTTAACCGATCCAAATTGGGCGGCATGATCGCCGATGTTGGCGCGATGATGGCATCAAAGCCTGCGGTCGCCACATCATAGGCGCGTCGCGCTGCATCAAGTTTGGCCCAAGACGCCACATAATCAGCACCCGAGCTGTCTCGCCCCAATCGAAAGCGGCGCAAAATTTCATCGTACATCTTTTCAGGTGCAGCCTCGATCACCTCGCCCCACAAGCCATAGGCTTCGCAGGTCATCAGTATCCCTGACACATCCAACGCCTCTTGCACTGCGGGCACTTCGATCATTTCAATGATCGCCCCCGCAGCTTCCATGCGCGCAACCGCTTTCATGAAAGCGGCCTTGGGCGCATCGCGTAGCCCCTCCATCATCGCCGTCTCAATAATCGCAAAACGGCGCCCCTTCAGTGATGCGCCGCGCAAATCGGGCGCTTTACTGCCTTCCAGCGCGGCGGTCAGCAAGGCGGCATCTTCTACCGAACGGCACAACGGCCCGATCGTATCAAACTTGAGCGCAAGCGGCACAACGCCCTCAAGGCTCAGCCGTCCATGGGTGGTTTTCAGCCCAACCAGATCATTCCACGCCGCAGGAATACGCACCGAGCCACCTGTATCAGAGCCGATACTGGCCGCCGCCAGACCAAATGCCACCGACGCAGCAGACCCCGAAGACGATCCCCCTGGCACAGCCCCGGCATCATTCACGCAGGGCGGTGTGCCCGTAGAAGGGTTATAACCCAGACCGGAAAATGCCAGTTCACTCATGTGAACTTTGCCCAGACACACCAACCCCGCCGCAGTGGCGTTTTGCAAAACCAGCGCGTCAACCTCTGGCACGCGGCCTTCCAGCAGCTTGGTCCCCGCTTCAGTTCCAATATCAGCCGTGTCGAATAGGTCTTTCCAACTGATCGGCACACCGTCCAGCAGTGATCTACGCTGACCTGCTTTTGCGCGATCGGAGGATGCACGTGCTTCGCCGCGGGCACGTTCTGGAGTTACACGCGCATAAATACGGTCCCGCAGCGGGTGCACATCAATTGCAGCCAGATAAGTGTCACATAGGGCAACCGGATCAATTTCACCGTCTGCGATGCCACGGCCAAGGTCTGCGGCTGTCATGCCAAGCCAGTTTTGCATTTCTTTTCCCTTATCTGGTTTTCCCAGACGGTAGCGGCGCTTGGGCGCATGGACAATCCCCTGCGCAGAGACATATTAAAAGCCATGAGTTTTGACACAGATATCGCCATTATTGGGGGTGGGCTCAGCGGCCCTGCCCTCGCTCTCGCCCTCTCGGTAAGCGGGTTGAACGTGACCGTGATTGACGCGCTGCCAGAGGCACCGCGTGCGCAAGACGGGTTTGACGGGCGCTCTTACGCATTGGCCCTTACTTCGGTCCGACTGCTGCAAGGCATCGGATTGTGGGATGCTGTGGCTGAACACGCGCAACCGATGTTGGAAATCAAGGTCACTGACGGACGCGCAGGCGAAGGGCCATCGCCGTTCTTCATGCATTTCGACCATGCCGAGATCGAAGAAGGCCCGATGGGGCATATGGTCGAAGACCGCCACCTGCGCCGCGCCTTGATGGATGCAGTTGCCGCCAATAAAAACGTGCGCGTTATGAACGGCGAAACGGTTATCGCGCAAAAAGCTGACGGAACAGGCATCACGTTGACCCTCGCGTCTGGGAAACATCTGCGTGCCCGTCTGTGTGTGGGGGCGGATGGACGCAGCTCTGGCACCGCCCTGCGTGCAGGGATCAAACGGACGGGCTGGGCCTATGGCCAGACTGCTCTGGTCTGCGCCGTGGCGCATGAATTACCCCATGAGGGCATCGCACATCAATTCTTCATGCCCCCCGGCCCGCTGGCCATTCTGCCGCTGACAGGCAACCGAAGTTCTATCGTCTGGTCCGAAACCGCAGAGAACGCAGCCCGTATCCACGCGCTAGATGACGAGGCATATCTGGATGTGCTGCGTCCGCGATTTGGTGATTTTCTGGGTGAAATTTCTCTCGCTGGTGCGCGCTATACCTATCCACTCAGCCTGTCTTTGACCCATGAAATGATCGCCCCACGTGTCGCTTTGGTAGGGGATAGCGCACACGGCGTCCACCCGATTGCGGGCCAAGGGCTGAACGCGGGTTTCCGCGATATTGCTGCGCTGAGCGAAGTTATTGTTGATGCACAGCGGCGCGGCGAGGACTTTGGTGCAGGTGTTGCTTTGGCGCGGTATCAGGAATGGCGGCGGTTTGATAACACCTCGCTGGCGCTTGCCACCGACAGCTTTAACAGGCTGTTTTCAAACGACAATGCTTTCATTCGCATAGCACGCGACATTGGCATGGGTGTGATCAACGCCCTGCCCGGATTGCGCCGGACATTTATTCGAGAAGCGGCTGGCTTGAATGGCGACTTGCCCAGATTAATGCGTGGTAAGCCTCTCTGATAAGAGCGGTCTATCAGTCCAGCACCCGCGCCTCATCTATCAACATCACGGGGATACCGTTGCGGATCGGATAGGCCAGCCCCGCTGATTTTGAAATCAACTCCTGACGCTCTGCATCATAGCTGAGAGTTTGCTGGCTGCGGGGGCAGATCAATGCCTCCAACATGCGGCGGTCAAACTGGATTGTGGTATCGCTCATTGCATCATCTCCCCTTCACCGCCGCCCCGCAGCGCATATTCTATCAACGTCACTAGCGTTTCACGTCTAGTGCTCAACGATGGTGCCTCAAGAAGCGCCTGTTTGTCTTCATCCGCAAAATCCAACATCATCGACAGTGAATTTATCAGCAACTCGTCATCCGCATCTTTCAACGCATCCCAATCTGCCGACAGACCGCGCACATCAAAATAGCGGCTTAACGCATCTAAAAACGGCTGGCGTTTAAAATTCACATCCGTCTTTTCGCTGCGATGGTCCTGATCGAACCCCTCCCATGACACCTCACAACGGCGGTAAGGGGCAAACCCCTCCACCTCGGCAAGCACGCGAAACCGCGAGATGCCAGCCAGAGTGATCATGTAACGGCCGTCTTCGGTCTCGGAGAACTGAGTGATCCGCCCCACACAACCGATGGTTTGCAGGCCCGGACCTTCACGGCCCGGAACGACATTGGGTTGTACCATCCCGATCAAGCGGGAGGACGTTTTCAACGCATCCTCAATCATCTGCAAATACCGCGGCTCAAACACGTGCAACGGCAAGCGGGCGCGCGGCAACAGCAGCGCCCCGCCTAGCGGGAAGATCGGGATCGTGTCGGGCAGGTCTGCGTGTTTTATCATAGGTATAAGATAGCGCGTGAAACGCCTCAGGCAAATATCATTGAGCTTAGTTTACGGCGGCCATTCAGCACCACAGGATCATTAGCTTTGAGCGCATCAAAGATGGTGAAAAGCTGCGTCTTGGCTGCGCCCTCGTTCCATTCACGGTCGCGTCTGAAAAGATCCAGCAGTTCGGTGACCGCCCCCTCTGCATCGCCATTGGCATATAGCGCCTGCGCGAGGTCAAACCGCGCTTGGTGGTCATTTTCATCCGCCTCAACGGCGGCCTGCAGATCTGCCACAGGGCCTGCGTCTGCGGCCTGACGTGCCAACTCCAATTGGGCGTGGGCTGCTTCCAACTCGGGAGACTTGGAAATCTCGATCGGTGCACCATTCAGCAAGCCTTCGGCCTGATCCAGATCACCCAAAGCGATATGCGCGCGCACCATGCCGCCATAGGCCCCAGCATGCAGCGGGTCTTCGCCCAGGATCGCTGCAAAAGTTTGCGCCGCGTCTTCGGCCTGCCCGTCAGTCAGCATTTCTTCTGCCGCTTCAACAGCATCATTCAGCGTATCCGCTGGCGCTTCGCCGCCCGCAGCTTTGATCACGCGGTTTACAAAATCAGTGATCTCGGATTGCGGCACAGCGCCTTGGAAACCGTCAACAGGCTGGCCTTTCCAAAAAGCATACACAGTCGGGATCGACTGGATTTGCAGCTGCCCTGCAATGCCCTGTGCTTCATCCACATTGATCTTCACCATATTCACAGCCCCTTTGGCTGCGACAACTGCCGCCTCCAACTGCGGACCCAAAGTTTTGCACGGGCCGCACCATGGGGCCCAGAAATCAACGATGACAGGCGTAGTTTGCGATGCTTCGACCACATCTTGCATAAACGTGGCTTCGGTTGTGTCCTTGATCAAGTCGGCGGCAGGGGTGGCAGCGGAAAGGTTGAGATCCATCATTTCATCGGTCCTATTGTGCGGTGTTTGGCAGTTACTGCTAATATGTGATGTCAGGGGCGCGTTTCAAAGAGACATATGCTCAAAGATCGAAAGTTGCAAAAACGGGCGCGTGATCTGACGGCTTTTCCCACCCACGGGCATCGCGCAAAACACGGCTGCTGTGGGCCGCTGTGGATATATCAGGCGTTGCCCAGACATGATCCAGCCTACGGCCTTTATCGGCACCGTCCCAATCTTTGGCACGGTAGCTCCACCAGCTATATAGCAAACCTTCAGGGATATCCTGACGGGTAATGTCCACCCATTTGCCAGCGTCTTGAGTTTGCGCCAGCGCTTCTACTTCAATCGGCGTATGGCTGACGACCTTAAGCAATTTTTTATGATCCCAAACGTCATCTTCGCGCGGGGCAATATTCAGGTCCCCGACCAGAATAGATTTCTGCGGGGCATCCGCATGGAAAAAGTCACGCATCTGCGAGAGGTAATCCATCTTTTGTCCAAATTTTTCATTCACTTCACGGTCCGCCACATCACCGCCCGCAGGGACATAGAAGTTGTGAACAGTCACCCCGTTAGGCAACCTTGCTGCGACGTGACGTGCATGCCCCAATTGTGCGAAATCCTGCGCGCCAGCGGGTTCCAACGGCAGTTTGGACAGGATCGCCACGCCGTTATAGCCCTTTTGCCCTTCGGCAACCATGTGGGTGTAACCAAGGGCCGCAAACGCCTCCAGCGGGATTTTATCAACGGGGCTTTTGCATTCTTGCAAGCACAGCACATCCGGCCCTTCTTCGGCCAGTAGTTTGCACACAATCGGTTCGCGCAGGCGGACAGAATTGATGTTCCAAGTGGCAAGGGTAAAGGACATGTGGGGCGCTCCAGCTTTGATTTGACGCACCCTAACGTGAGCGGCTTGCGGCAACCACCATAAACACCGCAAAAAAAGACCGGGCACAAAGGCCCGGCCAAGTCCAACAGGGAGGGAACGAGTGGCAATTACCCCGGCCACTCTGCTTCGGGTTCAAACCGACAGGAAACTCATGAAAAAAGCCTGTCTGTTATTGGAGTAACACGTAGGGGTTAAGAAAGTTCCCCAGTTTAGATCATCAATCTGTAACCACCTGATTCAGTGACCAAAAGACGTACATTCGCTGGATCGGGCTCAATCTTCTGGCGCAAACGATAGATGTGCGTTTCCAATGTGTGAGTCGTAACGCCCGCATTATAGCCCCAGACTTCATGCAACAGCACATCGCGCGCCACCACACCTTCGGCAGAGCGGTGCAAAAACTTAAGAATGTTGGTTTCTTTTTCCGTCAGGCGGACTTTTTTATCGTCCTCGGTGATCAACATCTTCATCGACGGCTTGAACGTATATGGCCCCAACTGGAAAATCGCATCTTCCGACTGCTCATGCGTACGCAGCTGACTGCGGATGCGGGCCAGAAGAACAGGGAATTTGAACGGCTTGGAGACATAATCATTCGCGCCAGCATCCAAACCCAAAATGGTATCCGCATCGCCATCATGGCCTGTCAGCATCATGATTGGGCTTTTGATCCCTTGCTTGCGCAGCAAGCGACACAACTCGCGGCCATCGGTATCAGGTAGGCCCACATCGAGAATCAGCAGATCATAGATCATTTCTTTGGCGCGACTCATCGCATCAGCACCATTTGCGGCTTCGAACACGTCGAAGTCCTCGGTCATGATCAATTGTTCGCTCAGCGCTTCGCGCAGGTCGTCATCGTCATCTACCAGCAGAATTTTCTTGAGCTGTGCCATGTTCAGTCTCCGTTTTGTTAACCTATAGATATAGCCTTGGGGCCGTTCAGCAAGGGGCCGCCCTGCCGCCTCACATACGCGTGTCACAAAAGCGGTCGAATGTTTCAATTCCTCGGGTCATGCCTTAGATATGTCTTAACCGATCCGATGAGTTGTAACATTTCTATGCCCTTCACACCCGATGTAACCGAAATGCTGGCACGTGCGCGTGCGGATTTGCGTATGGGCGTGCCTGTCATCCTTGGAAATATCCTTGTGCTGGCGGCAGAAACGTTAACTGAGGATCGACTGGCACATATGATGACATTGGACGGGCAGGCCGTTCTTGCGATCACAGCGCGGCGGGCACAAACGCTCAAAGCACGGGCTTATGATGGGACGCTGGCGCGCATCCTTTTGCCAAGCGATGCCACATTAAAATGGGTCCACAGCATTGCAGACCCCGCTGATGATCTGAGCGCCCCAATGAAGGGTCCCTTCATTACAGGACGTGAGGGCAGCGCCGACCTCCATGAGACAGCTCTGAATCTCGTCAAATCTGCGCGGTTGCTCCCTGCTGCAGTGATTTTGGCGCTTGACCACCCAGCGGCATTTGCAGCGTTCCATTCGCTGACCGCCGTAGACAGCGCGGCCGCTGCGCTTTTATTGCAGGCCAATAGCCCGCTTCATTCGGTTGTGCATGCCCGTTTGCCAATGGAGGCATCGGACGCAGGGCAGCTTCATGTCTTTCGCCCGGAAAACGGTGGCGAAGAGCATTATGCCATTGAGATCGGCCGCCCTGACCGCAGCGCACCGGTTCTTTGCAGATTACACTCGGCCTGCTTTACGGGCGACGTGCTGGGCAGCCTGAAATGTGACTGTGGCCCGCAACTTCACGCGGCGATGATTCAGATGGGCAAGGCAGGCAGTGGCGTTTTACTGTATCTTAACCAAGAAGGTCGCGGCATTGGCTTGGCGAATAAGATGCGCGCCTATTCCCTGCAGGATCAAGGGTTTGACACTGTTGAGGCCAATCATCGGCTGGGATTTGAGGATGACGAGAGAGATTTCCGGCTCGGGGCGGATATCCTTAAGAAGATGGGGTTTTCTTCTGTGCAACTCCTCACCAATAACCCTCGCAAGGTCGATATGATGGCGCATAGCGGCATAACTGTTGCAAAACGTGTACCTCTGGCCGTGGGTGAAAACCCCCACAACGCCAAATATCTAGCCACCAAAGCTTCGAAATCAGGGCATTTTCTGTGACCTCTGATGATCTGGTCCTCACCCCGAAGGGTGTGAGATTTCAGGGCAGGCTATGGCCCTGTACCATCGGTAAAGGTGGGACTTCACAGTCCAAACGCGAAGGTGATGGTGCCACCCCACGCGGGATGCACCAAATTGTCGGCATGCTTTACCGCCCCGACAGACTGGCACAACCCAGACCTTGGGCGCGGCCTATTGGCCCGCTTGATTTGTGGTCTGATGATCCAAATGACCAACACTATAACACTCAGGTCCGCGCCCCGTACTTGCCCAGCCATGAAAAGCTACGCCGTTCTGACCCGCTGTATGATCTGGTGATTCTGACGGACTGGAATTGGCCCAATGCGGTGGCGGGGCGAGGATCGGCAATTTTTATCCACCAATATCGCAGACCCGGTTTTCCGACAGAAGGCTGCATCGCATTTTCGCGCCGCAATCTTCACGCGATTGCGGCACAGATTCGCATTGGCACCCGTCTCATCGTGGCTTAACCCGCGACGCGATCCCCGAAAATCGCTGATCCAACACGTATATGTGTGGCCCCCAGCGCAATCGCCTTTTCAAAATCACTGCTCATCCCCATCGACAGACCAGACAGTCCGTTTCGCGCGGCGATTTTTGCCAGCAGCGCGAAATGCAAAGAGGCTTCCTCATCTACTGGAGGGATGCACATCAATCCGCGAACCGGCAGATCAAGCGCCTGACATTCCGCAATAAAGCCGTCCGCATCCGCTGGAAGAATACCGGCTTTTTGATCTTCTTCGCCTGTGTTCACCTGAATGAACAAATCAGGGCAGCGCCCCAACTCTTGCGCCAGCCGCGCCAGTGTTTGTGCCAGTTTAGGGCGATCAAGCGTGTGAATGTAATCCGCCAGCTCCATCGCCTGCCGCGCTTTGTTGGTTTGCAATGGCCCGATCAGGTGAAGCTGGACACCTTCGAACTGCGAACGGAACGCAGGCCATTTGCCTGCGGCTTCCTGCACCTTGTTTTCGCCAAACACACGTTGGCCTTCTTGCAGCACGGCCTCAACCCGCTCATCGGGTTGTACCTTGCTCACCGCGATGAGTGAGACAGATCCGGCTGGCCGCCCGGCAGATATTTCGGCTTTGGCAATTTTATCTGTGATGTCGCGCAGTGTCATAAGGCATCTCCTATTCTAGGGCCTACAAATAACAGCAATGCGCAAAAGAAAAGGGGCAGACCGAAGTCTGCCCCAAATCATTTAGATAATGTTGTTCAACTTAGAAGTTGAAGCGAACACCCAGATCGGCACGTGTTGTGTCGTCGCCCAAGGAAGCAACACCACCGCGCAAGGATGTACCGCCACCCATGTCGTGGTTGAAGTCGATACCATAGGATGTTTCAGCGAAGTAATCCGCGTCAGCAACGTATGCTTCGATGTTTGTGGCTGCGCCGATGTCGAAACGTGCGGCCAGAACGATGTGATCACCGCCTTGAACACCATTAACTACATCGTCTTCGTCGCCGTTGGCTGCGTATGCCAAGGAAACCATGGCTGGGCCAAAGTTGCCAGAAACGGACAATGCCCACTCGGTGTCAACATCGTTGTCGGAGTCTTGTACAGCAGCGGCCATTGTCCAGCCGTTGTAGTTGTAAGACGCAACAGCCGCGATGCGGTCGCTGGTTTCAGAAGCAGAGACGTGTGCTTTGAAATCGCCTACAGAGTAGATAACTTCGATGCCGTTATCGCCGGAGTTGCCTGCACCGCTGGAGGAGTATGCATCGCCACGTGAGTTAAATGCTGTGTAGTCATAACCCAGACCGGTCAGGCCCAGATCGATGTCGTACATGCCTGGCATGTTTTCCAGCGCGCCGTAGATGTTACCAACACCAACTTCGAAACCGTTTGTACGTGCGAAGAAACGAACGCCGTTCATGCCTGTGTCGCCTTCGCCTTCAGCAGTCTGAAAACGTGTGCGTGCACCGAATGTAACGCCAGCATCGGACTCAGCAGATACGTCGATTTGCAGACGCAGACGGCTTGTCACGTCCAGAGAATCGTTTGTACCATCGTCTGTGTACTGAACACCAAAACGACCGTAGCCGGAGAATGTGATGTCTGCGGCGGCAACGCCAGCTGTTGCGACCAGAGCGGTTGTCGCGAAGAGAACTTTTTTCATGAGTTTTCCCTCGGTTTGAATTCTAAAGGACCCGACCGGGGAATTCCGATCTAGGTATGAGCCTCTTTTGAGCCTCCCCCACCCGTTTAGCAAGCAAACCTGCCGCCCTCCGAAAATTGCAATCAATGATGGTGCAGCTTTGCCACACTTCGCATTGTCCGGGGACAGCACAGGCCAATGCACTGCGCATAGTAACAGTAGTATACATATACCTTGCTCAAATCCCCCTGCTTGGGTATTGCATTACAAAACGGCATAGAGGGTAGTAGATATGGGGCGCATCAAAGCTCGGAACATCGCGGTAATTGCGATAATATGCGGCAGCCTAGCAGCATGCGGCAGTGGGTCTTCTTCTGGGAGAGATACCCCCGCCAGTAACCCCCAAGGCCGTGGCGCCATCGAAACGGACCCTAACAAAACAATCTGGTCGCTTTTCAACAAAGGCAGCACCGAAAGCGTTGTTCTGGTTAACAAGTACTTGTGGAGCGCCTCGCTCGAAGTGCTTGGCTTCTTACCTGTACAGTCCGTTGATCCCTTCACAGGCGTGATCGTCACCGGATACGGCACACCTCCGGGTGGCGGCCGTGCGTACCGCGCCACCGTGTTGATCGACGATCCTTCCCTTGATGCGCGCTCGCTCAATCTATCGCTGCAATCGCGCAGCGGCCCCGTCAGCGCGGCCACCAGCCGCGCAGTTGAGGACGCTATCCTGTCGCGTGCGCGTGAACTTCGTATTGCAGACAACAAGCTCTAACCGCCCTTCCACCAATTAATGTTATAGTGCAACGCCGGGCCTTGTGATCACCACACGTCCGGCGTTGCTGCGTAAAAAGGCCCGAACATGACCCGCTATACCCCCTCCGAGATCGAAGCACGCTGGCAAGCCGCTTGGGAGCAGAACGAAATCTTCAAGGCTGTCCGCTCGGCCGACAAGCCAAAGTATTATGTGTTGGAAATGTTCCCCTATCCGTCGGGCCGCATCCATATGGGCCACGTGCGCAACTATACACTGGGCGACGTGATTGCGCGGTACAAGCTGGCCAAGGGTTTTAACGTCTTGCACCCGATGGGATGGGATTCCTTCGGTCTGGCCGCTGAAAACGCCGCGATGCAAAAGGGTATCCACCCCGGCGAATGGACCTTCCAGAACATCGAAGACATGAAGAATCAGATGAAGCCGCTGGGTTTCTCGCTGGATTGGTCGCGTGAGATTGCAACCTGCCACCCTGATTACTACCAACACCAGCAGGCCATGTTCATTGATATGATCGAAGCGGGCCTGATCTATCGCAAGAACGCAGTGGTGAACTGGGACCCCGTCGATATGACCGTTCTGGCCAACGAACAGGTTGAACAGGGCCGCGGCTGGCGTTCTGGCGCATTAGTTGAACGCCGCGAACTGACGCAATGGTTCTTCAAAATCTCCGATTACTCGGATGAATTGTTGGGTGCGCTGGACACGCTGGAAAACTGGCCCGCCAAAGTACGTTTGATGCAGGAAAACTGGATCGGCAAATCGCGCGGTTTGCAATTCTCGTTCTCGACCGTGAATGCGCCCGGCGGACATGACCAGATTGAGGTTTACACAACCCGCCCCGACACCCTGTTAGGCGCGTCCTTTGTTGGAATTTCTCCTGATCACCCGATTGCCAAGCTGCTAGAGCGTGACAGTGCCGATGTCGCCGCGTTTGTCGCCGAGTGCCGCAAAGGCGGCACAACGGAAGAAGCCATTGAAACAGGTGAGAAGCTGGGTATGGACACAGGGATTCGCGTCCGCCATCCCTTTGACACCTCCAAGGAACTACCCGTCTACATCGCCAACTTTATCTTGATGGAATACGGCACAGGCGCGATCTTTGGCTGTCCTGCCCATGATCAGCGTGATTTCGAGTTTGCCACAAAATACGACCTGCCGATCATTTCGACATACCTGCCGTCCGAGGATGCCTCAGAAGAATTGACCGAAGCCTATGTGCCGCAGAAAACCGAAAAGGTATTCTATAACCGTGGTTTCTCAGGTGAACCGTGGCAGACAGGCCTAGAAGCCATCGACGCTGCCATCGCATTTTGCGAATCTCAAGGTGTTGGCCAAGGTGTGACCAAGTTCCGCCTGCGGGATTGGGGCCTGTCGCGCCAACGTTATTGGGGGTGCCCGATCCCAGTTGTGCATTGCGACGACTGCGGCGTGGTGCCTGAAAAGAAAGAAAACCTTCCGGTTAAGCTGCCCGAAGATGTCACCTTTGACATTCCAGGCAACCCGCTGGACCGCCACACAGAATGGCGCACCACACCTTGCCCGTCTTGTGGCAAAGCTGCACAGCGTGAAACCGACACCATGGATACTTTTGTGGATTCGTCTTGGTATTACGCACGTTTCACCGCGCCACACGCCGATACGCCCACAAATATGGATGACGCCGAATACTGGATGAACGTCGATCAGTACATCGGCGGTGTTGAACACGCGATTCTCCACCTGCTTTATGCCCGCTTCTTTGCGCGGGCGATGCAGATCACAGGCCATTTGCCGCAAAAAGCGATTGAGCCGTTTAACGCGCTGTTCACCCAAGGCATGGTGACACATGCGATTTATAAAACCATCGGTGCCGATGACCGCCCCGTCTTCCATTACCCCGAGGAAGTGGAAGTAAAAGGTGATCAGGCCTTCCTGAAAGAAGGTGGTGCAGAGGTTGAAATCATCCCTTCCGCCAAAATGTCCAAGTCCAAAAACAACGTGGTCGACCCGCTGAACATCATTTCTGCATTTGGCGCTGATACAGCCCGTTGGTTTGTTCTGAGCGATTCGCCCCCCGAACGCGATGTCGAGTGGACTGCCTCGGGTGCGGAAGCGGCATATAAACATTTGGGCCGTGTTTGGAACATCTGCGACAAGATCAGCCAGATGGAAGACAGCGATGCAGGCGACGACGATAAAGAATTGCTCAAGCAAATGCACAAAGCGACCCATGACGTGACCATGGCGATTGAAAGCTTTGGCTTTAACGCGGCCATCGCCAAGCTGTACGGCTTTACCGCCACATTGCAAAAATCCAAAGCAAGTAAGGCCGCGCAGCGCGAAGCAGTCATGACGCTTGCGCAGTTGATGTCCCCGATGACGCCGCATTTGGCCGAAGACATCTGGGCCAATCAAGGCGGCGAAGGGCTGATTGCCACTGCGCCTTGGCCTGTCGCTGATGAAGCCATGTTAAAAGACGATACCGTCACCCTGCCCATTCAGGTCAACGGCAAACGCCGCGGCGAAATTGATGTGCCTGCGGATATGCCAAAAGACGAAGTTGAAAAGCTGGCTCTTGCTCATGAGGCTGTGATCCGTATCCTTGACGGTGGAACACCCAAGAAGGTGATCGTTGTACCGGGACGGATTGTGAATGTCGTTGTTTAACCGCCGAACACTACTTGCCCTTCCCTTGGCGCTGGCCGCCTGCGGGTTCACTCCGGTCTATGGGCCGGAGGGGGCAGGCACGCGATTGCGGAATCAGGTGTTGGTACAAGAGCCGTCGACTCAGTCCGGCTATCTGCTGACCCGCCATCTGGAAACACAGCTAGGGCGTAGTGGTAGCAATCCGCGTTATGGATTGGACATCGACATTGCGACCTACGAAAACGGTCTGGCCATCAACTCGGCTGGTGATACGGTCCGCTTTAACCTCGTTGGCCGCGTTGCATATGCTTTACGCGACACCACCACGGGGACGATTGTAACTTCGGGCAAAATTGAGAACTTCACCGCCTACTCTGCAATCGGCACAACAGTTGCAACTCTTGCTGCTGAACGTGACGCATTGGAGCGTTTGATGGTGATTCTGGGTGACCAGATCACCACCCGCCTATATGTCGTGGACTTGCCTGAATGAAACTAGGGCGGCGTGACGGTGCAGGCATTGTAGCGAAACCGCCCAAGGACAAGCTTGGCTTGCTCCTCTATGGCAGTGATTCCATGCGTGTGGCGCTCAAGCGTCAAGAATACCTAAAAGCGTTTCTCGGCCCTGCCGCTGAAGAGGAAATGCGCCTGACGCGTATCCCCGCAGGTGATTTACGCCGCGAACCTGCTTTGCTGATGGATGCCATCAAAGCCGTCGGATTTTTCCCCGGCCCTCGCGCGGCCTTTGTGGAGGGCGCAAACGAGCTGGTTGCGCAGACCATCATTGAAACCATGCAAGATTGGCGTGAAGGCGATGCACAGTTGGTCATCACAGCGGGTGATTTGAAAAAGACTTCCAAATTGCTGAAAGCATTTGAGGGCCACCGCGAGGCCTATGCTTGGGGGATTTTCGATGACCCGCCTGACCGCGCCGAGATCGAGCGGTTGCTGAAGGAGGCCAAGCTGCAAGCCGAAGGCCCCGTATTGGCAGCATTAGAGGATTTGGCCCGTAACCTTGATCCCGGTGACTTTCGCCAAACGCTGGAAAAGCTGTCGCTGTATAAACTCAGCGACACTGGCACACCTGTTTCACTGGAGGATATCGCCGCTTGCGCACCTGCATCTGTAGAAGCCGCCGTCGATGACATCCTGAACATCGTCGCGGAAAAACACGCCACCCAGATCGGCCCCTTGATGACCCGCCTGCAAAGTCAGGGTGTGAATGCGGTGACCCTTAGCATCATGGCGATGCGCCATTTTCGCACGCTGCACCGCGTGGCCTGTAACCCCGGTGCGCCTATTTGGGGTGTGCGCGACCGTGATCGCGTCAGCCGTCAGTCGCGAGATTGGGGTACGGCCAAATTGGAAACAGCTTTGGGTATTTTGACAGACACAGACCTGCAACTCCGCTCGGCAGGACAAACCGCCCCCGCGATGGCGATCATCGAGCGGACATTTATCCGACTGGCTATGTATGGAGCAAGTCGGGGCTAGGGAGAAAGACAGATGTATACAGTTATCGGCAGCGTGAAATCCCGTGCTTTTCGAGTGATGTGGATGCTGGAAGAATTGGGCCAGTCCTATGAAGTGAACCCAGCGGCACCAAGGTCCGAAGAAGCACGCAAATTCAACCCTTCAGGCAAGATCCCCGCATTGTTGGACGGGAAAGAGATCCTGACCGATTCTGTTGCGATCATGCAGTATCTAGCAGACAAACACGGAGCATTGACCGCCGCCGCAGGCACCGCCGCCCGTGCGCGTCAGGATGCGATGTTGTTCTGGTTGATTGATGAATTCGATGCGATCCTATGGGCCGCTGCCAAACACAGTTTTGTCTTTCCAGAGGATCAGCGTGTGCCTGTAATCAAAGACAGTTTGAAAGCAGAATTTGGCCGTTCGGCCACGCAACTGGCCAACCGCCTCGACGGGCCGTTCCTAATGGGCGATGCGATCACCGTGCCTGATTTATTGGCTGTGCATTGCATCAACTGGTCCATCGGCGCGGGGTTTGACCCTGTTGACGCGCGTCTAGGCGAATGGGCTGCTAGCCTGCGCAAACGCGACAGCTTCAAAGCAGCCCGCGCCCACGATACTGCTTAAACGGCGTTCAGTCGGGCTGCCGCATGGTGGCCCGCCCACGCCCCTGTCGCCAAACAGGCCGTGATCAGATAGCCACCTGTCGGTGCTTCCCAATCCAACATTTCCCCAACCGCATAGACATTCGGCAAGGCGTTCAACATCAGGGCTTCATTCACAGCCGCCTGCGCCACACCGCCAGCGGTTGAAATGGCTTCATCCATCGGGCGCAGCCCTGCGTGTTTCACGGGTAGTGACTTGATCAGCAAAGCCAGCGCCTTAGGCTCTTGCGGCAAGGGCACAACCACCTCTTGCATCAGGGCAATCTTGGCCGCGTCCAGTTTTAACGCTTTGCGGATGTGGTTGGTCAATGTGTTCTTGCCACGTGGTTTCGACAGTTTGGCGATCAAAGCCGCGACAGTTTGATCAGGGGCCAGATCCACAACCAGTCGATGTCCCTCACGTACGCCGCGTGACACCGAATAAATGCCGCCGCCCTCAAGCCCGCGCCGCGACAGCACAGCTTCTCCGCGCGACGCATAAGGGCCAGAACGCAAAGCAATTCCCTTAAGCGCAGCACCAAGGTGTTTATCCATATAGGCGGACCATTCCACCGTGACACCCGCATTTGCAGGCGCAAACGGGGCAAGCGACACGCCAAGCGGTGACAGGATTTCCGACCATGCCCCATCCGAGCCTAGCCGCTGCCAGCTGGCGCCCCCCAGCGCCAAAATCGTTGCATCCGCTTGCAGGGTTTGTGGCCCTTCCGCTGTGTCAAAGCACAGCATGTTTCCCTCAATACCCGTCCAGCGCCAGCGCGTGTTCAGCGTGACGCCCAGCGTGTCCAACCGCGCTAACCACGCACGCAGCAGCGGCGATGCCTTCATCGCTTTGGGAAATACGCGGTCCGTTGTTCCGGTGAACAACTCTTGGCCCAGATCACCCGCCCAAGCCTGCACAGCATCGGGATCAAACGCCGACAACATAGGCGCAAGCCACGGCTCAGCCTCGGTATAGCTCGCTTGAAACGGCTCAATCGCCTCGGCCTTGGTGATGTTCAAACCCGACTTGCCCGCCATCAAAAACTTACGCCCAACCGAGGGCTTTGCCTCACAGACAGTTACCGAGATGCCCGACTGCGCCAAGACCTGCGCCGCCATCAGCCCCGCTGGGCCACTCCCAATTACGACAGCATGCTTCATTCAGGTAATCCCATCTGTTTATTGCCCTTAATCTCAATCGTGCGGTGCGGATAGGGAATTTCGATGCCGTTATCCTTCAGCGCATTCCAAATCAAGAATAACACATCCGAAGTGTATTTATTCGGCCCATCGTCCAACCCGTTGACCCAGAATTCTACAGCGAAATCAATGCCACTGTCGCCAAAGCCGCGCAGCTCGCAATCTGGCGGATAGGGCAGGTCTAGGACTTCGGGGTGTGTGCTCACCGCGGCCTCGATGATCGCAGGGACCAAGTTAATATCGGTGTCATAGCTGACCGAAAACGGCGCTTCGTACCGGTTGGCCGAGCCTTGATCAGAAAAATTCACCACCCGTGTGGTGATGAAATCCTCGTTGGGAACAACAATCCAGCGGCCATCAAAGGTTTCCAGAATGGCGGCACGTGCGGTCATTTTGACAATCTTGCCAGATTCACCGCCGTCCAACTCAACATAGTCACCAACCGTCGCCTGCCCTTCGACCAGCAGGATCACACCCGAGATGAAATTCGACGCAATCTTTTGCAGACCAAAACCAAGACCGACACCAATGGCACCGCCCAAAACAGCCAACGCGCCCAGATTGATGCCCATAATGTTCATCAGCACCAAGAAAGCGAAACCGAAGATCATGAACTCAACCGTTTTGATCAGAAGCTGCCGGATAGAGGGGCGCATTTCCTGTTTTTCGATCAATGCGGATGTTTGACTGTTAGACCATTGCCCCAACCAGAACAGCAGTGATCCCGCGATCAACCCGCGTGCCACCGAGATCAGCGAGAAACGAATATTCCCGACGCCGACAACAGTTTCGCTCAATTGCAGGGTCACAACATCTAGTAAACCAAAGGTATACAGCGCCGCGATGGGCAGCATCATAAAGCGGCCCAACAGTTGCAAAAACGGATCCTTGAGGATGTCACGCACAAACGCCCGCACCGCAAGGAACAAGAAGACGCGTTTACCAAAGGCAATCACTGCCCCCGTATCAAAGATCGTGCGGACAACCTGCTCACCGATCCCCGTCAGCGCATAGGCCAGCAGCGGCAGGATCAGTGGCAAAAACTGCATCATGAACAAGCGTGGTGCTGTGAACATGTTTTGTTTGTCTTGTGGATCGATCAGCGTTTTCAACGCAGGCCGTAGACGCCGCGCAATAAGAACCGCAAATAGATAGGCCCCCACGAGAATGGCAAATTGCGACCACGCGGCAGGGCTGAGCAGCCACCCCATCGCCAGATCATAGCCCTGCACCCCGTATCCGGCAATTTGCTGAACGATAGGTGGATATTCCGTGAGGTCGAAATTCATTTCAGCGCCCTTTTGTGTCTGGTCTGCGTCCTGCATTCTCTTGGACCAGCAACCCAAAAGGATCAAGTGGCCCCTATATCAGGCTCAGGCGGTAAAAAGCCTATACGCAAAGGGTCAGAGCATGATATGTGCCAGAAAAACCGCCCGAATGGGCATCCATACAGGACCTATCCCATGCGTATCATCTTTATCCTCACATCCCTTTTACTTCTAACGGCATGTGACGTGCCTTTTGTGCCGCTGATCTAACACCAACGGCACAGTATTACGCAGATTTAACTGCACATCGCCTTGATTGTCCGGGCGATGTCTTGAGGTGCGGCTATGGTATCAGCGCAGATTGAGTGCGCCGCCTCCATCAGGTCTTCGGCTTCGACCAGACGATCAACCAAGCCAAACATTAACGCCTCTGTTGCAGTAATTTTCTGACCACCCATCAAAATCAGCTTGGTGCGTGCAGGCCCAATCAGGGCTGACATGCGTATCGGGTCACTTGGTTGTGGCAAATAACCCAGCTTCATCACCGGATAGAAAAATTTGGCTGCGGGCACTGAAATGCGCATGTCGCACGCCAGCGCCATGCCTGTTGCCCCGCCTGCAAGCGTGCCGTTTAAAGCCGCAATGGTCAAACCCGGCAGCGCGGCAATCGCAGCCGACAAACGCTCCCACAGATCAGACACGGCCAGACCTGCACGCGCGGCATCCAGATCGGCCCCTGCGCTAAAGACCTTACCACGCCCAGTCAGGATCACTGCCTGCGCATCGCCTGCACGCTCCATGATCTCACATAGTTCGCGCAACATGTCTTCAGTCAGGGAATTCGCCTTTTCTGGACGGTTGATCGTCACCGTCCAGATGCCACCGCTTTGCGCCAGTTCGATCATATCAGGCCCACCGCCCGACGAATGTCATCATCGCGCAGGGAAATTTCTTCGCCGCAATACTGGTCTGCTTCGGCACTGCACATCCACAGCAGGCATTTTGCAGGCCAATCCGCAGGAATATGCACGTCCCAATCCAACTGGCTGACAGCATTGATGCCAGAAGCTTTGATCTTGCGCTGCATCTCTGTCGCTACAGTGCCGGGAGACAGGCCAATGGCACGGATGCCGTTGGCTGACTCTTCTAGGTGCAAAGACCGATTGAGCATATTGACCGCTGCCTTCGAAGTGCAATAGGCGCTCCAGCCTTCAATCGCATTATGCGCAGCACCCGAACTGATCGTCAGCACCGATCCACCGCCCTCTTTCAAAGCAGGCAGCGCCGCGTGGATACCATTAAAGACACCCTTCACATTGATATCAATCAACTGCCCCCATGCGTCAGGATCTGCGCCTTCAAGATTGCTAATAGGGTCCACGACACCAGCATTGTTGATCAACACATCCAGACCGCCGAATTCTTTTACTGTAATCGCAACGGCTGCTGCCATCTCGCTATAGCGCGCAACGTTGCACGGGATCGCAATGGCGCGTTCGCCAATCTCGCCCGCCAGCGCCGCAATGTCGTCTTGCGACCGTGCCAACAGCACGACATTCGCCCCTGCGTTGGCGAAAACCCGCGCAGCCTCGGCTCCGATACCACGGCTTGCACCCGTGATCATTACTGTCTTTGAGGTCATATCCATTCGTATTCTCCCTGTAATTTCAGGCTATCACGTGTATCTTGCTGGAATAGGTAACGCGCTTGGGGCGCCATGACCAGCCCGCTCCCGCCACGCGATCTACGCTCTTGACCCGCCCCGCGCTTTACCAGACGTTTGCGCGAAAATGCGAACTTCTTAGGATTTCTGAAATGACGTCAACACGTACCTTGCTATCCACCACGGCCATTGGCCTCTCAATGCTGGCTAATGCCGCCTACGCAGATGTCACTGCTGCCGAAGTTTGGGGGGATTGGCGTTCCTACATGGAGGGCATGGGCTATGTCGTTACAGCAAGCGAGACTGCCTCGGGCAATACGCTGTCTGTGAATGACATATCGGTTGAAATGAAAGATGGACCAGACATCGAAAAGATGACCGTCAGCATGGGCACATTGCAATTTGTCGAAAACCGCGATGGCACCGTGGATGTCGTGATGGCCAACACAATGCCTATCACAATCGACATTCAGCCCAAAAGCACTGACAAGCCCACACAAATCGCGCTTGACTACACCCACAGCGGCCAGAAGATGACGGTCAGCGGTGATGTTGAAGAAATGTCTTATGACTATACAGCAGATGTTTTTGGTGCGACCCTGAAATCCCTACTGGTCGATGGGACGACCATGGGACCTGAGGAAGCACGCTTTACGCTGGAAGGCACGGATGCCAAATCACTGACCAAAGTGATCACCGCTCCCCTGCGCAGCTATGAGCAAAGCGCGGAAATCGGCGCGCTGACCTATAGCACCCAGTTCAAAGAAGCTGATGATGTCGAATCTTTTGCCGTCAAAACCACCAGCAAAAATATCGTTTTTGCTGGCACGGCAAACATCCCTGCCGATATGGACATGCAGACGCAAGACATCGTGCCATTGCTCACAGCAGGCTTGGCTTTTGCTGGTACTTTCACAGCAAATAGCACTGAAACAGAGATGGTGTTGATTTCTGAAGAAGGCGAAACAAACTTCAAAACCGCTTCGGCCAGTTCCACGGCTGACGTATCACTAGGCCAAGACGGTATCAGCTATGACGTCGCTGCCGAAGATATTCAGGTTGGCGCGCAGATTGCAGGGCTTCCCTTTCCGTTGTCTGCGGAAATGGTCAAGTCTGGATTTCAACTGAACATGCCTTTGATGAAATCCGACGATCCTCAGGATTTCGCCTTGGCCTTCAATGCCACTGAATTCAAAATGTCTGATATCATCTGGGCGCTGTTCGACTCTGCGGGCCAATTGCCACGCGATCCTGCAACCATCGCATTGGACCTCAGCGGCAAAGCCAAAGTACTAGTAGATGCGCTGGACACTGAAACGATGGAAGCAATGGCAGAAAACGGCACCAAACCTGGCGAATTGCACGCGCTGCGCATTGATCGCCTTGTAGTGGACGCTGTAGGCGCAAAACTGGATGCGACAGGTGATGTGACCTTTGACAATACCGATATGACCACACTGCCCGGCTTTCCCAAGCCGCTCGGCGAGGCCAATATCAACCTTGCAGGTGCAAACGGCTTGATGGACAAACTGGTTGCAATGGGCTTTTTGCCAGCCGAACAGGCCATGGGTGCGCGGATGATGATGGGCATGTTTGCCGTCCCGGGTGATGCGCCCGACACGTTGAAATCCAAGATCGAATTCAACGAAGAGGGTCAGATCCTCGCCAATGGCCAGCGCTTTAAATAGGCACATAAAGGTCAACAAATTATGAAAGCGGCCCCTCTCGGGCCGCTTTTTCTTTTCCTCCCTGCTCTTGCGGGAACCGCCCGTCGCCGTTACCTCTAACCCCTGATCAGGAGAGTATGATGACCCAAGCCCTTGATGAGCTCACGGCGCAAATGCTGGATGCGGCCAAGGCCGCTGGCGCAGATACAGCAGATGCTATGGCCGTGCGCGGCACATCGCTATCAGTAGATGTACGTGGCGGCACATTGGAAGAGGCCCAGCGCGACGAAAGTACAGATATCGGCCTGCGGGTGTTTGTTGGCCAACGCAGCGCCCTTGTGTCATCCTCCGATACCTCCTCACGGACCTTATCCGAAATGGCGGAACGCGCAGTGGCCATGGCGCGCGAAGCCCCCGAAAACCCCTATGCAGGCCTTGCTGATCCCGCCCAAATCGCAACGGATTGGGATGTCGCAGCGCTTGAGTTGCAAGACCCCACAGACGAGCCAACACCAGCCGCACTGCAAGAAGACGCCGCACAGGCAGAAGCCGCCGCACTTGGCGTGCAAGGCATCAGCCAAGTGCAATCCGCAAGCGCGGGATATGGTGCAAACGACATCTATCTGGCGGGCTCAAACGGCTTTTCTGGGGGGTATCGCCGTACAAATCGCGGGCTTAGCTGCGTTGCCATTGCAGGCACAGGCGCGGGGATGGAGCGTGATTATGACGGCGACAGTCGCATTTTCCAAAGTGATCTGCGCGACGCCGCCCAGATTGGCCGAACAGCGGCAGAACGTGCATTGCTGCGTCTTGATGCACGCAAACCACCCACAGGCACATTTCCTGTGTTGTTTGATGAACGCATTGCAACCTCGCTGATCGGGCATCTTTTAGGCGCCATCAACGGCAGCGCCATTGCACGAGGTGCCTCTTATTTGCGCGATGCGATGGGCACGCAGGTTTTACCCCAAGGCATGTCCCTGCTGGAAGACCCCCACCGCCCGCGCATAGGTGGCAGCCGCCCCTTTGACGGTGAATTCCTCCCCACTTCCAAACGTGCCGTTGTCGAAGACGGTGTTTTGCAAGGGTGGACACTAGATTTAACAACTGGCCGCCAATTGGGCATGCCTTCCACCGCAAATGCCGCACGCGGCACAGGGTCTGCGCCTTCCCCCGCCTCATGGAACATGGAGTTGACCCAAGGCACCGCAAGCCGCGCAGATTTGATCCGCGACATGGGCACTGGCCTATTGGTGACCTCGATGATCGGCTCTACGATCAATCCCAACACTGGCGATTATTCACGCGGGGCCGCTGGTCTATGGATCGAGAACGGCGAAGTCACCCATGCGATCAATGAATGTACCATCGCGGGCAATCTGCGGGACATGCTGCTGGCGATTATACCAGCCAATGATGCGCGTACTCATCTAAGCCGTGTTGTACCGTCGCTTCTGGTTCCGGGGATGACGATTGCCGGCAGCTGACCTCCCCCTCTTGATCGAAGCTGTGCGCATGGCAGGCCATGTCGCTACCGGCTTCGTCGGAAAATCGGCGAAACGCTGGGATAAACCCGACGGCGCAGGCCCCGTGACCGAGGCTGATCTGGCCGTGAACGACCTGTTGCATAAGGTCTTGCGCCAAGCACGCCCCGACTATGGCTGGCTGTCTGAGGAAACCGAAGACAGTAGCATCAGGTTGGGCCATGATCGCGTATTTATCGTTGATCCCATCGATGGCACGCGCAGCTTTACAGAAGGGGCCGATACTTGGGCCCATGCAATCGCTGTCGCTGAATTTGGCCAAGTCACTTCGGCAGTAGTCTATCTGCCCATGCGTGATCTGCTCTATACCGCTGCGCGGGGCAAAGGGGCCTATCTGAAT
Source organism: Sulfitobacter undariae (assembly GCF_014196805.1). Classification (GTDB taxonomy): domain Bacteria; phylum Pseudomonadota; class Alphaproteobacteria; order Rhodobacterales; family Rhodobacteraceae; genus Sulfitobacter; species Sulfitobacter undariae. The sequence goes on along the minus strand of NZ_JACIEI010000005.1, from coordinate 96,561 downwards.
GGTGTCCCAATCCAGACCTCCGCTGTCACGGATTTTGCAGATGCAACCATCCTTGCCGCAAAACCCACCATGGCAGCCAAGATGTGGCGCAGTGGCGTTTGCCCCGTTTTCAAGCCAGCCTACCGCCCGTCACTCGCCTACCGCTTGGGGCTGGTCGCGCAGGCGCAATTTGACGGCATGCTAACCCTGCGCCCCAGTTGGGAGTGGGACATCGCAGCAGGCGCTTTGATTGTCGCCGAGGCAGGCGGGGCCATCAGCAACCAACGCGGTGCATCCTTGCGTTTCAACAGTGCCGATCCGCGCCTTGACGGCGTGGTTGCTGGCGGTGGCTTAATCCACGCGGCCCTGCTTGATGCACTGGCCTGACATCCATTTGCTTGACGGCATAGGCTTGCGCCGTGCAAACACGAACCAAGAACTTTCAAAGGAAACTATACCATGACCCAGCGCTTACACCTTGTCTTTGGCGGCGAGTTGGTAACTCCCAGCGAAAACGTCTTTAAGAATGTCGATGACCTGCATGTTGTTGGTATTTTTCCAAACTATGCGTCTGCCTATGACGCATGGAAGAACGAAGCCCAACGCACCGTAGACAATGCGCATATGCGCTATTTCATCGCCCACCTGCACCGTTTGCGCGACGAAGAAACACCGGCATCCTCCACCGAAGAACTGGGCTAGGAAGGCTATGGCCGGATCACTTGGCCTATCTGCCTACCGTGCGCTTACACGGCGCGGAGACGCACGGCTGCCGGTTTTTGACGCCTCTCGCCCTGCGGGAGAACTGCTGTGGATTCATTGTGCAGAACCTGCATCATATATTGCTGTTCAGGATCTTGCCCAGCGCCAGATTTCCAGCCGTCAGGGGCTGCACGTCCTGATTTCGGTCGCCACCCTTCCAAATCAGGAACAGGTTGAACAAACCCAGCAAACGGCGGGGCTATTTATGTGCCAGATTTGCGACGATCACCCGATCAGTGTCGCGGCATTTCTGGATCACTGGAAACCCGATTGCTGTGTCTGGACTTGGGGTGGACTGCTGCCCAACCTAATCCTAACCGCCGCTGAACGGCACTGCCCCTTGTTCCTGATCAATGCAGATACCAGCGGTTTTGATGGCCGTCGTGATCGCTGGATGCCTGACGTTGCCCGCGCGCTTTTGCCTTTATTTACTGCTGTGATGGCACGCACCCCTGCCGCTGCGCGACGTTTGGTCCAATTGGGTTTGGGCAAAGACGACGTAGAAATCACCACATCCTTGCAAGCTGGCAGCCAAGCCCTGCCCTGCAACGAGACCGATTTGGCTGACCTCTCTGCCTCTTGCGTTGGTCGCGCCATCTGGTTTGCCAATGGGTTGTACCGCGCAGAACTGCAAACCATACTGGCTGCGCATCGGCAGGCGCTTCGCCTGTCGCACCGCCTGTTGCTGGTGCTACGCCCTTCGGGCGACCTTGACGCACAAGAGGCCTACGACCAATGCCGCGAGCAAGAGTTCCGGGTGGTAAGATGGGATGATGGCAATTATCCCGATGAAACAACCCAAGTGCTGATCACCGAAGACCCACATGACATCGGGCTTTTTTACCGCATGGCCCCCGTGTCCTTCTTAGGTGGCTCGCTGGTGGTGGGACATGCAAGTGTTGATCCGCTAGAGGCGGCGGCCCTCGGCTCGGCCATCCTCTATGGACCACGTGTGGGCAGGCATTTGCAAAGCTATTCACGGCTGGCCTCTGCGGGCGCGGCGCGTATCATCAATGACAGTGCCGCACTGGGCATGGCCGTTTCGCGGTTGGTGGCACCGGACCAAGCAGCGATCATGGCCCACGCAGGTTGGGATGTTATCAGCGAAGGCGCTGCCCTGACCGACCGAATTTCCGATCTGGTGCAGGACACGCTGGATGCACAGCAAGTGATGAACTGATGCGCGCCCCTGATTTCTGGCATAAACCCCGCCCTGACCTGCGCGCACGGTTATTGCAGCCTTTAGGCGCAATTTATGCGCGGGCCACCGCCCGCAGACTGGCGCAAGGCAATCCACAAAAGATGGATGTGCCTGTGATTTGCGTGGGCAACATCAACGCAGGTGGCACAGGCAAAACCCCTACCGTGATCGCCGTGGTCGAGCGCTTGCGCGACCTCTACCTTGAACCGCATATCATCTCGCGTGGTTATGGCGGCACTCTGGAAGGCCCTGTTCGTGTCGACCCGTCGCGGCATACGGCGGCACAAGTCGGAGACGAACCCCTACTGCTGGCCGCATTTGCAGAGGTCTGGGTTGCCCGTGACCGCGCCGCAGGGGCGCAAGCGGCCCAAGATGCAGGCGCCAAGACAATTGTACTGGACGACGGTTTCCAAAACCCTGCGCTATTCTATGACCTAAGCATCGTCGTGGTGGATGCTGCTAAGGGTTTTGGCAACGGACTGTGCCTACCCGCAGGCCCCCTGCGCGAACCTGTTAAAACGGGTTTGGCCCGCGCCGATCTGTTGCTTTCCATAGGGGATGAGGCGGCACAGGCTGCCTTTGATCTATCTGAACTGCCTCATGACCTTGCCCATGTCTGCGCCGCACTGGTGCCGCTGCAAACAGGAATGGACTGGACAGATACACCGCTTCTTGCTTTTGCAGGGATCGGCCACCCCGAGAAGTTTTTTGCAACCTTGCGCAGTCTCGGCGCGACGCTGGTACATGCCGAACCACTAGAGGATCACCAACCGCTGACATCGGCACTGCTGGGCCGTTTAGAAGCAGACGCCCGTGCAAATGGAGCGCAATTGGTCACCACAGAGAAAGACGCAGTGCGCCTGCCGCCTGCCTTCCGCACAAAGGTAATTACTTTGCCTGTCAGACTGCAAATGCCTGAGAAAAACGGCCTTTGGGACGCTCTGAAAAAGATCGCCGAGACTGAAGCCTGAGCCGGAATTTTAGAGAACTCCGGCTCGCCTTTTAATCGTCCTCGCCCAATTTCGGTGCAGGGCGCGTCAGCGACAACTCTGCCCCAGAAAACTTGAAGGGTGATCTAACCCCCGGCACCCCGTCTATCTCGATCAACATATCACGTGCTTTTACTTGCGGGTCGTTGAAGGTATCTTCAAGCGTGTTAATCGGGCCAGCCGGCACTGTATGCGCTTCACATGCGGCCAATAAATCATCACGGGTGCGAAGACGTGTTGCGCCTTCAATCCGCGCATTCATCGCAGAACGATGCGCCACACGATCAGCGTTTTTAAGGTAATCGGGATCGCTGGCCATATCGTCCAACCCCAGCAGTTTGCAAAGCCGTTGGAACTGCCCGTCATTTCCTGTGGCAATGATGAGGTGACCATCGGATGTCTCGAACACTTCATAAGGCGTCAAGTTTGGGTGGGCATTGCCCAACCGTGTCGGAGCCTTTCCACTAACGAGATAGTTCATGGCCTGATTGCCCGTGATCGCCACGGCACAATCCAGCAACGCCATATCGATATGTTGACCAACACCCGTGCTGCCGCGCTGATGCACAGCGGCCAGAATCGCCGTGCTGGCATAGATACCTGTAAAAATATCTGTGATCGCCATGCCGTGCTTTTGCGGCTGGCTGTCTGGTTCTCCGGTGATCGACATCAGGCCGGACATGCCTTGGATGATAAAATCATACCCCGCACGTTGCGCGTAAGGGCCCGTTTGCCCAAAACCGGTGATCGAGCAGTAAATCAGCTTGGGAAAGCGCGCATGCACGCTCTCAAAATCCATGCCGTATTTGGCCAAGCCACCCGTTTTAAAATTCTCGATCAGAATGTCGGCGTCTTCCAGCAAGGCATTCAGCTTTGCCTTACCTTCGTCCGTGCGCATATCGACCACAACCGAGGCTTTGCCACGGTTGGCTGAATGGAAATACGATGCTGAGCGGTCTTCATCCCGCTCAACAAAGGGGGGGCCCCATTGGCGCGTATCATCTCCATCGGGGCTTTCCACCTTGATTACTTCCGCCCCCAGATCGGACAGGGTTTGACCTGCCCAAGGGCCAGCAAGAACACGGGCCAGCTCAACTACTTTGAGCCCTGCAAGCGGGGACGCCATTAGCTTTCCAGTGCTTCGTCGATGATTTTCTTCATGTCGTCGTAGCTCATGTTGGAGTATTTCTTGCCGTTGATGACAAAGCTGGGTGTGCTATCGATATCGTCAGCTTCAGAGTTTTTCTGGAACCACGCGACCAAAGCCTGCGCCTTTTCACCATCTTGCAAACAGGCTTCCAACTTGTCGTTATCCATCCCCGCCAGACGCCCAATTTTGCGCAGCTCTTCTACAATCGCCGCTGGTTCTCCTGCGCGGGTCCATTGGGATTGGCCTGCATAGATCATATCTGCGATGCCAAAGAATTTCGCCTGACCGCCACAACGCGCAACCAAGGATGCCCACAGACCAAAGCGGTCAAAGTATACTTCACGGTACACAAATTTGATTTTACCTGTGTCGATGTATTCTTTTTTCAGCTGCTTGAACGGACCTGCGTGGAAGGTGGCGCAATGCGGGCAGGTGAAAGACGCGTATTCAATGATTTCAACTGTCGAATCAGGATTTCCAATAACCATCTCGACGATGCCAGATGTATCCACTTCCGCGTCAGCGGTCTGGGCATTTGCCGCACCAGGAAGACGCGATGCGTCAAAGAAACTTCCGCTTGTCATGTTCCAAGCGCTAAAGCCGAAAACGGCAACGCCGCCGAGCAGGATATTTCTACGGTTCATATAACTAGTCCTTCGTTCAGATTATTAGAGGCCGGCATACATATAAGCATGCTCAGCGATTTTGTTTATTCAAGATATTTTCACCCAGACGGGCAAGCGCATCCCGTAGGCTGTTGTCACCAATCTGGGCTGCCGTTTCGGTGGCCTTGGCCCGCAGGGCGGGATCGGGTGGCGGCGGGGCCTTCTTTGGCGCGTGTTCAAACGCCACACGCCCATCAGCAAACCCTGTCGCAGCGGTTTGCGTCACCCGCACCCGTGCAATTGCGTTATAGCCGTAAACGGCATTCACGCGGGCGCGCAGTTGTTCCTTTTGCATTTCCAACACGGGCGCATTAGCACCCGTTGTCAGAAGGGTCAGTGTCGCTCCCATACCGCCACGCCCATATGATACCTCAACAGGGCGTGAAATTGCCGCCGCTTCTTCCCCCGCCACTTCGGCCCAATTGGTCAATAGGCGCGACTGCGCAAACCCGCGGCTCTCCGAGGCTTTGCGGATTTTTCCCGTCAGCAAACTGGCTGTACGGGCGAATCCTTTGGTGGTGGTGCGGCGGGGCGGCATGCGCAATCTGCTTTCTTATCTGTCCGCAGTGGCCCATCAGGGGACACCGCGCTAAGTTCGGTCTGTAACATCATAGCGCAAGCAATCCGCGCTGCCACTACGACAATTGGGAATTGGGCCATAAACAGTGCGTGACAATGATAACATGTCTGTAATCTTACTGGCTTGGTATGATGCCAACGCCCGCGAAATGCCATGGCGCACCAGCCCGCAAGCGCGCAAAGACGGTGTGCTGCCAGATCCTTATACCATTTGGATGAGCGAAATCATGCTGCAACAGACCACTGTTGTGACCGTAAAGGACTACTTTACCAGATTTATAAACCGGTGGCCCACTGTACGCGATCTTGCGGCGGCGCAGGATGCCGATGTCATGGCAGAATGGGCAGGCCTTGGATATTATGCGCGGGCACGGAATTTGCTCAAATGTGCGCGGGCGATTGTGGAGGAATATGATGGCGTATTTCCTGCCGATCATGCGGCCTTGCTCACGCTTCCCGGCATCGGGCCTTATACGGCTGCAGCAGTATCTTCGATTGCATTTGACCTGCCCCACGCGGTGCTGGACGGCAACGTCGAACGGGTAATGGCGCGGCTGTACGACATCCATACTCCGCTTCCTGCGGCCAAGCCTGAACTGATGGAACACGCCAAAGCACTGACCCCGCAACAGCGATCAGGCGATTACGCCCAAGCCGTGATGGACTTGGGCGCAACAATCTGCACGCCCAAGTCCCCTGCCTGTGGCATATGCCCATGGCGTGATCCCTGCGCGGCCCGCGCCGCTGGAACGATGGCAGAGCTGCCGAAAAAGACCCCGAAGAAACCCAAGCCCATCCGCCACGGCACTGTTTATCTGGGGCGCCGCACGGATGGCGCGTGGCTTTTGGAAACACGGCCCGAAAAGGGGCTATTGGGTGGCATGCTCGGCTGGCCCGGATCGGACTGGGTGGACAGCAGCCTACCACATCCCGACAGCACGCCCCCTGCAAAAGGCGATTGGGAAGAGTTGGAAGGCGAAGTGCGCCATACCTTCACCCACTTTCACCTAATCTTGCGCGTCATTACTGCCGATCTTGCATCTGAGACCACGCCTACGCAGGGTGAATTTGTAGCAAAGTCTGATTTCTCCCCCAGCAATCTGCCGACGGTTATGCGCAAAGCGTTTGATCTACATTATCAGGGTGTTTCACCACAGATGACACAGCGCGGTCCTCTGCTATAGAGTGCTAGAAACGATAGACAGGGTCACCCAATGCCAGATAACGCAGCCCCCATTTCGCCCGCAGAGCTGTCCAAGCTCAGCCGCGCATTACCGTTCTGGTTGTCACTGATCCTGCTCCCGCTGGCGTGGGGCGCTGCGCTGTTTGGCGGTTGGGCTTTGGTGATCGTGCCATGTGCCACGTGGTATTTGTTCACAGCACTTGATACCGCCTTGGGGCTGAACACCGAAAACGCGGATGTATCAGCCACCGATGACGACATGTTTTGGTACAAGATGATCACAATCATCTGGGCGCCTTTGCAATTTCTTATGCTGGCAAGCCTGCTGTGGTACGTCCCGCAAGCAGAACACCTGAATAGCGCCGAGCGCATTGGCGTTTTCTTTGGCGTTGGTGTGATCACGGGGACAGTTGGCATTAACTATGGCCATGAACTGATGCACCAAAAGCCCAAGTTTGAGCGCTGGATGGCTGATCTTTTGTTGGCGATGACGCTCTATTCACACTTCCGCTCGGAACATATGCTGGTGCATCACCGCTATGTTGGCACTCCGCGTGATCCGGTCAGCGCACGTTATAATGAAGGGTTTCATCGGTATTATCCGCGTGTTCTGCGCCAATGCTGGGTCAGCGCATTTGCCGCTGAAAAGGCGATGCTGGCGCGCAAAAACCTAGCTTGGACAAATCGCAGCAATCCATTCTGGCGCTATTGGGCGCTGCAACTGGCGTTTTTCATACTGGCCTTTGTGCTGGGCGGTTGGTCTGGCGTCAGATTGTTTGCTTTCCAAGCGGGCATCGCCATTTGGCAGCTGGAACTGGTCAATTACATTGAGCATTACGGCCTGACCCGCAAACATTTGGGTGAGGGTAAATATGAACACGTGCTGCCGCGCCACAGTTGGAATGCAGCGCATAAGGCGTCAAACTGGCTGTTGATCAATCTGCAACGTCATTCAGACCACCACTATAAACCCGACCGCCGATTTGCTGTCTTGCAGAACTACAACGCCGATGATGCGCCGCAACTGCCCTATGGTTATCCAATGATGACATTTTTCGCGATGATCCCGCCTTTGTGGCGGCGGGTGATGAACCCGCGCGTGCGGGCATGGCGTGCGAAACACTATCCGGAAATCGAAGATTGGCAGCCCTATAACCGCGCCCAAAACCCGATGCCGCGTTAGATTGAACAATCGCAATCAGGTCAAAACAGTTTCCAAATCGCGAACAATTTCGATCACATCCGTCCTACCAATTATGGCACCCCCAGACGAAAAAAGCCCCGCCAATAAAGGCGGGGCCAAGGTGAGTGTCAGCAATGCGTTCCCTCTATTGCGAGGGCGCAGTGACACTGGCGGTGTTCGAATGTCTGTGGAGTGGATCAGGCTTGCATTTCTGCCCTGATCTGCTGGCGCAACACGTCAATAGAGACGCTTTTTCCTTCTTTTTTATAGCACCAGTATGTCCATCCATTACAGCTGGGCGCGCCTTCTAGGGCGGCACCTACTTGGTGAATGGAACCTTTAATATCGTCTCCAACCAGCGTGCCATCGGCGCGCACTTTGGCTTTGTGACGGTTGTTCATGGAGTACAGGTTTTCGCCCGGACGCAGCATGCCACGTTCAACCAACTGACCAAAAGGCACACGTGGTTCGGCGCGTTTTGACGTGGTTGTTTGCAGCGCTTCATTGTCAAACTTACGTACGTTTGCGATGCGCTTGGTGGCGACCTTGCGGTACTCTTCTTCGCGCTCGATGCCGATGAAATCACGGCCCAGCATTTTAGCAACCGCACCTGTGGTGCCTGTACCAAAGAACGGATCAAGGATCACATCGCCCGGGTTAGTAGAGCCAACCAACACGCGGTGCAGCAGGCTTTCCGGCTTTTGTGTCGGATGCGCTTTGTCACCTTCGTCATTTTTCAGACGCTCATGACCGTTGCAAATGGGCAGAACCCAATCGCTGCGCATCTGGATACCTTCATTCAGCGCCTTCAGCGCCTCGTAGTTAAAGGTGTATTTGCTGGCTTCAGTTTTACCGGCCCAGATCATTGTTTCATGGGCATTGGTAAAGCGTTTGCCACGGAAGTTCGGCATCGGGTTGGACTTGCGCCAAACCACATCGTTCAAAATCCAGTAACCCTGATCCTGAAGCGCAGCACCCACACGGAAAATATTGTGATAACTGCCAATCACCCAGATCGCGCCATTCGGCTTGAGCAGGCGGCGGGCGGCTTTTAGCCATTCGCGTGTGAATTTGTCGTATACTGCAAAGCTATCAAACTGGTCCCAGTGGTCGTCAACGGCATCCACTTTGGAGTTGTCTGGTCGGTGAAGATCACCACGCAATTGCAAGTTATAAGGAGGGTCTGCGAAGATCAAATCGACGCTACATTCAGGAAGTGAGTTCATCACTTCAATACAATCCCCACCAAGGATCGTGTTCAGGGGAAGCGCCTGCGCTTCCTTCGTTTTTACTGTCATAGCTCTGCCTCTGTGCCCGGTGCATTTTGCACTCATTGGTTGAGGACAAAGATGCCTGCAGAGTGAATCATCGTCAATTTGTTTTTTAAAACAAAGTTCTAAGATTTATTCTTGCCACAAGATATTGTGTACGGGCTTGAACGAACGTCTATGGTGTGGGGTTACGCCCAAATTTTGAAGCGCAGACATGTGGCTTTTTGAACCATAACCCATGTTTGTCTCCCAGCCGTAACCGGGGTGCTGTTGCGCAAGGGACAACATGACACAATCTCGACACACTTTAGCCGCAATTGAGGCCGCTGAAATGGAAACAGAACGGCCATCCCCTTTGATGATTGTTTCCGCAGGCAGGGTTAATCCGCGGGGCAGCATATTTCCGTCTATCAGGCAATAATCAGGCGGTGTCTTTAACCCCTCCAACGCACGTACCATTGCGATATGGCTGGCACGTAGAATGTTATGTTCGTCGATTTCCTCAACAGTGGCATGCGCAACCGACACATCCGCAACTTCCAGAATTTGCTTATACAGCGCCTCACGCTTTTTAGCGCTGAGCTTTTTGCTGTCATTCAGGCCTGCAGGGATTCGCGCAGGGTCCAGAACAACGGCGGCGGCAGTGACCGGCCCTGCCAACGGGCCGCGGCCTACCTCATCAACGCCAGCGATGCGGGCAAAGCCGCGTGCCTGCGCGGCGATCTCAAATGTATAATCAGGTTCCATTGGGGTGGAAAAACGGATGCGGGGGCATTTCGCAAGCAGATTCGCAAGTAAAAGGGAGAGATGCCCGAACATCTCTCCCCTCTCCCCCTAAACGACGGGACATGCCGCAAGGGGATCGGCGCGTATTTGGTGATACTCATGCGCCGAATTCTGTGACCAATCGCGCTGATCTGTTAGTTGCGGTGCACGCGACGCGGCAGCGGCTTGGGCTGGACCTGTCTGTAACGTTGCACTTGGGGACCATTCCGGCGATGAACCTGCTGCCCATTCCGTACGATCCGCTGCGGTCTCTGAACACGTTGGTGTGTTGATGCGCCGCGATGTTGGCGCTGTACAACCGCAGGTCTGCGCGCTGGCTTTATGATCACCTGTTTGCGCACAGGCTGTCGCTTCACTTTACGCTCGTCACGTTTGTCTTTCTTCTGGTCATAGATGATGGCCCCTGCAACGGCCAAACCCAAAAGGGCAGCAACCGTACGCTGGGTGCGGCGATCATCTGCAAAGGCAGGAGCCGAGAAAGAAGTCAAAGCAATCACAGCAGCAGTGAATGTGCCAACAAGTCGAGAAGGTAATGTGAATCGCATATCAATATTCCTTAGATAAGGGGCGGCACATCAAAACTGTGCTGCGGTGTGCTCTCAACTTGGGTTATCTGGGCAAAGTCAGGCAATATCGGCGCAATGTTATTGGATAACCGCCCCTCTTTGATGACCCCGATATTGTATATCACATTGAAAAAACGCATCCTGCGCCTCATGAAACACATCTTTCTCTCATTTTGCGTCATACTGCTGGTAGGCCTTAGCGGGCCTGCTATGGCGGCTGATTGCTTTGCCGATTACAAAGCCAAACAAGGCAACCCGCTCAAGCTGCATTACGGTGTGGCCAAGGTGAACGGGCAATGCAGCAAATCCGCTGCAAGCAATGAATTGGCCCAACGCTTAAACGCCCAAGGCTGGACGCTTTTGAATATCGTCTCCGTTTTCGGGTCTGATGGGTTAGCAAAAAGGAAAAAGAGTGCTGGATCAAATTACCTCCGCTTCTGACATCCGCCGGAGTGGCGGCAGGCTGGTGGTGATTGGCATTAGCGCGGTTGCCAGTCTGCTGGTCATTGGCGCTGCTGTTTTGTTCTGGGCCCTGCCGGATGCCAATGCATTTAATGCGCGGGTTGAGCGGATATTCATGGAGAATGACAACCTCACCTCCGCCGCCGAGATCAAATTGCTAGAGATTCTCGCCCAATCAGGCACGGCATTCTCGGACACGCTCACCAATTACCGCGTGTTGATCGGCGTCTTGCTGATTTTTGCGGCTGCTATGCTAGTGGCTGCTGTGGTCTTCTTGATGCTGCTCATCACCTTTAATCGCCGCATGGCCCAGATTGAGCGGACAGGCATACAGGTCTCATCGCTGCTGATCAGCCGTGAGGAAAACAAAGTCTATCTTAACAACCTCGGCTTTAAACTGACCGACGCCGCGATGGAAACATTGGCAGTGCTGGCAGAGGCGCGGATGGATGATGATATTCTGTCAGGGTCCGAGATTGAGGGCGTGATATCTGGCCGCTCTGCCGCCGATTGCGACGAAGCCGCAGGGGCCACGCGAATCAAACGCCTGCGTGATACACTGGGCAACCAGATGGTCAGCGAGTTGTTGGTCAAAAACATCGCCCGCCGTGGCTATATGCTGGCGATTGATAAGGACGTGATAAAGGTGCTCTAGGACTCTGGTCATTCGCAGTACTCCGGCGCTAGGATGCGTGAAATTCGTCGAGGAGGACGCGAACCATGCCAGCACCCGTAAATCCGTTTAAGAAAGCCCTTGCCGCAGGCGAAATCCAGTTTGGATGCTGGTTGGCCTTGGCTGATACTTTTTCCGCTGAAATGGTTGCACAGGCGGGCTTTGACTGGCTGGTGATTGATGGCGAACATGCGCCCAATGATCTGCGCTCAACCCTTGGGCAGTTGCAGGTGATCGCCAGCACCGATGCCCATGCGGTTGTCCGTGTGCCCGTTGGCGAAACCTATATGCTGAAACAAATGCTGGATGCAGGCGCACAGACCATCCTAGTTCCGATGGTAGAAAGTGCGGATCAAGCACGACAGTTAGTCCGTGATGTCACCTATCCTCCGCATGGGGATCGCGGCGTCGGATATGCCTTGGGGCGGGCCTCGCGGTTCAGCACCATCACAGATTATGGTACAACGGCGGATGCGCAAATTTGTCTACTGGTACAGGTAGAAAACCTGCGCGGGCTGGCGCAATTGGACGATATCCTAGCTGTTGAGGGCGTAGACGGTGTGTTTATCGGCCCTGCGGATCTGGCCGCTGACATGGGCCACATGGGCAATGCCAATCACCCCGATGTGCAGGCCGCTATTATGGACGCGCTGGCGCGGATCAGGGCAGCAGGCAAAGCACCGGGCATCCTGTCCACTCAGGACGAAATGACAAATAACGCCATCGCGGCGGGTGCGCAGTTTGTAGCTGTAGGCGCTGATGTATTGATGTTGGGGAATGCCGCACGCGCACTTGCCAGCAAGTGGAAAGCCACCAAAGAATGAACGCTGGAATTGCACTGCTGGCGTTTGCTTACGTCCTAAGCCAGTTTTTTCGCGCCTTTTTGGCCGTTCTCAGCCCATTTCTGGCAACCGATATCGGGGCAGGTGCTGAAGAGCTCGCCTTTGCTTCGGGGCTTTGGTTTATTAGCTTTGCATTGATGCAGCCCCCCATTGGCTGGGCGCTGGATACTGTCGGACCAAGGCGCACAGCAGCGACCTTGCTATTGGTCGGCGGTGGCGGCGGTGCTGCGATATTTGCGATGGCAACCACGCCGTTGCATGTCAGCATCGCAATGGTCTTCATCGGAATCGGCTGCGCCCCTGTTTTGATGGCAGCTTACTATATTTTTGCACTGGATCACCCGCCTGCACGCTTTGCGTTTCTGGCCGCCCTTATGATTGGGGTTGGCATGATCGGAAACATCGTTGCCTCCTATCCTACCACATTGGCCGCCGAAACGATGGGCTGGCGCGCAGCCCTATGGTTGCTTTCCGCGCTGTCAGTCATGACTGCCATCGCCATTTGGTTCACCGTACGTGACCCCCACAGAGCGACCGACGAACAAAAAGGCAGCTTTGCCGAGGTGCTACGCCTGCGTGCACTCTGGTTCATTTTTCCCCTGATGTTGGTCAGCTATGCACACGTCGGCGCATTGCGCGGGCTATGGATTGGGCCCTACCTCACTGAAGTCTTCAACGCCGAACCACGCCTGATCGGGCAGGCGACGTTTGGCATGGGCGTCACCATGGTTGTCGGGCCAATGATCTACAGCTTTCTGGATAAGACGTTTGGTACACTGAAATGGGTTATATTTTTCGGGAGCTGCGGCATGCTTCTCACGACAATCGGGCTGTATTTGTTGATTGATAAATCAGCTGCCTTGGTAATTGTCCTGATGTGCGGCATCAGCTTGTTCGGATCGACCTATGCGGCCGTCATGTCACATGGGCGCAGCCTGCTGCCCCGGCATCTGGTCGGGCGCGGGGTAACCTTGCTCAACCTGTGCAGCATTGGTGGCGTCGGCGTTGCACAGTTTGTCACGGGCAAAATCTACGTCGCCAACAGCGGAACACAGATCGTATCGCAGCCCTTCTCGATGATTTTTCTGTTCTTCATCGCTGCGTTGGCAGTCGGTATTGTGATCTATTTGTTCTCAAAGGATAGCAAACCAGACACGGCCTAGTGCCCTGCCCCTTTTCATGGCGGCGAAAGCCGTATAACAGGCCCGCACCATCAACAACACATATATTGGAGTAAACGAGATGGGTTATCGCGTTGTTATCGTAGGCGCGACCGGCAATGTCGGCCGCGAAATGCTGAACATTCTGGCCGAGCGCCAGTTCCCTGTAGACGAGCTTGCCGTGCTGGCCAGCCGCCGCTCGCTGGGTACGGACGTCAGCTTTGGCGATAAGACACTCAAGACGAAGGACCTTGATACGTTTGACTTCACGGGTTGGGATATGGCCTTGTTTGCAGTCGGCTCTGAAGCCACGGCAAAATACGCGCCCATCGCCGCGAAATCTGGCTGCGTCGTGATCGATAACTCGTCACTTTACCGCTATGATGCGGATATTCCGCTGATCGTGCCTGAGGTGAACCCTGAGGCAATCCACGGTTATGCAAAGAAAAATATCATCGCCAACCCCAACTGCTCCACCGCGCAGATGGTTGTGGCCTTGAAGCCTTTGCATGACCGCGCGACAATCAAACGCGTTGTCGTCAGCACATATCAATCGGTGTCTGGTGCAGGCAAAGAAGGCGCAGATGAACTTTGGGATCAGACCAAAAGCATCTACAACCCTGTCACAGATGTGCCGCCAAACAAGTTCCAAAAGCAAATCGCCTTTAACGTGATCCCGCAGATCGACGTCTTCATGGATTCTGGTGATACCAAGGAAGAGTGGAAGATGGTCGTCGAGACCAAAAAGATTCTCGACAAGAGCATCAAGGTCACCGCGACCTGTGTGCGCGTGCCGGTGTTCGTTGGTCACTCGGAATCGATCAACATCGAATTCGAAGACCATCTGGACGAAAACGAAGCACGTGACATCCTGCGCGAAGCGCCAGGCATCATGGTCATCGACAAGCGCGAAAACGGTGGCTACGTCACACCGATTGAATGTGTCGGCGATTATGCGACCTTCATCAGCCGCATCCGTCAGGACAGCACCATCGATAACGGGATCAACCTGTGGTGTGTATCTGACAACCTGCGCAAGGGTGCCGCATTGAACGCAGTACAGATCGCCGAACTTCTGGGCCGCGAAGTTCTCAAAAAGGGCTGATTTCCGCCCATTTCCATACTGCAAAGGGGTGTCCGAAAGGGCGCCCCTTTTTCTTTGCGTGGCAGCACGGCATGCTTGGCCTAGTTTCAAAAGGATACGATGAAAATGCGTTTTATTTCTCTGGCCCTCGCCGCTTTGCCCCTCCCCGCCCTAGCGGATACATATTCTGTCTCCTCTGCCCCGACAGCCGTGACCGTTTACAACGGCTACGCAATGGTCACTCGCGAAGTCAGCGTGGATGTCAGCGCAGGAACACATGAACTGGTGTTCCCTGATCTGCCAAAATGGATTGAGGCCGCCAGCCTGCGGGTCAACGTGGCAGGCGCACAATTGGGCAGCACACGCTTGCGCACAGACTCGTTGCCCCCTCAACCCGATGCCGACAGCCCAGCAGTGATTGCCGCCAAGGAACAAATTGAAAAGGCCGAACTGGCGCTGCGTGATCTGGAGGACCGAGTCGAAGATGCCAGCCTTACAGCGCAGGCCGCAGAATCCCGTCTGGCATTCCTACGCGGTATCGCCACTCAAAAGGACCTTCCCGCCGCCCCCGAAGACCTTGCCAATATCGCGCAAATGATTGAGGCGCAGACCCTTGCCGCCAGACAAGCACTGCTTGCGTCCAAGCGGGCCGCCCGTAGCATAAACGAAGACCGCGAAGATCTGGTAAAAGCCATCAAGGACGCGCATGCCGCACTGGCGTCCCTCACCCCACCCGCCGAGCCGAAAGCCCTGCTCGCACTCTCCGTTGCAGCCAGTGAAGCGGGCAGTGTGACCGCCTCCATCAGTTATCCTGCCAACGCCAGCTGGGAGCCGACCTACGATGTGGTTCTCACCCGTGGCGATGCAGAGTCTGTGACACTGCGCCGCGCGGCTTTGATTTATCAACGCTCGGGTGAAAATTGGAACGATGTGACCCTCACGCTCTCCACATTAGCCCCGACGGGACAGGTTCTGCCCTCCGAGCTTTACCCCACACTGTTGCAATTTTCCGACAAGCAGTCGCTGCAAAAATTAGGGAACGCGCGCAGGGGGAGCATCAGCGCAGAAATGGCTGCTGCGCCCGCCGCCATGATGGATATGGTGGAGCCAACGCCGCTTCCGACACCCAATTTTGACGGCCCCGGAGTGACGTACACCCTGCCGAATACGCTGACTATTGCGCAAAATGCAGAAGCTGCGCGGATCGAAATGGATGCGCTCTCTTTTGATGCGCGGGTCTTTGCACGTGCCGTCCCTGTGAGGGATCAAACTGCCTTCATGATGGCAGAAGCCACAAACACCAGCCAAGAGCCCCTATTGGCCGCAAGCATTGCGCAAATATTTGTGGACGGTTCTTTAATCGGACGTAGCAGCTTTGCCTCTGTTCCTGCTGGTGGCGAGTTTGTGCAATCCTTCGGACCCATCGAAGACCTGCGCCTGACCCACGCTATTCTGGATCAAAGTGAAGGGGATCGTGGCTTGATCAAGCGGAGCAATATTCAGGTTCAACAAGTTCGAATGACCCTTGAAAACATAGGTTCTAAAACTTGGGATGTAGAGGTAATGGCATCCGTTCCTTACAGCGAACAAGAGGACTTGGTGATCAAGTCCGAAGCCAAGCCCGCCGCGACACTCAAAGATGTAGATGACCGCCGAGGCCTGATGCAATGGGACCTGTCGCTTGCCGCCAATGCCACGCAAGAGATCATCATCGACCAAGACATCCGCTGGCCTGATGGCAACGTCCTGCACTAAGGCGCGGCTTATCCCCGCCTGAGTATTTCATTGTTTCCCCTCCCGCTGCACTGCGCGGCGGGTGGGGTTGGCAGATCAGCGCCAAAGCGTTTGACCAGTTGAAGGTAGCTTTCACCAACGGTTGAAGTGTTACACAGATGCCTGCCTGTTGTGCTGACATAAATGCCCAACTCAGCCCCCAACAACCGCAACTCCATTCCCGACATCGCCAAACGGTTGATTAAATCCGGCCAATTGCGGGCTTCGCTGATATGCGTGCTCACTACGGCGTAGCGCCTGGGATCAATCCTGCCTGCGGGCATAGTGCCCAGAGGGGCCATGATTTTCGGGCGCTGCGGCATCTGCCCGCCAAACCTTTTGACCAACGTGCCATAGCTAAATCCGATTTCAGAGCCTTTGCAAACACGTGTGCCACAGCTTGATTTAAACAGGACTACGCCCCCGCCAGAGGGGCGTAGTTCATAGCCATGCACCCGCAACCGTTCCGCCAGATCACTCCAGTCCCGCGCTTGCGCCATATCTTGAGCGAGGAGCGCCTGAAGGGCAGCGAGGAGCCGCACATCTGCATCCTCGCCCCCTCCGCCTACCATCTGCCGATCCACCTCACGCTTGAGCAGCTGACGCACCAAATGCCCAACAGAGACATCCCGCGCCGTCGCAACGCGTTGCGCGCCTGACAGCAAATCACGTGGCAATCTAAGGGTGACTGATTCTTCTTCCATACCCCAAGCCTGCAACCGGTATGCTTAATCAGTCGTTAATCTTGCATGCCACCTTGTCAAAAGCGGTTCTTAAACTTTGTCAAACTTTACCGCCGCAGGGTTATAGTACTCCAAGCCACCCTCCGCGATATCCGTCCACATCCCGTGCAGGGTTAATTTACCCGAGTTGACCTTCTCGGCCAGCCAAGGAAACGTCATGAGATTTTCAAGCGACATCATGACAGCATGTTTTTCCAACTGACGCACCTGTTCGGCTTCGTCGTCGATATCTTTGACCAACTCGTATTTTGGCCGCAAAATATCCATCCAACGCCCGACAAAGCTATCTTTCGCGTCCAACTCAGGAGCTTGCCCCGAACACATGCTCAGACAGCCCTGCACGCCACCACAGTTAGAGTGCCCCAACACAATCAAATGCGCGACCTCTAGCACTTGTACGGCATATTCAATTGCGGCCGAGGTGCCGTGATGTGCGCCATCGGGTTGATAGGCGGGCACAAGGTTTGCGATATTACGGTGGATAAAGAATTCACCCTGATCCGCGCCAAAGATTGATGTGACATGCACGCGGCTATCACAACACGATATTACCATCGCGCGGGGATGCTGCCCGCCCGTCGCCAATTTGCGATACCATGCGCTGTTTTCAGCGTAAGTTGTTGCTTTCCAGCCTTGATAGCGTTGTACCAGATACGCTGGTAACGGCTTCGCCTTATCCATGAAGTGCCACCTTTTCAATTTGCGGTTCACTCCAGATAGACTGAATTCATACCGAATTCGAGAGAAAACACCTATTGGCGGCAAGCATTTGAAAACTCCTAGGATGCATAACCGCCTGAGCTGTGGGGGCTATTATAGGGGTAAGAAATGGGTGAGATCGTTAAGATCAAGTTGTATGAGCCAATTCAGTTGGACCAAATCAGGCTTGATTCGCTTTATACACAATTGGGTGCCGTCGGGGCAGAAACCGTCGTTTGCCGCGCAATGGAGGAATTGGCCGTACGCATGGCAGAATGCGACACGTTATGGCGCGAGGCCGATCATACAAAATTACGTAAACACGTTCGATCATTGGTCGCAATTTCAGATCAATTAGGAATGAGTTTGCTGGCTCAATCCGCAACAAACGTGAGCACTGCACTGGAAACGGAGGATGAAACTTCGGTTGCCGCCACTTTATCGCGCATGCTTCGCATCGGAGAATGGTCACTTTCGGCCATTTGGGCGATGGAAGATCTAAGCATCTGACCCTGCTTGCAGCGGCGGCAAGATACGGTAGGCTGGGAGGGAAATAAACCCTTCCAAAAGGACCGCACCCCATGCCTCTTTGCTTTGCGCCCGACTCGCCTGACGCGATTGATCTTCACATTGTGTCTCAGGAGGGTGCAGAGGAATGGCTGGGCTTCCTGCCGCCCACCGTTGCAGAATGGGCGCGGGCAAGCGGCTTTACAGGTGGCATAGGTCAGGTGCTGTCCTTGCCTGCCACTGACAAGCTTCCCGCGATGGCAGCTGCTGGATATGGGTCGGCCATAACACGGACGCGGGGACGCTTTGCGCTGGCAGCTGCGGCGGCCAAGCTGCCTGCCGGTGACTACCGCATTTCTGGCGGCCTGCCTGCAGATCAAGCCGAGGTAGAATCCTTGGGTTGGCTCTTGGCCAGCTACCGCTTTGACCGTTATAAATCCGCAGCACCCATGGGCGCAAAACTGATCGCGCCCAAAGGCATTGATGCGAAACGCATTGAAATCATCGCCAATGGCGAGGCTCTTACGCGTACATTGATCAACACACCTGCCTCCGACATGGGCCCGCCCGATCTGGAAAAGGCCGCACGCGATCTGGCTACGCAGCATGGGGCCAAGATTGACGTGACGGTGGGTGATGATCTGTTGACGGCGAATCTGCCAATGATCCACACGGTCGGCCGCGCCTCTGATCGCGCACCACGGTTAATTGACATGCGTTGGGGCAACTCAGGCCCCACGCTGACGCTGGTCGGCAAAGGTGTTTGCTTTGACACAGGTGGGCTAGATCTTAAACCCGCCGCCTCCATGGGCCTGATGAAAAAAGACATGGGCGGCGCGGCGGCTGTTCTGGGGCTGGCGCATATGATCATGGCGACAGGCGCACAGGTGCAATTGCGCGTGCTGATCCCTGCGGTTGAGAACTCGGTTTCCAGCAATGCCTTCCGCCCCCAAGACATCCTGACCTCCCGCAAGGGCCTCACGGTTGAGATTAACAACACCGATGCCGAAGGCCGTCTGGTATTGGCGGATGCGCTGGCGCTGGCCGACGAAGAAAAACCCGACCAAATTATTTCAATGGCCACGCTTACCGGCGCGGCACGTGTGGCAGTTGGCCCTGATCTGGCCCCGTATTTCAGCGATGATGCCCGTTTTGTCGCGGCACTTGAGGCATCTGCCCTTGCCGTGGCTGATCCGGTGTGGCGGATGCCGTTCCACACGCCCTATGAAACTATGATTGAACCCGGGATTGCCGATCTGGATAACGCCCCAAAAGGCGGCTTTGCTGGTTGCATCACAGCCGCACTTTTCCTGCGCCGCTTTGTTACCGATAGCAACTATGCGCATTTCGACATATACGGCTGGCAGCCCGCTGCGGCCCCTGCCCGTGCAATGGGCGGTGTGGGCCAAGGCACCCGCGCGTTGCTTGACGCACTAGACAGGATTTTGACGAAATGACACACCCCCGCCTCACCCCCGATCCCGAACGTCTTGGGCTGAACGAACCTGCGCAAATCGGGCGAGGCGTGGTTAATTTACTGCGCAAACCCAACGGCGCACGCGACCGTCAACTGCTGTTGGGCGCGGATGTCACTGTCATGTGGCGCGAAGACGGTTGGGCCTATGTGCAATCTGCCGCAGACGGTTATTGCGGTTATGTGGGTGTTGCCTCGCTCTCCAAACCACAAGAAACAACGCATAAAGTCAGTGCCGCCGCCAGCCACGGCTATCAAAACGCCAATATGAAATCTATTGACCGCTGTGCCTTGAGCCACGGCAGCCGTCTGGCGATGCTGGACGAAACCGATGATTTCATCCGCACCGTACATGGCTTTGTCCCCAAGCAGCACATCATCGAAGTCGACGGTTTCGCAACAGACCCTGCCGATATTGCAGCCATGTTTTTGGACACGCCCTATCTTTGGGGCGGCAACAGCCGCTGGGGCATTGATTGCTCGGGCTTGATCCAGATGGCTTGCACTGCTTGCGACATCCCCTGCGGTGGCGATAGCGATATGCAAGAAGCCGAGCTGGGCACCTTGTTGGACGAAGGCACCGCACCACAGCGCAACGACCTGATGTTCTGGAAAGGCCACGTGGCGCTGGTTTGGGACGAAGAAACCCTGATCCACGCGAATGCTCACGCCATGGCAACGGTGTTTGAACCGATCGAGGCTGCAAAAGCACGCATCGCCAAAACCGACGGGCCTGTAACTGCGCTCCGCAGGTTGCCTAGCGTAGACTAATCCACCACGCGGAATAGCTTCCGCTCTAGCGTGCCAAGCACCGATTTCAGGTCGTGGCCGCGTTTCAGCACCTGACCATTGGCGCCCAGAATCGCGTACATACCTTGTTTGGCACGCAGCTTGGGCCGTTTTTCGATCCGGTACAGCGGCATTTCAGCCGTGCGTCGAAAAATCGAGAAAACGGCGACTTCACGCAGGCATGAGATACCGTAATCGCGCCACTCACCCGCCGCGACCATGCGGCCGTATAGTGACAGAATCAGTGATAACTCGGTCCGGTGAAAGGCCACCTGCTCGGCCGCACGCTGTGCGCCGCCGCCCTGTGTCCTCTTTGCGGGTAGGGTTGGTATATTCATTCTATTAGATTTGCTTTGACTGCCAAACATTTCAAGCCCCCGTTTTATCAAAGTGCTTGAATGTGTTACAAATCTGGATATGGTTTAAATATTGTGAAACACATCGAGGGATGGCGATGACTCCACAACAAAGAGCGGAAACCGCCGCGCAAGCTATGATGCAGGCGGATAATGCGTCACGTGATCTGGGGATGCAGATCACGGCTATTGGGCCGGGTTTGGCTACTCTCACCATGCGGGTGACGGGGAAAATGCTGAACGGGCACAAAACCTGCCATGGCGGCTATATCTTTACGCTCGCTGACAGCGCTTTTGCGTTTGCCTGCAACAGCTACAACCGCGTGACTGTCGCCCAGCAAAACCAGATCACCTATATCGCACCGGGCAAAGCGGATGAGCTGCTCACCGCGACGGCACGCGAGACCGCAATGGCAGGCCGTTCAGGCGTTTATGACGTGATGGTAACCGGCGAAGACGGGCGCATCGTTGCAACCATGCGCGGCCTATCCCGCACCATCCGCGGCCAACAATTCCCCGAAGAAGGACAAGATGCATGAAAGACCTCACCCCCGCCCGTAGCAGCCTTGACCCCATCGAGATTGCCAGTCGCGACGAGATCACCACACTCCAGCTAGACCGCCTCAAATGGTCGCTGCGCCATGCCTATGATAATGTGCCTTTCTACCGCCAAAAATTTGACGCGGCAGGTGTCCACCCTGATGATTTGCACAGCCTGAGCGATTTGGGCAAGTTCCCCTTTACCGTCAAGGCAGACCTGCGGGATAATTACCCTTTTGGCATGTTCGCCGTGCCACAAAATCAGGTCAAGCGCATCCATGCCTCCTCTGGCACCACGGGTCAGCCGACGGTTGTGGGATATACCGCAAATGATCTGAAAAACTGGGGCAATGTCGTGGCACGGTCCTTGCGGGCGGCGGGGATGCAGGCCGGTGATATGCTGCATAACGCCTATGGATACGGGCTGTTTACAGGCGGTCTGGGCATCCATCTGGGTGCCGATGCGCTGGGGCTTAGCACGATCCCAATTTCAGGCGGCATGACACAGCGCCAAGTACGCCTGATCGAAGATTTCAAACCCAAAGGCATCACTGTCACACCCTCATATGCGCTTTCCATTCTGGATGAATTCAACGCACAAGGGCTTGATCCGCGTGAGTGCTCGCTGGCTGTCGGCATCTTTGGCGCTGAACCGTGGACAAACGCCATGCGGCTAGAGATCGAGCAAGCTTTCGACATGCATGCCGTTGATATATATGGGCTATCCGAAATTATGGGACCAGGTGTCTCAATGGAATGTGTAGAAAGCAAAGACGGGCTGCACATCTGGGAAGATCATTTTTACCCAGAAATCATCAACCCAGAAACTGGCGAGGTCGTGGCGGATGGAGAGCAGGGCGAGCTGGTTTTCACCTCACTCACCAAAGAGGCTTTTCCAATCATCCGCTACCGCACCCGCGACCTGACCCGCCTGCTGGCAGGCACGGCGCGCAGCATGCGGCGGATGGAAAAGGTCACAGGGCGTAGCGATGACATGATTATCCTGCGCGGTGTGAATGTGTTCCCCACCCAGATCGAGGAACTGCTGATGCAGGTCCGCGCTCTTGCGCCACACTTCCAGATTGAACTGACCCGCCCTGACCGCATGGATCAAATGCGCATCCTGACCGAAGTCGCTGACGACAGCATCGGTGATGCCAGCCGTGCGGATGCCGCAAGCCAATTGTCTGCGGCGATCAAGGATGTCATCGGGATCAGTGCAAAAGTGGTCGTAGGCGGCATCGGCGCTGTCCCCCGATCCGAGGGAAAGGCCGTGCGCATTCTGGATCAGCGGCCCAAAGCCTAGCCGCAGGTGATCGCCACGATGTTGTCGGTTTCATCCAGCTGCACGTTCAGGCGTGCGGCGTTGAAATCCATAGTGACCGCATCATTTGGGCCATAAAGGCGTTTGGGTTCGGGCAGCGCCAAAGACGATGCCGCCTCCATACCGATCAACCCCTGATGGGCGGCGGCATTACAGGTATCGGGCGCATTTGCAGGCGCACGGCCCGCTGTTGGCGTGACCGCCGCGCCGCAACCTGCCAGTAAAAGCCCTGCAAAAATCGTGTATTTCATCGGATATACCCTTCTCAATTCAATTATCAGCGCAGCAAAATGCGATGTATCTCACGATTAGTCTGAACCATTTCGTCACAAGACGCCACCACATGACGGCAGGTATCATCTGCGCCAGATGATTTCCGCTGGCACCGCAACAGAAGCCAAGCTATCAATATCCCATGTTAGCGATCTTCCTCAAAACACTTCCTTTTTTCGCGCTCATCGGCGTGGGCTATGGGGCTGGGCGCACGCGATTTTTCACCGCCGAAGCAACCGCCTATCTGACCAAATTCGTCTTTTACTTTGCTCTCTCTGCGATGCTGTTCAACTTCTCCGCCAACCTGTCGCTGGCCGAGGTCTGGGATACACGTTTGGTGTTGGCCTATCTATGCGGCACAGCGGTGGTGTACGCGATTGCCACCTTCGTCGGGTATCTGCGCGGTTTACAACTAGAAGTCGCAGCGATTGAGGCCCAATGCGCCGTGATCGGGAATATCGGCTTCTTGGGTGTTCCGATGCTGACCCTGCTGCTGGGCGCGCAGGCCATTGGGCCGCTGATGCTGGCGCTTGCAGTTGATCTGATCGTCTTTGCCTCGCTTATTGTGATCTTGATCACCGGATCGCGTGACGGACAGATGAGCGTTACAATCCTGCGCACTGTTGGTCTGGGTTTGGTCAAAAACCCGATGATCGTGGCCATCACCGTTGGGCTTTTGTGGTCTGGTTTTAAAATTCCGATCCCCGCCCCTTTAGGGGAATTTGTGACATTGCTGGGTGCGGCGGCCACCCCTTGTGCGCTCTTTGCAATCGGCGCCTCGCTCGCTTCCAAATCAGCCGAGCGGCTTTCAGTGGCAAGCTGGCTTGGCTTTTGCAAACTGGTCTTGCATCCGCTGTTTGTGGCCATCGCCTGTCTGGTTGTGTTCAACGTCGATCCCTATACGGCGACGGTGGTCATTTCAGCGGCTGCGCTGCCTGTTGCTGGCAATGTCTATATCCTTGCCCAACATTACGGCGTTGCACCGCAGCGCGTGTCTGCTGCCATCCTCGTCTCAACGGCGCTTAGCATTGTGACAGTCAGCCTGTGGATTGCATGGCTGATGGACACTTCTCTCAGCGGCTAGCAATAGAACCCTTGCCCCGCGAGCCTGCTCTGGGTAGCCATAGGCAACCCCGAAAAGGAGACCCCAATGGAAACCCTCTCGTCCAATGCCTGTTTTGGCGGCACTCAGCATGTGATCAAACACAGCTCAGACGCCTGCGCCTGCGACATGACCTTTGCGCTGTTCCTGCCTGCCGAAGCACAAGACGGCCCCGTGCCAGTGCTTTGGTTCTTGTCTGGCCTCACCTGCACCCATGAAAACGCCATGGTCAAAGCGGGCGCTCAGGCGTGGGCCGCCGAACAGGGGATCGCACTGGTCTTTCCCGACACCTCCCCGCGCGGCGAAGGTGTTGCCAATGACGAAGCCTATGATCTGGGCCAAGGCGCAGGATTCTATGTGAACGCCACCCAAGACCCGTGGAAGCCGCATTTCCAAATGTGGAGCTATATCGCCGATGAATTGCCCGCCCTTCTGGCTGAAAATTTCCCACTGGATATGGAGCGGCAATCCATCACAGGTCACTCCATGGGAGGGCACGGCGCATTGACGCTGGCGATGTCCCTGCCCGGTCGCTTCCGCTCCGTTTCGGCTTTTGCGCCCATCGCACATCCCACCGCCAGCGACTGGGGTCGCAAACAGCTCACCGCATATCTGGGCGCAGATCAGGCGAGTTGGAGTGCGCATGACGCCGCCTTGTTGATGCAAGACAAGGGATTTGACGGGCCTGTTTTGATTGATCAAGGAACCGAGGATCAATTCCTTGATCTACTGATGCCCGAAGCGCTGAGCGGGGCGATGGCCAAACGCCGGCAGAACGGCACCTTCCGCATGCAACCGGGCTATGATCATAGCTATTTCTTCATCGCAACATTCATGGAAGATCACGTGACTTTCCATGCCGATGCACTGTGGTCCGCATGACCTCACTCTATATTGATGCAGATGCCTGCCCCGTCAAAGAAGAGGCCGAGCGGGTGGCAACCCGTCACAAAATAAAGATGTTTGTGGTCTCTAACGGGGGCCTGCGCCCCTCACAAAACCCCTATGTAGAGACTGTTATCGTCCCTGACGGCCCTGACATCGCCGATATGTGGATTGCGGATCGTGCTGTGCGCGGTGATGTTGTGGTGACGGGTGATATCCCGCTGGCCGCGAAATGTGTGGAGACAGGCGCGCGGGTGATCAAACATAATGGCGAAGCCCTAACGCAAGCCAATATAGGCAACGTGCTGGCGACCCGCGATTTAATGACAGATTTGCGGGCGGCTGATCCCTTTCGGCAGGGCGGCGGAAAACCCTTTTCCAAAGCTGACCGCTCTCGCTTTTTAGAGGCGCTTGAGCGCGAAATCAGAGCGGCCGCCAAATTGGTGTAGCCGTTTCCTTGCACAAAAAACGTCCGGAATTTTCACCAAATTTCGATCCCTATTAAGAGGTTTGACATGACACCCAAGGCAGTGATTTTTGACATCGGCAATGTGCTTATCAATTGGCAACCAGAAGAGTATTTCGATGCCCAAATCGGCGAGGACCGCCGCCGCGCCATGTTTGAGGCTGTCGATCTGCACGCAATGAATGACCTTGTCGACCAAGGCCATAATTTTACCGAAATGGTCACACAAACCGCTGCCAAATATCCCGATTGGTCGGATGAAATCATGATGTGGCATGACCGCTGGATTGATATGGCAACCCCCGCGATTGACCATTCCGTGCGTCTGAAAACCCAATTGCAAGCCAAGGGCATACCCGTCTTTTCCCTCACCAACTTCGGGATCGAGACCTATGAAATAGCCGAACAGAAATACCCGTTTTTGCGCGACTTTGACCGCAATTTCATCTCGGGCCATATGAAAGTCGTGAAACCAAATCCGCGTATCTATGAGATGGTTGAAGAAGGCTCTGGTCTGTCTGGTG
Source organism: Sulfitobacter undariae (assembly GCF_014196805.1). Taxonomy (GTDB): domain Bacteria; phylum Pseudomonadota; class Alphaproteobacteria; order Rhodobacterales; family Rhodobacteraceae; genus Sulfitobacter; species Sulfitobacter undariae. The sequence goes on along the minus strand of NZ_JACIEI010000005.1, from coordinate 70,571 downwards.
CCGAACTCCTGTTCGCCGATGACCGCCCCGAAAACATTGCCGCAGCGGCGGATCGGGGATGGCAGGTCCATCACTTTGAAGGCCCGCAAGGCTGGGCTGACAGGTTGGTTTCCGAAGGCCTACTCACCAGTGAGGAAGCGCAATGACAACGATCCCCCTTATCCCCTTTGACGCCGAAAACCTGCTGGACTGGGTCTCTTTCACCGATGCGTTGGCACAGGGGCACGACCTGCCCAAGGCCGAAATCGGTGATACGTTTCTCTACCGCGGGTCCGATACACTGCTCAGCCGCGCCGCGTGGATTGACGGGCTAGGCATGGCCGTGAAATCCGCCACGATTTTCCCCGGCAACAAGGATCAGGGCAAACCCAACGTCAACGGCGGTGTTAGTCTCTATTCCGACAGTGATGGCACAATGGAAGCCATTGTCGATTTCCATCTGGTGACCAAGTGGAAAACCGCAGGCGACAGCCTGCTGGCGGCGCGCCGTCTGGCCCGCCCCGATGCCACGCGCATCTTGTTGGTTGGTGCAGGTGCTGTGGCGCAATCGTTGCACGCCGCCTATTCCGCCGTGTTCCCCAACGCCCGCTTCACCGTCTGGAGCCGCACACGCGCCAGTGCTGAAGCGTTGGTTGCAGACTTACCCGGGGTCGCAATCGCCGATGATCTGGAAACAGCCGTGCGCAATGCCGAAATCATCGGCAGTGCCACAATGGCGACTGAACCGCTCATCAAAGGCGCGTGGTTGCAGCCAGGTCAGCATCTTGATCTGATCGGTGCCTACCGTCCTGACATGCGCGAAGTGGATGACGAAGCCTTGCAGAGTGCACGCCTGTTTGTGGACAACTTTGACACCACCATCGGCCACATCGGTGAGATAAAAACGCCACTGGAAAGCGGCGCCATTACCCGCGATCACATCATCGCGGATTTCTATGACCTTGCCGCGTTCAAACGCGGCTCGGCTGATGAAATCACCATCTGCAAAAACGGCGGCGGCGCACATTTGGACCTGATGACCAGCCGCTATATCCTTGACCGTTGGCGTGCCGCGCAGTGATTTGGCTTTTCCTCATTATAGCTATCGCCGCTGCCGCCCCTTTTGTGATCGAGCATTATCGCCCAATCATGTCCGACGGGCGCAGGGGATCGGCACGAGGGCAGTTTGTAGAACTAAGCCAAGGCGTGACCCACTTCCATCTGAGCGGCCCTGTTGACGGTCCATTGGTCGTCTGTGTACATGGGCTTACCACGCCCAGTATTGCTTGGTCGTATCTGACAAAAGGGCTAACTGGGCTGGGGTTTAGGGTCTTAATTTACGATCTGTACGGGCGCGGTTTTTCGGACCACACAACCGCCCTGCAAGACAAAGGTTTCTTTAATCAGCAGTTGGACGACCTGCTGGAGCATTTGGAAATAGATACAGCTTTCCATCTGTTTGGCTATTCCATGGGCGGGGCTGTCGCCGCAGGGTATGCGGCCACCAACCCGACGCGCGTGCGGCGGTTGGTACTGCTTGCGTCGGCAGGCTTCAGCCGCCCTGATACGCCGCTGGTACGGTTTATCCGCACGCGAGGTCTGGCAGGGAAATGGCTGATGCTGGCCGCCTACCCGCTGCAATTGCGCCAAGGGATCAAGGCGGAACAAGCCCAGCACAAAGTGCCACAAGACATCTCGGACGCACAAACAGCAGAGCTTGTGTTTCAAGGTTTCATCCCTGCGGTGCTTTCCTCACTGCGCGGCATACTTGCCCGTCCTTTGGAAGGAGAGCACATGGCGTTACGCCAAGCAGGTATTCCTATTCTGGCGCTTTGGGGGGCGGATGATGAGGTTGTGCCCGCCAGTGCCATGGGCCAACTTGCCGCATGGAACCGTGATGCCACGCATGAGGTGATCGACGACGCGGGCCATGGCCTGCCCTATACGCATGCTGAAGCAGTTTTGCAGCACATCACCGCATTCCTGCCTGATCCAACGAGTGTAGCCAAAGATACCTAGCTGGCCGCAACAAGCCCCGCCGGCTTCTCTCGTACAGGCAAATGCACAATCGCGCTAAAGGCCCCTACTGCCACACCGATCCACCACACCGTGGTATAGCTACCATAGGCGTCATACATCCGCCCGCCCAACCAGACCCCCACAAAGCTGCCCAATTGGTGGCTGAAGAAGATAATCCCGTACAGCGTGCCCATATACCGCAGCCCATAAATATGCGCGATCAACCCCGAGGTCAGCGGCACAGTCGCCAACCAAAGTGAGCCCATGGCAACCGAGAAGATGATGACGCTGGTAGGTGTGATCGGCATCATGATGAACACAGCGGCAATAATCGTGCGACCCGTATAGATACCAGCCAGCAGGTATTTTTTCGAATACCTGTTGCCCGCCCACCCCGCCAATAGCGTTCCACCGACATTTGCCAAACCAATCAGCGAAATCGCCACAGCTCCCAATGCGGAGGTCGTGGTAATACCCATATTATGCAGCACACCCCCCGCAAGGATCGGGCCACACAACTCAGTCACAAACGCAGGGAAATGGGCCGTGATAAAGGCCAGTTGATATCCACACGAAAAGAAACCAAGGAAGATAAGCGTATAACTAGGGTCTTTGAAAGCACGCATCAGGATCGTGCCCATCGACTCTTCCAGCTCTGCGCGGTTGACCTGCACAGGGGCGCGCATGAACGGCAGCGTCAGGATCATCGACAAAATCGCGCCCGCAAAAACGGTAAACACCATTTGCCAACTCATCACACTCAGCAGCCATTCCGCCACTGGCGCGCCGAATATCTGGCCCGCGCTTCCCGCTGCCGTCACCACCGCCAACGACATCGAGCGGTTTTCGTCAGAGGCCGCACGCCCCACCACAGCAAGGATCACGCCAAAGCCCGTTCCCGCAATGCCGAAGCCAACCAGCCAAGCATAGTTTTGCAAGGCAAGCGGTGTTTCCGTGCCCGCCGAAAGGGTCAGCCCCAATGCATAGATCACAGCCCCCAGAATGATCGCTTTGCGGTCGCCGATTTTCTCGGCCATGGCGCCAAAGATCGGCTGCCCAATGCCCCATGCAAGGTTCTGGATCGCGATGGCGAGGGAAAATTCGCTGCGCAGCCAGCCGAATTCTTCGGCAATTGGAATCTGGAACACGCCGAATGAGGCGCGGATTGCAAAGCTGACCATGATGATCACACAGCCCACGATCAGCACGGGCGAGAATAACGGCGATTTTTCCAAAGCGGGGCTCCAATTCAATTCGGGCAAATTGCGCAGCAATTGAACCTTCGTCAATCAAACGATTGTATGCACACACTTTCCAACCGCAGCGCTTGGCGCTAGTTAGGGGCCATGACCAGCATTAGCACCCTTTATGAACAAATGATTGCAGACGGTACTTTGCGCGCAGACCCCGCGCAGCAAGCCGTGATGCCCGAATTTGACCGCATCCGTGATGCCCTGATGCAACCCGTGAAAAAGGGCTTTTTCCGCAAAGCACCAGAGCCACCAAAAGGCCTGTATCTTTGGGGTGGTGTCGGACGCGGCAAATCCATGATCATGGATTTATTTGTGAATAATCTGGGCGACATTCCTGCGCGGCGGGTGCATTTTCACGCCTTCATGCAAGAAATTCACACCGCAATGCACGAAGCCCGCAAAACCGGTGTCGATGATGCTATTGCCCCTGTTGCCAAAGCGGTCAGTAGCTCGGTCCGCCTGCTGGCCTTTGACGAAATGCAGATCACCGACATCACCGATGCGATGATTGTGGGCCGCCTGTTTGAAGCCTTGTTTGCCGATGGAGTGGTTGTGATCACCACCTCAAACCGCCTGCCAGATGAGCTGTATAAACACGGGTTGAACCGTAACCTGTTTGTGCCCTTCATCGAGTTGATCAAAAAAAAGATGGTTGTGCATGAATTGGTCAGTCCCACAGACTACCGCCAAGACAGGCTGGCTGGCAGCCCCGTCTATTTCACGCCCATCAACGCCGAAAGCCGTGCGGATATGGATGCTGTCTGGCAGGATTTGACAGGGGGCGACGATGCGCCGCTGACGTTGCATGTCAAAGGCCGCCAAGTAGTGATCCCGAGGTTCCGCAATGGTATTGGCCGCGCTAAATTTCACGCGTTATGTGGACAGCCCCTTGGTGCTGCCGATTATCTGGCGCTGGCTGAAGCTGTCAAAGTGCTGATGCTGGATGACATTCCCAGCCTCGGGCGCAGTAATTTCAATGAAGCGAAACGTTTCGTCACGCTTATTGATGCGCTCTACGAGGCCCATGTCCGCCTGATCTGCTCGGCGGCGGCGTCACCTGAAATGCTGTATCTTGAAGGGGAAGGCACGTTCGAATTTGAGCGTACAGCATCACGCCTGCGCGAAATGCAAGGCGAGGACTGGGGCAAAGCCCAATCCTGACTAATGAAATCCTAGTTCTGACTAGATGAACCCATCAAAGCTGAGGTTTCCGAACGCGTCACATCATCCGTGTAATCAGCGGGGTGATAGGGGCCGCCACCGCCGCGCAAGCTCCATACACCTAAGCCCATGATCCCGATGGCAATGCCGCAGATGATCAACTGGCGTGTCACAACAGATTTACCCTCTGCTTTGGGCGTGGCCGTATTCTTATCCATGCTCTACCCTCGGTCTATGCGGTTGGGCGCTCTAATAAACGCCGTCCGCTGTTGCGCGATTGTTTATGGGATTAACCCCGCGCAGGTCAATTCGATTGATGCATCATCTAGTGTGATTTATCCGTTGGACCGCAAGATGTTGCCGGCAAGATACAATGACCCACATATCAAAACGCGCGCATGCGGGTCTTGTGCGACAATTTCTTGAACTGCCGTAGCCACATCCGTAGCCACCTTGGCTGTAATCTCAACAGCTTGCGCTGCTTGTGCCGTTGTTTCAGCAGGCAGCGTCGCCGCCTCGCCGGGGATCGACACAGCATGTAGTGCCGCCACATGCGGAGCAAGCGGACGCAAATAGCCAGTGATGTCTTTAGTATTCAGCATCCCGCAAATCAAATAGGTCGGCACCTTTGGCATCTCATCCAACACCGCTGCCAAAGCACGCCCCGCAGCGGGGTTGTGCCCGCCATCCAACCACAACTCGGCTTGCCCAGCTGTCTCAACCAAAGGTCCGGTCTTGAGGCGCTGCATCCGTGCAGGCCATTGCGCGTTTGTCACAGCGCCTTCACAAGCCGCATTATCAAAGCCCAACATGCGAAGCGTCGCAATCGCCCCACCTGCGTTTTGCACCTGATGCAAACCGGGCAACTTGGGCAAGGGCAGATCCAGTAGACCTTGCTCATCCTGATAGACCATGCGTCCCGCCTCACGGCTGGCATGCCAATGTTGGCCATAAACGCTCAACGGTGCCATATTGCGTGCTGCCGTGGCTTCGATCACATCCAGCCCCGCTTCTTGCTGTGGGCCAACGATGCACGGCACGCGGCGTTTGATGATGCCCGCCTTTTCGCCAGCGATCTCTGTCAAAGTGTCGCCCAGATATTGCTGATGATCCAGATCGACAGGGGTGATCACCGTCACAACAGGGTTTGCTACAACATTGGTAGCATCCAGAACGCCGCCCAGACCAACCTCTAGCAAGGTGTAATCCGCAGGGGTGCGCGAAAATGCCAAGATGGCAGCGCAGGTTGTGATTTCGAAATAGGTGATGATCTCGCCGTTGTTGGCGGCGTAGCATTCATCCAGCACTTCGGTCAGCGCCTCTTCGGTAATCAGCTCCCCCGCCAGCCGGATACGTTCGTGAAACCGCGCAAGGTGCGGTGAGGTATAAGCATGAACAGTCTTGCCTGCTGTCTCCAGCCCCGCACGGATCATCGCTTGGGTGGACCCTTTGCCATTGGTGCCAGCGATATGGATCACTGGCGGCAGCTTGTCTTGCGGATTGCCCAATGCCTCAAGCAGGCGAAACATCCGCCCCAAGGTCAGGTCAATGATCTTGGGGTGCAAGGCCATCATCCGTTCAAGGATGACATCAGAAGTAGGCGCAGTCATGACAGGACACCCTTCGTGCAAAACATCGGGTTTGCACAGCAAACACCCACAACAGCCTTTGTTAGGCTCACTTTTTAGGATCAGCCACTTTTTCAACAGCTACTTCAACTGTCTCGGAAGCCTCAGGCGCAACATCTTCTGGCGCAGGCAAATCACCCTGTACGGCAGGTGACAAGCCCAACATCATGCGCACAATCGTAATCAATTCACTACGCAATTCTGTGCGGGAAGTGACGCGGTCCAGCATCCCATGCTCCAGCAGATATTCCGCACGCTGGAACCCTTCGGGCAGCTTTTCACGGATGGTCTGTTCAATCACACGAGCGCCGGCGAAACCAATCAGTGCATTTGGCTCGGCGATATGAACGTCACCCAGCATCGCATAACTTGCCGTCACGCCTCCTGTGGTGGGGTGGGTCAGCACGACAATGTAGGGCAGGTTTGCTTCTTTGAGCATTTGCACAGCAACTGTTGTGCGCGGCATTTGCATCAGACCCAGAATACCTTCTTGCATGCGCGCGCCGCCAGCCGCTGAAAACAGGATCAACGGACGTTTCAGCTTAACCGCTTCTTGGGCTGCCGCAATGATCGCGTTGCCCACATACATGCCCATGGACCCCCCCATAAAGCTGAAGTCCTGCGCGCAAGCAACAATGGGCGTGCGCCCGATATCGCCAACAGCAACCAACATCGCTTCGTTTTCTTCGGTCTGCTTTTGTGCAGCACGCAGGCGGTCAGGGTATTTCTTTTGGTCGCGAAACTGTAACGGGTCAACCGTGGGTGCGGGCACTTTCACTTCGTTGAAGACACCCCCATCAAACAACGCAACAAAACGATCACGCGGCGTGATGTGCATGTGATGGTTGCAGTTGGTGCAAACGTTCAGGTTATCGCTGACTTCACGGTGAAACAGCATCGTGCCGCATTCATCGCATTTCGTCCAAAGGTTTTCCGGTGTTTCGCGGCGCGAAAAGATCGAGTTGATCCGGGGCCGGACGTAATTGTTAATCCAGTTCATATCGACGCCTCGTTACGTTAGGTTCACCCACCAAATAAGGGTGTAAAAAGGAAATTGCAATCAGCGGCGCAAAGCCAATCTTGCAGCAAGCCAACTCACGATGATCATCGCGAAATCAACGGGCAACCACGCACGCAGTTCTTCCACGTTTTCCATGCCAAAAGACGTGTGCCACAAGGCCAGCCCGCCCAAAGCATCAGGCAGCGAGGTGATCAGCAAGGCCGTTACGTTATTTACCAAATGCACCGCAATCGCTGGCCCGATAGAACCTGATCGTGCAGTCAGGTCAGCCATCAGCAGGCCGAATACCCCCGCCCAAACCACGATCATCACCGCATTCGACCCTGCCTCGGCGGGTTGATAATGCCCCAAGGCAAACAAAAAGGTAGGGATACCCATCCAGATCAAGGGGGATTTAAACCGCGCCCCCAGCTGCTGCTGCAAATACCCACGAAAGAAAATCTCCTCGGCGCTGATCTGAATGAACACCGCCACCAGTGACAGCGGCAACAGGATAATCCACAGACCAAGTCCCAGATTAGGAACCAAAGGACCGCCCATACCGTAGGGTGGCAAGACCAGCAGCACCAGTGCCAACACCGCAAGCACTGTCAAGACGCGGAAGAATTGCGGCACAGCCAGCATTAAAGGCCCCAGCACCGTCAGTGCATCGCGTTTATGGAGAAATGTGACAGCTATAAAGATGCTCAGGGTCGCCACCGCAAAACTGAACAGCAAAACATACATCGCCAACGGCGTGTCCCCTGCAATCAGTTCGCTCTCAAACGAAGGGCGATACTGAATCAGACCGACGACCACCTGCTGATACATAGCGCCCAACAAAAAGTAGATCACCACCATCGCGGCAACCCCCAACAGCAACCGCCACACTTCGGCATGCTGTTTCGCCGCTTGGGTATGAAACGCATGGGCGGAATAGTCAGGCAGAAAACGCATTAAATATCTCTCTGTGGTACAGTACGGAATTTTCTATTTCTGCTTTTAGCAGTCACGGATAAGCCTGTATTTCCTAGGTGTTTCTGCGTTTAACCTAGGTTCACTGCCCTTACAACACAACGCCCCGCAGCGCGCAAATGCTTGCAGCCCTGCCGCCACGGGATTATGCCCTAGGAAAGAATTCTTCGCAGGAGCCCCCACGATGTCCACAAACGCCCGTTTTGACAAATCCAAGTTGCCCAGCCGCCATGTAACAGAAGGGCCTGCGCGCGCGCCGCACCGCTCGTATTACTATGCGATGGGCATGACCGAAGAAGAAATTCACCAGCCTTTGGTCGGCGTCGCAACCTGTTGGAACGAAGCGGCACCTTGTAACATCGCCCTGAACCGTCAGGCGCAATCGGTCAAAGTGGGTGTTGCAGCCGAACAAGGCACGCCACGCGAGTTTACCACCATCACGGTGACAGACGGGATCGCAATGGGCCATGAAGGCATGCGCTCGTCGCTTGCGTCACGTGAAGCAATTGCCGACACTGTCGAATTGACCATGCGCGGCCACTGCTATGACGCGATTGTTGGCCTTGCAGGATGTGACAAATCCCTTCCCGGTATGATGATGGCGATGATCCGTCTCAACGTGCCATCCGTATTCATGTACGGCGGGTCTATCCTGCCGGGCAAAGCGCCAAAAGGCGCGGATGTCCCCGCATCCTTCGCAAACCGTGACCTGACAGTTCAAGACATGTTCGAAGCTGTCGGCAACTGGCAAGGCGGCACGATGAGCGAAGCGGCGCTGGACGTACTTGAGCGCGTGGCTTGCCCCTCTGCGGGTGCCTGTGGCGGCCAATTTACCGCCAACACAATGGCCTGCGTATCAGAGGCGATCGGCCTTGCGCTGCCTAACTCCTCCGGTGCACCAGCCCCCTACGAGAGCCGCGATGAATACGCGATTGCCTCGGGCAAAGCTGTCATGAATCTGATCGAAAAGAATATCCGTGCCCGTGACATCTGCACACGTCAGGCGTTCGAAAACGCGGCACGCATTGTGGCGTGTACAGGCGGCTCCACCAACGCTGGCCTGCACTTGCCAGCCATGGCCCATGAAGCGGGCATTGATTTCTTCCTTGAAGACGTCTGTGAAATCTTCCGCGACACGCCGCATTTCGTCGACATGAAACCCGGCGGTGCTTATGTGGCCAAAGACCTATATGAAGCAGGCGGTGTGCCTGTTGTCATGCGTGAATTGCGCAAAGCGGGCCTGATCCACGAAGACTGCATGACCGTCACAGGCTATTCCATGGGCGAAGAGCTGGATAAAATTCAGCGCGACGCAGATGGCAAGGTGATCCACGAAGTCACAAACCCGATCAGCAAAACCGGCGGCGTTGTCGGCCTGAAAGGCAACCTTGCTCCGGAAGGCGCGATTGTGAAAATCGCTGGGATGAGCGAAGAAGACATCGTATTCACAGGTCCAGCACTGGTGTTTGAATGTGAACAAGACGCATTTGAAGCCGTGCAAAACCGCACCTATTCCGAAGGCGACGTGTTTGTGATCCGTAATGAGGGCCCACGCGGCGGCCCCGGCATGCGCGAAATGCTGGCCACAACTGCGGCACTATCCGGCCAAGGCATGGGTAAAAAGGTTGCTCTGATCACCGATGGCCGTTTCTCAGGCGCAACACGTGGTTTCTGCGTGGGTCACGTCGGGCCAGAGGCGGCATTGGGTGGGCCAATCGGCTTGCTCAAAAATGGCGACATGATCACTTTGAACGCCATCACCGGCTCTATCTCGGTTGATCTGACAGACGAGGAGCTGGCGACACGCAAGGCCGCATGGGAAGGCCCACGTGAGACGCTCTATGGTTCGGGCGCGCTGTGGAAATACGCACAGTTGGTTGGCCCAACCTATTTGGGCGCGGTCACGCATCCTGGCGGCAAGGAAGAGCGCCATGACTATATGGAGCTGTAAAAAGCTTGCCGCGCTCAGCATTACTATGATGCTGGGCGCATGCCAAACGGGCGGCACGGGAAACACGCTTTTGGCTGGCCTTGCGCCCCCCAGCGATGCAGCCCTGCCCACCGTCCCCTTGCGACAAGCAAAAATGATGCGCGGTAAGGTCACGCTAGTTCCGCCAAGCGGTTATTGCATAGACCCAGAAAGCCTGACCCAGAGCTTCGCAATGATGGCCCGTTGCGATGCGCTTGGCGCGGCTACGGGCGGCTCGGGCGCACCGATTGGCATCCTGACCGTTAGTCTGGCCCGCAAAGGCAAAACAGCAGCACTTCCAACGGCTCAGGAAATCGCAGCGACAACAGGATTGGGCGCACCACAAAACGCCAAACGGCAGGCGACCAGCGTTATCTTCAAAACGACAGGCACACCGCCTTCTTCTACTTTAGCCAAACAGCACTGGCGCGCCGTGGCGATGGTAGGCGGGTTTACGATGGGGTCCGCCCTATATGGCCCTGAAGGCCGCCGCGCAGTATCCGCTGAGGGGGCCGAGATTTTAGAAGAAATGATCCAAGGGACCACAAAGAAAACTATCGCGGGCTAAAACGTCTCGGTGCTTGCGTGATCCTGCCGATGCGTGGCATCGTGGCGCAAATATACAGGCCTCGTGTAAATCGCACGACGCTTGTATTAAAATAAAAGTAGTAGGCAGCAGGGCATCGACAATGGCCAAAATCGGCGAAACTCTTTTGGACGCGGCTTTTTTCAAAAGGGCAATCTTGAAATGGGCGCGTATCGCACGCAGGGCCCGTTCGACCGACCTGTCCACGTTACGGTATCACCGTCTGCGCGCGCGCCAACTTAAGGCGCATCTGGACCAGTTGATCCACGTCGCGGACGAACGACTGGCCCTTCCCGTTGCGGATTCCGCCAGCTTTCCCAAACCCCATAACTCGGACTGGGCGTGGCGGCCGCATCTGTGGCGCGGCCCCTTGCCCAAACCTGGCATTGCTGCTGCACCATCCCGTGCCATGTTAGGGGATGAAATTACATTGTTTCACGACTGCCAACTCACTGAATTGACCCTGCGCCAGTTGCGGAACATTCGTGAGGCAGATCTGGCCCCCTACGGCCTGCGCTTGGATGTTTTCCGCTTCGACGGATCGTTTCTGTCGCTGGTTGTTGACCTGCCCGAAGACGCTGTAAACGGCCTGAAACGCACGCATTTGATCCGAATGGATATGATTGTGGAGCTGGAAAAAGAAATCGAAATTTTCGCACGGTTGAACATCAAAAACGGCCCGAACACCGAACAAATTGTGCGCGAGCTAAACCTGTCGCAAGATCGGACTATTGTAGAATTCGATCTGGCCTATGCCGACTTTAACGAAGTAAGGGTCGAAAGCGCATGGGTCGACCTGATTTTTGAAGGCCCTGAAATGAACCAGATTGTTTTACGTGATCTGACATTCTCGCGCCGCCCACGGGCACAAATATAAACACCAGATGAATGTCCGCACACAGGACTACGGAGAATGCGATGACCAAGCTTGTATTGACCAAGACCAAAATGCGACAGGGCATTTGGGAAGGTTTGCTGACTGGCGCAAGCGCAGGATCCAAACCCAACATTCTGGTCACGCACCAAGGGAATTTAGTACCGGGTGTGAGCATCACTGCATTGGATACTGGCACAGACTATGCCGTAAACATCCCGATTCCCCTCGATGCTATCTCGGACGGGATGCAAACCTTGCTGATTATCGACGCGGACAGTGAGACCAAACTTGGGTCAATCGCTTTGATGGCAGGTGAAGCTTTGGGCGACGACTTGCTGGTTGAAGTAGAGCTCTTGCGTGCCGAACTTGATATCCTCAAACGTGCGTTTCGCCGCCATTGCCTTGAAACCAGCTAAGACACTCCCGTCATAGCCAACGGCGGCCAGTAATTCACAATCCTTAAATACAAAAGGCCGCCCGTAACATGGGGCGGCCTTTGAACTTCTATTTCGTCGTTTAGTCCTTAGGGGTCAGTGCTGACAGGCCTTTAAGAATGTCGATGGCATAGGCCAGCTGATAATCTTCAACCCGCAACTCGGCTGCTTTCTCTGCCTTTTCACGATCGGCCTCGATCTGCTTGATCTCGTCTTCGGTCAAGCTGTCATTATTCAGGCTACCGCGCAAATTCGCTTCCGAGCGGGACAGACGCTTTGTTGTTTCGTCTTCCTTCTCTTCCTCAGTGCGGCGGGGGGGCTGGGCAACGATGATGTCAGGCGAAACGCCAAGCGACTGGATTGATCGGCCTGACGGCGTGTAATACCGCGCAGTCGTCAGGCGCATCGCGCCCTGAGAGCGCAATGGCATCACCGTCTGAACCGAGCCTTTACCAAAGCTTTTGGTCCCGATTACAATCGCGCGACGGTGGTCTTGCAACGCACCTGCAACGATTTCGGAAGCCGAAGCAGAGCCGCCGTTAATCAACACAACAATCGGTTTACCTTCTGCCAGATCGCCCAGCTTTGCATTGAAACGCTCGCCATCGGCGGCTTCACGTCCGCGGGTGCTCACGATCTCACCTTCATCAAGAAATGCATCAGAAACCTTGATCGCCTGTGTCAGCAACCCACCGGGGTTATTGCGCAAATCGATCACAAAGCCGTTGATGTTTTCCATCCCGCCTGCGGCCTCGACCTTTTCTTTCAGCTGCTCTTCCAGCTTTGGATAGGTCTGTTCATTAAAGGTACTCAGGCGCAGCACAACACTGTCCCCTTCTGTGCGAGAACGCACCACGGTCAGTTCGATCGTGTCGCGGGTCATGGTCACATCGAAGGGTTCCGGTTCACCTTCGCGCACAACCGTGATCACAATCTCAGAGCCAACCGGCCCACGCATCAGTTCAACCGCGTCATCCAGTAACAGCCCCAGCAGGCTTTCACCGTTTACATGTGTGATAAAATCACCCGATTCGATCCCGGCTTCGTCTGCAGGCGTGCCATCTATCGGGGAAATGACTTTTACAAAGCCTTCTTCCATCGTCACCTGAATACCAAGTCCGCCAAATTCGCCGCGTGTTTGTTCACGCATATCTTCGGCAGCTTTCGGGGACAGATAGCTGGAGTGCGGATCAAGCGAGGTTAGCATCCCGTTGATCGCCGCTTCGATCAACTCGCCGCTATCAACTTCTTCTACGTATTGTGCACGAATTCGTTCAAAAATATCGCCAAAAAGGTCCAACTGCTCATAAACGCTGCTGTTTTTTGCCGCTTCTTGCGCCAGCAATGGGCCAGCAATTTGCGTCGTGGCGATAATGCCCGCGATCGTGCCGCCGGCGGCCGCCATCAAAAACTTCTTCATTTTTTATCCATCCTTGTCGGTCCTAAACCAGGATGCGGGATCCTGCGGGACGTTATTCTGTCTGACTTCTATATAGAGCGTTTCTGACCGTACTGCACCAGCCCCATCACCAACTGTTGACAATTCCCCGCCTATTTCAGGCCCCCCCATCAATCCGATAGGGGTTCCCGCGGCAATCACCTGACCAATTTCGCCATAAACCGTTTCTAATCCAGCCAGTACAAACAATGTATCTGCACGGGGTTCAAGAATCATTACATTGCCAAAATCCAGCAAAGGCCCCTGATACCGGATGGTTGCCGCCGTCGGCGATGTGACAATGGCTCGCGGGCGGGCTGCCATCAGCAGGCCGGGGCGGATAACGCCTGCCGCATCTGGTTCGTTCATCCCGCGCAAGACGATGCTTTGCACAGGCAAGGGGAGGTCCCCAATACGCGCATCGATGGTCACGGGCGTTTCCACGCTGACATCTTCGTTTGATACAATCAACGACAGGCCAGAGGCAAAACCGTCAAGTGTTTCAGTTGAAGCGATAAGGATCGCAGTTGAAACAGGGTCTTCAGTAAAGCGTTTAGGCAGTTCGGTCCGCTCGGCCATTGCTTGGTTCAGCGCGGTGCGAGCGTCCTGAACAGCGGTAAGACTGGTGCGCAATCGTGCTTCGGCATCGGTTTGCAGGGTGCGCAGGGTCTGCACATCTTCCAGATCACGGCGCAACTGCTCCGCGCGCTGGTTCAACGCAGGTGTTAACTCGGCCAGCAGCAGGCCAGCACGGGCGGTTCCGACGGGTCCATCAGGATGCAAAAACGCGGTAGGGTTATCCGTCCCGATGCTTTGCAACACCGCCAGCAATTGCCCCACCTCGCCATCGCGGGCAGTCAGACGTGCGCTTAACTGTGCCTCGCGAATGGCCGCCTGCCGCAGGCCTGTGCGCATTGCTGCCAGCCCTGTCTCAAACGCCTGAATCGTTGCTGTCAGGGCGCGCACGCGATCCCGCGCCTTATCGGCCGCATCCAGTTGCATTGCAGCATCTTCCAGCATCACAACCGCCGCACGCGCCTGAGACGCAGCATCCCCCTGCGCAAAAGCACTGGTAGCAACGACAATCCAAACAAAGGCGGCGCGCAGGATCATACGAGTAAATTCTCTCCGGTCATCTCGGCAGGTTGGTCCAACCCCATCAACGCCAACACCGTCGGCGCCAAGTCGGCCAAACGCCCTTTGCGCAGTCCAGCCCTCGCAGGGCCGCCCACAACAACCACTGGAACAGGGTTGAGCGTATGCGCCGTGTGTGGCCCACCTGTTTCGGGGTCTATCATCATTTCGCAGTTCCCATGGTCCGCGGTGACAATCATTGCCCCCCCGACCTTTTCCAGTGCTGCCATGACGCGACCCAGCCCCGCATCCACGGCCTCACAAGCTGCGATAGCAGCAGACAGATCGCCTGTATGGCCAACCATATCAGGATTAGCATAATTCACGACAATCAAATCATACTGCGCTTCAATCGCCTTCACGAATTGATCGGTCACCTGCATGCTCGACATCTCGGGTTGCAGATCATAGGTCGCCACTTTGGGTGACAGCGGCATAAAGCGGTCTTCGCCGGTTTCCGGCTCTTCTGCGCCACCGTTAAGGAAGAACGTCACATGCGGATATTTCTCGGTCTCGGCCAAGCGGAACTGGCGTAGACCTTTGGCGGCCACCCATGCGCCCAGCGTGTTCACGATCTGCGGTTTCGGATACATTGTGGTCATGTAAATACTATGGGCGGACGAATACTCCGCCATCCCCAAGACAGCCGCCCATGCGATAGCTGTGCCACGGTCAAAGCCGTTGAATTCTGGCGCGGCAAGGGCTGACATAATCTCACGCGCACGGTCAGCGCGGAAATTGAGGCAGAAGAACCCATCCCCGTCCTTTGCCCCTGCATAGTCGCCTATCACACAGGGTTTGATGAATTCATCGACGACATCCACCGCGTAAGACGCTTCTACAGCCGCTGCTGCGCTGTCCGTTGCTACACCGCGACCCTGTGCAATAGCCGCATGGGCCTGCGACACGCGCTCCCATCGGTTATCGCGGTCCATCGCGTAATAGCGCCCTGTTAGGGTCACAATACGGGCATTTTCAGGCAGCGTTTTCTCCAGATGTGCCAGATCAGCCAGCGCAGATTGCGGTGCCACATCGCGCCCGTCTGTCAGCGCATGGATAGCAACGGGAATACCTGCATCCGTTAGCGCCCGCACCGCAGCAATCATGTGTTCGATATGTCCGTGCACACCGCCCTGCGATACCAATCCCATCAAGTGAGCCGTGCCACCAGATGCCTTCATCGCCGCGATAAATTCCAACATTGGCGGATGCACGGCAAAGCTGCCCTCTTCAACCGCCAAATCAATCTGCCCCAAATCCATTGCCACCACACGGCCTGCGCCAATGTTGGTATGCCCCACCTCGGAATTCCCCATCTGGCCGCGCGGCAACCCCACATCGGGACCAAAGGTGGTCAGTGTCGCTGACGGGCCTTGCGCCATCAGACGGTCCATATTTGGTGTCTTTGCCAGCAGCGGCGCATTGCCCTGCTCGCTGGTGCCAATGCCCCAGCCGTCGAGGATACATAATACAACAGGTTTCGGAGATGACATGGGCGAGATAGCTCCATCGCAGGTAAACATTTGCGCGTCTTGTACCTAGGACAGAGGCAGACGTGAACCACTTTATCCCTATGCTACGACACGCAGAGCGATATTCCCCGAAATACTGCCACAGTCGGCCCTGCGAAAACACGCCACAAGCGGCCCCCCCCTTGCCCGCGCCGCCTGCATTGGTCATAACGATGCAAACGATATTTCTCACGCTTAAAGGCCTGATATGACAATGAACGCACCCGAAACCCGCATCGTCACCACATTCCGCGTATCTTGTGACGGCAGCGAAGGCGCATTGGGCCACCCGCGCGTCTGGCTACAAATCCCCGCCGATAAGGGCTGGGTTGAGTGCGGCTATTGCGATTGCAAATTCATCCACGAAGATTTTGAAGGCAAAGTCTGAAACGGCTATTCCTCTTTCTCTGCTTGCTCCCACTCAGCTATTTGGGAGCAGCGACGCTAGGCGCTGTTCTCACAAATCGTCTGAACCCAGATATCGGACAGCAAACAAACGTCATTTTTCTGGCCAAAGGCCCGATACATTACGACTTTGTCCTCCCAATTGATGCGCAGACCCGTGCTGCCTTTAGCGGCGTAAACTATCCGCCACTGACCCAAACCGATGCTCAAACGCTGATAATCGGCTGGGGGGCGGAGGCCTTTTATACCACCACAGGAAGTTACCGTGATATCAGCGGCAGTGCCATTTGGCGCGGCATCTTCGGCGACAACGGCGTAATCCGTATGGATGTATCCGGCCCGCTACGCACGGATCACACACTACGCAAAATATCGCTCACCGATGCCCAATATCGGCGTTTTTTAAACGCCCTTGTCACCAGTTTTGAAGGGGTCGACGCCCTCCCGAACATCGGATTCACATCAACTGACGCGTTTTTCCCTGCCAAAAAAGAATTCAATATCCTGAACACCTGCAATGTCTGGATTGGTGAGGTCTTACGCAGCGCGGGAGTGCAGTTCGGGATGTGGACGCCACTGCCATTGTCGGTCACTCTGTCACATAGGTTATATCACCCTACATAGACCGCGCTATCTACTGGCAGATTTGGCGTGCCCATGGCAAAAGGAAGGTCACTGCACATAAGGAGCATCGGCACATGGCATTCGGCAAAGGGCACCACCTTCATCTGATCGACGGCTCGGCGTTTATTTTCCGCGCCTACCACGCGCTGCCCCCCCTGACGCGCAAATCAGACGGGCTGCCCATTGGCGCTGTGGCAGGGTTTTGCAACATGCTGCAACGTTATGTCGAAGGGAACGCAGGCGGGGATGTTACGCATGTTGCTGTGATCTTTGACAAAGGGTCACATACATTCCGCAACGATATGTACGACCTGTACAAAGCCAACCGCGAAGCGATGCCCGAAGACCTGCGCCCGCAAATGCCCCTGACCCGTGAAGCCACAATTGCCTTTAACATCGCCTGTGAAGAAATCGAAGGCTATGAGGCCGACGATATCATCGCCACGCTGGCCGTTCAGGCACGTGCGGCGGGCGGGCGCTGTACCATCATCAGCTCCGATAAAGACCTGATGCAACTGGTCGGCGGTGGCGTTGAGATGTTCGATGCCATGAAAAACAACACCATCGACCGCGACGGCGTGCATGCCAAATTCGGCGTATTCCCTGAACGCGTGGTAGATGTGCAAGCATTGGCAGGCGACAGCGTGGATAACGTACCGGGTGCCCCCGGCATCGGGATCAAAACGGCTGCTTTGCTGATCAACGAATACGGCGATCTGGAAACACTTCTGTCGCGTGCCGAAGAGATCAAGCAACCCAAACGCCGCCAAACCTTGATCGACAACGCAGACCAAATCCGCCTGTCCAAACGTCTGGTACAACTGGATGAAAATACACCGCTGGGCTTTACGCTGGATGATCTGGAAGTCCGCGACCCTGATCCCGAAAAGCTGCTGAAATTCCTCACGGAAATGGAGTTCCGCACCCTTACCAAACGCATCGCGGATACGCTCAAAGTCGAGGCGCCGACCATCCCAGAACCCGTGCCCAGCGCCGAAGCCCCTGTGATTGACGCCGTGCCGTTTGATCAGGCCACCTACACTATGGTCGGCGACAAAGACGCGCTGCAAACGTGGATCGACCGGATTTATGCGCGCGGCTATGTGGCTGTGGATACCGAGACAACCGGCCTTGATGAAATGGTCGTCGATCTGGTTGGCATCAGCCTGTGCGTTGAGGCGGGCGAGGCCTGCTATATTCCGCTGATCCACAAAGCCAGCCGCGCGGATGACCTTTTTGGTTCTGATGATCTAGCCGAAGGGCAGATGAAGCTGGAAGACGCATTACAGATGCTGACCCCGATGCTGGAGGATCCTTCAATCCTCAAAATCGGGCAAAACATGAAGTATGACGCCAAGATTTTTGCACAGCTTGGCATCACCGTTGCGC
Source organism: Sulfitobacter undariae (assembly GCF_014196805.1). Lineage (GTDB taxonomy): Bacteria > Pseudomonadota > Alphaproteobacteria > Rhodobacterales > Rhodobacteraceae > Sulfitobacter > Sulfitobacter undariae. The sequence continues at coordinate 52,189 of NZ_JACIEI010000005.1, read as the reverse complement.
CTTTTGATGACACAATGCTGATGAGCTATGCGATGCACGCGGGCCTGCACGGGCACGGCATGGACACGCTGTCCGAACGTTATCTCAACCATACACCCATCCCGATCAAACCGCTGCTTGGCTCTGGTAAATCTGCCGTGACCTTTGACAAGGTGCCGTTAGAACAGGCCGTGCCTTATGCAGCTGAGGACGCAGATATCACCCTGCGCCTGTGGCAACAGTTCAAACCCGCCTTGCACCGCGTCGGCACCACCCGCGTTTATGAAACGATGGAGCGCCCCTTGGTGCCGGTTTTGGCGCAGATGGAGCGATATGGCGTTAAGGTTGACCGTGATACACTCAGCCGTATGTCCAACGCTTTTGCACAGAAAATGGCGGGCCTAGAGGCCGAAATTCACGAAATGGCGGGCCGCCCTTTCAATGTCGGCTCCCCCAAACAGTTGGGTGAAATCCTGTTTGACGAAATGGGTTTGGAAGGCGGCAAAAAGGGTAAAACTGGTGCCTATGCTACAGGTGTTGATGTGCTTGAGGACCTCGCGACAGAACATGAGATGCCTGCGCGGGTGCTGGACTGGCGGCAGCTGTCCAAGCTGAAATCGACGTATACCGATGCGCTGCAAACCCATATCAACGCCGACACGGGCCGCGTTCACACGTCCTATTCCATCACAGGCGCGTCCACGGGGCGCTTATCCTCTACCGACCCGAACCTGCAAAACATCCCGATCCGTTCTGAGGAAGGCCGCCGCATTCGTGAGGCCTTTGTCGCGGAAGAGGGCAAGACGCTTGTCGCGCTGGACTATTCCCAAATTGAATTGCGCCTGTTGGCCCATATCGCCAACCTGCCTGCGTTGAAACAAGCCTTTGCAGACGGTTTGGACATTCACGCCATGACGGCCAGCGAGATGTTCAATGTCCCGATGGAAGACATGACACCCGACATCCGCCGCCAAGCCAAGGCTATCAACTTTGGTGTCATCTATGGCATTTCGGGCTTTGGCCTTGCCCGTAATCTGCGCATCCCCCGCGCCGAGGCGCAGGGGTTCATTGACCGTTACTTTGAACGTTTCCCCGGCATCCGCACCTATATGGATGACACCAAAGCCTTTGCCAAAGAGCATGGCTACGTGCAGACGCTGTTTGGCCGTAAAATCCACACGCCTGAGATCGCCTCCAAAGGCCCACGGGCAGGGTTTGCCGCCCGCGCCGCGATCAACGCGCCGATCCAAGGCACCGCCGCCGATGTGATCCGCCGCGCCATGATCCGCATGCCTACTGCGATTGAGGGAATGCCTGCCAAGATGCTGTTGCAGGTCCACGATGAATTGCTGTTCGAGGTGGATAAAGGAGCCGAAGACGCGCTGATCGCTGCTGCCCGCGACGTGATGGAAAACGCCTCTGATCCTGTGGTGAAACTAGACGTAAAGCTGAGCGTCGATGCAGGCATGGGGGCGAATTGGGCAGAAGCACATTGAACCTGCCCACCCTCTATTCCTTTCGCCGCTGCCCTTATGCGATGCGTGCACGCCTTGCTTTGCTGGTTTCGGCCCAACAGGTCGAATTGCGCGAAATTGTCCTGCGCGACAAACCCGCCGCGTTTCTGGACACATCGCCTTCTGGCACGGTGCCCTGCATGGTCGCAGGCGACACGGTTCTGGATGAGAGTTTGGACATCATGATTTGGGCGTTGGAACGCAATGACCCGCAAGGTTGGCTTAATATGCCAGCGGCGGGGCGTGATCTGATCGCACGCGCCGACGGGCCGTTCAAACACGCGCTGGACCGCACAAAATATGCAACGCGTTATCCTGATGAGGATGCAAACCACCACCGTATGCAGGCGTGTGAGTTTCTAAATGATCTTGATGCACAGCTTGGCATATGGCTGTTCGGTGACCGCCCCACGCTGGCTGATTACGCAATTCTGCCCTTCGTTCGCCAATTCGCTTTCATCGACAAATCATGGTTCGATGCACAACCTTGGCCTGCCCTACACCTCTGGCTGTCGCGGTTTTTAGACTCGGATGAATTTTCCGCCGTCATGCATAAATACCCGCAGTGGCATGTGGGCGATGACCCGCAGCTATTCTGATACAATCAGCCGCGCCACAACGCGCCATGTAGAGGGTGCGACAAACGACACTGTCGGGCAGGGATCATAGTGCTTCCATCCAACCCAAAGTACCTTCTGTGTGGCCATTGGGTGTGTATTCACCACTGACCCAACCCTGATAGCTCGCTGCACGCATTGCGGTAAACAGAGCCGGAAAATCCACCCCACCGCTGTAGGGAGCACCGCGTGATGGCGTATCACCGAGCTGCACATGCGTTATCAAATCGCAATATGTATTAAACACCTCTACGGCGTCACCATGGATCATCTGGGCGTGATAGCTGTCGAATTGCAAACGCACATTCGGGGCATTTACTGCCGTGATAATGTCTGCTGCCAGCGCGTAATCGTTCAAAAAGTAATCAGGCTGGGATTCGGGGCAAAGCGGCTCTAACAATAGGGTTATGCCTTTAGGCGCTGTTTTGGCGGCCTCTTTCAGATTGGCAATCATCGTGTCTTTTGCAATCTCGCCTTGCGTATAACCAGACATCACATGGATCATCGGCACCCGCAGCGCCTGCGCATAGCGGTACGTGCGCAGCATATCAGAGGCAAACCGCGCCTCACTTCCTGCTACCGCAGCGAAACCACGTGCGCCGCCCGTATAATTAGGCGGCGGCGCGTTGATAAGCACCATCTGCAAGCCAGCCCGTATGAGGGCATGTCTGGTTTCCTGCGCGGGGGTTTCATAAGGAAACAGCACTTCCACGCCCTTAAACCCCGCTGCCGAAGCGGCTTCAAAGCGCTCAAGGTAAGGAAGCTCTGGCCACAGGTGGCTTAAATTGGCGGCTGGTTTCATGGCTTGGCTCCTGCATCTATCAACATCGCCATCATCTGCGGATCATCAAACTCTGCCGCATAACTCAAGACGGAGACACCTTTGGCATCGCGCACATTTACATTGGCCCCCGCAGCCAACAGCGCGGGTACAAAATCCGTTCCGTCCGGCTCTAGCAAGTGAATCATGATGGGCGTACGCCCTTGGTGGTCGGTTAAGTTTACGTCTGCCCCTGCGGACACCGCAACATCAATCAGCGACGGATCAATGATCACATGCAGCAGCGCATGCCCTTCGTCGTTTTGCGCATTAACATCCGCACCAAACCTCTGAAGCAGAGCCAGCTTTTCAGCGAAACCCAGATAATCCAGAACATGGATTGCCGTAAAACCGTATTTATCGGCCCGCACAGCTAAGTCTGGTTCATGCTCCAACGCGTCTTTCACGCCAGTCAACGTGCCAACGGCGACCAGCTCAAAAAACGCCTCCAGCGGCGTGCCATGTGCAACAGCAGGCTGAGGCGTCAGGCCCAATGCTGCGAACAGCACGGCCAACATCTTACGGATAGGTTTCATGCTCATTCCTGCGGTAAATCTTCTGACGGGATGATGCCAAAGAAGGCGCCGCCAGACCAAACTCCGAACCATCCCTCATGATGCACACCCAGATCGACAAGTCTGTAGAAACTTTTGCGATCGATCAGTGCCTCAAGGTTACGCCGCACGCGGACATAGGGGGAGGGTTCACCTGTTTTTTCATCCCGTACAAACCGCATTGGCGCTTCTGGCCCTGCGACAGAGACATCCTCAAGATTGGTGGTAAAGGTCAACATTTGCGCCTCGCCCTCACCTGTCACTTCAAAATCCACGGCAACAAAAGGCGCGTCATTCACGCGAATGCCGACCTTTTCAACGGGTGTCACCAGAAAATAATTTTCGTCTTCGCGGATCAGAATGGAGGCAAAAAGTTTGACCAAACCCTGCCTGCCGATGGGCGTGCCTTCATAAAACCACGTCCCGTCTCGGCGGATTTCCATATCAATGTCACCGCAAAACGGTGGGTTCCACTGCTCAACAGGCGGTAAACCGCGCGATTTCGTTGCTTTTATCGTCGCAGCGAGGCTTTCTGCCGACGGTGTAACAGTTTTTTGTCCGCTCATTGCTTTTGCCATTCCATCAGTTCGAGATACACTTACATGTATGCAATATAACCTGCACAGCGGAGAAGTCATGACCCAAGCGGAACAAGAAGCGGCAACAGATATGATCGAACAGATCGAAACCTTGGGCGAGAAGCTGGGCGAGGCGCGTAAATCCATCACAGCGCGCTTCATCGGACAAGAGCGCGTGGTAGAGCTGACCCTGACCGCATTGCTGTGTGGCGGCCACGGCCTGTTGGTCGGTCTGCCGGGCCTTGGCAAAACGCGTCTGGTTGAAACCCTTAGCACCGTGATGGGGCTGGATGGCAAGCGGGTGCAATTTACGCCCGATCTAATGCCTGCCGATATTTTAGGGTCAGAAGTGTTGGAGACCGATGCAAACGGCACCCGCAATTTCCGCTTTATCGAGGGGCCAATATTTTGCCAATTGCTGATGGCAGATGAAATCAACCGTGCCTCGCCGCGCACGCAATCTGCGCTGCTGCAAGCGATGCAGGAAAAAGAAGTCACCGTAGCCGGGCAGAACCGACCTTTAGGGAAACCGTTTCATGTGCTGGCCACCCAAAACCCGATTGAACAAGAAGGCACCTATCCGCTGCCCGAAGCGCAGCTGGACCGCTTCTTGGTGCAAATCGACATCGAATACCCCGACCGCGCCACCGAGCGTGACATCCTGATCGCCACCACAGGTGAGCAAGAGGCACAATCCGTTGCTGTCTTTACCACGGACGAGTTGCTGGATGCCCAACGTCTGCTGCGTCGGATGCCTGTGGGCGATTCAGTGGTGGAAATGATCCTTGATCTGGTCCGCGCTTTCCGTCCCAATGAAGACGGCGTAAGCAAACGTGTTCAAGACTCCGTTGCATGGGGGCCAGGCCCACGTGCAGCGCAGGCTCTGATGCTGGCCGTTCGGGCGCGTGCATTGCTGCAAGGGCGCTTGGCCCCCTCAGCCGAAGACGTGATTGATATGGCGAGGCCTGTGCTAACGCACCGTATGGCCCTGAACTTTGCAGCACGGGCGCGGGGCGATAGCCTGACCGCGCTGATCGACGAAACCGCCGCTGCGATTGCCGCGCCGAAAGCCGCCGTTGCATGAGTGATCCCCTTGCTCTGCGCGCCTTATCCGAGGCCGAAGCCGCCGCTTTGCCTGCCCTACTCGCGCGGGCCGAGCATCTGGCTGGTGCTGTCCTGTTGGGCGCACATGGCCGTAGGCGTGCAGGTGCGGGGGATGATTTTTGGCAATACCGCCCCTCACAAATCGGTGACAGCCGCCGTGCGATTGATCACCGTCGCTCGGCCATGGGCGATACTGAATTTGTCCGCGAACGCGAATGGCAGATTGCGCAATCTGTGATGCTCTGGGTCGACCAAGGCGCATCGATGCGGTTTTCGTCAGATGATGCGATCCCGCAGAAAATTGACCGCGCGCGTGTGCTGGCGCTTGCTGTAACGATCCTACTGAACCGTGGCGGTGAACGTGTGGGCCTGACGGGAACCGCCTTGCCGCCCCGTGCGGGGCGTCCGCAAATCATGGCAATGGCGGAAATGTTCTGCCGTGATGATATGGCTGATTATGCGCCGCCCGAACATCGCGGCATGATCCCGCATGCCCGCGCTGTGTTTATTTCGGATTTTATGGGCGATATCGACAGCGTTCGCACCGCCCTGACCAAAGCCGCCGATCGCGGTGTGCGCGGTGTCTTGTGCCATGTTCTGGACCCCTCAGAAGAAGCATTTCCCTTTACCGGGCGCACGGTTTTCCAATCCATGGGCGGCTCGATGAGCCATGAGACCCTGAAGGCCAGTGACCTAAAAACCCGCTATCTGGCACGGTTGGCAGAACGGAAAGACGAACTGCAATCGCTTTGTGCGCTGACGGGCTGGCACTACGGTGTTCACCACACCAGCAGCACGCCACAGGCGGGGCTTTTGTGGCTCTATGCGGCGCTAGACGCCAAGGCGGTGGCAGCATGATGGTTTTGGGTAGCATTGGGTTTACCGCTCCGTGGGTATTACTGGCGCTGGCTGCATTGCCGATCTTATGGCTGCTGTTGCGGGCCGTGCCGCCTGCCCCTGTCAAACGTCGCTTCCCAGGTGTAGCGCTGCTGCTGGGTCTGAAAGATGACGAAAGCGTATCAGACCGCACGCCGTGGTGGTTGCTCCTGCTGCGCATGCTTGCCGTTGCAGCGATTATCTTGGGCCTTGCTGGCCCCGTGTTGAACCCCGAAACCGAACAGGCCGAAGGCGACGGGCCGCTGCTGTTTGTCATTGATGGATCATGGGCAGGTGCCAGCCGCTGGCCCCAGCAACAAGAAGCGATTGATGCGCAATTGACCCGCGCCAGCCGTCTTGGCCGCACTGTTGGCTTTTTGACCCTAACACAACCGAATCCGCCCGTTTTTCAATCTGCCGATGCTTGGAAAAGCAGACTTGCGGGCATCGCGCCCGCCCCTTGGCAGCCTAGCACGGCGATGATTGACGCTGCCAAAGACGCGCTGTCTGGTGTCGGTGATTTTGACACGCTTTGGTTCAGCGATACGCTTGACTATGCGGGCCGCAACGATCTGTTAGAAACCTTGCAACAACGCGGCACCGTTGAGGCTTATCAAACCGCCACTAACGTGCTGGCCATCTTGCCCGCTACTTATGAGGACGGCGCCGTGCAACTGCGCGTGATCCGTGCCGCCGCAGGAGAAGAACGCGACGTGACCATTCAGGCGCAGGGCCGTGACCCTGCTGGCAATGCGCGTATCCTTGGCGTAGCCACCGCCACATTCGCCGAAGGCGCCACCGATGCGCAAACCGCGCTGGTGCTACCGTCAGAGCTGCGGGCGCGTATCACACGGTTTAACATCGCAGGCCAACGTTCAGCCGGAGCATCCACGCTGAGCGATGACGGGCTGCGCCGCCGCGAAGTTGCGCTGATCTCGGCCCGTGAAAACCGCGAAGGTTTGGAACTCCTATCGCCCTTCCATTACATCGAACAAGCACTGTCCCCCACCGCCGACCTAATTGAGGGGTCCCTTGCCGATACGCTACCTGCCAATCCCGATGTGATTGTATTGGCCGATGTAGCGACCCTGACGGATGCCGAGGCCCGCCCGCTGACCGACTGGATTGAGGGCGGGGGCATGTTGGTCCGTTTTGCAGGACCGCGTGTCGCCGCCAGTGACATTTCCCGTGTCGACGAAGACCCGCTGATGCCTGTGCGCCTGCGTTCGGGTGGCCGTAGTGTTGGCGGCGCGATGAGCTGGGGCGAGCCCAAGGCGCTGTCGCCCTTTACCAACGGTTCGCCGTTTTTTGGGTTGAACGTCCCCGCTGATGTGACTGTCAGCGCACAAGTTATGGCGCAACCAGACCCTACATTGGCCGAACGGGTGATTGCATCGCTGAGCGACGGCACGCCGCTGGTCACGCGCAAGACCTTAGGTCAGGGGCAAATTGTGCTGTTCCATGTCACCGCCACGGCGGAATGGTCCACCCTACCGCTGTCAGGATTGTTTGTTGAGATGTTGGAACGGCTGGCTGTCTCCTCCTCTACCGCTGGCAGCACGATTGCTGCGCTGGAAGGCACGACGTGGAGTCCGCGCCGTGTATTGGATGGTTTCGGCACACTATCAGATGCAGGCAGTTTACCCGGCGTTCATGGCCCAGCGTTGATTGAGGAACCAACAGGTCCGATGCTGCCGCCCGGTCTTTATACATCAGGAGACCGCACGATGGCGCGCAATGTACTGACCCAAGATGCCACGATCACCCGCGCCACTTGGCCTTCGGATGTCACGGTACGCGGATTGGCTGTGGCACCTGAACAGCCTGTGGCGGGTTGGTTGCTAAGCCTCTCGATCCTGCTGCTGCTGGCGGATGTGGTTGTGACACTGGCGCTCTCTGGTCGCTTGCTTGGCCGTAGCAATGCCGCAGCGGCTGTGCTTGGGGTGCTGCTGTTGTTGGGGGCGCCCGCCGACGCGCAGACCGCCGCAGATGATTTTGCCCTTGCCGCCACCTCGGAACTGACGCTGGCCCATGTTGTCACGGGCAACGCGCAAGTAGACGATATCGCGCTGGCGGGGTTAAGGGGATTGGGCGACACCTTGTTCTTTCGCACCTCCGTTGAACCCTCACAACCAATGAGCGTGAATCTGGAAACAGATGAGTTGGCGTTTTTCCCGATGTTGTACTGGCCGATCACCCCCGAGCAGCCGACCCCATCGGCAGGCGCCTATGCCAAGCTGAACCACTATCTGCGCTCTGGCGGCATGATCCTGTTTGATACCCGCGATGCGGACACCGCCAGTTTTGGTGCCTCCAGCCCGAATGGCCGTAAACTGCAAGAACTGGCCGCACCGCTGGATATCCCCGCATTAGAGCCTATTCCAGAAGACCACGTCATCACGCGGACCTTCTATTTGCTCCAAGACTTCCCCGGCCGTTATAACAGCCGCGATGTCTGGGTTGAAGCCGCTCCGCCGAATGCTGAACAGGTTGAGGGCATGCCCTTTCGGGATCTGAATGACGGCGTGACGCCTGTGGTGATTGGTGGCAACGACTGGGCGGCGGCATGGGCTGTGAACGCAAGCGGTGGCCCCATGCTCCCTATCGGGCGCGGCTATAGCGGCGACCGTCAACGTGAAATCGCCTACCGCTTTGGCGTCAATCTGGTGATGCATGTGCTGACGGGCAATTACAAATCGGATCAGGTCCATGTGCCTGCGCTTCTGGACAGGTTGGGCCAATGACTTCCACACTCGTATTTGACCCGCTTATTCCTTGGGCCATGTTTACCATGGTCGCAGTTATTGCCGCGCTTGGCATCTTGCTGGCGATTGTGCGCGGCTTGCACGGATGGGCACTGCGGGGGCTGGCGGGGCTGGTTGTGCTGGCTGCGCTATCAGGCCCGTCCTTTCAACAAGAAGACCGTGCGCCCCTGACCGATATTGTGCTGATGCTGGAGGACGAAAGCGCCAGCCAACGTCTGGGCGACCGCGCCACCCAAACCACCGATGCAGCAAACACATTGGCCGCACAGATCAAAGCCCGCCCCAACACTGAATTGCGCCGCATTACAGTGCCTGATGGCGAAGGCGACGCAGGCACACAAATGATGAGCGCCCTGTCGGATGCACTGGCCGAGGAACCCCGTGCGCGGGTGGCTGGCATTGTCGCGCTAACCGACGGACGTGTGCATGATGCAGACCTGCCCGTTGATCTACCTGCCCCGTTTCACGTCCTGCTAAGCGGCGAGGAATCCGATTGGGACCGCCGCCTGAGTGTCATCGGCGCACCAGCCTTTGCGATCATCGGAGAGCCTGTGGTCTTGACCCTACGGGTTGATGATCTAGGTGCCGCCCCTGCCAGCGACGGTTTTACGGAAATTGACATCTCGATCGACGCAGAAGAACCACAGCGGTTTCGAGTCCCGATTGGCCAAGACTTAGAGCTGCCTGTGACTCTGCCCCATGGGGGCCGCAACGTGATCCGCTTTGCCCTTCCCACCGCCGAGGGCGAGTTGACGGATCGCAACAATTCCGCCCTGATCCAGATGAACGGCGTGCGCGACCGCTTGCGCGTGCTTCTGGTGAGTGGTGAACCGCACGCAGGCGGGCGCACATGGCGTAACCTGCTCAAGTCGGACAGTTCGGTTGATCTGGTTCATTTCACAATCCTGCGCCCCCCAGAAAAGCAAGACGGCGTGCCTGTGTCCGAATTGTCGTTGATCGCCTTCCCGACTCGTGAATTGTTTATGGAAAAGATCGACGATTTCGATCTTATCATCTTTGACCGCTACAAACGGCGCGGCATTCTGCCGTCTCTTTATCTTGAAAACATCGCCAATTATGTACGCAAGGGTGGCGCGGTTCTGGTCTCGGCGGGGCCTGATTTTGCCAGCGCCGACAGCCTGTTCCGCACCCCTTTGGGCAGCGTTCTGCCCGCAACCCCCTCGGCACGGGTGTTGGAGGAACCTTATCTGCCCGTTGTGTCCGATCTGGGCAACCGTCACCCCGTCACAACCGATCTGCCCCAAAACGGGGAGTGGGGCCGCTGGCTGCGCCAGATTGATGTGACCGCCACCTCAGGCAACGTTGTGATGACAGGAATTGACGACCGCCCGCTGTTAATCCTTGACCGCGTTGACGAGGGGCGCGTGGCGCTGCTGGCCTCTGACCAAGCGTGGTTGTGGAACCGTGGTTATGAAGGTGGCGGTCCGCAACTGGAGCTGCTGCGCCGCCTTGCCCACTGGATGATGGGCGAGCCCGAGTTAGAGGAAGAAGCGCTAACCGCAACAGCAGAAGGCCAGACCATGCGGATTGAACGCCGCACGCTTAGTGAAACCGTGCCACCACTCACCATAACCGGACCTGATGGGACCGTGACCGAATTGCCGCTTGCGCCCACCAGCCATGGCCGTTTTGTGACAAAATTCACCGGCCCCGAGATTGGTCTCTATCGCCTTGAGAACGGTGACCAGATCAGCGTCATCGGCCTTGGCCCTGCGGCCCCCCGTGAGTTTGTGGAAACCATCGCAAATGCCGCTGTGTTAGAGCCTGTTATTGATGCCATGCGTGGTGGCATTGTTCGTATAGAAGATGGCCTGCCCCGCATCCGTAACGTACGTGCAGGCCGCCCTGCTGCGGGCCGTGGCTGGATCGGCTTCACCCCGCGTGAGGCCTATGAAACCCGCGATGTACGCCAAACACCGATCCTGCCTACATGGTTGGTTTTGCTGTTGGCTGCGGGCTTTATCACTGCCGCATGGCTACGCGAAGGACGCCGTTAAAGCAGGATATACGCCCAGAAAGGCAACACAAGCAGGGACAAAACGACCTGCCATGTCATGATATCCACATAAAGCTCGGCATCGCCGCCCATCTGTTTGGCGACGATATAGCCATTGGCCGCCGCAGGGGCTGCGAAAACCAGCACCCCTGCAAAAAGCTGCGCCGAGGGCAGGCCCAACAACATCCCCACACCCACAAACAGGCTGGACGCCACAAAAGGCCGCATGAACGCCCCCAAACAGACCCGCCAATCAACCCGCGCCAACCGCCGCAGGCTGATCCCTGCGCCAACAGCCAGCAGGCCAACGCCCAATGCGCCACGCCCGATCATTTCTAACGTGTCGCTCACGGGTTCAGGAAGGGTCAGACCGCTCATGTTGATCAACAATCCCACAATGCACGCTTGGACCAGTGGATTGCGAGACAAAGTGCGCAGCACTTTGCCCACGCTCGCCTTGGACGGACCATAGGCGGCCAGCACAACAATGCAAATCACGTTGATCACAGGGATCAATACCGCAATCGCAACGGCCAGCACCGCAACCCCATCGTCCAAAAACTGCTCAGCCGCAGCCAGCGCAACAAAGGCGTTCCAGCGGATGATCCCCTGAAACAATGAGGTGAAGGAGGGATTATTCAACGTTTTCTGCGCAAGAAGCCGCAAGGCCAGCGCAAAGCCCGTCAAAATAACAATCGTCACCACCAGCGCCAAGCCAAAGCCCCCGACACGGTCCAGCGACAGATCTGATTGCCCGATGGCAAGGACCAAAGTCGCAGGGATCAGCCCGCGAAATGACAGCGTTTCAATCGCAGCCCAACTGCCACGGGGAATGATTGCGGATTTGGCCAGACCATAGCCAATGGCGATGATCAACAGCAACGGCAGAACTGAAAGGGCAAGTGACATGCCAGTGCTTTGGCACCGTCACCGCGATTAGTCCAGACGGATTTCCACACTGGTGCTGCGCCCCTGCGCATCCACAACCGAGATGCGCGTAAATCCAGCGTCTTCTAACGGAAGCACAGCGTCACGCGCATTTAATTGTGTAATCATCGGCGCACCGTTCACCAGAACCGTCAGCGGCAATGTCCCTGCACGCAATTTCAACGGCACACCAAAACCGCTACGCCTGAGGACTGCACCATCAGGGGGAAATGTCACCACAGGGCTGTCGGGCGCAGCGGCGAACACCGCATCACGGCTGCGAAATTCGCGCAATGGTTCGGGCAGATTGGCGGTGCCAAGGATCAACGCATCATTGGGCGGGCGCGGCAAAGGTGTGCGGCGGGTGCTGATGCGGTCAAACGCTTCAAACAAGACGGGCGCGGCCAATGCCCCGCCAAACGCCCCCGGCACAGGGGTGCCATCAGGGCGGCCCAGCCAAACGCCCACCACATGACGTCCGTCAAACCCCACAGACCACGCATCGCGATACCCATAAGAGGTGCCGGTTTTATACGCGATTTCGCCTGCACGGGCAGCAGCACCTTTAGGCGGTGCGATACCCGCCAGAATATGGGCAACTTGCCACGCCGCGACGGGCGACACAAACCGCTGTAACGCGGCCTCGGCCCTGTTCGGGTCGGTGCGCAGCGGCAACGATTGCCCCCCCTGTGCGATACCCGCATAAAGCTGAACCAGATCACGCAAGCTCATCCCGACACCGCCCAAAGCCACGGCCAACCCCGCCTGCCCCGCAGGCAGTTGCGGCTGCGTCCCAGCGCGTCTCAGGCCCGCCATAAGGCGCGCGGGCCCCAACTCATTGGTCAGCAAAACAGGCGGGATGTTCAAAGAGAGCGTCAGGGCGTCACGCACAGTCAACATACCACGAAACTGCCCGTCGAAATTCTGTGGCGCATAGCGGCCAAAAGCCACGGGCGCATCGTTGATCAGCGTATCCGGATGCACCAGACCTTCATCAAAGGCCAGTGCGTAGATCAGCGGCTTAAGCGTCGATCCCGGTGAACGGCTGGCTGTGGTCATATCCACAAAGCCTAACGCGCCATTTTCAGCGTTGAAGGCAGGGGAACCCACATAGGCCAGAACATCACCGCTTTGATGATCCGCTACTAGAATGGCCGCAGAAACACCCGCCGCCTGCCCCGCAACGGCACGGCCTGCGAGGGCCTGCATCTGGCGCTGCAACTGGGGGTCAATTGTTGTACCGTGGCGCAGAACCAAAGGCGCGTCCCGCCGCAGGGTCGCCGCCAGATGGGGCGCGTCTTGGGGCATGTTGCGCATTTTCAATGGGACGTCGGGCTGGCGTAGATCCGGTGCTAAATCCAACCGTGCAAGCACGCGCGCACGCGCCTTGCGTGCGGCATCGGGATGGCGATCCGGCCTGCGAGATTCAGGAGATTGTGGCAAAGCAATCAGCAGTGCGGCTTCTGCCTGCGTTAGGCGTTTGGGTTCTTTGCCAAACCACATCAGGCTGGCCGCACGCAGCCCCTCAATAGCACCACCATAAGGCGCATGGTGCAAATATAGCGTCAGGATTTCATCTTTGCTTAGCCGCCGTTCCAGCGCCATGGCAAGGCGCATCTGGCGCAGTTTACCCGATACATTTCCCGTGCCAGAATTCTCCAGCAGCCGCGCCACCTGCATGCTGAGCGTTGATCCACCAGACACAACCCGCCCATATCGCACCGCCTGAACAGAAGCCCGCAACGTGGCGCGCAGATCAACGCCACCGTGGCGGTAGAAGCGTTTGTCCTCATAGGCGATCAACATGGCAATGAACCGTGGATCGACCTGATCCAGACGGGTGGCCAACCGCACGCGCCCATCCTCCACCGGAAAGGCCCTCAGCAGCGTGCCATCCCGCCCCCGTACCTCCACGCCAACTTCGGACAGGACGGGCGGTAAGACGGTGCTATCCACCCAAGCGTCCAGCCTGTCACGCCCATGCGCGGCCAGCCCCAATGTGACGACAAGCGCCACCAAAAGGCCGGCACTGCGGCTCACGGAGTGACGGTCAGGCGGGTGGTATCAGTAACAGCGCGGTACTCTGGGCGGTACATATCCGTGACCAACGCAGCTGGGTGGTGGTATTCACCCGGTGTGATGGCCCGTACAACATAGGCCAGTTGGAATGCATCTGTTCCTGTATAATCCACCGCTGCAATGAAGCGATCAGCGCGGAATTCGACGTTTTGCGGATCGACGGTTTTCAACCAATCCAATGCATCCACAGCACCACTTGCCAACAGATTTGGATTGTCGATCTCAAACCCGCCAGGCAGCGGATCATCGATCAGCAAGCGCGCGCCGATTTTTTCAAACGGTTGCACGCTGAGGACAGCAACGATCCGCGTGCCAGCGGCAACTGGGCCCTCAACGGCCACACCTTCCAACGTGAAGTAGCGGCGGTTCAGCGTGTATCCATAACCGCCGGCCGGAGGAGCAACCTCTGGCACACCGTAGCTGGTGAGGGTGATATCTGTCGCTGCGTCAGACGTATTCTTGACCAACACCGCTGTAGAATCTGCATCGCTGAGCCGTTTGACGACTGGTCCTGTCACCAGTTTGCCGTCTACCTCGATGCCGCTGTTGGTCACGGATGTGCCCAACGCGTGAGCCGCCATAACCACTTGGGCTGCTTCTTGCGTAGACAGGTTGCGACCATCGGCACGTAGAGACTGTGATAAAGGCCCCAACGCCAAGGCATTGCTGCCTGCTTCTGCGGCAAGGGTCAGAACAGCCGCCTTGTCACGTAGATTGCTACCGAAATCATCGCGCCATGCAGAGCGATCTGTCGCTTGCAACAGCAACGTCCCAGCGCGGGCAAACATTCGATCAGCGCGGGTTGGGTCACCGTAAGCGGCAAGTGCTGCACCCAGTTGCGCCGCTGCCATTGGCGTTGTGAATGCCGCTGCTTTGGTATCCGCATAATAGCGCAAATCACCCATTTGGGCGGCGCCAGCACGCGCTAGCACCAGTAACGCATAGGCGATAGCTTCGCCCCCCTCGTCAAAGTCGGGGGCGAAATTGACCCTGTTGCGCAGGTTGTCCAGCGCTGTGGCTAATGCGCGTGGCGGTACTGCATGGCCTTGCGCCTGTGCGCGCCATAAGAAATCGCTCACGTAGGCGTCCAGCCAGAAGGCACCGGATTCAGCCCGCCAGAGGCCAAAGCCCCCGTTCGACGCCTGCCGCGCCATCACGCGGCTGATACCATCCGCAATTTTGGCATTGATGTCCTCAGGCGTGCCAAGACCCGCGTCCTGCGCCAAGCTGCTTAAATAGAGCAACGGCAGGGCGGCAGAGGTGACTTGTTCGGTGCACCCGTAGGGGTAACGGTCAAGCTGGCGCAACAAACCCGGTACGTCAAACCGCGCCATTGGGCCAGCCGCCAGCGTCGCGTTTGCAGTGCCGGCTCGAAGACCCGTCAAAGCAGCGTTATCAAAAGTGAATTCCTCACCCGGATTGAGGGTGAAACGACGAGTTGTAGCTGTTTCTGGATCATTATTTCGCACTGGCATCCGCAACACACGGCGCAACGCCACACCTTGGGGTGTGGTCAATTGCACAGTAATATCGTGATCGCCGATTTCCCGCGCCGAGATATCCAGCGGCAGACGTAATGTGCCGCTCTCACTGATGTTCACCTCTGACGGGACAGCGCCCATAGCAATGCCTGCATCGGCAAAAACCTCAAGTTTCATAACGCCACTTGGGCCGCTGGTGTGGATCAGCTCAAGCAAAAGATGGCTTTGATCCTGAGGAGCCAGAAGGCGCGGCAGGCTGGCGGTGATCACAACCGGATCGCGGGCGATAACATCTTGTGTGGCATTGCCAACAGCCGTTTCAGACCACGCCACAGCCATCAGGCGAATGGTGCCGTTGAAGGCTGGGCGCGTGACCTCGACCATGGCACTTCCATCTGCGCCAACAGTCACCGGACCGCTGAAAAATGCCATCAGCTCTTCGGTGGGCGGTGGCGATTGCAACTGCGCCGAGGCCACGGCATCGCCGCCCGACCGGACAGAGCCCATTGCCCCGCTTAGCCCATCAATCAAACGCCCATAGACATCGCGCATTTCCACACCCAAACGGCGTTGGCCGAAATAGTGATCCGAGGGATCAGGTGCTTTGAAGTCCGTGAGGTTCAAGATGCCGACATCAACCGCCGCCAGCGTGACATAGGCAGTCTCGCCCGCTTTGATGCCCTCAATCTTAACCGGCACTTGCAGAATACCCGCCTGCCCGTCCACTTCGGCAGCGGCGTCCAGCCTGACAACCAACTGCTTTTCATCTGGTTCGATTGTGGCGTGGGCCAGCCCCAAACTGCGTGCAGGGCTCATCGCCGCTTGTACATCCATCGGACGGATCACGGCAGCCGAGACATAGGCGCTATTGCCCCAATCCTCTGTTACGGTCAGCGACACAGTGGTTTCACCGGCTTTTACATCAAGGCTTTGCTGTTCGATCACACGGTTCGACAGAACCGATATCATCGCAACGCCCGCCTCTGGCGCAACAATGCGTAACGTGGCGGTATCACCCACAGCATAGGCTTCACGGTCCAGCGACACAGCAAGGAAATCTGGCGTGGCTGAGGCGTCATCACCGCCGTACCAGCCCGAAGCAAGCGACACAGACGTCACCGCAAAAGGCGCGGCAGTTTGTTCAACCAGCAGTTCATACTGCCCCCATTGTGTTGGCAGCGCGAGCGGCTTGGGCATTGTGCCCAAAGTCATTTCGCCACTGTCCACACGAATACGGCGCGTGATCGGCTCCCACTCCCAACCGCCCCCGCTTTGATACCACTGATAGCGGGTCTCAACTTTGTTGAAGGTCCATTGCACAGGCATCTCGCCTTTGGTCACAATCAGATCAAATTTTGCGTCAGCCCCTTCGGACAAAACCCCGTCAAAATTGGATTTCACACCAATCAACGGGGTTTGCGGCGTCAAGGCGCGTTGCAACTGCCGTTCAACTGGACGGCCTGAGCCTTCGCTCATACGTGTGGTCAGGGCAAGTTCGAGCGGCTGACTGGGCGTTTCGCTTAGCTCTGGCATTTTCAGGGCCAGACGGGCAATGCCCTGCGCATCACTGCGCGCTGGATCAAGATAGGTCGTGCGCGTGTTAAAGCCTTCGTCGTAACGGCCAAACAGATAGCCCTTATGTGCCTCAAGACGGCGGGTCGCACGCAGGCGCAACTCTCCCTCTACCTCCAGATCGGCGGCAGGAGCGCCAAAGAGATAGCGTGCATCAACCCGCGCCGTAGGCATATCCCCCAAGGCGATGGGCGTGTCCGCCAAGGCAATGTCAAATTCGATACGGTCTGGCAGAAAGTCCTCTACCAGCACAGTTTGAGAGGCCAATGGACCATCCGCCGGATCGGCAACCACATCCAGACGCCATGCACCGCGTGGTGCTTGCGCACCAACTGGCAAGGCAAAGACATGCCCGCCAGACACTGCATTAGACGTCAGCGTGCGGCTGTATTCTGCCCCGTCAGGACGGCTGAGCACGGCAACCAACGGCAAGCCATTAACGGCGCGGCCCAAAGTATCACGCGTGAGAACAGTGGCAAAAATGGTTTCACCTACACGGTAGGCACCGCGATCCGTGGTCAGGAAAGTATCAATCGGCGGCGCGGGAGGGCGGCCTTCTACGCCGCGATCAGACAGATCAAAGGCAGGATCAGTGAGAGACAGAAACGCGGCATCGCCCCCGTCATCCATAGCGGTCAGCAAGGCAGGTGCCGCGGCACCACTGCCACGCGTCAGACCTGCAGGAAAATGTGCACGGCCCTCAGCATCGGTCACCGCTTCGCCCAGCACCGCATTGGCACGCGAAATCAAGGTCAGCGTCACACCTTCGCGCGCAGTTGCATCCCCCAGATTGCGCACCGAGGCGTGCAAACCATCTGTGCCAGACATGGTGCTCAGGCCCAGATCCGTCAGAATAAACCACTGCGTTGCGGCGGGGTTGTCATAGGGGTCAGCTCCTTTGATGCCAGCAGTTAACGCATAAATCCCTGCCGGTTGATCCTTGAGCGCCTCTGTAAGGGGCAAACGCGTGGTCATCGCCGCATTAAGTGTGTTTTGCACCACACCTGTACCGGCCCAAACATCCTGCCCGATCTCACTTGAGAAACGGTCTTCTTCGTATTTGTTCAACGGCTTGCCGAAATAGCTGTCTTGCATCGCCCGTAGCAAATTCCGGTCACTCACGCGGCGCAGCTTCATCTCGACTGTGTCGGTGTTCACGGTTTCAATCGGCAATGCCGCCTCTGGGCTGCGCGGCAGGACATAGGCACGGCTGGTAAAACGGACAGATGGATCGCGGTCACGCACATAAAGCGTGATGGGCACATCCTTATGCAAAACTTCACCACTTGCCGAGGGCAGGCCGCTTCGGAAAGTTGCCGTATACCGTGTGCCATGGGTGACACCTTCGATACACAGTGTGCGGTCATCCGCTTCGACCACCAGCGTCGGGTCTTGCAGACGCACAAAAGGTGCATAATCTGTTCCCGCCTTCACCAAAGACTCGGAGAATTCGGCACAAATACGCGGGCGGGCGCTGTTGTTATCAACGCGCGTGCCAGTGATCCGGAAACCATATTTGGCAATGGCCGCATCAAGGGCGGCTTGAAGCTCCGCACGCGGCTCTAGTTGATTGGCGAGGCGCAAGGCACCTATCATGTCACGTCCGCGTCGATTGTCTTCTAGTGCACGTGCCATCAGCTCCAATGCCGTCACCTGCTGTTCCGCACTCCGCGCCCGAACGTATCCGTTGATCGCCGCTGGCACTGCTTCTCGCTTTAAACGATTGGCAAGATCACGAGGGATGTCAGACTTGGGGCGCTGCGCCAACCACGCAAACTGTGTCCAAAGCTCCCCGCGATCTGTCATTGCAAGCGCAGTGCCGATCATACGCGCAGCGGTGAAAGTATCACTGCGTGCGATGGCCGACTGAATAGAGGCGGATACATCGTCCAATCCGAAGCCATTGTCGGGAAACCGATCCGCATTCTCTTGCACCAACGCACGGGCAGCGGCAAAATCGCCCGCTTTCAAAAACACCAGTTCTGCCTGCCGTTGCGCCCCAAGCGTTTGTGCGACCTTGGATGTTTGTATTTTACGGGCAGATTGCGCGCCGTCAAAATACTCGGTCCGCGATACTTCGGATTTAGGAAAACATGCTTTGGACTTGGTGTTATAGGTAAAGCCGATGCAATCCGTCTGCGCGCTACAGGCCCGCATACATGATTTTTGAGTCGTATAGAAAAGTTGCCCCAGATCTGCTCCGTAGAAATCCGTATCAGGCGCATAAACATAGCGGTGCTCAGGCAAGGCGGTTTGGGCCAGAGCAGCGGATATGCTGACAATCGACCACATCAATGCTCCCGCAAAACACTGCAAAATACGCATAACAGAATCCCTTTTGACAATAGGGACAGTATGCCACGCCACAGCCTGTTCCAGCAAGGCCGATGAACTTAAGCAGATATTTACCCAACACAGCGCACATTCATGTTTCTACCCAGCGGTTGACGAGGAATGGATGAGCTTAGAGCAAAAATTCACCGAAGAACGGCGCAGTCGTTTGGCGGCAGAACGGATGTTAGAGCTCAAAAAAGCCGTGCTTTTCGCCGCAAACCGCAAGCTGGGCCGCCACGCACGCGAATTGACCGACGAAATCGTTGATACCCGCGCCCTGATGGAGAGCATGGGAGAGGAGAATAGAAAGGTTAAATCCGATTTGAACGCCGCGCAGGAACAGATCGCTCTTGTTGAGCGACGGCTTTGGCACACCATGGACACGATCAAAGACGGGTTCGCATTTTTTGACTGCGAAAACCGCCTAATCATGGCTAATGAAGCCTATATGGCCGTGTTTGAAGGGCAAGAAGAAATCAAACCCGGCGTCAATTTCGTTACTATTTTACAGGCCCTGACAGATGAAGGGATCGTTGACCTGAACGGCGAAGAGCCAACCGCGTGGCGTCACCGCATGCTGGCAAGATTTCAAGCGCCCATGCCCGAACCTGAGGTGATCCGCCTATGGAATGGCAGCTATTTCAAAATGGTGGATCAACGCGGCCCAAATGGGGATGTTGTCTCGATTGGGCTAAACATCACGGCAAGCGTCGAAACCGAAAGAGAGCTGAAAGAAGCGCGCGAGTTGGCAGAAGCCGCCAACCGCGCCAAATCTGCTTTTCTTGCAAACATGAGCCATGAAATCCGCACCCCGATGAATGGCGTCATCGGCATGGCCGAACTGCTGAACGACACGATATTGAGCGAAGAACAGCGCCTTTACGTACAAACGATAAAGAACTCGGGCGAGGCTTTGTTGGTGATCATCAATGACGTGCTCGATTATTCTAAAATCGAAGCCAATAAATTGGTGCTTTATACAGCCCCTTTCGATCTGGAGCGGGCTTGCCAAGAAGTGATCATGTTGTTGCAGCCCATTGCCCGTTCCAAAGGGCTGGAATTGGTGCTGGATTACGATTTATTCCTGCCTACAAGGCTGATCGGGGATGCAGGACGCCTGCGGCAAGTGTTAACCAACCTGATTGGAAATGCTGTCAAATTCACCAGTGAAGGGCATGTACTGGTGCGTGTGACCGGCGTGGCGGATGCTGAACAAAACAGCGTCTCTGTTCATATCGCAGTACAAGACACTGGCATCGGCATACCAAAGAACATGGTCGCACATATTTTTGGTGAATTTAATCAGGTCGAAAACGAACGCAACCGCCAGTTTGATGGCACAGGACTTGGCCTTACGATCACCAAGAGATTGGTCGAACTCATGAAAGGTGAGATTTGGGTCACTTCCGAAGAAGGCAGCGGCGCCTGCTTTGGCTTCCGGATTGAAATGTTATCCGATGGTGCGATTGACCTAAAATACCCGTCCCTGAGAACGGATATTAAGCAGGTCATGATTGTTGATAACATGGTGACAAACCGCACAATAATGGAGCGCCAGCTAGAACAACTACAACTCAGCGTGGTTGGGGTTGCTTCGAATGCTGACGCGCTTGCCGCGTTAGATGGCAATATCGATATGATCATTACAGATCACAAACCGCCGCAAGTGGATGCCTTGGCGCTTTGTGCATTGCTGAACGAACGCGGTCATAACGTGCCGGTTGTTTTGAAAAGTTCGAACATGGGCGGAATTCGCAATGATCCGCGCTCTGTAGGTTTTGCAGAAATGCTACAAAAGCCGCTGTCACGCCATGCCCTGTTCACGGCCCTACAGCGGAACACCCCTCCGCCAAATCCACTGAAAAGCGCGGCCTTACCGCCGGTACAAATCCCCCCCGCTGTCGGATACCGAAAAATGCGCATACTGGCAGCAGAAGACAACAAAACCAATCAGTTGGTGTTTGAAAAGATGGTAAAATCTCTCAACATTGACCTTAGGTTTGCCGCCAATGGCGAAGAGGCCGTGCAGCTATATGATCGGTTTGAACCCGATCTTGTGTTCATGGATATTTCCATGCCCCGCATGGACGGGAAACAAGCAACGCAAAACATCCGCCAAATTCAGGCAAGCAAGGGCAGGCATGTAGAAATTGTTGCTATGACCGCCCACGCAAAACCCGAAGATGACCAATCTATTACCCAAGCAGGTTGGGATCACTACCTGACCAAACCATTGCGCCGCGCTGCGTTAGAGGATCATATTTTACGCGCCCATCCGAAAGGCACTCAGCCCCTGAAACTCCCTCCCTCCTAAGAGGTGGGGTAAGGCCGCAAGAAAACAGGTGCTTCGGGTTTGGACAGCTCTGGCGTATAGGCATAACCCCCACTATCGAAATCCAGGATACCATCCGCGGTATCAATCCGCTTTTGCACCACAAACCGCGCCATTGCACCGCGCGCCTTTTTGGCGAAAAAGCTGACAATCTTGGGCCCTTTGCCATCGCCTTTGTCTTCCATGAATTGCGGCGTGATCACTTGCATCTTGAGTGCCTTGATATCCACTGCACCAAAATATTCCTGACTGGCACAATTGATTAGTATGTCGCTGCCAGTCGACTCGGCTTGTGCATTCAGCCCTTCAGAAATCGTGCTTCCCCAATACTCATACAGGTTTTTGCCGCGCCGCGTCTTGAGCCTGCTGCCCATTTCCAAACGATATGCTTGCATCGCATCAAGCGGGCGTAGCAAACCATATAGGCCGGAAAGGATACGCAGATGGTCCTGCGCAAAGGTCATTTCATCCGCATCAAGGCTGCTAGCTTCCAACCCCTGATAGGTATCCCCCGCAAAGGCCAGCGCGGCGGGACGGGTTACATCCGCTTCGGGGGCTTCCTCAAAGGCTTGGAAACGATCACGGTTCAACTTGGCCAGATCATCGCTCAGCGACATGAGGGATTTCAAATCAGCCAAGCTCAGATTACGTGCGGTTTTCACCAGACGCATTGCGTCTTCTTGAAAATCAGGCGCCGTTGTCGCCACATCACGCGTCGCCCAATCCAGCCGTTTCGCCGGGGAAATCACAACAAGCATATCTGCTCCACTTTCTTCAAAATCAGTCTCTAATTATCGCCCTGTAGAACCTCGAGGAACGCAGCGCCAAATCTCTCGGCGCGTTTATCACCCAGAATTCGGATCAATCCATCTTGGTTGGCGTTGTGCATTTGCGCAACCTTGGCCAGCAATGACGCAGAACAGCTCAGCGGTTTTTCTGTTCCCAGCGTACCGCGTGACAGTTGGGCCTGCACTTCCAGCAGTTGGTCATACACATTACCTGCCCCCCTCCCTGCTAGCTTGCGACGTTGCGGATGCATCATCTCAGCTTCGCCATTGATCACCTCAAGAAACGCCGCGCCGTAACTTTCTAGCTTTTTAGCACCAATGCCGCTGATCCCAGCCATCTGATCCAGATTAACGGGCCGCGTTTCGGCCATTTCGATCAAGGTGCGGTCGGTAAAAATAATATAGGCTGGGACTCTGGCAGCTTCGGCAAGACCGCGGCGCTTTGCCTTGAGGGCTGACAGCAACGGCGCGTCTTCCTCGCTCACCATCTCTTTGACCGCAGGACGCCGCGCTGCTGACCCTGCCGCCTTGATGCTATCCCGTCGCAGCGTGATCTTGGCCTCATCGCGCAAAATGGGTAACGCCGCATCCGTCATACGCAGGGCACCATGACGCGTCGGATCAGGGCGCACCAAATCGCGGCCCATCATCTGACGAAACACCGCCTGCCATTCATATTTGGAATATTCTTTTCCAACTCCGTACGTTGGCAACGATTGGTGGCCGCGCTGTTTGACCTTATCTGTCTCGTTTCCGAGCAGGATATCAATCAGATGCCCGGCGCCAAACCACTCCTCTGTACGCAGCATCGCAGATAGTGCTTTGCGCACGGCCGTGGTGCCATCAAACGTATCAACAGGCGTATCACATAAATCACAATGGCCACAGGTAACTTCGCTTTCGTCGAAATACCCCAACAGTGTTTTACGGCGACACTCCAGCGCTTCGGCCAGTCCCAATAACGCATTCAGGCGGGCGTGGTCTGCGCTGCGGCGTTCGGGAGGTGCAAGACCTTCGTCGATTTGGGTCCGGCGCAGGCGAATATCCTCAGGGCCGAACAATGTGAGCGTCTCTGCCGGCTCTCCGTCACGGCCCGCACGACCAATTTCCTGATAATAGGACTCGATGCTTTTGGGCAGATCCGCATGGGCAACCCATCGGATATCCGGCTTATCCACCCCCATGCCGAAGGCCACAGTGGCAGCAACGATCAGCCCGTCTTCTTGCTGAAAGCGCCGCTCAGCGATGCGGCGGTCTTCGGCCTCCATCCCGCCGTGATAATGGATGGCGGTTTGGCCCGCCTCATTCAACGCCCGCGCAATGCCTTCGGTTTTTGCACGCGTCCCGCAATAAACAATCCCTGACTGACCGCGCCGTGCGGCGGCAAAGTTCAGGATTTGGGTGCGCGGAGAGTTTTTGGCCGCAAAGGCAAGATGGATGTTGGGCCTGTCAAAACCTCGCAGAAACGCGCGGGGGGGTGTTCCATCAAACAGTTTTTCAACAATTTCGAGCTGCGTTTCCGCATCTGCGGTTGCCGTGAATGCCGCCAAGGGCACACCCAGCGTGCGCCTTAGCTCACCTATACGCAGATAATCGGGGCGGAAATCGTGGCCCCATTGGCTGACGCAATGCGCCTCGTCCACTGCAATCATGCGCACGCCGACGCGTTTAAGCATGCCGATGACAGACCCCGCCGCCAGCCGTTCGGGTGCCATATAAAGCAGTTTGAGCGTACCCGCCTCAAGCCCCTCCCAAACCGCATCTGTTTCCTCGGGGGTATTGCCAGAGGTCAACGCACCCGCGCCCACACCCACTTCTTGCAGGCTGCGCACCTGATCGCGCATCAGGGCGATCAGAGGTGAAATAACGACCGTCACGCCGTCGCGCATCAAAGCAGGCAGTTGGAAACACAGGGATTTACCGCCACCCGTGGGCATGATGGCCAGCACGTTTTCCCCTGCGATCACCGCCTCGACGATTTCCTCTTGCCCCGGCCTAAAGCCGTCAAAACCAAATACATCTTTTAACAGCGGAGCGGCGCCGGACATGGACAGGACCTGAAATTGGGAAATGCAGCCCTGAGAGACTCACATATCATGTGTCGCGGGGCAAGGTCTGGTGAGACCCATGCCCCGCGTTAAAAGCGGATTTAATAGAATAAAGCCGCGTTATTGGTCAGGACAATCCGCGCTATGGCCACGGCGATCAGAACGGCCAGCGGGGCCAGATCAATGCCGCCCATGTTAGGCAACACACGGCGGATCGGCGCATAAAGTGGTTCTAGCAAACGGTTAATCCCGTACCAGATTTGCGCAACCAGCGGCTGGCGTGTGTTAAGCACCTGAAAATTGATCAGCCAAGACATCACGACGTGCGCGATAATGAAGAACCATACGATGTTTAGCAAAAGCATCAGGATCATGTAAATTGATGTCACAGTTGGCGGTCCTTTTTCTACAATTCTGCATGTCAGTTAAGCGTCATACACAAAAAGGACAAGGGTGCCGCGAGGTTCCAGATTGACGCGGGTGCGCAAGACGTCAATTGAAGGCCTCCAAAGGAGACCCCTCATGTTCCCGTTCATTCGCCTTGCCAAAGAAATCTTTCTAGCCAGCCGTCAGCCAAAGCTGTCAAATCTGACGGACACCCATGTCACGCATCATATCTGCTGGCCCCATGACCTGGATATGTTTCTTGAGCTAAACAACGGGCGCTCATTAACCCTGTATGATCTGGGACGCATGGCCACAGCCCAGCGCATCGGCCTGATCACCGTTTTGCGGCGTGAGGGTTGGGGCATGACGATGGCCGGCTCTCATGTGCGGTATCGCCGCCGTATTCGCGGGTTTGAGCGATTTTCGATTCACAGTCGGGTTGTTTGCTGGGACGATAAATTTATCTATATTGAACAGTCCATGCAAAAGCGTAACGGTGAATGCGCAAGCCATGTTTTATACCGCTCGGCCATTACCGATAAAAATGGTATCGTTAATCCTGATCGCATTCAAACTGCGCTGGGGCAGGATTTGGTTTCGCCCCCTTGCCCTGACTGGATTGCAAACTGGATCGCCGCCGAAGCCACGCGGCCCTGGCCACCGATGCAGGACTGACCAACGTTCACAGCGGATTGCCAAACGATTTCTTGCACCAAGCTGTTCACCCTGCTCTATGAAAGGAGTAAATGGGAAGGGACGATGTAATGAAGATGATCTCGCAGCGTAAGCGGATTTGGGGTTGGTATTTTTTTGATTGGGCCACCCAGCCTTACAACACATTGCTGCTGACATTTATCTTCGGTCCCTATTTTACCACAACACTCGCCAGCAACCTGATGGCGGACGGCATGGCCCAGCAGGCAGCACAGGCGCAAGCGCAGGCGTCTTGGGGATGGGGGTTGGCGATTGCAGGGGTTTTGATAGCTGTACTGGCCCCAATTCTGGGAGCGATTGCCGATAACTCCGGTCGTAAACTGCCATGGATATGGCTGTTCTCGGCCATGTATTTTATCGGCTCTGGCGCGTTGTGGTGGACTGCACCGCAGGATTTTTCGGCAGTCTGGGCGCTGTTCTTTTTCGGGACTGGCCTGATCGGGATGGAGTTCGCAACGATCTTTACCAACTCATATCTACCTGATTTACATGATAACCCTGATGAATTGGGCCGGATATCTGGGTCTGGATGGGCGTTCGGATATATCGGCGGGTTGGTCGCGCTGGTGATCATGTTGGGCTTGTTTCAGGCCACAGCCAGCGGTCTGACCATGGTAGGTTTTAGCCCCCTTTTCGGACTCGACCCCGCGACCAAAGCAGACACACGCATTGTTGGCCCCTTGGGCGCAATTTGGTTTGCGGTCTTTATGATCCCCTTCTTTTTGTACACACGCGATAGTGCCGTAACGGGCGCGCCCCGATTGTTGATCACACAAAGCATTCGTGACTTAATCAACACCCTTAAGGGATTACCGCGCCACCCGTCGTTGTTGGCCTATTTGGGATCATCAATGTTCTACCGCGATGCCTTAAACGGGATGTACGCCTTTGGCGGGGTCTATGCCGCTGGTGTATTGGGATGGTCGATCACGCAGATCGGTATTTTCGGCATTCTCGCCTTGATTTCTGGTGCATTTTTCTGCTGGGTCGCTGGCCGCGTTGACCGCCGGGTTGGCCCGATGCCTGTGATTGTGTTTTGCGTGATTGCATTAACCTTTGTCGCCCTGCTGGTTGTGATGATCACACCCACATCGATTCTTGGTATCCCGATTGCTGACGGCTCCAACATGCCAGACATCATGTTTTTCATTGTTGGTGCCGTTATCGGCGGCGCAGGTGGCGCGCTTCAGGCGTCATCGCGCAACATGATGACGCGGCAGGCAAACCCTGAACGTATGACCGAAGCCTTTGGTCTGTATGCCCTTTCTGGAAAAGCCACTTCATTCGTGGCCCCTGCATTGATCGCTTTGACCAGTCAACTGACAGGCAGCCAAAGATTGGGCGTTAGTCCCGTTGTGGGGCTATTCATCATAGGGCTGGTTCTGCTAATCTGGGTGAAACCACGAGGGGATTTTTCCAAATGAATTTCAGAAAGCTTCTGACAGTCGCTATATTGGGGGCGACAGTTGCCAGTTGTGGCGGCGCCCGTGACATCAGCGGATCAAAAGAGAAACAAGCGGAACTCCCTACAATCGGAGAATTAGCGGGACCACTGGCCAATGTGCAGGCAAAAAAGCTGTTTGGCACCAAGTCTTCGGGCACATCGCAAAGTTCTGCCGCATATGGCAGCTACGCCAAAGGGTGTTTGGCAGGCGGTCAGCAACTGGCTGAAACAGGCCCAACGTGGCAGGCGATGCGCCTGTCTCGGAATCGCAACTGGGGTCACCCAGAGCTGATCGATATGCTTCAGAATCTTAGCAGGTTTGCAGCTCAGCAACCCGGTTGGAATGGCATTTATGTAGGCGACATGAGCCAGCCGCGTGGCGGCCCCATGTTGACGGGTCACCGCAGTCACCAAATGGGGCTGGATGCTGATATCTGGATGTTGCCGCCAACGTCACTGAACCTTTCAGCCAAACAGCGTGAAAACATCTCGTCCATCTCAATGCGCCGTGCGGCAGGTGCATATGTGAACGATTCTTGGACGCGGTCACATCACGAAATCATTAAAGCAGCCGCCAAAGACCCACGTGTTGAACGTATTTTCGTTTTCCCTGGTGCCAAGGTTCAGATGTGTGACGATGAAAAAGGGGACCGCAGCTACTTGCGTAAAATTCGCCCATGGTACGGCCACCACTATCATTTCCACGTGCGTCTGGCTTGCCCAAAAGGCGCGCAAGGCTGTGTAAACCAGACCCCGCCGCCAGCTGGTGATGGATGTGCAGATGCCCGTCAATGGCAGGCAAACATCATCAACCCACCTAAACCCAAGCCAAGCACAAAGCCCACGACACCCGCAAAACCGCGCCGCGAATTGGTGCTGGCTGACTTGCCCGCACAATGCAAAGCAGTGCTGGACGCAAAGTGATCCGCTTTGCGCTGGCGTTATTGTGCCTGTGCAGCAGTGTGCAGGCACAACCTACGCTTCATCCCGAAGGATCAACACGCTGGCAGCTTGACGCGCCGTGGTTTGGCGGCTGGTCAGGGATT
The DNA here is from genome assembly GCF_014196805.1 of Sulfitobacter undariae. Lineage (GTDB taxonomy): Bacteria > Pseudomonadota > Alphaproteobacteria > Rhodobacterales > Rhodobacteraceae > Sulfitobacter > Sulfitobacter undariae. The sequence goes on along the minus strand of NZ_JACIEI010000005.1, from coordinate 24,213 downwards.
GAAATAGGCGCGCAGGGCAGCCAGATGACCGTGATCAGCGATCGCGGACAACTGGTAACCGCATCCCTACAGCGTGCTAACGGGAACATCACGGGCATTGCTGTCCAAAAGTTGGTAACCCTAGGCAACTCTAACGGCAGTCGGCTACAAAAAAGAGATACTGATTCCGAAGGGTTAGCTATAGCAGATGATGGCAGAGCCTTTATCTCGTTCGAACATCGCCACCGGATTATGCAAGTCGATCTGGCCAACGGGCGCCTGACAAACCGCATTGGCATATCCTTTCAAAACATTTTGGGCAGCAACTCAGGCATCGAAGCCTTAGCCGTTTCTCCAGATGGCACACTTTACGCTGTACCTGAGCAAGCGCAGCCGAATGGTGCGCCCTTTCCACTTATGGCCTATTCAGACGGGCAATGGCGTCTTGCAGCACGTATTCCGCAACGCGGTCCTTTTTTGCCAGTCGGTGCTGATTTCGATCACAAAGGCCGTCTGTGGCTTTTGGAGCGTGCGGTGACCGCCGTGGGCTTTCGCAGTCGCATTCGGATGTTTGTCATCGATCCCCGTGCGCCGCGCGAATATACATTGTTGACCACTTTACCTTTGCAATACGATAACCTTGAAGGCCTTAGCGTTTGGCAAAACCCCCAAGGGCAACTTCGTGTGACGCTTATCTCGGATGACAACTTTTTACAGATCCTGCGCACACAGATTGTAGAATTCAGCGTTAGGGAATAAGCTTGTACAAATAGGTAAAACCACCTAGATGGCCCCTGTCTGCGATACCCGCAGGCCAAGTCGCCGCACCCTTGCAAAAAACGGTTATTATTATGAAACGCACTTATCTTCCTGGCATTATTGCCATGGCCGCCATCGTCGTGGCCTCAAATATCCTTGTTCAATTCCTCTATGGAAACTGGCTGACTTGGGGGGCCTTCACTTATCCATTGGCCTTCCTTGTGACTGACGTGATGAACCGCGTCTATGGCACCGCCGCTGCGCGACGCGTTGTGTTGGTGGGCTTTGTTGTAGGCATCTTCTGCTCGCTGATTGGCACACAGATCATGGGTGAATTCGGCCCGCTGGTGACCCTTCGCATCGCGATCGGCTCAGGTCTTGCTTTCCTGATTGCCCAGATGCTCGACATTGGCATCTTTACGGTCTTACGAAATGGTAAATGGTGGACAGCGCCTCTTGTCTCTACCTTGATCGGCGGTAGCATCGACACAGCGATTTTCTTCTCTATCGCCTTCTCCAGCAGCCTGTCTTTCATCCACCCCCCAACGGATGTGTCTTGGGCGGCTGAGGTCTTGCCGCTGTTGGGCGTGGGCCCCGAAGCGCCGCTTTGGGTATCTTTGGCAGTGGCCGATTGGACTGTGAAGCTAACGCTAGCACTGCTGGCGCTGGTGCCTTTTCGCATCATCACAGCACGTCTTCGGACCTCTTAATAACGTAGTTTTTAGGCATTGATCAAAATCTCTGCAAAAAACGCTTTGTGATTTGGCAAACCTATGGGACGCTGTCTTTAGGTTCAACAAATGTGAAGGAGGTGATCTAGTGTCAAGAGCGGTACTGGAACGGCGTGTCGGAACAGCTTTGGAGGGCATTTGTTAGGGCAGCCCCTGACAACCTGAACTCTAAAGTGGACAATGCTCTAACCGACCCCACTTCCTATACACTTCGATTGGGCCGCTCTTTTCAGGGTGGCCCTTTTTTGTGTCTAGCGGTTCTGCCCTTCACCTTGCGGCGATGCGCGCTATGATATGACCCATGTTATACATCACCGATACCATAACCCTTCAAGATTGGGAGCTGACCGAAAGCTTCATGCGTGCCTCTGGTCCGGGCGGGCAAAATGTGAACAAAGTTTCATCCGCCGTCGAGTTGCGGTTTGAGGCAGCCAGTTCGCCGTCCTTGCCGCTGCCGGTCAAAAACCGCTTGCGGCGGCTGGCAGGACGGCGCTGGACCAGTGAGGGTGCGTTGGTATTGCAGTGCGACGAGACCCGCAGCCAGGCCCGGAACCGTGATATCATACGAGAGCGGCTGAAGGAATTGATTGAAAAAGCGATCACTCCCCCCAAGCGGCGGATTGCGACAAGGCCCACATTAGGGTCGAAAAAGCGCCGTTTGAAAGCCAAGAAAGTGCGTGGGGAAGTTAAAGCCATGCGTGGCAAGGTTGACCCAGATTAACATTGAATTTGCCGGTTGGGATGAGACACTTTTGCGGTCACCATCTGACTCATAGTTTTTTGGTTTTCTTGCGGCAATAAAGTTCCAACCGATGATGGACCACCTCATACCCCAACTCGCGCGCAATCTCTTCTTGTAGCTGCTCGATTTTATCGGATTGAAACTCGACCACCTCGCCTGTGTCTACATCAAGAATGTGATCATGATGCGCTTCATGCGTGGTTTCAAAACGTGCGCCCCCGCCCTCAAATGCGTGGCGGTGCACCACACCTTCATGTTCCAGCACCGAAAGCGTTCGATAGACAGTGGCCAAAGACACGGACGGTTCTAGCACCTTGGCCCGCTGGTGAAGCTCTTCCGCATCGGGATGATCATCCGCGTCAGCCAAAACCGCCAGTAATGCGATCCGTTGGCGCGTGACGCGTATGCCTGCCTTTTTCAGGGCAGCAGTCATCTTTTCTGTCTTCTCGATATCTTCGCCCATTATTTACGCCTTCGTTCTCATATACTTACTATCTTTGAGAATCATTATCATTCTTGTTTACAGATGTGAATGGTTCTCATAACCATTTGTGAAATGCCAAGATTAGGATCACATCATGCCAACACTTGCCAATTCTTTTAAAACACTTGCGGCCATAGGCGTCCTCTCTGTCGCCCCCGTGTCAGCCTTTGCACAAGAGAAATTTAAAGCGGTCACTACTTTTACAGTGCTTGCTGATATGGCACGAAATGTGGCCGGAGATGCAGCGATCGTCGAAAGCATCACAAAACCCGGCGCAGAAATACACGGGTATTCGCCCACGCCCCGCGACATCATCCGCGCACAGGATGCGGATCTGGTTCTATGGAACGGGTTAAACCTTGAACTATGGTTCGAACAATTCCTGTCAAACCTCAACGATGTACCCTCTGCCACCCTCACGGAAGGCATTGAAACGATGAGCATTACAGAAGGTTCCTATGACGGGAAGCCTAACCCACACGCTTGGATGGGGTTGGACAACGCCCTGATTTACGTGGACAATATCCGAGATGCGTTTGTCACACATGATCCTGACAACGCGGAAATTTACCGTGATAACGCAGCCAGCTACAAGGCCGAGATCACCGCGACAATTGCGCCTTTGCGCAATGCCATCCGTGCGGTCCCCGAGCAAAAGCGATGGCTGGCGACATGCGAAGGGGCGTTCAGCTATCTGATCCGTGATTTCGGGATGAAGGAGCTGTATTTGTGGCCCATGAATGCGGACCAGCAGGGCACACCACAACAGGTGCGCAAGGTGATTGATACGGTCCGACAACAGGACATTCCCGCTGTGTTTTGCGAATCCACCGTGAGTCAGGCGCCTGCTCAACAGGTCGCGCGTGAGACTGGTGCAAGCTATGGCGGCACATTGTATGTCGATAGTTTGACAGAGGCGGATGGCGTCGTGCCTACTTATCTGGATCTATTGCGTGTCACTTCCGAAACCATTGTGAAGGGTCTGACAGAGTGACCACAGGTATAGCCGCACATGACGTAACGGTCACTTACCGCAATGGTCATACCGCCTTGCGTGATGCCACATTCGAAATCCCAACTGGCACGATCACAGCCTTGGTTGGCGTTAACGGCGCAGGTAAATCGACCCTATTCAAAGCAATTATGGGGTTTATACCTGCGGCCAAAGGCACCATCACCGTTCTGGGAATGCCAGTAAAGGAGGCCCTAAAACGCAACATCGTTGCCTATGTCCCGCAATCCGAAGAGGTCGATTGGTCCTTTCCTGTGTTGGTGGAAGACGTGGTGATGATGGGCCGTTACGGACATATGGGGTTTCTTCGCCGCCCCAAAAGCTCGGATCATGCTGCTGTCACCGAGGCATTAGAGCGGGTAAATATGACCGATTTCCGCCACCGCCAGATTGGCGAATTGTCAGGCGGTCAGCGCAAACGCGTTTTTCTAGCCCGCGCGCTGGCGCAGGATGGCAAAGTGATCTTGCTGGATGAGCCGTTCACCGGCGTGGACGTTCAAACCGAAGATCAAATCATCGATCTGCTGCGCGAAATGCGCGACGAGGGGCGCGTGATGCTGGTCTCGACCCACAACCTTGGCTCTGTACCCGAGTTCTGCGACAGGACTGTTTTGGTTAAAGAGACGGTAATCGCGTATGGAACGACCGATAAAACCTTTACCCATGACAACCTTGAGTTGGCTTTTGGCGGCGTGCTGCGGCACTTTGTATTAGGCGGCACGGATTTGCACGATGATGACGATGCGCGTTCTGTCCGCGTTATAACGGATGATGAAAAACCATTTGTCGTTTACGGCAAAGAGCCCGCCAAAAAGGCAGGGCAGTGATGGAAACGCTCCTGCTCCCGTTTTCCTATGGCTATATGTTTAACGCCATGTGGGTGAGTGCGCTGGTAGGTGGCGTTTGCGCCTTCCTGTCTGCCTATCTAATGCTCAAAGGGTGGTCCTTAATTGGCGACGCATTAAGCCACTCTATCGTGCCGGGTGTGGCGGGGGCATATATGGTGGGCTTGCCCTTTGCTTTGGGCGCTTTTGCTGCTGGGGGTTTGGCGGCGGGTGCGATGTTGTTTCTCAACCAGCGTTCGGGATTGAAGGAAGATACAATCATCGGGCTGATCTTCACTTCGTTCTTCGGGCTTGGGCTGTTCATGGTCTCGCTCTCTCCCACTTCGGTCAGCGTACAAACGATTACCATGGGCAATATCCTTGCCATTACGCCCTCCGACACACTTCAACTGGCGATCATCGGGTTTGTGACATTGGCAATATTGCTGGCGAAATGGAAAGATTTGATGGTGACGTTTTTTGATGAAAATCATGCACGTTCCATTGGGCTAAAGCCTGATCTACTCAAAGCAATCTTCTTTATGCTGCTGTCTGCATCATGCGTTGCCGCGTTGCAGACCGTGGGTGCGTTTTTGGTGATCGCCATGGTTGTGACGCCCGGTGCCACGGCCTATTTGCTCACCGATCGTTTCCCCCGCCTGTTGATCGTCAGCGTTACCATCGGGGCGGGTACATCGTTTTTTGGCGCATATCTCAGCTTTTTTCTGGATGGTGCAACGGGTGGTATCATTGTTGTCTTGCAAACACTGATCTTCCTTGTGGCTTTTTTCCTTGCGCCCAAACACGGCTATCTGGCCGCACGGCGCAAAGCGCGGGAGGCGCTTCGCACATGATCGAGACATTGCTCCAGCCTTTCCAATTCGGGTTTATGCAGAACGCCTTTATCATCATGATCATGATTGCGGTTCCGACCAGCCTGCTGTCTTGCTATCTTGTCCTCAAGGGGTGGTCCTTAATGGGCGATGCGATCAGCCATGCCGTTCTACCGGGGGTGGTTGCGGCGTATATACTGGGCATTCCCCTGATCATCGGCGCCTTCATCGCAGGCATGTTCTGTGCACTTGCCACCGGATTTTTATCTGACAACAGCCGCGTCAAACAGGACACCGTCATGGGGATCGTTTTCTCTGGTATGTTTGGTCTGGGTATCGTGATGTACACTAAAATCTCAACAAACGTTCATCTGGATCACATCCTGTTCGGCAACATGCTGGGCGTGGGCAGCACCGATTTATGGACAGCGGGTTTGATCGCTTTGTTTGTCTCGGTCATTATCATCGCCAAGCAGCGGGATTTCTTGCTGCATGCATTTGACCCTATTCAGGCACAGGCCGTGGGGCTGCACTTGGGTTGGCTGCACTACGGTTTACTTGCGCTGATCTCGCTCACCATTGTGGCGACGCTTTCAGCTGTGGGGATTATTCTATCCATCGGCCTGCTGATCGCACCCGGTGCAATCGCATTTCTGCTCACCCGAGAGTTCGCCCGCATGTTACCGATTGCAGTGACGGTCACCATTTTGTCCAGCGTTCTTGGCATCTATGGCAGCTTCTATCTGGACAGCGCACCTGCACCAACGATCATCTTGATCCTGACGGCCATCTTCATCGCTGCCCTTATCCGATCAAATAGACTGAACCGCCGCAGATCAGCGCGCAATACCTAGAGGTGCGCGCTGATATCTTCTGCAATCGCTTGTTTATAAAGCCGCCTGATCCGTTCGGTCACATCATGCGAGCCGTTACCAATAGGCTTGCCATCAATCTGTGAGACAAGTGTTTGCGCCCCAAAAGTGCCCGTCAAAAACGCTTCGTCAGCGCCATATGCTTCGTACAGAGAGAAGTTCTTCTCAAAGACAGGGATGCCATCTGCGCGACACAGATCAATCACTTTCTGCCGCGTGACGCCGTTCATGCAGTAATCGCCCGTCGAGGTCCAAACCTCGCCGCGCCTTACGATGAAAAAGTTACAGGCGTTTGTGGTGTTCACAAAACCATGCGGGTCCAACATCAGGGCTTCTTCTGCGCCCGCCTGTTCTGCCTGAAGGCAGGCGATCACACAATTCAGCTTTGAATGGCTATTGTATTTCGCATCTTGCGACATGGGCAGGCCGCGCACCTGAGGCACTGTGGCCAAACGGATACCGCTGGAGTGCAAGGTTTCCACCGGCTTGGAATGTTCCATAATAATCACCAGCGTGGGACCAGAGCGGGATAGAGACGGGTGTTGGAACGGTTTCACTTTAACGCCCCGTGTCAGCATCAGCCGACAATGCACATCATCTGTCATACCGTTGGCCTCGGCAGTGATGCGCAGCGCCTCGGCAATACCTGCTTTGTCCATCCCGACATCAAGTGACACAGCATTGCAGGAGTTGAAAAACCTGTCCATGTGTTCGTCAAAAAACGCCCAAACGCCGTTATAGAGCCGCATTCCCTCCCACATGCCATCGCCCAGCAAAAAGCCGCTGTCATAGACGGACACAGTCGCCTCGGCGCGCGGCTTTAGCTCTCCATTCACATAAATGAGAATGTCCTGATTGCGGGCGTCTTCATCGGCCTCATGGGTGGTGGTCATACAATCACCTTTTGCGCAGTCTGGTCGCCCAGATCGAATACACGTTTGTACCGCTCGATCTCATCCGCCGGACCCATTGCCTTGTTCGGGTTGTCAGACAGCTTCACAGTCGGTTTGCCATTGGCCTTCACGGCCTTACAGACAAGGCTGAACGGAGACAGGGCATCATCCGGCACCAGCCCTCGGAAATCATTGGTCAGCAGCGTACCCCAACCAAAGGAAATTGCCGTTTTACCCGCAAATTGGGCATGCAGTTCCTTAATCTTAGCCACGTCCAAACCATCACTAAAGATGACACGTTTATCACGCGGATCTTCGCCACGGGACTTCCACCAATCAATCGCTTGCTGCGCGGCTGTTGCGGGATCACCGCTGTCGATGCGAATCCCTGTCCAACCAGCCAGCCAATCTGGCGCGTGATCCAAGAACCCTTGCGAGCCGTATGTATCGGGCAGGATGATACGTAGATTGCCTTCGTGCTCTTCGTGCCAATCCTCAAGCACCTTATAGGGCGACTGAAACAGTGCTGCGTCGTCCTCGGCCAAGGCGGCGTAGACCATTGGCAGCTCATGTGCGTTGGTGCCGATTGCTTCCAGCTCGCGCTTCATCGCAATTTTGCAGTTGGAGGTGCCAGTGAACTTGGTCCCTAGCCCCTCATTCATCGCCTGCACACACCAATCTTGCCACAAAAAGCTATGGCGGCGGCGCGTACCGAAATCAGCGATGGACAGGTCAGGTACATCGCGCAGTGCCTCAACCTTTTCCCAAACCCGTGTCATTGCACGTGCATAAAGAACCTGAAGCTCGAATTTTTCCATGCCATTCAAAACGGCACGGCCACGCAATTCCATCAACACCGCAAGGGCGGGAATTTCCCACAGCATGACCTCGTGCCACTTGCCCTCGAACGTCAACTCATACTGATCGCCTTTCCGCTCTAGGTGATAGGGCGGCAACGTCATGTTTTCAAACCACTCCATAAAATCAGGGCGGAACATCTGGCGCTTGCCGTAGAAAGTATTGCCACGCAGCCACGTAGATTCCCCACGGCTGAGGCTGAGCGAGCGGATATGATCCAATTGTTCGCGTAATTCGCCTTCATCGATCAGATCGGCCAGCGGTATATCTTTAGAGCGGTTGATCAGGCTGAATGTCACCTGCGTATCAGGCTTATTTCTAAAAATAGACTGGCACATCAAAAGCTTATAGAAATCTGTATCAATGAGAGACCGCACGATTGGGTCAATCTTCCATTTGTGATTCCAGACGCGTGTGGCGATATCTACCATGAATAAAGGCTCCGTTAGGCCGTTGATTTGTGGCCTATGCTGTAAAAAGGGGCAAGCGGTTAGTCTAGCGCGACGCCTGCGGCTGTCATTCCGGCAGTCGCCTCGGCCAATGAACCGTTAAGATCAATGGCGCGGCACAGGTCACGGCGCACCGCCACCTTGAAGCCCAGCTTTGCCGCATCGACGGCGGAAAAGTTAACGCAAAAATCCAGTGCGAGCCCCACCACTGTCACTTCTGTAATGCCACGTGTGCGTAAATATCCCTCTAACCCCGTCGGGGTTTTATGGTCATTTTCAAAAAAGGCGCTGTAGCTGTCGATAGCGGGATTGTATCCTTTACGGATAATCAAATCGGCGCGATCAGTCTCTAACATAGGATGAAACGCCGCACCATCCGTGCCCTGAACACAATGATCGGGCCAAAGCACTTGGTCGCCATAAGGCATTTTCATCATGTCATAGGGTGCCTTACCGTCATGACTGGATGCAAATGAGGAGTGGCCAGCCGGATGCCAGTCTTGCGTAAGCACCACTGCATCGAAATCCGCCATCAGCGCGTTAATGCCTGTGACAATCTCATCTCCCCCTGCAACTGCCAGCGCACCACTGGGGCAAAAATCATTCTGAACGTCGATGACGAGAAGCGCATGCATGGAAGACCTCACTGCTTGGATATTTATGTCGCAGTCATTTTAGCCTAGGTACCACTTGCACAACAGCCCCTGTGCAGCCTATTTGATTTCCCATGTATACCATTGCCGCACTCTATCATTTCGCCCGCTTCGAAAACCCCGAAGCAATCAAGCCCGCCCTGCTCAAGCTGTGCTTGGAGCAAGAGATAACAGGCACCTTGTTGCTGGCCCGAGAAGGGGTAAATGGCACGATCGCAGGGCCATCTATGGCGGCGGTGAATACCGTGCTTGCCCATCTGCGCGCCCTACCCGGCTGTACCGATCTTGAGCATAAATATGCAGAATCCGATGTGCCGCCCTTTGGCCGGATGAAAGTCCGTCTCAAGCGTGAGATCGTCACCATGGGTCAACCCGACGTGGACCCAACCGCCAGCGTCGGACATTACGTGGCGCCGGAGGATTGGAATGACCTGATCAACCGCGATGATGTCGCCGTGATTGATACGCGTAATGACTACGAAGTGGCCATCGGTACGTTTCAAGGCGCGATTGACCCGCAAACAGCCAGCTTTGGCGAATTCCCCGCGTGGTGGGAGGCGAACAAACAGCGTTTCCATAACAAGAAAATCGCCATGTTCTGCACGGGCGGTATCCGTTGCGAAAAATCCACCAACTATCTGCTTGGTCAAGGCGTCGAAGACGTGTTTCACCTCAAAGGTGGCATTCTGAAATATCTGGAAGAAGTCCCTGCCGAACAGAGCACATGGGACGGGTCATGTTTTGTCTTTGATAACCGCGTCAGCGTTGAACACGGATTGAAACCCGGGCCGCATATGTTGTGCTTTGGGTGTCGCCGCCCGATCCTGCCCGCAGACACCAAACGGAGCGAATACGAAGAGGGCGTGAGTTGCCACAACTGCGTGACTGAAACGTCGGAAGACGACAAAAACCGCTTTCGCGAACGTCAAAAGCAAATCGCTCTGAGCAAACGACGCAAATGGTAGGTTAGGCTGGTATGCCCTTGGGCGTGCGGGGGCGGCTACGCGACAACAACCAAAGCATGATCGCAATGTTCCCGCCGTTCCATATGATCCCGTTTACAAACGCGAGCGTGTACGAACCACTGACGTCATAAATCCAGCCCGACATCCAACCGCCCAGCGCCATGCCCAAAATTGTCGCCATCATGACAAAGCCCACGCGTGCTCCTGCTTCTTTCGCAGGCATGTATTCACGTACAATCAGCGCATAGCTGGGCACAATACCCCCTTGGCTCAGGCCGAAGACCATGCTCACCAAATAGAGAGAAACCATGCCCCCTGCAGGCAGATACAAAAATAATGCGAGGCATTGCAGAAAAGACCCGACAAGAAGCGTGCGCACTCCACCCAGCCGATCAGCAAGTAATCCCGACACGATACGCGAAGCAACGCCCCCCAGCAGCATCAGCGCCAACATCTGCGCCCCAACAGCAGGGCCAAATCCCAACCCCACACAAAGCGCCACGATATGGACCTGCGGCATGGACATAGCCACGCAACACCCAATCCCAGCCAACCCCAGTAGATACTGCAACGCACGCGGCGAAAGACCCGATGACTTTGCATTCAACACCGAAGCTGTTTCGGCTGCGGCCTGTGTTTCTTCGGACACGCGGCGGCGCAAGGTAAGAGCCAACGGCGGCACTAAAACAACCGTCACAATCGCCATGACAAGATAGACCGAGCGCCAGCCACTTTCCTGCAAGACATTAGCCAACAGAATGGGCCAAATCGCGCCAGATAGGTAATTTCCCGACGCAGCAATCGCAACGGCAATGCCGCGACGGCGCACAAACCAATGTGAGATATCCGCGATCAGCGGCCCGAACCCTGCCGCCGAAGCAAAGCCAACCAATAATTGCACCAGAGACAGCATGAGCAAAGAGCTAGATAACGTCGCCAGAGCATAACCCGCTGCGGTCGCGATTGCGGCAACGGTCAAAGTCAGTGTTATTCCGAAGCGATCGACAGCACGCCCAATCGCGTAATTCCCAATCGCAAACCCGATCATTGTCAGCGTATAGGGCAAAGACGCCATCGCGCGACTGCCGCCAAATTCGGCTTCAACCGCAGGCATGATCACAATGATCGCCCACATCCCAGCGTTGATCACGGTCCCGACCAAAAGCGTCAACACAAGGCGCGTCCAAGAGTAGCGGGTATCAGTGGCCAAAGTATCCATTTAACGACCTAATCGTGATTGCTTCATAAGAGCAAGCTTAACCCGCTGCTAACCACCAATACCGCTCTTAGGGCTTTAATAACGCTTGCATCTGTATTGATGGGATCGGGTGAATATGAGTGCGAATGCAAATCTCGCGCCGGTTATCATTAAGCGTAAAAAGATCATTAAAGGCGGCGGGCACCATGGTGGTGCATGGAAAGTTGCATATGCGGACTTTGTGACCGCAATGATGGCATTTTTTATGCTGATGTGGTTGCTGAACGCAACAACTGAACAGCAACGAAAAGGGCTTGCCGATTACTTTTCGCCAACCATTCCAATTGCGCGGATATCCGGCGGTGGAGAGGGCGTATTTTCAGGGGACAGCATCTTTTCAGAGATGACCCTTTCGCAGGAGGGCACTGGTGCTTCCGCCAATCGCGCCACCAGTGAAGACAAGGCGCGTGGCGCAATAGACAGCGCACCTTCCACCGATACAGCAGACGCACAAACCGAACTCTTCGAAACTCTTGTTGAACTGCTCAAAGGGCATGGCGGCGAATCATCGGTAATGGAAAACCCGCTGGAACACATCACAACGCGTATTACGGATGAAGGCTTGGTAATCGAAGCCTTTTCCACAGCTGAGAGACCTATTTTCGAGACGAATAGCAGTGAGCCGACGCCCTTGTTGACCGCTCTTATCAGCGTGATTGCGCAAGTCAGTAAAACTGTAACGAATGAAATCGCAGTAGAAGCACACACGCGCGCGCAACCCATTACTCTGAAAGAAAACACCGTTTGGGGCCTATCCCAGAACCGCGCGACGCAGATGCGTCTTTTATTGGAGGCGCAAAGCATCGACCCCATGCGCATTCAGCGCGTAACGGGCCATGCTGATCGTGAAATTCTGGTCAGAAACCCAATGTCACTGCGCAACGACCGAATCGAGATTGTTCTGCTACGCGATGTCCCTGAACCAGGAAAATAGAGCGCATTTTATCTGTTAGCGCCGCATTAAACCTGTCCGGATATGCTTTGCTTCAGAACAAGAAATGGCAGATCAGAAAGGCGTGTCTATGACAATTTCATCGTCCCTAAACGCAGGGGTAGCAGGGCTAAAGTCCAATGCAACGCGATTGGCCGGAATCTCGGACAATATCGCAAACTCATCTACCTACGGCTACAAACGGGTCGAAACTGATTTTCAGTCAATGGTGATTTCGCAAAGTGGCGGCACCTATTCAGCAGGCGGTGTACGGGCAGAAACCAGCCGACAGATTGATTTGGGCGGGTCGTTGATATCAACTGCAAACGCAACAGATTTGGCAGTCCGCGGGCGCGGTATGTTACCTGTAGCCAAAGTATCGGATTTGAATGTTGGCAATGGCGAAACCAACATGCTGCTCACTTCGACAGGATCATTCTCAACCGATGCGGAAGGGTACCTTACCACATCTTCCGGTTTGGTTTTGCTGGGCTGGCCTGCACAAGCGGATGGCACTTTCGCTGCCCCCTCTCGCGATACGGACGATGGGCTGGAGCCAGTGCAGATCAAAATCAACCAGCTGACAGGCCAACCGACTACACGGATGACACTTGGTGTTAACCTACCAGCGACTGCCACCGTGGCAGGTGCCCCCGTTGAGGAACAACCGCTGACCGTGGAATACTATGGCAATCTAGGCACCTCCGAAAATGTGAATGTCCTGTTCACGCCCACAGTACCAGCAACAGGCGCTTCAAACCAATGGACGATGACCCTCACCGACTCGAATGATCCAAACGTGACCATCGGGGAATATGTGCTGACGTTTTCAGACGATCGAACGGCAGGTGGTACACTGGCATCGGTGACAACAGTGTCGGGCGGCGCATATGACGGCACGACAGGTACATTTATTGTCAACGTTGATGGTGGGCCAATCGAGATTGAAATCGGCGTTATAGGCCAAAGTGACGGCCTCACCCAACTGTCAGATTCATTTGCCCCAGTAGCCATCACGAGAGACGGAACACCTGTAGGCAACATGACCGGCGTCAACGTGGATGCTAATGGCTATGTTCACGCCACTTTTGACACTGGTGTCACACGCACGATCTACCAAATCCCATTGGTAGATGTACCCAATCCAAACGGCATGATTGCACTAGACTCGCAAACCTATCGACCTTCGATCGACAGTGGGTCTTTCTTTATGTGGGATGCCGGTGACGGGCCAACAGGTGAAGTCCTTGCTTATCGACGTGAAGAATCGACCACTGATGTTGCTAGCGAATTAACATCGATGATCCAGACACAACGCGCGTATTCATCAAACGCCAAAGTCATCCAAACAGTGGATGAGATGTTGCAGGAAACCACCAACATCAAACGTTGATTTGGTGCATAATAGGGGAGGCAGTGTCCTCCTAAAAGCTTGATCCAAGGGGAAGCACATGTCGATCACAGGAGCCATGAACGCCGCGATTTCCGGATTGCGTGCCGCAGCACGCGGTACAGAAATTGTTTCTACCAATATCTCCAATGCACTCACCCCAAGTTACGGGAAGCGTAGTTTAGAGCTTTCTACACTTGGGTACGGTGCTTCGGGTGTGAATATAGACGGCATAAACAGGCAAATGAACGATAGCATTGTGTCGGATCGCCGGATCGCTAATGCAGCCCAGCAAAACAGCCAAGTCATTGTCGACTTCTTGCGCGACTTTGAATCCGTAACAGGTATCGCGGGCGATGCTGACGGATTAAGTGGGCACCTTGGCGCATTTGAAGAAAGCCTTATCGCCGCCGCCAGCAGGCCCGACGCAGTGGAAAGATTGGCTCAAGTCGTAACGGACGCCCAGCAATTGGCAAGCAGCTTGAGCCAGGCTTCGGCCCAAGTGCAAGGCATGCGCAGTAATGCGGACACGCAAATCGCACTGGAAGTCTCATATCTTAACATGGCGTTGGAGCAGGTCGAACAACTTAACATACAAATCGCAACGGCACAGGCAAAAGGCGGGAGCAGCCTTGCCTCTTTAGATCAAAGACAAGCCATTCTCGATGAAATCGGCTCCATCGTCCCGATCAATGTGGTGCCACGCGATAACGGCGCCGTTGCAATTTATACCGAAGGTGGCGCCAGCCTGCTGGACATTTCCGCTGTTACCATCGGATTTGAGAAACAGAATACAGTTACTGCGTACCAAACGCTGGAGGCAAATACACTGTCAGGCCTGACACTAAATGGTCAGGATGTATTGCGCTCCACAGCACTTGGAGGCGGTAGCCTCGGGGGATATTTTGAGGTTCGAGATGTCTATGGCGTACAAGCACAAGCGCAGCTTGATGCACTTAGCAGGGACTTAATTGAGCGCTTTTCCGACCCTGCCTTGGATACAACACGTGCCGCAGGTGATCCGGGTCTTTTCACAGATGCGAACGCAAGTTTTGACCCAATCAACGAAGTCGGCCTGAGTTCACGTTTAACCCTAAACAGTGCGGTTGACACCGCAACTGGAGGAGACGTTTGGAAGTTAAGGGATGGTTTGGGGGCAACAACGCCCGGCGCAGTTGGCGATGCAACACTTTTGAACGATTTACGTGGCGCGCTTGAAGAATCCCGCATGCCAGCTTCGGGAAGTTTTGGAACCGGCACTTTAGCGGCAGCAGACTTGTTTTCAAGTTTCAGTGGCTTGCTCGCTGTTAGCCGCAGTGGTGCTGAGCAAAATCTCAGCTTTAGCTCCGCCCGCTTGGCTGAACTCACACAACTACAATTATCCGAGGGGGTGGATACGGATCAAGAACTACAAAATTTGCTGATACTGGAACAATCTTATGCAGCAAATGCCCGCGTAATACAGGCAGCCGATGCTATGCTTGAAACAGTGACGAGGTTGTGAAATGAAAATCAATTCAATGGGCGATGGTGCTCGTTCATACGTCATGCAATCGCAAAATACATCTCTCAAACAACAGCTCCAAAGACTTACACTTGAGATATCTACCGGACAAATCGCTGACATTCGAGATATTGCAGCAGGCAACACTGAATACCTGAATGATCTAGAGCGAAGCTTAGGCAAGTTGGAAAGCTACAGCCTTGCAACACTTGAAGCCGGGCAATTTGCAGGAGGTGTGCAAACCGCATTGACCCACATCAGTGCCGTGAACTCTTCCTTTCAGGCGACCCTGCTGACAGCAAGCAACACTGGGTACGGCGATACTTCCACCATTATCATCCAAGAAGCTAAGACTGCACTCGGCCAAGTTATTGGCGCATTGAACACCAGCCTTGGTGGCCGCACAATATTTTCAGGCACCGCGACGGGCACGAGTCCAGTTGCTTCGTCCGAAGAGCTTCTATCAGCCCTGAGAGGAGCTATGGCAGGAGCAGGCAGCGTCGACGACATGTTAGCGGCAGCCCAAGCATGGTTCGCCGACCCAGCAGGTTTTTCCACACTTGGTTATCTCGGTTCAGATAAGTCACTTGCGCCTGTTTCCCTATCTGATGAAGAGGCTGCGCAATTTGAATTACGTGCAGATAATCCGGCGTTGCGTGACACATTGCTCAACCTCACTGTAGCAGCATTGGCGGATGATCCCGCCCTTGGCCTAACGCGGGCGCAACAAGGCGAGCTCTTTCAAAAAACTGCCGTCAACACCCTAAACTCCAACGCTGCTATAATCGATTTACAATCAATGGTCGGTTACTCCGAACACCAAATCGAAGCGTTGAGTGTTCAGCAAAGTACCCAGAGAACCACAATAGAGTTGGCCCGCAGTGAACTTCTATCAATTGATCCCTACCAGGCCGCGACAGAACTGGAGCAAGTCCAATTTCAATTACAAAGCCTTTACGCCATAACATCACGTATGTCCCAGCTTTCACTTGTAAATTACCTATGAATATTTTGGTGCAATTAGCCCTATGTTTGGCCATCCTGTTTCTGTCAGCGGGTGACACGCATGCTAGTCCAGTACGGATCAAAGATTTAGTCGATTTTGATGGTGTCCGTGGGAATGATCTTGTGGGCTATGGTCTGGTTGTCGGGCTTGATGGCTCAGGAGACGGGTTACGCAACGCGCCATTCACAGAAGACATAATGACGAACATACTCGAGCGGCTCGGAGTGAATGTTACCGGAGAGGAATTCCGCCCCAAGAACGTTGCCGCAGTTCTCATCACCGCAGCCTTACCTCCGTTTGCACGGGCGGGCGGACAGATAGACGTAACTGTTTCTGCAATTGGAGATGCCAAAAGCCTCTTGGGAGGCACTCTGATTATGACCCCGCTAAATGCAGCAGATGGAGAGATTTATGTTGTGGCTCAGGGGACAATCATTGCAGGCGGAGCCACTGCTGCAGGCGATGGTGGCAAGGTGACGCAGGGCGTCCCAACATCAGGCACGATTCCCTCTGGCGGGCGCGTAGAGCGTGAAATCGACTTTCAACTAAGTAAGTTACAAGATTTGCGTTTAGCGCTACGCGAAGCCGATTTTACGACAGCCGGAAGAATAGAGCAGGCTATCAACCGAAATTTCGGTCGAAATGTAGCCATCATGCTAGACAGTGGCACCGTTGTTCTGGATATACCTGCAACAAAAATGCGTTCTGTTGCGCATGCTCTGGGCCGAATTGAAAACATCGAGGTTGAACCAGAACGCAAGGCGCGTGTCGTTGTGGATCAGAGATCTGGAACAATCGTCATGGGCGAAGATGTACGTATTTCTCGCGTCGCAGTGAGTCAGGGAAACTTAACTCTTCGTATTCAAGAGGAGCCATTGGTGATTCAGCCCAATCCCTTTGCACAAGGTCAAACCGTAGTTGTCCCCCGTACCCGTGCAGCCATTGAAGAAGAGCCCGGTATCGGTTTGGCTGAAATCCCTTCTGGCGCATCATTATCCCAAGTCATCGCTGGGCTAAACGCACTTGGCGTATCACCGCGCGACATGATCGATATTCTCAAAAGCATCAAAGCAGCAGGCGCATTGCACGCGGAATTTCTTGTTAGATGACCCACCATAAACACCATGTACTACTCAGCCTGACACGGCGTCGTACTTCAGCCACTCCTGACAGATGTAGTCTGTGGCCACGATGTTGAATTCAAAATACTTAAGCAGTTATACGCAAACAAAAAGTACATTTTGCGCCTCCGAAACTATTAGCCGAGAGGTGTACGTGGCTTTGTTGCACAAATCACGTCCTGTAGGATTCACTGTATGAATCCAGTATAGTAGCAGGCTGCCATGAGCAGCTGGATACCGACGAAGTACAAGACCCGGAACTGGGCCGAGTACAATTTTTCAATCAAACAACGAGGATCGCTATCCATCTGGTTTGATCCAGGGATGACGTGGGAAGTGGTCGGGTTTGGTCGAAGGGGGCGTCAGCAAACCTACAGCGATGCTGCTATTCAAGCCTGTCTGACCCTCAAAGTCGTGTTCGGCCTGCCCTTGAGGCAAACGACCGGGTTTGTGGAAAGCCTACTGAAATTGGTTGGGCTGGATTGGGCGGTGCCGGACTTCAGCACATTGTGTCGCCGTCAAAAAACATTGTCAGTCGCTATCCCGCACAAAGGATCAGCAGGTCCTCTGCACCTGCTAATAGACAGCACAAACATCAAGGCGGAAGGCGAAGGTGAATGGAATGCCCGTAAGCACGGTGGTTCCAAACGCTGCCTATGGCGCAAGATCCATATAGGGATTGATGAGGAAACGCTGGAGATACGGGCCATTGAGGTAACAAGCAGCAGTGTCGGCGATGCTCCAATGCTGCCTGACCTACTCAATCAGATCCCCGGATCAAGACCTCGGGAGCGTCAGTGCTGACGGAGCCTACGACACGCGCAAATACCATGATGCGATTGCAGCGCGAAATGCCCATGGCGTCATACCGCCGCGTAAGAATGCCAAACTGTGGAAGCCCGATACGCCCGGGGCCAGAGCACGCAACGAAGCCGTCCAATCCTCAAAGTATCTGGGTCGCGCATTGTGGCGACAGGTGACCGGGTACCACCGCCGGAGCCGCGTCGAAACAAAGATGCATTGTGTGAAGTTGCTCGGTCAGCGCCTCTCGGCACGTGACTTCGACCGGCAAGTTGCGGAGGTCCAAATCCGTGCCGCGATCCTAAACAGCTTCACAGCTCTCGACATACCGCGCACCGTGCCCGTAGGCTAATTCCGTCTGGGGTAAGGGGAAGTCCAACCTCAGCCCGATTTGTGTAACAAAGCCCGTCAAACGGGGTAGTCCGCAAAAATTAAAAGGTGTGCTTTTGCGTTCCAAAATGTCATATTCCCGCGGCATTTTCACCGGTATTGGGCCTGAAAAGAAACCGAAATAGCAATACCTATCATGTGCCCCCTATCCGTCTTGCGACACGTTAAGAAGTTGGTCGCGTCTCCATTGACCCTCACGGCCTAGTGCGCGTTGCTCAGTCCAGACAACATCTATGCCCTCAAGTTCATCACTTTGCTGAAAGCTACATGCCAGGCGTAACAAAGTGCCATCGGCAATATGGTGGTGGATCGATAGCATGGGGAGTTCGGCCCAGCCAAGTCCGCGCAACACCAAAGCAAGGATCAAATCAGGGTTTTCAGCATTCCAAATCGTGGAGCTTTTCATTTCATCGGTCTGGTCCGCAGGGGTGCGATAACGACTGCGCAATACAATCTGTCGATGCAATATAGCCGGGGTTGGGATAGGCCGCGAGCGGATACTCTGGGGCGCAGACGGGATTTTGATGTATCGTTTTCGAAAATCAGCGTCCTTGGGGTAATTTTAACGTCAAAGGCAAAGGTATTGAATTTGGCATACACTGGGCGTTTGACCGTGCCGGACGATTTTGTAGTGATTACTTTTGCGTCACATATACCTATGTTTTCACGCTTGTTTACAATCGTACTTTCCCGTTGAGACGCGCAACTGCTGTGCAGGCATAGCCTTTTCTCGACCTAGTTCGCGCATTGAGACCATCACCGATACTGGGTAACTGGTGATGGTCGCGGCAACATTTGTTCAGAATCGATCGCCAGAAATTCCTGCTCAGGACAACCCAGCGCGCCGCAATATAAGTTCAAGTTGATTAAAACTACGTTGAGAATCTCCCGGTTCTACCTTTGCCAGAAATTCCTCAATCTCGGGGTACAAAATGATCGCTTTATCTACCTCTGGATCATTGCCGTGAGTATAGAGGCCAGCGCGGATCATCATTGCATTTTCATCGTATAACCCTAGCATTTTACGCGTTACGGACAGCAGAGCGTTTTCATGCTCACTCGCGGCTTTAGGTAAACTTCGCGATACAGAGCGCAGTAAATCAATAGCCGGGAATCGCCCCCGCTCCGCGATCCTACGATCCAGCACAATGTGGCCGTCCAGCACTCCGCGCAAAATATCGGCAATCGGCTCGTCCATATCAGATCCTGCGACCAGCACACTAAATACCGCCGTGATGTCCCCCTGCGTGGTGGTTCCCGGGCCTGCCCTTTCACAAAGTGAGGTGATGAGGTGGGTGGTAGAAGGCGGGTAACCACGCAGGACAGGTGCCTCTCCTGCGGCAATGGCAATTTCACGGTGCGCTTCGGCAAAGCGCGTGATCGAATCGGCCAAAAATAGTACCGACTGACCTGCATCACGAAAATGCTCGGCTACGGCCATTGCAGACCATGCACAACGGCGCCGCATGAGGGGGGATTGATCTGAGGTGGCGGCGACAACAACAGCGCGCGCCAAACCTTCTGCCCCAAGGACTTCATCAACAAAGTGTCGAAGTTCGCGCCCACGTTCGCCAATCATTGCGATGACAACAACATCCGCACTCATCCCGCGTGCAAACTGCCCCAAAAGGCTGGATTTACCCACACCCGAACCAGCAAAAAGCCCCACGCGTTGCCCTTTTACCAAAGGTAGCATGGTGTTTGTCACTGCCAGTCCGGTATTTAATCGTTCACCAAACGGCCGCCGATCAGCGGCTTTGGGCGGCGGGCATAAGAGGCGACGAGCGATCGCGCCACGCAAAAGCGGTTTTCCGTCCAACGGTTTACCAGCGGGGTCGATAATCCTGCCCAACCATTCGTTTGACGGCGCAATTGCAGCAGCCGACATAAGCGTGACGCGATCATTCAGACTCACCCCTTCGGGGGGCGCATCCGTGAGCATCACCAGCGAGGAGCCGATGATCTGGACCACCTCCCCCGTCAATGGCGCCCCGCGTTTACGATAGACTTTCAAACCGTCCCCGATTGAAGCGTCGTTTGTCAGCCCGGTCACGTGCAGGGCGGTGCTATCAGCGCGGCTGACGCGTCCAACAGCACGCACAGTGCGTAGATCAGCGATGTGAGCCGTTAGCCCATCGAGAAGTAATGCATCAATCATGGCGTTCCTTTGTCTGCTGCTCATTGTTTCTAAAGGAATCACCCTTAAGCCTTCATGAAACCGCAGCAGGGAGATTCCCGATGTTCGAAAATTTACAAGTGTTCCAAACCTCCGCCGCTATGGCGCGTCATGCAGGGCAACAGCAGGCGCTTGCCTCACAGAATGTCGCCAATGCCGACACTCCTGGATATGCGGGCAAGGAACTTGCCCCTTTCGCATCGCATTACGCGACGACCGGAACAGCAGGCGCACAACGCGCGACCCGTGCCGAACACTTGCATGGCAGCATCGAGGGATCACAAATACCTGTAACCGAGCAGCGGGGGGACGATAACCCAAACGGAAATACCGTTTCTCTGGAAACAGAACTGCTCAAAGCCGCTGAGGCCAAAAGCGATCATGAGCGCGCATTGGCCATCTATAAATCGGCTCTGGATATCATTCGCATGGCAGTGCGTACAAACTAGGAGAATATGAAATGACTGATTTTTCGTCAGCCCGTTCCGTTTCAGCCAGTGGGATGCAAGCACAAGCACAGCGTTTGCGGCATTTATCTGAAAATATCTCAAATGCAGATACACCCGGATACCGGCGAAAGTTGGTCTCGTTTCAAACAGCCTTGGCTCACGGCGATCGTGTGTCAAATGTTGAAGTAGGACGTGTGCGTCTGGATCAGTCAGAACTTCCCAAAGTTTACGACCCCGCGCATCCAATGGCAGATCAAGAAGGAAACTACTCAGGTTCCAACGTGAACCTTTTAATCGAGTTGGCGGACGCACGGGAAGCCCAGAGAAGCTATGAGGCGAACCTTAAAATGTTCGATCAGGCACGAAATATGTCGAGCAGCCTAATGCAGCTGCTACGCCGCTAATTTTGAAACCCGTCCATAAGCCACACAACCAAAAGGAGTTCCAGAATGGAATTGAAATCACTTTCCGCAATCCAAAACTACACATCAGCCAAGCCTGCAACCACGCCAAGCGAAGGACCAGACAGCGGTCCCTCGCTGCTCAAAAACATTGGAGAGGATTTTGCCGCTACTTTGGCAAAATCAGAACAAATCGCACAATCAACGATGATGGGAAATGCAGACCCACATGCGTTGGTCCAGGCTCTGGCACAAACAGAACTGGCTGTCGAAACGGCGGTAAGCGTGCGAAACAAAGTGGTAGAAGCGTATCAGGAAATTTTGCGGATGCCTGTCTGATGATGGATGAATTGGTGTTTTTTGACACCATGCGACAGGGGTTATGGATTGCCTTTGTCATCTCCCTGCCAATCCTTGTCGCTGCCCTTGTGACAGGCGTTTCCATCGGGTTGGTTCAAGCGCTGACATCAGTTCAGGAAATGACGCTAACATTTGTGCCAAAATTGGCCGCGATCGCTGTCGTTTTCTGGATGTCGATGCACTTCATGACCAACACGCTTGTCTCGTTCTTCCACGACCAGATCATCCCGCTCATCATCGGAGGATAAAGATGGAAAGTACCGGATACACCACTTTAACGCGCCAGTTGGGCCTACAACGCGAAATGCAGGTGGTTGCCAACAATATTGCCAACTCTTCGACCACGGGGTTTCGTGCAGAAGGCGTGATTTTTTCAGAATACGTCAAGGCTCTGGAAGGCGCCCCCTCTCTCTCTATGGGGCAAGGTAATGTTAACAGGACGTCGTTCGAACAAGGCGGGTTAACGCAAACAAATGGCACTTTTGATTTCGCTATAGAAGGTGACGGATATTTCGTTGTGCAAACCCCGATGGGAGAAAGGCTCACCCGAGCTGGTGTTTTCATTCCCAGCGCTGAGGGACAACTCGTCACACCAGACGGTTTCCCTGTCTTAGATGCGGGGCGCGTGCCGTTGTTTGTACCCGCTGGCGAGGGAACACTGGCAGTTTCTTCTGATGGCACACTAAGTATGAATGGTGCCCCTCTTGGACAAATGGCCATTGTTCAGCCGATTGAGCCGCTCAAAATGGTCCGTGAGGATGGGGTCATGTTTCGCGCTGATGAAGGCGACGAGCCCTCTGAGACCGCGCGGGTTATTCAAGGGTTCGTAGAAAGCTCTAACGTCAATCCGCTTCTCGAAGTGTCGAGGATGATCGAAGTGCAGCGCGCCTATGAGATGGGTCAGAGCTTCCTCAAAACAGAAGACGAGCGCATTCGGGCTGCCGTCAAAACCCTTACAGTTTCCAATTAAAGGACAGAAATTATGCGTGCCCTCAAGATTGCCGCTACCGGAATGAGCGCTCAGCAAATGCGGGTTGAGACGATTTCCAACAACCTCGCGAATATGAGCACAACAGGATATAATGCCCGTCGTGCCGAGTTTGCGGATTTGCACTATCAACAAATGGCACGTGCCGGGACGATTAACGCATCCGATGGAACTGTCTTACCTACAGGTGTCCAATTGGGCCTAGGTGTACGCCCCGCCGCGGTGAGTATCCATCTCCAACAAGGGGCGCTGTCAGCCACAAACGGTGACCTAGACGTCGCCATCGAAGGCTTGGGATATCTAGAGGTGACCCTACCGAACGGGCAAACTGCCTATACCCGCGACGGGGGATTGAAGCGTACAGGTGAGGGATTGATCGTCACGTCTGACGGGTTTGCGGTTGGCCCCGAAATAACGATACCAGACGACGCGCGCAGTATTTCGATCAACGCGGATGGCGAAGTGTATGCCTATTTTGACGAGGCTGCAGCCGGCCAGCTTTTAGGACAGTTTACGTTGACCGGTTTCACCAACTCCAAGGGCTTGGAGGCAATAGGTAGCAACATGTTTTTGGAAACAGAAGCATCCGGTCCGGCACTTGTATCCTCCCCTGGCGAGGACGGACTAGGTACACTTCGCCAAGGGTATCTGGAGGATAGCTCTGTAGATGCTGTGCGTGAGATCACTGAGTTGATCGAGGCCCAACGCGGCTACGAAATGAATGCCAAAGTCATCTCGGCTGTCGACCAGATGATGAGCGCCACGACACAGGTGCGCTGATGAAACTCATTGCAACGATCCTTACATTCATGCTTGTCCAACCTGTTTTGGCTGAGACCGTTGTACCCGTGCGTACAATACGCCCCGCGCAAACAATCACAAACGAGGATGTGACGATCGCAACAGGCAAATCTAACAAGGGGTATGCCAACCTGTCCCAGGTCTTGGGCCAAGAGGCACGTGTAGTGCTTTACGCAGGGAGGCCAATTTTTTTAACGGACCTTGCACCGCCCTCTGTGATTTCACGCAACCAGATCGTCCTCCTTCTCTACGATACTAACGGGATCAGTATCAGCACAGAAGGGCGTGCATTAGAGCGTGGTGCCATTGGCGACCGCGTTCGTGTGATGAACTTGGGGTCACGCGCAACTCTATTCGGTGTCATTGCAGATAACGGCACAATAAAAGTGAGTAACTGACACATGCGAGTATCATTCAAATTTGGCATTCTGTGTTTGCTTGGGCTGACATTTGCCTGCGATAGGGCGGACCACATCGGAAGCCCCCCCTGGACCTGTCACGCTTTAGTGCCGCCCCAAGTGCTCGTTTAAGCCACCTTTCGTTCGAAGGCGACAGGGCTTTTCCAGCCCAGTGCTGAGTGGCG
>NZ_JACIEI010000004.1 GCF_014196805.1 Sulfitobacter undariae | reverse complement strand
GCGAAATTCGTCCGTCCGTTTCAGTCCCATAGTTTATCTCCTTTGTTACAGTAAATGCTATCAAAGGAGCGGCATCAAACCGCGACAGGTCCACCCAGCTTCACGCCAACATTAGAGGCCCCAGAGACGCGGGCAATGATTGACCCGGGACTGCCAATGACCATAACCGAGCGTCGGCCACTTGATTCTTCCTCGTTGTGGTCTCCCTCACGTGCTTCATTATTGGGGGATCGTCGAGCGGTAGTTCGGGGGGATATCTTGACTGTAGTTATCGAAATAGACGAGCAAGCGGAGATCTCGAACTCTTCGGACCGAAGACGAGCTGGGTCTGAAAACTTGAGCGTACCTGGACTGTTTGGCTTGCCGCAACGCCTCAATGGAAAGTTCCCTGCGGGAGCTTCATCCGACGAACTAGTTGGAATCTCTTCGCAAAGCAGTTCCTCAGGGGATGGCTCAGTTTCACGTAAGGAAAAATTGGAGCTACGAATCGCAGCCACAATCATAGACGTTTTGCCAAACGGCGTTTTGTCCATTTCGGGCAGTCAGGAACTACGCGTCAATTTTGAACTTCGCGAACTCTTAGTTACGGGTTTTGTGCGGCCTGCAGATGTTTCTCGCCAAAATGAAATTACCTACGACAAGATTGCCTCTGCGCGCGTGTCCTACGGTGGACGTGGCCAGATCAGCGATGTTCAGCAACCACGTGTCGGCCAACAGGTCCTTGATGCAATTTTACCGTTTTAATCGGGAGTATGATTATGAAAAAACTTCTACCGTTAGTTTTGCTCTTCATTGGTCTTGGAGCTGGGGTTGGCGCCGGGATTTTCATGCGCCCAGAAAGATCAGAAGATCTCACTAGCACAACGTCGCCAACGCAGAATGCCTCTGACCTCGAAGAGGTTGAAATCGGAGATCACCTCTCGGATGCGCCTGACACTGTCAGAAACAGCAATGAATATGCTAAACTGAATAATCAATTCGTAATTCCGATTATCGCCAGTGATAAGGTTACAGCTTTGGTCGTGTTAGCACTCAGTATCGAAGTACCTGAAGGTAAAACTGACCTAGTTTACCTTCGAGAGCCCAAGCTTAGGGATAGTTTCTTACAAGTCCTATTTGACCACGCGAATGTTGGCGGATTTGAAGGAAACTTCACCGATGCATCGGCTTTAAGAAAGTTGCGGACTGCCCTAAAGGAGATTGCACAAAGAGACTTAGGGAAAGAAATAGCCACTGATGTTCTTATCATAGAAATTGCTCGCCAGGATTACTGATCCAAGTTTATCAACTCTGCCGCGCGTTTACGGAGGCGTGCGATCAACGTAAGCAGAATGAAGGTGCCCAGTAAGACGGGATAGCGTGTAAGTTCATTGATCGAAGGTTAACTTGAAGATTTTCCCCGGCATGAAAGAGAAGCAGCGGAATTGGCGCAAACCTTTAAGTCGGGCATCTTGACAGAGGTGACGTAAACCATTGAATAAATGCGGTTTCAGGCTTCAACATACCATCCGCGACGCGCAAAGTTATTCGCACCGCGCAGTTTTATATGCTTCCCTACAACTGCCTGTAGGAAAGCACGTAATGTTGCGCCTCGGTTGCTAGGTAACAATGACTTAGAAGACTTTCTGAGCGCAAAAATTTGCGCGTCACATCGCAAGGCGCAAAGCCGATCTTTCACGAAGTCGCAGTGATTGGCAGCTTTGCATTCAAAACAGACTGATGTTGCGGCATGTCCATTTTGACACAAAAGTGGCGGATTCCAAACTTTCTCTGTGCGAGCAAAATTTAGCTTGTTTACATGCGAAAGGGCTTTGTTGGAACAAGTCGAAAAAACCTATGTGAACAGTTTGGAGTTGGGAGATGACCCCGAATGGCATAAGAACCATCGAAAGATTAGAATTCACATAACTGGCCCATGAAAGCAGATGGTGCTGTCCACTGAATATCGAACCGTGGTCATTATTTATTGGACCGAGACAATGATGTATCTTGAATTTGGATCAAAACACGACGCGATTGGCCACATGGAAGGTTTTGACGTAGACGAATTGGATCCGATGTCGTTCCTTCGGAATAAGTTTCCCCACGTTTTTCAGGCTCTTGACACCTTTTTGGAAGAAAACAGAGGGCCCGAAATCTGCGATAGTCGAACGTTGACTTTGATTACAACCATTTTTGTATATTATTCTGGCAAGCAAACAGACAAAGTTGTAAAAGGACCACGGAAGATTTCAAAAGGGTTCAATGCTGAAATAAATTTGTGGCGGCAAGATATGTTCGATGGATCAGTTCAGCGGCACAGTCAAGAAATACTGAGTGTTTTAAACAAGCAGCATGCTGACAATATATCACGGGTAAAAGCAAGAATTGAAACGTTATAGGAAAAATCCGATAGATCCAATATCGAGAATTATCTAGGATCAGGACCCATTAACTGATTGAGCTTGTCGGGCTGCTATGATTCACGACCCCCCGTTTCGGGGGATATGATGAGCAACTTATACTGGCTTACGGAGGCGCAGATGAAGCGTCTGCGGCCTTACTTTCCAAAGAGCCGAGGTCGCGCTTGCGTGTATGATCGCCGCGTTCTAAGCGGCATTATATTCATCAATCGCAATGATTTAAGGTGGTGCGATGCACCTGCCGAGTATGGTCCACCAAAGACGTTGTATATCGCTGGAAGCCTTGGAGCGATATGGGCGTGTTTGCCCGGATCATGATGGGGCTGGCTGAGCAAGCCCCCGACAACACAACCATCTCAATTGATGTAACATATCTCAAGGCGCATCGCACGGCCTCCAGTCTGAGACTGAAAAAGGGCGGCGTGTACGTCAGATCCACTGCCCGAGAGGGGGGCGACAAAAGGGAGAATAAATACCAAATTGCACGCCGTTACAGATACCAGCGGCCGTCCTGTCCGCCTGTTCATCACCGCAGGGCAGGTAAGCGATTATACTGGCGCTGCAGCTTTAATGAACAGCCTGCCTGAGCCGAGTGGCTTCTCGCAGATCGAGGATATGACGCAGACTGCGTTTCGAGAGCCCCTTATCAATTAGGGCACAAAGCCCTGCATCCCAGAACGCAAATCGCGTAAGAAGACCATCAAATACGACAAACGCCGATACAAACGCCCCTCTCGTGACATTGCTTTGCAATGCACTTCCGGGCAGTGATCGAAAGGATGTTCGGTAGACTCAAAGACTGGCGACGTGTCTCAACCCGTTATGACCGCTGCCCAAAGGTTTTCCTGTCAGCAATCGCTCTCGCCGCAACAGTCATATTATGGTTATGAGTCTTGACCCTAAGAAGATGCTCTTAGACGAATTACCGCCACCAAGAGGAAAATGGATACGCCATCGCCCCATAATTGGCCGCATGAAGCGAGAACCTTTTTAGAACGTGCTAAAAGGGTCGTTTTGGGGAGTGATGTAATCTGATTTGAATTGATTTTTTGGGGCTACTGTGATTCATTTTTCAGAATGATAACAACATTTGGCACATATAATTTTGTGTAGCGTAAATTTACACTGATATCCCTTTGCTTTGGTCGTGTAGCAACCGACCCTAGATTAAAATGAATAATGAATGGCACCTATGATCCAGATCAAAGCAGAAACCGACTGCGTGCAAACCGACGTGAGTTTCGATGTCGCGTTTCGCTGGCAATACCTGTTGACCCAGCGCGACATTACACAAACGGCGCTGCTTCGCCACACGTTTGCAGGATGGAATGCCTACGTTGGGGACGGGGTACATATTACGCGATTACGCGATG
The DNA here is from genome assembly GCF_014196805.1 of Sulfitobacter undariae. GTDB lineage: Bacteria > Pseudomonadota > Alphaproteobacteria > Rhodobacterales > Rhodobacteraceae > Sulfitobacter > Sulfitobacter undariae. The sequence continues at coordinate 235,062 of NZ_JACIEI010000004.1, read as the reverse complement.
TGAACGATAAACAGATAGGTTTGTTCATCGGCATCGGTGTAGCGCAGGAGGGATTGATCGAAGGCGATCACCAGATCAACGCTCTAGATGTATCGCTGCCCACGTTTTTTATCGATTTTGAGGATTGGCTGTTCTACGTTGCCGGGCGCTACAACGTCTTGGTCGCGCGTGATGAAGACACACGATTCTACAGCGATGCGGTTGGTACGAACGGCACTGTGTTCGCCACGGCTGAGCGGCAAGTCGCGTCCAGCCTCGCGTTGTGCATCAACCGTGACATTATAGATCACCCCCTCTACGATCATACGCATGTCGAAAACGGTAGCGGTAATTATTCCCTGTTTCACACCCGCGACAAGGATGTGCGCCGCGCCAATCCCAATGCCTACCTGTCCTTGTCCGATTTCAAGGAAACCCGCTTTTGGCCACGCGACAAACCCTTCGCCACGCCACGCCCACGCGCCGAGATTTACAGCGAGATAATCACCCGCACCGCATCCGTCATCGATGCGATCAATGCCGTGCACAAGACCGCCCTCCCCTTGTCGGGTGGGCAGGACAGCCGATTGCTGGCCGCGATCGCGAGCGATCACCTCGGCGATATCGAGCAGAAATTCACCAACATCCACTGCTATTCTGGGCGCATAGACGCCACCGTCGCCGGCAAGGTGGCGCAGGTCCTCGACATCCAACACGAGATTTATGATAGGCGTGATTATAGATCCAACCCCCGCACGATCGCCCGCGCACAGGCGGAGTACGACACCGCCCTTGGCTACACTTCCCCCATCAAAAACGAGGTCAAGCAGAACATCCACCGTGGCGTCACTGACCGTGCCGTGGTGTTGCGTGGGCACCAGACAGACCTGCTGCGCGCGGTGTTCGTCGACAGGCCGGGGGCCAAGGGCCGAGCCAATCTGCGCTGGCAAATAAAACGTATGTCGATCGTTCCGCATAAGGAATTCAACCGTGAGGTTTACACACGCTTTGTACCCGAATACGAGGCTTGGATCGCGACACTGCCCCGTTCGGTACGCGACCATCAGGTCGATCTGATGTTTGTAGAAATCTATAACAGCTCGACCATTGGTGCATCTTTCCCGGCAATCTCGCGCAATTTCTTCATGTCGCCGTTCAACAGTCGACACATGATCACGCTTTCCTTATCGATCGAAGAGCAGTACCGCCACGACAGTCTTGCAGTGAACGATATCTTAATGATGCTAAACCCCGCGCTTCACGACCTTCCGTTCGACTATGAGTTCAGCGGCCGTAGTCTCGATCGCATTGATGATGACGCGGAAATGGCCGAGGCAACACAAACCCGTCGCGACGCAAGCAGGCGGCGTCAGAAAGTCATGAACGACCATCCCGCAATCTCCGCATCCGATCCTCTTCCCGATCCTGCTCAAACCTGTCCAAGCTCACTTGCGTCGGCCAGACCTACCTCCGACGTCTAGGAAAGTTCAGTCCTTCAGGCAGTTCATCCGGCGACACTACACTGCCCTAAAAATCAAGGTTTTCTACATTCAACGCGTTTTGTTGGATGAATTCACGGCGCGGTTCGACGACGTCGCCCATCAATTTAGTGAACAGATCGTCGGCTTCGGCCATATCCTCGACCCGAACCTGCAACAGAGTGCGTGCGTCGGGGTCCAGTGTGGTTTCCCACAGCTGATCAGGGTTCATTTCGCCCAGACCTTTGTAGCGTTGCAACGACAGACCTTTTTCACCCTCAGCCAGCACAGCATTGAGCAGATCCATCGGACCATTGATTAACTGGCTGCGGTCCTTGCGGACCAATGTCGCGGGCAAGTTGTAAACGTCTTGCAAGTGCTCGGTGAAAGTACCCGATTTACGTGCCTCACCGCCGCGGAGCATTTTACCATCAAGGGTGCGCACTTCTTCGACACCGCGCAGGATACGGGCCAGTTTGATGCCATGATCTTGGGTGATGCGGCCTTGCCAGCCACGCTCGTATTCCAGCGCGATCAGATCTAGGCGCGTGGCGACTTTGTCAGCCACGCCTTGCAGATCATTATCCACCGCACCGGGTACAAAAGCACCTGCGATAGCGGCTTGCTCAAGGATGTGGCGAGGATAATGGGTTGGGAAGGCCTCTAGCACGCGGCGCAGTTGACGTGCGTTGTCTACGAAGCGTGCCAAATCCTGCCCGCTGATCTCTTCGCCGTTGCCTTGTCGCAGCATGGCACCATCGATCCCCTGCTGGACGAGGTATTCTTCCATTGCAGCCTGATCCTTCAGATACACTTCGGACTTGCCGCGCGACACTTTGTAGAGCGGCGGCTGGGCAATATAGAGGTGACCATTTTCAATGAGCTGCGGCATCTGACGGTAGAAGAAAGTCAGCAGCAGCGTACGAATGTGCGCCCCGTCAACATCCGCATCAGTCATGATGACGATCTTATGATAGCGCAATTTGTCGATGTTAAATTCATCGCGGCCAATTCCGGTTCCCAGCGCCATCACGAGGTTACCAATTTCTTGGCTGCCTAGCATCCGGTCAAAACGGGCGCGCTCAACGTTAAGAATTTTACCTTTCAGCGGCAGGATCGCTTGTGTCTGACGATCGCGGCCCGTTTGGGCGGAACCACCAGCCGAGTCCCCCTCCACGAGGAAGACTTCGGTTTTGGACGGGTCTTTTTCTGAGCAATCCTTGAGTTTTCCTGCAAGGAAGTTCACATCCATCGCTGTCTTGCGGCGCGTCAAATCACGCGCTTTACGCGCTGCTTCGCGGGCATGTGCCGCCTCGATGATCTTGCTTACAACGATCTTTGCAATCTGCGGATTTTCTTCAAACCACTCAGCCAGTTTTTCATTCACAAGGCCCTCAACCGCAGGGCGCACTTCGGAGGACACCAGTTTGTCTTTGGTTTGCGAAGAGAACTTTGGATCGGGCACTTTGACCGACAAAACACAAGTCAGACCTTCGCGGGCGTCATCGCCAGTAAAGGTCACCTTCTCTTTTTTCGCGATCCCGCTGGATGTCGCGTAATTGTTGATCGTACGTGTCAGCGCGCCACGGAAACCGGCCATATGCGTGCCGCCATCGCGCTGTGGAATGTTGTTGGTGAAGGGCAGCACGTTTTCATGATAACTGTCATTCCACCACATGGCGACTTCGACGCCAATATCGTCTCTTTCACCCGTGATAAAAATGGGTTCGGGCAAAATTGAAGACTTATTGCGGTCCAAATATTTGACGAACTCTTTCACGCCGCCATCGTAAAACAGTGTCGTCTCCAAGGCTTCCGTCGGGCGTTCATCACGTAGGATGATTTTCACACCAGAGTTCAAGAACGCCAGTTCGCGTAAACGCTTTTCCAGTGTCTCGAAGGAATATTCGAGGTTCGAGAAAGTATTCAATGAAGCGAGGAAGCGAACTTCGGTGCCTGTGCGGTCTGTGTCGCCAAGGGTTTCGAGGTGCTTGGTGGTATAGCCCCCTTCAAATCGTGCGATGTGCTCTTTGCCTTCGCGCCAAACGCGCAGCTCCAGCCAGTCGCTCAGGGCGTTCACAACAGACACACCAACACCGTGCAAGCCGCCCGAAACTTTGTAGGAGTTGCTGTCAAATTTGCCGCCTGCATGCAGTTGGGTCATGATAACCTCGGCAGCAGAAACGCCTTCTTCGTCGTGGATGCCAACAGGGATACCGCGCCCGTTATCCGAAACAGAAACAGAGCTATCGGCATGAATTGTCACGGCAACATGGTCCGCATGACCTGCCAGTGCTTCGTCAATGCCGTTATCAACAACTTCATACACCATATGGTGTAAGCCCGACCCGTCATCGGTATCGCCAATATACATTCCTGGCCGTTTACGAACAGCCTCCAAGCCCTTGAGAACTTTGATAGAATTGGCGCCGTATTCTTCGGGTGTCTGGTCTGTCTCGGACATTGATGTCATCCTGCTATTCAATCCCCTATATATACGGTTATCGGGCCGCATTGTCACGTGAATGACACAATATTTTGTGTTTCTTCAGGCCGATTCTCAGGTGACAGACGAAACGCTGGAAAGCCCGTCCTGATCGGTAACCAAAAGGGTTTGGGCGCGATCGCCCATAGCCTCAAATAGACCGTCCTCTGTGCCTGTCATCCACGCCTGCGCTCCCAGTGCCGACAACTCGTCATAAAGCGCCGCACGACGGGTTTTATCCAGATGCGCAGCGACTTCATCCAGCAGCAGTAACGGGGGGGCCCCAAAATCCGCAGCCAACGCGCGGGCGTTAGCGAGGATCAGGGATACCAACAGCGCTTTCTGCTCACCCGTGGAACAATCCCGCGCAGGAACGTTTTTGGCGGTGAAAACACCAAACAAGTCGGCTCGATGCGGCCCAGTCAATGTGCGCCCCGCCGACAGATCACGCATGCGGCCGCTCGCCAAAGCGTCGCGCATTTTCTCGATGTCATCAGGCATATCACATTCAAGCGTAAGCGTGGCGGTAGGGAAGCTTGTCTCGGAGGCGGCCTGAGCAGCAGCTAATGCTTTGATGGCGTGCAACCTGTTGTGGTGTATCGCAACGCCTGTTTCAGCCATGCGCGCCTCAAGAGCGGTATACCAAGACGGCTCACGCACCATATCTTTGAGAAGGCGGTTGCGTTCCCGCATGGCTTTTTCATAGGCCAACGATATTTCGGCGTGATCGGGCAGAAAGCTGAGCGTCATGCGATCCAAAAAGCGCCTCCGCCCTTCAGCACCTTCAATCCATAGACGATCCATAGACGGGATAAGCCAAAGCACACGTGCAACGCGGCTTAGCGCTGTTTGGGAAACGGGCTTGCCGTCTATGCGCACCTGCCGTGCTGCGCCCTTTTCTGAGAGAATTTCGATCTCGCTCACTCCAAGAGGTCCATGGAGAAGAGCCGTGACCTTCCAGCCCAGTTTTTCGGGGCGTCGGGTCATGTCATCTGCACTGGCACGGCGCAGGCCGCGGCCGGGCGAGAGAAGGGAAATTGCCTCGAGAATATTGGTTTTGCCAGCACCATTATTACCATGGATCGCAACTGGTCGTGGATCGACATCAATAATCGCCCGCTTATGCGAGCGAAAATGCGAAAGCGTCAATTGTGTGAGGTAGAGACCAGCCATCAGCGCCTATCGTTTTCTTCTGAAGAAAACGGCCGGAATTTGTCTGAAATTCCGTTGCCCTTATACACGCATCGGCATGACAACATAAATGGCCGAGGTGTCGTTACCTTCACGCATCAATGTCGGATCACCTGACGAGTTGAACATAAACACGGCATTTTCACGGTCTACCTGAGAGGCGATTTCCAACAAGTATTTCGCGTTAAACCCGATCTCCAACCGTTCGTCGCTATAGGCAACGGCCAGCTCTTCTTCGGCAGCACCGCTGTCGGGCGCATTCACCGAGAGAATCAGGCGATCTTCGTCCAACTGCAATTTCACCGCACGCGAGCGTTCGGAACTAACAGTGGCCACACGGTCAACGGCTTTTGCGAAATCGGCAGCGTCGACCTCCAACTTGCGGGTGTTGCCTTGCGGAATAACGCGCGTGTAATCAGGGAAGGTGCCGTCAATCACTTTGGAGGTCAGAGTGATCTGTGGTGTCGCAAAGCGGACTTTGGTCTCGGACACAGAGACCGCGATGATCATATCATCCTCATCCAACAGCTTACGCAGTTCGCCAACAGTTTTGCGTGGCACAATCACGCCAGGCATATCTGCCGCGCCTTCGGGCATATCTGCATCGATACGGGCCAATCTATGGCCATCTGTCGCAACACAACGCAGCTTTTTACCGCCATCCCCTTCGGCGATGTGCATGTAGACACCGTTCAGGTAATAGCGTGTTTCTTCAGTGGAAATCGCGAATTTTGATTTATCGAACAGGCGGCGCAACACCGAAGCTTTGGCGGAGAAATTCGAGGCGTACTCGGACGTGGCCATGACCGGAAAGTCTTCTTTAGGGAGTGTCGCTAGCGAGAAATTCGAGCGGCCAGCTTCGACCGTCAAGCGGCCAGCGGCGTTATCCGCGGTAAGTGAGACAAGCGCGCCATCCGGCAGCTTGCGTACAATTTCGTGCAATGTGGTTGCTGCAACCGTGGCAGCGCCTGCGCGCTCTACCAGAGCGGGGGCTTTGTCCACCACTTCGATATCCAGATCGGTGGCGCGGAAGGAAACATCGCTGCCTTCGGCCTCAATCAATACGTTCGCAAGAATTGGAATGGTGTTGCGTCTCTCAACCACTGATTGTGCCTGAGAAACGGCCTTAAGCAACGCGGCGCGTTCGATGCTGAATTTCATATGCCTATCTCCATTGCACAGGGTCGGGAAATGCAAACTACCCGCTTTCCCTTTAACCACAAGACCTAACGGAGGTGAAATACAAAAGGCAGCCCCTCAAAGGCTGCCCTGTGGCATCGCTGCATCTTTGATAGGCTTATGCCTCTAATGCGCGACGCAAAAGTTCAAGATCTTCAGCGATCTGACCGTCCGAGATTTTCAGCTCTTCGATACGTTTCACCCCGTGCATAACGGTGGTGTGATCGCGGCCGCCAAACCGACGCCCGATTTCGGGCAGTGAACGGCTGGTCATGTGCTTGCACAAATACATCGCAACCTGACGGGGCCTTGCATAGCTGCGCAGACGTTTGGGGCCGACCATATCAGACAAGCGGATGTTATAGTGATCCGAGACCTTACGCTGGATTTCCTCAACGGTGACTTTCCGTTCGGATGCACGCAGCACATCAGCCAGACAATCTTGGGTAAGCTCCATATCAATTTTACGGCCAACTAGTGAGGCAAAGGCAAACAGCCGCGTCAGCGCACCTTCTAGCACGCGCACGTTGGTCGAGATGCGGTGTGCGAGGAATTCAAGGATACCATCCTCCATCGCCAGCTCGGGATAAGAGGCGCGGTGCGTGTCAACTTTGGTCTGCAAGATGCCAAGACGCAATTCATAGTCAGTGGGGTGAAGATCAACCACCAAACCGCATTGCAGACGCGACTTCACGCGGTCTTCAAGGTCTTTGATGTCTTGCGGGGCGCGGTCAGCAGAAATGATGATCTGCTTATTTTGATCCACTAACGCGTTAAAAGTGTGGAAAAACTCTTCTTGCGTGCTGTCCTTGCCTGCAATGAACTGAACGTCATCCACCATCAGCACATCCACTGTACGGAAGATTTCTTTGAAATCCATCATCTTGCGGTCACGCAAAGCCTGAACAAAGCGGTACATGAATTGTTCTGCCGACAGATAGAGCACGTTCAATTCGGGCTTACGGATTTGAAGTTCTTGCGCGATGGCATGCATAAGGTGGGTTTTGCCAAGGCCAACGCCGCCATACAGAAACAGGGGGTTGAACGATACAGGGCCACCTTCGGCAACTCGGCGGGCAGCCGCATGGGCCAATTCGTTCGGCTTCCCGACAACAAAAGTATCAAACGAAAAGCGGCGTTCCAGCGGGGCAGTATATGTAGTCGTCGCTTTTGGGGGCGTTGAACGTGGGGCAGCGATGGCATCTGTCTGGCGGGTAGCAGGCTTGGCGGTTTTTCCTGCAACTTCAAATTTCAAACGCGATAGGGAATCATCAAAAGCACGCATCTCATGCAGGATGAGGTCAGCGAAATTTTGACTCACGTAGTTACCAAAGAATGTCGTCGGGACATTCACGGTGGCAATGCCGGAATCAAGCGCACCCAAAAGCAGAGGGTCAATCCAAGTTGTATAGTTGTTTTGCCCGACTGTTTTAAGAAGTCGTTGCTTAACGCTGCCCCATTCGTCCCGTGTCATTCTCTACCTACCACATTCATTTATGCCGCACCCTGCGGCAATCCTTCGTTCAATCCATCAGGCAAAGACCAGCCGCCCGGTCCCATCAGAAACCGGCCCTGTCCATTGGACTGTTAGTGTGTAGCGCACGAACAGATGGCGCAGAATGCACCAAAGGTATCGAACGCAACCGTTCATTAAACGTGACAGGCAAATGTGCTGGCAGCAGCATCCGCAAACCTTCGAACGATCCTACTGGACGTCGAAGGTAACCTTTTAATCTGTACAACCACCTCTAGCAAAATAGTGTCAGATTTCTGGGTCTGTCCCCCCGCGATGTGACTCGCTCACACTAACTACCAAGCTGCTAAGGGGGGGTTCAACAGAACATATTTGTTGACTCTATGTTTGTTGAAAAAGAATCTCATAACCGCCAAAATGGGGCCCTGAAAACAACACAGGCGCCACTAAAAGTGACGCCTGCATAAATTAACTTTTTCTTAAGAATTAAGCGATTGCTTTTACCCGTGCAGCCAGACGCGACATTTTGCGCGATGCTGTGTTCTTGTGGTAAACGCCTTTTGTGACGCCCCGCATCAGTTCTGGCTGTGCTGCTTTCAGTGCCGCAACTGCATCGTCTTTTACGCCAGATTCGATTGCTTCTTCAACTTTGCGGATGAACGTACGGATACGTGAACGGCGTGCTTTGTTGATAGCAAAACGCTTTTCGTTCTGACGTGCGCGTTTCTTTGCTTGTGGTGTATTGGCCATGAGGATCGTCCTATCTAAATGTCTTGTGTCAATGCGTGCAACAGCTCCCGAGCGGGGAGGACACCGATAGGTGATTCTAGCCTGAGCGGGCTGCACGCGCATGTATATCGGCGGCTATAGCGGAGAATGGGCTGGGTTGTAAAGGTGGGCATGTTGCAAAGAAGAAAAACTCGGCTTCTGGCAACCTTGCCCCCCAATGATCCAGATGATTCTACGTGATTAGAACATTGATCTCCGGAAGTATTTGTCACCGAGCACTTGTGGCCCGGTGACACCTTTTTCTGTGCAGGCGCCCAAAGGCCCCACAAAGGAAGTTTAACGGTCGCGGAACTGTGCTTCGCGTTTTTCAAGGAAGGCACCCATGCCTTCTTTTTGATCCTCTGTCGCAAACAACGAATGGAACATGCGGCGTTCAAACAGCAGGCCTTCACGCAATGGTACTTCGTAGGCGCGGTTCACCGCTTCTTTGACGACCATGGTTGAAATCATTGATTTTTCGGCAATCTTCAGGGCCGCGCTCATGGCTTCTTCCATCAGCTTTTTCACAGGCACCACGCGCGACGCAAGGCCCGAACGCTCTGCTTCGGCGGCGTCCATGAAACGGCCTGTCAGGTTCATATCCATTGCTTTGGATTTCCCGATGATCCGCGTCAAACGCTGTGTGCCACCGATACCAGCAACAACACCCAAATTGATTTCAGGCTGGCCAAATTTTGCAGTTTCAGAGCAGATGATAAAGTCACACATCATCGCCAGTTCACAGCCACCGCCCAGCGCATAACCGGATACGGCTGCGATGATCGGCTTGCGTACGCGCATGATTTGATCGGTTTCTGCAGTGAAAAGATCACCTGCAAAGGCATCGACAAAGGACTTGTCTTTCATCATCGCAATATCCGCACCCGCGGCAAATGCCTTGTCCGAGCCGGTAACGATAATGCAGCGCACTTTGTCATTTTCCTGACAGCTGGTGAGGCAGTTTGCCAACTCACCCAGCAATTGATCATTCAAGGCGTTCAATGCATCTGGCCGGTTAAGCGTTACCGTAGCTACGTGGTTGTCGACGTCGAGGATGATCGTTTCATAAGCCATATATGCGGCCCTTTTTTGTTATTCAGACCACTTGCATATCATGGCCGCGATACGGTTCAAGCTATCTTTGACATGCGGGGCAATAGAAAGAAGATCGCCCAGATTGCACAACCCGCGCAATGGTCCCGCCACACCCATCTCTGCGGCAGGGTGCGCCCTCTCTTCCATAAACATCGAAGGAATGTTGGAAATATCCAAGCTCGCCATCAGCTTGACGGAAGTCCTTTAACGATGATCCTCCAGCTTCGATGGCGTCTTCTAGAACAGTTCGAATGATCGGAACCATAGCAGCAACCCGAGAGGCGGCGATGCGACCTGCTTTGCGCTTTGGGCTGATTCTTGCCCGAAAAAGAACCTCACACACATAGATATTGCCCAAACCTGCAACGATACGCTGGTCCAGCAAGGCCGATTTGACGGGTGTATTGCGGCCTTCAAAAGCATTTACCAGAATCGAATCATGAAAATCATTGCTCAGCGGCTCTGGTCCCAAAACCGCCAGCAGCTTGTGATCTGCGGCCGTGGCAGTCTCCAGCAAATCCATCGCGCCAAAGCGGCGGGGATCATTGAATGTGATCCGCGCGCCGTTTGCCATATGAAACACCACATGGTCATGCTTTTGCGTTGGGGGATGATCATGCACAAATTGCGCCGTCTTGGCACCCTCGAGGGCGGGGTTGGCAGGATCACCCGAAATCAACATCCGCCCCGACATACCCAAATGCACCAACAGTGTTTCGCCAGAACTTAAATCAGCCAGAATGTATTTGGACCGCCTGCGCAGCCGCTCCACCGTCACACCACTTAGCCGCGCGGCCATGCCTTGCGGGAAAGGCCAGCGCAGCCCGTCGCGGTTTACATCCGTATGCGTGATCACCACGCCTTCCATCACAGGGGCCAGCCCGCGACGGACCGTTTCGACTTCGGGTAGTTCGGGCATTGCGGCTCCTGCGTCAAATGGCGGTTTGCACCTTCTTAATTGAGGCTATATCCCCAAGACAACAAGATCAGGATCAATCACATGACCGAAAATACCACACACTTTGGCGCACAGACCATCCGCGAAGATGAAAAGGCGGGCAAAGTCCGCAGCCTGTTCACGGATGTGGCGAACAAATACGATGTCATGAACGACGTGATGAGCATGGGCATCCACCGCATCTGGAAAGAAGCGATGATGGATTGGCTGGCGCCACGTGCCGGGCAAAAGCTGTTGGATGTGGCGGGCGGCACAGGGGATGTGTCGTTCAAGTTCCTTAAACGTGCAGGATCAGGCCATGCGACGGTTTGTGACCTAACCGAAGGCATGTTGATCGAAGGCCGCAAACGCGCCGAAGCTGAGGCCATGCAAGAGAGTCTCGATTGGGTTGTGGGCGATGCGATGGCCCTGCCTTTTGAGGATAGCACGTTTGACGTCTACACGATTTCTTTCGGCATCCGTAACGTCACCCGCCCCCAAGAAGCGCTGAACGAAGCCTACCGCGTCTTGAAACCCGGTGGCCGCTTAATGGTGCTGGAGTTCTCTCAACTGCCCAATCCGATGATGCAAAAGGCCTATGATCTCTATAGCTTTAACGTGATCCCCCAGATGGGGCATATGATCGCCAATGACCGCGACAGTTATCAGTACCTCGTTGAATCGATCCGCAATTTTCCCGATCAAGAAACATTCCTTGGGATGGTGCGTGCGGCAGGTTTCGAGAATGCGAAATATCGCAATATGACCATGGGCATTGCCGCCCTTCATTCTGGCTGGAAAATCTGAGATGCGCGGGCCTCATAATATCTGGCGTCTGATCCGCACAGGCGCCACGTTAGAGCGCACAGGCGCGATGAACTTTGTGCTGGATGCGTTTGAAGCCCCCAAAGCCGTGCGCCTTGTTGCGCGGGCGCTGGCGATTCCCTTTAAACCGCTGGGCTACAAAGGCGACCCAAACTTGGAGCCTGCGGCCCGTGCGCTGACAGCACTGGGTCCCGCTTATATCAAATTCGGTCAAATCCTCTCAACCCGCCCTGACGTGGTGGGAGATGAGATGGCGCAGCAATTGCGCATTTTGCAAGATCAACTGCCCGCCTTTCCCCTAGAGGTCGCCAAGGCCGAAGTGGAGAAAGAGCTGGGGCAGCCGATTGACACGATGTTCTCTGAATTCAGCGCTCCTGTTGCTGCTGCCTCGATTGCGCAGGTGCACCACGCACGGTTGAACAGCACTGGCGAAGAAGTTGCCGTCAAAGTCCTGCGTCCCGGTATTGAAAAAGCGTTCCGCAAAGATGTGGATGCCTTCTATCTTGCAGCGCGGATGGTTGAGCTGTTCTCACCAGGATCGCGTCGTTTACGCCCGATGGATGTCATTGAGCATTTCGATGGAGTTGTGCGCGGCGAGTTGGACTTGCGGCTCGAATCTTCTGCCGCGTCCGAATATGCGGCGAATACAAAAGATGACGCAGGGTTTGAACTGCCCGATATCAAATGGGATTACTCCGCCCGCCGCGTCATGACGCTGGGTTGGGCCGAGGGCGTGCCCATGGGGGATAATGCTGCCATTGATGCCGCAGGTCATGACCGTGTTGAGTTGTCCGAGCGCATCCTCGCCCTCTTCTTGCAACATGCCCTGCGTGACGGTTTTTTCCATGGCGATATGCACCAAGGCAACCTGAAAGTCGCGGCCAACGGCAACATCATCGCGCTTGATTTCGGGATCATGGGCCATATTGATGAATACACCCGCCGTGTTTACGCCGAGATCCTTTTTGGCTTTATCCGCAAAGATTACAAACGCATTGCCGAGGTTCATTTTGAAGCGGGGTATGTCCCTGCCGATAAAGATGTCGATGAATTTGCCCGCGCCTTGCGCGCCGTGGGTGAACCGATCTTTGGCATGGATGCAGACCGCATCTCAATGGCGCGTCTTTTGGCCTATCTGTTTGAGGTAACAGAGCGTTTCGGCATGGAAACACGGACCGAACTGATCTTGCTTCAGCGTACAATGGTTGTGGTGGAAGGTGTGGCGCGTTCATTGAACCCGCATATGAACATCTGGCAAGTTGCCGCACCGATTGTGACGGATTATGTGACCAGATCAATTGGCCCCAAAGCTGTCTTGGACGATCTAACAAAAACTGCGCGGGTGCTGTCGCGCTTTGGTCCTCGCCTGCCTGCTTTGGTGGAGGCTGCATTGATCCGCCAAGCCGTTCCGCTAGAGCCAACAAAGAAACCTTACAAACGCTATCTTGTGCTGGCTGCTGCGCTGGGCGCTGGGGCTGCGACAGGGATTATCGCACTGGTTAATGCGCTGACCTGAAAATACCCATATTGTGGATAGGGCGGGGAATAATCCCCCGCCCAGATTTCAACTTACAGGCGCTCGATTGCCAATGCGATGCCTTGGCCCCCACCGATACACATGGTGATCAAAGCGCGTTTGCCCTGAATGCGCTCCAGCTCATACAGGGCTTTGACAGTGATCAATGCCCCAGTTGCGCCTACCGGATGGCCCAGTGCAATCGCCCCGCCGTTGGGGTTTACACGCGCTGGATCAAATCCAAGCGCCTTGCTTACTGCCAATGCCTGAGAAGCAAAGGCTTCGTTGCTTTCGATCACATCGAAGTCCCCAGCGGTCAGGCCGGTCTTTTCAAACAGCTTTGTCACTGCTGGAATAGGGCCGATCCCCATAACTTCGGGGCGCACACCCGCATGGGCATAGCCGATAATCCGCGCCAGTGGGCGCAGCCCAGCAGAAGCCGCAGCAGAAGCGCGCGCCAGAACAACCGCCGCCGCCCCGTCATTGATGCCAGATGCATTGCCCGCCGTAACAGAACCGTCTTTTTGAAACACGGGGCGCAAACCAGCCAACTTTTCAAGGGACGTCGCTTTGGGATGTTCATCGACCTCAAAAGTAGACTCTGTACGGCCCTTACGGACGTCAACGGGTACAATCTGGCTGCTGAAATGCCCTGCTGCAATCGCCGCCTCAGCACGTTCTTGCGACAACATCGCAAAGGCGTCTTGCTGTTCGCGCGTGATGTCATGTTCACCCGCAACATTTTCAGCAGTCACGCCCATATGTCCTGTGCCAAAGGGGCAGTTCAACGTGCCCAACAACATATCCAGAGAGGCGACATCGCCCATCTTCTGGCCCCAGCGGGCAGCTGGCAGGATGTAGGGCGCGCGGCTCATGTTTTCTGCACCACCGGCCAATGCGAAATCCGCATCGCCCAGCATCAGAGACTGTACCGAAGACACGATCGCCTGCACACCAGAGCCACACAAGCGGTTCACATTCATCGCAGGTACTTCGTCGGGCACACCTGCTTCCATCGCGGCAACGCGGCTGAGGTACATATCACGTGGTTCGGTGTTGATAACATTGCCGAACACCACATGTCCGATCTGGCCGCCCTCAACGCCCGCCCGCTTTAGCGCTTCGCGGGCAACAGTCGCACCCAGCGTCGTTGTAGGCGTACCCGCCAATGCGCCACCAAAAGTACCAATGGCCGTGCGCGCGCCGCCCAAAATTACGATATCGTCAGACATGATCTACTCCCAAAATTATGAGGCTAGATTAGAGTGACGGGCAGCAAATGGAAGACACAACGTTACGGCAAAGTAGGGTTAACCTTGGCGCGTTATCTCCGTCCGCCCTTGATCGGTTAATGCCCAGCACTCCCGCCCCTCAAAAACCGCGACTGCCAGTGGCTTGCCATAGCCTGCCCCCGCATCAAGGTTGACGCGATTGCCATAATGGGTGGCCTCTTTCACAGGGGTATGCCCATGCACGATCAGCTTGCCATGATCACGTGTGTCTTGATGAAACTCTTTGCGAATCCACAGCAAATCTTGCTCGACCTGATCAGACAAAGCCACACCAGGACGAATGCCTGCATGGGCAAAAAACAGATCATCTGTCTCGTGGCACAGCACAAGGTTATTGAGGAAATCGACATGGGATTGGGGGACAGCGGCCAAGGCCAGCGCATGGGCATCAAGCTGGCGATCCGTTTCCTTCACATGCACGCCGTAGGAGGCCAGCGTCGTATCCCCGCCAACGCGCTCATGCAGCCAATACATATAGATAGGCAGGTAGGCGTCATGTTTGGGGTAATCTTGCAAGAACCAGCTGAACATCCGGTCATGGTTGCCTTTGATGCAATGCCACGACTTGCCTGCCGCTTTGCCCTCAATCAGCGTATCGATCACGGCAGCGGTTGCCGCGCCACGATCAGGGTAATCCCCCAAAAAGACGATCTCGGCATCAGGGCCACCATCTGCTTTGATCAGAGATAAAACGCGCAGCAATTCGTCGTGCTGGCCGTGAATGTCGCCGATGGCGTAAATGGGGTTTGTCATGCTCTCTCCAATGCAAAAGGCGCGACCCTGCAAGAGCCGCGCCTTAGTGGTGCCGTCTGGATACGCTTATGCGACGTCGAATTCCAGCAGCTTGATCTGGTTGAACAGACCCGTGTCGCGCAATGCCTTAACAACAGGCGCTGGCACAGGTTCGTCAACATACAGCAGGGCGATGGCCTCGCCCTTCACGCTGGCACGGCCAAGAGTAAAGTTAGCAATGTTCACGCCGCCTTCGCCCAATGTCGCACCCAGCGTACCAATGATGCCCGGAACGTCGTTGTTGGTGGTGTAGAGCATGTGGCTGCCCACTTCGGCGTCGATGGTGATGCCTTTGATCTGGATGAACCGTGGTTTGCCATCAGAAAATACCGTACCCGCAATAGAGCGTTCGCGTTTCTCTGTCACAACAGTCACTTTAACATAACCGTCAAACGCGCCGGATTTGTCCTGATTTGTAGTGGAAATCTGAATGCCTTTTTCCTTGGCAACAACGGGAGCAGAAACCATGTTCACGTCAGGGTTGGCACGCTTCATGATGCCCGCGATCACACCACAGTTCAGCGCGTCGATGTTCATCTCGGAGACCACACCATCATAGAGGATGTTGATCGCCTTAATCGGCTCATCTGTCAGCTGACCAATGAACGCACCCAGATGCCCCGCCAGCTTGAGCCATGGGCCCATAACCTGCGCTTCTTCGGCTGTGACGGAGGGCATGTTCAACGCGTTGCTGACCGCGCCTGTCAGCAGATAGTCAGACATCTGTTCAGCAACTTGCAGTGCTACGTTTTCTTGTGCTTCGGTGGTCGCCGCACCAAGGTGCGGGGTACAGACAACGTTTGGCAGGTTGAACAGCGGGTTCTCTGTGGCCGGTTCTTCTTTGAACACATCAAAGGCAGCGCCAGCAACATGGCCGGATTTCAACAGATCGGCCAATGCTTCTTCGTCAACCAGACCGCCACGGGCACAGTTGATAATCCGTACGCCCTTTTTGGTTTTCTCTAGGTTTTCACGGCTCAAGATGTTCGCTGTTTGCTCAGTGAAAGGGACGTGCAGAGTGATGAAATCAGCGCGCTTGAGCAGCTCATCCAGTTCAACCCGCTCAACACCCATTTTTGCAGCTTTTTCTTCGCCCAAGAAGGGGTCAAACGCCACGACTTTCATTTTCAAACCACGGGCACGGTCGCACACGATGCCACCGATATTCCCTGCGCCAATCACGCCCAATGTTTTGCCTGTCAGCTCAACACCCATAAATTTGGACTTTTCCCATTTGCCCGCATGTGTAGATGCTGAGGCTTCGGGAATCTGGCGTGCCACGGCAAACATCATCGCAATGGCGTGTTCGGCAGTGGTGATCATATTGCCAAAAGGCGTGTTCATGACAATCACACCTTTTTTCGATGCGGCGTCTTTGTCGATGTTATCGGTGCCGATCCCGGCGCGGCCAATGACCTTGAGGTTGGTGGCAGCCGCGATGATTTTCTCGGTCGCTTTGGTGGCGGAACGGATGGCAAGGCCATCATAGTTGCCGATGATTTCAAGCAGCTTGTCTTTGTCTTTGCCCAACGTTGGCTGGAAATCCACGTCAATGCCGCGGTCTTTGAAAATTTGAACAGCGGCTTCGCTGAGGCTGTCGGAAATGAGTACTTTAGGCGCCATGAGTGCGATCCTTTGAATATAAATATGAGGGTGCGACGGCCCCAACGGGAGCCCGAAAGAGGACTACGCGCGTTAGGGCCGTTAAGAATTTATGCGTTGAGTTCGGCGTTGAACGCGTAGTCGAGCCACGGCAGCATCGCTTCGATGTCTGACGTTTCAACCGTTGCACCACACCAAATGCGCAGGCCTGCGGGCGCGTCACGGTAGGCACCAATATCCAGCGCAACGTTTTCATCCGCCAGCCGTTTTGCAACGGCCTTGGCAAATGCAGCACCATCGGTGATCCGCTCATCTGTGAACTTGAGGCAAACCGACGTATTTGAACGTGTCGCTGGATCAACCGCAAGGAAATCAATCCAGTCATGCGCGTCAACAAAGGCGTTGATTGCGGCGGTGTTGGCATCTGCACGGGCGATCATGCCTTTCAGGCCGCCCACAGATTTCGCCCATTCCAGCGCCAACAAATAGTCTTCGACACAAAGCATGGAAGGCGTGTTGATGGTTTCGCCTTTGAAGATACCATCGATCAGCTTGCCACCTTTGGTCAGGCGGAAGATTTTTGGCAGAGGCCATGCAGGTGTATAGTTTTCCAAACGCTCAACTGCGCGGGGCGACAGGATCAACATGCCGTGGGCCGCTTCGCCGCCCAGAACCTTTTGCCAGCTGAACGTTGTGACGTCCAAGCGGTCCCATGGCAGGTCCATGGCGAAAGCAGCAGATGTCGCATCACACAACGTCAGACCAGCACGGTCTGCGGGAATGTCAAAGGATGCGGGCACACGTACACCGGATGTTGTACCATTATAGGTAAAGCAAACATCGTTATCAAAGTTCACGCCATCCAGATCGACGATCTCGCCGTAGGCGGCTTTCTTCTCTGTTGCGTCAATTTTTAGCTGCTTCAGCGCATCTGTAACCCAGCCAGAGCCGAAGCTTTCCCATGCGAGCATTTCAACATGACGTTCGCCCAGCAGGTTCCACATGGCCATTTCATAGGCACCCGTATCAGAGGCAGGCACAATGGCGATTTTGTAATCGGCAGGCACGCCGAGAATCTCGCGCGTGGTTTCGATCGCTGCCAGCAGCTTGGCTTTGCCAGGTGCGGCGCGATGGCTGCGGCCCAAAGGCGCGTCAGACAGTTTTGCCAGATCAAATGTAGGGGGTTTGGCGCAAGGGCCAGAAGAAAAACGCGGATTCGTTGGTCGCGTTGTCGGTTGTGTAATAGCCATTTATGCTATCCTCTCAGATAATCGCCCTTCGTTGGGGAAGGGTGTCCCACCTATGGCTTTACGGCCCAATCGCATCTGGCACAAGCGGGGATTTGGGGCTAAACCGCCGCCCTATACGCTTTTTGCGACGCCCTCTGACGCTGATCGGAAACTTTGATATGTTTACTGCTGTTCTTCTCGCTGCGCCGATGGCGCGTAATCTGGAACCTGCACTGGTGGAATCGCTGCGCAATGCATGGGGCGGCGGTGATGCGCTTTGGCTTTCTCCTGATGAAGCGGCAGAATTTTCGCTGACCGTGATGCCAGAGAACCTCTGGGAGGTCTGGGAAAGCTGTCAGGCGATGGGCATTGATCTGGTAACCGTAGAGACAAATAACCGCCGCAAAAAGATGTTGCTGGCGGATATGGACAGCACGATGATCCAGCAAGAATGCATTGACGAGCTGGCAGATGAGGCAGGTGTCGGGGCGCGTGTGAAAGACATCACGGCGCGTGCCATGAACGGCGAGCTGGATTTTGACGGTGCGCTACGCGAACGCGTTGGCCTACTGGCTGGCCTCCCCGAGAGCGTCATCACCAAAGTACTGGCCGAACGGATCACGATGATGCCGGGCGGTCATGTTTTACTGGCGACGATGAAAGCACAGGGTGCTTATGCGGCGCTGGTGTCAGGCGGATTCGCCGCCTTCACTGCCAGCGTGGCGGCAGAACTGGGATTTGACGAAAACCGTGCCAACACGCTGTTGGTCGCCGAGGGTCAACTGACAGGGAAAGTTGGCATGCCTATTTTGGGCAAGCAGGCCAAAGTTGACGCGCTGGAGGAAATTACAGCGCGGTTGGGCATTGCTGACACAGACGTGATTGCCGTGGGCGATGGCGCAAATGATTTGGGGATGCTGACGCGTGCCGGATTAGGCGTGGCACTCCATGCAAAACCCAGCGTCGCGGCGCAGTGTAATGTGCGGATCAACTTTGGTGATCTGACGTCGCTGCTCTATGTCCAAGGGTATTCAAAAACTGATTTTGTCGGGTGAAGCATGCGGGGGCGCATAGCCGCCCCCACAATCGCTTACGCCAGCAAGCCCTCTGCGGGCTTCAAAATACCCGTTGTCAGCCCATCCCAATTGGTGATCGGCGCGTTCATCCGTTTGAGCGCGGCTGGATGGTTGGCATCCAGCAAATCCAAACGCACCAAAAGCGCGGTGATCGCCGCCTCAGCTGCACGGGTGGTGCCACAGGCAGCTTTGAGGGCGATTCCAATGCCGCGCTCAGGCACGATGGCAATAAAGAACCCTTCGGCGCCTGTCTTTAGGGTAACTTTGCCCTCACAAGCACGCATCAATTCGGTACAGGCGCGGCCTTCGCCTGCGACCAGCTCAGGATGCAAACGCATCGCCTGATGCAAACGCGCTTCGGCGCTGCCTTCTGGTGCGGCCGCATAATGTGCCATGGCACGGGCGATGCCGTGTAGCGTGGCGGCATAGTTCGGGGCAGAACAGCCGTCGATGCCAAAGCCCGGGCTGGTTTCTTGCGTTACCTCTTCGAACGCCTCAAGGCAGGCGCGCTGAACAGGGTGATCAGGCTTAACATAGTCAGGTCCAGCGCCAAGATGACGGGTGAGCGTCAGAAACCCAGCGTGTTTGCCTGAACAATTATTATGAATGCGGCAAGGCGATTCGTGGGCACGGATCTGCGCCTCTTTCACCGTACGGTCGCGCGATTCCTCCGGGCCGCAGCGGAAGGCATCATCCGTTAAACCCAACCCTTCAATCCAAGCGCCAACATTATCCACATGGATTTGCGCCCCCTGATGCGATGCGCAAGACAGCGCCAGTTGTTTCGTCGTCAGGCCAAAAGCGTCGGCTGCACCCGAACGAACCAAGGGCAACGCCTGTATCATCTTGGACGAACTGCGCGCCAAAACAACACGGCTAGGGTCACCCCATGCCTCCATAATCTGACCAGTGGAATCACAGATTACAGCATGGCCAGAATGGACGCTTTCCAGAAACGGGCCACGCCAGATTTCGGCAAAGGGGGCGGGATCGGTCATAGTTAGTTCCTTTTCGCAGATTTATGGGCGAAAACCTGCCAATGCGGGGTTTCACCACTCGCGTATTTCGCGTTATGGTGTTTGTTGTCGATTAGAATGCAAACCAAAGCAATAGAATGGCCCAAATTAAAGCGGCAGAAGCTAGGTTATGTAGTAGGTATTGAGGCAACGAGACGGCTGGAGAGTTGAGAAGATGGCATTTTTAAAAACAGGTGTGGCGGCGGCCGTGATGGCAGGCCTGATCGCAACAGGGGCACTGGCGCAAAGCCAAAGCACCAACCGCGTAGCGGCACAAACTGACTGGAGCGTCTTTGTTGAGGACAACCCGACCGAATGTTGGGGCGTATCCACGCCAAAGCAATCCGTAAATTCGCGCGATGGGCGCGTTGTTGCTGTGAACCGTGGTCAAACCCTGTTGATGGTGTTCTATCGCCCCAGCGCGGGCGCCAGCGGGCAGGTTGCATTTACGGGCGGTTATCCTTTCGCTGGCGGTTCGACCGTGAAGCTGGATATCGGCGGCACGACATTTGAATTATTCACCGAAGGTGAGTGGGCATGGCCCGCAAGCCCTGCGGATGACACCAAGATCATCGCTGCAATGAAGCGCGGCGCAGATGCCAAGCTGACCGGCCGTTCAGGCCGTGGTACACAAACTGACGATACGTTCTCGCTGTTGGGCTTTACCGCAGCAGTAGAAGATGCGGCCAAACGCTGCGGCGGCTGAACCAACGCGGATTTCGCCAAGCGGCCCTGCCTTTACGGGCGGGGCTGTTTTCATTTGGCGGGTCTTTCAACTATAGACGACGCAACCCTTGATAGGAATCGCTCCCATGTCTGCACCGATCACACAAGATGTTCACACCATACCGCGCAAAATGCCGGAGGGGCCGAAGAACCTTGTCGGCATGACACGTGAAGGGATGCGCGATGCATTGATTGCGATTGGCACGCCTGAAAAGCAAGCCAAGATGCGTGTGGGGCAAATTTGGCAGTGGATTTACAACTGGGGTGTGCGCGACTTTGACGCGATGACCAACCTTAGCAAAGACTTCCGCGCACAGTTGGCCGAGCATTTTGTCGTCGAAGTGCCCGAGGTTGTTACCAAGCAGGTAAGCACCGACGGCACACGCAAATACCTTGTGCGTATCGCGGGCGGGCATGAAGTTGAGGTGGTCTATATCCCCGAGGCGGATCGCGGAACGCTGTGTGTTAGCTCTCAGGTCGGGTGCACACTGACCTGTTCGTTCTGTCACACAGGCACACAAAAGCTGGTTCGCAACCTCACCGCTGGTGAGATCATCGGACAAGTCATGGTGGCCCGTGACGATCTGGACGAATGGCCAAAATCCGGTACACGCACCTATGAAGCGCGCCTGCTGTCCAACATCGTTCTGATGGGCATGGGCGAACCTCTTTATAACTTTGAGAATGTGCGCGATGCGATGAAAATCGCGATGGACCCAGAAGGCATTCAACTGTCACGTCGCCGGATTACCCTATCTACGTCAGGTGTTGTGCCAGAGATCGCACGCACCGCCGCCGAGATCGGCTGCCAGTTGGCCGTATCCTTCCACGCCACCACAGATGAGGTGCGCGATACGCTGGTGCCGATCAATAAGAAATGGAACATCGAAGCACTGCTGGATGCCCTGCGCGAATACCCCAAAGTGAGCAACTCGGAGCGGATTACCTTTGAATATGTCATGCTTCACGGCATCAATGACAGCGACGAAGATGCACACCGCTTGATGAAGTTGATTGAAGGCATCCCTGCCAAGATTAACCTGATCCCATTCAACGAATGGCCCGGCGCACCATATAAACGCTCTTCCAACAACCGCATTCGTGCGTTTTCGGATATCGTTCACAAGGCTGGATACGCTTCGCCAGTACGCAAACCACGCGGCGAAGATATCATGGCGGCCTGTGGCCAGCTCAAGTCAGAAACCGAACGCGCGCGCAAATCGCGCCGTCAGATCGAAGCAGAAGCGGGCGTCGCGAGCGAATAACCAAGCAACACTCGTTTTTTATTCTGGTTCCCCATATCTACTTAAACGATGGATGCAGTGATTGCCTTAAAGGCATCGCGCCCTTCCCTCACTGAGGGCACCACTTCAATCTTGAGGTGTTGGAAAGTCACCACCTCGACACAATCGCAGCGAAATCCTGCCATAACAACAGAACAATATGCTTCCTGAGAACTGCTAATCAGGAGTGAAGCAATGTCTAAGATCATTAATCAAGATTCGTTGGTCACCGCCGATGTGATGCAACTTGTGTCCCACGAACGGGAAGTCGCGCTGTCTACACGCGAATGGAAACACCGCCTCAAGGGCTATGGTTATTCCATCCGCGATACCGAAGACGGCAAACACGTGCTAGAGACGTTGCCCCACCACGTGGCCCTTTGTGAACTGCCTTGCGAAATGTTCAGCTGATCAGCGCCCGGGGACATCGCTGCGCGCCGTGGCATCGCCCCAGTTTTCAATCAGCTCCATCGCCTCGTCAGCGGTTTCGACAAATCGGAACAAATCTAGATCCTCGGCAGAAATAGTACCTGCTTCGGAAAGTGCGTCCCAGTTGATGATCCCTTCCCAAAAAGCGCGGCCAAACAGTAAGAACGGCACACGCTCCATACGACCGGTCTGAATCAGCGTCAGCGCCTCAAACGTCTCATCCAAGGTGCCAAAGCCGCCCGGGAAGACGCAGATTGCTTTTGCACGCATGAGGAAGTGCATTTTTCTGATCGCGAAATAGTGGAAGTTAAAGCACAATTCCGGCGTGACGTATTCATTTGGCGCCTGCTCAAATGGCAAAACGATATTCAAACCGATTGAAACACCATCGGCATCTATCGCACCACGATTGCCTGCTTCCATCACCCCCGGCCCGCCGCCCGTAACAATAACATTCTCACGGCCATCGCTTTGTTTGGATTTAAGCGTCATCAGCCGCGCAAACTCACGTGCCTCATCATAGAAACGTGACAGATCGGCCAGCGTTTTTGTCCGTGCAGTGTCTTTGTTTTCCGGTGCAGGAATACGCGCCCCGCCAAATAGGACAATTGTGGAATCCACGCCATATTCATCCAACATCATTTGCGGCTTAAGCAACTCTAGCTGAAGGCGTACGGGCCGTAATTCATCCCGGCACAAGAAGTCGAAGTCATTGAACGCTAGCTTATAAGCTGGCGCTTGGGTTTGAGGTGTAACGGGTACTTCATCGGCAGCAGTACGATCTGTTCCAGCGTCGCGAAGTGGGTGTTGGTTCTTTTTACTCATCATATCCTCGGAAAGCCTAAAATTTGGCTCATCATGCATGGGAATCAGTTGAATGACTATGTGGAACGATAAGAATATTAAAGCGTAGCAGCCGGTCTATATGACAAAATAGCAAACCGACCGAAACGCGCCCCCAGAATGTCTCTGGTTTGGGACATTCTCTGCCCTGATGACCCTACGTGGAGTCTTTTATGGGTAGGTGTCAACTAGCTTCAGAAAATGCGTGGCATACCGAACCTGCCAGCTCAAAGGAGCAAGCCCACAATGCCTATTTACAAAACTACTGGATAAGCTGCTCAGTTTCAGAATAAGCGCTGTTGATGTGACCTTCTACTTACCCTCCCTGCAAGAGGGTGAGCGCAATAGCGTTGGGAGAATAGCTGGCATTAAACAGGGAGATTTGTTCACGCACGACATATTTTGTGATCAGATATTGAACAACTTCTGGATCTTTAAAAATGGTCAAATCGTCCGATCCAAATTCCTTTTTTGCGCGCGCCTTGAACACCCCCAATTGCTGATCTAGGTCAATTTGACCAAAAGATGCAGGCAGGTTGAAGGCCTTTTCAAACAATTCCCTCAATGGGGCCTCAGACATCAATGTAAACCATTTGGCATCATTGGACATGTCACTCTCTGCTAGTCCCCCCATCTCCCGCTCAGCATATAGAGCAAATCGCATCGCTTCGCTCTTTTCACCCGCGGCAATTTCAAATTCGATTTGTTTAAAACGATCCGTGATGGCACGCGCGAATGTTGCCTCCCCTACTTTAAGCTGCTCACTTGGGCCGAAACCAAAAGCCTGTGACATTTCCGCATATCGAGGGTCAGAAAACCTGTTTGCCAAAGCATCATCGCTTGTTGTTCCCTCTTCTAAAATTTTTCGAATGAAAAAACTGCTGTTTATATCGTCGTGCAGGCCAAATGCACCTAACGCAACCGTCAGCAGCCGACGGTCACTCACCAATTCCTCTGCCGTCTCAATGTTCCCGATGTTCTCACGAAAGTAATCGGAATCCCTTTGAATATGGGCATTTTGGGTAAACGCTTTAAACTGACTATCATAAGTTTCTTGCAGAAACCGCCAACCGCCAAGGCCACTGATGGGGACAATTGGTTGAAACATCAGTTTGGCCGCACGGCCAACAGCCGCTCCTCACGTGGAAGAAGGGCGCGTAACGCTTTTAGTGTTCGGTAGTGCTGTTTTTCTATAACAGCCTGACTCGCATCTGCCAGCAGCTGGCGACTGTCAGAATCTGTAAACACCTGACTTAGCTCTTCGATTTGCCGTAGCAGCGAAAGATGCGATTTCTCCACGTCCTTATCGCCTGAAAGCACCAATTGCACAGCGAACAGTGTTCGACGGACCGGCGTTTTCACATCTTCAGGGTGGATAGCATCCCGCAGCCGCAGAATTTTCGCATCCGGTGTCATAATCGCAAGGCGACTTCTTCGGTCTCCGTTTTCGATAACCGCACCGTTGATCAGGACCCGCTCTTTCGGAGCCAGCTTCAAGACGAGACCGCTCATATCGGCTTCCAATCTATTTCAGACCGCGTAAAATTGCGGTGTTAATTTCAACAAGCGGCGCGGCCGATGCTTCACGACGGATAACCTTACGCGAGTGATGTTCCGTGAATTCAGCAAGATAAATCAAACGTGCGCGAAGATCGTCAGGCAACAAGTTCCCAGTATCGATCACATCTAACGCCAGTTTTCGCCAAAGCGTTCTGTTCTCATGCATCGCATTGATCAACTTGACAAAATCTCTTGCATCTATCGCTGATCTTAACCGCGAGGTAATACCCGCGATGACATCATATTCCGCTTTTCGTGCTGATTTCAGCGGCGCTGAGGTGGGCGCATAGCCACGATGGGCAAGTGTTGTTGCGTTCACTGGTATCCCTACTCTTCATTGGGTGTACCAGGGGCGGATATCAACCCGCCCCTGGCTTTTTCAAACCCCAAATCTTAGCGGAAGAGAGATAGGATGGTCTGCGGTGCCTGGTTGGCAATTGACAGTGCTTGAACACCAAGCTGCTGCTGTGTTTGCAGCGCCTGAAGTTTCGCAGAAGCCGCTTCCATATCGGCGTCAACTAGAGAACCGATACCCGTGACCATTGCATCGGACAGTTTCCCAATGAAATTGCCTTGATCGCCAATCTGCTTTGCGCTCGCACCGAGTGCAGCTGCACCAGTGATTGCTGTGGTCAACATAGCCTCGATTTCAACAAGGACATCGTTGGCATCAGCCGCGGTTATGGTTGTCATCCCAGCAAGATCGAGATTTCCTTCGAAGTCCAACCCCGCCACATCAATCGTCTTGGCTGTAGGCGCAGCAGCACCGACACGATCCAGCGCAGACACAACTGTCAACTGTGTACCGCCATTGCCGTCTACATTTGAGGCCAGCAAATTGACGCCGTTAAATTGAGATCCTTCAATGACCGCTGTGATCTGGTCACGTTTGGCTTGAAGGTCGATCTCGATTTGTGCGTGGTCGGAAGTTTCACTTCGACCTGCTACGGCTAGAGCTTTCATCTCTTTCAAGGTTTCGACAATTTTCTCTGCACCCACAGATGCAACACCAACTGTAGATTCGCCCACAGCAAGAGAGTCAGCAACGGCATCGAACCCTGCAACGTCAGACTCCATGACCTTGGAAATGGCCCAGATTGCGGAGTTGTCTTTTGCGGAGTTGATGTCTTTACCGGTGGAAATCGCATTTTGCGTATTTGCCAGATTGCCGTTGATGGATTTCAGGGTTTGCAGTGCAACCATTGCACTGCTGTTTGTAAGAATGCTCGACATTGAAGCATGTTCCTTTCAAGTCGGCGCTTTGCGCCAGATAACGTCCGCACGATTGTGGGACAGGAATGCCATTCTGACCGTTACATTACCCCCTAAGAGGCAGTGTGCCATCCGTGATCGGATGCACCCTCACCATGCCTCTTTAACACTTACAAAAATCTTAACGCCCATACATTCTGTGAAGCGTATTTGAATCAACTGGCACAACTTTCGACAATTTTGGTTGCAGTAATCTTTTGGCTGACAACGGGCGCTATGCGCCGAATCGTGGCACTTTCCTCATGCCCGCTTTTCGACTTTTGACCTAGATGAGGCCGCCACATTTTGTTTACGTCCCTGTGCGTCATAGATGTCCAACGCGACGCGAACCTGTCGTAATGCGGCAAGCCTTGTTGCGACTGCACGGATCCCGTCAAGCGCAGACCCTAACAACACCTGATTTCTTTGCAATCGCATCTCAAGCGGCAGAATTTTTTCCCTATTGGCCCCAAAATCAGACAAAAACGTCTCCACCAATTCCTCCTTGAGTGGCAGTAACGCTCCCAACCCTTCCAAGTCTCCCGCTAACAAAAGGGCCCGTTCTTGTTCCAACAGTTCTTCCAGTCTGGACACATCTACATCTTCAAGCGTCATATTCGTGCTCCTTCATTGCGTCAAAAAGCGATTGTGCAAGGCCAATACCGCCCCCTTGGACGATCAGGCTGGCTTGCTCTTGCACCAAAAACGAACTGAACTGATCTTCTCCCGTTCCCCCTCCAAATCCCTCTCTGCTTTGCCCGAGGCCCCCCGATTTCAACATTTCTGCAAGAAATGCCGCTTCGAGGTTACGGGCGGCGTCCATCAATTTCGCGTCGCGCGATAGGTTTGATTGCACCGACGTGGGGGGCGCATTGGAAGTTAGAATCATCAGAAACACTCCTTAAATTACGTGGAATTTCCTGAACATGGACGCAAAGCGGTAAAGAATTAGTAAGGAAAAAGAAGCATAGTTCTGAGTGCTCGAGGCAGAAACCCGAAAGGCGTCAAATGAATATCAACCTAGCACAAGCCAAAAATCCAGCGCCTACCCCTCTGGCCCCAAGTGTTCCCTCACGAACTCCAACAGCTTCTTCAGAAACCACTGATGCTGACCATACGGATTTCGCTAAGATAGTCTCTGCGCTTACCGCTGTGCCTATGCAAAACCATAATGCGGAAGACGCAACAAAGGATAATTCCGTCTTTGAAGACACTAAAGGCACCGACAAAAATGGCGAACCACCCTCATCTCAACCTGACACAGATGAGGAGAAAACCAAACATCGGTTTGAAAATGATGTAATTCCCTTGACCGAGGATCCAGTACTGTCAGGTACAAAAAGCACACGAACGGCCGGCCAAAGCGCATCCCTGCCATATGACGTAATCTGGCGCCCAACAGAGCATCCTTCTGAAGGTACGGGGGGGGCAGAACGCCCGTCTCCTATCACAAACCCCGCTCGTGGAGCTGATAGCAAAGCCATTGCATCTGGACCCCTCCTTCATCACGCCCAAAATTATGTGCATGATGGGCCTACAAGGGCGCGCATCTCCAATGAAGCTAAACAAGAAGATAGCGGACCTGTTAACACGTCGATGCGAGGGTTAGGCAATTCACCTGATACCCTTCTAAAAACTCATGACATGGTGCCTATCGCTCCGACCGCTCTGGATGAGAAAGATTTGGGGAACCAAAAACCAAAGGCAGGACACACAGGTGCTGAATTCACGTCCCTTTTGACGAAACCTTCACGTGAGCTGCTTCCTTTGGAAAGCAGTCAGCAAGTCATGCGAAACCCACAACAGTCAAAAGTCACACCAGACGTGCTCACCACCCCCACGGCTCAGGCATCTGCCATCAGTCAAGGCCAACCGCGCCCTAATGATGGCACTGGTAAGCTAGCAAACTTGGAATTTGCCCCCCCCCCCAGAGCGCAGCACACACGCCACAACAGGTATCGCATAAACCTTCTGAGACAGTAACGAAAGTAACTGCAATCGATCTCGAAAAACCTGCTTCGATCGGATCTCTGATTTCAGTCAAGTCGAACCCGAAACTCTTTGGCCAAACAGAAGCCAAACCAATAGAAACACCGTTTGATCATGCTGCCCTGACAACGAAACCTTCGAGTGGTCACAGCATCAATGATGATGCTGTGCATGCGACACAAGCAAAACCAACGCCCCCTCAAATTTTAGCTGGCATGGCGACGGAAATGATTTTCACCGCAGATCCGCCCAATTCTCTAACTGCAGCAACCGAAATTTCAGATCAGTTCCACTGGGATACAACCCGCCCCGTTTCGGCCCAACATGCCAACTCAACAATACCCCAGCGCGCAGATTTGGCCCCGCACATCGCACGGCAATTGTTAGAAGTAATTCCTCAAGCTGGTCAGCGTCCGGTTGAAATTGCACTCTCTCCTGCCGAGTTGGGGCGGGTTCGAATGTCTGTCGCGGCTGAAGATGGTAAAGTCGCGATCAACATTTTAGCCGAGCGACCCGATACCCTCGACTTGATGCGCCGCCATATTGATCAACTGGCGCAGACCTTCCGCGGGATGGGATACGATCAGGTCTCATTCTCTTTTGGTCAGGGGGCAGCAAACGGTGATCAATCAGGCCATGCGAACGGCGATGACAAACCCGACCAACACGTGGGGAGCAAAAGCGGCAATACTGCTTCATCCACAGATATTAACATCATTGATCTTGATCAGGTGCCTGCCACCGGGATCGACATTCGATTGTAAGGAACCATCATGATTTCTCCGACCACAACCTCCTCAAACATGACCAACGCAACCACCCCGTCCCCTCAGGCGGAAGCAGTGTTATCGTCTGATTTTGAGACATTTATCAAAATGCTTACAACTCAAGCGAAATACCAAGACCCGCTTGAGCCCTTGGACAGCTCGGAATATGCGGCGCAGTTGGCGCAGTTTTCCATGGTTGAACAACAAGTGCTATCCAATGATCTACTTACTGCACTGACAAATCAACTTGGCAGCAGCACAATGGGTCAAATGGCCGGATGGATCGGTATGGAAGGACGCACAACAGCGCCCGTGCTGTTTGACGGCGCCCCTCTTACGTTGCTTCCCGAACCACCCATAGGGGCGCAGAAAATGGAGCTCGTCGTCTACAATGATCAAGGTAACGAAGTAGATCGTGGCGCCTTACCTGTTTCAAGTGATCCGGTGCTTTGGGCGGGGGTGCAACAAAACGGAACCCCGTTGCCTGCTGGCCTCTACCGATTTGAAACCGAAGCGACCGGAGCAAACGAAAGCACCTTGGCAGCCACCTCAGTAAGCACCTATGCACGGATCGTAGAGGTACAAAATATTGGCGCCCAAGCGCAGGTGATTTTTGTAGGTGGATCTGAGGCACCTGCGGCCAGTGTCACAGCGTTACGCGAAGCGAGCTAGCGATCAGCGATCTTATAGGCTGCATATGCCAATGGAATCATCGCCCGACGCCATCGCCCTAACTCGAAACGGCGCAAAGGCGTACTCATTGCATTGGGGTAGGACATTTCAGGCACCTTACCCTGTACCAACTGGGCCAGGATAGCGCCGCTATAACTGCCCATCGCCACACCATTCCCATGATAGCAAAGCCCTGCCCAAAGCCCTGAATGATCTGGTACAGCCCCAACAAAAGGAAGCCTATCCCGAGCAAGACACACCATGCCAGACCAACTGTGATCCGACTCGACCTTTCGCCACGCTGGGAACATTGCGTCAAAATCGGCACGTACTCTGGAAGACGCAGCAGCCTCAGCTTTGGCGCCGGTAAACACGCCGCCGCGCATCCCGAACAAAAATCGGCGATCCGGCATCAAGCGAAAATAATGCAGCAGATTACGGGTGTCATAGGCCATTTGATCCGTTGTCCAGCCCGCCGCAGCCAGTTCATCATCGCTCAATGGGCGGGTCACAATCACATTTGATTGACTTGGCAGGTAGCGCCCCGCCAACCAATCCGGAATATCCTCCGAGGAATAGCCATTGGTCGCGAGGATCACACGATCAGCCCGCAATTGATGGCCGTTAATCCGCAACGCCCATCCATCCACTCGCGAAGTGAGTTCCGTCACAGCAGATTGTTCAAAAATCTTAGCGCCTGCCGCCTCGGCAGCCTTCGCCAACCCACACAGGTATTTACGCGGGTTCAAGCCAAAACCCGCATTAATCGTCAATCCGCCATGAAAGGGGCCAGCCATACCCAATTCCGCGAGGTCACCAGCGCTATGCAACTGGTGCGACACGCCATAATTTTCATCAAGGGTGGCTGCATGTTTGGCAAGTGCTCCCATAGTTTTGGCATGATGAGCAAGCGACGTTTCACCAGCAGAATGGCGATCAACCTCAATGCTGTAATTTTGAATGATCCCCTCAACCAGTTGGATTGCGGCCAGTTCAGTACGTCGAAACGCAACCCGACCTTCGAGGCCAAAACGCTGATCAAGGATTAAATCGCTGGCCATGCTACCACCGAGGCAGCAAAATCCGCCATTGCGACCCGAGGCCCCCCAGCCGATGCGCTGCGCATCTAGAACAGTGACGCTGACGCCCGCACGCGCCAAATGCAGCGCAGCAGAAAGACCCGTAAACCCTGCTCCTATGATCGCAACATCTGTGCGCTGGCTGTGATCCAGCGGAGGGCGCTTGATATCTTGATGGCTGTCGTCCCACCAACATTTTTCGCGCGGACCATCACCGTAGGCGTAGTCATCAAACAGCCGCTTCACGCAGCGCGCTCTGCCGCTTGTGCGTCTTTTTGCGCATTGAGAGATTTACGTTTGGACACCAAAGACGCCGTGATGACACCAATTGTTACGATCCCAATCATCATCGTGGATAGGGCGTTAATTTCGGGTGAAACCCCAAGGCGCACGGAACTCCAGATTTTGATCGGCAAGGTGGTCGAGGATGGGCCAGACACAAAAGACGCGATTACCAGATCATCCAGGCTGAGCGTGAAGGCCAGCAGCCAGCCAGAGATCACAGCAGGCGCGATGATTGGCAAGGTCACCAGACGGAATGCATCAAACCGATTGCACCCCAAATCAAGCGCTGCCTCTTCTAGCGAGCGGTCAAAGCTGACCAGCCGCGAGGACACCACAACCGATACATAACACATGGCAAATGTCGTGTGGGCCAGCACAATTGTCAGCACACCGCGGTCCATCCCGATGCCGATAAACAACAACAGCAACGACAGCCCCGTGATGACTTCGGGCATCACCAGCGGCGCATAGATCATGCCCGAAAACAACGTCCGCCCAAAGAACCTGCCGCCATTAACCAGCACATAGGCCGCCATTGTGCCCAAAACTGTGGCCAAGGCGGAGGACATGACAGCAACTTTGATCGTCACCAAAGCCGCATCAAGGAAGGCCTCATCGCGTAGCAATTCGCCGTACCATTTTGTTGAAAATCCCGCCCAAACCGTGACGAGCTTGGAAGAGTTAAAGCTGTAGATCACCAACAGAATCATCGGCAGGTAGAGGAAGGCAAACCCGAGGGTCAACGACGTGATGTTAAATGGGCTTAGACGTTTCATCCCTCTGCCTCCGCCTGCTTTTGTTGGTTACGTTGAAACAGCACGATGGGGATGATCAAGATCAGCAGCAAGATCACAGCAACGGCACTGGCAACGGGCCAATCACGATTGTTAAAGAACTCTTCAAACAACACTTTGCCGATCATCAGCGTCCCAGAGCCCCCCAGCAGTGAGGGAATCACAAATTCGCCCAGCGCTGGAATGAACACGAGGAAACACCCCGCGATGATCCCGTTTTTGGACAGCGGAATTGTCACCAACCAAAACGCTGACATCCGCGAGCACCCCAGATCTTCGGCAGCTTCGATCAAACTATCATCCATACGGTCTAGCGCCGCATAAATCGGCAGGATCATAAACGGCAGGTAGGTGTAAACGATGCCTACATAGACAGCGATGTTGGTGTTCAAGATCACCAGCGGCTCAGAAATCACCCCAAGCCAGAGCAGGAATTGGTTAAGCAAGCCTTCATTACTCAGAATACCAATCAACGCATAAACGCGGATCAGGAAAGAGGTCCAGAATGGCAAAATCACCAATAGCATCAGCGTTGCGCGCCATTCTTCAGGGGCACGGGCCATACCGTAGGCCATAGGATAGCCCACCAGCAGCGTAAAGAAGGTAGAGAAAAACGCAATTTTAAGACTGCTCAGATAGGCTTTGTAATAGAGGTCGTCCGTGGTCAGAAACACAAAATTCTCAAAGTCCAACCCTTGCAGCAACGCGCCGAACCCGTCTTTCATGGTCGGCGCGTAGGGCGGAATCGCCAGCGCCGCGTCAGAAAGCGAAATTTTAAACACAATCAGAAAGGGGATCAGGAATAGCACAGCCAGCCAGCCGTACGGCACCGCAATCATTGCAAACCTACGCATCAGATTTTCTCCCTAAATAGGGTAAATATTCTAAACCACTCACATTCATTCCGCCAAAAGAACCCCTGCCGTCGCGTTCCAGCGAATCCAGACAGGGTCTTCCCACGTGATGTTACGGCGTGACAGGCGGCGGGTGTTTGCGGTTTGCGCTTTGATGATCTGCCCCCCCGGCAATTCGACGTGATAGGTACTAAGGTTCCCCAAATAGGCGATGTCTAACACCTTGCCCTGCACGGCATTTTCAGCCTCCTCAGGCTTTTCCTTGGTGATCGAAATCTTTTCTGGACGGATGGCCAGATGGCACTCCTGACCATCGCTAAACGGGCGCTCGGATGTGGCCAAAATCGGGGCTTGGTTGACGCCCCAATCGACATAGTATTTGCTTTCGCCTGCCGCTTTGGCCGTGCCTGTGATGATGTTCACATCACCGATAAAATCCGCCACATAAACGCTATTTGGCCCTTCATAGATACCACCAGGGGTCGCGACCTGAATGATGCGGCCCTCGTCCATCACCGCAACGCGAGAAGCGACAGTCATCGCTTCTTCTTGGTCATGGGTCACAATCACAAAAGTTGTACCCGTGGTCTCCTGAATATCCATCAGTTCAAACTGCGTATCCTGACGCAGTTTTTTATCCAATGCGCCCAAGGGTTCATCCAGCAGCAACAGTTTCGGACCTTTGGCAAGGCTGCGGGCAAGGGCCACACGCTGGCGCTGGCCGCCGGAAATTTGATGTGGTTTGCGGCGGGCGAATTTCTCCAGTCGCACCAGTTTCAGCATCTCGGCCACGCGGGCGTCGATCTTGTCTTTGGGCAGTTTGTCGCGCTTTAGGCCAAAGGCAATGTTGTCATAAATACTCAGATGCGGGAACAACGCGTAGGACTGGAACATCATGTTCACGGCCCGTTGGTTTGGCGGCACGTCTGCAATATTCTGACCTGCCAGTTCGATTGTGCCCTCGGTGACGCTCTCAAATCCCGCAAGCATCCGCATCATAGTGGTTTTGCCACAGCCCGACGGGCCCAGAAGGGCAAAAAATTCGCGGGTGTAAATATCCAGCGTCAGATCATCGATCGCAACAAAATCGCCGAACTTTTTGGTGACGTTCTTGAAGCGGATCAGTGGCTTTTCATCCGGATCATTCCAAGGTGAAAACTCTTTATCCCATGTGTCTGTTGATGGTTTCGCCACAAGATCGCCCCGCAAAAATAGATAGAAGAACAGGCAGGGCCTAAGTGGCCCCACCAAAAGGTAAATTCGGGCTTATATGCCTGATTTAATCTTTGTCCATGTACGCGTGATCACGCGCTGCACTTTTGGGGCCGGAGGTGATGTTGTGAACAGGTTGTTCAACGTTGCCTCATCCGGATAGATCGCTGGATCACCGATCACGTCCTCGATCAAGAACTCCTGAGACGCCTTGTTGCCATTAGCGTAGTTAACGTAGTTCGACGCCGCCGCCATGTTTTGAGCATCCATGATGAAGTTCAAAAACTTGTGCGCGCCATCCACGTTTGGTGCATCAATCGGAATTGCCATTTGGTCAAACCACATCTGCGCACCTTCTTTGGCAGCATGGAATGCAATTTCCACACCATTTTCGGCTTCTGCAGCACGGTCGCGCGCTTGCAAAATATCACCGGACCAACCAACAGCCACACAGATATCACCGTTCGCCAGCGCTTGGATATATTCAGAGCTGTGGAATTTCTGGATGTACGGGCGGATCGCCAGCATCACTTCCTCTGCTTTTTCAATATCCTCAAGCTCATGACTATCCGGGTTCAAGCCAAGGTACTTCATCGCCATCGGCAGCATCTCGGCGGGCGCGTCGAGGAAGTAAACACCGCAACCGGCCAGCTTGGCCATATTGTCGGGGTTCATCACCAGTTCCAGTGAATCAATCGGCGCGTCATCGCCCAGCGCTTCTTTGACCTTATCAACGTTCACGCCAATGCCCGTTGTGCCCCACATATAGTTGATGGAGTAGGCGTTTTCAGGGTCATATTGAACTGTACGTTTCTCAACGACGTCCCACATGTTTTTCAGATTTGGCAGTTTTGCGGGGTCCAGTTTTTGGAACGCACCTGCCGTGATCTGGCGCTGCAAGAAGGTGCCGGTAGGCACAACAACATCATAGCCAGAACCACCAGCCAGCATTTTTGTCTCAAGCACTTCGTTGCTATCAAACACGTCATAGATCAGTTTGATACCGGTCTCTTCTTGAAATTTCTCCAACAACTCTTCGTCAATATAGTCGGACCAGTTATAAACGCGGACTTCTTCAGCAAGCGCCGAGGTTGTCAAAAGAGCCGCAGCAGCGGTGCCAGTCAAAAGTGTCTTGATCATGTTGATACTCCGTGAAGGGAACCGGACTTGCGCCGGCATTAGCAGGAAGGTGATCAAATTTCATGCGTCTTGCCAAGGTAATTCAACAAGCCGCCTTCTGTTTCATCACATTTTTGCTGAATCTTAAGCCCCTTTAAGAGAGGTTTGATACTGTTTCATTGACCGCAGAGTAATTTGATCATATTTTGAGCGCAGCCACCCCAAACCCGATAGGTACCCTTTATGACCGTTATCTCGAACCACCTTCCAACAGCCGAACTGCAAGCGCTTGACGCGGCTCATCACATGCACCCGTTCACAACCAACAATGAACTGGCCGAGCGCGGCGCCCGCGTGATCACCAGCGGCAAAGGCGTTTATCTGCGCGACAGCGAAGGTAACGAGATTCTGGATGCGATGGCAGGTCTGTGGTGTGTGAACCTCGGCTATGGTCGCGAAGAACTGGTGAAAGTCGCTGCGCGTCAAATGCAGGAACTGCCGTTCTACAACACGTTCTTTAATACCACCCACACCCCTGCAATCGCCTTGGCGGCAGAACTGGCCAAGCTGGCACCCGAAGGATTGAACCACGTGTTCTTCGCGGGCTCAGGCTCGGAATCCAATGACACAAACCTGCGAATGGTACGCGTTTACTGGGCTGAAAAGGGCCAGCCTGAAAAATCACATATCATCAGCCGCAAAAACGCCTATCACGGCTCTTCTGTTGGTTCTGGGTCACTTGGCGGCATGGCGTATATGCACGCGCAGGGCGGTTTGCCGATCCCGGGCATCCATCACATCGGCCAGCCTGATTGGTGGGCCGAGGGCGGCGATCAGACACCAGAAGAATTCGGCCTTGCCCGTGCGCAAGAGCTGGAAGCCAAGATCCTTGAACTGGGCGCTGATAAAGTCGCTGCTTTTATCGCAGAACCAATCCAAGGTGCAGGCGGCGTAATCATCCCCCCCAGCACTTACTGGCCTGAAATCCAACGCATCTGTGACAAATACAACGTGCTGATCATCGCGGATGAAGTGATCTGCGGCTTTGGTCGTACAGGCAATTGGTTCGGCTCGACCACCATGGGGATCAAACCGCATATCATGACAATCGCCAAAGGCCTCAGCTCGGGCTATATGCCCATCGGCGGTTCGATTGTCTGTGACGAGATTGCAGAAGTCATCAACGCAATCGAGTTTAACCACGGATATACCTATTCAGGTCATCCCGTTTGTGCGGCTGTGGCGCTGGAAAACCTGCGCATCATGCAGGATGAAAACGTCTTGGATCACGTGAATAATGTCGCGGGTCCGGCGCTGAATGCTGCGCTGACACAGCTGGGCGATCACCCGTTGGTTGGTGGCGTGAATGTCAAAGGCATGATGGCATCCCTGCCCCTGACGCCGAACAAAGCGACTCGTGCCAAGTTCGCCATGGATGCCGGAACTGTGGGCTTTATGTGCCGCGAACGGTGCTTTGCTAATAATTTAGTCATGCGCCATGTCGGCGACCGGATGATCATTTCTCCACCGCTAACCATCACTGCAGACGAGGTTGAAATCTTCCACAAGCGCGCAAAAACGGCGCTGGACGAAACCTATAAGGCCTTGAAAGACGGTGATATGTTGACCGCTGCGTCCTAAAATCAGGAATGGGGCGCAAGACATTTGCGCCCCCACCACCCCTACCACAGTCATTTGAACTGTAATTCAGCACAATTCAGACGATCCTCCCTGAATCTGCGCAATCCTCCAAAAAACGGCTTTATCCAGTTGCAAACCGATGCTGGCATGCGTTTACTTCGTCCCAACATAAAAAAATAAAGTCCACGGGGAGCCAGAATTTTGGCCGATACAATGAACAACGACGCTTTTGTCGAATTTGAACGCGTGCAAAAAAGCTATGATGGCGAAAACCTTGTCGTCAAAGATCTCAACCTCAGCCTGCCAAAAGGCGAGTTTCTGACAATGCTTGGGCCATCAGGGTCGGGCAAGACGACCTGCCTGATGATGTTGGCGGGATTTGAGACAGCGACTTACGGAGATATCCGTCTGGACGGTGTTTCGATCAACAACATCCCGCCGCACAAACGCGGCATTGGCATGGTGTTCCAGAACTACGCCTTGTTCCCCCATATGACCGTAGCCGAAAACCTGTCCTTCCCGCTGGAAGTCCGCAAGATGGGCAAATCCAAACGTGAAGAAAAAATCATCCGCGCATTGGATATGGTCCAGATGGGTGATTTTGCAGGGCGTCGTCCTGCGCAGCTCTCTGGTGGTCAACAACAGCGCATCGCGCTGGCCCGCGCATTGGTATTTGAACCCGAGCTGGTTCTGATGGATGAGCCGCTGGGCGCGCTGGATAAACAGCTGCGCGAAACCTTGCAGTTTGAAATCACCAAACTGGCACATGATCTGGGCATTACCACAGTTTACGTGACCCACGACCAAACCGAAGCCCTGACCATGTCTGACCGCGTGGCCGTGTTTGACGATGGTCGCATTCAACAATTGGCCCCGCCAGACAAACTGTATGAAGAACCTGAAAACAGCTTTGTTGCGCAGTTCATTGGCGAAAATAATACCCTTGAGGGTGTGGTCAAAGAAATCAAAGGCGACGTGGCGCTGGTGCAACTGGACAGCGGCGAAGTCATTCAGGCCAAGCCGATTAACGTCACCCAAGCAGGCGAGCGCACCCGCGTGTCTATCCGCCCCGAGCGTGTCGAATATAATGAAGAGCGCATGCAAGACGGCGCCTTTACCCTCAAAGCCGAAGTGCTGGAATTCATCTATATGGGTGACATCTTCCGCACACGGCTGCGTGTTGCTGGCCGCGATGATTTTGTTATCAAAACCCGCAACGCCCCCGATCAGGCTCGCCTGATCCCCGGTAGCCAGATCAAAATCGGCTGGCTACCCGAAGATTGCCGTGCGCTGGACGCCTGACGTCCTTCGCCCGTGCCATACGCGGCGCATGTAATGCGCTGTGATTAGGTAGCGGCCAAACCCGTTGCTGCTGCCTTGGAATACCCAAACGGGATAAAACTGGGAGATACGAATGAATCTTACAAAAGTACTGATGACATCCACCGCGCTGACACTGGCTGCCGGGATGTCCCATGGTCAGGAAATGGCCGATGAAATGACAATCGTAAGCTGGGGTGGCGCATACTCCAACAGCCAGATCAAAGCGTATAGCGAACCCTATGCCGCGAACACTGGCGTTAAGATCATCAACGATGAATCCTCAGCCGAAGCGGTTGCCAAACTGCGCGCGATGAACGAAGCGGGCAATGTGACATGGGATGTGGTTGACGTGACTGCAGCGGATTCATTCCGTCTGTGTGACGAAGGTCTCGCCATGGAAATCGACTTTGACGAACAACTTGCCCCTGGCGATGACGGCTCCACTCCTTCTGATGACTTCGGCGATACGCTGATCAACGATTGCTTTATCCCGCAGATCGTTTTCTCAACCACATTCGGTTACCGCACCGATCTGGTTGGCGACACACCGCCAACAGAAATCTGTGACATCTTCGATACCGACGCCTATCCAGGTAAGCGTAGCCTTGAGAAGCGTCCAATCGGCAACATGGAATGGGCATTGCTCTGTGATGGCGTCGCCAAAGACGAAATCTATGACGTGCTGGAAACGGCAGAAGGCCAAGAGCAGGCGCTGGCCAAGCTCGACACCATCAAAGACGATGTTGTTTGGTGGTCTGCCGGTGCGGACACGCCACAGCTTTTGGCCGATGGCGAAGTCATCATGGGTTCCACATACAATGGCCGCCTCTTCTCGGTTATCGCCGAGCAAGATCAGCCTGTTGAAATGCTTTGGGATGGCCAAATGTTCGATCTGGACGGTTGGATCATTCCAGCAGGTCTGTCGGACGAGCGTAAAGCACGTGCATTGGATTACGTGAAATTCGCAACAGACACGAAGCGTCTGGCGGATCAGTCCAAGTACATCGCTTACGGTCCTGCACGTGCGTCTTCTGCTCCACTGGTCGACAAGCATGCAGAACTGGGCATCGACATGGCGCCCCATATGCCAACAGACCCAGCAAACTCAAAGAACGTCTTTGTGTTCAACTATGAGTTCTGGGCTGACTACCGCGATGATGTAGACGCCAAGTTCCAAGCTTGGTTGGTAAAATAAGCGATCAATCGCTTTTGGAGAGGGCCCATCGCGGCCCTCTCCGCACTTTCACTATTCGTCAAATTGACATGAACGACCAGCCGATGGGGACACCATGAGCGAAGCACCTACAGCCCAAACAGCATCATCACACGCCGCCGAGGCGCGGATTGCGGATGCAGCGCACACCGGCCCCATGCTGGCCGCAGATGGCACGCCGCTGAAGAAATCGCTTAACCGCGCGCTACGGGTGCAAAAGATGCGTGCGCTTGCTTTGGTCGCGCCTTTGCTGATCTTTGTGCTGGTGACCTTCATCGCGCCTATCGCGGATATGCTTTTCCGCTCGGTTGAGAATGATATCGTCTCCGAAACACTGCCCCGCACCACAACGATGCTGGCAGAGTGGGACGCAAAAAGCACCGACATCCCCCCAGAGCCCGTGTTTGAGGCGCTCTATAAAGATATGTTCTTTGCCGCAGAGGCCAAGCTGCACACACGCCTTGGCTCACGGCTCAACTATGAACTGACAGGCACATCGTCCCTTTTCCGCAAATCTGGCCGCAAGGTTGAGGATATGGGCGAGGTCTATCAAGACCAATTCGAAGTCCAGAACGATTTCTGGAAGACAGGCGAAAACTGGAACAGCTTCATGGCCAGTGACGCATGGCTTGCTGCGATGGCCGATTGGAAACCCGCTGACGGCCGCCAGCCTGCGTTTGAATTGCGTGACGGTATCGCTTCAACGCTGCCTGCTACCTCTGCCGCCTATGTACAATACGCTGACTTCATCCAGAACGTGGACGAAAAGAATCTCTATAAAACAGACCCTTGGGCCGTTATCTATTCTTCCCTGCACGAAGATTTGACAGGCGAAAATGATCTTGCCGCTTACTCTGGGCCTGCCTCCGCCGAACTGTCTGCCGCCGCAACAGCCGCAGCAACATTTGAGACCGTCAACTTTACAGAAGCCTTTGCAGGTATCGACAAAGACTGGACCACTCTGGAAGTCTGGCAGACAATCAAAGTTTACAGCCCGAAATTCACCTCCGGCTATTTCCTCAACGCTGTAGACATGCAGAAATCCGTTGACGGAGCCGAGATGCGCCCCGAAAACCAACAGATTTATGGCATCTTGTTCTGGCGTACGATGGTGATGTCCATGGCGATCACCCTGTCATGTATCCTGCTGGGTTATCCCGTTGCGTGGATTCTGGCCAACCTGCCAACACGTCAGGCAAACCTGCTGATGATCCTTGTGTTGCTGCCTTTCTGGACATCACTGCTGGTGCGTACATCTGCATGGAAAGTCATGCTGCAACAACAAGGTGTGATCAACGACACACTGGTCTGGCTGGGCATTGTTGGCACGGATGACCGTCTGGCGCTGATAAATAACCAGACTGGCACAATCATCGCGATGACGCATATCTTGCTGCCATTTATGATCCTGCCGATGTATTCCGTCATGCAAACGATCCAGCCTACTTACCTGCGTGCGGCGAAATCACTGGGCGCAACGAACTGGACCGCCTTTTGGCGCGTGTATTTCCCACAGTCCATTCCAGGTATCGGCGCGGGCAGTATCCTCGTGTTCATCCTTGCCATTGGCTATTACATCACACCCGCAATTGTGGGTGGTACATCAGGTACGTTTATCTCGAACCGGATCGCCTATCACATCTCCCAATCGCTGAATTGGGGCTTGGGTGCCGCGCTGGGCGCGATCCTTCTGGCGGCTGTTTTGCTGCTCTACTACGCCTACGACAAGATCGTCGGCATTGATAACGTGAAACTCGGATAAGGAGCAGACCCATGGTTGCACTCACACCCATCTCGCGCACTGAACCCGCATTCTACGTTCCCGTAGTCGCAGCATTCGGCGCATTTTTCGGCATATTCATCGGCACAGGTCAGGGGAATCTGATCTTGGGCGTCCTTGGTGGCGCAGCTCTCATGGGACTTGCTGCTTTTGTGCTCACCAAATTGATCAAGGTAGAAAAAGCAGGGCGCTGGGCGCTGACTGTGCTTGTCGCCCTCGGTGGTCTCGCCTTGGCAGGGATACCCGGTCTGGTGATTGGCGTCTTCTTTGGCTGGTTCTTCGGGTTTCTAAGCTTCTGGCTGTATGAAGGACGTTACCGCGCGAAAATCCCTCCCTATCTGACACCCGGTCAGGTGTTCTGGCATTTCGCATTTCGCACGATTTGCGGTTCGATCTTTGTGTTCCTGATCACCCCAATCCTTGTGGTTATGCCGCTCAGCTTTAACGCCGAGAATTTCTTTACCTTCACGCCGGAAATGCTGCGTTTTGATCCTGCGGGTTACTCGCTCAAGCATTACCGCGATTTCTTTACCAATGACGCATGGCAGAGCGCGATGATGAACTCGCTCAAGATCGCGCCTGTGGCGACGTTGCTATCAGTATCCTTTGGCACGCTTGCTGCAATCGGGCTCAGCCAACCACACGTGCCTTTCCGGCGCCTCATCATGGCGATCCTGATTTCACCGATGATTGTGCCCCTGATTATCTCTGCTGCGGGTATGTATTTCTTCTACAGCCGCATCGGCCTGCAAGGCACTTACATTGGCGTAGTGCTGGCACATGCGGCGCTGGGCATTCCGTTTGTGATTATCACCGTGACGGCCACGTTGGTGGGTTTTGACAGCTCCCTGACACGTGCCGCAGCGAATATGGGTGCGAACCCTGTGACCACCTTCTTCCGCGTGCAAATGCCGCTGATCCTTCCGGGTGTGATTTCAGGTGGCTTGTTCGCCTTTATCACCTCGTTTGACGAAGTGGTTGTGGTCCTGTTTGTTGGCTCCGCAGGTCAGAAAACCCTGCCATGGCAAATGTTCATCGGGTTACGCGAACAGATTAGCCCAACAATCCTCGCTGTTGCGACGATCCTTGTGGGCATCTCGATCTGCTTGCTGACGGTGGTTGAACTCCTGCGCCGCCGTTCTGAACGGATGCGCGGTATGTCACCGAGCTGAGCGTAGGCGCTCCAGAAAACGGGGGGAGGCATAGCCATCTGGCACTTCCCCCTGCGCCACCTGCCAACCCCGCACAGCATTCACCGTAAGCGGCCCGATTTTGGCATCTATCTTTTGCGTGTCAAAGCCTTGTGCGGTCAACAACTCTTGCAGCTCAATCCGCTCAACGTAGCTTAACGCGCGGTCTTCAAGCGGCCAGTTGCCCTGCAACGCATCACCGCCCGTGATACGATCTGCCAAATGGCCCACTGCAATGACATAGGCATCGGCGGTATTATAGCTCTCCAACACCTCAAAATTCTTAAACACCATAAAGGCAGCGCCCTGCGCACCAGCGGGCAGCAAAATTGAGGCGGCACCGTGGTCTGCCACGGCTTGGCATTGCGCATCGACAATTCCCAACTGCGCCCATTCGGTCGGGT
This sequence comes from Sulfitobacter undariae, assembly GCF_014196805.1. GTDB lineage: Bacteria > Pseudomonadota > Alphaproteobacteria > Rhodobacterales > Rhodobacteraceae > Sulfitobacter > Sulfitobacter undariae. The sequence continues at coordinate 192,714 of NZ_JACIEI010000004.1, read as the reverse complement.
TTTTCATCACCTCACGGTTCGCCAGCAGATAATCAAACCCCTCTGGTATCCGCACCTCTACGCCCCAAGGCTGGCCCGCAATCCAACCGTTGTCTTTCAGATATGCCGCAGCGGAAGCCAGCGCATCCTGCGGATCATCGGCCCAAATATCGCGCTTGCCGTCGCCGTTCCAATCCACCGCGTGGTCGATGAATGACCCCGGCATGAACTGTGTATGTCCCATGGCGCCCGCCCAGCTGCCGTTCAGATTTGCCAGCGATGTGTCGCCATCCTGCACAATGCGCAGCGCTGCAATGACTTGGGCTTCAAAAAACGCGGCGCGGCGCGCATCATAGGCAAGCGATGCCATAGAGCTTAGCACAGGGTCGCTGCCGCGAAATGTCCCATAGGCGCTCTCTAGGCCCCAAATCGCTGTCACGATCTGGGCGGGCACGCCGTACCGCGCCTCAATCTCGCCCAGCGCCTTTTGCTCACGCTTTAACGCCGCCTGTCCGTTGCTGATCCGCAGATCAGAAACGGCTGTATCAAGGTAATCCCAGATCGTCTTGGTGAATTCAGACTGATTGCGGTCCCGCTCCACCACTTTGGGGGCAAAGACAACATCCGCCATTGCGCTGTCGAATACATCCGCGCTGATACCTGCCGCCAACGCCTTGGGACGAAATTCGGTAATCCAATCGCGCAATCCGGACGCGCTGCGCGGCTGATCAACCTTCAGCGAACGGGCATGCCCCGCTATAGGCAAGGCCATCATCAACATAACTGCAAGTGAAACGCCGCGCATAGCTGGCCCCTTTTACGATCTTAATTGTTTCCAACTTATCGACAATCAGCATCCACTAAAAGCACTCAGCCTTCCGTTGCGCGGTCTTTGGCCCGCGCCAAAGCATCCGCTTTCAGAATTTCCATATACTCCCGTAACAACGGCACACGGCGGGGACGAAAATTGGCCCCTGTCAGACGCAAATCCCACATGCGATCCAGACGAAAGGCACGGAAATCCTGCCGTAGATGACACCACGCCATCAGCATATGCGCGTTTTGCATAAAGACGATACTCAGCGGATCCACCTGCCGTTGTGACCTGTCGCCTTTGCCATCTTCATATTGAAACTCAACCGTTGCTTCATCCCACGTCGCGGCACGCAACGCCTTTACGTCGATTCGCGGTTCTGGCGGCCGGGAAAAACGGCGCGCATCCAAGACCGCATGTTGTAAGCGGTGGGTTTGCCGCGCTGGTAGCCGCGCTTTTAACTTGGCCAAAGCGGATTGGGCAGCTTTAGCCAATGCCGGATCACCGATCACAGCAACCTCACGCAACCCCAAAACCAGCGCTTCCAACTCGTCATCGCCAAAGGCCAGCGGTGGTAAAGTGGCATCTTCGATCAACGTATAGCCAAATCCGGTTTCACCGTCGATCACAGCGCCCAAGCCCCGCAGCGCATCAATATCACGGTAAATCGTGCGCAGGGAAACCCCCGTTTCATCCACCAATGCCTGCGCTGTCACGGGCGCAGGCAAGCGCCGAAGCGTTTGCATCAACTGAAACAAGCGGTGTGTGCGGTTCATCTGCGCCTCCTGCGGATCAAAACAAACATGCCAGACTATACTGCCACTTTCTGTCAGCACGCCCTGTTACACAAGCCCCACTTCACCCAACAGGAAACGTTATGATTACTCTTTACACATTTGCCTCTGGTTTCGGACAATTCAGCTATAGCCCCTTTTGCACCAAGGCAGGTTGGCTTCTTAAGCTGTCTAACGTCCCGTGGCAGCGCCAAGACACGACCGACCCGCGTAAAATGCCGCTGGGCAAACTGCCCGCGATTGGCCTTGCTGACGGTACGATCATCCCCGACAGTGACAATATTCGCGCATATCTAGAGAAGACGGGCCATGACTTTGATGCGGGCCTATCGCCCCGTGACAGGGCTGTGTCCCGCGCCTTTATCCGCATGGCCGAAGAGCATATCTATTTCCACCAAATGCAAGATCGCTGGGGCGATGACGCCAACTGGGCCGTGATCCGCCAAGAGTATTTCGGCTTTCTCCCCGCATTGATCCGCGGAATGGTCACGCGGAAACTCAGGAAAGACGTGCTGGGCATGGTCCATAAAATGGGTTTGGGGCGAATGACTGTGGAGCAGCGTTTGGCCCGTGTAGAGCCTGATTTTGTCGCGATTGCCGCGCAACTGAACGAACGTGCGTTCCTGTTTGGCGATACGCCCACGGCTGCAGATGCAAGCGTGGGCGCGATTCTTGGTGGTGTGATGGCCGCCCCTGTACCCACACCACTTTCACGCAGAGTGGCACAGGATGCGGTGCTCAGCGCTTATGTGAAACGCTGCGCCGCCGCTATGGATTAACGGCGGCTGCGCGTGACCTTGCGTTTGGTCGCGGCCTTCTTGCCTTTGGCCTTCGCCCCTTTGCGGCGGGGGCTGCGCCCTGCAGGGCTTTGACGGCCTTGCGGGATTTTGTCGCCCTCGATCTCCAGCAACTCCAGCGCGATGCCACCCGTGACAGGTGTCACTTCGGAGAGGCGCACGGTAACCCGTTGGCCCAGACCGATGGTCATCCCCGTGTCCGAGCCCATCAAGGTGCTTGAATCCGCATCATGGTGGAAATATTCGCGCCCGATGTTGCGCATCGGGATCAGGCCATCTGCACCTGTTTCGTCCAGTTTTACAAATGCACCAAACCGCGCCACGCCGCTGATACGGCCAGTCATTTCATTGCCCACACGTTCAGACAAATAGGCCGCCAGATAACGGTCAGTGGTGTCACGTTCAGCGATCATCGAGCGCCGCTCGGTGTCGGAAATATGCGCGCCAGTGGCTTCCATATCGTCCATATCGTGCTGCGACAGCCCGTCTTTGCCCCAGCCATGCGCAGTGATCAATGCGCGGTGCACAATCAAATCCGCATAGCGGCGAATGGGTGAGGTGAAATGCGCATAAGATCGCAACGCCAAACCAAAGTGGCCGATTTGATCCGGCCCATAGTACGCTTGTGTCATCGACCGCAACGTCGAGATGTTGATCAACTCCGCATCATCGGTGCCTGCTGCTTGGTCCAGCAAGCGGTTCAAATGCGCGGTCTGCAACACCTGCCCTTTGGCAAGCGTATACCCCGCAGCCGCAGCCGTTTCGCGCAAGGCGTCCAGTTTGGCGGGGGTTGGTTCCTCATGCGTACGGAACAACAGCGGCGTTTTCTTCGCGATCAATGTTTCGGCGGCGGCAACGTTTGCCAGTACCATACATTCTTCGATCAAGCGGTGCGCGTCCAGCCGCATGCGGAAATTGACAGAACGTACCGTGCCATCTTCATCCAGTTCAATCCGCCGCTCTGGCAAATCCAGATCAAGCGGCTGACGGCGTTCACGCGCTGCAACCAACGCGGCGTAGGCTGCGTAAAGCGGCTTGATAACAGTCTCTAACAAGGGCTCTGTACGGTCATTCGGCTTGCCGTCCATCGCATCTTGGACTTCTTCATAATGCAAACTTGCAGGCGAACACATCAGACCACGGTGGAAATCGTGACGCAGTTTGTTGCCCTCAGCGTCCAACACCATGCGTACCGCAATACAGGCACGTTCAACGCCCTCATGCAGGGAACACAAATCACCCGATAGGCGGTCAGGCAGCATTGGCACAACGCGGTCTGGGAAATAGGTCGAGTTGCCACGTTTGCGCGCCTCACGGTCCAAAGCGGAATTCGGCGTGACATAGGCTGACACATCCGCAATCGCCACCCAAAGGATATGGCCGCCCTCATTAGCTGGATCAGTATCCGCCTCGGCAAAGCAGGCATCATCGTGGTCGCGTGCATCTGACGGGTCAATCGTGACCAATGGCACATCGCGCAAATCCTCGCGGCCTTTCAGCCCTTTGGGCGCAGCGGCGTCTGCTTCGACGACAACATCATCAGGGAAATCATCGGGGATGCTGTGCTGGTGGATCGCTATCAGTGATACGGCTTTGGGCGCCGAAGGATCGCCGAGGCGGTTCACAATGCGCGCACGCGGCAGGCCCATGCGGCCTTTTGGCCCCGCCAATTCCGCTTCGACCAGTTCACCGTCTTTTGCACCGCCGGTGAAATCAGAGGGCACAGCCCATTCTTTATCCGCACCTTTATCAATCGGCTGGATACGCCCGCCTTCCGCATGTTTGCGGAAAATGCCGACAATCTTTTTGGGGTTGGTGCCAATGCGACGGATCAGGCGGCCTTCGTAGTGGTGGCTTTCACCCTTCACCAAGGTCAGCCGTCCCAGAATACGGTCGCCCGCACCCAGTGCAGGATCAGCGGCACGCGGAATCATCAAGACGACAGGTTCGACCCCCTCGCCGCCCCATTCCATCGGCTTGGCGTATAAATCACCGTCGCCATCCGTCCCTGTCACCAACAGCACGCTCACGGGCGGCAGGCGCTCAGGGTCTTGATAGCTTTTCTTGCGCTTTTCCAGATGGCCTTCGGCCTCCAGCTCTTTCAGCATCCGCTTCAGATCAATCCGCGCAGCCCCTTTGATCCCGAATGCTTTGGCGATTTCGCGCTTGGCTGTCAGGGTGGGGTTCTCTTCGACCCATGTAAGGATCTCTTTTTTAGTAGGTATGTTATTCATGTGACTGGAGGTAGCACGCAGACGCAGGCGCGTCACATCATTTTAAGTCGGCAACTGTATCCACATCACGCAAAACCGCCACATGGGCGATTGTGTGGCCTGATAACGTCGCCTCGGTATCCTTTAGCGCGTGTTCAGTAGACCAACGCACCCCAGAGAAGAGGCTTGGTGGCACGGCACGGCGCCGCCGCAACCCGATGAGCCAATACCCCCCATCATCCGCAGGGCCAAACACCGCGTCATGGGCGCCCAGCGCCTTGAATGCCTCGGCAATCCGATCCGCGTTAATATCGGGAATGTCCCCGCCAATCACACAAACGGGGCCAACAGGCGCATTGCGCAACGCGCGTCCCATCCGATCCCCCAGATCGCCGCCCCCTTGCGGGACACGCGGCAAATGCGCAGGCCAGACACGTGACGTCATGCCAGCACGGTCTGGCGCAACGGCCAGTACAACTGTCCAACGCGGATCAGTGATCCGCCGCAACAGCCGCCGCACCTGATGTCGAAACCACCACGCGGCGGCGACCATTCCGATGTCACGTCCCAACCGCGTCTTGACGCGCCCCGGCCGTGGTTCTTTTAGCATCACAACCAGTGTGGGTTTCACAGAGTTCTTGCCATCATCTGATGGGGTTCACCTTCGTCGGCATAGACATCGCCGTAAGGTTCAAACCCCAGCTTACCGTAAAAGCCGATTGCATAAACCTGCGCACCCAACGCTGCGCGGGTGGCCCCCAGCTCTTGCGCCAAAACAACAGCCGCTTTGATCAACTCAGCGCCCAAGCCAGTGCCACGCTGGGACTCACTCACGCAGACGCGGCCAATCTTGGCCGTATCGCCTTCCAGATAGACCCGCGCGGTGGCAACAGGCGTATCGCCATCAAGCCCCAGCAGATGGTGGCTAACAGGGTCTAACGCGTCGATTTCGCCCTCGGCAGAATAACCTTGCTCTTCTACAAACACCTTATGGCGCAGATCATAGCAGGCTTGCCTGTCTTCGGTTTTAGAAATCGTGATCATGCAAAATAGTCCTGCAAGATGCGGGTATAGATGGTTTTCAGCTGCTCGATATGTTCAACGCGGACATGTTCATCCACCTGATGCATCGACTGCCCGACAAGGCCAAACTCAACCACTGGGCAATGTGATTTCACAAACCGCGCATCCGAAGTACCGCCTGTAGTGGACAATTCAGGCGCGACACCTGTTACCGCCTCAACAGCACCGGCAACCATTGAGGACAAATCACCCGGAGGAGTGATAAAGCTCTCTCCCGAGATTTTTACCTGTGTTTCGATCTGCACGCCAAACGCCTCGCGAATGGCTGCCACTTCGTTCTCGATCCACTCGCTCAGGCTGGCGCCGGAATGGGAATCGTTAAAACGGATATTCACCGTCGCCGCACATTCTGCCGGAATGACGTTGGAGGCCGGGTTACCCGTATCCACTGTTACGACTGCCAGTGTGGAGGCGTCGAAATGATCGGTGCCTGTGTCCAACTCATGGCTGGCCAAACGATCCATCAAACGCATCATGGCAGGCAGCGGATTATTGGCGCGGTGGGGATAGGCAGAGTGACCTTGCTTGCCCACAACACGGAACTTGATCGTCATAGACCCGCGGCGCCCGATTTTAATCATCTCGCCCATAGTGTTCGGGCAGGTCGGCTCTCCGACCAGACAGACGTCCATCCGCTCGCCGTTGTTTTCCATGTACTCAAGCAAGGCGGTGGTGCCATCAATGGCGTCGCCTTCTTCATCGCCGGTGATCGTGATCACGATAGAACCGTCCGGCGGAGTCGTTTTCACAAAATCAACAGCGGCGGCGGCAAAGGCGGCTACACCCGATTTCATATCCGTGGTGCCGCGACCATACATGATTCCATCTTTGATTTCAGCGCCAAAGGGCGGCATGCTCCATGCCGCTTCGTCGCCAATTGGCACAACATCCGTGTGGCCGTTAAAACCAAAGCTGCGCGTGTTGCCTTGGCTGCCCCAACGCGCAAACAGATTGCGGATGCCGCCACGTTCCGCCCATGCACAGGTAAAACCTGCCTCGCTCAGTAGATCATACAGAATATCCTGCGCGCCTGCATCTGCGGGGGTGACAGAAGGGCAGCGCACCAAAGCGGCGGTCAGTTCAACGGGATCAACTGGGGTGAATTTCGACATGGGATCAGGGCTCCTATAGCGGTTTACGCACCTTATCCCTCTTGTGGCGTAAAAGTGCCAGCCCCCCTAAATCGCGGTTCAATTCCAGCGCGATTGTGCTACCGTACCCGCATAATAAATGACCCGAGGCAGGGCTAAAGCAGTTCCATCACCTGAAAACAGGGGTGGATAGGTTCGTAAAACGAACGTGACCGGATGGGGAAATCCCCATATCCATCATTGGCTTGCGCTGTTTCACTTGAATGGTTTGAGGCAGTGATATGATAGTAACGTCAACAAACAGAACAGAATCAGTGCGCAATGCCACTGCCGCTCGCGGGGTGGCTTGAATGACTTGGCTTGCTTTGACCGATCACGATGATCGCCGCCTGTCTCTGAATGGGCTTGGACACGAAAAACGCAGCTCTCCGATTGTGGCAGATGTTGCGGGCCAGACCCTGAACCGCGGCAGTATCGTATTTGAAACGCAGCTTTCCGGCGAGACCAAGCCACAGGCCTTGTTTGGCTTTACCAACCCCCATCCGACACACCGCAGTCTGGTGTTTCAAGCCATCCCCGGTGGGGGCGTGTCGATGGTGCATGTGCAGGGTAACACTGTCACCCATGCTGCAATCGCCCACAAAAACACGGGCCGCGCTGAAACACTGCGCCTGACATATTCTTGGGATATCACCTACAAGTGGGGCCGCCTGACGATGGAGCAAGTCGGCGATGGTGCGGTGATCAGTGTTCCCGTTGAAAACCCTCTGCCGCTCACTCTAGAGGATTTACGCGATTTGATGTTGGGGCGCGGCACGCATGATTACGCGCCCGAAGTGGTTTTTGCGGCCCTCTCCAACCAGATCGAGCCGATTGGCGTCAGCCCCACCTTGTCACCTGATACGCCAATCGCGACCCCGTGGGGATACCGCAACGCGGCAACCTTAAAACGCGGTGATACCGTTTATACTGCGGATGGCGAAGTGGTGCCTGTGCTGCAATCTATCACACGCACGGTTCCCGCAAGGGGCAGCTTTGCCCCGATCCGTATGCGCGCGCCCTATTTTGGCCTGCAAGACGACATCATCATCGCCCCCGAACAACATGTGGTGATTGATGGGCCAGAAGTGGAGTACCTGTTTTCATGTGAAAAGGTGCTCACCCCTGCGCGAAATCTGGTGAACGGATTTGCGGCGCGTATCGAACCGCCCAGCCACCTGATCCAATACACTCAACTGATCCTGCCAAATCACGAACCGATCCTTGCAGCCGGTGCCGCAATGGAAAGCATGTACATCGGGCGCATTCGCCGTGACACGCATAAACTCGCCTCGAGTGTGATGTTTGGCATCGACAGGAATGACCTGCCCGAACACGGCGCGCCTGCACATCGGGTTCTTAAACGTTTTGAAGCTGTCTATCTGGCTGACCGCCGCGCAGCATAGGGTTAGTCAAAAAACGGAGTCATTTGCGCCACAATGACTGAATTCTCGTCAAGAGCGCGTTGCATCAAAGCGCGCTCTTCGGCGTCGATCTCGTGACCTTCTTCTTCACGTTCGGCCAATGTGCCATATCCTGTTACATCCAGCGGCGCAGTATCTGCTTGCTTGAGGATGGCAACAGTCTCGCGCACGGCTTCGGCCTCATCAATCCCTGAGGCAAAACACATAAGCGCAGCACCCGTGGCCTTGTCAGGCAATCCGTCGCCTGCTTTGCGGCCGATTTCGACCAACAGCGTAAAGACCTGCTGGCGGGACGGCTTTTTGGGTTTGGGAGTGTCAGACATATCGGTGCGCCTCATGGAGTATCGGGGCAACACCTAGTCGCTTGGGCGCTGATTGAAAAGCCTCAAGCGGGCCGCGTCATTCGCATTTGCGCAGCTTGCTCATCCGTGCGCCTTTCTGGATCACTGCGATGCCTGTATCCGTGCGCATAATCATGATCCGCCTGTGCCATGGTTCACCGTCGCTGCGGCATATGGCGTTGTACAGAGTCGCCTCCATACCGCTGACGGCGACCGGATCACGCAACGTACAGCGACTGCCCAGCGCGAAAAAGATGTTAGTGGTTAGCAAAACTGCGCCACCTTCTTTGCCGATGCTTTTGCAATCCCAGCTATCGCCCGAAGGATGATCAGGGCGATAGCGGCCATCATAGGGCCCTGCCCATGTAGCGGATGCCATCACTGACGCCGCGATCACTAGCAGGGCAAAGCGCATCAGTCGCGCAGCAATTCATTGATGGATGTTTTGGAGCGGGTCTTTTCATCGACTCGCTTTACGATCACCGCACAATACAGGTTCACACCGTTTTTGGAGGGCATAGACCCTGCCACAACAACCGAACCAGCAGGCACTTCACCGTAAGTGACTTCGCCTGTGTCGCGGTCCAGAATTTTGGTCGACTGGCCGATGTAAACGCCCATACCCAGAACCGAACCTTCACGGATGATGCAACCTTCAACAACTTCGGAGCGTGCGCCGATAAAGCAGTTATCTTCGATGATTGTCGGACCAGCCTGCATCGGCTCCAGCACGCCACCGATACCAACACCGCCTGACAGGTGCACGTTTTTACCGATTTGCGCACAAGACCCAACAGTGGCCCATGCATCAACCATCGTGCCTGTATCGACATAGGCACCCAGGTTCACGAAAGAGGGCATCAATACAACGCCGGGCGCGATATAGGCTGATTTACGCACGACACAGTTTGGCACAGCGCGAAAACCTGCTTCTTTCCACTGCTCTTCGCCCCAGCCCATGAACTTGCTGTCAACTTTGTCCCACCAGCTGCTGCCTTGTGGGCCACCGCTCTGCATTTCCATGTCCTTGATACGGAAACCCAACAGCACAGCCTTTTTCGCCCATTGGTTTACATGCCAATCGCCGCTGGCCTGCTTTTCTGCGACGCGCAGCTTGCCTGTATCAAGTGCGGCCAGTGTCGCTTCGATGGCGTCACGGGTTTCACCTGTGGTGGCTGGTGTGATGCCGTCGCGGTTTTCCCACGCGGCCTCGATTGCGGTTTCAAGCTGGGCATTGGACATGTTGGAACTCCGGTAAGTAAGAAGGGTTAGGTGGCGCTATACCCGCCACAAGCTTTTCGCGCAATCCTCACCGCCTGACAGGCTTCCCTTAACCACCTAACAGACTAAGAATGCTGCTGACTTGCGATCACAATTGAAAAAATAGCAATCAAAAATCCCTAGCGCCCCAAATACATGGGACGCTAAAGAGTTTGCACGGGGCGTTAAGTTTTGGCCGTAGTGCTGTCTACGTCAGGTAATGTTTCGGCGTCGATGATCTCCGCATCTTCAATGCCCTCATTCCCGTGAGTTGGCACTGCTTTACTCTCTTCCAGCGCACCAACGATCAGCGGCAACATCTGCACACCCGCAGGCATGGCGACCTCGGACAGCGGTGGGCGCTTCCATTCCAATGTATCAAAGCTGGAACAGTTTTCGCAGATCGGCTTCCATTCATTATGAATGTGCTGGCAGTTGTCGCAAATCCACTGCGGGCCGCGTGGCACAGCAATTGCACGCGCCAGCCAGCCTTTTACAACCGTATCAGACGCGCCCTCGCCGCGTTCAATCGCAGCCATCAATGTCACAGAACGTGCATCAGGATCAGTTTCTACCAGATTACCCAACGCACGGCGGGCAGCCGGAAAATCTTCGTTTGCGATGTTCAATTCGGCCAGCAGCATTTTCGTCTCGGGGTGATCGACCTTCACTTTTGTCAGTGCCGTAAAGCGTTTGATCCGTGCAACGGGTGTTTCATCAGGGGCGATTGCGGCAAAGGCCGCTGCGAGATCAGGATGCGGGCGCGCCTCCCAAGCTTTTTTCAACACACGGGCTGCGTAACGCGGCTTGCCTTGCTCAATATATTGATTTGCGGCCATCACGGCAGCAGGAATCAGATCCGGTGACAGACGGTTTGCTTCAATCGCCGCTTCGCGTTTCTCGATTGAGCTGTCATCAGCGATCAATTCTTTGGCTTCGGACAAGGCCAGAACAGCATCGCGGCGCTTGTGAACATCGCGCGGCAACTGGCCATTGCGCAGCTTGGCGTTCAGGGTTTTACGTGCGCCAGTCCAATCTTCTTTTTCGGCCTGAAGGCGCAGCAGGATATCGCCCGTTTCTTCGTGCTTTGGTTTCAGCGCAAAGGCTTTTTCAGCAAATTGCAGGGCAACTTCTTTATCACCTGCCGCCAGTTTTTGCTTCATGATCCCACGAATACCGACAAAACGGGTCTGTTCGTTTTCAACCAGCTTGCGGTAAGTCGCTTCGGCTGTGCGCGTGTCGCCCGCCATTTCAGCCGCTTGTGCGACCAGAAGATTAGTCAGCTCTGGCTTGTTCAGATATTTATCGGCTTTAGCGGCCTTGGCCATCGCCACACGCCCCTCGCCGCTGGCCAAAGCCATCAGACCCTCGGACAACGCATCAAAACCCTTACGCTCGCGGTTGCGGTCAAAATAACGCGACAGCGCAGTTTCATCCCCATTCAGGAATTTCCAGCACGCCAAAAGCAGCGCCAGCGCCTTGAGAAGTACCCAAACCGCAAAGACAAGCAGCACCAGAAGCAGAACCGATTCCAACGGACCCGGATTTAATTCATAGCCAAAAGCGCGGATTTGCAGTCCGCCATCTGCTTCCAGAAGAACACCCGCCCCCCACGCCAACGCGCCAACAACGCCAATGAAAAAGATGATTTTGATCAGGGACCAGAGCATAAATTATTCCTTAGTCTGCCGTGAGGCGTTGTGACAAAGCTTCGGCAGCAGCCTGCGCAGAAACGCGGGCATCAGCCGCCGCACGCCAATCGGCAATAGCGGCCTGTGCTTCTTCGGGCAGGGTATCAAGTTCGGACAATGTGGCCGTTAAGTCACCTTTTCTGATAGCAGCTTCGGCGCGAGACAGGATCGCGTCGGGGTCATTCCCCTCGCGCGGGGCAACCGAACGCGCGCCCAACGACCGTTTGAGAAAGCTGCCAAAACCTTGCTGGCCTTCCTCAGCGCCACTTGCACGGGCCGTCGCCAAAGCGGTGCGGGCCTGATCAGGGAATTCAGCCTGCAACGCGCTCAATGAGGCGACACCATCTGCCGCCGATGCGGTCAACGCCGGATCAATTTCACCCAGATCAAGTGACTGCAAATCCTCAATCGGACCCGCAAATGGCTGGCCCGCATCAATCGCAGACACAATCTTGGATATCGCCGCCTGTGCGCTTGCGGCACGTGCGGCGTCTGCTGTGGCTTCCTCAACGGATTTGGCATTATTCAGCAATGCTTGAATTTCGTTGCGCTGTGTTGCAATCGATGACTGTAGCTCTTTCAACTCTGCCGCATAAGCTTGGCTATTGCCCCCTTCGCTTGCAACGGGCGCAGGCCGATCTTCAAGCGCGGCAAGCCGTGTTTCCAGATCACTCAACTGCGTTTCCAAAGGTGATAGGTCCGTCACAGGCTGCTCTGCCGCCTCCAACGTAGCAAGCCGTTCTTGCTGGGCACTTAGGTCGCTGCGGAGTTTGGTTGTAATACCTGAATCACCATCGCCAAACAAATCAGCCTGACCCGCGAAAAAGCCAAGCGCACCCGCGACGATACCCCCCAAAACCAGCGGCAAAAAGATACTGTCTTTTTTCTCGCTTTGTGCGACGGCTGGAACGGGGTGGACCATTTGCGCCGTTGAACTGGTGTCATGTGTTTCGGTTTGCGCATCCAATGGCTCGTCATCCGAGGCATCCAGATAGGTTTCTGGCGGCGTTTCCGGCTTTTTCTCATCTGGGGTGAGCGACTCTTCCTCGTCCACGGCGGGAACCGTATCATTGGCCAAGGCCTCAGCAGTATCTTCAGGCTTGGTCACTTCTGCATCTGCAGGAGATGTTGCTGTGTCTTCAACAATCACTGCATCCTCGATAGCGTCGACCGTTTCGCTTTTCGATGACTTGCCCTTTGCGGGGCCCGTTTTCTTCGATGTTGCCACAACAGATACCTTTTCGATTCCAACCACTGAACAAGGTCAGCTTTGAAAGCTTAACCCGCATCTTCTGGCCCCTCAAGGCAAGCAGATGCTCTTACACATATTTTCAACCGCATTACGCATGTATATCGCTTGCGGCGCAGATATTACCACCAATTGCGCCAATTTTTCTCGCTCAAAAGGCGCGGCAACAGCAGAACTAAGGGCAATAACGTGGGCATTTCCAAGGTCACCCTTGGAAATTTGCACCAAATGCGCAGCGCTTCGGGGTGAAAAAACGGGTATAACGCAGGGTGCTTTCAAAGCTTCCACAGCGGTTTTCGCCATTAGCAGCAAGTGTTGTTCATAAACTGCAACATGCGCCGTTTTCAGGCCCGATGACGTTAACCTTTGTGCAATGTCACCACGGGTATGGACCCCGCCCAGATGCAACAACGACACATTCGGCGGGTCAGCTTGCAGGGTCGCAACCAACTCTTGCGCCGTATCACCTGCTTTTTGCGCCTTCCAACCACTAGCTAAGGCCGCCTGCCGCGTCTTCTCTCCTACGCAATAGGCCATGCGCCCTGCCCCAGCGGGAACATGCGCCACAGCATTTGCAGAAGTGAAGATTACGGCGTGGTGCTCTTCTAAACCATATGGCTGCCCCGTCGGGACGATTTTCATCAACGGCGCAATCACAACGCGCACCGCCGTCAATGCCGCAGGGTCCAGCGATGCGGCGAACGCTGCTGCGCTGTCAACGGGACGGGTGATCAGCAGGCTGGGCAGGGCCATGGGTTTGGGCGCTCTCTGGATTGTTTGCCGGACGTCAAAGTGTTACCTCCACAACAGCAGCTACACAACGGATACGCCCGATTTATGACTTCCCTCACCCTCTTAGGTATTGAAAGCAGTTGCGATGACACCGCCGCCGCCGTTTTGCGCGGGCAAGCAGGGGATGCGCAGGTTCTCTCCTCTATTGTGATGGGGCAAACCGCGTTGCATGCAGATTTCGGCGGTGTCGTGCCAGAAATCGCAGCACGTGCGCATGCTGAAAAGCTGGATTTATGTGTTGCGCAGGCACTTGAGGCGGCAGAGCTTAGCCTTGATGACATTGATGCTGTCGCGGTCACGGCTGGCCCGGGGCTGATCGGGGGCGTTGTATCCGGGGTCATGTGCGCCAAAGGCATTGCACTGGGGCGGGGCCTGCCGCTGTACGGTGTGAACCATCTGGCGGGGCATGCCCTAACACCGCGCCTGACAGATGGCGTGACCTTTCCGTACCTGATGTTGCTTGTTTCTGGCGGGCATTGCCAATTCCTTATCGTTTCGGGGCCAGATCAATTCCAGCGCCTTGGCGGTACGATTGATGACGCACCGGGCGAAGCCTTTGACAAAGTCGCACGTTTGATTTCCCTTCCCCAACCGGGTGGCCCTGCGATTGAAACCCGCGCCAAGGCTGGCGATTCAAAACGGTTCAAACTGCCGCGTCCGTTGCTGGACCGTCAAGGATGCGACATGTCATTTTCGGGCCTGAAAACCGCCGTGCTGCGCCAGCGCGATCATCTACTGAAGGATGGCACGTTATCTGCCCAAGATCAGGCAGACCTTGCCGCAGGGTTCCAAGCCGCTGTTGTGGATGTGCTGGCCGAAAAAACTCGCCGCGCCTTGGCGGTTTATGCCCCGATGACAGATACGCCCAGCATTTGTGTCGCGGGTGGCGTTGCCGCGAACATGGCCATTCGTAGCGCATTGGAAACGGTTGCACACAAATTTGATGCCGCGTTCATCGCGCCGCCGCTGGCCCTATGCACGGATAACGCTGCGATGATCGCCTATGCCGCGTTGGAACAGATGGGCACCCGTGCGCCAGACGGCATGGACCTGTCGGCGCGTCCGCGCTGGCCATTGGATCAAAGCGCGCCCGCGATGTTGGGTAGTGGCAAAAAGGGAGCAAAAGCATGAGCATATCCGTTTTAGGTGCAGGCGCATTTGGCACCGCTTTGGCCATTGCTTTGGGTGGGAATGGCCCTGTGACGCTCTGGGCGCGTGATCCAGCGGATATGCAAACCACGCGACAAAATGCCAAACGCCTGCCTGATTGCCCGTTTCCCGATACGTTGCAGGTGACAGGTGATTTGACCGATACTTTGACCGCACAGACAATTTTACTGGCGCTGCCCCTGCAACAGTTGCGGGGATTTTTACAAGAACATGTAGCCGATTTGAACGGCAAAGCGCTTGTGGCCTGCTGCAAAGGGATTGAGCTGAGTTCGGGCGTAGGCCCTGTCCAGATCATCAACGACGTGGTGCCGAATGCGCAGGCCGCAATCCTGACTGGCCCCAGCTTTGCGGCCGATATCGCACGTGGACTGCCAACAGCGCTGACCCTCGCCGCACAGTGCGAAGACACAGCAAAACAGCTGCAACAGCAGCTAACCACCCGTGCGCTGCGCTTGTATCGGACCACAGATACAATTGGCGCAGAGTTGGGCGGGGCGTTGAAAAACGTGGTGGCAATCGCCTGTGGCACGGCGATGGGTGCTGGCATGGGGGAAAGCGCACGTGCCGCCCTGATGACACGCGGTTATGCGGAAATGCAGCGTATGGCAGCGCATCGCGGGGCCGATCCGGATACACTGGCAGGGCTGTCGGGCTTTGGAGATTTAACGCTGACCTGCACCTCGGAAGGATCACGCAACTACCGTCTTGGCCTCAGCCTTGGCCGTGGAGAAGCGTTTGACGCCAGCACAACCGTAGAGGGCGCTGCGACTGCGCTGGCTGTGGCACGTGTGGCGACAGACGCGGGGCTGGATATGCCGATTACCATGGCGGTTGCTGGATTATTGGATAAGACATTAGACGTAAAAGAGGCTGTGCATAGCCTTCTCAACAGACCTTTAAAGGAAGAATAACATGCTTGTATGTTTGATTGCTCATGACAAATCTGGCGCGCTGGACGTGCGTCTGGAAAACCGCTCAGCCCATGTTGAGTACCTCAAAAGCACGGATCATGTGCATTTGGCAGGCCCGCTGATTGGTGTGGATGGCGGCATGTGCGGCTCGATGATTGTGCTGGATGTACCCGACATGGCCGCCGCCGAAGCTTGGGCCGCCAATGATCCCTATGCCAAAGCGGGCCTGTTCCAAAGCGTCACGTTGACCGAATGGAAAAAGGTGATCGGCTGATGGCGTATTGGCTGTTCAAATCCGAACCCGCCACTTGGGGCTGGAACGATCAGGTGACCAAAGGCGACGCGGGCGAGGAATGGGACGGCGTGCGCAACTATCAGGCGCGTAACTTTATGCGTGAGATGGCCGTAGGTGATCTGGGATTTTTCTATCATTCGTTGAAAGAGAAATCCGTGGTGGGCATTGTCGAGGTCTGCGCAGCAGCGCATCCCGACAGTTCCACCGATGATCCGCGCTGGGAATGTGTGGATATTCGTGCCGTGCGCCCCTTTGTTGCGCCTGTCACGCTGGACATGGTCAAAGCAGATGAGCGGCTGGCGGATATGGCATTGGTGCGTAGTTCACGATTGTCTGTGCAACCCGTGACAGAGGCAGAATGGAAAATCGTCTGTGACATGGGCAAAACCCAAGCCTGACAAAAAGACCCGATCGCATACGAAAAAAGGGTTCCGGCACCCCTCCTCACCCCGTGCACTCCCGTAACCCCGGCACACGTATTCGAAATATGTTCTGGCCATCCTAGCCGTGAGATCATTCATACGCGCAGTCGTATTTTTCTGCAAGAAAACAGTAGGTTGAATTGACCTCAAAAAAGAAACGCCCACTTAACCAAGCCGGCGTTTCTATGGTGTTAATCAGTGACTAGATCAACCGTAGATGGATTCTTTGCCAAAGTGCTTGGTCAGCATGTAATAGACAACCGCGCGGTATTTGTTGCGCTCGGATTTGCCGTATACTTCGATCACGGAATTGATCGCCGCCATCAGCTCTGGACCATCGGAAAGGCCAAGCTTCTTGATCAGGAAGTTGTTTTTAACGGTTTCCAGTTCGGATTCCTGTGAACCAGCAACTGTAGATGCATCCGCGTTATAGATAGAAGGGCCGCATCCGATTGTGACTTTTGTCAGCAGTGCCATGTCTGGCTCAATGCCGCACTTCCCTTTGAGATCTTCCGCGTATTTCGCGATCCACTCATCCCGCTTGCCCATGTGATACTCTCCTTGGTTGGACTGTGCTGGTGTTTTCACCAACATTCTCGGGAACCCTAGTCTGAAAACGGCGCATCACGAAAGGAAATTTTATTGCCTGTTTTCCCCATGTTTAGCGGCACAAACCAAAACCCGTATTTTGCAGATGGAAATGGTCTGCATGCAGGTTGTTATATTCTGGCCCCAAGGTCACGCGAAACCACTTGCAGGCCGTACTATTGGCGCGCCGCAAGAAGGCCGTCTTGTCGGCATCCCCGTCCCAATCCCGCAACAGGCTGATACGGGTGCCATCGTTCAGCACAAAACCTCTGATATCAATGGCATCGGCGGTGGCATGAGTGCTCATGCGTGTCGTATTGCCTGCCGTTGTCCGCATAGCACGGCAAGAATAGCTGGAAAAATGCTCGATCCGCGCGATGTCTTGGCCAAAAATGTCCCGCGCTGCCGGTTGCAATCCGTGCTGTGTCCACATTGCCAACCTCAACGCCGTTTGGCAGCGGGTGTTCACGGGCTTGATCGCCGTCCCCGCCGCACCACTGAGTGATACTTGCGGCGCAATTCCACATTGAGGACCATCAATAAAATCCGCTTTGCTCTGCGCCTGCGCCCCTGTCTGCAACGCCGCACTACAAGCCGCGTCATCGCCCAGCGCGACGCGCAGTTTCCAAGGGGTAAGGGTGGTGACAGGATCACCAATTACCAGCGGCACTGTCGGGTTCCATTCGGGCGGCAAAGGAGTGTCGGGGTGAACCATCAGTTGCCACACCGCAAAAGCCGTACCCCCAAAGATGAAACACAAAAGCGCCGCCCAGTGGAGTACGGGGCGGCGCTTGTAGGGGTGTTGATCGCTCAAATCAGCGCCCGCTTAGTAGCGGTAATGCTCGGGTTTGAACGGACCTTCGGGTGTGACGCCAATATAAGCTGCCTGCTCGGGGTTCAGTTTGGACAGCTTCACGCCAATACGATCGAGGTGCAGACGCGCTACTTTCTCGTCCAGATGCTTGGGCAGGATATAGACTTCGTTTTTGTAATGCTCACCGCGTGTCCACAGTTCGATCTGTGCCAAAACTTGGTTGGTGAAAGACGCGGACATCACAAATGACGGGTGACCCGTTGCGTTGCCAAGGTTCAACAAACGGCCCTCAGACAGCAAAATCAAGCGGCTGCCAGAAGGCATCTCGATCATGTCTACCTGCTCTTTGATGTTGGTCCACTTGTGGTTCTTCAGCGCGGCAACCTGAATTTCATTGTCGAAGTGACCAATATTGCCGACAATCGCCATGTCTTTCATTTCGCGCATGTGTTCGATGCGGATCACGTCTTTGTTGCCTGTGGTGGTGATAAAGATGTCAGCAGTCGCAACCACATCTTCGACCAGCACAACTTCAAAGCCGTCCATCGCCGCTTGCAGCGCGCAAATCGGGTCGACTTCGGTGACTTTCACACGTGCACCAGCGCCTTGCAGCGATGCAGCACAGCCTTTGCCAACGTCACCGTAGCCCAGAACAACAGCAACTTTGCCGGCCATCATCGTGTCAGTGGCGCGGCGGATACCGTCCACCAGAGATTCCTTACAGCCGTATTTATTGTCGAACTTGGACTTGGTCACACTGTCGTTCACATTGATCGCAGGGAAAGGCAGCTGGCCGTTTTTGAACAGGTCATAAAGGCGGTGCACACCTGTTGTTGTCTCCTCGGAGACGCCAACAATTTGCTCGCGCATTTTGGTGAACCAACCGGGGCTGGCCGCCAGACGCTTTTTGATTTGAGCAAACACGGCAACTTCTTCTTCCGAAGTGGGTACTTCGATCAGATCCGTTTCACCGTTTTCAACACGGGCACCCAGCAGGATGTACAGCGTGGCATCGCCACCATCATCCAAGATCAGGTTAGGGCCTTCGGGGAACTGGAATGATTTATCCAGATAATCCCAATGCTCTTCCAAAGACTGACCTTTGATCGCGAACACAGGCGTACCGCCCGCAGCAATGGCCGCGGCAGCGTGGTCTTGGGTCGAGAAAATGTTGCAAGACGCCCAGCGCACATCTGCGCCCAGTGCCACCAGTGTTTCAATCAAAACGGCAGTCTGGATCGTCATGTGAAGCGAGCCGACAATACGCGCGCCGCTCAATGGTTTAGCCTCGCCAAATTCTGTGCGTAGCGCCATCAGCCCCGGCATTTCAGTTTCTGCGATATCCAGCTCTTTACGGCCAAAATCGGCAAGATTGATGTCTTTTACGATATAGTCATTGGCCATGAGGCGCTCCTTCATATCTTGTTAGAGCGGCCATAGCACTGTGCAGTTTTTTTCGCAATCAGCCGTCTGTGCGGGCATCAAGCGTGGCAAGCACCTGCTCGGCGTCCATGCCAGCGGTCCAATTGCCGCCTTGGCCCTCTACGCAAGAAATACCACCAGACAGGGAACGGACCAAGGTCCACGATCCTGTGGCATCGGAGACCCAAAGACGGGTGTTATCAGGGGACGGACCAGCCACGGGTTGCTCGCCGTACCATTCAATCAATGATGATTGCATTTCACCGGCGTCCATGCAGACACCTTGGGCGGCGGCAGATGTGGCCATCACGGCCACAGTGGCGATTGCAGTTAATGCGGTTTTCATTGTTATCTCCTTGTTGAGGAAATAACTGTGCAGCACACACTTTGGTTCCCTGAATGGGTTATGGACCCGCTGAAACAGATAAAACGAGGACGCAAATATGGCGCAGCAGCCCCGTGCATGGCAACGTATGCTATCAGGTCGCAGGCTTGACCTGCTGGACCCCACTCCGGTGGACATCGAGATAGAAGACATCGCCCACGGCCTCGCTTTTGTGGCGCGGTGGAATGGCCAAACCAAAGGTGATTTTGCCTATTCCGTTGCTGAACATTCCCTGCTGGTCGAAACCATCTTTCGGCGTATCGCCCCCAAAGCACCAGCCAAATGGTGTCTGGCCGCGTTGCTGCATGATGCGCCTGAATACGTGATCGGCGATATGATTTCCCCCGTCAAAGCCGCCATCGGCCCCAGCTATGGCGTGCTGGATGAACGGCTGGAAGCAGCTGTACACATTCGCTTTGGTCTGCCTGCCAAAGTACCCGCCGCGGTCAAAAAGCAGATAAAAAAGGCCGACCACGTCAGCGCGTGGATGGAAGCAGTTCAGATTGCCGGCTTTGAAATGGCGGAGGCAGACCGATTTTTTGGAAAACCTGACCCAGCACTAAAAGAGGGGCTGACCATCACCCTACGCCCACCTGTTGAGGTCCGCACAGATTTTACAGCCCGCTATGAGCAACTTTTGAAGGAAATGCCATGATCCAAGTCAGAACCGCCGTGCCGTTTGATGCCGCCTCTATGGCCAAGCTGTTGAACGAGATCATCGAAATCGGGGGCACCACAGCCATGGTGCGGCCCGTCACGCGCAACGACATCGCAGAGTGGATGGCAACCGATGCGGAGCGTTCAGCGTGGCACGTGGCAGTAGACAGTGACGAGACCGTGATCGGGTTTCAGTGGATATCTCCGCATCCCAATTTACCGCCAGAAGCCTGCGACATCGCCAGCTTTGTGCAAGTCGGGCGTGCGGGGCTTGGCATCGGTTCTGCCTTGTTCACGGCCAATGCAGAGGCCGCCAAGGCGCTGGGCTATGTCTGGATCAACGCAACAATCCGCGCCGATAATGAGGGCGGGTTGACGTATTATCAAAGCCGCGGCTTCCGCGACTGGACGGTTGATACAAATGTCGAGCTGCCCAATGGTATGATCGTAGACAAAATCAGCAAACGCTACGACGTTTAGCGCGGGCTACGTTTGGCCAATATCCGCTGCAAGGTGCGGCGGTGCATGTTCAGGCGGCGCGCTGTCTCAGAAACATTGCGATCGCACAGCTCATAGACCCGCTGGATATGCTCCCAACGCACGCGATCTGCGCTCATCGGGTTTTCTGGCGGGGGCGGTAGATCATCGCCTTTGGCCAGCAGCGCGTTTGTGATGTCAGTGGCATCGGCAGGTTTGGACAAGTAATCTGTCGCGCCGATTTTCACCGCAGCCACTGCCGTGGCAATCGCGCCATAGCCTGTCAGCACAACAACCCGTGCATCGGGACGTTTTTCACGCAGGATTTCAACAACGTCCAAACCGTTGCCGTCCTCTAGCCGTAGATCACAAACCGCATAGGCAGGGGGCCGCGCCCGTGCAATAGCCGAGCCTGCCGCAACAGAATCCGACATTTCGACTTCGAAACCACGTTTTTCCATCGCCTTGGCAAGACGGCGTAAAAACGGCTCATCGTCATCCATCAACAGCAGTGTCTTGTCAGGGCCTATATCGTCTAGTTCAATTTGTGGCATGGTGGATTACCTTATTGAAAGCAGGTGCAATCAGTTTAACCAAAATACGCGCCGTGAACACCCGCCATCAGATTTGATCAACAAAACAGCCGATTTTATCTGCCATATCCTCGGCTGATACTTCGCGGCGGAAGAATTCAACAAATCCGTTTTCCGGTGTGACAAGGTAGCTGAATGTCGTGTGATCGACGAGGTATTCACCATCCACAGGCGGGTTAGTTTTGTAATAGGTACGGTAGGCTTTGCTTGCCACTGCGATCTGTTCATCCGATCCGGTCAGCCCGATCATACGCGGGTGCATGTTTGCAGCATATTCGCGGACGATATCAACGGTGTCACGGGCAGGGTCGATGGTGATAAAAACAGGGGTGACAGATTGGCCGCGCTCTTCCAGAATTTCGACGGCTCTGGCGTTGCGGTCTACGTCCATCGGGCAGATGTCAGGGCAAGATGTATAGCCAAAGTAAATCAGCGAAGGCTCGGTGATCACATCTTCGTTTGTCACAGTTTCTCCCGCACCATTTATCAAAGTAAACGGCCCTCCCAGATCGCCAGCAACGGCACCTGCGCCACATTGCGCAAATTGGTTTTCGCCCTTGCCATTCAGGCCAAACATGCTGCCAGAAGAAAGCACCAGCATTGAAATTAATCCTGCTGCGGCAACGAGAACTGCGATAAGTGCGGCTTTGCGGGTCATAAACGCTCCTGTCGGCGCAGCGACATTGCGCGCCCTTGCTGGTGAATTGCGGCACAAGTACTCTAGGGGCATAGCAATGCAAGTCACATTTTAGCGGGGCGCCAAGATGACGCAGCAATCCATCCTATCACTAGGAGAACGCAAACGGGCCAATTGGATCAGGCTTCGCACCATGATCTTGCTGCGTTGGGTGGCGATTGCGGGGCAGGTCACGGCGGTGACGCTCACGCCATTTGTCTTTGGATTGCAGCTTGAACTGGGCTGGTGCTATTTTGCAATTGGTGTTTCGGTGATCGGCAACCTCGTGGCTGCCTTTGTATTTCCTGAAAACACCCGCCTGACGGAACGCCAGAACGTATCGATGATCATCTTTGATCTGCTGCAACTGAGCAGCCTGTTGTTTCTGACGGGCGGATTGAACAACCCCTTCACATTGTTACTTCTTGGCCCCGTGACGATATCCGCCACAGCGCTGAGTGCGCGTTCGACTGTGTTGTTGTGCGCCGTGGCCATTGCCAGCGTTTCGTTTCTGGCGTTCTTTCACCTGCCGCTTCGTACACAGGGCGGCGATGTTTTGGAAATTCCGCAGTTGTTCATCTTTGGTCAGTGGACTGCCATAATCATCGCCGTGCTCTTTTCTTCGAGCTATTCGCGCCGCGTCACTTCGGAAATCCACTTGATGTCAGATGCGTTGGCCGCAACACAAATGGCCCTTGCCCGCGAACAAAAGCTCACTGATCTGGGCGGGGTCGTCGCTGCGGCTGCGCATGAACTAGGGACACCTTTGGCCACCATCAAACTTGCAAGCGCGGAGTTGGTTCATGAACTACGCGATCAACCGGATTTATGTGAAGACGCTGAATTGATTGTGCAGCAAACCAACAGGTGCCGTGACATTCTGCGCAATATGGGGCGCGCTGGTAAAGACGACCTGCATATGCGGCGGGCTCCCTTAATCACCATTCTGGAAACCGCAGCAGAGCCGCATATGGAACGCGGGAAAAAAGTACTGATCGACCTTGAGGGGGGTGATGAAATAATGGGGGCACAGCCAACAATTTTACGCATGCCCGAAATTATTCATGGGCTGCGTAACCTCGTTCAAAATGCGGTAGATTTCGCAGAAACTACGGTCTGGGTCGAAGCGCATTGGACTGACAAAACAATCACATTGCGCATTCTGGATGACGGCAAAGGGTTTGCTACACATCTTCTGGGCCGTCTGGGCGATCCTTTTATGGGGCGGCGCAGGCCCTATAAATCAGATGCCACACGCCCAGAGTACGAAGGCATGGGCTTGGGCCTGTTTATTGCGAAAACATTGTTGGAGCGGTCTGGTGCCGTCCTTAAATTTGCCAACGGCGTAGAAGACACAAATGACCCGCGAAACCATATTGGAGCCGTCATTGAGGTACATTGGCCGCGCAGTAAAATCGACGCGCTGAGCGGGGAAAACCCGATCACACTGGGCGACAATATCCAGTTTTCGGAAACCTGAGCCCTCCTCGACTTAAATGTTAACCCTTTGTTAAGCATAATCATCAGAGAATAAGGCATGTTCAGCTTCCAAGCGAGGTAAAGCCTTTGCATTTTGCGATTCTGACAATTGCTGTTGTCATTCCAACCATTGCAGTTTGCGTTTGGTGGGTGTTCCGAATTGGGCCCAAACACTTTCATCACACGGCTTACGACCTGCCTGTGATCTTGTTCAAAAACGGTACGCTAGAATATGCAAGCGATGCTGCACTTGCCAAATTTCCGATCACAATCGGTGCACATAACTGGCACGATCTTTATGAAATACTGCGGCCTCAATACCCCGACTTTCCAAAAGAAATCCCCTCAAGCCAAAATGGCAGAGCCGTTGTTCACTGCGCACAAGGCAAGGGATCACACAAAGCAACTCTTCAGATTGAATGGCGAAACGATGGCGCTTCCCTGACCTTTTTTACAGCGGATACCTCATCAACATCCCACGACGACGCGAAAGGGCATGAGCTACTCCGCCAGATTGGCAAAAGCCTGCCGCACCCGTCATGGAAAACTGATCATTCTGGCGCAGTGATCTGGCGCAATGACGCGTATCGCACCCTCGAATTTCAATTAAAGAAGGCAGATCAAGACAGCGCTGGCCCTGTTTTTGACCTCCCCCCCCCAACGCCTGGTGTGAATACTTATCGCGTGCAGTTCCAACCCACTGCAGCAAATACAACAGAGTGGTTCGACGTCATGCTCAGCCCGGTCGATGGTGGCACAATTTACCATGCGACATCACGCACAGCGTTAATCAGGGCAGAAGAAGCGCAGCGAGACTTTGTGCAAACGCTGGCAAAAACATTTGCGCATCTGTCTATTGGCCTCGCTATTTTCAATAGGGACCGCCAGCTGGCACTTTTCAATCCCGCTCTGACCGACCTAACAGGCCTTTCCGTTTCATTTCTCAGCCCACGACCTACTATTGATACGTTCTTTGACGCGCTTCGGGAAAATCGCCGGATGCCAGAGCCAAAAAACTATAAAACATGGCGTCAGCGCATGGCGGATCTGATAAGCGCGGCAGAAGTCGGCAAATTTGAAGAGGTCTGGTCACTAGAGAGCGGCCAAACCTATAACGTAAAAGGCAGGCCACATCCCGATGGCGCCATTGCGTTTTTGATTGAAGACATCAGTGCGGAAATATCTCTTGCCAGAAATTTCCGTGCCGAACTTGAACTGAACCAGAACCTTGTTGATACCTTCGAAGATGCGCTTGCGGTATTTTCACAATCGGGTCAGCTGACCTTTTCGAACAAAGCCTATGACCAACTATGGAGCACCCCTGGCGAAAGCACTGTGGCTGGCACAAGTATCATAGACACAGTTAAGGTCTGGCGGCAAAAGTCTGCACACAATCCTTTGTGGCAGAATTTACAGGACTCGGTTGCACATGGACAGGACCGACGGGAGTGGTCGATGCAGGTGTCACCCAACGATCGTCCCCCGATGTTGTGCAAGGTGGTCCCCATCGCATCCGGTGCCACAGTCGTCAGGTTTTCTATTGACACGGCCGCCGTTCACAATTGAACAACGGCAGCTGATAACGGCTCTTTCCAGCACCGCGCAGGACCGCTAGTTTGACCGCATGAAAATCTCCGCCTCCCTACACTCTCCCGATCAAACTGCTGATCTTGCGCGCCGTCTTGGGGCCGTTCTGACAGCGGGTGACACTGTTTTGCTGACAGGTGATGTGGGCGCGGGGAAAACCCATTTTGCACGCGCATTGATCCAATCCTTATTGGCTGTGCAAGAGGACGTGCCTTCGCCCACATTCACGCTGGTACAAATCTATGACGCCTCATCGGGTGATGAAATCTGGCATGCCGATCTCTACCGTCTTGCTGATCCGTCAGAGACCGAAGAACTGGGTCTGACAGAAGCAATGGAAAATGCGATCTGCCTGATAGAATGGCCTGACCGTCTTGGGGTGTTACGCCCCCAAGATGCGCTGGACATCACCCTTACTGCAACCGATGCTGAAAACCACCGCACCCTGAACGCCACATGGTCGGCTTCCCGCTGGGATGCCACATTAACTGACTGGATCCCATGACAGACCGCGCATTTCTTTTGACCGCCTTCATCCAAAACAACGGTTGGGCAGACGCCACCCGTGTCACAATCGCGGGCGATGCTTCCAACCGTAGATACGAACGGCTGACTGCCCTTGACGGCAGCACCGTAATCTTGATGGACGCGCCAGCCGACAAAGGCGAAGACGTGCGCCCGTTTATCGCCATTGCAGAACACCTGCGCGGGATCGGCCTCAGCGCGCCTCAGATTTTGCACCGTGATGTGGCAAACGGCTTTCTTCTGATAGAAGACTTGGGCGACGATTTGTTCAAACAGGTCATCGCGCGTGATCCTGCGCTGGAACTGCCGCTTTACGAGGCTTCGGTTGATGTGCTGACAACCTTGCATGCTGCGCCGATGCCGCACCTTGCGCCCTATGACACCACGACGATGACCCAATTCGCAGCGCGTGCTTATGAATATTATCTATTTGGCCTAACAGGTGCGAAAAACACGCCCGAACAATCTAGGTTTGAGCAGCTCATGACAGATATGCTGGCCCCGCTTGAAGCCGCGCCCCAAGTGTTGATCCAGCGTGATTACCATGCTGAAAACCTGCTGTGGTTGCCTGATCGCACGGGTGCTGCGCGTGTGGGTCTGTTGGATTTTCAAGACGCAATGTCGGGTCATGCCGCATATGATCTTGTTTCGATCTTGCAAGACGCACGGCGCGATGTGCCCCCAGCTATTGAGGCGGCGATGATTGATCGCTATTTGGCCCAAAACCCCCAAGACAATGATGCTTTCCGCACCGCATATGCGGTCCTTGGTGTGCAGCGCAATCTGCGTATTGTTGGTGCTTTTGCCAAACTCTGCATTGAGTTGGGCAAACCACGCTACATTGATTTGATCCCCCGCGTTTGGGAGTTTGTGGAACGCAATCTGGCCCATCCTGCGATGGCACCGATTGCCGATCACATCCGTACCACTTTGCCCACTCCCACGCCCGAGGGCCTTGCCCTGCTCAAATCGAAATGCGCAACATGAGCCTGCCCGTCATGCTGTTCGCTGCGGGTTTTGGCACGCGGATGAAACACCTCACAGCGGACCGCCCAAAACCGATGGTTGAGGTTGCAGGCCGTCCCCTGATTGATCATGCGATTGAATTGGCCCAAGATATCGCACCGCCTGTGATTGTGGCAAACCTGCATTACCTGCCTGACCAGTTGCAGACGCATCTTGCACCTTTGGGTGTGAAAACGATTATCGAGGCGCCTGAAATTCTGGAAACAGGCGGTGGCCTGCGCAACGCGCTGCCGCTGCTCGGCGCTGGGCCAGTGATCACCATGAACACGGATGCCATCTGGCACGGCCCAAACCCGTTGCGCCTGCTTTTGGATGCGTGGAACCCAGATCAGATGGATGCGCTTTTGATGGGTATTCCGCCCGAGCATGCGCTGGAGCACAGTGGCGCAGGGGATTTCACCCTTGCCCCTAACGGCCAACTGACACGCGGTGCAGGTGTGGTTTATGGCGGTGTCCAGATCATCAAAACAGACCTATTGGCCGAAGTTAAAGAAACTGCTTTTTCTCTCAATCTGATCTGGGATCAAATGTTGGCAAAAGGCAGACTGCATGGACTCCGCTATCCGGGTAGGTGGTGCGATGTAGGTCACCCAGGTGGCGTGACCACCGCAGAAGAATTGCTGGCATCAGATGTTTGAACCCCAAGACACACCCCGCGTTTTCGGCCTGCCCTCGGGCGTCGATTTTCCACAAGCTTTGGTTGATGGCCTGCTGCACCGTTTTGAAGGGCAACCGCCCGAAGCATTGGCCCGTGTTGAACTGATCGTAAACACCACTCGTATGGCCCGCCGCCTACGTACGATTTTTGCGCAAGGGCCAGCGCGACTGCTACCGCGTATCCGCCTGATCAGCGATCTGGAAACCCTTGCGCCCAGCGTGATCATCCCCGAAGGCGTGCCCGCCCTACGCCGAAGGCTTGAGTTGATCGGCCTGATTTCTGCTTTATTAGAGCAATCACCTGATCTTGCCTCACGGGCCTCTCTCTATGATCTGGCCGATAGCCTTGCAGGTTTGATTGACGAAATGCAGGGCGAAGGGGTCACCCCCGATGACATCGCTGATCTGGATGTGACGGATCAATCAGGCCATTGGGAACGCGCCAAAGTGTTTTTGGGGATCGTCCAGAATTACCTAACACTGACCGAAGCGATGCCCGACAAAGAAGCCCGACAAAGGGCACGTGTCAGCGGCATTGCCGCGCTCTGGGCCGAACAGCCGCCGCAGCATCCGGTCATTATTGCGGGGTCAACAGGATCACGCGGTACGATGATGATGCTCATGCAGGCAGTCTCTAAACTACCCCAAGGGGCACTGGTTCTACCCGGATTTGACTTTGATCTACCGCCCGAAGTCTGGGCTGCTTTGGATGATCCACTCATTTCCGAAGATCATCCACAATTCCGGTTTTACCGCCTGATGCAAGGGTTGGACAGCACAGCCAACGCTGTTGAAAACTGGCATGAACCCGCAGTGCCGCCTTCGCCTGCACGCAATAAACTTGTCTCGCTGTCCTTGCGCCCTGCCCCTGTCACTGATGCGTGGCGGATCGAGGGACCGCAGCTGGATCACTTGGTTGATGCCACCAAGGATATGACCTTGCTACTGGCTGAAACGCCCCGCGCCGAAGCATTGGCAATTGCCCTGCGCCTGCGACAAGCCGCCGAAGACGGGCAAACCGCAGCGCTGATCACGCCTGACCGTATGTTAGGGCGGCGGGTGACGGCGGCGCTCAGCCGTTGGGATATCCTGCCCGACGACAGCGCAGGAACGCCTCTGCACTTGTCCCCTCCGGGGCGTTTTTTACGGCATGTCGCGGCGCTGATGTCACGCAAACTGGATGCCGAAGCTCTGCTGACGTTACTGAAACACCCGCTGAGCCATAGCGCCGACGGGCGCAATTTGCACCGCTTGCACACGCAACGTTGTGAATTGGCAATACGGCGGCACGGCCTGCCATACCCCGAGCCTGACGCGTTTCGCGAGCTATGCGAAAAAGCCGTGCCAGAGGATGAAGCCATGAAGGTTTGGGCCGCATGGGTGGCGGATAGCATGATGGGCCATCTGGACCACGAAACCCGCCCCCTCACCCATTGGGTAAACCTGCATCTGGAACTGGCCGAAGCTTTGGCTGCTGGCCCCTCCGCCAACCATGCGCATGAATTGTGGCAGCACAAAGCGGGGGCAGAAGCGCGCCGCGTCATGCAAGAGCTGGAAGATGAAGCCAGCTATGGCACCGACCTGACTGCCGCTGATTACGGTGATCTGGTGGGTGCCTTGCTGTCAGCCGGTGAGGTACGTGACCGCGATGCGCCCCACGCTGGTATTATGATCTGGGGTACGCTGGAGGCCCGTGTGCAAGGCGCTGATCTGGTGATCCTTGGCGCGTTGAACGACGGTACTTGGCCCGAAGCCCCCCCGCCTGATCCGTGGCTGAACCGCAAAATGCGCAATGACGCAGGGTTGCTGCTGCCTGAACGACGTGTGGGGCTGGCTGCACATGATTATCAGCAAGCGGTCTGTGCGCCTGAAGTCTGGATCACCCGTTCCATCCGGTCAGAAGATGCCGAAACCGTGCCCTCGCGTTGGGTGAACCGTTTGGGCAATTTGATGGGCGGCCTGCCAAAGCAAGGCGGCGTTGAGGCGTGGAATGCCATGATTGCCCGAGGCGATCATTGGCTGGGTCAGGCCCGCGCATTGGAAGCTGTGGCACGTGTAGAGTCCGCTCCGCGCCCCTCGCCGCGCCCGCCTTTGGCAGCACGTCCGCGCAGCCTGTCTGTGACCGAAATCAAGACATTAATCCGCGATCCTTATGCGATCTATGCCCGCCACAGCCTGCGATTGCGGGCGCTATATCCGCTGGTGCAATCCCCCGATGCGCCGTTGCGCGGGATTGTTGTGCATGCGGTGATGGAGGATTTTGTGAAATCCGTCATAGTGGACCCCGCCAACCTCAACCGCGCCCATCTGCTCAACATCGCTCATGATACCCTGACCGAACTGGTCCCATGGCCCGCCGCTCGCACGATCTGGTTGGCGCGTCTAGCGCGGATTGCCGATTGGTTTATTGAGGCTGAGGAAACCCGCCTGGCCACTGCCGTGCCTGTCGCCTTTGAAAAAGACGCCCGTGGTACGCTGGAATTGCCCGAACTCGGCTTTACCTTGCGCGGTGTCGCCGACCGGATTGACCGAAACGCCGCAGGCGACATCCAGATTTACGACTATAAAACCGGAAATCCGCCCACCGACAAACAACAAAAGCACTTTGATAAGCAACTGTTGATCGAAGCCGCCATGGTTGAAGAAGGCGCGTTCAAAAAAGTCGGTACCGCAGTTGTTTCACGTGCAACATTTATCGGCCTTGGTAATCCCCCTGTTGAGCGTGACGCACCGCTAGAGGAAGAGCCGCCAGCCGTGGTTCTGGAAAATCTGCGCACCCTCATCGCGGCCTATCTGGACCCAGAACAAGGCTTCACCTCGCGTCGGATGATGGAAAAAGTAATCTTTGATGGCGAGTTTGACCATCTGGCGCGGTTTGGCGAATGGGATGCCTCCGATCCTGCACAGCCTGAGGATTTGACATGACTGACCTGCCCGAATGGAACGATGCAACCCGCGCCCAGATCATGGCAGCACGGCCTGACACGTCAACTTGGCTCAGCGCCAATGCGGGATCGGGCAAGACCCGGGTTTTGACAGACCGCGTGGCACGTTTGCTGTTGGATGAGGTCAAACCACAGCACATCCTTTGTCTGACCTACACCAAAGCTGCCGCCTCTGAGATGCAGAACCGTCTGTTCAAACGCCTTGGCGAATGGGCGATGATGGAAGACGACGAACTGCGTGCCGCCCTGCGTGATCTGGGAGTTCTAAAAGACATACCCGCCGCGCAACTGCGCGATGCCCGCACCCTGTTTGCCCAAGCGATCGAAACCCCCGGTGGCCTGAAAATCCAGACAATCCACTCGTTTTGTGCGTCTCTATTAAGGCGTTTTCCGCTAGAAGCAGGAGTAAGCCCTCAATTCAAAGAAATTGAAGATCGCGCCGCCGAATTGCTGCGTGCCGATATTTTGGACACCATGGCCGAAGGGCCGCAGGCGCGGCTGGTTACCGATTTGGCGGCCCATTACACGGGCGATAACTTTGGCTCGCTCACCCAAGCAATCACAGGTAAGCGCGAGCTGTTTGACATGCTGCCTGATGATCTGACTGCGCTGTTTGATCTGCCCGATGGTTTTGACATCAACGATCTGCCCCGCGATGTGATGGATCAGGCCGTTGCCCGCTGGATGCCCGAGGCGATTGGCGTTTTTGCGGCACAGAACAACAAAACCATGCCCAAATTGGCCGATGGGCTACGCGCCATCAATTTTGATGCGCCCATAATCACTGATCTGGACAAGTTGAAGGCGCTGCTGCTGACCCAAAAGATGGAGCTGCGCAAAAGTTTCCCAACCAAAGGCGCGCAGACCGATCTCGGGCCGATGCTATCGCCGTTTGAGGATTTGGCCCAACGTGCGCTAGAGGCGCATGACCTGCAAATGCGTGCCCGCAACCTGTCACGCACCCGTGCGCTGCACCGTTTTTCCAAAGTATTTATCACCCGATACGAGGCCGAAAAACAAAAACGCGGTTGGTTGGATTTCGATGATCTGATCCTGCGCGCGCGCGCCTTGTTGAATGACCCCAAAGTTGCAGCTTGGGTGCTGTACCGCATTGATGGTGGCATTGATCATATTCTGGTGGACGAGGCGCAAGACACCTCGCCGCGGCAATGGGATGTCATTGAAAAGCTGGCGGATGAATTTGCCTCTGGTGCAGGGGCGCGTGAAGAACAGACGTCGCGCACATTGTTTGTTGTGGGGGATAAAAAGCAGTCTATTTACTCGTTCCAAGGGGCTGATCCACGTGAATTCGACCTCAAACGCGTTTCATTCCAAGAAAGCCTGACAGCAGCCAAACTGGATTTCCAGAACCAGAGCCTTGATTACTCTTTCCGGTCCTCTCCCGCGATCTTGCGGGCGGTGGATCAGACCTTCAACACCCAACCCGAACCGCGCATGGACGAGGCGATGACCCATCTGGCCTTCAAAGACGCCCTGCCCGGCCGTGTTGATCTATGGCCCTTGATTGAGAAAAGCACTGATGATGACGAAGAGGCCGATTGGACCGATCCTGTGGACCGCAAAAGCGATCAGCACCACACGGTAATCCTTGCCGATCAAATCGCCGAGCAGATTAAGCATTTGATAGAGGGTGAACATTACATCCCTGATGAAGGTAAAAACCGCGAAACGATCCGCCGCCGGATCACCGCAGGCGATTTCCTGATCCTTGTGCGCGGGCGTAAAACGGGCCTGTTTTCTG
Organism: Sulfitobacter undariae; assembly: GCF_014196805.1. Classification (GTDB taxonomy): domain Bacteria; phylum Pseudomonadota; class Alphaproteobacteria; order Rhodobacterales; family Rhodobacteraceae; genus Sulfitobacter; species Sulfitobacter undariae. The sequence goes on along the minus strand of NZ_JACIEI010000004.1, from coordinate 160,756 downwards.
AGATTATCCGCGCCTGCAAAGCGGCTGAATTGCCCATTGCTGGGGCAGATCGCTTGAAGGTTGGGGCGGAATTGGCGGTGCGTGACATCGGTGCGCTTTTGTCTTTTCTGTCCACCCCTGATGATGCTTTGTCTTTGGCAACGGCGCTACGATCACCGCTGTTTGGGTGGGACGAACAGGCGTTGTTCACGCTGGCGCATTATCGGCCTTTGAAACAAGATTTATGGCAATATCTGCGTACACAAGAAGGTAAATACCCAAAAACGATGGCTATTTTGCATGACCTGCGCAGTCAGGTGGATTTTTTGCGGCCCTACGATCTGATTGAGCGTATCCTCACTTTGCACGATGGCCGCCGCTTACTTTTGGCTCGGATGGGCACCGAGGCAGAAGACGGAATTGACGCGCTGCTGGGGCAGGCTTTGGCGTATGAGCGGACAGAAGTGCCCAGCCTCACAGGGTTTCTGGAGTGGATGCAGGCCGATGATCTGGAGATCAAACGCCAGATTGACAGCGCCTCTGACCAAATCCGCGTGATGACCGTGCATGGGGCCAAAGGGCTGGAAGCGCCAATTGTAATCATGCCCGACACAGGCACCAAAAAGAACGAAATCCGCGACGAGATTATCACGCTGGATGGTGTACCGATATGGAAACCCAATTCAGGCGATATGACCCAAGCCATCGCTGCACAAATTGACACATTGAAAGAGGCGCAAACCCAAGAAGGGCTGCGGCTGCTTTACGTCGCCATGACACGCGCAGAAAAATGGCTGATTGTTGCGGCAGCGGGTGAATTGCCCAAAGACGGCGGTAGTTGGTATCAGATGACCGAAGCTGCTTTGCACCATCTGAACGCCAAGCCGTTCAATGAAGGGCCTGTGTTTGGCATTCGCCATGAGCAAGAAGGCTGGAACGATCTACCCGTCGTTACCGTGCCTCCGAAAGAGACTGTTGTCCCTGTGTTAGAGCCTGTCTTTACCACCAATCCGCCGCCTGCCCCTGAGCGGACCGAAGTGCTGTCGCCGTCTGATCTGGGCGGTGCAAAAGCGCTGGCGGGCGAAGATGGGATGGATGAAGAAGCGGCGATGTCCTATGGTTCGCTTGTGCATATGCTGTTGGAAAACCTCGCGGCCCTCACCACCCAGCAGCGCAATGAGGCCGCCGAGCAATTGTTGCGCAATACGGACCCTGATCAGGCCGCCATGGCGCTGGCCGAAGCCTTGGGCGTTCTGGAGCATCCGGCGCTGGCCGATCTATTTACGCCCAACGCCATGGCAGAGGTGCCTGTCACCGCTGATCTGGGCCGCAAACGGATGTACGGGATTATTGACCGATTGATTATAACGGATGATCGAATACTGGCTGTTGATTTCAAAACCAACCGCACCGTGCCAGATTCGCCTGCCACCTGCCCCGAAGGTTTGCTGCGCCAGATGGGCGCCTATACCCATGCTTTGCAGGCCATTTACCCCGATCATAAAATCGACACTGCGATCTTGTGGACTCGCACCGGGGCGCTGATGCCCCTGCCCCACGATACCGTTACCGGTGCGTTACAGCGCACAGGTTACCTTGACGCAGGCAACATGCCTTCTTAGGTATCATTCAAACCCGAACCCATGGAGAGCTTTATGGCCACTGTTTCTGTTACCGATGCGACCTTCGACGCCGAAGTGAAAAATTCTGACATCCCCGTTGTGGTGGATTTCTGGGCGGAATGGTGCGGCCCTTGTAAACAAATCGGTCCCTCGCTTGAGGAACTGTCTGCCGAAATGGAAGGCAAAGTGAAAATCGTCAAAGTAAACGTTGATGAAAACCCAAATTCACCTGCCCAAATGGGTGTGCGCGGTATTCCTGCGCTGTTTATCTTTAAAGACGGTGAGGTTGTTTCCAACATGGCAGGCGCACGCCCCAAGGCCGCCCTGCAAAGCTGGATCGAAGAGTCCATCTAAGCTGGCTCACTTCAAAACGAATGGCGCGTCAGGCAAATGCTTGGCGCGCTATTTTTTTGACCCGTTCCAACCGGATGATACCATTGAGTGTGCTTTTGTCCTGCATTCTATTCCAATCTGTCAGCACTTGGACTTTGGAGATAAAAACAAGGATCGGATCATCGGCACTGACTAACGTATAGCCTTCAAAAAATGCATCCCATGCGCGTTGCGGCACGGCCAGCCCCTTTGGCACGTCGTCCAATTCACCTACCATCTGCGTATAGCTTTGCAAAAACCGTGCAATATCATAGGCAACAGGCGCATTATCTGCGCCTAAAAAATCATACACGGCGGTGGTGTCATCCGACATTAGAATGTTGTGCGCGTTCAGATCACCGTGTTTCGCACTGATCGTGCCGATATGCCCTTCGGCCGCACCCACATGGGCGCCAATATTTTCAGCATAGGGAATAAACTCACTTTGCCCGCTGATGCGCCGCTCTCCGTTTTTCATCTGGCCTGCCAGTTTGTGCATGTGATTGACCATAAAACGGGGTTGAAACGCCCGTTTTTGTTGCACAGTTCCTCCATGAAACGCAGACATCCATGATCCAGCACGGCGCAGAAACGGTGTGTGATCCTCTTGATTGCGACATCTCTCCAAAAAAGTTTCACCAGACACATACCGCATCAAATAGGCCTGTGCCTGTCGGTCCTCTGACAATATCTCAGGTACAATATTGGTGTTCGATCCCGCCAATGCGGCATGCGCATTGTGATGTGCATCTAGAACACGTGAAAACTCTTCCTGATCTACGGGTCGTTGAGCGTATTTAAGCACCACCGACGCGCCACCTGCCTGATCATAACGTTGTACAATATGTAGGCGGTTGCGGTCATCCTTTATCCATTCTGCTTTGCACGCATAGTTTTCTGCCTGCAAACCCGCCTGTTGAGCGAGACTTACAAACAGCCGCTGGGCCTCGATTTTAAGAGATTTGACCACAGACATCTAAATCCTTTCGGGGAATAGCCTTGCGAAACTGCATTTGGGTTTTCATATATGCTTTAACTTAGGAGGCATTATGTCAAAACAAGATTTTCCCGGTTGGCACGGCACAACCATCATCGGCGTGAAAAAAGACGGCGAAGTGGTGATTGCAGGAGATGGTCAGGTCAGCCTTGGCCAAACCGTGATCAAAGGCACCGCGCGCAAGGTGCGCAGGCTGTCACCGGGCGGTTATGATGTGATCGTCGGCTTTGCGGGTTCGACTGCAGATGCGTTCACTCTGCTGGAACGGCTGGAAGCCAAGCTGGAAGCAACGCCGGGACAATTGCAGCGTGCCAGTGTTGAACTGGCCAAAGACTGGCGGACAGATAAATATCTGCAAAAACTGGAAGCAATGTTGATTGTGACGGACGGCAAAGAGCTGTTGATCATCACAGGTGCGGGGGATGTGTTAGAGCCCGAGCATAACATCGCCGCCATCGGTTCGGGCGGAAACTTTGCGCTGGCCGCTGCACGTGGGCTGATCGACAGCGACCGTGACGCAGAAACCGTAGCACGCGACGCGATGAAAATCGCCTCTGACATTTGCGTTTATACCAACGGCAATCTGACCGTTGAGAAAGTTAAAGCATGACCAATCTGACCCCCCGCGAAATCGTATCCGAACTGGACCGCTATATCATCGGCCAAGACGACGCCAAACGCGCCGTTGCCGTGGCCTTGCGTAACCGCTGGCGGTGCAGCCAGCTGCCCGATGATATCCGCGCCGAAGTCTATCCCAAGAATATCCTGATGATCGGACCTACAGGCGTGGGCAAAACCGAAATCAGCCGCCGTTTGGCCAAACTGGCCCGTGCGCCTTTCCTAAAGGTTGAGGCAACCAAATTCACCGAAGTGGGTTATGTGGGCCGCGATGTTGAACAGATCATCCGTGATCTATTGGATGCGGCTATCGCTATGACCCGCGACCACATGCGCGAAGACGTCAAGGCAAACGCCCAGAAAGCCGCAGAAGAGCGCGTGATTGACGCCATCGCAGGGCCAGACGCCCGCGAAGGAACCCGCGATATGTTCCGCAAAAAGCTACATGACGGACAGTTGGACGAGACAACAATAGAACTTGAGGTCGCCGATACCTCCAATCCGTTTTCCGCGATGGAAATCCCTGGTCAACCCGGTGGCGGTGGCATGGGCATGATGAACCTTGGGGATATGTTCGGAAAAGCCATGGGCGGGCGTACTACCAAAAAGCGTCTGACAGTGGCACAAAGCTATGAAATATTGATCGGTGAGGAAGCGGATAAACTGCTGGATGATGAAACAGTCACCCGCGCCGCGATCGAAGCCGTTGAGCAGCATGGCATCGTGTTCCTTGATGAAATTGACAAGGTGTGTACCCGCGCCGATGCACGCGGTGGCGATGTCTCCCGCGAGGGTGTGCAGCGTGATCTTCTGCCGCTGATTGAAGGCACCACTGTCAGCACCAAACATGGCCCCGTTAGAACCGATCATGTGCTGTTCATCGCATCAGGCGCCTTTCACATCGCGAAACCGTCGGATTTGCTGCCTGAATTGCAAGGCCGTCTGCCGATCCGTGTGGAACTACGTGCGCTGACCGAAGCCGATTTCGTCCGCATCCTGACAGAGACCGACAATGCGCTGACGCTGCAATACACTGCATTGATGGGTACTGAAGAGGTCGAGGTGAGCTTTACCGAGGATGGCATCAAGGCGCTGGCTAAAATTGCGGCGGATGTGAACCAATCCGTTGAAAACATTGGCGCGAGGCGATTGTATACGGTGATGGAGCGGGTGTTTGAAGAACTCAGCTTCTCCGCGCCTGACCGTGGGGGTGAACAGATCGTGGTTGATGCCGATTTTGTCGAAAAGAACCTCGGCGAGTTGGTAAAATCCACAGATTTAAGCCGCTACGTGCTTTAACCTCTTCCCATTTCCCCATGCGTCAGCAATTTATGGCGCATGGGCTATTTACGTTTTCTTGTCGACAATCGGCTTTTCCTACTTGCCGGATTTTTGCTGACCTTCACATCATCCTTCGGGCAAACCTATTTCATCTCGCTATTCGCGGGTGAGGTGAAAGGCGCGTTCAGCCTCAGCGACGGCCAATGGGGCGGCATTTATACCATTGGCACCACGCTGTCCGCCGTTGCCATGATCTGGGCAGGTGTGCTGACAGACAGGTTTCGCGTGCGGCATTTGTCATTTGCGGTAATGGCGCTGCTAGCGTTGGCCTGTGTGGCAATGTCGATTGTGCCAAACGGCTTTCTACTGGTGTTTGTGATCTTTGCGTTGCGGTTCATGGGGCAGGGGATGCTGTCGCAACTTGGGGCGGTGGCAATGTCACGCTGGTTTATCGCCACGCGGGGTCGGGCGCTTTCTCTTTCTTCCATGGGGTTTGCTGTAGGCCAAGCGATTTTGCCGGTGATGTTTGTGGGCCTCTTGGCCACATGGCATTGGCAGAACCTGTGGCTGCTGGCCGCGGTTTTCATCGTGGCAATGATCCCGATCATGCAAATTCTGCTCAGGCAGGAACGCACGCCGCAATCTATGGCGGACAGCACCCAAACCTTGGGAATGGGCGGCGTACATTGGACACGTACACAGATGTTGCGCCATCCGCTGTTTTACATCCTTATTCCCATCATCCTTGGCCCCTCTACATGGGGTACCGCGTTGTTTTTCCAACAGGTTCATCTGACCGAGATCAAAGGCTGGAGCCTTGTTTCCTTTGTGGCATTGATGCCCGCCTATACGGTGTCCAGCATTGCCTTCACCTTTATCACAGGTTGGGCGATTGACCGTTTCGGCGTGAAATGGATTGTGCCGTTCCAAATGATCCCCTTTGGCATCTCGTTTTTGGTGCTGGCCTATGCGGATTCGATTTTTATGGCAGGTGTGGGGCTGATGATTTTTGGCATCGGGCAGGGCACCCAAGGCACCGCAACTGCAGCACTTTGGTCTGTGTTCTACGGCACCAGAAATCTGGGCGCGATCAAAGCGGCAGCAGCGGCGTTAATGGTGTTTGGCTCGGCCATCGGGCCGGGGATCACAGGGGCATTCATCGACTATGGCGTTGATTTTCCAGATCAAATGATCCCGATTGCGGTTTTCTATTTTGTCGGTGCATTGATCGCAGGATTGGGCATTTTGCGCTATCAGCGTGACCTACCTGTGGCGGCGTAAATAAACGTAATAGGCGCCGCCGCCGCCATGGCTGATGTGGGCCTGCGCGATTTGTAGCACAACCGACTTCATCGGCTGCATCGCCAACCATTGCGGCACTTGATGGCGCAGCACACCGTGGCGCACAGGGATCGGGCCACCTTCGTCGCGTTGCTTACCTTTGCCCGTCACCACTAGGATCAGGCGTTTGCCCTGCGAATGGGCGCTCATCACAAATCTCATCAACGCAGGATGGGCACGGTCCAACGTCATTCCGTGCAGATCCAGCTTGCCCTCTGGCCGCAGCTTGCCGCGCTTGAGCTTGCCGAAAGACTTCTGATCCATCTGCACAGGGGCCTGACGGATTTGATCGTGAATTGCGGGGGCTAGATTATGTGTGGTGCCACGAGAAGGCGGATTGGGCTTACCCAGAATAAGCGACTGCGCCTTGCGAATGTTGCGGGGGCTGGCAACTGCGGGTGCGGGTAGGCTGCTGTCAGGGTCAAAGCGCTGTGGCTCAAGGTTACTGCGTTTCATCCGCTGGGCGCTGGCGCGTACACGGTCCCATAACTCCTGATCTTCTGCACTCAACTGGCCGCGTTTCATATCGCGCTTTCAGGCAGTAGGGCGTAGGCGCGTTGAATAGGCAGCAACACCATCAGCCGCCCCGGATCACGTAATGTGCCGGCCTCACGGCCCGCCTCATCACCTGTACCAAAGAACACATCAGCGCGCTGTGACCCTTTGATCGCTGATCCTGTATCTTGGGCTATCATGAGACGGTGTAATGGCACTTTACCTGCTTTTTCGATCCAGACAGGCGCGCCTAAGGGAATATATTTGGGGTCCACTGCAATACTGCGCATCCTGGTGATCGAGCGGTTCATCGCGCCCAGCGGCCCCTTGTCCGCAGGGACTTCGCTGACCTCACGGAAAAACACATAGGAGGGATTGTAGTACAGCAGTTCTTGCCCGTCTAAAGGATTACGCCGCACCCAATTTTTGATGACTTCCGCGCTGACCTGATGCGCTTCATACACACCGCGGCGCACCAGTTCTTGACCGATAGAACGATAGTTATGCCCGTTGGAGCCGCGATACCCCACACGAATGGCACGGCCCTCGGGCAGGCGAATACGGCCAGAACCTTGGATTTGTAGAAAGAACAGCTCAACCGGATCATCGACATAGGCGATCACCAGATCACGGTTATTCATCACACCCGATTCCAGAATATCACGGCGGGGCAACCAAGGACGGTTCTGCCGTGCTTCCAATGGCATTTTATAGACAGGATATTTGTAGCGGTCAGTCGGTGTTAACGACCCATCCAGCTCGGGCTCAAAATATCCGGTGAACATAGCGTCTTGGCCATCCTCAATCAGGACAGGACGAAATAGCAATTCAAAGAAATCTCGTGGATCGGGGCCCGATTTTGCAAAGGCACAAACAGATTCCCAATCAGGGTCTTTCATGTCTTTGCAGGTGTTGAGGAAGGTCGTAAACGCGGCCGCGTGGTCATCCGCTGCCCAACCATCCAGATCGTCAAACGACAGGACATTATATGTAACTTCAGACGCCAAAGGCCCCGCCAGCAGCGAGGCCAAAGTAAAGGCACTGATGCGAAATGCGCATATTACCCGTCTGTAGAAACCAACAACCAATTCGGATCATCCGAGCCCATTATGCGGGCAAAAACCCACGTGTCTTTTTGCTTTTTAGCATCAGTGACACTGCCCTCTACAATCTCGCCTTCCGAATTACGCACAGCCTGTGTCAACTCTGCCACAAATCGCAATGTCATTTCGGCTTCTTTTGTATCGGGGTCCAGCGTCACATTATCCAATGTCGTTTCTCGCACGCCGATGAAACTGGCCTCGATGGTCAGGCCTTGGTCTTCGCGTGCGGCCACACCCTCAACAAAGCTCTCGTAAATATCACCTGAGATGAAGGGCTTGATGGTATCAAGCTCGCCGTGTTCGTAGCCCATGACGATCATCTCATAGGCGCCACGACCACCACCCAAGAAATCACCCACATTGAAAGATGGCTCAAGGCGTTTCATTTCTGCCAGAGCGCGGGCTTGGGCTGTGCCCTCGGCGAAGTGATCAGTGATATCCAGATCGGGACCGCCCTCGATCACTTCAAACGCGGGGCCCGTGTTACGGATCGGAGGAGGTACAGCTGTCGGTTTTTCAAAACCTTCACGTGTACCCAACACATTTTTCAGCCGCAGGATCAAAAAAACTGCGATGGCGGCAAGCACCAAGATCTGGATTAGCGGCGAATTCATATGGACCTCATGAGGAGTAGGCGTGGAAACAATCGTCTAAGCACCCTATGTAGGTATCAACTGGGCTCAAGTCTACTGTAGCCCCCAGAAAGGAAGCAAATACATGTGGCTTTTAATCGCATTTATCGCCGTTCCGGTGATTGAGATCGGTTTATTCATCCAAGTCGGCGGGTTTATTGGCCTATGGCCAACCCTTTTGATCGTTATTTTAACCGCGCTGGCGGGTACATATCTGGTGCGCAGCCAGGGTCGGATGGCATTGGGACAGGTCCAAAGCTCGTTTAGTGACATGCGCGACCCAACCGAACCTTTGGTGCATGGTGCGATGATCCTGTTTTCCGGTGTGCTTTTGCTTACTCCCGGTTTTTTCACAGATACCATGGGTTTTGCGCTGCTGGTCCCTGCCATTCGTCAGGCTGCCTTCCAAGCAATTCGTGCACGTGTGAATATCCAGAGCTTTGGCGCGGCAAATTCCGCGCAACGCCCGCAAGGCCAGCCCCAGCAGGGCAGAAGCGATGTGATTGACGGTGAATTTGTTGAGATACCTGATGACGATGCGCCCAAGGGATCATCGGGCTGGACCAAGCACTAAAAACCAAAACACTAAGCGATTGAGGGGTCACGCCTGACCTGTTAAGCGTACCTCAGTATTTTTTGCAGCTCCAAAGAGGAGAGCCTATTATGGCCGAAGCCGAAGCGACACAACCCAAAGCCCCACAAATGCGCGTATTGGGTCAATTCATCCGTGATATGTCTTTTGAGAACATCATGGCGCAAAAAGGGGCACCAAGCGATGTGCAGCCTGACGTTCAGGTTCAGGTGAACCTTGACGCGAAAAAGCGGTCTACCGAAAACCAGTATGAATCCGCAATCAAGCTGAACGTGACTTCAAAAGCAAAAGGCGCAGACACAACTTTGTTCGCGCTGGAAATCGACTATGTCGGTATTTTTGACATTCAAGACGTACCAGAAGAACAGCTTCACCCGTTCTTGCTGATCGAATGCCCGCGCATGATCTTCCCGTTCTTGCGCCGTATCGTCAGCGATATCACACGTGACGGTGGTTTCCCGCCGCTGAACCTTGAGAACATTGATTTTGTATCGCTGTATCGCAATGAAATCGCACGCCGTCAGGCCGAAGAAGCGCCTAAATCGGACGCATAAGCGTTACTCTTTAAGCCACAAGACATCGCCGCCCAATTTGCCGACAAACTCGGCATGGGCGGCTTTTTCTTTTTCCGATACACGCGAGGGCAGGGGCGTCGCACGCGGGCGCGGTGCCCAAGCGGTATTTGTCTCGCCTTCTTTCGGCTCGGCGCGGGTGGACAAGCCAAAATCAGGCTGCTTGCCGCCAATCAGTTCCAAATAGACTTCAGCCAGAATTTCACTGTCCAATAACGCGCCGTGCAATGTACGGGATGTGTTATCAATCCCAAAGCGGCGGCAGAGCGCATCAAGCGACGATGGTGAACCTGGAAATTTCTTGCGGGCGATGGCAAGCGTATCAACCGCCTGTTCCCACGGCAGTTGGCGCAGGCCCATCTTGGCCAATTCAAAGTTTAGAAATTTCATGTCGAAAGCAGCATTATGAATGATCATTTTGCTATCGCCGACGAAATCCAGAAACGCCTGACCTACAGCAGCAAACTTGGGTTTATCACGAAGAAATTCATCGCCCAGACCATGCACCTGAAACGCCTCGTCAGGCATACCGCGTTCCGGGTTGATATATTCGTGGAAGGTCACTCCCGTCGCCACGTGGCGCATGAGTTCAACTGCGCCGATCTCAACAATGCGGTCACCTGACTGGGGATCAAAGCCAGTGGTTTCAGTATCGAGAACGATCTCACGCATTTAGCTGGCTCCGTATGGTTTCAACCACGTTCTGCACCTGCGTGCGCGCGTGTTCAAGCGTATCCGTCTGGATCACATAGGTCGCACGGGTGCATTTTTCAGCGGCTGGCATTTGCTTGGCTTTAATCGATAAAAACTGCTCACGCGTCATTGTTCCGCGTGCCATCACCCGCGCCTCTTGGGTGGCGTCATCGGTGAACACGCAGGCCGTCGCATCCACACGCGCATCGCCGCCTGTTTCAAACAAAAGTGGAATATCCAGAACCACAATATCGGCAGTGGTTTGGGTAAGGAAATCGGCACGGTCCTCACCTACCAACGGATGTACGATCTGTTCTATCTGCTTCAACGCCGCAGGATCGCGGCCAATGATGTCTTTCAATGCGAGACGCGACACAGCGCCGTCAACGATAGCATCAGGAAAGGCAGCAGCAAAAGGCGCAACCGCAGCGCCACCCTGCGCATACAACCGGTGCACAGCCGCGTCCGCATCCCACAGCGCGCAGCCTAATTCGACAAACATTTGGGCAGTGGTGGATTTCCCCATGCCAATGGAACCTGTGAGACCAAGAACAAACATCAGCGCAACGCCGCCGCACGTGTGGCGCGGTTTACTTCGGGGCGGCGGCCAAACCAGCGTTCAAAGGCAGGAACGGCCTGATGCAACAACATACCAAGGCCATCAACCGTGGTGCATCCGTATTCCTCTGCTGTGGCCAGCATTTTGGTTTTTAATGGCGCATAAACCAGATCAGTCACGATGGTTTCCGAGCGCAAACCATCCAGAGGGACACGCAATTCACCTTTGCCAATCATCCCGAGAGAGGTTGTGTTGACCAGCAGGCTTGCGTCATCAATCATATTTCCGGCCTGCACCCAGTCATAAACCTGAATACGGTTACCGAACTCTTTTTGGAGCTGCTCTGCGCGAATTCGCGTGCGATTGGACAATAAAATTTCGGGGACACCCGCGTCCAGCAGCGAAGTAATCACAGCCCGTGCAGCGCCCCCGGCACCTAAAACAGCGGCAGGTCCGGCGGAGGGCACCCAATGGGGCGCACCTGCTTTTAGATTTTCGATAAACCCGTAACCATCTGTATTATCAGCGTGAATTTTACTATCTTTACGGAAAATCAACGTATTCGCCGCCCCAATCAATGTTGCACGATCTGTGATCAAATCAGCAAATTCCATCACCTTTTCTTTGTGAGGGATGGTCAAATTGACCCCGACAAAACCCATCTTGGGCAAAGTACGTAACACTTCTTCCAGATTATCAACCGACACATCCATTGGGATATAGTGGCCAGCGATGCCATATGTCTCAAGCCAGTGACGATGCAGTTGCGGGGATTTGGAATGGGCAATAGGCGATCCGATCACACCAGCTAAAGGGATACGGGGTAACTCGGTCATTGGTTAAGGTCTCCGCGTAGGGTGAGGTAGTTCAATATCTCTAACAAAGGCATACCCAGAACCGTAAAGTAATCTCCATCAATACGCGAGAACAGGCGCACGCCTTCTTCTTCTAATTTATATGCACCAACCGCATGGCGGATACTGTCCCAGTTCCGATCTACATAGTCTTGCAGATAGCTGTCGCTGGCATCACGCATCCTAAGCCGGACCTGCCCAATATGCCGCCACAGCGGTTTACCGTCTTCATAGATCACCGCAGCAGACAAAAGCGTATGACGATCACCCCGCAGCGTCTTTAGCTGGGCCAAAGCATCCGCTGGCGATTCAGGTTTGTTCAACAGCTTTCCCGCATGATCCAACACCTGATCACAGCCCATAACCAAGCGGCCAGGGTTTTTATCGCTGACCTTGGCGGCCTTTAGTTCAGCCAAGGCATCGGCAACATCGCGGGGTGGGGCGCCGTCGGAGATAAGTGAAGCTTTAATCGATTCTTCATCCACACGCGCGATGATAACGTCATGCGGCACAGCAGCTTGTCGTAACATCTGACTGCGGATGGCAGAGCCAGAGGCGAGGATCATCGGGACAGACATGTGGATAACTCTTGCATAAATGAGGGTAAGGCGTGGTTACAACTTGTCCGCAATTCACGCGCTAGGTTCAAGAGGGGGATAAGCCGCATCTCTCAGCAAGTTTAGCCACGATTCCCCCACCGTGGAAAAGAATAAATTCACCGCTTGGTAAGTTTTTAGATGCCTAATAAATACACAGAGTTTTCCACAGGGTAATATTAGAATATATTTACGTATCTAACTGTAAAATAACAGTTATGTTAATATTTGATAGGTTATCAACATCGGCTTTTCCCCGTGTATTTACGGCCTCTAAAAATGTGGATAACAATTTAATCCACAGGATTTCCGTTCCCTACTTAAAACTACAATCTTACTTTATATCTTTATTATTATTAGAGAGAGGGTCAGGCACTGAGGAAAAAACATGACTGATCTTCTGATAACAGCTTACCCTTGGATCAAAGGGTTCCATATCATCTCGGTCATCTCATGGATGGCAGCCTTGTTTTATCTCCCACGGCTTATGGTCCATCACACCGAGCAGGTAGGTCTCAGCGGGGATACGCACAAACTCTTTGCCATGATGGAGTTCAAATTGGCAAAGGTGATTATGAGCCCAGCTATGATGGCAACATGGGTGTTTGGTTTGCTATTGGTCGCAACACCGGGGATTGTCTATTGGGGCGACATATGGCCGTGGACCAAAGGCGCATCTGTGATCGCAATGACAGTGTTTCACTTGTGGCTGATGCGCAGGATGAAGGGATTCCAGCGTGGTGAAAATACCGTAACGGGCAGCCAATACCGCATGATGAACGAAGTGCCGACGCTGCTAATGATATTTATTGTGTTTTCAGTCACGGTAAAGTTCTAGGCGTCAGATGAATTGACAGGGCCTGTGGTAGCCCGTAAAGAACACACAGCACCCCGTTCGGGGATCGCAGTACCCGTATTATTTTCAAACACTGGCCAGCAGACGCTTTTGCGTGCGGCCAAGGATATTTCATGACACTCGAATCACTCAATCTTGCCGATCTTAAGGCGAAGTCTCCCAAAAGCCTGATCGACATGGCCGAAGAGCTGGAGATCGAAAACGCTTCAACGATGCGCAAAGGCGAGATGATGTTCCAAATTCTGCGCGAACGTGCGGATGAAGGTTGGCAGATTTCCGGTGACGGTGTGCTGGAAGTCATGCAAGACGGGTTCGGTTTTCTGCGCTCTCCGGAGGCTAACTATCTTGCTGGTCCTGATGATATTTACGTTTCGCCTGACATGATCCGCCTGCATTCGTTGCGCACTGGCGACACGATTGAAGGTTTGATCAAGGCTCCTGACGATTCCGAGCGCTACTTTGCATTGACCGAAGTGACCCAGATTAACTTTGAAGACCCTGCAAAGGCGCGTCACAAAGTTGCATTTGAAAACTTGACGCCGCTTTACCCTGATGAACGTCTGAACATGGAAGTCCAAGATCCCACAATCAAAGACCGCTCGGCGCGGATCATTGATTTGGTGTCTCCTATCGGTAAAGGCCAGCGTTGCTTGATCGTGGCGCCGCCACGGACCGGTAAAACGGTTTTGTTGCAAAATATTGCCAATTCCATCGAGAAAAACCATCCAGAATGCTATTTGATCGTGCTGTTGATTGATGAACGTCCTGAGGAAGTTACAGACATGCAGCGTTCTGTTAAGGGCGAGGTTGTATCCTCTACCTTTGACGAACCCGCGACACGCCACGTGGCCGTTTCAGAAATGGTCATTGAAAAGGCAAAACGTCTGGTTGAGCACAAGCGTGATGTTGTGATCCTGCTCGATTCCGTGACCCGTCTGGGTCGTGCATTCAACACAGTTGTACCGTCCTCTGGTAAGGTTCTGACAGGTGGTGTTGACGCGAACGCATTGCAACGCCCCAAGCGCTTCTTTGGTGCGGCACGTAACATCGAAGAAGGTGGATCTCTGACAATCATCGCAACGGCGCTGATCGATACTGGTAGCCGGATGGATGAAGTGATCTTTGAAGAATTTAAAGGTACTGGTAACTCGGAAATTGTTCTGGATCGCAAGATCGCTGACAAGCGTGTGTTCCCTGCTATCGACATCCTTAAATCCGGTACACGGAAAGAAGATTTGCTGGTGGATAAAATCGATCTCCAGAAAACCTTTGTTCTGCGTCGCATCCTGAACCCGATGGGGACCACCGATGCGATTGAATTCTTGATTTCCAAGCTAAAGCAGACGAAAACAAATTCTGACTTCTTCGATTCGATGAATACCTAAATTACCAATTAAATTCAAAGGCTTAGGTAAATGGATACTATCTTTGCCCAAGCAACAGCACTGGGCCGCGCAGGCGTTTCTGTTGTGCGGATTTCTGGGCCGTTGGCGCATGAGGTTTCTGCCAAAATGGCTGGCAAGCTGCCAGACCATCGTGGCACGGCCTTGCGCATGATCAAAGATCGGGATGGCGGGTTTATTGATCAGGCGCTAGTTCTGAAGTTCGATGGCCCGCAGAGCTTTACAGGCGAAGATGTCGTTGAAATGCATCTTCACGGTAGCATCGCGATTATGCGGCGGGTGCTGGATGAACTAGGTCAATTCGAAGGTGTACGCCTTGCTCTACCGGGTGAGTTTACGCGGCGGGCCTTGGAAAACGGTCAACTTGATCTTGTGCAGGTTGAAGGTTTGGCCGATCTTATTGAAGCGGAAACAGAAGCACAGAGAAAACAAGCGCTTCGTGTCCTTTCTGGTGCTTTGGGCGACAAAATAGAGAATTGGCGAAAAGCGCTTATTCGATCCGCTGCTTTGTTGGAAGCAACTATTGATTTTGCAGATGAGGATGTGCCCGTTGATGTGAGCGATGAAGTTCGTGATCTTTTGACAGGCGTTGAGATAGCCCTTTCGCAAGAAATTGAAGGTACCAAAGCAGCAGAACGTATACGAACCGGATTTGAGGTGGCTATTGTTGGTGCGCCGAATGTGGGTAAATCGACGCTCCTGAACAGGCTTGCCGGTCGAGAAGCGGCAATTACATCAAATATCGCAGGCACAACGCGCGACGTCATAGAGGTGCGTATGGATTTGGGTGGCTTACCTGTCACGCTTCTCGATACTGCTGGCATCCGCGATAGCACAGATGAAATCGAGGCTTTAGGCGTAAATTTGGCCTATAGGCGTGCATCGGATGCTGATCTAAGGCTATTTTTGTTGGACGAGGGGGATGCGACACCTATGCCTCCCCTAGAAGATGACCTAATCCTTACTTCCAAAGCGGATCTTACAGGTATGCCGTTTCCCTCTATTTCAGGGAAATCGGGTGAGGGCATTGAAGAACTTCTAAAAGAAATAGAACATCGGCTGAGTAAATTAGCTTCGGGTGCTGGACTTGCTACGCACGCACGTCATGCGCGGGCAATGGAAATTGCGCAAACAGGTCTGCAGTCCGCTAAGGTTCTGTTAGATAATGGCCCAGATCAATATGACATAGCATCGGCGGAATTACGCATGGCGATCCACGCGCTTGAAGTTTTAGTTGGTCGCATTGATGCAGAGAATCTGTTAGACGAAATCTTCGCAAGCTTTTGCCTCGGTAAATAAGGATTGTTTCACGTGAAACATTTTGACGTCATAGTTATTGGTGGTGGTCACGCAGGCGCAGATGCTGCGCATGCTGCGGCACGTATGGGTGCGAATACTGCGTTACTGACAATGTCCCGCGAAACGATTGGCGTGATGTCGTGCAATCCAGCCATTGGTGGCTTGGGAAAAGGTCACCTTGTTCGCGAAATTGACGCTCTGGACGGACTTATGGGTCGTGTAGCAGATGCAGCAGGTATTCAATTTCGTCTCCTTAATAGGCGAAAAGGCCCCGCTGTTCAGGGCCCTCGTGCGCAAGCGGACCGAAAAATATACCGCCAAACGATGCTTGCAGAAATCGAGGCTCATAGTGGGGTCTCCATTATTGAGGGTGAAGCAGTCGACTTTGTTATGGATCAGGGCAGGGTGTCAGGTATTGTGACTGCGGAAGGCACCTCGATTTCTGCCGGCGCGGTGATCTTAACAACAGGAACCTTTCTGCGCGGTGTTATCCATATTGGCGATGTTCAAAAGCCAGGGGGAAGAATGGGGGACAACCCATCTCGGAAGTTGGCTGAGCGTATTGATGAATTTGGACTGGGACTAGGGCGTCTCAAAACAGGAACGCCGCCTCGTTTGGACGGTCGAACTATCAATTGGGAAGGGTTGGAAATGCAACCCGCCGATGATGAGCCAACCCTGTTCTCATTTATGTCAAAAAAGGCTGGATCACGCCAAATTTCATGCGGTATTACGCATACAAATGAAAAAACACACGACATTATCAGAAATAATCTAGAACTCTCTGCAATGTACGGAGGCCACATTGAGGGTGTTGGCCCAAGATATTGTCCGTCCATTGAAGATAAGGTTGTTCGGTTTGCAGATAAAACCTCACATCAGATATTTTTGGAACCGGAGGGGCTTGATGATCCGACAATCTATCCCAACGGCATTTCAACTTCACTTCCTGTTTCTGTTCAGGAGGACTACGTTCGCTCGATTGTAGGTCTTGAAAACGTCAAAATTTTACAGCCTGGTTACGCCATCGAGTATGATTATGTTGATCCTCGTGCCTTGCGTCAAACACTTGAGCTCAAAACAGTCCCCGGGCTATACCTTGCAGGGCAGATTAATGGAACAACAGGATATGAAGAAGCCGCTGCGCAAGGACTTGTTGCAGGTTTGAACGCTGCATTGGCTGTGCAAAATAGAGATCCGATCATCTTTAGCCGTACAAACAGCTATATCGGTGTGATGATTGATGATCTCACTTCGCGAGGCGTTTCTGAACCCTATCGTATGTTTACGTCGCGTGCAGAATTCCGGCTTTCGTTAAGGGCGGATAATGCTGACCAGCGGCTCACTGAGTTGGGAATTGAGCTTGGTTGTATTGCAAAAGAGCGAGCAAATAGCTTTGTAGTTAAAATGGATAAATTGTCGGCTTGTCGTGAGATTTTGGAGAGTCGGACGTTTACACCAAAAGAGGCGAACGCCGTGGGAATTAAACTCAACACTGATGGCCAAAGAAGGAGTGGCTTTCAACTTTTGTCATTTCCTGATGTCGATTTCTCTCATGTTCGTGCTCTTGATCCTGCGCTGGGTGAGGTGGAAAGCGATATTGCTGATCAGGTAGCAAAAGACGCGCTCTATGCTCACTATATCAAGCGGCAAGAGAATGATGTTGCATTGCTTAGAAAAGACGAAAATGAGAGGATACCTCTTTGGTTCGAATACGGATCTATTGACGGCCTTTCTAACGAATTGAAATCAAAGCTGGATAAATCAAAGCCCGAAAACTTGGCACAAGCTGCCCGGATCGATGGGATGACACCAGCGGCATTAACCCTCCTGCTTGCATTGATCCGCAAGGGACAACCAAAAAAGAGCGCATAATGAGTAATTTCAATTTGGGAGATGTTTCACGTGAAACAATTGAAAGACTCCATGAGTTTGAATCCCTAGTTCTAAAGTGGACTAAGAAAATAAATTTGATCTCAAGTGGAGATGCGGCGCAGCTTTGGGATAGGCATATCGTTGATTCTACCCAGATATATGCGCTGGCACCGAATGTAGGGGATTGGTTGGATATAGGGAGCGGCGGCGGATTTCCGGGTATCGTTGTTGCAGTATTGGCGCGCGAGCTTGCTCCAGAACGTCAGTTCACTCTCGTTGACAGCGATCAGCGGAAATGCGCGTTTTTACGAACAGCTGCTCGCGAACTTAACCTAAAGGTAAAGGTCTTGGCTGAGCGCGTTGATAAAATTCCAAGTTTCAACACACCAGTTCTCTCTGCTCGTGCCTTGGGTGACCTTAACTCACTGTTAGGATACGCAGAGATTCACCTTGCTCAAGATGGAATCGCTCTATTTCCGAAGGGCGCAAACTGGGAAAAAGAGCATGAAGAAGCCATGAATACATGGTCCTACGATATAGAAGTAATAACAAGTGAAACAAACCCCGACGCCACAATCCTGAAAATAAGGGAACTTACGCGTGTCTGATTTATCTCGCCCTGACGGTCCAAAAATTATCGCAATCGCCAATCAGAAGGGCGGTGTCGGGAAAACTACAACGACAATTAACTTGGCCGCTGCTCTGGCGGAAAAAGGTCAACGGGTTCTTGTGATTGACCTTGATCCACAGGGGAATGCGTCCACTGGATTGGGAATTGATCTCGAAGATCGAGAGTTCACTACTTATGAACTGCTGCTGGAAGACATCGATCTCAATGATGTGATTTTGAAAACGCCAACTGAAAATCTGTTTATTGTTCCAGCAACTGTTGATCTAAGCTCAGCCGATCTTGAATTATTGTCAAACGAAAAGCGGAGCTTTCTGTTGCACGATGCATTGCGTCAAACGCAAATGGATTCGTTCAATTTTGACTACATATTGATCGATTGCCCGCCTTCTCTCAACTTGTTGACGGTAAACGCAATGATTGGTGCTCACTCGGTCCTTGTACCACTACAGAGTGAGTTTTTTGCGCTGGAGGGATTGTCGCAGTTGATGCTGACTATTCGTGAAGTTCGGCAATCGGGTAACAAAGATCTGCGTATCGAAGGCATTGTTTTGACGATGTATGATCGTAGGAATAATCTGTCTCAACAGGTTGAAAAAGATGCGCGTGATAATCTTGGCGACTTGGTTTTCAAAACCATGGTGCCAAGAAATGTTAGGGTTAGCGAGGCACCGAGTTTTGCGATGCCAGTTTTAGCTTATGACAGCCAATCAAAAGGCGCCCAAGCATACCGTGATCTGGCAACCGAATTAATGAAAAACAACCAAACCGTAGAAAAAGAGGTGCAGCATGTCCAATAATCACGAGCGCAAGCGGGGGCTTGGCCGCGGATTGTCTGCACTGATGGCAGACGTTAATGAGGCCGAGACCGTTGTGGCAAAAGGCCCATCGTCGGCCGATCAACTTGTTCCAATTGAACGGATCTCACCCAATCCCGATCAGCCGCGTAAGCAGTTTGTTCAAGATGATCTGGATGATCTTGCCGCCTCCATCAAAGAAAAGGGTGTTCTGCAGCCTTTGATTGTACGCGCGCGTGCCGATGGGACTTATGAAATTGTTGCCGGTGAACGCCGCTGGCGTGCTGCCCAAATGGTGCAGCTTCACGCTTTGCCAGTTATCGTGCGTGAATTCACGGACATCGAAGTCCTAGAAGTTGCTATCATCGAGAACATTCAGCGGGCTGATTTGAATGCGGCTGAGGAGGCTGCTGGCTATAAGCAGTTGATGGATAAGTTTGGTCATACTCAAGAAAAGATGGCCGAAGCGTTGGGGAAAAGCCGTAGCCACATTGCGAACTTGTTGCGGTTGCTAAATCTACCGACAGCCGTGCAAGAATTGCTGCGTGATGGTCAACTGTCGGCAGGACATGCGCGTGCGTTGATCCCCTCCGAAAACCCGATGAAGTTGGCACAACAGGTAATCAAAGGTGGTTTGTCTGTTCGTGCAACTGAGTCTCTGGTCAAGCGCGAGCTTGCCGGAGATCCAAAGCCGAAACCAAAAGGCATGGATGAATCAAACGAAAAAGATGCAGATACCAAGGCTTTGGAGGGTGACCTGTCAGCAAACCTTGGCATGCGCGTTTCTCTTAACCATAAGCCAGGTCAGGAAAGCGGGCAGGTAAGCATCCAATACAAATCTTTGGATCAACTGGACGAGATTTGTCGACTGTTGAGCGGGTCTTAAGCGCTCAACAGTTCTGCGATTACAGAGTTTAAAACTCGGAAACCATGATCGGTCACGACCAACCTAGTTGGCGTGACCTTGATCATTCCGATTTCCGTCAAATGGGTCAAGACGCCGGCGTCCAACGGTTTTTCAGCAAGCGCTGCATAACGCGTTACATCAATGCCTTCTCGTAACCGAAGCCCCATGAGTAAAAATTCAGTGGCTTCGTCTCCGCGCTCCAAAGCTTCGCGGCTTTGCTCAGGGCTGCCTTGGGCAACTTCATCTAACCAACGCTTTGGGTTACTATAGCAAATCGTCGCATTGCGTTGTCCCGAACGGGTCAGACGCCCATGCGCACCGGGGCCAATGCCCAGATAATCACCGTAGCGCCAATAGATGAGATTATGCCGCGATTGGGCGCTGTCGCGGGCGTGATTGGATACCTCATAGGCGGGCATTCCAAAGGCGCCACAAACGTCTTGCGTCAGGTCAAACATATCTGCGCCAAGGTCTTCATCGGGCAGGCCGCGCAGCTTGCCGATGGCATAGCGATCACCAAATGCGGTCCCGTTTTCAATCGTTAGTTGATAAAGAGAAAGATGGTCTATTGATAGGGATAGGGCCTGATTAAGCTCGGTTTCCCAATCGTGCAAAGACTGGTTTTGGCGGGCATAGATGAGATCAAAGCTAACCCGTTCAAATGTGTTGCGGGCAATGTCAAAGGCGGCCAAAGCCTCGGCAGTAGAATGTATGCGCCCCAACCGTTTAAGATCCGCATCGTTCAACGCCTGTATCCCCATTGAGATACGCGAAACACCGCCATCACGGTAAGCAACAAATCGACCTGCTTCAACTGAACCGGGATTTGCTTCTAAGGTAATTTCCAGATCATTTGCAACGGGCCAAAGCGTTCGTATCTCGGCGATAACTGCGGCAACTGTATCTGGGTTCATCAAGCTGGGGGTGCCGCCGCCAAAGAACACGGACGTAACAGTCCGGCCTTGGGTTTCCGCAGCATAGCGTTTCAGTTCGGATAAATAGGCCGTTTTCCATGCTGCTTGATCAATGCTGCGCGACACGTGGCTGTTGAAATCGCAATAGGGGCATTTTGCTTCGCAGAACGGCCAGTGGATGTAGATGCCAAAGCCGCCCTGCTGCCAGTCTTCAATCAAAGCATTGCGCCAGTAATTTGGTGAACGCATCCGAGCGGTGGCTCATTGTATTTTTCTCATCTTGGGGCATTTCGGCAAAGGTACGCACCTCGCCAATAGGCTGGAAAATGGGGTCATAGCCATGGCCAACTTCGCCGCGCATGGGCCAGACAAATGTACCGTCTACAAAGCCCTCAACAACTTCGTCATGTCCATCTGGCCACGCAAGAACCAGCGTGGCGCAAAACCGTGCAGCGCGAGGGTGGGGTGCGTTGGCTTTTTCTAGAAGATCGTGGGTTTTGTGCATCGCCATAACAAAGTCGCGGCCATTCGGGGTTTCAGCCCAATCAGCAGTATAAACTCCAGGGGCGTTGTCCAGGGCGGCAACCTGAATGCCGCTGTCATCAGCAAGCGCCGGTAGGCCAGTGGCCTTAACCGCCGCGTGGGCCTTGATCCGTGAATTGCCGATGAACGTGTCTTCTGTCTCTTCGGGTTCTGCCAAATTTAATTCCTTGGCACCCACAACGGTGATGCCAAGAGGGGCAAAAAGCTGCGTCATTTCTTCCAGCTTGCCTGCGTTATGCGTGGCAATCAGGATGCGGTCGCCTGTGAACTTGCGGCTCATGCGCAGGCCGCCCGTTGTACTGCCGTTAACTCGGCGATGCCTTTTTCCGCCAGATCGAGGAGTTCATTCATTTGGGCACGCGAATAGGTTGAACCTTCTGCGCTCATTTGGGTTTCGATCATCTGGCCGCTTTCAGTCATGATGAAATTGCCATCGACGCCCGCTTCGGAATCTTCTGGATAATCCAGATCAAGCAGGGGTTGGCCCGCGTAGATACCACAGCTTACGGCCGCGACAGGATCAAGCATGGGATCGGAAATGACGTCGCCCGCTTTCATCAGTTTGTTCACCGCAAGGCGCAATGCAATCCAACCGCCTGTGATAGAAGCGCAGCGCGTGCCGCCATCTGCCTGAAGCACGTCACAATCGATGGTAATCTGGCGTTCACCCAAAGCGACGCGGTCAACGCCCGCCCGCAATGCGCGACCGATCAGGCGTTGGATTTCGACAGTCCGGCCGCCTTGCTTGCCAGAGGCCGCTTCACGGCGCATGCGCGTGTTTGTCGCGCGGGGCAACATGCCGTATTCCGCTGTAACCCAACCAAGGCCCGATCCTTTGATGAACGAAGGAACACGTGGTTCAATCGTGGCCGTGCACAGAACATGTGTATCGCCCATCTTGATCAGGGCAGAGCCCTCGGCGTGTTTGGTAAAGCCAACCTCAACAGAGACGTCACGCATTTGATCAAGTTTACGGCCAGATGGGCGCATGGGATATTCCTTTTGAATGATTTAACCACTCGATACCTTTCGATCCCTTGCAGATGCAACCCCCACGGCCTTATTGTACAGCATGACAGATACATCGGGCCTCTTACAAGAAATGAACAACCGCTCACGCGAGGTGTTTCGGCGTGTGGTTGAAGGCTATTTGGCCAATGGCGAACCTGTGGGGTCGCGGACCCTGACGCGTGACTTTTCCGAAAAGGTCAGTGCCGCGACAATTCGTAACGTCATGCAGGATTTAGAGTATCTGGGTTTGCTCGATAGCCCGCATGTCAGTGCAGGACGTATCCCGACGCAATTGGGTTTGCGCATGTTTGTGGATGGACTGCTGGAGGTGGGAAACCCCGACGATAATGACCGCGCCCAGATGGACGCGACAATGGGGCGCAACGCGGATGACGTTACGGCGACGCTGGACCGATTGGGCACCGCGCTGTCTGGTGTGACACATGGCGCGTCTTTGGTTCTTGCGCCAAAACACGAAGCGCCGATCAAACATATCGAATTTGTATCCCTCTCTCAGGACCGCGCTTTGGCGGTTTTGGTGTTCTCTGACGGTCACGTTGAAAATCGCCTGTTCGTGCCGCCTGTCGGGCAAACGCCCAGCTCTATGCGCGAAGCTGCGAATTTTCTGAATTCTCTGGTTGAGGGAAAAACCTTAAGCGAACTTCAGCGCACCATTAAAACCGAGATGAGCCGCCGACGTCAGGAGATTGATGTGCTGGCGGCCGAATTGGTCGAAAGTGGTCTGGTGATTTGGGAGAGCGGCGAAGGTCATTCTGAACGTTTGATAGTACGGGGCCGTGCAAACCTGCTGACCACCAGTGGCGAATCCCAAGATCTGGAAAAGGTCCGTAGCCTGTTTGACGACCTTGAGCGCAAGCGCGATATC
This sequence comes from Sulfitobacter undariae, assembly GCF_014196805.1. Classification (GTDB taxonomy): domain Bacteria; phylum Pseudomonadota; class Alphaproteobacteria; order Rhodobacterales; family Rhodobacteraceae; genus Sulfitobacter; species Sulfitobacter undariae. The sequence goes on along the minus strand of NZ_JACIEI010000004.1, from coordinate 137,331 downwards.
GCGGATTTTCTTGAACTGGCCGAGGATGGCGACGGTGTGCGCATTTTTATTGGCTCAGAGAACAAACTTTTCTCACTTTCGGGTTCCTCTTTGGTGGTTTCCCCATATATGAACTCTGATCGTAAGATCATTGGTGCGGTGGGCGTAATTGGCCCGACGCGCCTAAACTATGGACGTATCGTGCCGATTGTGAACTACACGGCACAACTGGTCGGGAAATTGATTTCCGACCGGAGTTAGAGGTGGAATATGGCAGACCCGAACGATTTTTTGGATGACCCGGAAGCAGCAGAAGCAGAAGCATATGCTGACGAAATGGAAGAAATTGATGAGGGCGAACTGGCCCTCGAAGAAGTAATGCAAGAGCGCGATCAATATAAAGATCGTCTGATGCGTGCTTTGGCCGATGCCGAGAATGCGCGCAAACGCTCGGACAAAGACCGTCGCGAGGCGGAAAACTACGGCGGCTCCAAGCTGGCCCGTGATATGTTGTCTGTTTACGACAACATGAAACGTGCGTTGGAATCAGCAACCGAAGAACAGCGTGAAGTTTCTGGACCGCTTTTGGAAGGTGTTGATTTGACGATGCGTGAACTCCTGTCGGTGTTCAAAAAACACGGCATGGAAGTGATCGCGCCCGAAGTTGGTGACCGCTTTGATCCCAAAGTGCATCAAGCCATGTTTGAAGCACCTGTGCCAGCAACCAAAGCAGGTGACATTATTCAGGTCGCCGCCGAAGGCTTTATGTTGCACGATCGTTTGCTGCGTCCAGCACAAGTTGGTGTGTCTTCCACACCCGCATAAAAAACGGATGTTTCACGTTTATCAAAGAGGCGGTCAGTTTTTGGCCGCCTCTTTTAGTTTGTAGATCAGATCCAGCGCTTCGCGTGGGGTCAACTCGTCCGGTAAAACTGTGTTCATCATGTCATCCAGCGCGGATGACTTCACAGGGGCAGGGGCCGGTGTGGGGATTGTTGCAAACAAAGGCAGATCGTCGATCAACGTCTTTTGCGTGGCGCCGCCTTCACGTTCACCTTTTTCTAACGCCTCCAACACCACACGGGCGCGGGCAATCACTGCTGCCGGTAATCCAGCAAGTTGGGCAACTTGTACCCCATACGACCGATCTGCTGCGCCTTTTTTGACCTCGTGCAAAAAGATCACGTCACCCTCCCATTCTTTGACGGTGACAGTGGCATTATCAACGCCGTCCAGCTTGCCTGCCAGTGCGGTCATTTCGTGGTAATGCGTGGCAAACAATGCGCGGGCGCGGTTCACATCGTGCAGATGTTCCAACGTCGCCCATGCGATGGATAGGCCATCATAAGTTGCGGTGCCGCGTCCGATTTCATCAAGGATCACCAAGGCGCGGTCATCAGCTTGGTTCAGGATCGCGGCGGTTTCCACCATTTCAACCATAAAGGTCGAGCGGCCCCGCGCCAAATCATCTGACGCACCAACACGGCTGAACAATTGCGATACGATACCGATATGCGCACTGCGGGCTGGCACGTAGCTGCCCATTTGTGCAATCAGCGCTATGATCGCGTTCTGGCGCAGATAGGTCGATTTACCCGCCATGTTCGGGCCCGTCAGCAGCCAGATTGCGGCGCTGGTATCTGCGCTGAGGTCACAATCGTTTGCAACAAACTGCGCGCCAGATTGCTGCGCCAACGCCCGTTCCACAACGGGATGACGCCCGCCTTGGATGTTAAAGGCGCGGGAATTGTCGATGCTGGGTTTAACCCAGTTTTCTGCCTGCGCCAGATCGGCCAGCGCACAAGCCAGATCGAGTTCGGCCAAAGCGGCAGAGGTTGCACCGATTTCGCCCGCTTGATTCAGGATCGCGGTGCGCAAACTAGCATAGAGCTGTTTCTCAAGTTCGACAGCGTGATTCCCAGCGTTGAGTATTTTTGTTTCCAGCTCGGACAGTTCAACAGTTGTGAAACGCACTTGATTGGCGGTGGTTTGACGGTGAATGAACACCTCGGACAGGGGCGGCGATAGCATCTTTTCTGCGTGTGTTGCTGTGGTCTCGATAAAGTAGCCCAGCACATTGTTGTGTTTGATTTTCAGAGCCGAAATGCCCGTATCAGTGACGAATTGCGCCTGCATAGCCGCAACCACACTGCGGCCCTCGTCACGCAGTTTACGCACCTCGTCCAGTTCTTCGCGGTAGCCCTGCGCGATAAATCCGCCATCCCGCACCAGCAAAGGCGGTTCGGCGATAAGGGCATCCTCTAACAAGGTGACAAGGTCATCGTGGCCTGACAGGTTTTCAACAGCGGTTTTCAGCAAATCTGGCAGTTCTATCTGTGTTAGGGTCTCATTCAGATAGGCGGCCTCGGTCAGGCCATTGCGGATCGCGGCCAGATCGCGGGGGCCGCCACGGTCCAATGCCAGCCGTGACAAAGCACGCTCCAGATCAGGGACAGCCCGCAGACGGCTGCGGATATCTTGGGCGGTTCGGCTGTTGTTGACTGCATAATCAACGGCATTCAAACGGGCATGAATCGTCTCTAACACACGCGAAGGGCTGGAAATCCGCCGTTCAAGCAATCGTGCGCCACTGGCTGTCACAGTGCGGTCCATCACAGACAGCAATGACCCCGCACGGCCACCCGACAAGGCATGGGTTAATTCCAGATTACGCCGTGTTGCGGCATCAATTTGCACAGTACGCGCTTCGGTTTCTTTGACAGGTTTGCGCAGCAAGGGCAGGTTACCCTTTTGCGTCATATCCAGATATTCAATCAAGGCACCCATCGCCGACACTTCCGCGCGGTTAAAACTGCCGAAAGCGTCCAGAGATTGCACGCCAAATAGTGCGCAAACACGTTGCTCAGCCCCTGTACTGTCAAAGCTGGCGCGTGCGAGCGTGGTTAAGGACAGGCTAAATTCAGTCTCTAACTCACGCAATTCGCTTTCCTTGCCTTCTGGGATCAGCAATTCAGACGGGGACAGCCGTGCCAGTTCTGGCCCAAGCCGAACCAAAGGTAGGGTCATCACGTGAAACGCACCGGTTGATATATCGACCCATGCCAGCGCGTGCCCATCGCGTACCTCTGCAAAGGCAGCAAGGTAGTTGTGCCGCCGCGCCTCCAGTAAAGATTCCTCGGTCAACGTGCCGGGGGTGACCAGCCGCACAACATCTCGTTTCACGATGGATTTATTGCCGCGCTTTTTGGCCTCGGCGGGGGTTTCCATCTGCTCACCCACGGCCACGCGAAACCCTTTGCGGATCAGTGTTAGCAGATAGCCTTCAGCGGCATGGACGGGAACGCCGCACATGGGGATATCTTCGCCATCATGTTTGCCACGTTTGGTTAGCGCGATGTCCAACGCCTCGGAGGCGGCGACAGCATCATCAAAGAACATCTCATAGAAATCGCCCATGCGGTAAAACAGCAGGGCATCGGGATAGCCGGATTTGATTTCCAGATATTGGGCCATCATCGGTGTGACTGTGCCTGCGCTCATAATATTCCCTCTCGCTTGTATCGTCCTTACAAAACCATGGGCCATGTTGAAAGGGGATCACGACAGGTGATGTCGCGGAATGATTGTGTGACGGGGCGCAGAGCGTTATGACAGGTGAAACAAATTGAAGGTGCCTAGCCCGTGACTAAAAACAAAGTAACTTCCGCCGAGGCGCTTGCCTTCCATCTTGAGCCGACACCGGGCAAGTTTGAAATCACGGCTACGGTGCCGATGACCACACAGCGCGACCTGTCTTTGGCCTATTCGCCAGGAGTGGCTGTGCCTTGCGAAGCCATCGCCGCCGATCCGCAACTGGCGTATGATTACACCAACAAAGGCAATCTTGTTGCGGTTATTTCTAACGGGACTGCGGTTCTGGGGCTGGGCAATCTGGGTGCGCTTGCGTCCAAACCTGTGATGGAGGGCAAGGCGGTTTTGTTCAAACGCTTTGCAGATGTAAACAGCATCGACATTGAGTTGGACACGGAAGACACCGAAGCTTTTATCAATGCAGTTAAATTGATGGGCCCGACCTTTGGCGGGATCAATCTGGAAGATATCAAAGCGCCAGAGTGTTTTATCATCGAGCAGCGTCTCAAGGAAGAAATGGATATCCCCGTCTTCCATGATGATCAGCACGGTACAGCGGTGATCTGTGCGGCGGGTCTGATTAACGCGTTGAAAATCTCGGGCAAGAAAATCGAAGATGTGCGCATTGTGTTGAACGGTGCAGGTGCGGCGGGGATTGCCTGTCTTGAGTTGCTCAAAGCGATGGGTGCCAAGCATAACAACTGCATCATGTGTGACACCAAAGGTGTGATTTATCAGGGTCGTACCGAAGGCATGAACCAGTGGAAATCTGCACATGCGGCGACAACAGATGCGCGTAGCCTTGCGGATGCGATGAACGGCGCGGATGTATTCCTTGGGGTGTCGGCCAAAGGTGCGGTGACCGCAGATATGGTTGCCAGCATGGCAGCACATCCGGTTATTTTTGCGATGGCAAACCCTGATCCTGAAATCACGCCAGAAGAAGCCCATGCCGTGCGCGAAGATGCGATTGTGGCAACCGGGCGCAGTGATTACCCGAACCAAGTGAATAACGTGCTGGGCTTTCCTTACCTGTTCCGTGGAGCGCTGGATATCAACGCCCGTGCGATCAATGACGAGATGAAGATCGCTTGCGCCCATGCGCTGGCCAATCTTGCGCGTGAAGACGTGCCTGACGAAGTAACGTTGGCTTATGGTAAAACCCTGACCTTTGGCCGTGATTACATCATTCCCACGCCATTTGATCCGCGCCTGATCCATACAATTCCGCCAGCGGTTGCCAAGGCGGGTATGGACACAGGCGCAGCGCGGCGTCCGATCATTGATATGGACGCCTATGAGCAGAGTTTGAAATCACGCCTCGATCCAACGGCAAACATCATGCGCGGGATCAATACCCGTGCACGCGCCAATCAGGCGCGGATGATCTTTGCTGAAGGGGATGATCCGAAAGTGCTGCGCGCTGCCGTCATGTATCAACGTCAAGGTTTTGGTCATGCGTTGGTTGTTGGCCGTCAGGACGATGTAGAGGCCAAGTTGATTGCAGCAGGGCTGGAAGATGCGGTGAGCGAATTGGAGGTGGTGAACGCCGCCAATACGCCGCATTTGGAAATCTATAAAACCTTCCTGTTTGATCGCCTTCAGCGTCGCGGATTTGATGCAAAAGACATTCACCGTCTTGCCGCACGGGATCGTCATGTGTTCGCTGCGCTGATGTTGGCCCACGGGCATGGGGATGGTTTGGTCACAGGGGCGACACGTAAGTCAGCCCATGTTCTGGACCAGATCAACCATGTTTTTGATGCCACAGCCCAGGGTGGAGCGACAGGTATTACAGCGCTACTGCATAAAGGTCGGATTGTTCTGATTGGCGATACGTTGGTGCATGAATGGCCTGATGCCACCGATCTGGCGAACATCGCAGAAAGCGGCGCACGTGTTGCGCGGCATCTGGGGCTGGAGCCACGTGTGGCTTTTGTTAGCTTCTCAACCTTTGGCTATCCTGTGTCTGAACGGGCGGAAAAGATGCATATGGCGCCCAAAGTACTGGATGAGCGCGGTGTTGATTTCGAATACGAAGGCGAAATGACCGTTGATGTGGCGCTGAATGCAGAGAGCCAGAAAAACTATCCGTTCTCGCGTTTGACAGGCCCTGCTAATATCCTCGTTGTGCCTGCGCGTCATTCGGCCAGTATCTCGGTCAAGCTGATGCAGGAAATGGCGGGGGCAACTGTAATTGGTCCGATCCTGACGGGGCTGGATCAATCGATCCAGATAGCATCGTCGACATCAACCACCAACGACATTCTGAATATGGCAATTCTTGCGGCCTGTAAGGTGGGCGGATGATCTGGAACCTCGGGTCGATTAACATCGACAATTTTTACGAGGTTCCACATTTGCCAAGCGCGGGCGAAACATTGGCCGCGCAAAGCTATGGTTTTGGTTTGGGCGGCAAAGGCGCGAATATGTCTGTGGCTGCGGCGCGCGCTGGTGCGCGGGTTTCGCATATCGGGGCGATCGGGCACAACGGTCAATGGACACGTGAGCGGCTGATGGAATACGGGGTCGATACCCCCCACATCGCCAAAATTGATGTGCCAACAGGCCATGCAAACATCGTGATTGATGCGCAGGGCGAAAATAACATCGTGCTGTTTCAAGGGGCGAATGTTGAACTGACCGAAGCAATCATCGGCGCCGCGCTGACCGAAGCATCACCAGGGGATTTCCTGTTGATGCAGAATGAAACAAACGGGCAGGCTTATGCCGCAAGCACGGCGCAGGCGTTGGGATTGCGTGTGGCCTACGCGGCTGCGCCGTTTGATGCTGATGCCATTACAGATCTATTTGGCAAAATTGACCTTCTGGTTCTGAACGAGGTGGAGGCAAGCCAGCTAGAGGAAGCAACCGGAAAATCTGCGGGTGCTTTGGGTATTGCCGATGTGGTGATCACGCTGGGTGCGCAAGGCTGTAAGTGGATTTCCAGCACAACCGAGACCTGTTTTGATGCTTATCCGGCCGAAGCGTTGGACACGACAGGGGCGGGTGACACATTTACTGGTTTTCTAGTAGCGGCTTTGGATCGTGGGCTAGACATGGAGGCGGCGATTGATCTGGCGCTCAAGGCTGGTTCATTGATGGTGACACGGCGCGGCACAGCCGACGTGATTCCGGACCTCAAGGAAATTCAGGACCATTTCGGCGCGTAACCTGATTTCAGTTTACGGGCTTGCGACGGGCGCTCATACTCAAAGAAAAGCACAAGGATTTGTATATGCGCATCGCGATGTGGTCCGGTCCCCGTAATCTCAGCACTGCCATGATGTATGCCTTTGGCGCACGTGATGATTTTAATGTCATGGACGAGCCATTTTATGCACCCTATCTGGCGACTTCTGGTGCAGATCACCCGATGGCCGACAGGATCATTGAGGTCCATGAAACCGATCCCGATATTGTTGGGCAATCATGTATGCAAGATGGTGTGCCGCATTTGTATATGAAGCATATGCCACATCATATGTTGCCCGGCTTTCCCATGGGCTGGGCGGATGATTGCATCAATATTCACCTCATTCGCCATCCCGCAAGGGTGATCGCAAGCTATGCGGCAAAACGTGAAGCACCCACGCTGGAGGATATCGGATTTGTGCAACAAGCAGAGTTATACCAGAAATCTGGCGGTATCATCATCGACAGCACAGACATCCGTGCCCGTCCAGAAGTGATGTTGCGCGCGCTGTGCAGTGAGATTGGTTTGTCGTTTGATCCCGCTATGCTCAGCTGGCCCTCTGGCCCGCGTGAACAAGACGGCATTTGGGCCGAACATTGGTACAATGCCGTTCACGGGAGTACTGGAATTGATGGTGCCGAAGGACCATTGCCTGATGTCCCTTCGGCGTTACAACCCGTTCTGGATGCTGCGATGCCGTATTATCAAGGGTTATACGAACGCCGGCTTTCCCCGTGAAAACTAAGCGCTTTATGCTAAAAATTCAGTGTTCGTAAATGGTATTTGATTACACCAACGTCAGTAGGCCGATTCCGGTTTGGGTAACGAGTAAACGGCCTGGGCAGTAATTGCTCAGGCTGTTCATGTTTAAGTTTTTGTGATCCGGTCTGAAGCTTACTAGGCGCTTCTTCTGTCGGCATAAAACACCTGTTCAATGCAGACTAGGAATCTGAGTACCGTTGGGTATTAGGTTTGATTGACACCTAATAGCGCAGGCCGGTCAGAAGGATCTGACCGGCCTGTTTTGCGTAATTCAGCCTTTAATCCGCTTGTCACGTGCGGCCAGCAATTTGAGGCGCAGCGCGTTCAGTTGGATGAAACCAGCAGCGTCTTTTTGGTCGTAGGCACCTGCATCGTCTTCAAACGTCACATGCGCTTCTGAATACAAGCTGTAATCTGACCAACGGCCAACAGTGCGTACATGGCCTTTGTACAGCTTCAAACGAACGGTACCCGTGACATGTGTCTGGCTGGCGTCAATTGCAGCTTGCAGCATTGTGCGCTCTGGCGAGAACCAGAAACCATTATAGATCAGTTCGGCATATTGCGGCATCAACTGGTCTTTGAGGTGCATCGCACCGCGGTCCAAGGTGATGGATTCGATGGCACGGTGTGCTTCCAACAGCAATGTGCCGCCGGGGGTTTCGTAGATACCGCGTGATTTCATGCCAACAAAACGGCCTTCAACCAGATCAAGACGGCCACAGCCATGTTTGCCACCCAATTCGTTCAGCTTGGTCAGCAGCTCAGCAGGGGACAGCGCTTCGCCGTTGACGGATACTGCGTCACCACGCTCAAAACCAACTTCGATGTATTCTGGCTCGTTCGGGGCATCTTCGGGCGCAACGGTGCGCTGATAGACATATTCTGGCGCGTCGATTGCAGGATCTTCCAGCACTTTACCTTCAGAAGAGGTGTGCAGCAGGTTCGCATCGACGCTGAAAGGCGCTTCGCCGCGTTTGTCTTTTGCAACGGGAATCTGGTTCTGCTCGGCGAATTCCAGCAATTTTGTACGGCTGGACAAGTCCCACTCGCGCCAAGGTGCGATGACCTTGATATTCGGGTCCAGTGCGTAGGCGGCCAGTTCAAAACGAACCTGATCGTTGCCTTTACCGGTTGCACCATGTGCGATGGCATCGGCACCGGTTTCATGGGCAATCTCAACCAGACGCTTAGAGATCAGCGGACGTGCAATGGAGGTGCCCAGCAAATACAGCCCCTCATAGACTGCGTTGGCGCGGAACATCGGGAAAACAAAATCACGCACAAATTCTTCGCGCACGTCTTCGATGTAAATCTCGGAGGCACCCATCAGCTCTGCTTTGGCGCGTGCTGGTTCCAGCTCTTCGCCTTGACCTAGATCGGCGGTGAAGGTCACAACCTCGCAACCGTATTCGGTTTGCAGCCATTTGAGGATGATTGAGGTATCAAGCCCGCCGGAATAGGCGAGCACAACTTTTTTGGGCGCTGACATGATCTCTTCCTTTGTCGAGTTATTCGCGCTGGCGTATCGGTTTTTATGACGCACGGCAAGATAGATGGAATTATTGACGCTCTCGCGATACAGACCTATCGAGGACGAGCGTAATAAAAGGGCCACCGCAGATGAGCGAAGATTTCGAAATGGGCGCAATTGCCGCCACCCGCGCCATGCGCACGGTCTTTCCCGCAACGCCACTGTTGAAAAATGAACACCTGTCAGAGCGGTATGGTGCTGACATTTACCTAAAGCGCGAAGATCTGAGTCCTGTTCGGTCTTATAAGTTGCGCGGGGCGTTTAATGCGATGCGCAAAGTGATCCCTGAACATGATGTATTTGTCTGTGCTTCAGCGGGAAACCATGCGCAGGGTGTTGCGTTTATGTGTAGCCATTTTGGCGTGCGCGGCGTGATTTTTATGCCTGTAACCACGCCCCAGCAGAAAGTTCAGAAAACCAAGATGTTTGGCGGTGCAAACATCGAAGTACGTCTGGTGGGAGATTACTTTGACAAGGCACTCGGTGCGGCGCAGAAATTTTGCGCCGAAGAGGGCGCGTATTTCCTTTCGCCTTTTGATGATGATGACGTGATTGAGGGACAAGCCTCCGTTGCGGTGGAGATTGAGGATCAATTGGGGCGTGCGCCTGATCACATTATATTGCCTGTCGGCGGTGGCGGTTTGTCTGCTGGCACGACTGCATTTTTCGAAAATCGCTGCACTTATACTTATGTAGAGCCGAAAGGCGCACCCAGCCTTGCACGCGCTTTGGAGCAGGGTGCCCCTGTTGATGTTTCGCCGATCAATAGTTTTGTCGATGGCGCTGCTGTGGCAAAAATAGGGATGCGCACGTTTGAAAAGCTGAAGGATGTGCAGCGATCTGATGTGGTGCATCTGTCCGAAGATCGTATTTGCGTCAGTATTATTGAGATGCTTAACGTTGAAGGCATTGTGCTGGAGCCTGCTGGCGCGTTGAGCGTTGAGGCGCTGGGCGAAGTGGCCGAGCAGATCAAAGGCAAAACCGTGGTCTGCGTCACTTCGGGCGGTAACTTTGATTTTGAACGCCTTCCCGAAGTGAAAGAGCGGGCGCAACGGTACTCAGGCCTAAAGAAATACTTCATCTTGCGGTTGCCGCAACGGCCTGGTGCGTTGAAGGAGTTTCTGGGCATCCTTGGGCCTGATGATGATGTCTGCCGGTTTGAGTACCTGAAAAAGTCAGCGCGCAACTTTGGTTCTGTTCTGATTGGAATCGAAACACCCAGCCCTGATGCCTTTCCTCGTTTTCTGGCGCTGCTGGATGACGCAGGGTTCACCTATACAGATATCACAAATGATGAAACGCTTGCCCAATTCGTATTGTAGGGAGGCGTTATGAATATTTCAGGGAAAACGGTTGTTGTAACTGGCGGTGCCAGTGGCATCGGTGCCGCGCTTGCAAGGCAAGCGGCGGGGGCTGGTGCGCGGGTGTGCATAGCGGACCTGAACGGCGATGCCGCACAGAAATTAGCGGATGAAATCGGCGGCATCTCTGTTGTTTGCGATGTGACGCAAGAGGCGCAGATCATTGCCGTAATTGATGTGGCAGAAGCGGCTTTTGGCCCTGTGGATGTGTTTGTTTCCAACGCAGGGTTAGGGCGTGGTGATCCAAGCCATGCTGCCTCGGCACCCGATGCGGATTGGATGCTGAACTGGAATGTGCATGTGATGGCCCACGTCTGGGCGGCACGGGCGCTGTTGCCCGCGATGATAAAATGCGGATCAGGACATTTTGTGAATGTGGCCTCTGCCGCCGGATTGCTGAACCAGATCGGTGATGCGGCTTATTCTGCCACGAAACATGCCGCCGTCAGCTTTGCTGAATCGTTGTTGATTTCGCATGGCAACGAAGGGATCGGCGTATCGGTTGTGTGTCCGCAATATGTGGCAACGCCGTTGTTGGGGTTGGGTGACGGTGACGCAGAGGGAAACCTGTTGACCGCTGGTGATGTTGCCAAATCCGTTTGGCAGGGCGTTGCAGACGGCAGCTTTGTCATTCTTCCCCATCCAGATGTGGCAAAGTTCAGCGCCTTGCGTGGTGCAGACCCTAGTCGCTGGATCAAAGGGATGCAGATGTTGCGGGCCAAAGCGATGTCCGAGCAAGGCGGTATAAGCGTCGCCGAGTTCTACAAGCTGGTTTAAGGGCATTTCGCGTTTACGATTCCAGCTAGAAAGATATCTTTGCTCTGTGCGTAACACTGTAAAATAGGGGCGAGTGAAACGTCTTGTGCGCCGCCATCGGCGGCGCGTAATTCGCCTTGCTGGCACAGGTCTGCAAAAGCACTAAAACCTAGATTAAGGGCACTCCCTTTGAGGGCGTGAAGGGTGTCGCCCAGCGTTTCCAGATCAGGTGCACCTCCAATGCTCTGGATTATCTCGTCAACTTCCTCGACGAAAATTTCGACGATGTCAGGGAAATCGTCTTTGCCGATTTCATCCTGCAATACCTTGATCCTTTTCCAGTCAATCATCTGCTTCCTCCGATGGCCTCTTCGTGGATAACGCGTAATTCTTAAGAGGGTATGAGCGAAATCAATTCGGGGTTTCACCCGCTGTTAATAACAATCAGGTAGCGCTGGGGCAGAGTAGCCATTGTGGAAACCATATGCCTTTTTCGCGGATCAGCCTTTTAGAACCCACACAATCGCCGCGCATCGGTGCGATACAACACGTGCTGGTGGTGGATGACAGTAAGCTGCAGCGCAAAATCCTGTCGGTTGCCCTCAGGCGGTGGGGATTTGACGTGGCGGAAGCGGCAAGTGGTCACGAGGCGCTGGAGTTTGCTGCGGTGAAGCGACCCGATTTAGTACTAAGCGATTGGATGATGCCGGGCATGTCGGGGTTAGAACTTTGTGCGCGATTTCGTGAAACCGAGGGTGAGGAATATAGTTATTTCATCCTTCTGACCTCCAAAAACGAGAAAGAAGAAGTGGCGCTTGGGTTAAACAGCGGTGCAGATGATTTCCTGTCAAAACCGGTGAACAATAACGAGCTGCGCGCGCGTATCGCAGCCGGCGAGCGTTTGGTCGAAATGCAGCGTGCAACGGCGCAAGCCAATAGCGCGCTGAGTGAGGCACTGGATGAGCTACAGCTCCTTTACGATAATATTGACCGTGACCTGCAAGAAGCGAAAAAGCTTCAGCAATCTCTGGTAAGGGAACGGTTTCGCAAGCTGCATTGTGGTGACATTTCGCTGATGTTACGGCCTTGTGGCCATGTGGGTGGTGATCTGGTGGGTTTTTTTGAGGCTGGCATCCGGCATGTCGGGGTCTATGCGATCGATGTATCCGGTCACGGGATCAGTTCGGCACTGATGACAGCGCGGCTGGCGGGCTATCTCTCAAGCGTAGCACCCGACCAAAACGTTGCTTTGCGGCGGAATGCACATGGGCAATTTGTACCACGACGACCCGAAGATGTGGTTTCTGCTCTGAATACGCTTGTTCTGGAGGAGATGGAGACTGAGCATTATTTCACATTGTTACTTGGCTTTGTAGAACTGGGAACCGGGCGGATTGTACTGTCACAGGCGGGGCATCCTCATCCCGTGGTCCAACGTGCGAACGGCACCATAGAACAGTTTGGCGCAGGCGGGTTTCCTGTCGGGTTGGTGAAAGACGCAGTTTTTGAGCAGTTTGAATTACAGTTGGCTCAAGGGGATCGCCTTTTAATCTTGTCAGATGGCGTGACGGAATGCACAAAACCCAATGGTGAGATGCTGGCAGAAGAAGGGCTGGCTGCGCTGATGACTGAGCTGCAAGAGGTATTCGGGCCAGCGTTTCTTGAGGCGTTGATATGGCGCCTGACCGAGTTTAACGGGAGTAGCGATTTTGAAGACGATATATCAGCGATCTTGTTTGAATATCACGGCCTAGAGGCGACATAAGCTTCAAGAAACATCCTGTCGCCGTCATTTCCCAAGGCCGCAATCGCATCATCGGCGTCAAGAATCACTGTTTCATGGTCAGGCTCAATCGGCGGATGAAGCTGACGGGTAGGGCGTGCCACATAAACGTGGCACAGCTTCTCTGCCCAAAGATCATATTCGGGCATAAATACAAAACGGCGAAAGGCGCCAAGGCGCAGGGGCTGCGCGATGGACCAGCCAATTTCTTCACGGACTTCACGGTAGAGCGCTTGCAGGGGGCTTTCACCGGGGTCAATGCCCCCACCGGGAAGCTGTACATCAACCTTTTCACCCATGTGTACGGTCATCAAAAATCGACGGCCGATGGGTAAAATCACATACGCACCGGTCCGCAGAGTATACTTCTGGCCACGTTTTGGTACTTCGCCGATACGTCTGATCATGGTCGCCCCTTTTTGTCACGGCTTGTTCGCCCTACATAGACGGGGTATGCCAATCACTTCGCGGTAAGGATAGACGAAAATGACAGATGCAAACATCAGCGGCTGGGACGACACGGTTCTGCCATTTCAACTTGATAACTCGGATATTCGCGGGCGAATTGCACGGCTTGATACGGCGCTGGGCGGTATTCTGGAGCAGCATAACTATCCTCCGCAGGTAGAAGCATTAGTCGCGGAGATGGCATTGTTGACCGCGCTGATCGGTCAAACCATGAAATTACGTTGGAAATTGCAGCTACAGGTGCAATCCAAAGGCCCCGTGCGGATGATTGCAACGGATTATTACGGTCCTGAAGAAGATGGCGGGCCTGCCCGTATCCGTGCCTATGCCAGCTATGATGAAGATCGCCTGACCGATGGCGCGCCGATTGACCAAATCGGCGAAGGCTATTTTGCTGTGATGATTGACCAAGGCAAAGGAATGACGCCCTACCAAGGGATTGCGCCGCTGGTTGCGGGCAGCCTGTCCAAATCTGCAGAAGGTTATTTCGCGCAATCAGAGCAGTTGCCAACGCGGTTTGAGTTGAGCTTTGGAAAATCTACCACCGCTGATGCCCCTGAGCATTGGCGCGCAGGCGGCGTTATGCTGCAACACATGCCCAAAGCCTCGCCATTTGCGGCGCAGGTCGAAGGCACGGGTGAGATTTTGCAGCCTGTTGATCTGTTGGAAGATGATGAAAAAGAAAACTGGAACCGCGTGAACATCTTGCTTGATACAGTAGATGATTTGGAATTAATCGGTCCCACGTTGGAACCGTCGGCTGTTTTGCTGCGGTTGTTCCACGAAGAAAAGCCACGTGTTTTTGACAAACAGCATGTGCATTTCGGCTGCACTTGTTCTGAAGAACGTGTGCGCCAAAGTTTGTCCATCTATTCTGCGGCAGACATCGGGACAATGGTCACGGATGACGGGCGCGTCACTGCAGACTGCCAATTCTGTGGCAGTCACTATGATCTGGACCCGCTTTCAGTCGGGTTCGAAGCGACAAAAGATGCGTAAAAGCATCGATCATTTTCGCGCCGCTTTGGCGCAGACGGGTGTTGGTTCATCCGACTTTGATCTGAATCCTGATACGGTTTTGCCTGCGGGGCGCGTGTTGCGCCCTGCGGGTGTTCTGGCTCCGATTGTTGAAACTGATCAGGGGTTGGGATTGTTGCTGACCAAACGCTCAGCGGCACTTAAACATCATCCGGGGCAAATCTCTTTTCCAGGGGGTAAGCAGGAAGAGAGCGATGCGGATGTTATCGCTGCGGCGTTGCGCGAAGCCCATGAGGAAATTGGCCTGCCGCCAGAATGCGTTGAGGTCTTGGGAACACTGCCGCGTCACGAGACAGTGACCAGTTTTGACATCACACCCGTCATTGGCTTGGTCATAAAACCGTTCGACATACGGCCAGAGCCGGGTGAGGTAGACGAAGTGTTTACCGTACCGCTGGATCATATCCTGAACCCCGACAATTATCAGATCCAGTCGCGGCGTTGGCGGGGGCAGATGCGCCATTATTTTGTGGTGCCCTACGGCCCCTATTACATTTGGGGCGCAACTGCGCGTATGTTGCGAGCATGGACCGAGATTATACAAAAATAAACGCTTCAACAGCGCCTTGGCTCGCGGCAGCCTCGGCGCGCGCTGTTTGTGATGCGATTGCTGCAGGCGGACATCAGATTTTCTATGTGGGCGGTTGCGTGCGAAATGCATTGATGGGCGTGCCTATCAGTGATGTGGATATGTCCACTAGCGCGACACCCCAACAGGTAATCGAACTTAGCAAAAACGCAGGGTTGCATCCTGTGCCGACAGGCATTGATCATGGTACAATTACTGTAGTGTCTGGCGGCATTGGCTATGAGGTCACAACATTTCGCCGCGATGTTGAGACTGATGGCAGACGCGCTGTCGTCGCCTTTTCCAACGATATTACAGACGATGCTCGCCGCCGTGATTTTACGATGAATGCGCTTTATGCGGATGCCGACGGTACGGTGTTTGATCCGTTGGGCGGCATGGATGACCTGCGCGCGCGTCGCGTCAGGTTTATCGAAGATGCTGATCAACGTATTCAAGAGGACTACTTGCGCACGCTGCGCTATTTCCGGTTTCATGCGTGGTATGGGGATACCTCCGATGGGCTGGATGCAGATGCGCTTGCTGCAATATCCTCCAATTTATCCGGCTTAGAGACGCTTTCCGCAGAGCGGGTTGGATCGGAAATGCAAAAGTTACTTCAAGCGGCCGATCCGTCAACAGCATTGGCAGCTATGGCGCAAACAGGTACGTTAGGCACTATTTTGGCAGGGGCGGATACGCGATTTTCCTTGCTGACGATCCATAGTTCTGAGGTTTTAGGATTAACACCTGATTGGCTGGGCCGCCTTGTGGCGCTCGGCGGTAATGATGTGCCTGCAAAGCTGAGGCTGAGTAAGCAAGACCAGCGTCGATACGCCCAAATCCATGCCGCGGCGTTTGAAGGGCAATCGCTGCGAAAGGTGGCTTATGAGAACGGCGCGGATATTGCCACGCAGGCAGAGTTGATTCGCTGTGCCTTGGCCGAAACAATGCCGCTGACGCAAGATATCGCAGAGTTTGAACGCGCAGGGTCTCAGGTATTTCCTGTGTCGTCCGGTGATCTTATGCCTGAATATGAGGGGGCCGCGTTAGGTGCACGATTGGCGCAACTCAAGTCGGCGTGGCTTGAGTCTGATTTTAAGATGACAAACAGTGATTTGCTGGCCTTGCCTGTGTCTTCTAACCGAGATGGCAATTTGTAACATGGTTGGGTTAATTTTGGTTAACGCAACTAGGGGTAAACAACATGTTCCGATTTTTTGAAAACCTAGTGGACCCCTATGTGGACTACCCACAAGAGGATAACCCGCCGCGTGATTTGTGGCCGTTCTTTAAAAGCTACAGCCAGCCGTTCAAAAAGGTCTTTGCGATTACGGCCTTTATGTCAGTTCTGGTTGCTGGGGTTGAGGTCGGCTTGATCTATTATATGGGCCGTCTTGTTGACCTGTTGGGCCAAGACCCCAAGGCGATGTGGGCAGAGCATGGCACAGAGTTGTCCGTTGTCGCGTTTTTCATTGTATTTTTGCGCCCTGTCCTCCAGGCGATTGATGTCGCTTTGATCAATAATACGATTTTGCCCAATTTCGGAACGTTGATTCGCTGGCGTGCGCACCGTCAGGTGCTGCGGCAATCCGTTGGTTGGTTTGAAAATGACTTTGCAGGAAGGATCGCCAACCGGATCATGCAAACCCCGCCTGCCGCTGGTGAAGTGGTGTTTCAGGCCTTCGATGCCATCTCTTTTTCTTTGGCGTATTTGATCGGCGCGGCGTTGCTATTGGCTACTTCTGATCCGCGACTGTTGCTACCTTTGGCGATTTGGTTCGGGCTTTATATGGTTTTGTCGCGCTGGGCGCTCTCTCGGATCGGTCCTGCGTCCAAGGCGGCCTCTGATGCGCGGTCGGTTGTGACGGGGCGGGTGGTGGATGCTTATACCAACATTCATTCGGTCAAAATGTTTGCGCACCATGACCGCGAAGAATTGTACGCCAAAGAAGCGATCGAAGAAGCGCGCAAAACCTTTCAGGTCGAGCAACGGATTTTCACGACAATGGATTTTGCCTTGGTCGCGCTGAACGGGCTATTGATCGTTGGTGTTGTTGGTTGGGCGCTGGCGCTTTGGGTGCAGGGACAAGCCAGTGTTGGCGCTGTTGCCGCCGCCGCCACATTGACCCTGCGGTTAAACGCTATGACGGGTTGGATTATGTGGGCGCTGTCCTCTTTCTTTCGCCAGCTTGGCGTTGTGGCCGAGGGGATGGAGACGATTGCCCAGCCGATCACATTGGTCGATGGCCCAACGGCCAAGCCGCTGCAATTGTCCGACGGACGGATCGAAATGAAAGGCCTGACGCATCATTACGGGCGCAGTTCTGGCGGGTTGGACGCTATTGATCTGGTGATTGAGCCGGGACAAAAGATCGGGTTGGTCGGGCGGTCGGGGGCCGGAAAATCGACCCTACTCAAGCTTCTTTTGCGGTTTTATGACGCCGAGGCAGGGCGGATCGAGATTGACGGCCAAGATATCACCAGTGTCACTCAAGACAGTCTGCGCCGTCAGATCGGTATGGTGCAACAAGACAGTGCTTTGCTGCACCGCACAGTTTTGGAAAACATCCGTTATGGTCGGCCAGATGCAACCGAGGCCGAAGCGATATCCGCGGCGCAGCAAGCTGAGGCACATGAGTTTATTGAGGGGTTGCAAGACCCCGAAGGTCGCACCGGTTATGCCTCGCGGGTGGGCGAACGCGGCGTGAAGCTGTCTGGCGGCCAGCGCCAGCGCGTGACGCTTGCGCGTGTCATCCTAAAGGACGCGCCGATCTTATTGTTGGACGAAGCGACAAGCGCCCTAGATAGCGAAGTTGAGGCCGCGATACAGAAAACCCTCTATGGGATGATGGAAGGCAAGACTGTGATTGCCATTGCCCACCGCCTGTCCACCATCGCGCAGATGGATCGCATTTTGGTGCTGGATGAGGGGAAGATCGTTGAAGACGGTGACCATGACGCGCTTTTGGCCTCAGGAGGGCTATACGCCCAATTCTGGGCGCGTCAATCTGGCGGGTTCATTGGCGCAGAAGAAACGGAAGTTGAGTAAACGTGAATATCGGAAATCTGATCAAACCATTTCGCCCCGCTGAGGGGCCGCCCCCACAAGATTTGGGCGCATTCATGCGTTGGTGCCTGTCGGGCGCTTGGCCTGCGCTGTGGCTGGCAGCCGCGTTTTCGGCGCTTGCGGGAGTGTTGGAAGCAGGCACAGCCCTGATTTTGGGTTGGGTGATTGATGCAACGGTGGCCAGCGGGCCAGAGGCGTTTTTTGATGGGCGCAATACGGCGTTGATCATTCTAGCCATCGGGTTCTTCCTGATCGCGCGTCCGGTGCTGTTTGGCCTGTCGGCAGCGTCTAACGCGATTATTGTTCAGCCTAACGTCAACCCAATGGTCCTGTCGCGGCTGCATCGTTGGTCGTTGGGGCAGAACGTTAGCTTTTTCGACAATGATTTTGTGGGTCGCATCGCGCAAAAACAAATGCAAACGGCGCGGGCCGTGACGGATGTTGCGTCTGAGTTTATCAACGTGGTGGCCTTTGCACTGGCGTCCTTAGTCGGGTCCGTACTGTTGCTGACGGCGATCAATGGTTGGATTGCGGTGGGGCTGGCGATCTGGTTGGGGTTGTATTTTGCGCTCATCAAGTGGTTTCTGCCACGTATTCGGGGGCGGTCGGCAGCGCGGGCAGGGGCGCGTGCGATGGTGTCGGGGCAGGTGGTGGACACGATCACCAACATTAAAACGGTGAAATTATTTGCCCATGACGATCACGAAGACCGCGCCGCGTTGGGCGCGATGGAGGGTTTCCGCAAGAGTTCATTGGAATTTGGCTATCTCGCTGCTGGCTTCCGCTTTGCGTTGATGAGTCTTGCTGGCATTTTGCCAGTGTTGTTGATTGGCGCAACTGTTTTGCTGTGGCAACGGGGTATGGCCAGCGCGGGCGATATTGCCGCTGCGGGCGCCATTTCGATCCGTATCGCGCAGATGACGGGTTGGGTCAGTTTCACGCTAATGGCGATCTATTCTAATATCGGTGAAATCGAAGACGGAATGCGAACGCTGACGCCGCGCACCCGTCTGGAGGATGGTGTAGATGCCAAGCCGCTGAATGCGGCGCAAGGCGAAGTGCAGTTTGAAGGGCTTGGGTTCGCATACGGTCGCGAGACGGGCGGCATCGAAGAGATTGACCTAACCATTCATGCAGGTGAAAAACTAGGCGTTGTGGGGGCATCTGGCGCTGGAAAGTCGACTTTGGTGTCGCTGATGCTAAGACTCTATGAAGCGGAAAAGGGACGCATTTTGATTGATGGTCAGGATATTTCCGACGTGACCCAAGAGAGCCTGCGCCGTGCCATCTCGATGGTCACGCAAGAAACGTCGATGTTCAACCGTTCGGCCCGCGAAAACATCATGTATGGCCGCCCTGATGCCACAGAGGATCAGATGATCGAGGCGGCCCAAAAGGCCGAAGCGCATGAGTTCATCCTTCGGTTAGAAGACCATAAAGGTCGCACAGGATATGACGCGCATCTGGGCGAACGGGGTGTGAAACTGTCTGGGGGCCAACGCCAGCGGATCGCCTTGGCCCGTGCGATCATTAAAGACGCACCCATTTTGGTGATGGACGAGGCGACAAGCGCGCTGGATAGTGAAGTGGAAGCCTCGATCCAATCCGCGTTGGAGCGGGTGATGGAAGGTAAGACGGTCATGGCGATTGCACACCGTCTGTCTACACTGCGTGAGATGGACCGGATTGTCGTTTTGGATGAAGGCCGCATTGCCGAACAGGGTACACATGACGCACTTTTGGCTAAAGGTGGGCTGTATGCGGCATATTGGGAACGGCAATCAGGTGGGTTCTCGGATGTCAAAGCAGCGGAATAGGGGCTGGCGGGATGCCCTGTGCATCGCTATGGCAGGACTATGATAGAATATAAAATCAACCGCCTTGGAATTTACGGTGACGGCATTGCCAATGGACCTGTCTTTGTTCCGATGACGCTGCCCGACGAAGTTGTGACTGGTACGCTTGAGGGCGCAAACTTGAAGGACGTGAAAATTGTCACGCCTTCGGATGATCGTGTCTCGCCCCCCTGCCGCCATTTTAAATCCTGCGGGGGTTGCCAACTGCAACATGCGTCCGATGATGTGGTCGCAGCGTTCAAAACTGATATCGTGGCTCAAGCACTGGCCGCACAGGGTATCACCGCTGATATCCGCCCGATTGTGACATCACCTGCACAATCGCGCCGCCGTGCCACTTTTGCTGCGCGTCGCACTAAAAAGGGAGCGATGTCCGGCTTCTATGGCCGCGCGTCTGATACCGTAGTTGAAATTCCTGGGTGTCAGGTGGTCGTGCCTGAACTGCTGGAAGCCCGTGAGATTGCCGAAGCGTTGGCCGAACTCGGCGGGAGCCGCAAAGGCACAATTGCCGTAACGGTCACAACATCGCATATCGGGTTGGATGTGCAGGTCAGTGGCGGCAAGCCGATTGACGGACCTTTGCGCATTACACTGGCAGGCCTGTGTGACAGTCGCGGCTTTGCGCGGCTCACGTGGGAAGATGAAGTGATCGCACAGCGCGAACCGCCTGTTCAGCGGTTTGGTGCTGCGAATGTGTGCCCGCCGCCGGGCGCATTCATGCAAGCCACCGCCCATGGTGAGGCGCAGTTACTGGCGGCTGTGCAAGAAGCTGTGCAGGGTGCAAAACGTGTTGTTGATCTATTTTCCGGGTGCGGAACTTTCACGCTGCCGCTGGCGGAAAATGCCGAAGTGCTGGCCGTAGAAGGTGATGCCGACATGGTCGCCGCGATGGACAAAGGTTGGCGCATGGCGAAGGGTCTGAAGACAGTGACCCATCTGGCGCGCGATTTGTACCGCCGTCCGCTGCTGCCTGATGAATTCAAAAAGTTCGACGCAGTGGTCATCGACCCGCCGCGCAGTGGTGCAGAGGCGCAAACGGCAGAGCTGATACGCTCGGATATCAAGAGAATCGCCTATGTGTCGTGCAACCCTGTGACCTTTGCGCGTGACGTGGCGCAGTTGATTGCGGGTGGCTTTACATTGGATTGGGTTCAGCCTGTTGACCAGTTCCGTTGGTCGTCTCATGTAGAGATAGCAGCACAGCTGAGCCGTCGTTGAATCTATCACAATAGCGTTGGTGCCTAGATAATTTCACAATGATGTCTTTGTGAGTGCCCTGATTTTTGCTATGAGTTGGCCAGTAGATCCGAGAACAGGGTTAAAGTGGCAGGCAAATGAAACGCAGAAATCTTATTTTAGGGGGCGCCGCCGTGGCGTCGCTTGGGGCATGTGCCCAACAAGGAAAATTCCGGAATTACAACGGGCCAGCGGTTACTGGCATTGTTGTGAATAAGGGTGAGCGGAAGATGTATCTGCTTAACGAAGATCGTGTTGTGCAGGATCACAAGATATTCTTGGGATTCGCGCCCGAGGGCCACAAGCAGATCGAAGGTGATGGCAAAACACCTGAGGGGCTCTATCGAATCGATCGCCGTAACCCTAACAGCCGCTTTCATCTATCTTTGGGAATTTCATACCCGAACGCGGTGGATACGCGCACGGCGCGGGATATGGGGAAATCACCGGGTGGTGATATATTCATCCATGGCCAGAGGCACCCAAAGCGCCGCGATAAAGACGACTGGACTTGGGGCTGTATCGCCGTAAGCAATGATGAAATCGAAAAAATATATGCAATGATCATTGATGGCGTGCCAATCGCCATCAATGCCTGAACGCTAAAGGAAAATGGCGCTGACCCTTCGGGTCAGTTGCCAACCATCAGTGTCCACCAGATTTTGCCGTTATCTTCCTGAAACCACGAGAACCCCATGCGGCGTCCTTCGGTATCCATGATGATGCGACGGGTGTCTGGTTTTGCCATCCATGCGCTAAGGGTTTCGAGCTCAGTCTCGTAAGTTTCGGAGATTACCTCTCCGAGAAGTGTTCCTGAGAAGCCTGCGCGGCTGGCCCGTTCCACAGGGGATGATCCATCTGATCCAAAGTGCCAAGGGCGGTTTTGAACCTGCATATCACGTGAATGTGTTGCTGCGGCGGCTGTAAGCTGTGCGTCAAGCGCCAGCGGGGTCAAGCTTGAGGCACCGCGCAAAGCATTTACGGAATCAAGCATGCGGAAGGGCAGTTGCTGGGCCTCACGTTGGCTAATTTTGTAGGCACGCGGTACCATACGGCCATTGCTGTCAGTTGATGAGACGGGTTGGCAGGCCGTCAAGGCCATCGTGCCTACCAGAAAAAGAGTGAAAAGACGGATCATTACGCTACTCCAAGCCTATATTTCTCAAATGGCATACATGCTGGCGAGCAACAGTTCAAATGTACATCGCAACGATCCGCCTATCGATGTAGGGTTTGATTTGAAAACGTGTCTTTGAGGCAATATACGAAGGCCATAGAGCTTTTTAGCCGGAGACATGAGATGTCCAATACCACCTTTAAATTGAACACGCGCCGCGGCTTTATTGCCGGCGGGGCGGCACTGCTTGCTTCACCCGCATTGGCGCAGACCGCTATTGATGTGAACAGCCAGGCAACGACCGAAACAGAACGCGATGTAACAGAGGTGGTGCCACGCAACATCTCGAGTTTCCGCACGCTGTCTTGGGAGCCTTATTTCAGCGATACGAAAAACGGTGCGATTCTTGTCGATATTGATAGTCGCGCTGTTCATTACTGGTCTGAAGACCGGAGCGTTTATAAGCTCTACCCGTCTAGTGTACCTTTGACCCAAGAATTGACACGTCGGGGCCGCACACAGGTGACTGTAAAAGACCCGAACCCGTCGTGGCGCCCCACACCTTCTATGCTACAGCGGAATCCAGAGTGGCCTCCCTTTATCGGACCTGGTCCTGAAAACCCTTTGGGCACCCGCTCTATGCACCTGAGCTGGACATATTACCGAATCCACGGCACCCATGACACACGCAAAATTGGTCGTCGGTCATCCAACGGATGCATTGGTCTCTACAATGAACACGTTGAAGAGCTTTACAATATGGTCAACATCGGCACGCAAGTGTTGCTAATTTGACGACAAGCTTCACCGAGTATTATTCGTTTTGAAAATCTTTATTTCCTTTGGGGGAAAGATGCTATTAACGGGATATCACGAGGTAAGTTTACGGTGCGTTTCATGCTGAGAAACATGGCGCCCCATCTTCTGGAGGTAATTACTATGAAAAAACTCGTTCTCGCCGCTGCTCTGACAGCTGCCGCTTCTTCCGCTTCCGCTGGCTCGCTGGCAGATCCAATCATCGAAGCACCAGTCATCATCGAAGAAGCTTCTAGCTCTTCTGCCGGTGTTCTGGTTCCACTGTTGATCCTGGTTCTGGTTGCAGCAGCTTTGGCTGACTAAGTTTTAGTCTTTGGACTAAATTAAAAAGGCGGTGCGCTGTTGCACCGCCTTTTTGCGTTTCCGGCCTATGGAGTAAGGCTGTTGTTGTGGTTAGCAGGATCAGCCTGTGCCGATCCCGCTAGTTGTGAATGGACTTAGATCCAGCCTTGCAGGTTTTCCCGAATCACATTCGATAACGCGTTGATATGCGCATCATCATCGTTGAGGCACGGGATATAGGTGAACACCTCTCCCCCAGCGTGTTCAAAACTCTCAAAAATCTCTTCGTTGATTTCTTCCAGCGTTTCGATGCAATCGGCTGAAAATGCGGGTGCGCAAATCGCGATGTTCTTTTTACCTTGCTCGGCAAGTCGCGCCACTTCCTCAACGGTGTAGGGCTGCAACCATTCCTCAGGGCCGAATTTCGACTGGAAGGTGGTTGTGATCTCGGTATCAGCCCAGCCCAACCGCTCTTTCAGCAGGCGCGTGGTTTTCTGGCAGTGGCAATGATAGGGGTCACCCTCCATTAGATACCGCTGTGGGACCCCATGGTAAGAGCAGACCAGAATATCGGGCCGCGATTCAAGGGTGGCGTATTTTGCCTCAATGGATTGGGCCAGTGCATCAATATAATCGGGGCGATCGAAATACGGCTGCACTGTGCGGCTGGCAGGCTGCCATTTCTGGCGGCTGAGCGCTTCAAAGAATTTGTCGCAGGCAGTGGCCGAAGTGGCACCTGCGTATTGCGGATAAAGAGGGAAAAACAGAATTTTTTGGCAACCAGCCTTTACCATCGCGTCGACTTTGCTTTGCGTTGAGGGGTTGCCGTAGCGCATGCAGAAATCAACCATGACATTCTCGCCATAAGCCTCGGCCATTTCGGCTTTGATCTTGGCGGTTTGCGCCTTGGTGATCGTCATCAGGGGGCTTTCGTTTTCTGCGTGGTTCCAGATGGATTTATACGCGGCACCTGAGGTGAAGGGCCGTTTTGTGAGGATGATCAGCTGCAACAACGGCTGCCATTTCCACGTAGGGTAATCGATTACGCGTTGATCCGAGAGAAACTCGCTCAGGTAGCGGCGCATTGACCAATAGTCATAATTATCGGGCGTTCCCAGATTAGCCAATAACACCCCAATTTTTGGGCGCGGCACGGTTGGGTGGTCTGCATTTGCGTGTGTTGGGCGTGGGTCGGTCTGCATGTTTGTCATGGTGCCATCCTGCGTAAATTCGAAATCTCAAATAGATAGATTTCACGTGGGGTCAATCTTTCAGCGGTGTTTCAGGCGTTCCCAGCGCATCTGCAAGCCGTTGTTGCGCGGACCCAGGGCGCAGGGGTTGCTGCTGTGAAGCGTCGGGAGCCCAGCCAGTAAGGGTTTGTAGCTCAAAGCTAGCTCGGAGCCTGCCCGAAGCTGCGGCAAAGTGCTGCGCATAGAGTTCTTGAGCATGTTGGAACACGGCACGGCGGGTCGGTTTGCGCAAACGGTTGGATAGCGCGTTGGTTTCTCCCATCGCACGCAGGTCATGCATCAGATGCCAGATGTCGCGGTATTCTACCGTGAGAGTAGTGGTATCAGCGACAGGCAGGGCGAATCCTGCCCGTTGCAGAAGCCCCCCCAGATCACGAAGTTCGGGAAGGGGCGCGATGCGCGGGGAGAGCCCGCCTGTTACCGCGATCTCTGCCTCACCCAATGCGCGGCGGAGTTCCTGTAGGGTGTCGCCGCCAAAACTGATTGCGATAAACAAACCGTCGGGGCGCAGGGCGCGACGGCACTGGATTAATTGCCCAACAGGGTCATTCGCCCAATGGAGTCCCATCATATGCGCCACCAGATCATGAGACTGGGGCGAGAGGTTTAGGGTTTCCGCATCTTCGGTAACCATCGCATTTGGGTGTGCCTTGGCCCAGAAATCGGCGAACCCCGTGACTATTGCTGTGTCTTTAAACGGCTTTTTAACCATATCCAGACGATCATGAAGTTCGTCAGCGGCGGCGGCATGTAAAAACATCCCATCCGCTGTGGCGCGGGCGCGGTGTCTTTTCAGGGTGTCGGTGTCTGTCATGGATTTGGTCATAGAAGGTACATAGGCTGGTGAATGCACAACTTCAAACAGCTGTAACGCTGATTTATCCCCCGCGCTGTTTTACATGCGGGGATATGGTCGAAAGTGATTTTGGTCTCTGTGGCCCATGCTGGCGTGATACCAGCTTTCTTGGCGGTGCAGTTTGCGACAGTTGCGGTGTTCAACTCACTTCAGGCGGGCAGGGTGAATTTCATCACTGTGATTCCTGTATGCAGGCGCCCATGCCATGGGTACAGGGGCGTTCGGCCTTGACGTATAGCGCTATGGGGCGCAATCTGGTGCTGTCGTTAAAGCATGGGGACAGGCAAGAAGGGGCAGATTGCTGGTGGGGCGTCCGATCCTTCTGGTGGACGATGTGATGACTTCGGGTGCCACGCTTATGGCCTGTGCACAGGCCTGTCTGGACGCTGGTTCTGGCCCTGTTCGCGTTCTAACCCTAGCAAGAGCGGCCAAAGACGCTTAAATCCTTTTCAACACGTTTTGAAAAGGATCACATTATGAATACCGTTGAAATCTATACATCGCCTTTGTGCGGCTTTTGTCATGCCACCAAACGTCTGTTGAACGAAAAAGGTATTAGCTTTTCCGAAGTGGATGTTTTGGCGAACCCTGACCGCAAGCCAGAAATGATCAAACGCGCCAATGGCGGCCGTACTGTGCCACAAATTTTCATTGGTGATATTCACGTCGGCGGGAATGATGATCTCTATGCGCTGGAACGGGCAGGTAAACTCGACGCGCTGCTGGCAGGATGAAGGGGGCTCTCCTCCAGCTGAACGTTAGCGACGATCCTGCGGCCAATCTGCCAGTCATGCGTGGCATGTTGGCCGATGCAGCCGCGCAGGGTGCTGAATTTATCTGCACGCCGGAAGTGAGCAATTGTATTTCGACCAGCCGAGATCACCAGCGTAGTGTCCTGCACCATGAGGCAGATGACCCTACGTTGGCCGCCTTGCGTGCGGATGCAGCTGCGCTGGGCGTTTGGCTGCTGATCGGATCGCTGGGTTTGAAAACTGATGACGCGGACGGGCGGTTTGCCAATCGGTCTTTCCTGATCGATCCGCAGGGTGAAATCGCCGCGCGGTATGACAAAATTCACATGTTTGATGTTCAGGTATCACCAACTGAAACATGGAAAGAATCCGAAGGCTATAGGCCCGGTGCGCAAGCCGTTTTGGCGCGTACAGCATTCGCCAATATTGGTATGGCCATTTGTTACGATGTGCGTTTTCCGGCGTTGTTTCAGGCATTGGCGGATGCCGGGGCGCATATCCTAACAGTTCCGGCGGCATTTTCGCCTGTGACCGGTGCTGCGCATTGGCATACATTGCTGCGCGCCCGCGCCATTGAGACAGGGTGTTTTGTGATTGCTCCCGCGCAAACAGGCACACACGCCAGCGCCAATCACAAGACACGCGATACCTATGGTCATTCGCTGGTTGTGGCTCCGTGGGGTGAGGTGATTCTAGATGCGGGAACCGAGGCGGGTGTGTACACATTTGATCTGGACCTTGCGCAAATCGACATCGCACGCGGCAAAGTGCCAAGCGTAAGCCACAAACGCCCCTTTGGGTTGCCTGAATGACGGGCGATCCGAATACGTTGGCGATCATGCTGTTCAGTGAAATTCTGGGTACTGACCAGATTTTGCGCAACCGCCTCAGCAAAGTGCTGCCCAAGGGCATGGAGATTTCGCATTTCTCTGTGTTGAATCATCTGGCGTGGCGCGATGGCGAGCGATCTCCTGCGCAATTGGCCGAGACATTTCATGTCACCCGTGGGGCGATGACAAATACGCTGAACAAGTTGGAGTGGGCAGGCTATGTGCATATCCGCCCCGATTGGGACGACGCGCGCCGTAAAATGGTAACGATCAGCCCCGCTGGCCGTTTGGCCCGCGAGACTGCGTTAAGTGCAATCGCCCCGATGATCACGCAAGTGGTTGAGCAATTGGGCGAAGAAAAAGCCCGCGCAGCCCTGCCGATCCTGCGCGAGATCCGTAATCAGCTAGGCTGAAGGTTTGAGGCTGGCGGTGACGTAATTCACGCTCAGGTCTTTGGCCGAGATGCTCCAGCTCCATAAAAGCGGATTAAAGACAAAACCCTTGCGGTCAACGGGGGTCAGGCCTGCTTCTTCTAATAGTTTGTACAGCTCATCAGGGGTGATGAATTTGGACCATTCATGTGTCCCTTTGGGAAGCCAGCGCATAACATGCTCTGCCCCGATGATCGCAACCATATAGGATTTCGGATTGCGGTTAAGTGTCGAGCAAATGTGCAGGCCAGAAGGTTTCAGCAGCTGGCGGCAGGCTGTCAGATAACTGATGGGCGAAGCGACGTGTTCCACCACCTCCATGTTCAGCACTACATCGAATTGCTCACCTGCTTCTGCAAGTGCTTCGGCGGTGGTATGCCGATAATCAATCTCTAGCCCTGATTGGTCCGCGTGGACCTGCGCCACGGGGATATTCCCCGCCGCCGCATCCGCGCCCACCACGGTGGCACCCAGACGGGCCATCGGCTCAGACAGCAGCCCGCCACCGCAACCGATATCGAGGATTCGCAAGCCCTTAAACGGCGCGGGCGTGGTCAGGTCACGGTCAAATTCTCCAGCAATCTGATTGGTGATATAATCCAGTCTGCACGGGTTGAGCATATGCAGCGGTTTGAATTTGCCTTCTGTATCCCACCACTCGGCGGCCATGGCTTCGAATTTTGCGACCTCATCGGGGTCAACTGTGCTCTGATGCGCTTGCATTCTGGCGCTCCTGTATTCAATGTCTGCTCTCGTACTATATAGGTTGGTAATGGATAAGACCCCTGATCAAAAGCGCGCAGTGCAACATCTGTACCCGCCCATTGACCCGTTTGACCGGCGCATGCTGTCTGTCGGGCAGGGGCATCACGTATATGTAGAGCAATGTGGCAATCCTAACGGCATCCCTGTTGTGGTGTTGCATGGGGGGCCTGGGGGCGGGTGTAGCCCGTCGATGCGGCGGTTTTTTGATCCGGCGCGCTACCGTGTGATTCTTTTTGATCAGCGTGGTTGTGGCCGCTCAACACCCTTCGCGAGTGTGACGGATAACACCACATGGCATTTGGTTGCTGATATTGAACTGATTCGCCAGACGCTTGATATTCCGCAGTGGGTTGTGTTCGGCGGCAGTTGGGGGGCGACGCTGTCTCTGATCTATGCACAGACCCACCCTGAGGCGGTGCGCAATATCGTGCTGCGCGGTGTGTTCCTGATGACCCAAGTTGAGCTGGATTGGTTCTATGGCGGCGGCGCTGGTAAATTCTGGCCTGAGGTTTGGGATCGTTTCACCGCCCTTGTCCCTGAAGGCGAGCAGGGCGACTATATCAAGGCGTATCATCGGCGGTTGTTCTCTGACGATGTCGCCTTGCAAACGCGCTATGCGCGGGCATGGGCGGGATGGGAAAATGCGCTCGCGTCGATTGCGTCTACGGGGCATATGGTTGACGGGCCGGGGGAATACGCGCGTGCCTTTGCACGGCTTGAGAACCATTATTTTATCAACCACGGCTTTCTGGATTATGATGGCCAGATATTGGCCCAAATGGACCGAATTGCACATATCCCGGGTGTTATCGTGCAGGGCCGTTACGATATGATTTGCCCACCCGAGAGCGCCTATTCCATTGCCAAAGCATGGCCCAAAGGCGAATTGAAGATGGTCCGCCACGCGGGGCATGCTCTGTCCGAGCCGGGGATCAGCGCAGAGTTGGTCCGCGCGATGGACCGGATCGCGCTCACATGAGCCGTAAGCCGCTTGATAGGCGTGCGCTGTTTGCCAGCGGTGCTGCGGCTGCGTTGCTTGCCGCAGCTGGGGTGAGTGCGGGGCCAATGCCACAACGTGGCGGCAAGCTGCGGCTGGCGGTGTCGGGTGCGGCGCGCAGTGATAGCTGGGTGCAGGGCGATGGGTTGTTCATGCAAGTGGCGCGGCAGGGTTTGGTTTTTGAAACCCTGACCGAAGTCGCCGCCGATGGCACGTTGCGCGGGGAGTTGGCGACAGAGTGGACCAGTTCAAGCGACGCCAAGGTCTGGACATTTGCATTGCGCAATGGCGTGTCGTTCCATGACGGGCGGATTTTCACTGCGGCTGATGTTGTGCATAGCCTTGTTGCGCTGGGCGATGTGCGTGCCTTGGCGAGGGACCGTGTGCAGATCACCTTGGCCGCCCCTGATCCAGCATTGCCCTTTACGCTTAGCGCTGTGGCATATGTGATTCGTTCTGCCGGTGCGCCTGAAACAGGTGTCGGGACCGGGCTATACCGCGTTCACCGCTTTGCTGCGGGGCAGCAGTTGTTGGCGCACCGCGTTGAAAACCACTGGAAAGACGGGCAGGCGGGGTGGTTTGACACTGTCGAGCTTGTCTCGATCCCTTCGGATGTAGTGCGCGCCCAAGCGTTGAGTGAATATCTTGTCGACGCCATCGATATCAGCCAACCACAGGTTTTGGCAGGATTTAAGGATATTGTTGTAGCAGGCGGGCAGGCCGTTTCGCGCAGTGTGGCGATGCCTTCGGCCTTGGGACGTGGTGTATTTGATGATCTACGCGCGCCACAAAGGTGGTGGGGGGCTTGATGTTCTGCTTCTTCAAGCGTATATGATCGTTCAACAGCGGCGCGTACGGGTCCAAACCGAACGTCCATCGAACCTCTGACACGGGCCGCGCGCCCGTTTTTTTGTGCCTAAAGGCAAGTGAACTTATGAACAACGATCTTATCGCCAAAGCAGCCATGGACCGGCGTCTCGCCGAAATCATCACCCCTGTCATCGAAGACTTGGGGTATGAATTGGTGCGTGTACGTTTGATGTCTGGTAAAAATGCGATCTTGCAGGTCATGGCTGACAAGCCTGATGGCGGGATCGAAGTAGATGATTGCGGCCAGATCAGCACCGCAGTTGGTGCCATCTTGGATGTAGAAGACCCGATTGCCGAAGAATACGCGCTTGAGGTGTCATCGCCCGGAATTGACCGTCCGTTGACGCGTCTCAAAGACTTTGCCAATTTTGAAGGCTACGAAGCCAAGATCGAAACCGATGAGCTGATCGGCGGTCGCCGCCGCTTTAAGGGTCAGTTGGCGGGTGTTGAAGGTGACGAAGTGCTGATCAACATCGAAGAAGGCACTGTTGGCCTAAAGTTCGATTGGCTGACAGATGCCAAGCTGGTCCTGACGGACGAGTTGATCAAAGAAATGCTGCGCCAACGCAAAGCGTCCGGTGTGATTGACGAAACCCAATTTGATGATGTCGAGACCGAAGAGTCTGACGAGGGAGAAATCTAATGGCCATTACATCCGCAAACCAGTTGGAGCTGCTGCAAACTGCCGAAGCAGTGGCCCGCGAAAAAATGATCGACCCAGCGTTGGTTATTGACGCGATGGAAGAATCTCTGGCCCGTGCTGCCAAGTCCCGCTATGGCGCGGAAATGGACATTCGTGTGGCGATCGACCGCAAAACAGGCCGCGCGACATTCACCCGCGTTCGTACCGTTGTTGCGGATGATGAGCTGGAAAACTATCAAGCTGAATTTACGGTTGAGCAAGCCAAGCAGTATATGGCTGATCCAGAAATCGGTCAAACCTATGTTGAAGAAGTGCCGCCAGTTGAAATGGGCCGTATCGCGGCACAGTCTGCCAAGCAGGTGATCCTTCAAAAGGTCCGCGAAGCCGAGCGTGACCGCCAGTATGAAGAATTCAAAGATCGCGCAGGCACAATCGTCAACGGTTTGGTCAAACGCGAAGAATACGGCAACGTTATTGTTGATGTGGGCGCTGGCGAAGCGATCCTGCGCCGCAACGAGAAAATCGGCCGCGAATCATACCGCCCGAACGATCGTATCCGCGTTTACATCAAGGATGTCCGTCGCGAGCAGCGCGGCCCACAGATTTTCCTGAGCCGTACAGATCCGCAATTCATGGCTGAATTGTTCAAGATGGAAGTGCCGGAAATCTATGACGGCATCATCGAGATCAAAGCTGTGGCCCGTGATCCGGGCTCGCGCGCTAAGATTGCTGTGATCAGCTATGATAACTCTATCGACCCTGTCGGCGCTTGCGTTGGTATGCGCGGTAGCCGTGTTCAGGCGGTTGTGAACGAACTTCAGGGTGAAAAGATCGACATCATTCCTTGGAATGACGATCAGCCGACTTTCCTTGTGAACGCGTTGCAACCAGCAGAGGTTTCCAAGGTTGTTCTGGATGAGGAAGCCGGCAAGATCGAAGTTGTTGTTCCTGCTGAGCAATTGTCGTTGGCGATTGGCCGTCGCGGTCAAAACGTACGTCTGGCCAGCCAACTGACTGGCCTCGACATTGACATCATGACCGAAGAGCAAGACAGCGCGCGCCGTCAGGCCGAGTTTGAACTGCGCACAAAATTGTTCATGGATAACCTTGATTTGGACGAGTTCTTTGCCCAACTACTGGTATCCGAAGGGTTCACGAACCTAGAAGAAGTCGCCTATGTCGAAGTTGACGAACTGCTGGTGATTGACGGTGTTGACGAAGCGACTGCGGGTGAATTGCAAGCCCGTGCCCGTGATGTTTTGGAAGCACAGAGTAAAGCCGCATTGGATGCCGCACGTGCGTTGGGCGTAGAAGACAGCCTGTTTGAATTTGAGGGCCTTACACCCCAGATGATTGAAGCATTGGCAAAAGACGATGTTAAAACGCTGGAAGATTTCGCAACCTGTGCGGATTGGGAATTGGCGGGTGGCTGGACCACTGTGAACGGTGAACGCGTCAAAGACGAAGGCACATTGGAAGCCTTTGAAATGTCATTGGAAGACGCGCAAAAGCTGATCATGACAGCCCGCGTATTGCTGGGTTGGGTTGATCCCGCTGAACTGGAAGCCGATGTTGAAGAAGACATCGACGCAGACGAGGAGGCCGAGGCCTGATCGCAGGTCTCGGGGGAACCGATATGGGACGCGGTGGCGCATCCAAAGATCGCGAAAGCGGCGCAGAGCGGAAGTGTCTTGCCACAGGTGAGGTGCACCCGAAATATAAAATGATCCGTTTTGTCATAGGGCCGGACGGACAGGTGTTTGCGGATGTGATGGGCAAACTGCCCGGCCGCGGAATGTGGGTGTCAGCAGATCGCGATGCTCTTGAAACTGCACAGAAAAAAGGGCTGTTCTCGCGCTCTGCGAAGCAGCCGTTAAAGGCGCCAGACAATCTGGTTGAAGAAGTAGAAAAACAGTTGGTCCGCCGCGTGGTGGAGTTGATTTCGATGGAACGCAAGGCGGGCAAAGCCGTTGCGGGCTATGAAAAGGTCAAAAGCTGGCTGCAAACGGAAGAGGCGCACGTCTTGATTCAAGCTTCGGATGGATCAGGGCGCGGCAAATCGAAACTGAGTACGCCGCACTATGGACACTATATCGGGTGTTTGACTGCGGATGAATTAGGTTTGGCATTCGGACGCCAAACTGTGATACATGGGGCGCTCGCCTCTGGTGGACTCACTCTACGTGTTGTAGAGGAAGCCCATAGACTAAACGGCGTGCGCAAAAACGAGGCTGGCAACGGCCAGCCGAAAGGATGACGAGCTAGATGAGCGATAGTGACGGCAGAAAAACATTGGGTCTGGGCGGTTCGCGTCCCAGCAACGTAAAGCAGAGCTTTAGCCACGGACGTACAAAAAACGTCGTCGTGGAAACTAAGCGCAAACGCGTTGTGGTACCAAAGCCTGGTGGCCAAAAACCAACCGGTCCGGGTGCGGGCCCTGTAGGCGATCCTTCACGGCGCCCCGCAGGCATCACCGATTCAGAAATGGAACGCCGCCTGAAGGCTGTACAAGCCGCGAAAGCGCGTGAAGTAGAAGAAGCCGCAGCACGCGCTGCGGAAGAAAAAGCACGCGCAGAAGATCGCGAGCGCCGTCGCGCCGAGATGGAAGCGAAAGAGCAAGAAGATCGCGAGCGCGAAGAGAGCCTCAAGGCGAAAGCCGAGGAAGAAGAGCGCGCGAAACGTGCTGCGGAAGCCGCTGCACAGCAAGCTGCTGCACCTGCTCCTTCTGAGCCAGCTCAAGCACGCGCAACGCCGAACAAAGCGCTTCCTGCTGCTACGCCGCGTAAAACCGAGCGTGACCGCGAAGAAACAAACAAAAAGAATCGCCAAGACGACGATCGTCGTTCAGGTAAACTGACAGTAAACCAAGCGCTGCGTGGCGGTGAAGGTGGCCGTCAGCGTTCCATGGCGCAGATGAAGCGTAAGCAAGACCGCGCACGTGCAAAAGCGATGGGCGGTAACGTCGAGCGCGAAAAGATCATTCGTGACGTTCAATTGCCACCAGCAATTGTTGTGTCCGAACTGGCCGCACGTATGGCTGAGAAAACTGGCGCTGTTGTGAAAGCGTTGATGCAATCCGGTCTGATGGTAACGCAAAACGAAACCATCGATGCGGATACAGCGGAACTGATCATCGAAGAATTCGGCCACAAAGTGGTTCGCGTTTCCGATGCTGACGTTGAAGATGTGATCAAAATCGAAGTCGATGACGAAGGCGATCTGCGGTCACGTCCACCTGTGATCACCATCATGGGTCACGTTGACCACGGCAAAACATCCCTTCTGGATGCGATCCGTAACGCCAAGGTTGTTTCCGGCGAAGCGGGTGGCATCACCCAGCATATCGGTGCCTATCAGGTGACTACCGATGGCGGCCAAGTGTTGTCCTTCCTTGATACTCCGGGCCACGCGGCCTTTACCTCCATGCGTTCGCGCGGTGCACAGGTAACGGATATTGTGGTTCTGGTGGTCGCGGCGGATGACGCTGTTATGCCTCAGACAATCGAGGCGATTGCCCACGCGAAAGCGGCTAAAGTGCCGATGATCGTGGCGATCAACAAGATCGACAAACCAGCGGCTGATGCCGACCGTGTCCGCGCTGCTTTGTTGCAGCACGAAGTTATCGTTGAGAAGATGTCTGGCGATGTGCAGGACGTTGAAGTTTCAGCGGTCACTGGCCAAGGTCTGGATGAACTGCTGGAAGCGATTGCATTGCAGTCCGAGATCCTTGAACTGAAAGCAAACCCGAACCGCGCTGCCGTTGGTGCCGTGATCGAGGCACAGCTTGATGTGGGTCGTGGTCCAGTGGCGACGGTTCTGGTGCAAAACGGTACATTGCGTCAGGGTGACATCTTTGTTGTAGGTGAGCAGTACGGTAAGGTTCGTGCGTTGATTGACGACCAAGGCAACCGCGTAAAAGAAGCTGGCCCTTCTGTTCCTGTAGAGGTTCTGGGCTTGAATGGTACGCCAGAAGCGGGTGACGTTCTGAACGTGACATCCACCGAAGCGCAGGCGCGTGAGATTGCGGAATACCGTGCAAACGCCGCTAAAGACAAACGCGCTGCTGCGGGTGCCGCAACGACGTTGGAACAGTTGATGGCAAATGCCAAAGCTGATGAAAACGTTTCTGAACTGCCTATTCTGGTCAAAGCGGATGTGCAGGGTTCTGCCGAAGCGATTGTTCAGGCAATGGAGAAAATCGGTAACGATGAAGTCCGTGTACGGGTTCTTCACTCTGGTGTTGGTGCGATCACTGAAACAGATGTGGGCCTTGCCGAAGCTTCGGGCGCGCCGATCATTGGCTTTAACGTCCGTGCCAACGCCTCTGCGCGTAACACGGCAAACCAGAAGGGTGTCGAGATCCGCTACTACTCGATTATCTACGATCTGGTGGACAACGTAAAAGCGGCGGCTTCCGGCTTGCTCAGTAACGAGATCAAAGAAACCTTCATTGGCTACGCAAGCATCAAAGAAGTGTTCAAGGTCACAGGCATCGGCAAAGTGGCTGGCTGTCTGGTTACCGAAGGGGTGGCGCGCCGCTCTGCTGGTGTACGTCTGCTGCGGGATAACGTTGTTATTCACGA
Organism: Sulfitobacter undariae; assembly: GCF_014196805.1. Taxonomy (GTDB): domain Bacteria; phylum Pseudomonadota; class Alphaproteobacteria; order Rhodobacterales; family Rhodobacteraceae; genus Sulfitobacter; species Sulfitobacter undariae. The sequence continues at coordinate 101,941 of NZ_JACIEI010000004.1, read as the reverse complement.
AGGTACGCTTAAGACGCTCAAGCGCTTTAAGGATGAAGTACCAGAAGTACAGTCCGGTCAGGAATGTGGTATGGCCTTCGAAAACTACGAAGACATCCGCCCTGACGATGTGATCGAAATCTTCACCCGTGAAGAAGTGACACGCACGCTGAGCTAATAAGCCAGTTTGAAAAATAGAAAAAGGGACGGTGTTATGCACCGTCCCTTTTTTGTATCTTGATTTGAGAGTAGCTAGTTTTTGGTAATCGGTGTTCCTGAATAAACAGTGTTGTTTACTTTAACAGCGATCCGACCATCCGGAATGGCGTGTACAAATGTGCCTTGAACAGAAACACAACTTCCCAAAGTGATAGTACGTAGCATAATTAATCCTCCCCAGAATTGATGCTGATTCACTCTAGCTCGGATTGTTAACACTTCCAGCACAATCATTCACTTTTGTAATGAAAAGTGAAGTTTTAACGCTCAATCTGGGTCCGCAGTGTTCAGAGCCAGTCACGTAGGATGGAAATCAGTGGAATATCGGCTGCTGGCATTGGATATTCACGCATGGCTTCGGGTTTAACCCACTTCAACACCTGACCTTCCTTTGGGCGCGGTGTGCCGTTCCATTTACGACAGGCAAACAAAGGCATCATCAGGTGAAAATCATCGTAGCTATGGCTGGCAAAGGTCAATGGCGCCAAACACGAGGCCCAAGTATCGATCCCCAGCTCTTCTTCTAATTCTCGAATTAGCGCCGCCTCTGGAGTTTCACCTTGTTCGATCTTCCCTCCGGGGAACTCCCACAGACCCGCCATGGATTTGCCAGGCGGACGCTGTGCCAAAAGCACGCGCCCGTCGACGTCAATCAGTGCAACGGCTGAGACCAGCACCATCTTCATTGATATGCCCCCGAAGAATAGCTCACGAGCGGTAGTCAGCGTTGATATCGATATAACCGTGGGTCAAGTCACAGGTCCAAACGGTAGACGTGCTAGATCCCAGACCAATATCGACGGTGATGACGATATCTTCACCTTTCATATGCGCGGCGGCGGCTTCTTCGGAATAGCTTTCGCTGCGCCAGCCGTTTTTGGCTACTTCGATATCACCAAAGCGAATGCCTAAAAGGTCACGATCGGCGGCCGCACCGGATTTACCGACAGCCATTACAATCCGGCCCCAATTGGCGTCTTCGCCAGCGATGGCTGTTTTCACCAATGGTGAATTTGCGATCGACATGGCATGCAACTTGGCATCCGCATCCGTGGCGGCGCCGATAACGTTAACCTCGACGAACTTGGTCGCACCTTCGCCGTCGCGGACAACTTGGTGGGCAAGGTCTTGCATCACGCTGTGCAGCGCGTCAGAGAATTCAACGCTGTCATCTACTGCGATGCCGCTGGTTCCTGTCGCGGCAACAATTAGGCTGTCGGAGGTCGAGGTATCGCTGTCGACGGTGATCGAGTTGAATGTCTTTTCGTTTTGGGCGCTTACGATGGACTGAAGCTTGTCTTGGGCAATTTTTGCATCTGTAAAGATATAGACCAGCATCGTGGCCATATCTGGCGCAATCATGCCAGAACCCTTTGCGATGCCTGCAATAGAGACTGTTTTTCCGTCAATCAGAACGGTGGCCGAAGCCCCTTTAGGGAAGGTATCGGTGGTCATGATCGCTTGGGCCGCGGCGGCAATGTCATCTGCCTTTGTGTTGGCGGCCAGTGAGCCCAGCACTGCCGTGATTCGCTCATGGGGGAGCGGTTCCCCGATGACGCCCGTTGAGGAGGTAAAGACCCGTCCTTCAGGAACATGGCAGGCGTCGGCAACGGCGGCGGTAATTGCCGCAACCGAAGCCACACCAACTTTGCCAGTAAAGGCGTTGGAGTTCCCTGAATTTACAAGGATCGCCGCGCCCTCCGCAGAAGCGATGCCCATCTTGGCCTGACAATCCAGAACTGGCGCTGAGCGGGTGGAGGAGCGCGTAAACGCTCCTGCCACCACTGTGCCCGGCACCAAGGTTGCCAACATGACATCTGTTCGGCCCTGATACTTTACTCCCGCCGCGGCAGTGGCGAATTTCACGCCACCGATCACGGGAAGGGAAGGAAACGCAGCAGGGGCGAGCGGAGAAACAGCGGAAATCTTTGCCATAGTGATCTTATTCCAGAACTGTGATTTGTTTGATGACAGAGGGTGAAACAGCTTCTGCGCCGCTGCGGTCAATTTGAGCTGCGGCAGTCACTTCTTCGATTTTTGACTGCGCTCGGATTTGGCGAAGTTGCATCTCAAGTTCTTCACGCACATCATCCAAAGCAGGGGCTTCCTGAACACGGGTTTCATTCAACTTGATCACGTGGAAGCCGAATTGTGTTTTGACTGGTGCGGAAACAGCACCGACTTCCATTGCAACGACGGCTGCTTCGAATTCAGGAACCATAGCGCCTTCGCCGAACCAACCCAGTTGGCCACCATTCGGGCCGGAGGGGCCTGTGGATTTTTCTGCAGCAACTTCGGCAAAGTCAGCGCCGCCTTCAAGCTCTGCAATCACAGCCAATGCTTCTTCTTCTGTTTCGACCAGAATGTGGGACGCGTTGAATTCCTGACCTTGCTCGGCGTTGGTGTATTCCTCGTCGTAAGCCGCTTGAACGTCTGCTTCGGCAAGGGGTGAATCCATGATGGCGTTGATGGATTCACCTGCTGTCAGCGAGCGGCGCTCGTTATCGAGCAGGATTTCAATACGTTTTGGAAGATCGCCGCTGAACTGTTGTGCCAGCGCGGTTTGCTGAACCAATTGGTCGAGAATGCCCTGGAACAGTACATCCTCAGGCAGGCCTTGATATTGTTCGGGAAGCGATGCCCAAGCTGCAATCATGTGACCGACGGTGATTTCAGTGTCACCTACAGTTGCGACAACAACTGAGGGATCTGCAACCACGGCAGCGGGCGCAGTTTCGGCTGGTGCAGTTTCGGCCGGTGCAGTTTCTTGGGCCATCGCAGGAAGTGCAAACGCGGCTACAATTGCTAGGGAAGCAAGAAAAGTGAGGGGTTTTTGCATTGAAAGTCCTATCATTCCCGTACTAGCGGGCTGGTTACATTGACACGTTGGCTGGTGGCACTTACATCGCTGATGGGCGCGGCAGGTAGCCATCACTCTGACTTCTATCTATGGATTGGGAGTTTGCGGGGCAAGCAGATCGCGCGAATGATTTTAACATCGGCTGGAGATCGCATGCTGGGACTCGGAACACTCACCAAAAAAGTTTTTGGTTCGCCTAATGGTCGCAAGATCAAAGCCGTCCGCCCGCTGGTTGAAAAGATCAACGCGCTAGAGCCAGAGTTTGAGAAACTCTCGGATGAGGCAATCAAGGATAAAACCGAGGAATTGTCCGCCCGTGCTTTGAAAGGCGAAAGCCTTGATGCATTGCTTCCTGAAGCCTTTGCCAACTGCCGTGAGGGTGCGCGCCGTACTTTGGGACTGCGCGCCTTTGATACCCAGTTGATGGGTGCGATTTTCTTGCATCAAGGCAACGTGGCCGAGCAAAAGACAGGTGAAGGTAAAACCCTAACCGCGACATTTGCGGCTTATCTCAATGCGCTTACTCACAAAGGCGTGCACATTGTTACAGTAAACGAATATCTGGTGAAACGTGATGCGGAATGGATGAGCAAAGTCTTTGCTTCGTTGGGTCTCACGACCGGCTATATCATTCCGAACATGCCCGATGATCTAAAGCGTCATGCCTATGAATGCGATATCACCTACGCTACCAACAATGAACTTGGCTTTGACTATCTTCGCGACAATATGAAAGCCGAGCTGAGCGAGATTTTCCAAAAGCAACATAACTTTGCGATTGTGGATGAGGTTGACAGTATCCTGATTGACGAAGCGCGTACGCCTTTGATTATTTCCGGTCCGTCTGATGACCGTTCAGACATGTATCAGACCATTGATACGATTATCCCGACGCTGCTGCCCGAGCATTATGAACTGGATGAGAAAACCCGCGGTGTGACCTTTACCGACGAGGGTATTGAGTTCCTCGAAGAACAATTGCGCGCCCGTGAGTTGTTGGAAGGTGAAGCGACGCTTTATGATCCTGAAAGCACGTCTTTGGTGCATCACGTAAACCAAGGTTTGCGCGCGCATACCCTGTTTGAAAAAGACAAAGACTATATTGTGCGTGACGGCGACGTTGTTTTGATCGATGAATTTACCGGCCGCATGATGGCTGGTCGTCGTTTGGGGGATGGCCTGCATCAGGCGATTGAAGCCAAAGAAGGTGTGAAAATTCAGCCCGAAAACGTCACATTGGCGTCTGTGACCTTCCAAAACTATTTCCGCCTTTACGATAAGCTCGCAGGGATGACAGGCACGGCCCTGACCGAAGCAGATGAATTTATGGAAATCTACGGGTTGGGTGTTGTCGAAGTACCTACCAACGTGCCTGTGGCGCGTCAGGATGCGGATGATGCCGTCTACCGCACTGTTGCAGAGAAATATGCTGCGTTGATCGAAGACACAAAAGAGGCGCACGCCAAAGGCCAGCCTTGCCTTGTGGGGACAACCTCAATCGAGAAGTCCGAGATGTTGAGTAAGCTGCTGGAAAAAGAAGGCATCAAGCATAGTGTTTTGAACGCCCGCCAGCACGAGCAAGAAGCACAAATTGTCGGCGACGCTGGAAAATTCGGTGCCGTGACTATTGCCACCAACATGGCGGGTCGTGGTACTGACATTCAGTTGGGTGGTAACGTTGAGCTGAAAGTTCTGGATGCATTGGCCGCCGATCCCGAGGCCGATCCAGTTGCTGTTCGCGCCCGTATCGAAGCCGAACACGCTGATGAAAAGAAAAAGGTTCTTGAGGCAGGTGGCCTATACGTTCTGGCCTCCGAGCGTCACGAAAGCCGCCGGATTGATAACCAGTTGCGCGGTCGGTCTGGCCGTCAGGGTGATCCGGGACGTTCTTCGTTCTACCTGTCTCTCGAAGATGACCTGATGCGCATTTTCGGTTCTGACCGATTGGAAAAAGTTCTGACATCGTTGGGCCTGAAAGAGGGCGAAGCGATCATCCACCCTTGGGTGAATAAGTCTCTTGAGCGTGCGCAAGCCAAGGTCGAGGGCCGCAACTTTGACATGCGTAAGCAGTTGTTGAAGTTTGACGACGTGATGAACGAACAACGTAAAGTCATCTTCGGGCAACGCCGTGAAATCATGGAATCACAGGATTTGCATGAAATCACCGAAGATATGCGTCATCAGATGGTCGATGATTTGATTGACCAGTATATGCCGGTCAATACTTATGCAGATCAGTGGGACACACAGGGGTTTTACGCCGCTGTGATTGAGCAGTTGGGCGTTGATGTGCCCGTGATTGCATGGTGTGAAGAAGACGGCGTAGATGATGACATCATTCGTGATCGCTTGATCGAAGCAACAGATAAATTGATGGCCGAAAAGACTGAAAAATTCGGTCCTGAAAATATGCGCAACATCGAAAAGCATTTCTTGTTGCAAACGATTGATGCAAAATGGCGTGAGCACCTTTTGACGCTTGAGCACCTGCGCTCGGTTGTGGGTTTCCGCGGGTATGCGCAACGTGATCCGCTGAACGAATATAAAAACGAATCGTTCCAGTTGTTTGAAAGCATGCTGGACAGCTTGCGTTCAGATGTGACGCAGCGCTTGTCACGCATCGAGCCGCCAAGTGAAGAACAACAGCAACGGCTGATGGAGCAGATGTTGGCACAGCAACGGGCGGCGGACGACGCGGTCGATGATGCCGTGGATCAGGCCGAAGCGGCAGCAGAAGCCATTGACGGGTTCGATGAAAATGACCCTTCTACATGGGGGTCACCCGCAAGGAATGATCTGTGCCCCTGTGGTTCTGGCAAAAAGTTCAAGCACTGCCACGGGCAACTCACCTAAGCATACTTATTAAAATTGTCTTAATATCAGCTCGAGGCCGCCGTATTGTGGCCTCGATTTCAGGTGATTGTGATTCTCGACCCACTTCGTAACAAGGGACCGAGGATATGAAGTACCGTAAAGAAGTTGCCACCACCGCTGGAGCTCTGGCTTGCGCCTTGGCCATCGGCTACGTTATGCAGGGTGGGCAGACCACAACGTCGTCTTCTGACGGTTTTCAGGGCGCGCCTTTGGCGAACGCAGAGGCGGCCATTCTGGACGTTGGTGCCATTACACTGACAGCAGCTAAATTTGACGAGCCTCAGCAGTCAGAGAACGCGCCCTCCGTCGCACCGAAGATTGCGGAGCCCGCAGCAAAAGCTGCAGCCACTGCGAGCACGGATGCAACAGAAACGGCACCTCTGCCCGAGGCAGAAGCGGCGGCAACTTGTGAAATCTCTGCGAAAGCTCGGTCAGTCGCTGCTGCTATGGTAAAGCTGACGCTTGCTGCACCTTGTTTGCCAGCAGAGCGTGTGACGGTGCACCATGCGGGTCTGGTGTTTAGCCAAACTACAGATGCAAACGGCAATCTGAACATTACTGTTCCGGCGCTGGAAAAAGAGGCTGTCTTTATTGTGGCCTTTACCAATGGCGAGGGTGGTGTTGCGCAGACAACCGTAGAGGACATGTCAGATTTTGACCGTGTGGTTTTGCAGTGGAAAGGCGATACTGGCTTCCAGCTTCATGCGCGCGAGTTTGGCGCTGACTATAATAGCGAAGGGCATATTTGGTCGGGCGCTACACGTGATGCAACATTTGGCGTGACAGGGCGCGGGGGCTATCTCACGCGTTTGGGTGATCCTTCGGCAGTGGATGGCCTTGCCGCAGAGGTTTATACCTTTCCCGTCAGCGCTTCGCAAAGCTCTGGTGATGTCGCTGTGAGTGTTGAAACGGAAGTCGCTGAAAATAACTGTGGACTCGAGATTGAAGCGCGGACTTTGCAGACCTTAAGTGGCAAGGATATCACATCTAAAGATTTGACGCTTGCTGTGCCCGAATGTGATGCCTCAGGTAACTTTCTGGTGTTGAATAATCTGTTCGAAGACATGAAGGTTGCGTCTAACTAACGCAATGCTGAGGTCACATGACAAAAGTAATATGTGCGGCGGTTTTCGCCGCACTTTTTCTTTTTGGAACACCCCTGCCCGTCATGGCGCAGGACATCACGCTTACCTCTCGCGATAGCAAGGTAGAGCTGAGTGGGATGCTGCTTGGATTTGATGGCGAGTTCTATCGGGTCGAAACCGATTACGGAGAGCTGACGATCGACAGCTCTGGCGTACTTTGTGAAGGCCCTGCGTGTCCTGATTTGCAGGACTACGTTGCCGAGCTTCAGATATCGGGTGCCCCTAGCTTGGGTGCGGTGGTGATGCCGGCCCTTATCGAGGCATTTTCACAAAAGAATGGGTATCGGGCGGAACGCATCAAAGGCGATAAGCCGGAGAGCTTTGCCTACCTTATCTACCGAATTGATGATGGTAAGCTCGCTGCGCGTTTCCAATTTCGCGTGACGAATACCGATGAAGGTTTCGCCGATCTTCTGGCCGATGAAGCAGACATTGTGATGTCTTTACGCGAAATTCGCCCTGATGAGAGAAGCCGCGCCCGAGAGGCGGGGTTGGGCGATATGACTGGCCTTAACCGAAGCCGGGTTCTAGCCCTTGATGCGATCGTGCCTGTGGTGTCTGGTAGCAATCCGGTGAGGGGTATCTCACCTAACAAGCTGGCGCAGGTGTTGGCAGGACGTATCACCAACTGGAAATCACTTGGCGGACCTGATGTGCCGATCAGTCTGCATCTACCCGCTGAAGGGTCAGGTCTGAGCCAAGCGATTGCGGATCAGTTATTGGTCCCAGATGGGCTGAAAATATTGGCAGATGGTGGCACGCGCCATGCGATGCTGGCAGATCTGGCGCAAGCTGTGGCTGCTGATACATTTGCACTGGGTTTGACCAGTTATGCAGATCGGGGAAACACGCAGGATTTGATGCTTACTGGAAGCTGCGGGTTCTCGATGGAAGCCTCACGTCGCACGATTAAGACAGAAGATTACCCCCTTACGGCGCCGATGTTCCTGTATTTTCCAGCCCGCCGATTACCACAGATTGCACGAGAATTTTTGGCGTTTACCCGTGGCCCCGCTGCGCAGATTGTGATCCGGCGTTCCGGTTTTGTGGATCAAACACCAGAAGAGATTGAGGTTGAGCATCAAGGCAACCGCTTTGCGAATGCAATTGCGAATGCGGGCACCGAGGTCAGCCTAGGTGAGTTGCAACGTATGACCGCGACATTGACGCCCATGTCACGCCTAAGTACGTCTTTCCGCTTTGAGGCGGGGTCCATTCGTCTTGATGCGCAATCTCGCTCAAATGTGCAGCAGTTGGCACGGGCGTTGGAAGTGGGCCAGTACGATGCGCGGCGCTTGCTGTTTGTGGGCTTTAGCGATGGGAACGGCGCTGCCGACGCGAACAGAGACATTGCGCTGCGGCGTGCTGATGCGGTTTTGCGTGCGGTGAAAGAAGCTGCGGTAGCGGGTAATCTGGAGCGTGTCGAGCTGGGGGTTGATGCGTTTGGTGAAGCGATGCCGATGGCCTGTGACGAAAGCACATGGGGCCAACGGGCCAACCGTCGTGTAGAAATTTGGGTGCAATAACCTACAGATAGCCTTCGGAACGAAAACTAAGTTCTTGGCATTTCCCAATGATAAGATGATCATGCAAAGTTAAATCCAATGCTTTACAGGCGGCATTGACGCGGTTGGTCATCTCGATGTCAGAGGGGGAAGGTGTCGGGTCGCCCGACGGGTGATTATGGACCAGTATGATGGCAGAGGCATTTAGTTCTAAAGCGCGCTTTGCGACCTCTCTGGGGTAAACGGGGACGTGATCAACCGTGCCTTTGGCCTGTTCTTCATCAGCGATAAGCACATTTTTACGGTCCAGATAGAGCACGCGAAACTGTTCGGTTTCTCGGTGTGCCATCGTGGTATGGCAATAGTCCAATAGGGCATCCCAGCTGGATAAAACCGGTTGTTGCATGATGCGGGATCGCGCCATGCGGTGGGCTGCTGCCTCAACGATTTTCAATTCAAGGATCACAGCGTCGCCTACGCCAGAAACCTCGCGCAGACGGGTTTCTGGGGCGGCGATGACACGATTAAAATCACCAAAATGCCCCATCAATGCATGTGCCAGCGGTTTGACATCCCGTCGCGGAATGGCGCGGAACAGAACCAATTCTAACAGTTCATATTCGGGCAGCGCGGCTGCTCCACCACTCATGAAACGGGCGCGTAAACGTTGACGGTGATCCGTGATGTAAGAGGGCTGCTTGCCGCTGACAGCCACTGTGGGCTGTGCATCGTCTAGCAGGAATGGGAGTGACTGTTCGTTGAATGCGTTCATAGCGAGAGCGTGCAACGGGATTGGTTAGATTCTGGTTAACGATAGGCCAAAGCCAACGTGTGCAAGCTGTACACCATGTGTACACCGACGCGGCACCGGCTTTGCACAGGTAAAGGAGACGCAGTTCAACATAGTTGATGCGAATCGTTGGGGGCATGGAAGTGAATTTTGCGGTGAAAGGAAAAGGAGCCGGCGGGCCCGTTAAAGCCCGCCGGTTATTTTCGGTTTCAGCCTTTCATCGAATCCCAGAAGGATTTGACGGAGGAAAAGAAGCTGCTGCCTTCGGGATTATTCTCTTCAGAAAGTTCCTCGAATTCGCGCAGCAGTTCCTTTTGGCGGCTGGTCAGGTTCACTGGGGTTTCAACCGCCAGTTCGATGATCATATCGCCAGTTGTACCGCCGCGCAGATGGGGCATGCCTTTGCCGCGCAGGCGCATTTGACGCCCGGATTGACTGCCTGCCGGAACCGATACACGGCCACGGCCCCCATCAATTGTGGGGACTTCGATACTGCCGCCTAGGGCGGCGTTGCCCATGGTTACGGGAACGCGGCAGAACAGGTTTGGCCCGTCCCTCTCGAACAACTCGTGTTCTTTCACCTCAATGAAGATGTATAGATCGCCGGAAGGACCGCCGCGCATACCTGCTTCGCCTTCGCCTGCAAGGCGGATGCGCGTGCCCGTTTCAACACCAGCGGGGATGTTAACGGAAAGCGAGCGGTCTTTTTCCACACGTCCTGCACCACGGCAGGTTTTACATGGGTTTTTAATAATCTGACCCATGCCAGAGCAGGTAGGACAGCTGCGTTCAACGGTGAAGAAACCTTGTTGCGCGCGTACTTTACCCATGCCCGAACAGGTTGGGCAGGTGGTTGGCTCTGCGCCACCTTCGGCACCGGACCCACTACATGATCCACAACTGACCGATGTTGGCACGTTGATCGACTTCTGCATGCCAGCGAAAGCTTCTTCGAGAGAAATCCGCAGGTTGTAGCGCAGATCAGAGCCGCGTGCAGCGCGTCGACCGCCGCCTTGCTGGCCACGTCCGCCCATGAAGTCACCAAACAGGTCGTCAAAGACATCGGAGAAGGCAGAAGAGAAGTCACCTTGTCCGCCGCCCATGCCGCCGCCAGGACGTCCACCGCCGCCCATTCCGCCTTCGAATGCTGCATGACCATAACGGTCATAAGCAGCTTTCTTTTCTGCGTCTTTGAGAACTTCGTAGGCCTCATTGGCCTCTTTGAATAGGCCTTCGGCCTCGGGACGGTCTTTGTTGCGGTCTGGGTGCAGTTCTTTCGCTTTTACACGATAGCCCTTTTTGATCTCGTCGGCAGACGCGCCTTTGGCGACGCCGAGAATCTCGTAATAGTCACGTTTTGCCATAAGAATTACCTCTTTCTGGAACGTGAAGGGCCGGCCCGTCTGATCGGACCGGCCCTGTCATGGTTCCAAACTGCGAATTTATCCGCGTTTGTCGTTGTCGAGGTCTTCGAAGTCTGCGTCGACGATATCATCATCGCCTGCCCCATTCGGAGCTTCGTCAGCGGCGGCTGCCATGTCATCTTCGTTCGCGTCTTGCGCGTTTTTGTAGATGGCTTCACCCAGCTTCATAGAAGCTTCGGTGACGTTCTGGATGCCGGATTTGATTTTGTCGGCATTTTCTGTTTCCAGATCGTCTTTCAGGGCGGCAATTGCCAATTCGATCGCTTCGACGGTTGTCGGATCAACCTTGTCAGAGTGCTCTTCCACAGCTTTTTCTGTCGAGTGGATGAGGCTCTCGGCTTGGTTTTTCGCTTCGATCAGCGAGCGGCGTTCTTTATCCGCATCGGCGTTGTCAGCAGCGTCTTGAACCATTTTCTCGATGTCGGCATCGGACAGACCACCAGAAGCTTGGATGGTGATTTTCTGTTCTTTGCCTGTGCCTTTGTCCATCGCGCCGACGGATACGATACCGTTTGCATCGATGTCGAAGGTCACTTCGATCTGTGGCATGCCGCGTGGGGCAGGCGGGATCGATTCGAGGTTGAAAGCACCCAGAATTTTGTTGTCCGCAGCCATTTCGCGCTCACCTTGGAAACAGCGGATGGTTACGGCGTTCTGGTTGTCTTCCGCAGTCGAGAAGACTTGGCTCTTCTTCGTTGGGATGGTTGTGTTGCGGTCGATCAAACGTGTGAACACACCGCCGAGGGTTTCGATACCCAAGGACAGAGGTGTCACATCCAGCAGAACCACGTCTTTTACGTCGCCTTGCAGAACACCGGCCTGAATGGCCGCGCCCAGCGCAACAACTTCGTCAGGGTTCACACCTTTGTGTGGCTCTTTGCCAAAGAACTTGGTCACTTCTTCGATCACGCGCGGCATGCGGGTCATACCGCCAACCAGAACAACTTCGTCGATGTCCGCAGCCGTCAGGCCCGCATCCTTGAGCGCGGCGGCACAAGGTTTCATCGAGGATTTGATCAGATCACCAACAAGCGTTTCCAGCTTGGCGCGGGTCATTTTCATAACCATGTGCAGCGGCTGGCCGTTTGCGCCCATCGAGATGAACGGTTGGTTGATCTCGGTTTGTGAGGAAGACGACAGTTCGATTTTGGCTTTTTCAGCAGCTTCTTTCAGACGCTGAAGGGCCATTTTATCTTGTGTCAGGTCAACGTTGTGCTCTTTTTTGAACTCACCCGCGAGGTAGTTCACGATGCGCATGTCAAAGTCTTCACCGCCGAGGAATGTATCGCCGTTGGTGGATTTTACTTCGAACAGGCCATCGTCGATTTCGAGGATGGTTACGTCAAATGTACCGCCACCAAGGTCATAGACCGCGATGGTTTGTGTGTTTTCTTTGTCCAGACCGTAGGCCAAAGCGGCCGCAGTTGGTTCGTTGATGATACGCAGCACTTCGAGACCGGCAATTTTGCCTGCGTCTTTGGTGGCCTGACGCTGTGCGTCGTTGAAGTAAGCAGGCACGGTGATAACCGCCTGTGTCACTTCTTCGCCGAGATACGACTCAGCTGTTTCTTTCATCTTGCCGAGGATGAATGCAGAGATTTGTGAAGGGGAGTATTTCTCACCTTTGGCTTGCACCCATGCGTCGCCATTGCCGCCATCAATCACGTTGAAGGGCAGGTTCTTTTTGTCTTTGGCCAGATCCGCATCGTCGTTGCGACGGCCGATGAGACGTTTAACACCAAAGATAGTGTTTTCAGGGTTGGTGACGGCCTGACGTTTTGCCGGCTGGCCTACAAGGCGCTCGTCATCTGTAAATGCAACGATAGATGGCGTAGTACGCGCACCTTCCGCGTTTTCAATAACGCGGGGCTGGCTGCCGTCCATGATTGCGATACAGGAGTTTGTTGTTCCAAGGTCAATACCAATTACTTTGGCCATATTTTCGATCCCTCATTTAGCTCAAGGCGATTACACGAGGCGAAGGCCCTTTATGGCACCTTGCCCCGATCCGGTTGATGCTGGAAACAGGGCGTTTCCAGCAGTTCGATGGGTATATAGTGAGGGGGTTGCGGTGCTGCAACCTTGGCGTACACCAAGATGGCATGAATCAGGCATAAATCCTGAAAATTGATCGAAAACAGGGGACGAGCGGTGAAATTTTCGGTGAAAGGGTTCGAAATCCATTCCGAGTATCTGGATGTCGCGGCGCAACGGACAGTTTTGGCGGCTGTGCGGGGTGTTGTTGCGCAGGTGCCGTTCTTTCGCCCCGAGATGCCGAATGGCAAGCCGATGTTGGTACGGATGACGGCGGCGGGTCAATATGGCTGGATTTCGGATAAAGACGGCTATCGTTATGCGGAGCGTCATCCATCGGGCAAAACGTGGCCTGCGATTCCCGCTGATGTGTTGGATATTTGGCAGAGTTTGACGGGGTTGGAGCGGCAGCCGGAGTGTTGTTTGGTCAACTATTATGGGGCCGAGGCCAAGATGGGCCTACACCAAGACCGTGACGAGGCGGATATGCAGTGGCCTGTGGTGTCAATATCGCTGGGGGATGAGGGACTGTTTCGCATGGGTAATGTCACACGTGGCGGCAAGACCGAGAGTATGTGGCTGAAATCCGGGGATGTGGTGGTGATGGGTGGCGAAGCGCGGCGTGCTTATCACGGAGTGGATAGGATCAGGGCGGGGTCGTCCAAGCTGCTGCCGAAAGGCGGGCGGCTGAATTTGACGCTGCGCGTGGTGCAGTGAATGTTGACTGAATGACCACAGGTTTGTGGTGTGATTTCAAGTGTCTGGCGTAGTAGTTGCGCCTTGCCACGCTGCTCAAATCAAGTAGAGTTACTTTTGATGGTGGCCGTTGTGAGACGGTCTTAATTGGGAACCAAGTGAGAAACTTGGACTGCCCCCGCAACTGTAAGCAGCTGAACGGCTAAGGCGCCCCAAACTGCAAGTCAGAATACCAGCCATCTCAACGTAACCGCCGGGATATTCCGGCCCTTTATCAGCGTCGGGTGGACGCGGAAGGAATTCTACTATGCATATCGAACCAGGCGTCGTTGACGGCGCAAAAATGGTCTTCGCTTACGGAACCGCAGCAGTCGCTGCGGGCTATTCACTGAAACTGATTAACGAGGATCTAAGGACGCACTCCGCTGTCTCTTTTGGTTTGCGCTCAGTGATTGCCGCTGTGGGGGTTTTTATCTTTTTTGAGGTATTACCGCATTTCGCTGTCGGCATATCCGAGGTGCATCTGATCCTCGGGACGACATTATTCTTACTTCTTGGATCGGGGCCCGCAACAATTGGCCTTGCGGGCGGTCTGGCGATCCAAGGCCTCTTGTTTGCTCCGTCGGATGTGCCGATGTATTTCGTCAATGTCTCGACGCTGCTGTTTCCACTATTTGCCGTGGATGCATTGGCTAAGAAGGTCATCCCCAAAACGACGGCCTATGTCGACTTGCGTTATAGGGATGTGTTGAAAATGTCGGCGGTCTATCAGGGCGGCGTTGTGGTTTGGGTGGCCTTTTGGGCGACGTATGGCCAAGGCGTTGGGGTTGATAACCTTGCGGCGGTGGCCGGCTTTGGCGCGGCGTATCTTTTGGTGATTTTGATAGAACCCGTGGTTGATCTTGCGGCTCTTGCGGGGGCTAAGAGCTTGCAGGCGTTAACCGACAAAGGCGTGTTTACACAGCGCCTGCATAGTGCGTCCTAGGCGCAAGATGCAGGGGGTTGTGGCGCGTGTTGTGCCACAACCCTCACTCATTCAGTAAATTTCCGTATAGGGATACTGAGCGCCGAGGGGCTATCGTCGCGCGCTCCAGCTGATGGAAGCATGGCGGCGGGTGTAGAATTCGCCCATGAGGCCGACCATCACAAGGACCAAGCCGACCCATAAGGCATACATCGGATCACTATACCGAGGATTGTAGTTCAGGAAAGCAAAGCCGCGTGCTTGATCAATGGTGTGAAAGAGCGGGTTCCAGTCAAACATAGCCAGCATAAAACTGGGGAGCGTGTTGGCCACGAACATCTTTCCAGAAGCGATCATGTTGGCGCGCTGATAAATGGTAGAGATGACGCCGACAGCTGTAGGAAACCAAGGCTTTACGGCAAGTAAAACCAATCCCAGAGCGCCCCCAGTGAACCATGCGAGCAAAAGCATGGCAAAGGCGGCTGCAGGTTGTTCTATTTCCAGGGGAACAAAGGCTACGTGGTAGACAAATAGGATAAGCCCCAAAGACAACACCTGAATGTATAACGCGCCCAAAGCCGCCGAGCAGATAGAGATGATCGTATTCATTGGTGCGTGTTGCATCATCGGGCTTGCCGGTCCTTCAGACCCGACAACGGCACTCAGCGCCTTTGTGTGGGACATGTACAGAAAAATCCCCGACATGATATAGACAAGAAAATCACCGCGTATGCCTGCACCGCCCCGCAATCCTAAAATCGAGAACATCACATAAAACGCCATCACAAAAATGACGGATTGAAGGATGTTGGTTCCGATCGCCATAAAGGCGTTATTATGGCCTTTTCGAACAGAACGCACGATAGAGTGATAAATCAGCTCTAGCATCGTCAAAACGGTGGTCAGGGATGAATGATTTCTACGGATGGGTTGGAACATATTAATTACTGCCTTGCGGATGCGACCACTGTTGCACGGAATTCTTGATGATCCGTTACAACATCATCATAAGATGTTCTGAGTTGATATCAACAAAGCATGGCAGGAGTTGGGCATGGATTACGAAAAACTGACGCAGGTAATGCGGAGACTATCGCTGGAAGCGGGCGACAAGATCATGGAAATTTACGGTCAGGATGACTTTGAGGTTAAGTCCAAGTCTGATGACAGCCCTGTGACCGCCGCTGACGAAGCCGCGGATAAGATAATTTCCGATGGCCTGCGTGCTGCATTCCCTGACGTGATGTTGGTGACAGAGGAGCAATCAGCCACTCATAGCACAACAGGTGATACCTTTCTGATCGTTGACCCGCTGGATGGTACAAAAGAATTCATTCACCGTCGTGGTGATTTTACGGTGAACATCGCTTTGGTTGAGGGGGGCGTTCCCACGCGCGGCGTTGTTTATGCCCCTGCAAAGAACCGGATGTTTTTCACCACTGCGGATGGTCAATCCGTTGAAGAGACAGGCGCGTTTGACAAGGATGCTGTTGGGCCAACAACGGCTATATCAGTCTCTAAGCCAGATAATTCCGCACTGATGGTTGTCGCCAGCAAATCGCACCGCGATCAGGCAACGGATGATTATATTGGTAAATACAGCGTTAAGGACATGAAAAGCGCGGGCTCTTCGCTCAAGTTCTGTCTGGTTGCGACGGGTGAGGCCGATATTTACCCGCGCGTGGGCCGCACAATGGAGTGGGATACAGCGGCAGGTCATGCTGTTCTGAAAGGTGCAGGTGGGGATGTGATCCGTTTTGACGATCATAGTCCGCTGACCTACGGAAAAGCGGATTACGCAAACCCGTTTTTCATTGCTTATGCTCAAGGTGTTAATCTGAAAGACGCATAAATAGTGCATTCTGTAAGGGGGCGGGCATGTGATGAGTGATCTGACAGTCAGTGTGATTGTTGTCAGCCGTGCCCGCCCCGATGCGCTGCGCCGCTGCCTTTTGGGTATTGCGCAGTTGCAATACGATCCCTTTGAGGTTGTGGTTGTCGCCTGCGCCGAAGGCATGAAGGTGGCCGAAGGGGCGGGCATCTTGCCGGATATAAAATGGATTGCATTTGACAAGGCAAATATCTCGGCTGCGCGCAATCTCGGGCTGGTTCATGCCGCAGGTGAAATCGTTGCGTTTATTGACGATGACGCTGTGCCAGAGCCGCAATGGCTACGCCATCTGGTCGCCCCCGCAGCCCAAAATGATGTGGCTGCAATGGGGGGGTATGTGCGGGGCCGTAATGGCATCAGTTTTCAATACAAAGCGCGTTCGTTGGATGCGCAAGGGTTGCCGCAGGAGTTGGATATAGATCCGCTGCAGGCTACAGTACTGACTCCCCCAGAGGGGCGGGCGATCAAGACAGAAGGCACGAATATGGCGTT
The DNA here is from genome assembly GCF_014196805.1 of Sulfitobacter undariae. Taxonomy (GTDB): domain Bacteria; phylum Pseudomonadota; class Alphaproteobacteria; order Rhodobacterales; family Rhodobacteraceae; genus Sulfitobacter; species Sulfitobacter undariae. The sequence goes on along the minus strand of NZ_JACIEI010000004.1, from coordinate 85,068 downwards.
TCGGCGCGATGTGCTGATTGAGATGGATGGGTTTGATCCTGCCTTCCGGTTTTATCTGGACGAGACGGATTTAAACATGCGACTGGCGCGTGCAGGTCATTTGACAGCGTTGGCGCCCCTTGCTCAGGTGCATCATGGCTTTGCGGCAAGCGCGACACGCCGCGATGATCGCGTGCCGCGCGATTTGTATGAGATCGGCGCAAGTTGGGCGGTTTTTCAACGTAAGCATATCCCCGAAGATCAACATGCCGCACATTGGGATGCGCGATGCGCGTCTGAGAGGCAACGGCTGTTGCGGCACATGGTGACAGGCGGGTTGGAGCCGCGTGATGTACGCCGTCTGATGAAGCGGTTGATGGACGGATACGCTGAAGGACTGGAGCGTCGCCTAGGAGGCAGCCGTTTACCCAGACATGCGGCCGAGCCGTTTCGCCCTGTCGCGGTATTGCCACGTCAGGCATCCTTTACCGCAATGCGCGGATTGAAGGGAGGGGCGGCCCTGCGGAGCGCCGCTGCGCGTGTGGCCGCGGGACGTATTGAAACGGTTCTGATTTTATCCAGAACAACCCTTTTTCACCGTGTTTCTTTTAACGAACAGGGTGTTTGGGTACAGAGGGGAGGTTTGTTTGGTCGGGCAGATCGAGATGACCCTGTGTTTCGCTTCAACAGCTTTGGCCGCCGTAGCATGCGCGAGAGAACGCGCACGGCGTTAGTGCGTGGTCATTTCGGTGGCTGACAGTAGTTAGAAACGCTAATGTTGCAAATGCTGGCGGTCACAAGTAGACATATTTGCGCCACTATTAGGCAATAAATGGAAACAGATAGCTTCGGGGGAATTTCAGGAAACTCTCTCCGTTGTGCTCTCTGTATAAATTGAACAATTGACATTCTAATTAAGACATAAGGCAGCGATAGAGTTTATGGGTAACAAAGTAACAACGGCTATTTTTCCTGTTGCAGGCATGGGCACTCGATTTTTGCCAGCAACCAAATCCGTACCAAAAGAGATTATGACGCTGGTTGACCGTCCTTTGATCCAATACGCGATCGATGAAGCGCGTGCGGCAGGGATTACAGAATTCATCTTTGTAACGTCGCGCGGTAAAGGTGCACTTGAGGATTATTTTGATCTGGCGCCGAACCTAGAAGAAGAGTTGCGCCGCAAGGGCAAGCATGACCTGCTTGAAGTCCTTGAGCAGACCAATATGGACAGCGGTCAGATTGCCTATGTCCGCCAGCACAAGGCGTTGGGTTTGGGGCATGCTGTATGGTGTGCACGGCGTCTGATCGGGGACAAGCCGTTTGCGGTGATCTTGCCTGATGATGTGATTTCCGCTGAAAAGCCATGTTTGCAGCAAATGGTCGAAGCATATGCAGAGACGGGCGGGAACATGGTTGCCGCGATGGAGGTCTCTCCGGACAAGACCTCGTCTTATGGTATTCTTGATGTAGATGATGATGGCCAGAAACTGCTGGATGTCAAAGGTATGGTTGAGAAACCCAAGGCGGAAGAATCGCCCTCAAACTTTGCTGTGATTGGTCGTTATATTTTGTCGCCTACGGTTCTAAAGAACCTCGACAAAATGAAGGAAGGTGCAGGTGGGGAAATCCAGCTGACAGACGCGATTGCAGCGGATCTGAAAAAGGGCCGCAAGGTTCACGGTTTCCGGTTTGAGGGGCAGCGTTTCGATTGTGGTTCTAAATCTGGGTTCTTGCAGGCGACAGTGTCTTATGGCCTTGCCCGTTCAGAGCTGAGAGATGATCTTGCGGCTTACCTGAAAGAAATTGTTCCACATTTGAGCTAAGATCACTTACGAGCCGTGAAGTGCTTGCGCGGCTCGGCGGCTTTGCCGAAGATCTTAACTGACGCTTGGGGGGATATCTGATTGAGCATTGCTTCGCATAAGATATCCCCTCCAGCGCGCTTGTTGGATTTTACCCGCCTGCTGCGGCGGGCGGGACGTGTATGGACCGGGGTGGACCGGGTCGAACTGGCCTATATGGCCGAATTGGTTGCGCGGGACGAACCTGTCTGGGGTTTGGCACGGACGCCGCTAGGGTATGTTCTGCTGGATCATGCAGGACTTCTTGAATTCCACAAACGCCTGACTGGTGCCGCTCAATCTTCCTCGCCTGTTCTATTGTCGCGTTTGCTGCGGGGGATGCCAGATGCGGCCCGCTGTGCATTGACCGATGCGCGCAAACTCGCTGTAGCACGAAGTTTGCCGCGGGGGCTTGCAAGGATGTTGCACAGGCATTTGCCTGCTGGGACAGCCTATTTAAATACGGGTCATAGCAATCTGACACAGAGGGTTCTGGGTGCGGTAAGGGCAATACCTGACGCGCAGATTTCTATATTGATACACGATGTGATTCCGCTGGAATATCCACAATACCAACGGGCAGGTACTGTAGATATTTTTGAGAGAAAAATGCAGCGCGTGGGGCTGCATGCTGATCTGATTATCTATAATTCGAAAGATACGCAGCAAAGGACCGAGCAGGTGCTGGCAAAATGGGGTGCAGTGCCTAGGGGTATTGTTTCGCACTTGGGGGTAATAGCACAGGCGACCGATGTAATTGATTTGCCTGCCGTTGCTACTGTTGAGCCCCCCTATTTCATCACGGTCGGTACAATTGAGCCGCGTAAAAACCATGCGTTATTGTTGGACGTTTGGGAGAATCTGGGTCCTGATGCGCCTATGCTATTGATCTGTGGTGGCCGTGGTTGGAACAATGACGCGGTCTTTGCGCGGCTGGATGCGCTGGGCACAAATGCGCGGGTGCGTGAACTGTCGGGGTTAAGCGACGGGGCGCTATCTGCATTGATCCAGGGCGCGCAGGCGTTGCTGTTTCCCAGTCATGCTGAGGGTTTTGGATTACCTGCTGTTGAGGCTCTCCAGTTGGGGACACCTGTCTTGTGCAGCAATATAATGACATTTAGGGAAATTCTTGCTGATAGCGCTGTTTATCTAGACCATTCATCGGTAACTATCTGGGAAAGCAAGATATCAGACTGGTCTAAACAGGCTCGGGATACGCTTCGGGTTCATGATTTTGAAGCGCCAACTTGGGCGGCGCATTTCAAGGTTGTATTAAGTTTTACCTGATAGGCGTGCAGGAAGGCTGACTGACCAAAAGTAGAGGGAAGCGTTTGGGTGCGTTCCGATCATATCGCCTGAGACTTCAACGGAAACGTTGGCGTATTCGGGCCTTTCGTAAGCGGCGTGAATTGAAGTGCGTTGTGGACCGGACCGATCAAATTCGGCCCGACGATATTTTGTTGTTCTGTACCCAGCGAAATGAAAAAGTCCGCTTGGCCTATTTTCTTGATTACTACCGTAAGCAAGGTGTGAATCATTTCTTCTTTGTGGACAATGATAGCGACGATGGTGCGCTGGAGTATCTTAAAAAGCAGCCTGATGTCTCTGTGTGGTTTACACGTGCCAGTTATCGTCGGTCTCGTTTCGGGGTGGATTGGCTGAACTGGTTGCAGCGTAAGTACGGGCATGGCCATTGGACATTGACCGTCGATCCAGATGAATTTCTGGTTTACCCGTTCTGCGATACGCGCCCTTTGCGTGCGCTGACTGATTGGTTGGATGCGTCATCTATTAAATCGTTTTCGGCGATGTTGTTGGACATGTATCCGAAGGGGCGGTTGGACGAGCAACCGTACCAAAGCGGGGACAACCCGATTGAGATCGCATCGTGGTTTGATAGCGGCAATTATACGATGGCGCGTAACGGGAGGTTTGCCAACCTGTGGATACAGGGAGGGCCGCGGGCGCGCGTGTTCTTTCGGGATGAACCGGCAAAGGCACCGGCGCTGAATAAGGTGCCATTGGTTAAATGGGACAAAAATTATGTCTACGTTAGCTCAACCCACATGCTGCTGCCACGCGGGCTAAACCAAGTTTATGATGAATGGGGCGGCGAAAAAGCCAGCGGCGTATTGCTGCATGCGAAGTTTATTGACACCTTTGGCGCCAAGGCAGCCGAAGAGCTGTCCCGCAACCAACATTACGCTGGTTCGGTCGAGTACAAAGCCTATGCCGAACGGGTAAAGGAAAACCCGCAGTTATGGTGTAAGTGGAGCGAACGATACATCAATTGGCGTCAGTTGGAAATTTTGGGTCTGATGTCAAAGGGGAACTGGGCATGACCGCGTCGTTGGGTGTGGCAATGCTGGTGCATAATGCGCTGGGACGGGCCGAACAAGTGGCGCGGCATTGGGCGGCATCAGATGTGCCTGTGGCCATCCATGTTGACCGAAATGTGCCCAAAGATATCTACGACAATCTTGTACGTTCGCTGGCTGATGTGCCCAATGTCTTGTTCAGCAAAAGGTACCGCTGTGAGTGGGGCACGTGGGGTATCGTTGCCGCATCGCAGGCCGTGTCCGAGTTGATGCTGGCCAGCTTTCCAGACGTGCGGCATGTCTATCTTGCTTCGGGTTCGTGTTTGCCGCTGCGCCCTGTGCACGAGCTGATCGATTATCTGTCTGACAGGCCGCGCACGGATTTCATTGAGAGCGCAACAACGGCTGATGTTCCATGGACTGTGGGCGGGTTGGATGCCGAGCGGTTTACCATGCGGTTCCCGTTCTCATGGAAGCGGCAACGTTATCTCTTTGATAAAGCGGTTAATATCCAACGGAAAATTGGGTTGCAGCGGCGGATACCCAAATTGTTGGTGCCCCATATGGGGTCGCAGTGGTGGTGCCTGACACGGCAAACATTATCGGCGATTCTGCAAGACCCCGAGCGGTCTAGATATGACAGGTATTTCAAAAATGTGTGGATTCCGGACGAAAGCTATTTCCAAACGCTATCGCGCCTATATTCCACCAATATCGAAAGCCGCTCGCTGACGCTGTCAAAGTTCGACTTTCAAGGAAAGCCCCATATTTTCTATGATGACCATTTGCAGTTGTTGCGACGGTCGGATTGCTTTGTCGCGCGGAAAATATGGCCGCATGCAGAGCGGTTGTATGAGGCGTTTTTGACCGATGCTGCCGGTGCGATGAAACGCACGGAACCTAACCCGGGAAAGATCGACCGCATTTTTGCCAAAGCGGTGGAGCGGCGGACGCGAGGCCGGTCAGGGCTATATATGCAAAGCCGGTTCCCCAATCAGGATTGGGAAAACGGTGTGACGGCATCGGAGTTCTCTGTTTTTCAGGGCTTTTCCGAGTTGTTTGAGAATTTTGAGGCTTGGTTGCACAATGCCACAGGCGCACGGGTGCACGGCCATCTGTTCGCGCCGGACCGCGTTCATTTTGGCGACTCTCAGGAAACATTAAATGGTGCGCTTAGCGATAGTGCGTTGCTGCGTGATTATGATCCGAAGGGGTTCCTGACCAACCTGATTTGGAACACCCGTGGAGAGCGGCAGTGTTTTCAGTTCGGTCCAATGGACAATCAAAAGATTAACTGGGGGCTTGCAAAAGACCCGAACGCGCAGATTTCCGTGATTACAGGCGCTTGGTCTGTGCCCTTGTTTCGATCCAACATGGATTTTGCGGACATCAGGCGGATTGCTGCGAATTTGCAAAAGATCGAGAGCGAGCAAATGGATGAGCTTCGATCACCTTTCTCGAAAGCGCGTGTGCGGATCTGGACAATGGCAGAGTTTATCGAAGCCCCGATGGAACCCCTACAGGGTATTTTGGACGAGATCGGTCAGGCGCGCATTCGGCGATTGTCTGAAGCGCCCAAAATGGTTGATCTTCACGGGTTTGGCCAGTTTCTTCAGAACCTGAAAAATCAGGGTATGCACCCTTATTTGATGGGGGATTTCCCTGTTGAACGGGGACCGAATTCTAATAGTGAAATACCACGTAAACCATATCTGGTGAAATGAAATGACAGCACGGTTTGACAGTTTTGTAGTGTTTGCAGAAATGCGCACGGGCTCCAACTTTCTGGAAGCGAACCTGAATGCTTTCGCTGGTATCTCTTGTCATGGAGAGGCGTTCAATCCGCATTTCATTGGTTACCCTAAAACGACACATATTCTGGATGTGGATCAGGAAATGCGGGATGCTGACCCGTCTGTATTGCTGGCCGCAATCAAAGCTGATCCCTCAGCTATGGGCGGTTTTCGCTATTTTCACGACCATGATCCGCGTGTGCTGGATCTGGTAATGGATGACCCGAAATGTGCCAAAATCATCCTCACCCGAAACCCAGTTGAAAGCTATGTCAGTTGGAAAATTGCTCAGGAAACTGGCCAGTGGAAATTGACGGATGTTAAGGCGCGCAAGGCGGCGCAGGCGATGTTTGATGCAGAGGAATTTGAGGCACATCTTGGGGCGCTCCAAGCATTCCAATTGCTACTGATGAACCGTTTGCAAACCAGCGGGCAGACAGCCTTCTATGTGGCCTATGAGGATTTGCAGAGCGTCGAGGTGATGAATGGCATTGCAACATATCTGGGTGTGCCGGAAATGTTGGAAGAACTGGACAAAAACCTGAAAAAGCAAAACCCCAGCCCGCTGTCTGAAAAGGTTGGAAATTATGCCGAAATGGAAGCTGCTTTGGCGCGGCTTGACCGGTTTGATCTGACGCGAACACCCAACTTTGAACCGCGTCGGGGTGCAAATGTGCCGTCTTATGTGACTGGTGTGAAAGCGCCGCTGTTGTTCATGCCCGTTGCTGGGGCGCCCTATCAAGAGGTTCGGCGTTGGCTCTCTGGGCTGGATGGTGAAAAGCAGAATCAACTGGGGCAAAAGATGACCCAGAAAGAACTCCGCCAGTGGAAAAGCCAAAGTGAAGGTCACCGAAGCTTTACTGTTCTACGCCATCCGGTCCTCAGGGCGCATGATGTGTTCTGCCACCGGATTTTGAACGCGGGGCAGGGCAGTTTCTTGCAATTACGCCGAACGTTGGTACGCCGCTACAAGCTGCCGTTGCCCGAAGAGGGCCAAATTGATCTTGCAGCACATCGGGCGGCATTCATGGCGTTTCTGACTTTCCTCAAAGGAAATTTGGCAGGGCAGACGGCAGTGCGGGTTGATCAGGCTTGGTGTACGCAGGCGCAGGCTATTCAGGGGTTTGGTGATTTCACGATGCCCGATTTGATTCTGCGTGAGGAAACACTGGCTCAGGATTTGGCTGCTTTGGCAGCGGCGGTTGGATATCACGATGCGCCGCAGGTAGAGCCCGCATCGTTGCATGGGCCTTATGCGTTGGAAGATATCTATGACGACGAGATTGAAGCGTTGGCTGCTGATGTGTACCAGCGCGACTATATGATGTTCGGCTTCGGGCGCTGGCGTTAAGCGGCCTTGACGCTTTCTGCTTCAGTCAGGATTGTATAAAGCGTCTCTTCGCTGGGGTTCGCACGCAGCTTTGCACAGATGTTGGTATCGCGCAGGGTGCGGGACACCAGCGCAAGCGCCTTCAGGTGCTCTACGCCTGCGTTTTCAGGGGCAAACAGGGCAAACGCGATGTCCACGGGCTGTCTGTCCACTGCGCCAAAGTCCACGGGCTTTTCAAGCAAGACAAACAGGCCAGTGACAGCGTCAATACCATCCAGTCGAGCATGAGGCAGGGCTACGCCACGACCCACACCTGTTGGGCCCAATGCTTCACGCGCCAACAGCGCTTCGACAACGTCTGCAGACTTCAGGCCATAGTTTGCTTCGGCCAGCTCTGACAGCTCGATGAGGAGCCGCTTTTTGCTGGTCGTTGATGATAGCACTTTGACCGCCCGAGGCGTCAGAAGTTTCGCGAAATTCATATTGTAGCGTATCCCTGTAAGCGCGCGCCTCAGCGCGCGCCATAGCTTAGTCTCTATGCTGGGTCAATCCAGCCGATGTTGCCGTCTTCGCGGCGATAGACGACGTTTACCCCGTCTTTACCTTGTTTTCTGAACACCATGACAGGCGCACCAGACAGCTCCATATGCATCACAGCTTCACCGACAGACAGGGTTTGGATGTTTGTCTGCATTTCGGCAATGATCATAGGTTGTAGCGTATCAGGCTCGTCTCCGTCCGTGTCCTGTTCTGACGCAAGGATATATGAGGAAGCGCCCAAAACTTCAACCGGGTCTGTGCGGTCGCGGTGATGGTCCTTCAAGCGGCGTTTGTAACGGCGCAGCTGCTTTTCCATTTTTTCGCAGCATGAATCGAAGGCGGCATAAATCTCTGTCGCATGGGCCTTGGCGGATGCAGTCAGCCCTGTCGACAGGTGGACTGTTGCCTCGCATACGTATTCATGTGCTGATTTGGAGAAGATCACCTGAGCATCAATTGGCCGTTCAGCATATTTTTTTACCACGACACCCAGTTCGGTTTTCACGTGCGTTTGCAGTGCTTCGCCGATGTCGATTTGCTTTCCGCTGATTTGGTACCGCATAGTTTCTCCTTCATTATTAAAATCCAACCTGAACAGGCGTGCCCGAAACGGGCAGTACGATTTGGGTTAGATACGGGGAATGGCAGTGGGCATTAGAATGATCGTCACCGTCCCACCCGCAGGTGGCGCAGCCTTCCGATCAATGAAATGCTCTATCGCCATACCTAATTAGATGGGCAGAGTCTGTTCAAAGTCAATCATTTAAGACGGAAGAATATTATTTGTACGCCAAAGGCCGCTTAGGAAATCTTGAAATTTTCACCAAGATACACGCGGCGGACATCGTTATCCCGCACCACTTCGTCCGGTGTGCCTGACATCAACACACGCCCTTCATGCAGAATATAGGCGCGGTCAACGATCTCAAGCGTTTCGCGCACGTTGTGATCGGTAATCAAGACGCCGATGCCGCGCTTTTTCAGGTCAGAAACAAGGTGCCTGATATCGCCAACGGAAATTGGATCAACACCGGCAAAAGGTTCATCCAGCAAAAGGTATTTTGGATCGGCCGCCAGACAGCGTGCAATCTCGACGCGGCGGCGTTCCCCACCCGACAGCGCCAAAGCGGGGGCGCGACGCAGATGTTCGATGGAAAATTCGGTGAGCAGCGTCTCAAGACGTTTACGGCGCTTGCGCCTGTCTTTTTCGACAATTTCCAAAACAGCCAGAATGTTTTCTTGCACCGAAAGGCCTCTAAAGATGCTCATCTCTTGAGGAAGATACCCGATTCCCAACTGTGCGCGGCGGTACATTGGCAAGGTTGTTACGTCTTTGCCATCAATCGTCACGGTGCCGCCTTCGGGCGTCACAAGACCTGCAACCGAATAGAAGGTGGTGGTTTTTCCTGATCCATTGGGGCCCAGCAATGCCACCACTTCGCCGCGTGCCAGTTCCATAGAAAAGTCGCGGATCACTGTCTTTTTGCTATAGGATTTGCGCAGATGAGAGATACGCAGCCCTGCATCTCCGTCTTGCACCGTCAGGTTTGGCTGGCTCATCAGTTTTTGCCGCCCGTTTGCAAACGTGTGCGTACATTACCCGACATGCGCGCCGTGCCATCGGTGAGGCGGATTGTCATCGTGTCAGCGCTGAGGGCGCTTGCCCCCTGAGCGAGCAGCACGTTCCCGCGCATGACGATAGTGCCTTCATCAATGTCATAATCAGCGCGCAGGGATTCTGCCGCGTCAGCACCAGAAACAAGCGTCACACCGCCGGTTGCTTCCATTTTGGCGATGCCATCTTGAGTGGCGCGGTACACCACCATCACACGCTGTGCGGACAGACGCATATCGCCCTGACCAATCACGACATTTCCGGTGAACACAGCGGATCCGGTTTGCTGGTCTACAGATAGCTCATCCGAACTCACCTCAACGGGGAGACTGGTGTCTTGGGCTATCGTCCCGAAAGCTACATTCGCCCCTTGCGCAAACGCCGCAGTGGAAAGAACAGCAGCAAAAAGTGCTGTAAGCAACAAACGAAGGCCCATATTTATACTACTTTCTTAATCATTGCGGTGTGTATACCAGCTTTACGCCGTTACTGAAAAGCATTTGCGTGGATGTGGCTTCTTTTGGAGTAAACACCCGCATTTTCCCCGCCGTCAACTGGCCTAGGGGGCCTGTGGCCTGGACTTCGCCGGGGGCGGTCACGTCTAGATCCGAAATGCGTGCGGTGAATTTTTCGGAATTGATCCTGTAGCCCGAGGATGTGGTCATATAGACTTGCCCCGTCAACGCGGCACTGTCCTCGGCAATGTCGAGTTCTGCTACGTCTGCTTTGACTTCGAATGTGGCACCTTCGGCGGTTTCAAGCAAAGCAGTGACGTCTTCGGCTCGGTTCGCACCCAGACGGCCTTGCAGGGCCAGAAGCTTTTTCGCCTCGAATGATACTTGGTCACCGCCTGTTGTCGTGCCAGAGAAAAACGGGCCTGTGACTTGCTGGTCGCGTAGACGGTCCTGAATTTCCTTTTCGGCAAAGGGAATGGGAGTGTCAGTGTTTATTGCGCGTGACAGGAGGAACAGCGTCGACAAAAGCGCAAGCGCGCCAATCGGAAAAGCCACCTTTAGTAATCTCACCATGCGTGAGTAGCGGTCACGTGTGATCATTGCTGTATCATGCGTGCGCAAAAATGTCGGTTTCTGGCCAGCCAGCCAGATCTAGCTGCGCACGGGCAGGTAGGAAATCAAAGCAGGATTGCGCCAGTGCGGTACGGCCTTCGCGTTCCAACATGCCTTCAAGCACGTCGCGGAGTTTGTGGAGGTGCAAGACATCGGAGGCGGCATAGTCAATTTGCGCTTTTGTCAATTTGGGTGCGCCCCAATCGCTGGATTGCTGCTGCTTGGAGATGTCGACCTTTAACAATTCGTTCAGCAGCTTCGCCAGCCCGTGCCGGTCTGTGTATGTTCGGACAAGGCGACTGGCAATTTTGGTGCAGTACACAGGTGCTGTGATGGTGCCAAAAGTATTGAGCAGTGCAGCGATATCGAAGCGACCAAAATGGAATAGCTTGAGGATATTCGGATCTTCGAGCAGGCGGCACAAGTTTGGCGCCTCTGTCTGCCCGCGCGCAATTTGAACCAAATGCGCATGCCCGTCGCCAGAGGACAGTTGCACAAGGCACAAACGATCACGGTGCGGGTGCAAGCCCATGGTTTCGCAATCAATGGCAACCATGGCCCCAAGGTCAAGCCCGTCTGGCAGATCGTTTTGATAAACTCGGTTTGTCATGGGGCGTCCTAATACAGCCAAGGAAAGGTAGGTGGAAAGTGCTTTGTATTCAAGTGGGGGCGATATGGATGAGCGGAGGACGTGGAAAGCGGTTCAGCAATCGGATCACCCGTAAGTGACATCTGTGTCCTGCCCAATCGTCAGGCAAAAGAGCAGGCGGAAGCGCGGGATGGCGTAGCACTATGCGGCGCCAGTTGTGCACGATCAGGCAACGTAAAACGGCTGTTTGCAACGGATCAAGGTGACCCGCCATCAGGGTTTTTTCGGCGGTTTCCAAAATGGGCAGTAAGGTGGTGTATTCCACCTCGAGCATTTGTTGGCCGATCTGCTGGCGTATCCATTGAGGCGCGGAACGGCCGCTAAGGGAGAGCGCGTTTTCAGGGGCCTGCGCGCCCAATGCCCCCAGATAGACCCGAGGCAGAAGTTGTGCAAAGCCTCGTTTTTCCATCGTTTCACGGGATGTGGTATCGGCATCATCAAGCAAGGCCAGTTGCCATTGGCTGTCTTGTGCTGCGGGTGCTGCAAAGATATGAGCGCTAGCTTTCACGGTTTCTGCGCGACTTGCCTTGGTGAGTGAATGTCGGCGTGTCCGCCCGTGTTTGTGGGAAACAATCCAGCCATCGTTGCGCAAACGGTGAAGCGCCACACGTACAGCTTCGGGTCGGATATCCATCGTACCCATAACGGCGGTCAGCACAGGCCCGTCTATTGTACTGCCCTCGGTCAGCGCCAAATCGCCAAAGAGCGAAACCATCAAAGACCAAACCCGTTGCCCTCCCAGTGCCAGAAGCGCTGTTTTTGTTTGGTCGAAAGTCTCTGGAGGCATCAAGGTGTTCCGCTGGTGTAGATCAGCACACAGTATACCTGCATCGCGTGTTAGCGCCAGCGAAACCCGAAAAGTCGGAATTTCTTGAATTGATCAATGTGGAGAATGGGGGTGCAATCGATATTCTATCGGTTGCTTGTGTTCAATTTTTTACGGAAAATTGGTGCCCAGGAGAGGACTCGAACCTCCACACCGTTGCCAGTACTAGCACCTGAAGCTAGCGCGTCTACCATTCCGCCACCTGGGCACGTATCGTGAGTGGCGTCTAAGGCTCGCAGCGCGAGGTGTCAATTATAATTATCGGTATGGGTGCAAGTTCTTTCAACTCTCGAAATTTGAGGGATTTTTGCGCCTTGTTTGCGGGGCTGTGCGGGGGTACACCCGTGCGGGACAATCGTTGAGGGACTGCACCATGTCTAAACTGGTTACAATCTATGGCGGCTCAGGCTTTGTCGGGCGTTATATCGCGCGGCGGATGGCCAAGGCGGGGTGGCGTGTACGCGTAGCTGTGCGGCGCCCGAACGAAGCGCTGTTTGTGCGCACATATGGCGTTGTAGGGCAGGTTGAGCCTGTTTTGTGCAACATTCGTGACGAGGCGTCTGTCGCCTCTGTGCTTCAGGGTGCTGATGCTGTTGTGAATTGTGTGGGCATGTTGGCTGAAAACGGCAAAAACACATTTGAGGCCGTTCAGGCCGAGGGTGCAGAGCGGATCGCGCGTTTGGCGCAGGCTGCGGGAATCACGCGGATGGTTCATGTTTCTGCCATTGGCGCTGATGCAGATAGCGAAAGCATCTATGCACAGACCAAAGCCGCAGGCGAAGCTGGCGTGCTCAAACACCAGCCGAATGCGATGATTGTACGGCCTTCGATTATGTTCGGGCCAGAAGACGAATTTTTCAACCGTTTTGCGGGCATGACACGGATGGGTCCTGTCCTGCCTGTAGTGGGTGCCGATACGCAATTTCAGCCTGTTTATGTGGATGATGTGGCGCAGGCTGTTGTCAAAGGTGTGTTGGACGAAGTCCGCGGCGTTTATGAGCTGGGTGGCCCTGTGGTGATGAGCATGCGCGGGTTGATGAACCTGATGTTGGGCGTTATTCGCCGCCGCCGTCTGGTATTGAACATTCCTTTCTTTGCTGCGCGTTACATGGCGTTTGGTTTCGACATGGGGCAAATTTTGTCGCTTGGGTTGGTGAAAAGCATGGTCACACGTGATCAGGTGAAAAACCTGCGCAACGACAATGTTGTGACCAAAGGCGCGCAGAGCTTTGAGGCGCTTGGGATTGATCCTGTTGCTATGACGTCAGTGCTGCCTGAGTATTTGTGGCGGTTCCGCCCGTCAGGCGAATTTACTGCGATCAAAGAATCAGCGCAAAATCTGCGCTCAAGCTGATGGAAAATACCACGATCGTCGCCGCTTTTCTGGGTCTTCTGGAGGGGCTGACGGAATTCATTCCGGTTTCTTCAACAGGTCATATTCTGTTGGCGGGGCACTTCCTTGGCTTCAATTCGGCGGGAAAAACCTTTGAGGTTGTGATACAGCTGGGCGCGGTGCTGGCGATCCTGACGCTGTATTCTGCGCGTCTCATTGCTGTGTTTACTGCTGCGCCAACTGATCCGCAGGCGCGTCGGTTTATTCTATCTGTGTTGCTGGCCTTTCTGCCTGCTGTATTCATTGGTGTTATGGCGCATGGGTTTATCAAATCTGTGCTGTTTGAAACGCCGATGTTGATCGCGATTATGCTGATTTTGGGCGGTATCGTTCTGGTTTTTGTGGACCGGATTGCGCCTGAACCCGTGTATGATGATGCGATGAAACTGCCTTTGCCGATGGCGATCAAGATCGGGTTTATTCAATGTCTTGCTATGGTCCCGGGTGTGTCGCGTTCTGGCGCGACGATTGTGGGGGCATTGATGTTGGGTGCCAACAAGCGCGCCGCGGCTGAGTTTTCGTTCTTTTTGTCGATGCCAACCATGGCGGGCGCTTTTGCTTATGACCTCTACAAGAGTCGCGATGTTCTGGACGTTTCGGCCATGGGTGAGATCGCCGTAGGCTTTGTCATGGCGTTTATCAGTGCGGTTCTAGTGGTTAAATGGCTGCTGGAATTTGTGAGCCGCCGTGGCTACGCCTTGTTTGGGTGGTGGCGGATCATTGTCGGGTCATTGGCTTTGTTGTTTCTTATCAGCGGGTACTGATCTAAATGGTTCGAATCGGACCTAAATCTGATAAGGTGTCTGTGGGTCGTTACGCTCTGTACTCGTAAAATCGACATATAGGTCAGTACTGCTGCCTTTTATTCCGTTTCGCTTTGGTTTATTCGAAAGTGCAAATGGGAATTGAGGATTAGGCAGCATGGCCAAGCAACCTATGTTAAAATTTATCAACGTTGAGCGGGACATGCCGGAAAAGCGTGCGCCTAACTTGCGTCGGGAAGATTTCAACGAGATTTATGCAGAGTACGCAGATGCGAAAGCCAAGGAGCAATCCAGCCGCTGTAGCCAATGTGGTGTGCCGTATTGCCAGACGCATTGCCCCTTGCATAACAACATTCCAGACTGGCTGCGCATGACCGCTGAAGGGCGTTTGCAAGAAGCCTATGAGATGTCGCAAGCGACCAATACTTTCCCCGAGATTTGTGGCCGTATCTGCCCGCAGGACCGTCTGTGCGAAGGTAATTGCGTGATTGAGCAGTCGGGCCATGGCACTGTAACCATCGGTTCGGTCGAGAAATACATCACGGATACCGCGTGGGAAAATGGCTGGGTCAAGCCGATTGTCCCTGCGCAAGAACGCAAAGAGAGCGTGGGCATCATTGGTGCTGGCCCCGGCGGTTTGGCCGCGGCGGATTTTCTGCGCCGTGCGGGTGTGCAGGTCACGGTTTATGACCGCTATGACCGCGCAGGTGGTTTGATGACATACGGCATCCCCGGTTTTAAGCTGGAAAAAGATGTGGTTATGCGCCGCAACGATCAACTGGAACAAAGTGGCGTTGCCTTTAAGTTGAACTGTGCTGTGGGAGAAGACATCAGCTTTGCTGATATCCGTGCGGCACATGACGCGGTGATTATCGCCACTGGCGTTTACAAAAGCCGTGATTTGCAGGCCCCCGGTGTGGGTGTTCAGGGTTTGGTCCCTGCGCTGGATTTCCTGACTGTCAGCAACAAGAAAAGCTTTGGTGATGATGTGCCTGCGTTTACCGATGGCAGCCTGAATGCCGAAGGCAAAAAGGTGGTTGTGATCGGTGGGGGTGACACGGCGATGGACTGTGTTCGGACCTCGATCCGTCAGGGCGCGACATCGGTGAAATGTCTGTACCGCCGTGACCGTGCGAACATGCCGGGCAGCCAACGTGAAGTTGCCAATGCCGAAGAAGAAGGTGTTGTATTCGAATGGCTTAGCGCGCCCAAAGGCTTTACCGGTGATCCGATCACGGGTGTGATGGTGCAGAAAATGCGTCTGGGTCAGCCTGACGCCTCTGGCCGCCAAGCGCCAGAAGTGATTGAGGGCGCGGATTATATCGAAGAGGCCGATCTGGTGATCATGGCGCTGGGATTTGAGGCCGAAGACCTGCCGACGCTTTGGGATTGTCCTGATCTGCCTGTGAACCGTTGGGGCACTGTGAAGGCCGAGTATATCTCGGGCCGGACAGAGGCCGAAGGCGTTTATGCTGTGGGTGACATCGTGCGCGGTGCGTCCTTGGTGGTTTGGGCCATCAAAGACGGTCGCGATTGTGCCGAAGCGATTATCAAGCAGTTTAACGGGGCCACTGCCATAGCGGCGGAATAGGGGAGTCACACATCGTGCACCAAGCGTACACCGCCTGTGCACCGATGAAATGCACCTTTAGCGCGTGACTGGTCAGCGATGCTGACCTAGCTAGCAGGAAAGATGAACGATGTCTGAACAGATTGAACTAAGCGGGAATTGTATGTGCGGGGCTGTGACGGTCACGGCCACTGCCAGCGATCCCGTTTTGCGGGCCTGTCATTGCGAAATGTGTAGGCAGCATAATTCATTTGCCTTTGTGAACATCCAGACGGACGCCGATAGCATCAAGATCAGCGGCCCCGTCAAAGTGTTCAAATCATCCGACTGGGCGCAGCGCGCCTTCTGCGAGACCTGCGGTTCGACGCTTTGGTGCGGGATGCAGCATGACGGCAGCCGCAATCTGGCCGCAGGGCTGTTCCCTGATCTGGGTGGTGCCAAAATGGTGCAAGAATATTTCTCTGATGACTGTCTGATCGGCGACGGGTTCGCGGGCGACCATCAAAAACTAACAAGACAAGAAACCTTTGCGCTGTTTGCGCCCTCTGAAGGAGACAACCAATGACCAAATATGATGACGCATGGGTAGCACGTGAAGAAGCCAAGCGCGCGTTCATGGCTGAGAAAGGTTTGTATTCTCCTGAGGAAGAGCATTCTTCCTGTGGTGTTGGTTTGGTCGTGAACATCGATGGGTCACGGTCACGCGAAGTGGTGGAAAACGGAATTAAGGCGCTGAAAGCGATCTGGCACCGTGGTGCTGTGGATGCCGATGGCAAAACCGGCGATGGCGCGGGTATTCACGTTCAAATTCCGGTGCCGTTTTTCTATGATCAGGTAAAGCGCACAGGCCACACGCCGCGTCTGGATGAGATGATTGCTGTGGGTCAGGTTTTTCTGCCGCGCACAAACTTTGCGGCGCAAGAAACTTGCCGGACCATCGTTGAAACCGAAGTGTTACGCATGGGCTATTACATCTATGGCTGGCGCCATGTGCCAGTAAAGGTGGAATGTCTGGGCGAAAAGGCCAACGCCACCCGCCCCGAGATCGAGCAGATTTTGATCTCGAACGCCAAAGGTGTGGATGAGGAAACATTCGAGCGTGAGCTATATGTGATCCGCCGCCGCATTGAAAAAGCGGCCATCGCGGCGCAAGTGCCGACGCTGTATATCGCGTCGATGTCGTGCCGCAGCATCATCTACAAAGGTATGATGTTGGCCGAGCAAGTGGCCGAGTTCTATCCCGACCTGATGGATGAGCGGTTCGAGAGCGCCTTTGCGATCTATCACCAGCGTTATTCCACCAACACCTTCCCGCAGTGGTGGTTGGCGCAGCCGTTCCGCATGCTGGCGCATAATGGTGAGATCAACACGCTGAAGGGCAACCTGAACTGGATGAAGTCCCATGAGATCCGCATGGCGTCTTCGGCGTTTGGGGATATGGCGGAAGACATCAAGCCAATCGTGGCCGCAGGATCATCGGATTCCGCCGCGTTAGACTCGGTTTTTGAGGTTCTGGTGCGTGCGGGGCGTTCTGCGCCGATGGCGAAAACAATGCTGGTGCCCGAAGCATGGTCTAAGCAGGCCGTGGAATTGCCACAGGCGTGGCGTGACATGTATTCTTATTGCAACTCTGTGATGGAGCCATGGGATGGCCCTGCTGCTTTGGCGATGACCGATGGGCGCTGGGTTTGCGCCGGACTGGACCGCAGTGGTTTGCGCCCGATGCGTTATGTTGTGACCTCTGATGGGATGCTGATCGCGGGCTCCGAGGCGGGCATGGTGCCGTTGGATGAGGCACGCGTGGTGCGCAAAGGCGCGCTTGGGCCGGGGCAATTGCTGGCGGTGGATAT
This sequence comes from Sulfitobacter undariae, assembly GCF_014196805.1. GTDB lineage: Bacteria > Pseudomonadota > Alphaproteobacteria > Rhodobacterales > Rhodobacteraceae > Sulfitobacter > Sulfitobacter undariae. Next base: position 67,530 of record NZ_JACIEI010000004.1, on the reverse strand, counting down.
GACCGAGGGCAAGCTGTTTGGCGATACCGAGATCAAAGACAAACTATCCAATGCGCGTCCCTTTGGCGAGTGGGTGAGCAAGATCAACGAGCTGGACGAGATACTGACGGGCCAGCCTGAATATGCGCTGTTTTCGGGGAACGATCTGCGCCGCCGTCAGGTTGCAGCAGGGTATACCATTGAAGAATTGGAGCAGATTCTTGCGCCGATGGCAGAGGACGGCAAGGAAACGCTGGCCTCTATGGGGGATGATACGCCGTCGGCTGTCTTGTCTAACAAGTACCGTCCGCTCAGCCATTTCTTCCGTCAGAACTTTAGCCAAGTCACCAACCCGCCGATCGACAGCTTGCGTGAGTTTCGGGTGATGAGCCTGAAGACGCGTTTTGGTAACCTCAAGAACGTGTTGGACGAAGACAGCAGCCAAACCGAAATTCTGGTGCTGGACAGCCCGTTTGTAGGGAACGCCGAATTTGACGAGCTTTGCCGCAATTTCAACGCTGATCTGGTAACGATTGATTGCACATTCGAACCCGGTAGTGGGAACCTGAGCAAGGATTTGACGCGCATCCGTAACGAAGCGGAAGATGCTGTGCGCTCGGGTGCGGGGCATATTGTGCTGACGGATCAGGCCAGTGGCGAAGGCCGTGTGGCAGTACCGATGATTCTGGCGACAAGCGCGGTTCACTCGTATTTGATCCGCAAGGGTTTGCGCACTTTCACATCGCTGAACGTGCGGTCGGCTGAATGTGTGGACCCGCATTATTTTGCCGTGCTGATCGGGTGTGGTGCGACCGTGGTGAACGCCTATCTGGCAGAGGATTCTCTGGCCGACCGGATTGAGCGTGGCTTGTTAGAGGGTGATCTGACGGCGGCGGTTGCCCGCTATCGCGAGGCGATTGATCAGGGCTTGCTCAAGATCATGGCCAAGATGGGGATTTCGGTTATTTCCTCGTATCGGGGTGGGCTGAACTTTGAGGCGGTAGGTCTGTCGCGTGCGATGGTTGCTGAATACTTCCCGGGGATGACCAGCCGCATCAGTGGCATTGGCGTCAGCGGCATCCAACGCAAAGCCGAAGAAGTGCATGCATTGGGGTGGTCCGGCACGGATACGGTTCTGCCGATTGGGGGGTTCTACAAGTCGCGCAAATCCGGTGAGACACACGCGTGGGAAGCGACCAGCATGCATATGTTGCAGCAGGCCTGTAACCGCGCGTCTTATGAGATGTGGAAGCAATATAGCGCCAAAATGCAAAGTAATCCGCCGACCCACCTGCGCGATTTGATGGATTTCAAAGCGTTGGGTAAAGCCGTGCCGATTGAAGAAGTGGAAAGCATCACTGCGATCCGCAAGCGTTTTGTCACGCCGGGCATGTCGCTGGGGGCGCTGTCGCCCGAGGCGCATAAAACGCTGAACGTGGCGATGAACCGCATCGGTGCAAAATCGGACAGTGGTGAGGGCGGCGAAGACCCCGCGCACTTCTTGCCCGAAGCGAATGGCGATAATCCATCCGCCAAGATCAAGCAGGTGGCGTCGGGCCGTTTTGGTGTGACTGCGGAATATCTGAACCAATGTGAAGAGTTGGAAATCAAGGTTGCCCAAGGGGCGAAACCGGGTGAAGGCGGCCAGTTGCCGGGCATGAAAGTGACCGAGCTGATTGCGCGTTTGCGTCACTCTACCCCCGGTGTGACGTTGATTTCACCGCCACCGCACCACGATATCTACTCCATCGAAGACCTTGCGCAGCTGATCTATGACCTGAAACAGATCAACCCGCGCTGTAAAGTGACGGTTAAGCTGGTGGCATCCAGTGGCGTTGGCACAATTGCGGCGGGTGTGGCCAAAGCGAAGGCGGATATCATCCTGATTTCGGGCCACAACGGCGGCACAGGTGCTTCGCCTGCGACCTCGATTAAATATGCGGGTTTGCCGTGGGAAATGGGCCTGACCGAAGCGCATCAAGTGCTGAGCATGAACAACCTGCGTGGGCGCGTCACACTGCGTACCGATGGCGGTTTGCGCACAGGCCGCGATATTGTCATGGCGGCGATGTTGGGTGCAGAGGAATACGGCATCGGCACGGCGGCCCTGATCGCAATGGGTTGTATTATGGTACGTCAGTGCCAGTCCAATACCTGCCCTGTGGGTGTCTGTACGCAAGACGAAGCGCTGCGCGGCAAGTTCACTGGCAATGCCGATAAGGTTGTGAACCTGATCACCTTCTACGCCACCGAAGTACGTGAAATCCTTGCCAGCATTGGTGCGCGGTCACTGGATGATGTGATCGGTCGGGCGGATTTGTTGGCGCAGGTGTCACGCGGTAACGCGCATTTGGATGATCTGGACCTGAACCCGCTTCTGATCTCGGTCGATGCCGAAATGGACACGGTGTACGACCGTTCCAAGCCGCGCAATGTTGTACCTGATACATTGGACGCGCAGATTGTCTCTGATGCGGTGCGCTTCCTTGAGGATGGTGAAAAACTGCAACTGAGCTATGCGGTGCAAAACACACACCGCTCTGTCGGGACGCGAACTTCTAGCCATATCGTGAAACGTTTTGGCATGCGCAATTCCTTGCAGTCGGATCATTTGACGGTGAATTTGGCGGGCAGTGCGGGGCAATCTCTGGGCGCATTTGCGGCGCCCGGGCTTAAGCTGGTCGTGTCGGGTGATGCCAATGACTATGTTGGCAAAGGTCTGTCTGGTGGTACAATTGTGGTCCGGCCTCCGATGAAATCGGCCATTGTTGCGTCTGAAAATACGATTGTCGGCAACACGGTTCTATACGGCGCGACAGACGGTTACCTGTTCGCGGCAGGCCGCGCAGGCGAACGTTTTGCGGTGCGTAACTCTGGCGCTAAGGTTGTGATTGAGGGCTGTGGCAGCAACGGTTGTGAATATATGACCGGCGGTGTTGCTGTCATTCTGGGCAGCATCGGTGCCAATTTCGGGGCCGGTATGACGGGCGGTATGGCCTATCTTTATGATCCAGATGGCCGCGTGTTTGACATGATGAACCACGAGACACTTGTACATTGCGCAGTGTCCGATGGGCATTGGGAGCAGGAACTTAAAGCCTTGATCGAGCGCCATGCAGAAGAGACGAACAGCCGTAAAGCTGCCGATATTTTGCAACATTGGGAGCTGGAAAAAGGTAACTTTGTACAAATTTGTCCAAAGGAAATGCTGAGCCGTATCCCCGCGCCATTGGGTATCGAAGCGCAGGCTGTTCCGGCTGAGTAACCCATAAAAACTGCGCCAGCGGCGGGCCTTCCTGTTTCGCTGGCGCATTGGCGTGTTCAAGAGAACACGGCGGAAGATGATATGACGCTGCCTGCAAGCGGGCGTTCACAAGCGGCGGCTGCACGCTTATAGCTGGTTCATGGCAAAACGTAGCACCAAGGCGAAACCCAAACCAAAGCCCTCCCTAAAGTCGATGGCGGCACCGATGCGCCCTGCGTGGCGTAAACGTCTGCGACGCATTGTGTGGCGCGGCGTGGCGATTTGTATTCTTGGTGCCGTTGCCATTATCCTAGTGGGGCGTGTCGTGAACCCGATAACCACGGTCTATATGTTTTCCGAGGGTCGTCGTTTGGGCAGTATTGATCAACTATGGGTCCCCATTGAGGAAATCGCGCCTGTGATGGCGCGGTCCGTGGTTGCCGCAGAGGATGCGAACTTTTGCACGCATGCTGGTTTTGATGTCAGGGCCATTAAACTGGCGATTGCCGAAGGATCAAGCAGGGGCGCGTCGACGCTTACCCAGCAAACGGTGAAGAATGTCTATCTGTGGCATGGGCGGACTTGGGTGCGCAAAGCGTTGGAGGCGGCGATTACGCCGCTGGTTGAACTCTTGTGGTCCAAGCGGCGTATTCTTGAGGTTTATCTGAATGTTGCCGAATTTGATGAGGGCGTTTTTGGCGTTGAGGCCGCATCGCGTCATTACTTTGGTGTAGGCCCAGAAGCGCTGAGTGCGAAGCAAGCGTCGCAATTGGCTGCTGTTTTACCGTCACCCAAAACGCGCAGCGCCTCGCGGCCCTCGGCGCGGCTTCAAAAACGGGCTGCGCAGATACGCTCAGGGGCTGCTACAATCCGCGCAGACGGGCGGTCAGATTGTTTCGAGAGTTGAATATCCCATCGCTACAAGGCATTGGTAGTGGGTACCCTTTTTTCCGGATTATCCTATGGCCCGCCTTTTTCATGTCCCGCTTTCCCCGCATTGCCGTAAAGTTCGGCTGAGTCTGGCCGAGAAGAAAATCGAGGTGGAGTTGGTTGAGGAGCGCTATTGGGAGCAAGATCCCGATTTTCTGCGCCGTAACCCTGCGGGCAAAGTGCCTGTGTTGCGGTTGGACGGAATCATGATGTCGGAAAGCGCTGCGATCTGCGAATACATCGAAGAAACGCGGCCTGAGCCTTCTCTGTTGCCGTCGGATTCAGTGCAGAAACTGGAAGTGCGCCGTTTGGTTAGCTGGTTCGACGACAAGTTTCATCACGAAGTCACCAGCAAGCTTCTGTATGAGCGGGTGAACAAAAAGATGATGAAAGCGGGCTATCCTGACAGCAAGAATGTCAAAGCGGGCGCCCGCGCGATCAAGTTTCATTTGGGCTATATGACGTGGCTGTTGAACCACCGCCGTTGGTTGGCAGGGGATACTATGACGCTGGCCGATTTTGCGGCGGCGGCGCATTTGTCGTCATTGGATTATATTTCTGATGTCGATTGGAACAGTTGCCCGGATGTGAAGGATTGGTACGCGAAGATTAAATCGCGGCCTGCGTTCCGCTCCATTTTGGCCGATCAGGTGCCGGGGTTCACGCCGCCGAAGCACTATAATGATCTGGATTTCTGATCTCGCTTCTGGTGTTTGGAGCAGGGATGCGTTCAAGGGCAAGGTAGCGAATGGACCTTAAAGCAAAGTTGGTTGCCCAAGCCTTGGCAGAGGGGTTTGTTGCCTGTCGGGTATGTAGACCCGATGCGGTGCCAGAGGTGCCCGAACGGCTGGGCGCGTTTTTGGACGCGGGTTATCATGGGCAGATGGGCTGGATGGAAGAGCGCGTGACGTGGCGCGGCGATCCGTCAGTTTTGTGGCCCGAAGCACGATCTGTGATCATGCTGGCCGAAAGTTATGCACCCGAATACAACCCGCTGGAGGTGCTGGAGCGGCCTGATCTGGGGGCGGTTTCTGCATATGCGCAGGGGCGTGATTATCATGATGTGGTGAAAAAGCGGCTTAAACGATTGGCGCGCTGGCTGATCGAGCAAGAGCCGTGTCAGGTGAAGGTTTTTGTAGACACAGCACCTGTGCCAGAGAAGGCACTGGCGCAAGCAGCAGGGCTGGGATGGCAGGGGAAACATACCAATGTTGTCAGCCGTGATTGGGGGAATTGGGCCTTTTTAGGCTCTGTTTTCACGACATTGGAATTTGAGCCTGATACGCCAGAGGTGGACCGCTGCGGGAGCTGCACAGCCTGTCAGGAGGTCTGCCCCACTGATGCGTTTCCAGCGCCGTATCAATTGGATGCGCGGCGGTGTATTTCCTATTTGACGATTGAACATAAAGGGCCTGTGCCTGCGGATTTGCGTGGCAAATTGGGCAACCGAATTTATGGTTGTGATGATTGTCTGGCGGCCTGTCCGTGGAACAAATTCGCCGTAGCGGCGAGCGACATGCGGTATCACGGCAGTGCGGGCGGGACGCTGGCCGAATTGGTTGAGTTGGATGATGCTGCGTTCCGCCTGCGGTTTTCAGGGTCACCTGTCAAACGGATCGGGCGGGATCGTTTTGTGCGCAATGTGCTGTATGCAATTGGCAATTCCGGTGATCAAAGCCTGATGGAAGCGGCACAAACCCATTGCGAGGATGCGGATGCTGCGGTGGCGGATGCAGCGCGTTGGGCGGTGGCGCGATTGTTGGGAGAGCACTGATGGCGCTGCTTTTGGGAGTAGACACAGGCGGCACCTATACGGATGCGGTGATTATTCGGGATGAGCGAGAGGTGATCGCAAGCGCCAAGGCGCTGACGACCCGCCATGATCTGGCGATTGGGGTTGGCGCTGCTGTGCGTGCTGTCTTGGCGCAATCTGGTGTTGCGGCGGGTGATATCGCTTTGGCGTCTTTGTCTACTACCTTGGCCACCAATGCGTTGGTCGAGGGGCAGGGCGGGCGTGTTGGGCTGATCTATATCGGGTTCAAAGAACGTGATTTAGAGACACATGGCCTGCTGGATGCCCTGAAGGGTGACCCGCATGTTGTCTTGGCGGGGGGGCATGATCATGCAGGCGCTGAGGCCGCTGCGCTGGATGAGGGCAGTTTACGTGCGTTTCTGGAGCAACATGGCGCAGGAGTGGGCGGGTTTGCTGTTGCGTCGCAGTTTGCCACCCGCAATCCGGCACATGAATTGCGGGTGATGGCTTTGGTGGCAGAAATGACGGGGCGACCTGTGTCTGCTTCACATCAATTATCCTCCAAGCTGAACGGGCCAAAACGGGCCATGACGGCGGTGCTGAATGCGCGTTTGATCGGGATGATTGATCGGCTGATCGGGCGGGCCGAGGATGTTCTGCGTGAACTGGGCGTGTCTGCGCCTTTGATGGTGGTGCGTGGCGACGGGGCGTTGATTTCCAGTGCGCAAGCGCGGGAGCGGCCAATTGAAACGATCCTGAGCGGTCCTGCCGCGTCGATTGTTGGCGCACGCTGGCTGACGGGGGCGGATCATGCGTTGGTCTCTGATATTGGCGGCACGACCACGGATGTGGCTGTGTTAAAAGACGGGCGGCCCGCGATTGATCCTGCGGGGGCACAGGTGGGGCCGTACCGCACGATGGTTGAGGCCGTGGCAATGCGGACAACCGGCCTTGGCGGCGATAGCGAGGTGCATTTTCTGGCCGAGGGGCTGGTGGGCGGTGTGCGCCTTGGGCCGCAGCGATTGGTGCCTGTGTCGCTGATCGCCATGGACGCGCCCGAGGTCGTGCATAGGGCGCTGGACGCGCAGTTGCGCAGTACTTTGCCCGGTGAATTTGACGGGCGGTTTGTGCGAACGGTGTTTGGGCAGGAAGCAGAGGGCATTGGCCCGCGTGAAGAGGTGTTGCTGGAGCGGATCGGCGAGGCTGTGTTGCCTTTGGGTGATGTGCTGCGTTCACGAATTGAGACAGGCGCGCTGAAGCGGTTGGTTGAACGTGGTCTGGTGCAGATCGCTGGAGTGACGCCATCGGACGCGAGCCATGTTTTGGGTCTGAGTACGAGCTGGGATGCAGACGCCGCGCGCAAGGCATTGGCGCTGTTCGGGCGGCGGCGTACGGGCGGGGGAAATCGGCTGGCGGCTGAGCCGGAAGTCATGGCACGGATGGTGATTGACCAATTGGAAAAACAGACATCTTTGGCTTTGTTAGAGACTGCTTTTGCAGCGGAAGAAGAGGGCTTTGGCCTAGATCCTGCGGTGCTGGCACAGCATGTTCTGATGCAGCGTGGACTGGGTGGACACCGTGGACTTGTGCGACTGGAAACGGGGCTGGCGGTGCCTGTGATCGGGCTGGGGGCCTCGGCCGCGACCTATTATCCTGCTGTGGGGGCGCGATTGGGATGTGAGATGATCCTGCCCGAACATGGGGGGGTGGCCAATGCGATTGGCGCAGTTGTAGGGCGTGTGACCATGCGCGAGGCGGGGACAGTGACCGCGCCCAGTGAGGGGACGTACCGTGTGCATCTGGTAGACGGGCCGCAAGACTTTCACGATGCGGAGGCGGCGTTGAGCGCCTTGGAGGATGCATTGCGCACGCGCGCCACTGCGGCGGCAGAGGCGGCGGGGGCTGCGGATATTCAGGTGAATGTGCAGCGTGATATCCGCAAGGCTGGCGTTGAGGGCCGTGAGGTGTTTGTTGAGGCTGATGTGACCGTGGAAGCAACGGGGCGGCCACGGGTGGCGGTTTGAGGGCTAAAGCTTTGCGGTCAGAATTTTGAAGCTTGCCGCGCCAAATCCGATGGCAAATGCGCCTTCAAACCAGCGCCTTAGACGCAGATATAGTCGCGTCATTGCCTTGGATGAGAACAAAAGCGCGTAACCATGGAAGACCAATGTGCTTTGAAGACCAACCGCCGCGATGACGATTGCCAGATCGGTTAGGGATGCGCCGACTGGAATACCCAATGAATAGAGTGAGCCGAAAAATAGGATTGCCTTGGGGTTTGTGAGGTGCAGTAATAAGCCCTTGGTGAACAGGGTCGCGGGCGCACCTGTCATTGATTTGGGCGTGATGTCTTTTTTGGAAAAGGCGGACCGCGCCGATTTATACGCAAGAAACATGAGGTACGCGGCGCCAAAGTAGCGGATGATTTCAAACATCCACGCATTTGCCAGCATGATTGTGCCAAGGCCAAGCGCGGCTGCGACGGACCATATAAGTGATCCTGTTGTAATGCCCGAGGCAAGAAATAGTCCAGAAACTCTGCCAGACCCCATGGACGTCCCTGCAATGGCAAGTGTAGCAGGGCCCGGGCTTGCGCCTGCGATGAAAGCGGCGAGGAGGATCAGTGGAAGATTAATATCCGTTAACATACGCGCAAAGCCTATCTGGTTGCCCTAAACCATTCAGCAGGCATGTCTGGATGTCAACTTGGGTTACGCTCTGTCATGTGCCGAGATACAAAAAGGGCCACCCGTGTAAATGGGTGGCCCCTTGATTTTATTCCGCCGCTGCGCGTTTGGGCAGGACCCAATCGGGGCGGGGGAAGTGGCAGGTGTAGCCGTTGGGCAGGCGTTCAAGATAGTCTTGGTGCTCTGGTTCTGCTTCCCAAAACTCTGAAACAGGCTCTATTTCAGTGACAACCTTACCGGGCCAGATGCCAGAGGCTTCGATGTCGGCGATTGTGTCCAAGGCCACGGATTTTTGGTCTTCGTCCGCGTAATAGATGGCCGAGCGATAGCTCATGCCCAGATCATTGCCTTGGCGGTTTTCTGTTGTCGGGTCGTGGATTTGGAAAAACAGTTCCAGCAAGGCACGGTAGCTGAGGACCGCCGGATCAAAAATGACCTCGATCGCTTCGGCATGGGTGCCGTGATCGCGGTAGGTGGCGTTTGGTACATCGCCGCCAGAATAGCCGACGCGGGTGCTGATCACGCCGCTGCGTTTGCGGATCAGGTCTTGCATGCCCCAGAAACATCCACCTGCCAGTACTGCGCGTTGATTGCTCATGCTATGTTCTCCACTTGATTAATATAGTCGCCGTATCCTTCGCCATCCATGTCATCGCGGTGGATAAAGCGTAGGGAGGCGGAGTTGATGCAATAGCGCAGCCCGCCGCGATCTGGGGGGCCGTCGTTAAAGACGTGGCCAAGGTGGCTGTCACCGTTTTTGCTGCGGACTTCGGTGCGGACCATGCCAAGGGTGCTGTCGCTGAATTCTTCGACATAGGCGGGGGTGATCGGCTTGGTAAAGCTGGGCCAGCCGCAGCCGCTCTCGTATTTATCGCCTGATGCAAACAGGGGTTCGCCCGATACGATATCAACATAGATGCCGGGCTCTTTGTTGTTCAACAGCTTGCCAGTGCCGGGGCGCTCTGTGCCGCTTTCTTGGGTGACGTGGAATTCCTCTGGCGAGAGGGTCGCGATGACGTCTGGGTTTTTAGAATACTCGGACATAGGAGGCTCCTTGTGCTGGTGTTGCTCTATTAGATGGGGTTTTTATGCGAAAATCAAAGGGGTGCACTTGTTTGTGATGGCTGGTCAGGTTTTTGTCTGGCGCGAGATTTGCACGGCAAAGATGCCTGCGGCAATGATTACAACGCCCAAGACGTCGCTGGAGCCGAGATTTTCGCCCAGTAGAAGTGCGGCAATGACCACGCCGAAGAAGGGGTTGAGGAAGTGAAATGTAGCGGCACGGGTGGCGCCGATTTGGCCGACCAGTAGAAACCAGATCCATGTCGCCAGCAGGCCCGGCACGAGGCAGGTATAGGTGAAAGCCAGCGCGAGCGGCCAACTGGGCGTCATATGTGGGGTCTCAAAGAGCAATGTGGCGATGACAAGCGCGACACAGCCAACCAGCATTTGCAGGCCCACGATCATCAGCAGATTACCCCCTGAGGACGCGCCCCGCACGGTGAGAGTGGCGATGGTGAGGGCAAGGACACCGATGATGCAAATGGCGATGCTGAACAGGTCTGCGCCGCCTGTGATGCGCGTCCCCATGATCAGGGCAACACCTGCAAGGCCTGCGATCAGCCCGATGATGCCCAGCGGGCTGAGACGTTCGCCCATAAACAGCCACGCGGCCAAAGCGACCATGAGCGGCATGGTAGAGGCGAGGATCGCGGCAAAAGAAGCCTCTATCGTTTGCATGGCGATGAAAAATAGACCCAAATACACGGCATTTTGCAAAACGCCAAAGCCGATGGTGGCACGCCATTGCGCGCGTGTCAGATGCCAACTCTGGCCCAAGGCGCGGGCGATGGCGACGCCGATCAGGCCGGATATAAGGTAGCGCAGCGAAAGGGCGAAAAGCGGAGAAGCATCCGCGACGATGAACCGTGCCGAGGTAAAGGCCGAGGACCACATGAGGGCAAAGGCCAGCCCCAGCCCGATCGCGCGTAAATCCATTTGTAAGGTGCCTTGTGACTGATTTCTTGGCGACAATCGGGCAGAAGCAAGCAAAGCGCAACCTGCGTTAGCGTGCTTCGAACAGCATGGTCAGCTGCGCGCCTTTTTCCGTGATCGCGTTTGTTAGCGTGCCGCCAAGGTTAGAGGCGGCTGCGGCGACGATGTTGCTGCCGATGCCACTGACGCGTGTGGGTTCGGGTGTGGGGGCAGCCGTGCCAAGACCATTGTCGATGGCGTTAAGTTTGAGCATGCCGTCCTCAGCCACAAGAGAAATGGACACGGTCCCTGTTGCACCGTCAGGATACCCGTATTTGGCTGTGTTGGCGACAAATTCAGATAGGATAATCCCCACATCGGTGGCGGCGTTGGAAGGCAGCGTGATGTCATCAACCTCAAGTGAGATGGCGATGCTATCGGGCGTGTTTCACGCAGATTAGTGACGATATCCTTTAGGTATTCACACATTTCGACACGGCCAGACACGCTGTTCTTTTGCAGCTGTTCATGGAGGGCCGACATGCCGTCAATTCTGCGGCTGACGGCTTCTAGGGCTTGCTTGGCTGTGTCGTCTTCAACTGCGCGGGTGTAAATCCTGATCAGGGAAGATGTCGCTTGCAGCGAGTTCTTGATGCGGTGGTCCATCTCGGCACGCAAATCGCCTTCGTTTTTCAGGGCGCGGCGGAGTTCGAGCTGTTTTATGACCTGTTGTGACAAAACGCGCAGCGCCTTTCGCTGAAACGTGTTCAGGGTGCGGGGCTTGTTATCAAGCACACATAGGGTGCCCAGCGGCAGGCCGTTGGAGGCAAGTAGCCGTGCGCCTGCATAAAAACGCAGGCCCGGATCACCAAGGCAAAGCGGATTGTCGGCCATGCGCGGATCAGCAAGCGTGTCGGGGATTTCAACAAAGTCCTCTTGCAAGATCACATGCGAACAGATGGAGGTTTCCAACGGTGTTTCGCGGGCACCCAAACCAACTTCGGCTTTGAACCACTGGCGGTCTTCGTCGATGATATTGACCACTGAAATAGGGGCTTCACAAATCTCTGACGCCAAGGCCACGATATCATCGAAACCCTGTTCACGTGGCGTGTCGAGGATATCATATTGATGCAGGGTGCGTAGGCGTTCGAGTTGATCGGGGTGTGGTGCTGCGCGCATCGGGGTTCCAATGGTTACTACTAGTGCGGGAATGTAACCTGTATCGGAAGCTTGGCAAGGTATCTATGCGGAACTTGTTGCGGATATGAAAAAGGGGCCACCAATGGCGACCCCTTTCAAAAACTGAAGCTGGTACAGCTTAGCCGTTAACGCTGTCTTTCAGCGCTTTGGCGATTGTCATTTTGACAACCTTGTCAGCTTCTTTTTTGAACTGTTCGCCAGTCGCAGGGTTGCGAACCATACGCTCGGGGCGTTCGCGGCAATAGATTTTGCCAACGCCAGGAAGTGTAACGGCACCGCCGCCTGATACTTCTTTTGTGATCAGTGCGCATACTGAGTCCAGTGCTGCGCCTGCGGATTTCTTATCTGTGCCCATTTCCTCTGCCAGTGCGGCTACGAGTTGGGTCTTTGTCATTGGTTTAATCGCCATTTTATTCTCCTCGGCTGCCCGAACATTGGGCCTCATCTGCGGAATGTAACTGTAAGTTGTCGGCAAACACAATGAATACCGACGCGAATTGCGTTGAAAAGCAGGGTTTTCTGCGCTTTTTTCAGCTTAATCTCGCCTAGAGGAAGGCTGTTTCGTCGAAAGACCGCAGTTTTCTGCTGTGAATCCGTTCCAACGGCATGCAGCGCAATTGTTCCATAGCGCGGATTCCGATCATCAAATGGCGTGAAACTTGGGTTTTGTAGAAATCTGACGCCATGCCCGGCAGCTTGAGTTCGCCGTGAAGGGGTTTGTCCGAGACACACAGCAGCGTGCCATAGGGAACGCGGAAGCGATAGCCGTTGGCGGCGATTGTGGCGCTTTCCATGTCCAGCGCGATGGCGCGGGATTGGCTAAGCCGCTGCACAGGGCCGGATTGGTCGCGCAACTCCCAGTTGCGGTTGTCGATGGTGGCGACGGTTCCTGTGCGCATGATGCGTTTGAGTTCATAGCCTTCAAGTTGGGTCACTTGTTCAACCGCGTCTTCCAGCGCGATCTGGATTTCGGCCAATGCGGGGATCGGCACCCAGACCGGCAGATCGTCGTCCAGAACGTGATCTTCGCGCAGATAACCATGTGCCAGAACGAAGTCGCCCAAGGCTTGCGTATTGCGCAGACCCGCACAGTGGCCGACCATCAACCACGCGTGCGGACGCAGGACGGCGATGTGATCGGTGGCGGTTTTGGCGTTAGAGGGGCCGACACCGATATTGACCAATGTGATGCCAGAGCCATCAGCGCGCTTCAGGTGATAGGTCGGCATTTGTGGCAGCTTGGGAGAGACTGCGATCGGGGCATCGCCGTCTGTGATCTCTTGATTTCCGGTAGAGACAAAAGACGTATAGCCACTGTCGGGGTCGCGTAGCATTTTGCGGGCGAAGTCTTCGAATTCGGCCACATAGAACTGGTAGTTGGTGAACAGCACATGACATTGAAAATGGTCGGGATCGGTGGCGGTGTAATGGGCCAGTCGCGCAAGGGAGTAATCCACGCGCTGGGCGGTGAAAGGGGCCAGCGGCCAAACGTCATCAGGCGGGGTATAGGTGCCGTTGACGATATCATCATTGGTGGTGGACAGGTCCGGCACGTCAAAGACATCCCGCAGGGTGAAATCGGCAGCGCCTTCTTGAGGGACCGTGATATTTGAATCGCTGCTCATGGCAAAGTGCAGCGGGATCGGCGTGTCAGACGGGCCGATAAACACCGGCTGGCCGTGGTTTTTGATCAGCAGGCCGATCTGCTGGATCAGATAATTGCGAAACAGATCGGGTCGCGTGATGGTCGTGCTATACGTCCCCGGTCCTGCCACATGCCCAAAGCTGAGCCGTGTATCGACCTGCGCATAGGAGGTCGTGGTCAGGCGCACCTCTGGGTAAAAGGCGCGGATGCGCGTTTCGGGCGGCGTATCTGCCATGGCCTCGGTGAATTGGGTCCGCAGGAAATCCACGGATTGCGCATAAAGCGCTGTCAGGCGGTCCACGGCGGCGGTGGCATCGGTGAAAGCTTCTGCTTTGGCGGCATTCGGTGTGCGGATTTGGTACTGCTTCATGATGCTATTCTAATCCTTGGGGTTAAACAGAGTTCCGATTTTCTCTAAAATAGTTTCGGAACTGTCGCTGTCTTGTAGATTAAGGGAGTCGATTGTGCGCATCAGCTCCATCTCATAGGCCAGTTCGGCCTCGGTGGGTTCTGGCGTGACCGAAGTCAGCCAGAGTGCGAAAGGGTCTGTGGTGCCTTCGTCGTTGTATTCGACGAAATCCTTGATGCCCAGATCACGGGCCGTTGCGGGGATGTCGAGGTTGAAACGGTTCTGCAGGAACCCCTGAAAGGCGATCGGAAGGATCGGGCTTAGGTTAGGGGCAAAATCGGAAGCACTGCCAAAACCGTGGTATTCAAGCGCCGATTGCAAGGGTGTGATATCTGTACCTTCCAACGCGCCCGGTTCGGGGTATCCCATGGCGAGGTATTGCAAGAACACCAGTGGATCGTCGGTGATGATGCTGGCGTTGTCATGACCCAGTTGGATGAACTGTTGCTTGCCGTGCTCGTCCAACCAGATCGCCGCACGGCCGCCATCGCCAGCCGTGGTGGCGATTTCCGCGATGCGGTTGTCAACGTCGGGGTTCGGAGCGGAGCAATGGCTGGTGAAGGGCAGGGTGGTGCCGCCAAAAACCACATAGCTTGCGCCGGCCTGATTGCGCTGATCCTCGGGGTAGATGGAGAGCCAGTGATCTTCGGGCTGCCCGCCGTCCCTCACCCGATGCCAGCCTTGATCCTCTAGCCAGTCGAAAGCCTCGATCAGTTCGGGGGCTAAGGTGATGCCTGTAGGCATAAGGGAGGTCAGGTTTTGGGCAAAGGTTTTCATGTGACAATGACATCCATAAATTCGAACGTGCGCACATCGACAAGGCCCAGATCTGAAATCCGCAGTTCGGGGATTACAACAAGCGCCAGAAGCGAGTGTTGCATATAGGCGTTATTGAGCGTGCAGCCACAGTCACGCATCGCTTGCATCATGGCTTCGGCCTTGGCGGCGACGTCTTGCGCAGGGCTGTCGGACATGAGGCCTGCAATGGGCAGATCAACGGTGGCCAGCGGGGCGCTGTCTTTGAAGATGGTAATGCCGCCGCCAAGCGCGCGTAGGTGGTTTGCGGCCAGTGCCATGTTGTCCGTATCGGTGCCCACGACAATCATATGGTGACTGTCATGCGCCACAGTAGAGGCCATAGCCATGTTGCCCGTATAGCCAAAGCCCGACACCAGCGCATTGACGACACCACCTGTCGCGCGGTGGCGTTCGACCAGCGCGATTTGGCAGACATCACCGTGGGAGGTCACGCGGCCTTCGGTCACGGGCAGTTCAAATTGCAGGGCTTTGGTCGGGGCTTGGTTCTCTACCACACCGATGACATTTGCGGTGACCGCGTTGGCGCCTGCGGGGGCGGTGATGGTGAAATCATCCGCCCTTAGATCACGCGCCATGTTGACGGTCTGGCGGGCTTTTGTGGGCCAGTTGTAATGGGGGCAATCTACGATGCACACGCCATCCTGTGCCACGATCTGACCACGGGCAATAACAGTCTCTATTGGGAGGGTTTTGAGGTCCGAGGACAAGATCACATCTGCACGGCGACCGGGAGTGATAGAGCCTAATTCACGCTCTAGCCCGAAATGTGTGGCGGTGTTGATCGTTGCCATTTGCAGGGCGATCAGGGGATCACAGCCGCATTCAATTGCGTGGCGTACAACGCGGTTCATGTGGCCTTCGTTGACCAAGGTGCCTGAATGGCAATCGTCAGTGCATAGGATCATGTTACGCGGATCAAGGCCGCGTTCGGTAATGGCGGTGATCTGGCTCTCGATATCATACCAAGCAGAGCCGAGGCGGATCATCGAGCGCATCCCCTGACGCATCCGCGCAATCGCGTCTGCCTCACAGGTGCCTTCATGATCATCCGCGGGACCACCCGCAACATAAGCCGCAAACGCAGGCCCCAGATCGGGCGCGGCATAATGCCCGCCGACCGTTTTACCTGCACGCTGGGTCGCGGCAATTTCAGCCAACATTTGCGGATCGGCATTGATCACGCCTGGAAAGTTCATCATCTCGCCCAAGCCGATGATGCCTTCCCAGTGCATGGCATCAGCCACATCCTGCGCTGTGATCTCAAACCCTGTGGTTTCCATGCCCGGTGCGCTGGGCGCACAAGAGGGCATTTGAGTAAAGATGTTGACGGGTTGCATAAGTGCTTCGTCATGCATCATACGCACGCCCTCAATGCCTAAAACATTGGCGATCTCATGAGGGTCGGTGAACATTGTCGTTGTGCCATGCGGGATTACGGCACGGGCAAATTCGGCAGGGGTCAACATGCCGCTCTCGATGTGCATGTGGCCGTCACACAGACCGGGGATCATATAACGGCCCTGTGCCTCTATGATCTGGGTGTCTGGCCCTTTGCAATGATCCGCCGAGGTGCCGACAAAGGCGATACGGCCACGTACAATGGCTATGTCGTGATCTGGCAGGGCCTCGCGGGTGTGAACATTAACCCAAATGCCGCCCTTGATGATCATATCAGCGGGGCTGCGCCCTGCGGCGACATTTACTAAATCGGCGGCCACATCGGGCCAAGTTGGAAAGCTTGCTTGTGTCATATGGCAACATTCCACAGGGTCGGATCATGTTCAAGCGCGAGTACGAATAGCGGGGTGATAACACAGGCACTGCTGCGGCCTGATGCGCTAATTTGGTCGGCAGGATTGACGCATGATGATCCGAGTGTTGGGGTGGGCAGGAAACAGAAGGATAGATTGAAATGAAACCGAATATGGATCACTGGCAAGAACGGGTTGATTTGGCTGCGGCGTTTCGTTGGACTGCGCGACTGGATATGCATGAGAGTGTGGCCAACCATTTTTCCCTTGCGGTGAATGACAGTGGGTCACAGTTCTTGATGAACCCCAATCAGGTGCATTTTAGCCGGATCAAAGCCAGTGATCTGCTGCTGATTGATGCGGATGATCCAGAGACATATGAGGGGCCGAACGCCCCTGATCCGACGGCGTGGGGGTTGCATGGTGGGGTTCATGCCGCCTGCGGCCATGCGCGCTGTGTGATGCATGTTCATTCGATTTTTGCGACAGTGCTGGCCTGCCTCCAAGACAGCCGCCTGCCGCCGATTGATCAGAATTGCTGTACCTTCTTTAACCGTGTGGTCATTGATGAAGAATATGGTGGACTGGCGTTTGAGGATGAAGGTGCGCGCTGTGCCGCGCTGCTGACAGACCCCAAGCAAAAGGTCATGGTGATGGGCAGTCACGGGGTGATGGTGATCGGCGATACGGTGGCTGAGACATTCAACCGTCTTTATTATTTCGAACGCGCCGCCGAAACATACATCCGTGCGTTGCAAACGGGCCTGCCGCTGCGCCGTATCAGTGACGAGATCGCGGAAAAAACGGCGCGTGAGCTGGAGGCATATCCAGAACAGGACGCGAGACATCTAGCGGAGTTGAAGGCGATTCTGGATGATGAGGGCTCAAATTATAGTCTCTAGGGCGAATGGGCGGCGGCACGACATTGGCGTGTCGTGTGCCGCTTGCCAGTTAAACCTTGTCGCAAGGCAAGAGGCGCTAGAAAAGGACGTGACGGCGCTCTATTCGCGCCATAGTCTAGCCGAAACACGAGGTTAGATTACCCCCTATGAATATTCTTTTTGTACATCAAAATATGCCGGGCCAATACCGTGAATTGGTACAGTGGTTGGCCGAACAGGGCGGACACAGAATCTATTTCCTGACGCAGCGCAAAAATGCTGCCAAGATTAAAGGGGTAGAAACACGGATCTATAAAACCCATCACCTGCCCAAAAAGGACGCTTACGGTCTCAGCAAAGTGTGGGAAGACGCGACTGGCGCTGGCTTTGGTGCGGCCTTGGCTGCCAAACAGATTGAAAGTGAAGAGGGCTTTAAGCCTGATATCATCGTCGGGCATGTCGGCTGGGGCGAATTGACGTTCTTCAAGCAACTATGGAGCGACGTGCCTATCATCGGCTTTTTTGAATATTATTATCGTCTGCATGGGGGCCCAGTGAACTTTGACTCTGACGAGCCAGTGAACGAGCATACTCCGTATTTGCTACAGGCCCGCAATGCCGTGCCCAATGCCAACTATTTCACAGTTGATCGCGGGTTAAGCCCGACAAAATGGCAGCGCGATTGTTTTCCACCCGAGATGCATGACAAGATTTACGTCTGTCATGATGGTATCCGCACGGACAAGCTGCTGCCGGACCATAAGGCGCAGGTAAAGCTGGGTCGGATTAAAGAGATGGTCAGCGGTGGCGATGAGGTTGTGACCTATATGGCGCGTAATCTGGAGCGGATGCGCGGGTTTCACCAGTTCATGCGTGCGCTTCCTGACATTTTGGCAGCGCGCCCAAATGCGCGGGTGCTTGTCATTGGCGGCAATGATGTTTCTTACGGCGCCAAAAGTAAAAATCCGGCTGGTTTGCGCGGCGAAATGGAAGCGGAAGTCGGAGATCGGGTTGATTGGAGACGCGTCCACTTTTTGGGGCAGGTGCCCTATGCGGACTATCAAAAGATCATTCAGATCAGCCGCTGCCATATTTACATGACCATGCCATTTGTTCTGTCATGGTCGCTGCTGGAAGCGATGTCGATGGAGGCCACGATCGTCGCGTCAAATGTTGCGCCCGTTAGAGAGGCCGTGACGCATGGAGAAACCGGCCTGCTGGTGGATTTTCACGATCCATCCGCCTTGGCACGGCAAGTGGTTGAGGTGTTGGAGCGGCCACAGGATTTTGCGCATCTTGGACCTGCTGCGCGCAAACATGTGATCGCCGAATACGACTTTCTTACCAAATGCCTGCCCGAGCATATTGTCGAGATGAACGCGCTATTGCCGCAGGATAAGCAGATACAGATGCCTGACTAGGCATCTGTGTTTAGATATTGTTGATCACGCCGAAAGCCGAACCAATCAAGCCAAAGATGGTTCTTACGTTTGTAACGGGGCTTTCGGTGGCCAACACAAGATCGCCGGGATTGATGTTGAAATTCCGCGCTGAGAAAAGGCCATCGGATGTGGTCAGGTCGATTGTAAAAACAACACGTTGTTGGCGTGGACCGCGTTGACCGGATGCAAGTGCCGATGCAGGGTATTCACGCAAGATGAGCACACCTTGGGGATTGGCGCGGCTATCGTTTACGCCGCCAATGATAGAAAGCGCATCCAATGCCGAGACTGTATCACGGTTGAATGTGAACTGGCTTTCGCTTCCGGTTGCGCCCAGAGATAGAAAGTAACGGGGATCTGCCTCGACAATGATGCGGTCACCGCCGGACAAACGTGTGTCCAGCTTGGGGTTGTCAAATAGTTTGGACAGCGAAGTGCGGTAGGTTTTTTGTCCACGAATCAGCTGTACTTGGGGATTCACCATCGAGTTATTCACGCCGCCTGCGGCAGAAATTGCGGCGAGAACAGAGAAGTTTTGATCGGGCATCTTGATGTTCCCGGGCGACCGGACGCCGCTTACGACATCAATCGAGTTTGTTCTGCCTTCCAGTGCATTCAATTGAACCTGCGCACCGGGGGAAACTGTCTCAAGCTGGCGCTGAAGAAGTTCACGGGCGCTATCGGGGGTGCGCCCCGAGACGTGAACTTTGCCCACGTAGGGTACGAAAATGTTACCGCTTTCGGAAACCCGAACGCCTGAAAGGTTTGTGCTGCGGGCGCCGGGGCCCATCAGTAGGGAGTTTTCAGCACTGTCCCAGATGACCACATTCAGGGTATCGCCAGGGCGGATGATTTGTGCGTTTGACCCGGTGCTATGCTGCAACCAGCCGTACTTCCGTTCTCCGGTTGAAGGCCACTCCTTGACGCTGGAAAGGAACGCTTTTGTTACAGGATAAACTGCAAAATCTGCCTCAGGGGTATCAGCGCCTTTGGTGATTTCAGATTGTATCGCAGCACCGCGCGGCAAGTTTCCACAGGCTGCCAAGGTTAAGGCAAGCGCAATCAAAATGAAATGTTTGGGTAGTCTACTCATCTGCGCCGCCGTTCACTAAATAATATTATATTAACTTGAATTCGCCTGTCCGCGCCCTGTGGGTAGCACGTTTGGGGTCGTTTCTAATAGGGCGTAAGATACTGCATCGCCATGTGAGGTCAATCGTTTCATGCGGGAGCGAATCATCTGGACAGGAAACCAGAAGGAAATGGGCCTGCAGAGAGAATTTTGGTAAGTTGCAGGATGTTTAAGATGATATTTTGCATTGTTTTACTACGTTGTGATGCAAAATGGACACGCGTTATGCCAAAAAATGAGAGGCCGTGGCTGGCATCTGACTGACAAGCAGGTGTGCGTGCTAGTTGGTGCTTTCGGGTTGCTGAATTTTTGCGAGCTTTTGTACAGGCTTGTCAAAAGCGGCGCACCGCAAAACGGAAGATATTCACTTGGATTAAGGAAGCAGGCTAACGATGACTTTGCGAAAACGTCTTTTTGACCTGTTTTTTGCCAGCCTACTGGTGATCATTTTGGGGCCCATCATTCTGGGTTTGATTGTGTATGTTTACCTGAAGCAAGGCAGACCGCTGTTCTATGTTGCCGAGCGGATGAAGACGGTCGACAAGCCGTTTGGTTTGGTCAAATTCCGCACGATGTCGGTGGTTGAGGACGATCAGGGGGTTTCTGGGGCACATAAAGCGTCGCGTGTGACACCGCTGGGTGCACGCCTGCGATCCAAGCGGCTGGACGAGTTTCCGCAGCTTTGGAATATCCTGAAGGGCGATTTGTCATTTGTAGGCCCACGCCCGCCTCTGCGGGAGTACGTGGAGCGCTTCCCCGAAGTTTATGCTGAGGTCCTAGAGTCGCGCCCAGGTGTGACAGGGCTGGCGACCATCAGGTTTCACAAGCACGAAGAGCGGTTACTTGCGCGGTGCACATCAGCAGCAGAAACCGATGATGTTTACTGCCGTATTTGCGTGCCACGCAAGGCAAAGATGGACCTGATTTACCAGCGCAACCAAAGCGTATGTTATGACTTTGATCTGGTTTTTCAAACGATTGGAAATCTGTTCCGAGGCTCAAAAAGCTAAACTGCGCCCATCGATTCAAGATTTTGTGTGAAAGACCACGCAGTTAGGCTATTGTAGGCGAATGTGATGGGCAGAGTGCCATACGGTATCCTCGTGCTTCTAGGTCAATGTGTTGTAGTATGTGCAGGATGAAAAGGTCAGGTTGTGCTAAGCTGGATTAGAGCTCTCACCAAAATTCGGAAGCGCCAGATTATGCTGGCGTTGGATGCTGTGCTGGTTGTGTTGGCCTTGTTCTCTGCATTTGCTGTGGTGGAACTACCCGATGGCGTTTGGGGGAATATCAGTAGTTACCTGTTGTTGATGCCGTATATGCTCGGCATCGCGGTGGGCATTTCTATCTGGTTGGGTATTCAGGATATTCAGGTCAGCGCCTATGATTCAGCTTCGGTTGGGCTGACCTCACTTCATGCCATTTTGTTGACGATTGCCTCCGTCACCTTTTCGGACGTTGCTGGCCTGCAATTGCCCTTAGAGTTGCATGCGGTGTTTGGTGTCATCTTCTTTTGTCTCGCGGTAGGCAGTCGTGCGATTTTATTGCAGCTGGTTCTTGCTGTTTATCGCTATAGCAGCAAGCACACACGCGTGTTGATTTACGGGGCGGGGACAACAGGAACCCAGCTTGTTTCGGCCTTGCAAGGGCATGAAAGAATTCAAGCAGTGGCCTTTGTGGACGATAACAAAGCGCTGCATGGCATGCGTGTGCATAGGTTGCCAGTTTACCCTCCTTCCAGCATTGCGGCCTTGGTCAAGGAAAAGCAGATCGACCGGGTGCTATTGGCCGTGCCCTCTCTGAGCCGCCCGAAGCAGGCACAGATTGCGCGTAAACTGGAGCAGATGGGGCTGGGCGTGCAAATGCTGCCCTCGTTTTCACAGTTGATCGGGGAAGAGGCGTTGGTAAACAAGCTGACGCCCGTTTCACCGCATAGCTTTTTGGGGCGCGCAGAAGTTGCGCAGCGGTCAGGCGGGGCTAGTGCCGCCTATACGGGTAAGGTTGTGCTGATCTCGGGGGCTGGCGGGTCTATCGGGTCTGAGTTGTGCCGTCAGGTGATGGAATGTCGACCGGCTAAGGTGATCTTGTTCGAACTCAGTGAACTGGGGCTGTACAATATTGACATGGAATTGCGCAGCATGATCGAGCTTGAAGGGTTGGATGTTGAGCTGGTGCCGGTGTTGGGGTCCGTGACTGATAGCCGGCAAGTACGTAGCGTGATGACCAAACATAAGGTCAACATTGTATTGCACGCGGCGGCTTATAAACATGTACCTCTGGTGGAGGCCAACCCGTTGACGGGGCTTGTAAACAACGTCTTTGGGACACAGACTTTGGCGGAACAGGCAGCGCAGGCTGGGGTTGAGCGGTTTATGTTGATTTCGTCCGACAAAGCTGTGCGCCCGACCAATGTGATGGGAGCCTCTAAACGGCTGGCGGAGTTGGTGTTGCAGGATATGGCGACCCGTCAGGGACCTACCGGCACGGTGTTTTCTATGGTTCGATTTGGCAATGTGCTTGGGTCATCAGGCTCGGTCGTGCCATTGTTTCAGGAACAGCTGAGCCGCGGAGGCCCATTGACCGTTACCGATGAACGGGTTGAGCGATATTTCATGACGGTTCAAGAAGCCGTGCAGCTGGTTTTGCAGGCCTGCTCTTTTAGTCGTGGTGCAGAAGTGTTTGTGTTGGATATGGGTGAACCGGTGTCGATCCTAAAGCTGGCGCGCCAAGTGATCGAGAGCGCAGGTTATATGGTGCGTGACAAAGAGAACCCTGATGGTGACATCGAAGTTCAAATCACGGGGCTGCGGCCGGGCGAAAAGATGTCAGAAGAGCTTACGCTCACTGGAGAAACGATCAATACGCCAAACCCCAAGATTTTTATGACACGTGAGCAGGGATTGTCGCAGATCGAAATTGCCGCCGCATTGCGCCGCTTGCGCGAAGCGTTTGTAGCCAGTGATGAAGAAATGGCGCGTGATGTTGTGCGTCAGTGGGTTGAGGGCGGTCAAGCCTGTGTCGCAAAAGCAGACGCTTCTTAGACAACGCGCAGAATTGTCACGGCATTGGCTGTGGTTTGAACAATAGATGCGATTTTGTTGCGCTTAACCGAAGTGCGTGGTTTAATCTACAAAAATATAATAGTGGCGGTGAGCAATTATAATGAAGCGATTTAAGTCGAAAACCGCATTGGGTTTGTCATTGATGGGCATTGGTGCGCTCTTTCCTGTGAACACTGTCGCGCAAGATGCAGAGGTGTATTCCAAACCTGCTGATCGCACGACCCTGAACTTGTACGGAACGTCAGGCGTGATTGATATGCCCTCTGCCGAGATGTTGCCCGACGGCGAGATCGCAGTTGGTGTTTCCACTTTTGGCGGCACAACGCGTACAACACTGACCTTTCAGGCAACGCCGCGCATTCAAACAAGTTTTCGCTATTCAGGTATAAAAGACGCCACATTTAGCACCTTTGACACCTACCGTGACCGTAGTTTCGATGTCCGCTTTCTGTTGAACCGCGAAAGCCGTCTTTTACCCGCAGTGACCGTTGGACTTCAGGATTTCGCAGGCACGGGCATTTACGCGGGTGAATTCATCACCGCGACCAAAAACTTCTCTGGCGGACGTGTGCCGGGCACCGTGAAAGCAACCGTTGGTTTGGGGTGGGGGCGTCTTGGGAGCTCTGGCGCGATTGGCGCACCTTTCGGGTCCGATCGTGCGGTGTTTCAATCTGGTGATACGGGAGGGGAGTTTTCGGTTGATCAGTGGTTCCGCGGCGAAGCAGCACCGTTTGCTGGCCTCGAATGGCAGATAAACGACAAATGGGGTGTCAAAGCCGAGTATAGTTCGGATGCTTATGATCTGGAAACTCGAAGTGACATCTTTGACCGTAAGTCCCGCTTCAATTTTGGTGTTGAATATCAGGTCTCGAATGCTGTCCGATTGGGTGGCTACTACATGTATGGGTCCGAGTTGGGGCTGAATGCCCAGTTTTTGTTGAATCCGGCCCGCCCGATAGCACCGGTTCGGATTGCTGCACCGCGTCCTTACAAAATCCGCCCCAGCCGACGTGCGGACCCAGAGGCATATAGCCGGGATTGGGCCGCATCACAGGCAGAAGCCTCGGTTGAGGTGCGTGATGCTCTGATTCCATTGCTGGAGGCCGAAGGGCTGACGTTGATTGAGGCGCGTACCAGCGCGTCAACCGTTGAGGTGCGTTATTCAAACGAGCGTTACGGTGCTGGCGCGATTGCGGTTGGCCGCGTGGCGCGTTTGTTGGCTGCGATTATGCCTGCTTCGGTTGAAACGTTCCGCATTGTGCCTGTTATAGATAATCTAGCTCAATCTACAGTTGTGTTGCGGCGTTCGGATTTGGAAGCCTTGGAGGTTTCCCCTAACGCGCCTGATGCGCTGTTGGCTGTGACCGGCTTTGAAGCCGCTGCCCCGCGTTTGCCGGGAAGCGCACGCAATGAAGCGCTGTTCCCGACTTATAACTGGTCGATCAGCCCCTATCTTTCACAACGATACTTTGACCCCGATGATCCGGTTCAGATCGAAGCAGGTTTGCAGCTAAACCTTTCCTTTCAACCAGCTCCGGGCTGGAAGATTGCGGGTCAACTACGCCACAATCTCGCCGATAGCTACAGCGATAAAGCCCGCTTCAACACGTCGCGCCTTGAACATGTTCGTACAGATGCGGTCGAATATGACGCCGGCGGGGCAACTTCCGTTACACAACTTTACGCCAGCAAACAATGGAAGGCAGGGCCTGATTTATATGCTCGCATGTCGGCTGGCTATCTTGAAAGGATGTTCGGCGGCGTTTCTGCAGAAGTTCTTTGGAAACCGGTCGCAAGTCGTTTGGCACTTGGAGCCGAGCTTAATTATGCAAAGCAAAGAGCATTCGATAATATGCTGGGCTTTCAGGATTATGGGGTCGCAACTGGACACGTCTCTGCATATTACGAATTTCAAAACGGTTACACAGGTCAGCTTGATGTCGGGCGCTATCTGGCGGGTGATGTGGGTGCAACGGTCACACTGGAGCGCGAATTTGACAATGGCTGGAAAGTCGGCGGGTTCTTCACTCTTACTAATGTTTCAAAAGAAGATTTTGGCGAAGGTTCATTCGACAAGGGGATCAACATCACTGTTCCTACCAGTTGGTTGCTAGGTAAGCCCGACACCCGTCTGCGACGGACGTCGATTAGGCCTTTGACGCGTGATGGTGGTGCGCGCCTCTCGGTCCCCGGCAGATTGTACGAGCAGGTACGTAGCGGTCATCGTGAGCAGCTTGTTGAAACTTGGTCTGGAGTATGGGAATGACGCTTTTGTTTACGCGTAGACTAGCTTCTATTTTGGTGCTGAGTTTACTTGCTTCTTGCGGCAATGAAAAAAATGAACAAGCCGGCACAACAGCTAAAACTTTGTTGGGTGCTGTAAAGGAATACACCGAAACACGCCGCGAAGGGCCACGACCCAAGACAGTCGTCACACCTGAAATGTTGGCGCAAACAAACGGCGCCGCATTGCAGGCGAATCCTGAGCAAAAGGGCGGCAGTGATTTTCTACGCCGCGTCGCAGTAAGAAATGATTCGTCAATTGGGGCGGTGGAAATCTGGAATTCCTCCGATAGTGCCCAGGTTTTCCTCCGAAATGGCGTTGTTGTTGGTACACGTGGCATTGGTGGTGACATAATTGCTGCAGATGCGAGCATGACTGTTCGCGCACTGAATGCGCGGTCTGGCGCGACAGGAGTTCGAACCTACACGATTTCAGATGGCGACACGACTACAACGGAATTTAGGCTTCGTTGCAAGGTGAAGAATCTTGGAGCTGAAAATATTTCCATTGTAAATCAAATGATTGCAGTGGATTTCCTGAGGGAAGATTGTGTCGGCGGTCCGCGCGGAGATACCATAGTCAAGAATGATTATTGGGTGCAGCGGGGGACAGGATTGGTACGTAAATCACGTCAGTGGATGGGGCCGAACACAGGATATTTTGAATTTATTTTGCTCAAGAATTAGGCCAATATGTAACACTTGGCGAGAGTTAGCCAATTATGTATAACTGTAAGTACATACGAGTTGTTATGAAGACCGTATTCAGCTAAATACAATTTGAACGGGGACATGTCCCCAACGAGTTTTAAAACAGGATGATAAAAATGCTTAAGACACTCTCAGTAGCCGCTCTTCTCGCCACAACTTCCACAGTAGCTTTCGCTGGTTCCTTGGCGCCATACGAAGAAACTGTTGTTGAAGACAAAGGCGTCTTCGTACCAGCAACTGGTTCCGGCATCGGCGCACCAGCAATCATCGGTGGTGTTGTTGCAGCAGTTGCAATCGCAGCTTTGATTAGCAATGACGACGACGACAAGACAGCTGGAACGACAGGAACGACAGACTAAAACTCAGCACTAGTTGCGAGTAGAATAGCCTCTCCTGTTGGAGGGGCTATTTTCGTTTAAGTGGGACTCTTCGCTCCACAATTCTTTCAAAGAGAATTCCGACAGTTGGACAAACGCCTTCTTTCATTTGGCCACGGTTACAGCGCCCGTGCACTTGCCGCGCGGCTGGTGCCTGAGGGATGGCATATTGTGGGTACGACTCGCAGCGCAGATAAGCTTGCGGAGATCGCTGCCACGGGTGTGGAGCCTTTGCTTTGGCCAGGAAGTGATCCCTCGGCACTGATTGACGAATTTCCGAATGTTGTGATCTCTGCGGGGCCAACGGTAGATGGTGATCCTGTATTGGCCGACTGTCATGTGTCGTTTGTGCGGGCAGCATCCAAGATTCGCTGGTTGGGATATCTCTCGACGACGGGCGTCTATGGCGATCATGCTGGCGGCTGGGTGGATGAAGAAACGGCCCTAAATCCGGCAACACGGCGCGGTATTGCACGCGTGAACGCTGAAAAAGCATGGGCAAACATCCCTGACCTGCCTTTACATATCTTTAGACTGGCGGGCATCTATGGCCCCGATCGCGGTCCCTTTGCCAAGGTCCGCAATGGAACCGCGCGGCGTATTATCAAAGAGAATCAGGTGTTCAGCCGGATCCACGTTGAAGATATCGCCCAAGCCTTGGAGTTGTCGCTGAATGCGCCATCGTCGGGTAGCATCTATAATCTGTGTGATGATGATCCCGCACCGCCGCAAGACGTGATTGCGCATGCCGCAGCGTTGCTAGGCATGCCAGTCCCGCCCGCTATTCCTTTTGAGGAAGCGGACCTGACGCCAATGGCGCGAAGCTTTTATGCCGAGAGCAAACGTGTCCGTAACGACCACGCCAAAGCCGCGCTGGGGTGGCAACCGAAGTATCTCGACTACCGCAGCGGTCTTGCTGCAATGCTGGGGCAGACCAAAAATTAGCAGATTCAGGCTATTCAGGTAGAGTATTTGTGCAGACTGAGTGGCATTGATCTAATGTGCCATCTTCGCCTTGCTCTCAGCCCATTGCGACACCATATAAAACCTAATCGACATCGACGGAGCCCCAATGTCACCGATGCAAAAGCTAACCGAATTTTTGGAATCCAACCGTGTCCGCAACTTCATTCTATCGGTGATTCTGCTAAATGCAGTTATTCTGGGACTGGAAACCTCTAAACAGGTGATGGAACGGGTTGGCGGTTTGATCCTGTTTTTGGATCAGCTTTGCCTCGCAATTTTTGTGGCAGAGTTGGTTGCGAAGCTGATTGCTTACCGTACTCGGTTTTTCCGCAATGGCTGGAACATCTTTGACTTTATCATCGTAGGTATTTCGCTGGTGCCTGCTGCGCAGGGCTTTTCCGCGTTGCGTGCATTGCGGATACTGCGGGTTCTACGTGTCATCTCGGTAGCGCCCAATCTGCGCCGTGTTGTTGAAGGATTTGTGACCGCCTTGCCGGGTATGGCCTCCGTGTTTTTGCTGATGGCGCTGATCTTTTACATCGCGGCTGTGATGGCTACAAAATTGTTTGGCAATGCATTCGGGGAATGGTTCGGCACTTTGGGTGCTTCGGGGTATTCGCTGTTCCAGATCATGACGTTAGAGAGCTGGTCAATGGGGATCGTACGCCCTGTGATGGAGGTTTATCCGCATGCTTGGATGTTCTTCCTGCCCTTTATCATGGTCACCACCTTTGCCGTGGTGAACCTATTGGTGGGCTTGATCGTCAACTCCATGCAGGATGCGCACCAAGAAGAATCGGTGGCTAGCACTGACGCCTACCGTCTTGAGGTGAATGCAAAACTGGATGCCTTAGAGGCGAAGCTGGATTTGTTGATGGCAACGCGCAAAGACTAGGCTCTCTGCGCGCCGATCTGTGAAATGCCCAATGTGTGCAGCACTTTGGCTTCGATCTGTTCGGCGTTCATGCCTGCAACAGCGTACATATCGGCTGGGTTTGCCTGATCAATAAAGATATCGGGAAGCACCATAGAACGGAATTTCAGCCCGTGGTCGAACACACCTTCATCCGCCAAAAGTTGCGCCACATGGCTACCAAAACCGCCCACAGCGCCTTCTTCGACCGTAATCAGCGCTTCGTGATCGCGGGCAAGTGATAGGATCATGTCGCGGTCTAGCGGCTTGGCAAAGCGTGCATCGGCGATGGTGGGCGTGATGCCTTTGGCCGCAAGCGCCTCGGCGGCTTTTTCGACCTCTTCAAGGCGGGTGCCGAACGACAGGATTGCCACGCGCTTACCTTCACGGATCATCCGGCCTTTGCCAATTTCCAGCGGCGTGCCGCGTTCGGGCATTTCTACGCCGCGCCCTTCGCCACGTGGAAAGCGGAAGGCGATTGGTCCGTCGTCATGGGCAGCAGCGGTGGCGACCATGTGTTTCAGTTCGGCCTCATCTGCGGCGGCCATCACAACGAAACCTGGTAGGTTTGCTAGGAATGCGACATCAAACGATCCTGCATGTGTTGCCCCATCGGCACCGACAAGCCCCGCACGATCAATTGCGAAACGAACCGGCAGGCGTTGAATCGCCACGTCATGCACAACCTGATCATAGCCGCGTTGCAAAAATGTTGAGTACATCGCGCAAAACGGCTTCATCCCGCCAGCGGCAAGGGCAGCGGAGAAGGTGACGCCGTGTTGTTCGGCAATGCCCACATCAAAGCAACGCGAGGTATAGCGTTCCATAAACTTGTTCAGGCCCGTGCCGTCAGGCATCGCGGCCGTTACGGCGCAAATTTTATCATCATCAGCGGCTTCTTGTAGCAGGCTTTCAGCAAAGACATTGGTATAGCTGGGCGCATTGCTGGGCGCTTTTTTCTGCTCGCCTGTGATGACGTTAAATTTGCCTGTGGCGTGGCCTTTGTCGCGTGCGGCTTCGGCGGGGGCATAGCCTTTGCCCTTTTTGGTCAACACATGGATCAGGATTGGCCCAGTGGCCCGCGCCTTGACGGTGCGCAGCACGGGCAGCAACTGGTCCATGTCATGCCCGTCAATCGGGCCAAGATAGCTAAAGCCCAACTGTTCAAACAAGGTGCCACCAACGGCCATGCCCTTAAGCATTTCTTTGGCGCGTTTGGCGCCTTCACGGAAGGGATAAGGCAACAGGCTGACCGCGCCTTTGGCGGCAGATTTCAGTTCCTGAAAGGGCTCTTCGGCATAAAGACGGCTGAGGTAGGCGGACATGGCGCCAACGGGGGGGGCGATGCTCATCTCGTTGTCATTGAGAATTACAATCATCCGCTTTTTCAAATGGCCCGCGTTATTCATCGCCTCATAGGCCATGCCCGCAGACATGGAGCCATCGCCGATCACGGCAATTGCATCGCCCAAGCCTTCGGGCACAACACCACCCAGATCACGCGCCACGGCAAAGCCAAGCGCGGCGGAAATGGAAGTAGAGCTATGGGCTGCACCAAAGGGATCGTAAGGCGATTCGCTGCGTTTTGTGAAACCGCTCAGACCATTTTCCATACGCAGGGTACGGATACGGTCACGCCGTTCGGTCAGGATTTTATGAGGATAACATTGATGCCCCACGTCCCAGATGATCTTGTCACGCGGGGTGTCAAAGACCGCATGCAGCGCCACAGTCAGTTCAACCACGCCAAGCCCTGCGCCCAGATGCCCGCCTGTCACAGAGACAGCCGAGATCGTCTCATCACGCACTTCGCCAGCCAGCTGGGTCAGCTCGCGGTCCGATAGGGATTTCATGTCGGCAGGGCGTTTGATCCGGTCCAGCAGCGGCGTTTGTGGCGTGTCGGTCATCTGTTTTTCCCTAGCTTTTGCGCGCAACCACAAATTCTGCGGCCTCGCGTAGCGTGTCTGCCTGCGTTCCATAGGCTGATAATACGTCACAGGCCGATGTCACAAGAGTTTGCGCGCGTGCTTTGGCACCTTCAAGGCCCAGTAGTGACACGAATGTGGCTTTGCCAGCATGTGCGTCTTTACCGACAGCCTTGCCAACGGTCGCTGCGTCTCCCTCAACGTCAAGGATATCATCGGTGATCTGGAAAGCCAGACCAAGGTCGCGGGCATATTGCCCCAATGCGCAGGTGTCCGCCTGTGCCATATGCGGGCCCGCGGTCGCTGCCCACTCTATCAATGCGCCTGTCTTGCCAGCTTGTAACACGCTAATCTCGGCCAAGGTCAAAGGGGCGGCAGCGGTCTCCGCCGCGATGTCCAGCGCTTGGCCGCCGACCATGCCGCGCACGCCAGAGGCCTGCGCCAGCGTTGTGATCAACCGTAGCCGTGCCGCATCGGGACAACCTGTCTGGGTGACCAATTCAAACGCCAGCGTTTGGAGCGCATCCCCCGCCAGAACGGCGGTGGCGTCGTCCCATTTGCGGTGCACAGTGGGTTGGCCGCGACGCAGGTCATCGTCGTCCATGCAGGGCAGGTCATCATGCACCAAAGAATAGGCATGCAGCGCCTCGATTGCGGCGGCGGAGGGTGCGGCGTTTTGCGGTTCTATGCCGTGCAAACGTGCGCTTTCCATCACCAGAAAGGCACGCAAACCTTTGCCGCCTGTCGTCGCGTATAGCATCGCCTCACGGATCGGCCCCTGCGTGCCGTCCAGAGATGCCGCGATCTGCGCACTGGCTAGATCGCCTGCGTTTTTTAATGCCTCAGCAAAGCCGGTCATGGTTACAGGCCTTCGACGGGCTTTAATCCGGCGGGGTTTCCGTCGCCGTCCAGCGTGATGGCAGCAACTTTTTCTTCGGCTTCTTTCAGCTTGGCTTCGCAACGGGCCTTCAACAGTGCACCACGTTCATAGAGCGTGATGCTTTCGTCCAGCGCCACATCGCCGCGCTCCAGTTTACCCAGCACTGCTTCCAGTTCGGCCATCGCGGCTTCAAAGCTCATCTCTTCTACGGGGGTATCGCTCATCATCTTCACTTTCGTCAATTTCGCGATGACCATACTGGCACCGTCGCCGCAAGGCCAGTGCGGGGAGGGGGGTACACCCTATTATTGGGTGTAATTTGAGACATGGGTTTTGCCCTCATCTGACCTTAGTCAGGAGCCAACATATATCCCGCGCCACGCACGGTTTGCAGATAGCGCGGTTGTTTGGGGTCTTCTTCGATCTTGCGGCGCAGGCGGGTGATTTGCACATCAACAGCACGTTCTTGTGCTTGCCCTCTGTCGCGGCCCAACTCTTCTACCAGATTCGCACGGCTCAAGGCTTCACCCGGTTTGGCCGCGAAAATTTTCATCAGTTGGATTTCTGTGGCCGTCAGGCGCACCAGTTCTTCGCCTTGCCACATCTCGCCGCGTTCTTTGTCATAGCGGATGCTGCCTAGGTGCATCACTTTGGGCGCTGTGTCGGGTTGAATTGCTTCGGGTACCCTGCGCAGTACGGCATTGATCCGCAGCAACAACTCTTTTGGCTCAAAAGGTTTGGCAAGGTAATCATCCGCGCCTGCTTCCAGCCCTTCTATCCGGTTGTCGGTATCGCCTTTGGCGGTCAGCAACAGGATCGGGGTGGTCATTGTTTCGCGCAAGGACCGTGTGAGGGTGAGGCCGTCTTCGCCCGGCATCATCACATCAAGGATGATCATGTCGAATTGCAGCCCCGCAAGAACACGCCGCGCATGGGCGGCATCGCGGGCGGCGGTGACAAGGAAACCGTTGCGAATCAAGAATTTCTGCAAAAGCGTGCGAATACGCTCATCGTCATCAACGATCAGAATATGGGCGTCAGAGCTGTTCATGATGCGCTGTCCTTTAGGCGGCTATAGCTGGAGCGCATTTCGCCGTCCATCATTGCTTCCAGTACGGTACGAAATCCGGCAACCGCTTCGGGGCCAGCATCGCGGAAGGCCGAGCGCATGCGGGCGCGTTGGGCGTCTGATAGTGTTTGTTCCAATGTGCGTCCTGCCTCTGTGAGGTTAAGGTGCCGTTCACGTTTATCCTGTCGGCCTACCTTGCTTTCTACCAGACCATCCGCAATCAGCGTACGCAATACACGGTTCAGCGATTGCTTTGTAACGCCAAGGATATTCAGCAGGTTATTCACCGTTGTTCCCGGCGCGCGTCCGATGAAATGGATCGCGCGATGATGTGCCCGACCATAGGCCATGTCACCCAAAATTCTGTCAGGATCGGCGGTGAAACCACGATAGGCAAAGAACATCGCCTCTATGCCTTGTCTAAGCTGCTCATCGGTTAGAAACAGCAATGCTTCGCCGGTTGAGGGGCTGGAGGGCCGTCTGTCCATGGGTCGTCTCCCCGCGTAAATATAGCGGCCACTTTATGTCAGTGTTGTTGACACTCCAACCCTGAAAGAGTACGAAAAATTAGGATTTGCGTAATTTTATGTCGAATGGCGGATGATTGACGCAATATTTGGAATAATTGTGAGGAATTTGAGATGGCTGGCGGATATGATGATCGGGACGGGTTCATCTGGATGGATGGGGTTATGGTGCCGTGGCGCGAGGCAAATGTACATGTGCTGACCCACGCACTGCATTATGCTTCCTCTGTGTTTGAGGGTGAGCGGGCCTATAACGGCAAGATTTTCAAAAGCCGTGAGCATTCAGAGCGGCTTAAGCGGTCAGCGCAATTGATTGATTTCGAGATCCCTTACACTGTGGATGAAATTGAGGCCGCGAAGGCCGAAGTTTTGAAGGCATCAGGTTTGAGCGATGCATATGTGCGCGCAGTTGCGTGGCGCGGTGCAGGCGAAGATATGGGCGTTGCCTCGGCGCGCAATCCCGTGCGTATGGCGATCGCGGTTTGGGAGTGGGGCGCCTATTATGGCGACGCCAAGACCAAGGGGGCCAAACTGGACATCTCCAAATGGAAACGCCCGTCACCAGAAACCATCCCAAGCCACGCTAAAGCGGCGGGTCTCTATATGATCTGCACGATGTCCAAACATGCGGCAGAGGCCAAAGGCTGTTCTGACGCAATGATGTATGACCACCGTGGCTATGTGGCCGAGGCGACAGGCGCGAATATCTTCTTTGTTAAAGACGGTGAAGTTCACACGCCGACGCCTGATTGCTTTCTCAATGGTATCACCCGTCAAACGGTGATCGGGATGCTGAAGGATCGCGGCGTCAAGGTGCATGAGCGCCATATCATGCCCGAAGAACTGGCGGGTTTTGAACAATGTTGGCTGACAGGCACGGCTGCTGAAGTGACCCCAGTTGGTCAGATCGGTGACTATACATTTGAAGTCGGCACACTGACGCGTGAGATTGCCGATAGCTATGAAAAGCTGGTGCGTAGCTGATCAGACCGTAAACAGTAACTACCAGCCCACACAAAAGCGGCTGGTAGTTAGATTTTTGAGGAAAGAAGCTTAAAAATCGACGCCGCGTTGGGCTTTGATCCCTGCTTTGAACGGGTGCTTTATTTCGGTCATTTCAGTAACCAGATCAGCATATTCACATAGCTCGGGCTTGGCATCACGGCCTGTCAAGATCACGCCAGTGCGCTTGTCGCGGGCATCTAGCCCAGCAATCACATCCTCAACCGACAGATACTCATAGCGCATTGCGATGTTGATTTCATCCAAGACAACCAGATCATAATCGCCGCTTGTCATCATCTCGCGGCCTTTGGCAAAGGCTGCCTGCGCTGCGGCGATGTCGCGGTCTTTATCTTGGGTGTCCCAGGTAAATCCTTCGCCCATGGTATGCCATGTCACGTCCCCCAGCTGGTCAAAGAACAGCCGTTCGCCGGTTTTCCATTTACCTTTGATAAATTGGATCACGCCCACTTTCTGCTTCCAGCCCAAAGCCCGTACAACTACGCCAATAGCGGAGGAAGATTTACCTTTGCCCTTGCCCGTATGCACTAATACGAGGCCCTTTTCAGGGTCTACCAATTCAGACACGCGCGCGCGTTTGTCCGCCTGAACTTCTTGCATCTTTTGTTTGTGATCGGTGCTGTCGGTCATCGGTGGCTCCGTTAAGTTAGGGTTAGGATTTAGGTTCGCTTACGGCACGTACTTTGGCCCGTTCCATGCCAAGCTGGCGTTCCCGCCAGATCACAATCGCGCCTGCTATGATGACAAGGCTAGACCCCGTCAGCATCAGCGCGGTGGGCAGCTCGTCGAAGACGAAATAGCCCAGAATGATCGCAAAGAGCATGGAGGTGTATTCGAAAGGGGCTAACATCGATACCGTACCAAAGCGATAGGAAGAGGTGATGAATATCTGCGCAATACCGCCGATGACACCAGCCGAAATGAGCAAACCTGTTGTGTTTGCATCAGGCACAGTCCAGCCGAACGGCGCTGTCAGCAACGAGAGCATGGTTGCAGTGACAGAGAAATAGAACACAATCGCGGCTGTATGTTCTGTCTGGGCCAGTTGGCGCAAATGGATTTGTACCAAGCTGCGCAGCATCGTGGCCGCAAGGATGAGCATAGCGCCCAAGGTCGCCATCTTGTCCATTTCTGTACCGCCAAAACGCGGCCACAAAATGATGATTACCCCGATCAGCCCTACCAGAACGGCACTAACACGGAACAGCCGGATACGTTCGCCCAGCATGATTGCGGCAAGAATGACGGTAAAGATCGGGGTGGCAAATCCGATGGCGGTGACTTCGGGCAGCGGCAGCAGCCCAAGCCCCGAGAATGTCAGTGCCATGGCGCTGGTCCCAAAAACGCCGCGCCAGACATGGCCCATTGGGTTCTTTGTCTTGAGGCCGACACTCAGTTGCCCACGCTGGGCCAACCAGATGAGAATGACAGGAATGGCAAAGAGAGAGCGGAAAAAGACAGCTTCGCCTGCGGGGACATCATCTGCTGTCGCCTTGATGATTGCGGACATGCAGGTGAACAGGAAAATCGCGCTGAGTTTTAGGGCGATCCCTAGTGCGGGTTTAGCTGATGAATCCTCTACCTTCATTGTGGATTATGGTTCATGATTGCGGCCCGATGACGCCGCGGTTTTGGCCGATCTGACCACGGTGCAGCAACAGATGGTCAAGGATCACGCAGGCCATCATTGCTTCGCCCACAGGCACCGCACGGATACCGACGCATGGGTCGTGGCGGCCTTTGGTGATGATCTCGGTTTCTTCACCTGACTTGGTGATCGTCTTGCGGGTGGTCAGGATGGACGAGGTGGGTTTGACGGCAAACCGCACGACAATGTCTTGCCCCGTGCTGATCCCGCCAAGGATGCCGCCTGAGTGGTTGGAGGTATAGGCAGGCTGCCCATCGTTACCCATGAAAATCTCGTCTGCGTTCAACTCGCCTGTGAGCATCGCGGCGGACATGCCTTCGCCGATCTCGACTCCTTTGACGGCATTGATGCTCATCATGGCGGCGGCAAGATCAGTGTCTAACTTGCCATAAACGGGCGCGCCAATGCCTGCGGGCACATTGCGTGCGGTGATTTCGATGATCGCCCCGACAGACGATCCCGATTTGCGCAAGCCGTCCAGATATGTGGCCCAATCGGTTGCGGCCTGTGCATCTGGAACCCAAAAGGGGTTCTGTTCAATCTGGTCCCAGTCAAACGCATCGCGGTTGATTTTATGTGGACCCATCTGCACCATATAGCCAGTGATCTGCACATTCGGCGCAATCGCTTTGATTGCTTCACGGGCCAAACCGCCTGCCGCAACGCGCGACGCAGTTTCACGCGCAGAGGATCGCCCGCCGCCACGGTAATCGCGGATGCCGTATTTCTGGAAATAGGTGATATCCGCATGGCCCGGCCGGAATTTATCTTTGATATCACCGTAATCTTTTGAGCGTTGATCGGTGTTTTCAATCATCAATTGGATGGGCGTGCCCGTGGTGACACCCTCAAACGTGCCAGACAAAATCTTTACCTCATCCGCCTCACGGCGCTGGGTGGTGTATTTGTTTTGTCCCGGTTTGCGCTTGTCTAGCCACTGCTGGATCATCTCTGGCGTGATTTCCACGCCCGGAGGGCACCCATCAACTGTTGCGCCCAATGCAGGACCGTGGCTTTCGCCCCAAGTAGTGACGCGGAAAAGATGGCCAAAGCTGTTCATCGACATGGGCGGTGCTCCTTTGTCCCCTGACTTAGCTGGGGTGGGGCGGTGTCTCAAGGGGTTTTGACTTGCCAATGTGCCGTGGCTCTCCTAGCTGTGTGCATACCTCGGGGGGCCTTGCGCGTCGGGACTTTGAAAGCGACTGTTTTTGAATTCCCGTAAATGTTGGGCTGAGAGTGCGAAAGCTGACCCGTAGAACCTGAACCGGTTAACACCGGCGGAGGGAAGGTCTGGATAGGTTTCCACAACTTTCTGACGCCGCAATTTGGAGGATGCTATGAAGTATCTCACGTTTGCGACTGCAACACTGGCGGCTACGGCGGCCATGTCTGACACACCTGAACTAACCGTCTATACCTATGACAGTTTTGTCAGTGAATGGGGCCCGGGCCCTGCGATTGAAAAGGCGTTTGAAGAAACCTGCGCCTGCGATCTGAAAATGGTCGGCTTGGGCGATGGGGCTGCGCTGTTGGCGCGGCTCAAGCTGGAAGGCGCGCGCACCGATGCGGATGTCGTGATGGGGCTGGATACCGCGCTGATCGCTGCGGCCAAAGAAACGGGCCTGTTCACTGAAACCTCCGTGAGCGCGGAATATACCTTGCCTGTTGAGTGGACCGATCCGGTTTTTGCACCTTACGACTGGGGCTATTTCGCCTTTGTGCATAACAAGAGTCTGGACACTGTACCTGCGAACTTTAAGGAACTGGCCGAAAGCGATCTGAAGATTGTGATCCAAGACCCACGTTCGTCTACGCCCGGTTTGGGCCTGCTGTTGTGGGTCAAAGCGGCCTACGGCGATGAAGCTCCTGCGATTTGGGAGGCATTGGCCGATAATGTGGTCACAGTCACCAAAGGCTGGTCCGAAGCTTATGGCCTGTTTTTGGAAGGCGAGGCTGATATGGTGCTGAGCTATACCACATCGCCCGCCTATCATTTGATTGCCGAGGAAGATGACAGCAAAGCTGCTGCTGCGTTTGATGAAGGCCACTTTATGCAGATCGAAGTTGTGGGTGCTTTGGCGGGGTCAGATCAGCCAGAGTTGGCAAAAGAATTTTTGAACTTCATGGTTTCGGATGCAGCGCAGACGATCTTGCCGACCACCAACTGGATGTACCCTGCGGTAACCCCATCTGCTGGCCTGCCAGCAGGGTTTGAGACACTCACTGTGCCGGAAAAAGCACTGGACATCGCCGTGCAAGATGTGCCCGCGATCCGCGAAGAGGCTTTGGCCGAATGGCTCAAGGCGCTGTCGCAATAAGTCGCGTTTCGATCAGTCCAAAAACGGGGATCAGTGCTGCGCTATTGGTGCTGGCGCTGATCCTTTTGGCGCTGGTTGCGGTGCTGAGCCGTGCTGACGCAAGTACAGGTTTGGGCGCAGGTGACTGGGCGGCAATTCGTTTCACCGTGGCACAAGCGGCGTGCTCCTCGGTCTTGTCGGTTCTG
Organism: Sulfitobacter undariae; assembly: GCF_014196805.1. Classification (GTDB taxonomy): domain Bacteria; phylum Pseudomonadota; class Alphaproteobacteria; order Rhodobacterales; family Rhodobacteraceae; genus Sulfitobacter; species Sulfitobacter undariae. The sequence goes on along the minus strand of NZ_JACIEI010000004.1, from coordinate 29,794 downwards.
CTTGCTGTGCCTGTTGCACGTGCCTTGGCGCGGCGGCGGTTTATTGGGCGCGGTGCCTTGGTGACGCTGCTGGGTGCGCCGTTTATTTTGCCTGTGATTGTTGCTGTGCTGGGCCTGCTGACGGTGTTTGGACGCAGTGGGTGGATCAATGGGGCGTTGGAGGCTTTGGGCCTGCCAACAGTCTCTATATATGGATTTCACGGCGTGGTTTTGGCGCATGTGTTCTTTAATATGCCACTGGCCACACGGTTGCTGCTGCAAGGGTGGCAAACTATCCCCGCCGAGCGGTTCCGCCTGTCTGCGCAATTGCGCCTGACCCCACGTGCAATGTTTCGAGCGGTGGAATTGCCGATGCTGGGACAAGTGGTGCCGGGGGCGTTGGCACTGGTGTTTGTGATTTGCCTGACCAGTTTTGCCGTGGCGTTAACGTTGGGCGGTGGCCCCCGTGCGACCACGATTGAATTGGCGATTTATCAGGCGTTCCGTTTTGATTTTGATCTGGGCCGTGCGGCGCTTTTGTCGCTGGTGCAACTGGTGCTGGCGGGCGGGATTGCGTTGCTGGCGTTGCGGTTTGTGCCGATGGTCTCTGTGGGCGGCGGGTTGGATCGCTTGATGCCCCGTTGGGATGCGCAGGGTGGTATGCAGCGTGTTGTAGATGCTGGCGTTATTACGCTGGCGGCGTTGTTCTTGCTGGTACCTTTGGCCGCCGTTGTTATGCGCGGGCTGTTGGGTCTGCCTGTGATGCCTGTTTCGGTCTATCACGCAGCGGGCGTTTCTGTGGCCGTGGCGCTGGGGAGCATTATCGTGCTCTTGGCGCTTGCCTTGCCCATGGCGGGCTGGATCGTGAGCCGCAAAGGAGGCGGTATGGAGGCGATTGGGCTGTTGGGCCTGTCTGCTTCGCCACTGATGATTGGGACGGGGTGGTTTATTGTCATCAACCCTTATGCGGACCCGTTTGATTTTGCCTTGCCTGTGACGGTGTTGGTCAATGCGATGATGGCGCTGCCCTTTGCGTTGCGTATTCTGGTGCCGCCGATGCGCGATGCGGTGCAGGCATATGGACGGCTGAGTGTGATGTTGGGGGTTACAGGCTGGAAACTCTGGCAGGTGCTGTTGTTGCCGCGCCTGCGCCGTCAGATCGGTTTTGCTGCGGGTCTGACAGGGGCCTTGTCGATGGGGGATTTGGGTGTGATCGCCTTGTTTGCTGATCCAGAGCGTGTGACGCTCCCCTTACAGATGGTGCGCCTGATGGGGGCCTATCAGATGGATGCGGCGGCGGGGGCGGCTTTGGTGTTGCTGGTGCTGAGCCTCGGGGTTTTCTGGATTTGTGACAAAGGAGGACGCGGGTGTGCTGAAACTTGATCAGGGTTTGATAGCGCAGGGTGATTTCCAACTGCGGGCAGATTTCACGCTGGAAGCGGGGCGGAACTATGCGGTGATTGGTCCGTCTGGTGCTGGTAAATCCACGCTGCTGGCTGCGCTGTGCGGGTTTGTACCGCTAGCGGCAGGTAAACTGCTGTGGGAAGGGCGTGACATTACCGATGCTGCACCGGGTGCGCGCCCTATGACGATGCTGTTTCAAGATAATAACCTGTTTCCGCATCTGAGCGTTTTGCAAAATGTGGCGCTGGGGCTGCGGCCTGATTTTCGGATCGTGGCCAAAGATAAAGAACAAATTATGGCGGCGCTGACACAGGTGGCTTTGGCCGATTATGCGCAAGTTAAACCGGGTAAACTGTCAGGTGGTCAACAAAGCCGTGTTGCGCTGGCGCGGGTGTTGGTGCAGGCGCGGCCATTGGTGCTGCTGGATGAACCGTTTGCAGCGTTGGGGCCTGCGCTGCGCAATGAAATGCTGGACCTTTTGAAAGCTACAATTGCCCAGACGGGTGCAGCCATGGTGATGGTGACACACGCGCCCGAAGACGTGCGGCGGATTGCGGATGAGGTGATTTTTGTGGAAGGCGGTCAGGCGCTGGCGCCACGTCCGGCGGGGGCATTAATGGATGATCCCCCGCCAGAATTGCGCGCTTATCTTGGGTGAAGCACTTGCGCTTTTAGGATGCGATAATCGTCAAAGCGGCACGTGCTGCTTCGCGGCCTTTTTCGACAAAATGCGCGCGGTAGATTTCATTGTGGTGGTCTGTTTCTTGATAATGGTGCGGCGTAAGTGAAACGGACAGCACAGGCACGCCCGTATCAAGACCAACACGCATCAGCCCGTCAACCACAGCAGCGGCCACAAAATCATGACGGTAAATCCCGCCATCGACCACAAAGGCGGCGCAAATTACGGCATCATATTTACCTGTTTTGGCAAGCTGTTGTGCTTTTAGTGGCATTTCAAACGCGCCGGGAACGTCAAACACATCGGTTTGTGCGTCCTGCGTCAGTTCGGCAAAGCCGTCATAGGCGCGGTCTACAATGTCTGCATGCCATTGTGCTTTGACAAAGGCGAAGCGGGCGGGGGTGTCTGTCATGGGTATCTCCTTTAGGTTCAAACACGTCCACCCAAGGCGATTACAGCCCCACAGCCGCACCACGTGGCGCGTCACAGGTCTGTATTCTCTTCCATCCGGACTCTAACCGTCGGCTCCGGCATTTCACCGGATCTGCTGACCCTGTGCCGCTCGCGGGAGAAACACAGGCGCTCGCGGGCTCGGGGGGTTCCCCCCATACCGCCGGTGGGGAATTTCACCCCGCCCTGAGAATAAGCACAGATTGCCAACTATGCCCGACCTCTGCAATAGCTGATCACAGGATATTTTCAGGAGGGCGCGATGCACCCCAATCAGATTTTTCATGACGCAGGGCCAGATCGTAACATTGCTTTTGCGCGGGCGCGGGGTTTCGGTATTCTGGCGGTGAACGCGGATGATGGCCCTTTCCTCAGCCATATCCCATTTTCATTAAATGAAGATGCCAGCAGCGCAGACCTGCATTTGGTACGCTCTAACCCTATCGCCCGAATGGGTGATGGGCCGCACGCCGCCAAAATTATCGTGTCGGGGCCTGACAGCTATGTGTCGCCTGATTGGTATGGTGTGGCGGATCAGGTGCCCACATGGAATTACATCGCTGTGCATTTGACGGGTACATTGCAACGGTTACCGCAAGACATGATACGCGACGTGCTGGACCGTCAATCCGCCGATTTTGAAACGCAACTGCTGCCCAAGACGCCGTGGACAACAGACAAAATGATGCCAGAGGCTTTGGAAAAAATGATGCGGATGATTGTGCCGTTGCGCTTTACTGTGACAGGTGTGGATGGCACGTGGAAACGGGGCCAGAACAAGCCGGAAGAAGTGCGCCTTGCGGCCGCGGAACAGATGGCAACGCATGGGATTGGTAGCGAAACGGCGGTGATGGCCGCAATGATGCGTGATCTGGATCAGATGTAATCCGCAGTTGCTTTGCTCCGTTTTCAGGTAAAGAGTGGCAGGCAAACTTGCCCAGCAAAGGAATGCCCGCATGAAACTTTTTTACGCCGCCACCTCTCCCTATGTGCGCAAGGTGATGATTCTGCTCGAAGAGACGGGCCAGCTTGATGCTGTTGAGCTGATCAATACCGCGACAACCCCTCTGGCGGCTGATGCTGCGCTTTTGGCGAAAAATCCTTTGGCCAAAGTTCCTGCGCTGGAGCGGCCAGATGGCCCGACACTTTATGATAGCCGCGTGATCACGGCCTATCTGGATGCACGTGGTGGCGACAAGCTGTATCCGCAAGGATCGCGGCGCTGGGATACTTTGACGTTGGAAGCCACAGCAGACGGAATCCTCGATGCGGCCATTTTGATGGTCTATGAGACACGCATCCGTCCGGAAGACAAAAGAATGCCAGAATGGGTGGATGGCCAATGGGATAAGGTTTCGCGCGCTGTCGCCGCCTTGAACACCCGCTGGATGAGCCACCTGAACGGGCCGTTGGATATGGGGCAGATTTCTGTCGCTTGCGCCTTGGCTTACCTTGATTTCCGCCATGACACACGTGATTGGCGCAAAGGGAATGACGGGCTGGCGACATGGTTTGCCGCCTTCGAATCGCGGCCTTTTATGAAATCTACCGTGCCTCCTGCGGCATAATTCAAGTGGCGGAGTAGCAAAACAGTGTGGATTTTCGGCAAGTGCGCGGCTTTACGCGTCTAAACCATCTGGACGACACCGACACTGCAAGTTAGATACCGCTTCAATATCGGGCGCTCTGGGACAAGTGCGTCTTTATACCTGTTGGCCCATATCGGGCCCAATTACGGAGAAACCGACGTGTCACAAGCAGATGATATCGAAGGCAGCCGGAGGGATTTCCTCTATTACGCCACCGCAGGTACAGGCGCCGTGGCCGTGGGTGCAGCTGTTTGGCCATTGGTCAATCAGATGAACCCATCGGCTGATGTGCGTGCCCTGTCTTCTATTCGCGTTGATGTGGGTGGCATTGAGCCGGGTACACAATTGACAGTCAAATGGCTGGGCAAACCTGTATTTATCCGTCGCCGCACTGCCGAAGATATTGCGACAGGCCGCGCCGTTGAGATGTCCGAGCTTCCTGACCCGAACGCGGAAAACGAAAACATTGCAGGTGACGCACCCGCAACGGATGAGAACCGCACAATGGACGAAGCTGGCGAGTGGCTGGTGATGATGGGTGTATGTACGCACCTTGGTTGCGTTCCAATCGGTGACGGTGCTGGCGACTTTGGCGGCTGGTTCTGCCCTTGCCACGGTTCGCACTATGATACGGCTGGCCGTATCCGCAAAGGTCCCGCGCCGAAAAATCTGCCCGTTCCGGTGGCAGAATTTATCGACGAAACCACATTGAAACTCGGTTAAAGGAAACAACACATGTCTGGAATTCCTCACGACCATTACGAGCCAAAGACCAAAGGCGAAAAGTGGATTCACACGCGCCTGCCCATCGTTGGCCTGATGTATGACACGCTGATGATCCCCACGCCGAAGAACCTGAACTGGATGTGGATCTGGGGCATCGTTCTGACCTTCTGTCTGGCCCTGCAAATTGTGACGGGTGTCGTTCTTGCGATGCACTATACGCCACATGTTGATTTGGCTTTCGCCAGCGTTGAGCACATCATGCGCAACGTAAACGGTGGCTATATGATACGTTATATGCACGCAAACGGCGCATCGCTGTTCTTTATTGCGGTTTATGCGCATATCTTCCGTGGCCTGTACTATGGTTCATACAAAGCCCCACGTGAAATCACGTGGATCATCGGCATGCTGATTTATCTTCTGATGATGGCAACCGGCTTTATGGGCTACGTTCTTCCTTGGGGGCAGATGTCCTTCTGGGGTGCGACTGTGATCACCGGCCTGTTTGGTGCGATCCCGCTTGTGGGTGAACCGATCCAGACGCTGCTGCTGGGCGGACCTGCTGTGGATAATGCCACGCTGAACCGTTTCTTCTCGCTGCACTATCTGCTGCCGTTTGTGATTGCCGGTCTGGTTATCCTGCATATTTGGGCCTTCCACACTACGGGCAACAACAACCCGACAGGTGTTGAAGTACGCCGCACATCTAAAGAAGAAGCCGAAAAAGACACGCTGCCATTCTGGCCCTACTTTGTGATCAAAGACCTGTTTGCGCTGGCCGTGATCCTTGTGGTGTTCTTTGCTGTTGTCGGCTTTATGCCAAACTATCTTGGCCACCCGGACAACTACATCGAAGCAAACCCGCTTTCGACACCTGCGAATATTGTCCCAGAATGGTACTTCCTGCCTTTCTACGCGATCTTGCGTGCCTTCACAGCCGAAGTCTGGGTGGTTCAAATCGCTTCCTTTGTGACTGGTGGTATCGTTGACGCCAAGTTCTTTGGTGTACTTGCGATGTTCGGTGCGATTGCCGTCATGGCTGTTGTACCTTGGCTGGACACCAGCCGCGTGCGCTCGGGCCGTTACCGTCCGATGTTCAAGTGGTGGTTTGGTCTGCTGGTTGTCGATTTCTTTGCGCTGATGTGGCTGGGTGCCATGCCTGCAGAAGAACCTTATGCAAGCTTCTCACTGATCGCTTCTGCCTATTGGTTCGGTTACTTTCTTGTGATTCTGCCGCTGCTCGGCGTGATCGAAAAACCGTTGGCGCAGCCTGAGACGATCGAAGCCGACTTTGACGCGCATTATGCGCCAAAAGCTGGCAACACGACCACCAGCGTGAAATCTGCGGAGTAAATCGATATGAATATGATCAAAGCAACTCTTCTCTCCGCCGTATTGGCTCTGACCGCACCTGCTGCATTTGCAGCGGGTGGCGGCGGCAAAAAGATCGATGACATCGACTTTTCCTTTGACGGTCCTTTTGGCAGCTATGATGTGAACCAACTTCAACGCGGCTTGCAAATCTACACTGAGGTTTGTTCTGCTTGTCACGGGTTGAAGCAGGTCCCAATTCGGACGCTTGGCGATGCGGGTGGCCCAAGCCTGCCAGAAGATCAAGTGATCCAATATGCTAAGAATTTTGAAGTATTCGACGCCGAGCTTGACGACTTCCGTCCTGCGCTTCCGGTGGATCACTTCCCAAAGTCATCCATCTCAAATGCGCCTGACCTGTCATTGATGGCAAAGGCACGTGCGGCCTTCCATGGCCCATATGGGCTGGGTATTAACCAGCTGATGAAAGGCACCGGCGGTGCCGAATATATTGCTACGCTTTTGCATGGCTATACTGGCGAGGAAAAGACACAGGCGGGTACGACGCTCTATGAAAACCCGTATTTCCCGGGTGGTTGGATCGCGATGGCACCGCCGCTTTATGACGAAGCGGTTGAGTTTCAGGATGGCAGCGAAAACAATATCGAAGCCATGTCGGAAGACGTTGCTGCGTTCCTGATGTGGACGGCTGAACCTAAAATGGGCGCGCGCAAGCAAGCCGGTTTTGCGGGTGTGCTGTTCCTGACGCTGCTGTCGGTTCTGCTGTATCTGACAAACAAACGCATCTGGGCACCAGTTAAATACAAAGACTGATCTGACCAGATACCGAAAACAAAACGCCCGCCAAGTCCTGCTTGGCGGGCGTTTTCATTTCTAAACGGGCTGGGGTTAGGCTGTGAGCCGTGTGCCTTGCAGCCCAGTGATCTGTGTCCGCACAATTGACCCTTCTTGTTGCGGGGATGTGAAATCTACTTCCGCAAATTGGGCCGTACGACCCATCGTCGGGTTCTCCATCAGAACGTCATGCAATTGACCCACTTGCGCGCCCAGGTGGCGCTGAACCTGCGCATCACCCGCTGCACGAAGTTGTGCGGCGCGCGCTTTGATCGCCGCGCCATTCACGGCTGGCATGCGGGCAGCAGGGGTGCCGATACGGGCTGAGTAGGGAAAGACATGCAGCCAAGTCAGGTCACAGTCCTCAACCAACTTGAGCGAGTTGGCAAACATCGCGTCGGTTTCTGTGGGGAAACCCGCAATGATATCTGCACCAAAGGTCATATCTGGGCGCAGTTTGCGCGCTTCGGTGCAGAACGCAATGGCATCGTCGCGCAGGTGGCGGCGTTTCATGCGCTTGAGAATCATATCGTCGCCGTGTTGTAGGGACAGGTGCAAATGCGGCATCAATCGCGGCTCGGTTGCGATGGCCTGCATCAGGTTCTCATCCACCTCAATGGAATCAATTGAACTGATCCGCAGGCGGGGTAAATCGGGAATCAATCGCAAGATTCGCATCACCAGATCACCCAAACGCGGTGCCGCAGGTAGGTCAGCGCCCCAAGAGGTCAGGTCAACGCCTGTCAGCACAACTTCGTTATAGCCTTTGTCGACCAGCCGTTTGATCTGATCCACCACAACGCCGGCAGGAACCGAACGGGAATTGCCACGGCCATAAGGGATGATGCAGAAAGTACAGCGATGGTCGCAGCCATTCTGGACCTGAACATAAGCGCGGCTGCGGGTGCCGAATCCGTCGATCAGATGGCCCGCTGTTTCGGTGACAGACATGATGTCATCAACCTGAAGTGCTTCTGTTTCGCCGATGAAGTCAGCGGCCAGCCCATGCCACGTCTCACCCAACATCTTTTCGGTATTACCGATCACCACATCCACTTCGTCCATGGCGGTGAAGGTTGCGGGTTCGGTCTGTGCGGCGCAGCCTGTGACGATCAGGCGGGCGTTTGGATTGGCTTTGCGAAGTTTGCGAATGTCTTGGCGGGCTTTGCGCACGGCCTCGGCGGTGACGGCGCAGGTGTTGACCACAATCGCATCACGTAGGCCAGCTTCGTCAGCCAGTTCTTTCATGGCTTCCAGTTCGTACTGGTTCAAACGGCAGCCATGGTTTGAGAAAACAGGCGCAGTCATGAGCAGCTCGCGATAAATTCAGCAGTGAATGTACCATCGGCGACATGCATTGTCTCACCTGTCATCCAGACGCCATCTTCGCGCCAGTCAATGTGCAAGGTGCCACCGTCCAGATCAATGCGCACAGCGCGCCCTGTGAGGCCCAACCGTGCTGCTGCAACGGCTGTGGCGCATGAGGATGAGCCTGAGGCCAGTGTCACGCCCACACCGCGCTCCCAGACGCGCATGCGGATGTGATCCTCGCCGATGATTTGGGCGACTTGCACGTTGGTGCGCTGCGGATAGAGGGGGTGATGTTCATGCATGGCGCCGAAAGCGGCAAGATCAATGGTAGCGACGTCATCCACGAAAAATGTGCAATGGGGATTTCCCATGCCCGTCGCAACAGGTGTACCTTCGATGGGAAGGGCCAACGTGTCGATCGGCTCGGCCAAAGGTACCTGATCCCACTCAAGCTGCGGGTGGCCCATGTTAACTGAGGTCATGCCGTCGCCAGCATCCACCGCAAACAGATCGCCACGATCCGTCGTCAGGTGCAATGACTGCGCGCCTGTGGTGTCCATCAGGTAGCGCGCAATGCAGCGGGTGGCATTGCCACAGGCGGCAGATGTTGAACCATCGGCGTTGTAAAACGTCAGATGGGCATCGCCTGCACCTTTGGTGATGACGGTCAGTTGATCGAATCCGATTCCCTTCTGTCGATGGGCAATGGCACGGACAATATTTTCAGTCAGCTCTAATTCATCAGCACGAGCATCGAACACGACAAAATCGTTTCCAAGGCCGTGCATTTTCATAAAGGGTAATAGGGGGCGTTTTTTATGGGTCATTCGGCGGATATAGCGGTAGCGCGCAGTTTATTCCAGCAGTCAGCGAGAAAATCGTACGTTATGGGGTTGACCCGATGCCCAGACCTTTCTAGACAGCGCGACAGTGGGCCTGTAGCTCAGCTGGTAGAGCAACTGACTTTTAATCAGTAGGTCTCGGGTTCGGATCCCGACGGGCTCACCACTCATTCAAAGGGTCAGCAGGAAACTGCTGGCCCTTTAGTGTTTCCAAGGGCTTGGCCCATATTCCTGATATCAAATTATTTCGAGAATACCGCTTGACCTTCCAGTGACTGGAACTCCTATCTAAAGGGGGAAGCAACGTAAAAGGTTCCGCAATGTCTGATCAGAATAATCTTACTTTTGGCATTGGCCAAATGAACTGTGGGTCCTGTGTGGGGCGTGTCGAGAAGGTTTTGGCGGGCATAGACGGGGTGCAGGCCGCGCAGGTGAACCTTGCCGCCGAAACGGCGACAGTTACAGTTGATGCTGGGTTTGAGCCTGCCACACTGGCCGCCGCGCTGGAACAGGCTGGCTATCCGGCAGAATTGCAGACCTACCGCTTTTCCATCGAGAAGATGTCCTGCGCCTCTTGTGTGGGGCGCGTGGAGCGTGCCTTGGCTGCGACCCGTGGCGTGGTCTCGGCTACGGTGAACCTTGCGCAGGAGGAGGCCGTTGTGCAAGCTTTGGGCGCTACCGCAGAGGAGGTGGCCCAAGCAGCAACCAGTGCGGGCTATCCTGCACGGCAGATTGTAGATCGACGTGATAGCGCATCGAGGGATGATAAAAAGGCCGAAGAGGCAGCGCATCTTAGAAAGATGACGATTGTGGCCGCCGTGCTAACACTTCCTGTGTTTGTTTTAGAGATGGGAAGCCATGCCTTTCCGTTTATCCATCGCTGGGTCATGGGGACGCTGGGCATGTCGGTCAGTTGGTCGGTTCAGTTTGTGTTAACCACACTGGTCATGGCATGGCCCGGTCGGCAGTTTTACCGCATCGGGTTTCCCGCACTGCTCAAAGCAGCGCCTGACATGAATTCCTTGGTCGCGCTGGGGTCGCTGGCGGCTTGGGGGTTCTCTACCGTTGCATTGTTTGCGCCTACATTGCTGCCTGAAGGCACGCGCGTGGTGTACTTTGAGGCGGCAGCGGTGATTGTGACGCTGATTCTGCTAGGCCGCTATCTAGAGGCCCGTGCCAAAGGCCGTACAGGGCAGGCGATCCGCAAATTGGTTGGGCTGAGACCTAAAACGGCTTCCGTAGACCGAAATGGCGAAATCTCGGAGATCGCGGTGGAGGACATAGTGATCGGCGATCTGATTCTTGTGCGTCCGGGCGAAAAAATTGCGGTGGACGGCAAGGTGATCACCGGCGCGTCTTACGTAGATGAAAGCATGATTAGCGGTGAACCTGTCCCTGTTGAGAAAGCTGCGGACGCTACTGTGATCGGTGGCACGGTAAACGGTACGGGTGCGTTAACCTTTCAGGCGACTGCGGTGGGGGGCGATACGATGCTGGCCCAGATCATTCGCATGGTCGAAGAAGCGCAAGGGGCCAAGCTGCCAATCCAAGATCTGGTGAATAAAATCACCTTGTGGTTTGTGCCTGCGGTTATGGCGGTGGCTTTGGTCACGTTTGTACTTTGGATGGTGTTTGGCCCTGATCCTGCGCTTAGCTTTGCCTTGGTGGCGACGGTGGCCGTTTTGATCATCGCTTGCCCCTGTGCGATGGGGTTGGCCACGCCGACCTCTATCATGGTGGGCACGGGCCGTGCGGCAGAGATGGGCGTTTTGTTCCGGCAAGGGGCGGCGCTGCAAACGCTGAGTGATGTGCAAGTGATCGCGCTGGATAAGACAGGCACGCTGACCGAAGGGCGGCCAGAGTTGACGGACCTCCGGATCACAGAGGGTTTCGAGGAGTCAGATGTGCTGCGCCTTGTGGCGTCGGTAGAAGCCATGTCCGAACATCCAATTGCAGCGGCGATAGTGCGTCGTGCGGCGCAATCGGGTCAGTCGCTTGCGCCAGTGGATGATTTCGCATCCCTCACAGGATACGGGGTCAGTGCCGAGGTCGAGGGCCGCAAAATTCTCATCGGGGCAGAGCGTCTGATGTTGCGCGACGGTGTCGAGTTGGGAGACGCAAAAAACTTTGGCGATGAATTGGGGCAGGTGGGTAAAACCCCGCTTTATGCCGCGATTGATGGCAGGCTGGCAGCAGTGATCGCGGTGTCAGACCCGATTAAATCCACCACCGCCGCCGCTATAGCTCAGCTGCATGACATGGGGCTAGAGGTCGCCATGATCACGGGAGACAGCCGTGGCACAGCCGATGCCATCGCCACACAGTTGGGTATTGATACGGTGGTGGCAGAGGTTTTGCCCGAAGGCAAAGTTGAGGCAATAGGCAGACTGGAGATCGGCGGACGCAAGGTGGCCTTTGTCGGGGATGGCATCAACGATGCACCCGCATTGGCCACGGCGGATGTAGGGATTGCGATTGGTACAGGCACCGACGTGGCAATCGAGGCGGCAGATGTCGTGTTGATGTCGGGCGATTTGAACGGTGTTGTGAACGCGCTGCACATCAGCCGTCACACGATGCAGAATATCCGGCAGAACCTGTTCTGGGCCTTTGGCTATAACGCATTGCTGATCCCTGTTGCCGCGGGTGTGTTTTATCCGCTGTTCGGGCTGATGTTATCGCCCGCACTGGCGGCGGGCGCCATGGCGCTGTCGAGTGTATTTGTTCTTTCCAATGCTTTACGTCTGCGGTGGGTGAAGCCCGTGACAGCGGCACAGGAGGCGTAAATGAACATCGGAGAAGTCGCAAAACAGGCAGGGCTACCGCCAAAAACCATCCGCTATTACGAGGACATCGGGCTGATCACGCCCCTACGGGACGCAAACGGTTACCGAAGCTTTCGCGACAGTGACATGCACAAACTGGCCTTTTTGGCCCGTTCACGTGCCTTGGGATTCACGATTGAGGATTGCCGTAACCTGTTGGCGCTTTGGGATGATCAGGACCGCGCCAGCGCAGATGTGCGCGCGATTGCGCAAGAGCATCTGGCCCAGATCGAGAGCAAAATCGCAGACCTGCAAGCGATCCGCGATACATTGTCTAATCTGGTGCATGCCTGCGCGGGCGATCACCGCCCCGATTGCCCGATTCTCAATACGTTAGAGACGATGCCGTCGAAAGCAGACTAGCGGCGGCCTTCAAATGTTTGCACGGTGATGCCTGCCGCTTCCAACGCTGCGCGTACGGATTGTGCGATTTGCACAGCCGTGGGCGTGTCGCCATGCAGACAGATCGTGTCGATGGCAGCGGGGATGTGTTTGCCGCTCTCAGTAATGATTGCGCCTGCCTTGACCATTTCAACCATTCGCGCCCCTGCGATGGCGGGATCGTGGATCACCGCTCCAGCAAGGCTGCGGTCTACCAATGTCGCGTTGTCATTATAGGCACGGTCCGCGAAAATCTCACCTGCCCAAGCACAGCCCAGCTCTTTTACCGCTTGTTGTTGGGCTGTTTCCGCGAGGATCATTACGATCAGATCAGGGTCGACCGATAGGGCAGCCTCATATAGATCACGTGCCAAAATGGGGTCTTCTGATGCCATGTTGGCCAAGGCGCCGTGCAGCTTGAGGTGGCGGACTTTGGCGCCAACGCTGCGCGCCATGCCGATGCTGGCAGCGACCTGATAGCGGATTTGGTTTTGCAACGTGCCGCGTGGAACGGACATGCGATTGCGCCCGAAACCCGCCAAATCCATGAAGCCCGGGTGCGTACCAATGCCGACGTTGTTGTCATGGGCCAGCGTCATTGTCGCAGCCATCACATCGGCATCGCCTGCGTGACCGCCACAAGCGATGTTTGCCGAAGTCACGGTGCGCAACAACGCCGCATCATCGCCCATTTTCCACGGGCCAAAGCTTTCGCCCATATCGGCATTCAGGTCTACACGCATGATTATTCCTCTGATGTGATAGGGTTGGATGTGGCCGATACCGCACCGCTGATCAACTGGTAAGATAGAAGATCACGGATGTCATGCGGGTCACGCACCAGCGGTGTGACAGAGCCGCCAAGCGCGGCACGGGCCGTCATGGCACGTTGTTCAATCTTGCGGGCCTCTTCCAAATCAACGAAAGCAAAGGACAGCGCCGCACCCGTAGGGGCTTGTGCTACACGGGCCAGATCAGAAGGGAGCACCGTGCCGATGCGGGGATAACCGCCTGTGGTCTGGCTTTCGCACATCAATACAAACGGTGCGCCGTCACCTGTAATCTGGATATCGCCCGTCACAATAACGTCTGACAAAATGGTGAGCTGACCTGCGGCAGTGAAGGGGGCGCCATCGTGATCCATACGCACACCCATGCGGTTGCCGCGTGCATCGCGGCGAAAGGCGGTGCTGCTGAAACGGGCTTGGGTTTCGGCGTCGAAGAGATCGGTTTGCATCGAAGTGGTGACGCGGATGCATCCGCCTTCAAAACGGTTTTCGACGGGCAGGGTCATGCCCGTGCCGTTGCCTTTGTCCTTGCCAAGGGGGAGGCTGCTACCTGCGCTGAGCGCTTCACCCAATCCGGCGCTCAGGTGCGCACTGCGGGCACCCATCATCAGTGGGATATCAACGCCGCCACCGATGTGCAGATAGCCATAAGTGCCATTTCGCGCCCCGCCGATCTTGAGCGTTGCGCCCGCTGGCATCAGGTGGCTGGCGTTCCATGTCAGCGGTTCGTCGTCCAATGTTGCGGCCATCGGCGCGCCTGTCAGCGCGATGCGGATATCTGCGGTGGCGCGAAAACTGCCGCCCATCCCCACCATCTCTAGCGCGGCCAGTTGCGTTGATTGCCCCAACAGGGCCGCACCTTCGTGCAACGCGGTAATATCCGCTGCGCCGCCACGTGTCAGGCCTTGGGCTAAAAACCCCTCCCGGCCCATGTCCTGTACGGTTACGGCAGGACCGCAAGAGAGGACCTCTAACAATGCGCTCATGTCAGCACCCTCCGCTGTGCGCCGCCATCACCGCTGCTATCTGCCGTTTTGATCCGCGCGAATTCGGCGGCCGTAATGGAAGGAAAGCATATCTCATCCCCTGGCGTGAGGGCGATAGGCGTTTGGTTGTTTGGTCGGAAGGTCCGAAAGGCGGTTTGCCCCACATGTCGCCACCCTGTGGGCGAGGCGTTGGTGAAAACAATCAACTGTCGGATCGCCACCACCAGCGCGCCTGCTGGCACGGATTTGGTCAGCGCCTGTTGGCGGGGGATGTTCCAATGCGGAGGCAGTTCACCTGTATAAGGCTGACCGGGGGCAAAACCGATGGTCAACACACGTACACGGGCGCTTGATAACTCCTCAATCGCGGTTTGCGTGGACACGCCTGCTGCCTCGGCGGCCTCTTCCAGTTGCGGGGCTTCATCGGTGCCATAAAGCGTCGGGATTTCCCACAAGGTGCGGCCCGCGGGGAGGGGGGCGTTGTACCAGTCTTGGGCGTGCAGCAGCTCTTGCAGCTTTTCGGTCAATGCCTCGGGCGCTGTTGAAACCAGATCAGCACTGACAAAGGTGGAGACAAGCGATGTCGAGGTCTCACGTACTTCGGGCCAGTCTTGGGCGTCAACGGCAGCACGCAGCGCGATAGCGGCGCGGTTGGCGGGCTCGCTCATCCCGTCTCCGAACTGAACCAGCAGGCCAGACAGGCCAACGCGGCGGATGCGGGGGTAATCAGCCATGTTCACGGGCCTTTCGCGATAAAAGTGGCGGTAATACCGGCGTCAGAAGTGAGGGAGGTGCCAGTAGCGGATAAAGTTTAGGTTCGCGGCCATCGTATCCGTTGGCCGAGGGACAAGAAAGAGCGCGATGTCAAAGTTGATTGTGCAGGTGGATGTTTGCGCCGAAATGGAAGGGCAGGCACCACGTATGACCACATTGTAGGCGGTTGGCTGCCAAGCGGTTCAGCAAGGAACAGGTCTTCTAAAACTGGTGTTCGCTGGGAGGTTTGAGCCACTCTGACGTGAATTCAATTTTGCTGACTCCCGCCAAGCGTTTGATTCGCTCTAGTTCCGCATCAAAAGCGGCCTGTCGCCCCTTGCCCCATGTGACACCTGTTTCTGGCCAGAGCGCTTTAACGCGCAGGGTGTCTTCGGCACGAAAGGCTTTCATATCCACCCTCCCGACCAACTGTTCCCCTTGCAGCAATGGAAAGACGTAATAGCCAAAGACGCGTTTTGCCTCGGGCACAAATACTTCGATCCGATAGTCAAAACCGAACAGGAATTTGGCCCGCTTGCGGTCGCGCAATGCTGGATCAAAAGGGCTGAGCACGCGTAGACGTTGGCTGGCGGGGGTCTGTACTGCGGTATCATCGGCCAGACCCGCACGGGCGAAGGCGCGTTTAACCGTGCCATCATCTCCGGTTATCTCGATCTCTTCGATGCGCCCGTCAGATAGCGCTTGGGTGCACCATGTTTTTGCCTCGGCAGAGGTCACATGTGCCCAAAATGCAGCGATCTCGCCCGAGGTCGCAAAGCCGAGACGGTCTAACGCGCCTGCGCAGCACCAGTCGATGGTTTCTGCGTCGGTCAGTGGGGGATCGTTGTGGGCCATTGCGCCCAATGCCCGTTCTGTCAGGTCATACCGTTTTTGAAAGCCTTCGCGCCCGACAACATGCAAGGCGCCGCTGCGCCACAGGTATTCCAAAGCAGTTTTGGACGGGTGCCAATCCCACCACCCGCCAGATCCGCGTTTTTCATCGCGCCCTACATCTGAGGACCCAGACGCCCCGTGATCGCGGATATGGTCCAGCACGCCTTGAAGCTGTTCTTCAAACCCGTCCCTGCGCCAGTTGCGCCATTGGCGTTTAAGCTTGGCCGCGTCCCGCGTGCGGCGCATGTGCCATTGCGGGTAGTACTCCAGCGGAATCATTGCCGCATCATGGGTCCAATGCTCAAATAGCCCTTGTTCACGTTCATACAGACGCTTCAAATCCTCGGTGCGATAACGCGGTTTGCGTGCAAAGAGGATCAGATCATGGGCACGTGCGACGGTATTGATACTGTCGAGTTGCACAAACCCCAACTGCTTGATCACCGCCAGCAGCGCCTCGCTATCCGCAGGCCCTTGCGGGGTGTCCAGCAGCGCGTGACGGTCCAGAAAAATGCGCCTTGCAGCGGTATTGCTCAGTCGGGGTAGCGTCATCCGCGCTTGCGGCGGCGCAACGTATCTCCCAGCGACAGCGTTGGCTTCATTGTGATGGACTTGGGCATGTCTGGGTCAGGCTCGGTGCTGGAGGCGTTCAGAATGATCTTTGCCGCTTCAATGCCGATTTCGCGGCGGCAGGCGTCTGTTGTGGCCAGTTGCCGTGGCAAACCTGCCAATAACTCAACGCCGTTGAACCCCGCCAGCCCGATCTGGCCCGGCACATCGATGCCCTGATCCAGCAGATGCAGCAAACCGCCTGCGCCAATCATATCATTGGAATAGTACAGAAAATCCAGATCAGGTGAGCGATCCAGCATCTCTTTTGTCATCTCGCGGCCCTTTAATAAGGCTGAGCCGCCAGAGTAAAATGCGCGGTCTTCGATCTCGATCCCCTCTTTGGCAAGCGCTTCGGTGAAGCCCTCAAACCGTTTACGGGCACGGTGATCCAAAGGCATCTTAGTACCCACAAAACCAATGCGTTCATACCCTTCGCGCAAGATAGCTTTGGCCATATCGCGGCCTGCTTGCCGGTGGGAAATCCCCACAACAGAGTCTATGGGATTGCCATCGACATCCATGATCTCAACCACAGGAATGCCGGAGTTTAACAGCATGGCGCGGGTTGCCTCTGAATGCTCCAGCCCTGCAATGATCACACCAGAGGGCCGCCAAGAAAGCATCTCATAAAGAACCTGCTCTTCTTTTTCGGGCCGATAATCCGTTACGCCGACAACCGGCTGCAACGGCGTGTCATCAAAGGCGGCGTTGATGCCGTTGAGGACTTCGGGGAAAACCATGTTGCTGAGCGAGGGAATGATGACCGCCACAAGGTTGACGCGTTGCGAGGCCAAGGACCCTGCGATCTGGTTGGGCACATAGCCCAACTCTTTGGCCGTCGCCAGAACCCGCTCACGGGTGGCGGCGGACACATCGCCGCTTTTACGCAAAACGCGGCTGACTGTCATTTCCGAGACACCACAGGCCTCCGAGACATCGCGCAAGGTTAACGGGCGTTTGGGGGCATGTGACAAAGCGTACATCCTGCTGGGCAATTTCGTTAATCGTAGCGTAGAGGTAGAGACTTGAACAGGCAATCGGCGATCCGCAAACTGTCAAAAACTTACCTTAGTAATTGCACCACGCAACGGGAAATGGGGATTGTTTAGGGATGGTTTGGTAAAGTGGCCCTGTGGGGGCTTTGGTGATTTTGGAAATTTTAAATGAAAAAGTAGACTATGGTGTGAGGGTGACGCGATATAGCGTTGTGTGGCGCTAGATGTCATTTTGAAAGTGGTGGGCCGTGCGGGACTCGAACCTGCTGCCTCCAAATTAGGAATTTGGCGCTCTATCCAGATGAGCTAACGGCCCTCATTTCGAACTCTTTCTCCGCGAAGGTCTAGCTGTTGTCAACGGGGGCCCTTCGATTGCAAGTATTCCCGCATTAGGAAAATATTCAAATTTGTATCAGCTAGGTTGGAAAGCTTACGGGTAAACATTGGCACGAAATCTCCACCTAGGCACTTGGCCCATTCAACCGCAGTTCGTTGAATGCGTCATTGTGTATCTGGTCACTTTTCAATTTCAACGAGGTACAAAAGCCTGACAGATTCGGTCAAATTGGAGCCATTGTTTTGCTTGGGCACAGTGGTCTGCTGGAGGATCATAACTCGTGTCATTAGATTGGTGCCAGACGGCTGCATGTGAAGGCGGGCCAGTAAACTGGATGCACCCTAACAAGGCCGAAAAGCGCCCTTGAAATGCTGTGCCGCTGCGGAATCGAGAGTACGATCCAATTGGATTTTCTCTCGTTTTTGTTTGGCTTTCTTGCTCTCATCACTCAGTAGCGCATTGGTAATTCGCACCTTTCCATATGCCTTCCGGACTTGTTCGATGTGCTGTTCTTTTGTTGCAAGCACCTTCGCCAAATGCATGTTCAGCTCCTTTTTTTTACGACCCAGCCATGCCTGCCATAGGATATCGGCACCAATCTCTTTTTGATCTGCATCTGCGTTGCATCGACTGTCTGCCAAATGTTCGTCCACTCTGAGGAGGGATTTGCGTAAGCTGTCTTCTTGGATAAGTAACCGCGCAAAACTCTCTTGTTGCTGTCGGTATTTAACGTCCACCAGTTTTTGCATTTCTTTTAGGTCGCTAATTACACTCATATTCCCCCTTTTGCGCGCTGGCGCATATCTTCAGCAAAGCGAATTGCAGCGGCTACAGGGGCGTAGTCCTCTTGGCGGATTTGTGACCCAATTTCGACGGAAGCATATAACGCACGTGCCGCAGGAGGGTCTGAGTGGATAGGAACCCCTGCTTCGGCTGCAAGGCGCCGGATTGTTGCTGCCAATTCATCGACACCTTTTGCAATGCAAACTGGGGCTTCAGATGGTAAGCGGCTCCACTTCAAAGCAACGGCATAGTGAGTCGGGTTTACAATTATCACATCTGCTGATGGCACGTCCTTCATCATCTGGTTTTGTGACGCTGTCAGGGCGCGTTGGCGGCGCTCTTGCTTGAGGTGCGGATCACCTTCGCTGTTTTTGGCTTCGTCAGTCACTTCTTTGCGAGACATTCTGTTTTTGCGCATATGAGAGGCGTGTTGCCATAAGGCGTCAATGCCACCGATCAGGCCAGAGACCACAACAACGACCGTTAAAAACGACGTGCAAATTTTGACCAACAGCATGATGGCTATTTGGGGAGTGGTTTGTAAAACGCCAATCATTTCAGGAAGCCACGTGCGAATGAAAAAGGCGAGGCAAGCGGCGTAGATAATCAGTTTTACAAAGCTTTTGAAAAATTCGAATAGCCCGTCTTGACCAAACTTGTTTTTCGCATTGGAAATTATGGATATGCGGCTGAGTTTCGGTTCGATCTTGCTTGGGGCAAATACCCATGCTTTTTGCGCAAAGAGGGCGACGATCACACCGACAGCAGGAAACAAGAAAATCGGAGCCATTGCCCAAATTACTGCCTGCAAAAGCCCAGCTGATAGAGCGGTAGAGCTGCCTTGAAAAAATAGGCCCGCCAATGTGTCAGCTTGATCGATGAGGGCCATCATTGCAGTACCCAGATGGTTGAAGCTGCTGGCTCCGGTTGTAAGCAGAGCTATCAAAAGACCGAAATAGGCGGAGGCTGTTAATAAGTCGTTGGATTTGGCAACATCACCTTTCTTGCGTGCCTCAAGCAACTTTTCCGGCGATGCGTCGTAACTCTTGTCAGCGGGATCTTCACCTTCACTCATGGCACTGCCTCTAACGGGTTTGCTGTGAAACTGTTGAGCGCTTCCAGCCATGTCGAGAGGAGAGAGGGAGCGGACAGGCAAAGTAACATCAAGCCACCTGCGGTAATTACAGGCGCAC
Source organism: Sulfitobacter undariae (assembly GCF_014196805.1). Lineage (GTDB taxonomy): Bacteria > Pseudomonadota > Alphaproteobacteria > Rhodobacterales > Rhodobacteraceae > Sulfitobacter > Sulfitobacter undariae. Next base: position 10,098 of record NZ_JACIEI010000004.1, on the reverse strand, counting down.
CGACAAAGGCCACCATCAATTGAGGCATTGCCTTGTTTATAACGCCAAGCGCGACGTTGTATAGGATCGACAAGATCACAAAGGGCGCTGCCAGCGTGAACCCAAGGGTAAAGGCGCGGCGAACTTGATCCAGTCCCCACTCGGACACGTCGGCGCCATTTGGGAGGCGGCCCATCGGTAACATTTCATATGAAAAGATAACCATCTGGGCAAACCGAACATGCAAACCCGTCATAACTGCAAGCGCCAGCCCGCTTACTACAAGGGTGTGCGCCATGGCCGGTACAGGTTCTGCTATGGCACCGCCCAATACTTGGGACAGTGACGTGGATTGCGCCGCGATTGAGCCTGCTGTTTGGAGCACGAGGACAAACATGCGAAGGCCAATCCCCAAAATAAGACCAGCGGTGATCTCAGTCAAAGTGAGCCACAGAGTTGTATCAAGTTGAATGGGTAAGGCGGGAACTACAACAGCCGGAGCTATGATCAAGGTGAACGCGAGTGCGATGCTCAGTTTGATTTTGGCGGGGATCGATTGTTCACCAAATGCGGGAAGCAAACTGACAAGGGCGCTTACGCGCAAGAATACAGCGAATCCCTTCCACAATAGTGTATTTGTGACTTCCGTTAACTCAGCGAGTTCCTGAATCATGCAGGAACTACCCCGACAAGCGAGGGGCGCGCATCCAACCCTATTTCTTCGAAAGAGAGGACGGGCGAGGTGATGCCTTTGGCGCGCATTACAGTATGTAAAAAACGACGACGGCGTGTATTGGTTACGACTGCGGGGAAAATTCCGTTGCTGTTCGCCTCGTTCAGTTTGTGTGACACCCCGTCCGCAAGTTTATTGAATAGATTTGGCGGCAAAGCGATATCCAATCCCCGGTCCGCATCAACCTGATAGGCATTAAAGGTTTCTTCCCATTCTGGTGCAAGTTGCACTAGGGGCAAGGTGCCGTCCTCGCGGCGCAATTCAGCGACCAGTTGAAAACCCAACTTTTGGCGCACCAGCTCACATATCGCCTCTGGTTGTGCATTTTGCCCACGAGCTTCTGCAATTGCTTCCAAGATCAGCGGGAGGTTGCGGATTGATACCTGTTCGGCAAGCAATAGGCGTAAAACAGAATGGAGAACATCAACAGGAACTTTGTCCGGGATCAACTCGTCTAAAAGCTTGCGGTTGGCTTCCGCGCGAGCGGGTGATGAGATGTTGACCATCTCTTCCAAAAGTCTTCTGAGAGATTTGAGTGTCAAAATACGAGGAAGGTTACGTTTCACAATTTCAAGAAGATGGGTCGCAAGGATTTCTGCCGGTGTGACAAGTGTGATGCCGCTAACAGCAGCGTCTTCTTGATCATTTTGGTTGATCCACCGAGCTGGAGCGCCATAAACGGGTTCAATCGTATCGACGCCCGAGGGTAACACTTCTGGGTTCGGGGGAGTGAGTGCCAACACTTGATGCGGGTTTAATACGGCTCGCGCATGCTCGACGCCTTGGATGCGGAGTAGATAGGTTCCCAAGGGAAGGCCGGGGTTATCTGTCAGACGGATTTCTGGTAAAATTATGCCGAAGACTGATGCGACATGATTTCGCATGTTTACTATTCTTGCATCCAATCCGGTCCCCGAATCCAGAATCATATTTACAAGATCTGGTGCAAATTCGACATGGATGTCGTCAATCTCAAGGATGTCTCCCATTGGCTTTTCACGAGGTGCCGATTGTTGCACATCTTCCGGCTGAGCGGTGACGGCGTTTTGGGCCTTTCTATAGGTGTGGAAAGAGAGATACCCCAGCGCTACCGCGCCAACCATAAATGGAACAAAGGGCATGCCGGGGACTAGAGCGAAAAGCATCATCAGGCACGCGACAGTCGCCAGTGCCGCAGGATGTTTACTGAGTTGAGAAAAAACGGCTAGGTCAGTTGAGCCTTGTGCGCCCCCTCGAGCGAGTAGCAGTGCAGAAGCGATCGAGATGATCACGGCGGGGATCTGGGATACAAGTCCGTCGCCCACGGTCAAAATTGCATAGGTTTCAAACGCATTGCTTAGTGGCATTCCGTGAACCAGCGTGCCCATGACCAATCCAGCAACTAGATTAAGTAAAGTGATTAATAAGCCAGCAATTGCGTCACCCTTCACAAATTTGGAAGCGCCGTCGAGAGAACCGAAAAAAGTAGTTTCTTGCTGTTCTAGCCAGCGGCGCTCTTTGGCTTCTTCATGGGTAATTGCACCAGCCGACATATCGCTATCAATTGCCATTTGCTTTCCGGGCATACCGTCAAGAGCGAAGCGCGCACCGACCTCGGCCATACGGGTAGCGCCTTTGTTGATGACCATAAAGTTTACAATTAACAAAACGCAAAAAACAACCAAGCCGAGGAAAACAGACCCACCCATGACAAATTGTGCGAAGCCCTGAATGACATTTCCGGCCGCATCTGTCCCCGTATGCCCTTCTCCAATGATCAGTTTCGTTGAGGATACGTTAAGTGAAAGCCGGAGCATGAGGGATGCTAGTAAGATGGTGGGGAAGGCAGAAAAGTCGAGAGGACGTTCTATAAAGAGGGTCACTGTGAAAATCAGGATAGCCAGAGCAAAGGATGCGGCTAGGCCTGCATCGAGAATCCATGCAGGCATGGGCAAGATCATCATTACAATGATCATCATTAAAGCGACGGCTAAAAGAACTGTTGGTTGATACATGGCGCGAAGGGAAAACGTCATACGTCAGCCCCTTCGGAAAGAGCAGAAGTCGAATGGCTTTGATAGAGAGTGACAATTCTCGATTTGATGTGAGGTATACGCATCAATTCAGTGATGCTTACTTTGCAAGTGGAGAAGGAGAGTGAACTAAGTTTTTTCGAAATGTGATCGACCAAAGAATTTTTATCTGAGAGGTTAGAAATTTTATTATAAAGTCGGGTGAACGAGTGAAGCCTATATTGTATTTTGATCGACGCTCTTTTAATCATAATCTTTTTTGTTGAATTTATATATATGTAAATATGCATTCGGGACCTCGACTTCGCCGCGTTCTTCGGATGAAAGACAGCGTATAAGTTTCAGGTTTATTTTCGGTCAATTTTTAAATCGGAGTTGATTATTTTTATTCAATGTTGACGAGAGGGTTTAGTAAAAATTCTTGTAGTGTTGCTCGGGCTGTGCCGCTTTCCTGAAGTATTCTATTTGCACGGGCTATTGGGCCGATATTTGCGTCATCGATTATAGGTTGTTGTTGAACTAGGTTGGAAACTGCACCAAAGCCCTCTTCGTCTGAAGGAGTGAGTTCCCGCCACTCATCAGATAGCCACGCTGCGCGACTTGCTTGTATAGTTGCATCATTGTCTGCATAAATTTTTGCAGCGTCACCGTGCGCGCCAGACATTTCTTTTGCTTGGGCCGATAGCAGTGCGACGTCAGCTCCATCAAGTCCAATAAGGGAGGCTTGTGCTTGAAAAGGTTGATGTAGCGTAATTGCAGCTCGAGCCGCTAGGATCTGGCGATTTTTCTGGCGAGGAGTGTCTGGAATTGTCGCTAAAACCTTTTGAACCTCGGCTGCAAACCCTAAATCCATCAACCGCGAGGCTAAAAGAAGTTTGGTCTCATTTGTGAACGCGTGCATTGAGTTTGGATCAAGCTCGAATGTTCTCTCGAGAAATACTTGATCAGGCGCATTCTTTGTCAGGTATTCGTATACTGATTGGCGCAATCTGGTGATAGTAGCTGGTGATAACGATGGGGTGAGGGCATCAAGCGCAGTTAAGGCCCTTTCGAATTGACCAGATTGATTGAGGGCCAAGATTTGTGTCTGGCGCAGTTGATTGCCCAATTGCGTCCCACGAAACTCATGAGCATATGCTTCAACTAGCGTGACAGTTTGATAAGAAAGTGGCTCATCTGCCTTTACCTTATTTCGTACCAGTTGGATAAGCGCGGCTGGGGATTCAGCACTATTCGTGCTTGCTATATCCTGAAGTAAAGTGTCCGTGGGATTTCCTATTTCTTCGGAAAGAGCCGCTTGAGCTAGTTGAGCATTTGGAGCGAGACCGTTCGGTAGCCTTTCTATGCTGCGCAATGCAGCAGCAGCAGCGTCTTTGTTGCCGTATTGTAATAAAACTTCGCTAAGTGCGGGCGCCAGTGTAAGCCTAAGATGTGTTGGTAGTCTGTTTAAGGCTCGGAGTGCCGCCTTAGCATCTATCAATACATCGGTAGTAATATTGTTTAGTCCGATGCTGGCCCAGAGAGCTACATCTGTAGCGCAGTTCGTATGCGCGACGAGTGAATTTGGACGTGTTAGGGTGCCGTGTTCGAAAATGTTGGCCATATCTGTAAGGTGTGGAGAATTTGAGCTAAGTTGCGGATCTAGGTGCAATGTATTGAGAGCCTCTGCCCCAAAGCCAAAGTACAGATATAGTTGTGCCAAATTTTTAGCTGCGTCGAGTTCAAGCTGGTCGCGTGCGTTCATAAGGGCGTTTCGCGCAGGCCCAATTTGCGAGGAAAAAGAGGTTTCATTCCCCCAGCTGGCAACATCGAATAATGTTGAACTGGGGCAGGCCTCAATTACTGCACCTGTATTGAAAATGGGGGGTAAAGTGTCAAATGGTCGATCCTTACTATTACTTATGCGTAAATTAGGTGATTTGCTGGTGGGTAATTTAGGTAGCTCTCTTGGTTCGAGAGATGGGCGCTGTGCCTGTTTGGCGCTCGGGGTCAATGCGGGAGCGGACCTAGCTGTGCTATGCGTTAGTAGCCCGGTACTTGCTGCGTTTGCAACTTCTCCTAAAATGCTTTTCCGAGCTTCGTTTAGGCGGGCGTTTTGATCGAGGACTGATGTTTTTTGTTTGGGTGAAGTTCGGTTCTTTTCCAGTGTTCTTTTGAAAGATGGGGCTTTAAAAATTGGAGCATTACTGCCGACCCAGGGCAATACAGCCTCTCCTACACGGATAGCTGTCGCTTGAGTTTTCAACTGATTATGTAGTGCTGGCTGTGGCACATTTAAGGGCCGCCCAAGCAGTTTAATACCTGCATCTGCGACGTCGATCACCAACAACTGGCCGCTGCGAAAAGTTGCGGCATCGCAAGCGCAATCGACGCGAATAGTAAGCGAATTTTCAGAAACATCCAGCGCGGTAATTCGGTCACGACGCATGCGAGTAAAAACGTCGCTGATGTCAAAGCCACCCTTATGCTCCGGCAAGGTAACAACTATACCTTCATGGGTTCGGCGAGCTGCCCAGTTTTCGGTTCCATTTATCGGTATAGTTAATCGACTGAATGATGGGTGGTCACCCGACCGAACGGAAAGCTGCTGCGCAGAAGCCGCAAATGCCGTGACAAGGATAATTGAAATCACCATTAGAAATAACTTCATGCTGCACTCTGCTTCAGTGCTTTGAGCGCTTCTTCGAGTTCTCCATAGCTGGGGCGGCAATGCGAAGGAGTGTTTTGCCGGCCAACTTCGATGCAGATATTCGTAGCGTGATTATGAAGGTTGGCTACTAGAACCTCTCTGATTAATTGGTAAAAATGTGCATCATCTTTAATGGTATCGCTTACCCTCGCGGCAAAAGGCCCGACTAATCCGTAAGCTAGAAAAACACCTAAAAATGTTCCAACGAGCGCGCCACCGATCAACTTACCTAACACTTCCGGAGGTTGGTCGATGGATGCCATTGTTTTTATGACACCCAGCACCGCCGCTACGATTCCAAGCGCTGGAAGACCATCTGCAACCACCTGAAGTGCATGGCTGGAATGCATAGCATGTTCTAGGTTTGCCTCCATTCTTTTATCTAACACCTCCTCTACTTGATGCGGGTCGTCGTAGTTCATGGATGCGGATCGCATGGTGTCACATATCAGCGCAACGGCTTCACTATCGGCCAAAATTTTTGTGTATTTTTTGAATATGTCAGAATCCTCTGGGGATTCGATATGCTCTTCTACGGCTACAGGGTTTTGACGTGCCAAGCGTATCAATTCAAACAACAGACAGAGTAAGTCACGATAGTCTTCATGTTTCCATTTTGGGCCTTTAAACACTTTGCTTATGTCTTTTAGTGTGTGCTTTATTGCGGGGCCATCGTTGCTAATCATGAAAGCACCCAGGGCTGCCCCACAAATAATGACGATTTCGAATGGAAGGGTTTTCAGGATGATTCCCATTTTGCCCCCGGCGAGCAGGTAGCCGCCAAAAACCATAACGAAGATGGTCACGATACCAATTATGCCGATCATTTCAGTTCCTAATTTCAGTTTGTGCTATTGTCGCAGAGGGTTATTAATGAAACATCTTTAGAATTCAGGACTTGGGGACATTTGCATTGCGACCCGCTAAAATAACACTGATAGAATAAGCTGTCTGGGGTGTAAGATTGGCCATGATTTCAGCTGCAATATCGGGCCGCATCCGACCTAAAAAGCCAGATGAAAAATTTGGCTCCATTTGTTCGAACAATAGAGCTGCATCCTTGGGCTTCATGCTTTCATAGACGGAAATCAATTGAAGTAGATCTTTTTCTGATGCTTCGTCCGCGAGCGACAATGTCGCACGGAGGGCTTCTTCAGTCTCTGTGAGAGTCACGAGCCGCTTTTCAATTTCCTCGTCCGCTACATTAAGTGCTTGTAAACGCATTTCTAACTTTTGTTCACGTTCTGAAACATGGGCTTCTCTCTGTTGTAGAGATTTAATAAGGTTTGATACATTATCTCTGGCCGTAACCTTTACTTCAGATGTTGGTAGCGAGTTTCCTTCCTCAGTCGGTACCTGTACTTGTTTGTTCTGAACGGCTTCGGTTGGAAGCGAACCGTCCTGAGCAAGAGCACCGCTGGCACTCGCTACCAATCGCGCGGCCGCTGAGCATACTAGTAGAGCGGAAATTGTAAGCACAGAGCCTCGGCCAGAAGGCGAAACCATTTTTTTGATTCTACGAAACATCATACAACTTCTTCCGAATTGACTGAGTGTAGGCGTCGGGCGAACATCGGTGTAGTTGGGCATTCTGTTGTTGGGGTTACTGGCCTTTGAGGTGTCGAGGTGTTGGGCACTTCGGGGAGATCGTGTAATGATGCCATTTGAAATTCCAACTTGCGGGAAATCTCCTCGCCTCGTTTTGAAAGGTCAGTTAAGGTTTGCGCTGCGCCTGCGGCAGTGTTCTGTGCGGCGGCTAAAGTCCGATTCAGGTCGTCAACTTGAGCTGACAAAACGGCCACTGCCCCGCCGACGCCCTTCTCTAAGTCATTAAACTTGTTAAGCCTTCGTCCAAGCACGAGACAGTAAACTCCTGCTCCGATCGCTCCTGAGATTAGTAAGATATCTGCAATAATATCCATCGCATGTCCCCTTATGTTAATACAAATTCCATGATTAAAAAGTCGTTGACGCGGCCTGTTCCCGTCACAATCTGAACGCGGCGCAACATTTGTGCCCTCAACCTTGCCAGGGCCGCCTGATCTTCCAGATCTGACACTTCCAACGCGCGTAAATAGCTGTTGAGCACGTCAACAACACGCGGCATGAGCGTAGTTACCTCATCCTGATACATCTTCGGTACTTCTAGTTGGGCACGGAAACGGAGCAGGCGACGTACAGGCTTACTATCGATCGAGATGACCATCGCGTCGACCTCGACGAAGGCGAAGTTCGCAGCGAAATTGTTGACGTCTTCATTTGTATTTTCGGTGTGTGTTGCATCTGTGTCGCCCAGAATCATGCCCGACCATGTCGCATAAAATCCGCCTCCAGCGCCGACCAAGGCCAGTACCAACCCGACAGTTAAGGGGATTTTTGACTTTGTGGGCAAAACATCCGTGATGTCTGCTTCGGTTGCCATAATGTCTCCATCCTTTGTTGTTTCCATTGATATAGACTCGATTGCACTAACGGGTTGTTAAGCTGGATCGGTCATTTTTGTTGTTGAGGCTGGGCAGAACGTCTGGCGCGACGGAGGCGACTGTGCAGCAATATCTGAATGTTTGGATGAAACTGGGGCTCAAGAGACAACTCATTGTTGTCGTGGCGACTGGTGTGATGTTTTTTGCGATTCTTGCGATGGCAAGGATGACTGCAGCGCCGAGTATGACATTACTGTACGCGGGCCTGGAAAGCAGCGCAGCAGGCGATGTCGTTCGGGGGTTGGAGCAGCGAGGCGTCGTTTTTGAAGTGAGAGGCGGGTCCATTTTTGTGGACAGTAAAGAGCGGGATCAATTGCGTCTTACTTTGGCGAGCGAAGGATTGCCTGCCAACGGGAACCGCGGGTATGAATTATTAGATCAATTGACGGGGTTTGGGACCACCAGTCAGATGTTTGATGCCGCATACTGGCGTGCCAAAGAAGGTGAATTGGCGCGGACAATCGTCGCTAACCCTGCGATTGCAATGGCCCGCGTTCACATCGCGAGCACGGGTTCAAACCCTTTCCAGCGTGGCGTAACGCCTAAAGCGTCGGTTTCGTTAACACCGAACGGAAGCGCAATATCGGTGCCGCAAGCTAAAGCTGTCCGCTATCTTGTGGCTTCGGCGGTGGCAGGGCTTTCTCCTGAAGATGTGGCTGTTATTGACGCTAATGGGGCTCTAATCGGGCCAGCTGAAGAGACGATTCCCACCGCTGGAGGGGACGACAAGGCGCAAGTCCTTCGCGACCGTGTTCAGCGGCTGCTGGAAGCACGGGTTGGTTTTGGGAATGCGGTTGTCGAAGTCAGCGTGGATACAATCACCGAGAGTGAGGCGATTCGGGAACGTAGTTTTGATCCAGAAGGTCGCGTTGCTATCAGCAGCGACACAGAAGAACGTACCAATACGGCAGAAGGAAATGAGGGTGGTGACGTCACCGTAGCGAGCAATCTGCCCGACGAGGGGGATGCAGAGGGCGGCGGGAAATCTTCGTCTCAGAATAGTGAAACACGGGAAAGAATTAACTATGAAGTTTCTGAAACCGAAAGAGAGATCATTCGCGCGCCGGGGGCTATTAAACGTCTTTCTGTAGCTGTTCTTGTAAATGAGACAAGTTCACTAGATGAGACTGGGGAGACTATCTCACAGCCGCGCGATCCAGTTGAGATAGAAGCTTTGCGTGAACTGGTTTCGTCGGCAGTGGGTTTCGATGCGGAGCGTGGCGATATCATAACGTTGAAGTCCATGGCCCTGCAAAGTGTTGCTCCGGCCGGTACTGCCGCGAGTGTATCATTAATGGATCAGTTTGACTTTGACCTGCTTTCAGCACTGCAAATGCTAGTTCTCGCCATCGTTACTTTGATCCTTGGCCTCTTCGTTATTCGCCCAGTGTTGACCCGCCAGCCTGCCACTATCCCCGCGTTGGCCGCTCCGGAAGATGGTCAAGACGCAACGATGACCCGCTTTTCTGATGCAGATGAGAATAGCCGAATGGCGTTGTTGGAAGCTGAAGATATGGGAGACAACTTGCCTCGCAGTGGGTTCGCAGCGGCCGGCGCGCTGGAGAAAAGTGAACAATTCGATGGCTCCCCTCAAGATCCTGTTGACCGTTTGCGCAACATGATTGGCGAACGGCAGGAGGAGACTGTCGAAATCTTGCGTGGCTGGCTGGAAGACAAGGAGGAAAAAGCATGATTTCGATTTCTCACCGCTACGCTGATTTCAGTTCCTTAGGTCCAGATGGCGCGCCAGAAGACCTGATTCCGCTGGAAAAAGCAGAGGATCAAAAAGTGCATGCCTTCGAAGAAGGCTATCAAGCAGGGTGGGCTGATGCAGACAAAAACCACGCTATTGAACAAAAAAGTATCGACGGTGAATTTTTGCACAGTTTGCGTGATCTTTCATTCACTTATCAAGAGGCGCTAAGTCGCATTACGCGCAGCTTGAATTCGTTGTTTGGGCAAATGATGACAACCTTGCTGCCACAGACAGTCAACGTATCAATGCGCGCCCAAATCATTGAACAGCTGGTTGCCCTTGCTGCCTCCCAAACCAGCGGAAGCATATCTATCAGAGTCTCTGATAGTCATTTGCATCTGCTAGAAGATCGTAAGCGGTGCGTCGATCCCACCTATTTGACGTAATTCCACGGTAGCAGATCGTTGATCTGGCTTTGTTTGTGGCCTGCAACGATGGCTGTGAGC
>NZ_JACIEI010000003.1 GCF_014196805.1 Sulfitobacter undariae | reverse complement strand
TCATTCTCTTGAGCCAGTCCCAAATCCTCATTCGACACTACGTTCGTCTCTCGGTGTGCCGTAATCCACTTGTTCAGCGTCGACATACCGACACCAAGATCGTCAGCCACCTGTTTGCGTGTCAGCCCGCTGGTCAGCGCGATACGCACCGCATCTTGGCGAAATTCGTCCGTCCGTTTCAGTCCCATAGTTTATCTCCTTTGTTACAGTAAATGCTATCAAAGGAGCGGCATCAAACCGCGACAGGTCCACCTAAACTGGAAGCCGTGCCCCTCTCATGCATGTAAACATGCATGAGAGGGGCAATGGATGTGCCTTGAGGTAGGTAGCGTCGATCGAAATTCTCTTGTTGTCGGGAGCTTCAGCAGCCAGTCCCATCATGATCCGCGCGAACACGCCCATGTCACTCCATCTTTTCCACCGGCTGTAGAGCGTCTTGTATGAGCCATATTCCCTGAGTATGTCACACCACCGTAAGCCATTGCGATTGGTAAAAACAATACCGCTCAATACGCGACGTATCGTCTACCCGTGCCACACCATGGCTCTTCGGGAAATATAGCCTAAGTCGCGCCATTTGATGCTCAGTCCGCCAGTAAAGATTGCTCATGTGTACCCTCCCGTTTCGGGAGATTGAATCATGAAGGCTGAACCACCTCAAGTAAATTAATGGGTCCTGAGCCTAGAGCAGCGTTATTGGATGATGCAACCAACGTAGCAGAAAGACTGGCTGCTTTGTGTCGCATACTAGGCATAATCAGTTGCAACCGAGCATATCCAATCGCTTTTCGCTTGGAGGGCTTTTAGGCGGGTATATTATCAAAGCGTTGATTTTTTCATTTAAAATCAAATTGATATGGCGGACAGACAGGGATTCGAACCCTGGAGACGGTCTCCCGCCTACACACTTTCCAGGCGTGCGCCTTCGACCACTCGGCCACCTGTCCGTTAGGGGTCTTTAGCAAGGGAGCGGGCGCAAGTGCAAGCCCAAAATTGCATTAAAGCACCGTAAAAGTTCAACAATCGAGATGTAGATAAATTCGGCGGTTCATCCGGCCCTTTTTTTCGATTTTTCCAAGCCGCAATGCACCGATTTCACCAGTGCGCGCAACATGAGTGCCACCGCAAGGCTGAAGATCAATCCAGTCATTATCTTCACCAATCCGCACAAGCCGGATATCGCCACTGCCCCGCGGAGGTTTAACAGCCATTGTCTTCACCAGCTGTGGGGACGCGTCCAGTTCGGCCTCGGTGATCCAGCTTTCGCTGACACGGGTATCTACCTCAACAAAATCATTCAGCGCCGTCTCTAATGCTTCGCGGTCCTCGGGCGCATCGGGCATGTCAAAATCAAGCCTGCCGTGAGTGGCCGAGATAGAGCCCCCAGTCACACCAAAAGGTACGGCAACCGAGAGCAGATGCAGCGCCGTGTGAACCCGCATGTGTTTGTGCCTGCGGTCCCAGTCCAGATGTTGGACCACATGCGCCCCGATCGGAGGCATGGGTAAGGGTTCGGATGGAACCAAGATGATCTGATCACCCTGCCCTTTGACCGCCGTGGCAATCGAGATACGACAGCCTTGCCATTCCAATACACCACTGTCACCTGGCTGCCCGCCCCCTGTGGGGTAAAAGATGCTTGCGGCCAGAACGATCCCGCCTTCAGCGGTATGCGCAATCACTTCCGAGGTCGCATCGCGCATATACGGGTCTTCGCGAAAAAGCATTGTGGTCATAGGCCGCTGTCTCCGTCGATATGAGTATCCGAGTTCTCGGCAGGAACGTCGCCATCGTCGTCCGAGTCTTCTTCTACCAGAAAATCATCTGGTCGTTGCTGAACACGATTTGTGTCATGGGCAACCGTTTCTTCGGGCGGTTGTTCAGGCGGGGTATGTTGTTGTGCAGTACGCAACCAAACATCTTGCTGCGGAAATGGGATTTCAATCCCTTCTTCTACAAAACGCTGCGCAATGGCATGATTAACATCATTTTTAACAGCCAGGCTCCAGTTTATGTCACGCAAATACATCCGGATTTCAAAATCCAAAGATGACGCCCCAAATTTCATAAACAAGATTGCTGGCGCGGGGTTTGCCAGAACCATCGGTTGAGATTCTGCGATCTCGCGCAGGATAGATTCCACCTTACGGGTGTCCGTCCCATAGGCAACACCGATTGGCACAATGACACGGCCCAGCGTATTGCCGCGGGTATAGTTGGTGACTGTCCCACTGACCAAATCGGCATTGGGCACGATCACATCGGTTTTATCAAAAGTTTCAATCCGCGTGGAACGTACTGAAATGTCGCGGACATACCCCATTTGGCCGCCGCTTACTTCAATCCAATCCCCCTCTGAGATCGGCCTTTCGATCAGCAAAATGATGCCCGAGACGAAGTTTGATACAATATTTTGCAAACCAAAACCGATACCGACCGACAGCGCCCCTGCCACAATCGCTAGCGAACTGAGGTCAATACCCGCCCCCGTGATTGCCGCCAATGCGGCAAGGAAGATACCCACATATCCAAGACCTGAGACAATAGCGTTCTGGCCGCCTTTGTCGATTTTGGTTTTGGGCAGTACGTTGGTTTTAAGTGCCCCTTGCACCAAGCGTGTAATCAAATACCCAACCGTAAAAATTGCGGCAAATGTTAGAAAGTCAGTCGGAGAGATACGCGAATTTCCAACCGCAAAACCACGTCTAAAGGCGGCCCAGATCTCGGTCATATCTGAAATTCTGACACCCCAAGCCAAGGCAAGTATCGGCAAGGCCAACATAAGCAGGATCAACCCGAAGAAAATGGGCATCAAAGCTTCTCTAGATTGCAGGCCTTGTCCAGTGATGACGCCGTACAGGTCTGCACTAAACCGCTGTAAAACCAGCACCAATCCCAATATGACCAGCGTGAGCAGTGTCGGAGCAAGCACAAACGAACTTGCGTTGTTTAGGCCGATCGCTTGCAACACTGGCGCTCCAATCGCCACTGCAACGGTGAAAGTTCCAAGACTCCGCACCAAAAGAGCAAGTGTGCTGGCGCGCGTCGGCTCATTCACCTCAGGTTCATCTGTTTCGCGGCCGAAATGACGCAGAATTCGACCCAACCGAAATAGCCCGTAACCGATCAAAACCGTGAAGGGGAAATTGATGACCGACTGGATCAAATTACTGGCTTCGTCTAACTCAAGCACACGGTAGATCAACGTGCTAAAGATGGCGACCAAGCCAATGCCACTTACTGTGAAACGGAGCTGACTGCGTTCTTTTGCGCTGAATAGAAGCAACGCGTCAGAATCCTGCCTGGAGAAAATCTGTTCTGCGATCCAGCGAACGACCAACATAAGTCCGCCCAGCACTGCGAAAGCCACCGCAAGCTCTTCGCCGCGAACGCCTAAATAACCGGTCAAACCAGCCGCATAACTCCATAGTGCAAGGCCACACAGGGGGAACACGATCCGCAAAAGCGAAACCAAGAACCGCCAAATACCCAGTGCAGATCCACCACCGTCCTCACGGCTGAAGTATCCCACCAGTTTTTTTGACCATTTTTGTCCCTGAACGATCAAGATTAGCCCTGCAATCACGGAAATAAGGATCAGGGGCAAATTGTTTTTCAAATCCGCCCGACTTTCAGCAGCTTCCACGGAATCCACCTCAGCCCAAACATGTGACAATGCGTCATACAAGGCATCATATGCGGCCGGCCAATGCGCAGGATTTACAGGGCTTCCGATGACCTCCAGCAATTCTTGTGTTTGTTGGGTACGCAGGGCTGTATCAATTTCACCGATCAAGCCATCAGCGCGGGCATACGCGCTATCTGCAACTTGCACTGGGGCGCTGAGAACTGCGAGTTGCGTCTCAAGTTCCTTGCGCTGCGCGACGACCTCGGCAGCCTCTGGCACCCCTTCTCCCTCTGCAGGAGGCGTGCCCAGCAACGTCAACTGATCGCGCAAGCTTGCGATCCGCGAGGCGTTCAGGTTCCGTACCTCATCAAATTTCGTGCGATATTGCGCAAGGCTACCGCGATAACTTTCCAAAGACCCAATATCACCAGCATCCACCGATGCTTCTGCACGGTTCGTCAGTTCCTGCCAGCGGTCCATATCTATCCCGGGCAGTTCCTGTGCAAAGACAGCACCAGCACAGAACATCAACGCTGCAATAACCGCAGCAAATCGCAACTTTAGAGAGTTCGTCATTGGCTTCACACGTCCTCAAATACCGAAGGAATTTCAGCGGGCGCGCGATCAAGCCACTCTGGCACAGGAAGCCCTTTTTCACGCAAGAAGGTAGGATTAAACAATTTCGACTGATAACGTGTTCCAAAATCACACAAAACAGTAACGATTGTATGACCCGGCCCCATTTCACGGGCCATGCGGACGGCCCCTGCGATATTCACCCCTGAGGAAGCCCCAAGGCATAGCCCCTCATGTTCCAACATATCAAAAACCATTGGCAGCGCTTCAGCGTCAGAGATGTTATAGGCAAAGTCAGGCGTAAAGCCCTCTAGGTTGCGGGTGATGCGCGCCTGCCCGATGCCTTCTGCGATGGAGCTGCCCTCCATCTCAAGCACACCTTTGGTGTAATAGTTAAACAGCGCTGCACCATCTGGATCAGCAATGCCGATTTTCACGCCTTTGGGCTGCAATGCCATCGCCGTCCCCACCAAAGTACCACCAGAACCGACAGCACAGATGAAACCATCAACTTTGCCATCGGTCTGTTTCCAGATTTCCGGTCCAGTTGTCTCAATATGCGACTGGCGGTTAGCAGTGTTGTCAAACTGGTTCGCCCAGATCACGCCTGCTTCACTTGTGCGCGCCAGTTCAGTCGCCAGACGCTCGGAATAGCGAACAAAGTTGTTCGGGTTACGGTACGGGGCTGCGGGTACTTGAACCAGTTCTGCCCCAGCAAGGCGCAACATGGTTTTCTTTTCCTCGGATTGGGTCTCGGGGATGACGATGACGGATTTAAACCCCATCGAGGCCCCTACCAGCGCCAGACCGATGCCTGTGTTTCCCGCAGTGCCCTCAACAATGGTGCCACCGGGTTTCAAATCACCGCGCGCAATGGCGTCGCGGATGATGAAAAGGGCCGCGCGGTCTTTGACCGACTGACCGGGATTCATGAACTCGGCTTTGCCGTAAATCTCGCATCCCGTCTCGGCACTGACACGACGTAATTTTATGAGGGGCGTATTGCCCACAGCTTGTTCCAGATCGCGCGCTACATGCATGGGGGGCACCTCTATAATCTATGCTCCCTATATCTAACTACGCCACATCAAGACCTCAACCTGCTTCGATGATACGCCAACCAATAAGCCAGCAGCGCAAGCGGCGTATTGGCAAGAGATTGCCGCTCCGCCATTTTCATGAATTTATCAAATGAAATCAAACGCGAACGGATGTTTTCTTGTTCTTCGGCCAATCCGCCAATCACCGCGGCTGCGTCCGGTAAATCCGCCAGACCAACAAAAATGTGAAAATATGCGGTCGATTCACCGGGGCTGGCGTAACCTTTTGAAACCAACTCAAGCTTGCTCAAATCAAGTGACGCTTCTTCACGGGCTTCACGCTGCGCTGCTTGCTCTGCTGTTTCGCCCGGATCAATGCGCCCCGCTATCGGCTCCAAATGCCAAATTTCGGGATCACCACGCCCTATTGGCCCCATGCGCACCTGCTCAACCAACAACACACGATCTCTCACAGGATCGTAGGGCAGCACCAGAGCCGCATCACCGGCGACCATATACGACCGCTCCAAAAGCTCTGACATGCTGCCATCAAATCTCTCATGCCGCAGGCTCACCTCATCAAAGGCAAAATACCCGACATAGGCGCGCGTGATCTTTTCAATTTCGACTTTGCCCTCAAACACACCCTGCCCCGCATGACGGTATGCGCCCAAAAATTTGGACCACGCCCGTGCGCGAATTTGAGGGAACATCGCGGCAACTTGATCGCGGGTGTGGGTCAGGAAATACCCCATGACCTCTACGGCCGCAAAACACGACATTTCGGCCCAACGCTGTTCCCAATCAGAGAAGTCCCAAACATCAAGTGCCTGCCAGCGATCAGCCGCGCAGACATATACCTGTGCTAACGTACCGTCTTCCAGCGACACATCAATCAGGTCATAGTCAAATCCGCCCTCATAGAAATCCAGCCGTGCGATATCTTGCTTGGACAAATCCGTGACGACCAGCCCTTGCGCGTTGGCACCTTGCTGCTGCACCAACATTGGAAACGGGCCTTCAGCAACCGCATAAACCGCATAGCCAGCCAAAGCAGCAAGCCGCGAATTCACAGCATCAAGCCTGCGGCCCAAAACGGTTTCTAGCAAAGGCACATGTCGCAATGAGCCGTAGAAGAAGAGTGAATTCATATCAGATTAACGCCAACGACCTGCTGAAAACTCCACCAGACATCCGATCACCACCGCCGAGGCAATCGAGGTGATAATCACCGGCGCGGTTGCAATTTCGATAGCAAAGTCGGATGCAATCAAGAAAATAGACGCAAACGCTTCCATAGGATCATCGTAGCGGCGCTTCATCGACTCTTGGAACATGCGGATACTAGAGTGCACCGCAAAACCCCAGATGAACAAAAGCACGACCCCCGTAAACCCGTTGTTGATACCAGGGACAATCCCACGTCCCGCGCGGCTTCCCATTGCGATCCACCCGACACAAAGGCCGATGACAGCATTTATATAATTGAACCGGCCAAAAGCGGTTCCTTCAGGCATCAACGGCCGGATCATATCCGACATTATCCACCCAAAAGAGGCGAGCAAGATCGCCGCGACAAGGCGTGCAGCTGTGGGCATTGAAAAGACTTTCTTCGTTACGCAGGGAATACTCCCCTGTTTTTCCTAACGTAATCTGGATCATGGCATAATTTCCACTCCCAAATATAGCTAACGTAGAAGTGAGGTAAATATTCCACATGCCCTAGATCGGCTGATTGACCAAGGATGACCTAGCGCTTGGCGTCTGATCGCGCACGAAGCTCCGAAACTAGAAACCTTTATTTTCATATGCCATCAAAGCACGCTTACGCCCTTCCGAAACATCGACCACAGGCTTGGGGTAAGAGTTTTCAGGCGCCATGCCCCACTGTTTCGGGATGGCATCAAAATACGCCAATGCATCCTGATGGGGCGCGGCGTTGTTCTCGGCGATCCATCGGTCAGCATAGGCATGACCTTTGTCGAACTTCTCTAGCTGGGTCACCGGATTGAACACGCGAAAATAGGGGCTCGCGTCTGGACCTGATCCCGCTGACCATTGCCAGCCCATTGCGTTGGCTGCGGGGTCCCAATCAATCAGGCAATCCTCAAACCATTTTTGTCCGATACGCCAATGACAGAGAAGGTGTTTTGTAAGGTAGCTGGCGACAATCATCCGCCCACGGTTGTGCATACGCCCCGTGACATACATTTCGCGCATGGCCGCATCGACAAAAGGAATACCTGTTCGGCCTTGCTTCCATGCCCTCACCTCCGAGCGGCGCTCGTCTTCGTTCCAGTCAAAGCCAGCCCATTCCTCACGCCAGTTGTGGGTCAGGATACGCGGTGTGTGATGCATCAGATGATACGCAAATTCGCGCCACACCAACTCTTTGAGAAACACCTCCGCCCCTGCCTTGCCCTCATGAAAGGCGCGTTGCCCTGCATGCCAACACTGATGGGGGCTGATTTCGCCTAATGCCAGATTTTCACTGAGGTTTGATGTGCCATCAACAGCGGGAAGATCGCGGTTTTCATTATAATCCGAGACTTTATCCGACAAAAATACCCCAAGGCGTGATTGTGCAGCTTGCTCGCCCAACTGCACAAAGGGACGCACCACTTCGGCCCCGCGTTGCATCGCAGCCCCCATCTGCCAATCCGCCAGATCATCGGAGGCAGGCCAGCTTTCTGGGGCAGTCAAACTGCGCGGCGCAGGCAAAGGGGCTTCAACATCGCGGATTTTCACAGTGCGCCAAAACGGCGTGAAGACCTTATAATAGCCCCCTGTCTTAGTCTGCACCGACCAAGGCTCAAACATCAAATGCCCACCAAAGGATCGCGCCTCGATCCCCTGTTCCTTTAATGCGGCCTTCACCGCGCTGTCACGCGTGACAGCATCGGGATCATACTGGCGCGTCCAATAGACCGTTTCCGCCCCTGTCTCTTTGATCAGCTCTTGCAAGCCATCCAATGCCTTAGCTGACTTTCTTAAAATCAGCCGACTGCCTTGCGCACTCAGCACCTCTGCGAAATGCCCGATCCCAAGCCCCATGCGAAATTTGGGCGCGGCGCCTAGCGCGTCATATTGCGTATCAAGGATAAACACAGGGATCACAGGCCGTCCTGTGGCACAGACGGCATGTAACGCGGGGTGATCGCTCAGCCGCAGATCGCGGCGGAACCAGATCAGAATGGGGGTTTTATCGTTCAATGTGGCTGCCTTTGGTAGGTTTTGATTAAGGAGTTAGGGCAGCCACATCAGGGTCAAGGGCAGAGGCTTACAAAACATCATCCAAAGCGTTCAATAGCTGATTTATTTCCGCTTGTGATGTGTAATGCGTGAAGCTGAGGCGCAGCACACCTGTGTCAGTATTCACCCCCATCGCGTTCAAGGCGCGGCTTGCATAGAAATCGCCACCGCCTGCCATGACGCCATGCGCAGCCAGATCACGTGCAACATCCAAACCGGGGCGGTTAAGCGCCAACGCAACGGTTGGGGCGCGGTCATGGGCTGTATCGGGCCCAATTAGCCGCACCGAGTTACGCGACTTCACCGCGTCCAGAAGTTGCTGCAACAGTTCGGTTTCGTGATCTCGCATCAGATCATGCACCGCAACACCGCGTCCAGCGGCATCAGCCTTGCCTCCGCCATGATGCTCGTAAACCGCGTCAATGTAATCTGCCATACCTGCACAGGCCGCTACCTGCGCGTGGTCAGGCCCGGCAGGGGTAAAGCGCTTGTACAATGTGCCGCCGTTGAAATGATGCCCCTGATTGGGCAGCAGCTCGGCCAAAGGACGGCGGATCACCATCAAACCTTGGTGCGGGCCAAAGGTTTTATAAGCCGAAAACAGATAGATATCAGGCCCCAACGCGCCCACATCCACAAACCCATGCGGCGCGTAAGATACGCCATCTACACAGACAAATGCGCCAGCTGCATGGGCAAGGGCAGTAATCTCGGTCACGGGGTTCACTTGACCGACCACATTGGAACAATGTGGAAAGCAGACAAGACGCACTTTGTCGTCCAGTAGTTCTTCCAGCTTGGCAGGGTCCAGACGGCCTGTGTCGGCATCAATGCGCCATTCACGCACCTCAATCCCGCGCTCGGACAATCTGCGCCATGGCCCCGAATTGGCCTCATGGTCCTGATTGGTCACAATGATGGCTTCGCCTGCTTGCAGCATCTGGCCAAATGCCTGCGCCAAGACATAGGTGTTTTGGGTGGTCGACGGCCCAAACGATAGCTCGTCGTTTTCAACCCCCAGCAAGGCAGACATGCGCGCGCGCGCCTCGTCCATCTCGTTGCCGCCAAGCGTACTGGCAGCATAAGGCGCGTAGGGCTGCACCTTGCGCTGAGTATAAAACCGCGTGAGCCGGTCAATCACGGGCGCACATGTATAGGACCCGCCTGCGTTCTCAAAGAACGCCTGCCCTTGCAGCGTTGGTTCCGCAAATGCTGGAAACTGGCTGCGAATAAAATCAATATCAAGTTTCATGCAAACACGATGGGTCGGGAATGCGTTTGCGTCAAATGTAAAAAGCCCCGAAGGATACCTCCGGGGCTTCTTTTTTCGTTTTCTTGAGCAAAGTTTACTCTGCAGGGACTTCGGAGATATCAGCCAACGTTTGAATGCCAGCCGCTTCGCGACGACCATCCAGCCAGATGGCTTTGATGACGGCAATCCCCATCAGAACCATCACAAAGCTAAACGGCAATGCGCCGATAACCATGGCAGTTTTGATCGCGCCCAAGCCGCCAGCAACAATCAAGCCACCCACAACCAACGCCAGTGCTACACCCCAAAAGATAATATGGGGACGTGCTTTGGGTCCTTCGTCACCTGCAGCATTGATCGTGTTGATGATCAGCACAGCCGAGTCAGCCGAGGTCACCAGATAGGTCAGCAGCAAGATCACAACGATCACAGACATGATCCAAGCCAACGTCGGGTTCAGGATCACAGCCAACATTGCAAACAGTTGGTCTGCCTGACCTGCCCCGATGATTGCACCATTTGCGCCGCCATTCAGTTCCAGATCAATCGCCGTACCGCCAACGATGGCGAACCAAACAAAGCACATGATGGATGGGATGATGATTGCACCCAGCACATATTCACGCACAGTCCGGCCCCGCGAGATACGCGCAAGGAAAACACCAACAAACGGCGCAAAAGCAATCCACCATGCCCAGTAGAAGATCGTCCAGCCGCCCTGCCAGCCTTTCAGCTGGTTCGCAACGGAACCCTCAACACCATCACCAGACCAAACGGTAAAGATGTTACCGGGGATCGAGATCACGTAATCCCAGATACCGACAAACAGCGCCTGTAAACCAAAGAAGGTGGAGCCAAAGATCAAGAAGAACGCGAGGATGAAAAAGCTAAGACCCATGTTGATGTTGGACAGCCACTTGATGCCTTTACCAACGCCAGACAGCGCAGACAGTGTCGATGCGCCCATGATCACCACCAAAGCGAGGACCAAAGCAATGAGGGATATCTTCTGTCCGCCATCCGCTTTTGCGGTATACAGCCAATCACCGAAACCGATACGGCTCAGGCCCGATACAAATTGTTCAACACCAAAACCCAATGTTTGGGCAACACCCAGAACAGTGGCCACAACAGCAACCACGTCGATCATGTGGCCCAGTGGCCCCGATAATCTACTACCAAACAGCGGCGTCAGCGCCGAACGAATGGTCAGCGGCAGGTCGCGACGGTAAGAAAAGTAAGCCAAGCTCAGACCAACAACGGCGTAAGCCGCCCAAGCAGCGATGCCCCAATGCGTAAAGCTCCAGACATAAGCGGCGCGCACGTTATCAGCGGTGCCACCGACTGTGATGCCCTGAATCGTGGAGGGGTTCTGCGCCAAGTGGTAAATCGGTTCGGCAGTGGCAAAGGTCAGCATGCCAATCCCGATCCCTGCCCCGAACATCATCGAAAACCAAGAAAAATTGCTGAATTCCGGCTCGTCATCAGGATGACCCAGCTTGAGCTTGCCCGAGGCAGGCCACAAGGCCAAGATCAGCGAGACAATTACGAAAAATGCCATCGCATAAACGTACCAATAGCTGAAGGTCGCCAGAATCACAGTGTTGATTGCAGCCAGCGCAGCCGCCGCCGGATCAGGGAAGGCCACGGCCCAGAGGATCAATGCTCCGACCAGAACCTTTCCCGAAACGGCGACAGACGTCGCAAAGCCTTTATAAAAACCGCTATCAGCGGTCTCGATTGGCAAGTCCATAAGTGGTGGTTTTAGTGCCATATCAGAGTTGTTCCTCATTACTATTTGAGGGACCTACTCTATAGGGTCAAATCAGGGTATAACAGGACAACTAATTATTAAAAATCAATAAGTTAAGTTATTCAACAGTAGAAATAAAAAATAAGATCAAATGCGACAATCGGGCCTTCCCGCCCTCTAGTGAAATCAAATTTAACCATTAAATATCAAATAGTTAGAACACATCACTGCAGGCGCAATCACTAAAACCTCTAGTCAAACCCTTGCAAATCAAAAATGTCGCTTCCTGCCCCAAAACATGTCGCTTTTGGAGCAGGAATACCTGTACTTTACGCGTTGATATCAACAACCACGCGGCCTTTGACCTGACCGTTCAGGATGTCTGTTGTCAGCTTGGGCAAATCCGACATCGTAGCAGGCACAACCATCGCCTCCAACTTGTCCATCGGCAAATCCTTCGCCACGCGCTCCCAAGCGCGCAAACGGTTTTCATAGGGCTGCATCACGCTATCAATGCCCAGCAGGTTCACGCCGCGCAGCAAAAACGGGATGACAGTTGTCGGCAATCCTGCGCCGCCCGCCAGACCAACAGCGGCGACAGACGCCCCGTATTGCATCTGCCCCAATACACGCGCCAACATCGCGCCGCCAACAGCGTCCACACAACCGCCCCACGTCTCGCCTTCCAGCGGGCGTTTGACGGTCTCGTTCAGCTCTTCACGTGCAACGATCTGTGTTGCGCCTAAAGATGTCAGGTATTCCTCGGTTTCGGGACGGCCTGTCACCGCAGCAACCTCATGGCCCAAACCCGCCAATATCGCCACCGCAACCGATCCAACGCCGCCCGCAGCCCCCGTCACCAGCACAGGGCCCGATTTGATGCCGTGGTTTTCAAGCGCCATCACCGATAACATGGAGGTCAGGCCCGCCGTGCCAACAGCCATGGCTTGACGTGGTGTCAGGCCTGAAGGAAGCGGCACCAGCCAGTCTGCTTTCACACGTGCCTTTTGCGCATACCCGCCCCAATGGGCCTCACCCACACGCCAGCCGGTCAGTACAACCTTATCACCCGCCTTATAACGCGGATCGGATGATGCCTCGACGGTGCCTGAAAAATCAATACCTGGCACATGGGGGTAATTACGGACCAATCCACCGCCACCCGCACTCATGCACAGACCGTCTTTGTAGTTTACTGTGGTATACTCGACCGCAACCAATACCTCACCTTCGGGTAATTGATCTTCGGAGATCTGGGTGATCTCTGCGCTTGTTTTGCCTTCTTCGTCTTTTGTTACGATCAGTGCGTTGAACATATGTCTCTCCTGTACGGGGCTACAGCCCCTCCCGTTTCATCTGGCAATTCTTTGGATGCCCAAAGTGCCACTCCCACGGGAAGGTGTACACATGGCTTAAGAGCGAGGCAATTCGCTCGGCTCAATCCTTTTGTAAATCGTGGTCAAGATGGCCGCTCCGATCAGCCCGGAAAATGTAAAAACCATCACATTTAGTAAGGTAGTAACATATTCTGACAATATTGAAGTTTCACCTGTTTCATAGTCAATTGCCCACGAGGTGCTGACGAAAAGTAGCACCGTAGCCAGCGATTGCAGGGCGCTTGCAACCAAAGCAGTCCCGAAGATCGGGCCCGCTTGCGGTCGGGTCAGCCCCCAAGCACGACGCATTCCGATGTGATTGTGACCTAAAGCCAAGTGCGGCAAGACCACACCAACGCGAAACAAATACCAAATCACTGCCATAGCGACAACAAACATGCCCATGCCCGTGTAAAACATGCTTCCTACCCCCTGCGCGAACTCAGGTACATACATGTAATATTCATCAAAAAGCGCGGCATCTAAGCCAAACAAAACAGCTATTACATAAACACCAACACCCAACAAAAGAACGCCAAGGATCGGAACAAAGCCGATAAAAAACCAAGAAACGGCATAATTCAGATAAATCGCCCCACGCGGCGCAGCTACTATTTTTGCCTTTTCACCCAGCAGCACAATACGGTGCCACCCAACCGCAACAAAAGCTACGGTAGCGATGCTGACAAAGAACGCCAAAAAACCTGCACCAGTACCGCCCACATAATCTGTGGCAATGTACACGCGTGTCAGGTTCATCTCGGCCAACACATTCGCAAGCATTGGCAGAAATATCAATTTGGCGACATCCATCCGACGGGCAGCGATATCGGACAGAGCTGCTTTTAAAATCGAAAACATCTAGTTTTGCACCACCACTTTCATATTTTTCAAACCAACCTGTTGGGTGAGCGCAAATAGCTTGGCCGCATTGCTGGTCTTGAGACGGATACACCCAGCAGAGGCAGGGCGCCCAAGGCGGCTGGTTTGGTTGGTGCCATGAACAGCAAAGTTACCGCTATAAAAGATCGAGTAAGGCATCGGCGCATTGTTATACAGGCTGGATTTGTGATCCTTTGACAGCCATTTTGCCTTCCAAGCTCCGCGTGGAGTCACTTTACCTTTGCGGGCTGTAGAGACAGGCCATTTATAGATTTGCTTGCCGTCGCGGTACACGCGCATGATCTGCTCCGACACATCGACCTTAGCAATGATCTGGCCCGCATCAACGCTGGCAGGCGCAGACAAAAGAAACAATCCTGCGAACAATGCAGATGCAAATAGTTTCATAGTTAACAATTCCCCAGAGTAGATTTACTATTACGCAACGAAGTCACCCTGTTACGCAAAGCAAGTCAAAGGTTAACTTCTTAAGCTAGAGAAAAACTACGGTATTCCATACCTCTGCGAATGTTTCCGACCCATTCCGCCGCAAAAAAGCATGTATCGCGCGGCGGTGCCTGCGTTCAAGACGCGTATATTGTGAATAGATTCGCCCCCTAATCGCCCACATGTAACTTTTTTACACATCAGCATTTGCAACGGCGGCCACCTGCCCCTATATATGAGTTGTCCTTCGGGACTATGGATATAAACGCGCTCGTAATAAGCGGTTCGGACCCGGGGGCGGTACCCGGCGACTCCACCAATCATCCGTCATTTGCGGATCATGGGGTCGAAACAGGATCGACGAACGTCTAAAGGGGTTATGCTTTATCTCGGCTGTCTGCCACCGTTATCGGCGAAAACTGTACAATTGCAAATGACAATCGTGCTCCAATGGCGATGGCCGCGTAAGCGACCGGAACTATTGAAACTTAAGTCCTTACGTTTAGCGACCTAAGGCGGGGTTCGCAGGTACCTGGCAACAGAAACCTGCACTTTACCCCCTTCTCCAGATTGACCGATGTGCAATGATATGCGACCCCTTCTGCCATGGGGTTTTAACTGCGAACGCCCCCCGAAGGCGCCCGCCAAAGTTCGCATGTTTCCAGTGACGTAAGGATGCATGCCATGGCTGCCCCGACCGACCTGCCGCTTTCTCAAATCCCTAACTGGCGTGAGATGACCCGCGTATTTGGCCGCATTGGTCTGCTATCGTTTGGTGGCCCCGCCGCACAGATCGCGTTGATGCACGAAGAACTGGTTGAGAAAAACAACTGGTTGAGCGAGCAAACCTACCTGCGCGCCCTTAGCCTGTGCATGCTGTTGCCCGGCCCTGAGGCCATGCAACTGGCCACCTACGCAGGTTGGCGCATGCGCGGCACAGCAGGCGGGCTGCTTGCAGGGCTATTATTTGTGGTCCCGGGTGCATTGGTGATTGCCGTGCTGGCCTTGCTATATGCCGCTTATGGCCAGTTGCCGCTGGTGCAGGCCGCATTTCTAGGCATCAAGGCGGCGGTGATCGTTGTTGTTTTCCAAGCCCTCAAGAAAGTAGCGGCCAAAGCCCTGATTGGCACAGAAGGCTGGGTCTTGGCTGTGCTGTCCTTCGTCGCCCTATTTGCCTTTGCTGTGCCTTTCCCACTCATCATCCTTGCAGCGGGAGCGTGGGGCATGTGGCGCGCACTGCCTGCCACCACATCGGCGACCGCCGTCCCCATATCAGCCAATCCCATTCGGGTGATCGCGCTGTGGAGCCTGCTCTGGGCGCTCCCGCTGTTAGCGCTTTGGGCGCTGGATCACAGCTTCCTACTCCAGCTTGGCCTCTTCTTTTCAAAACTGGCCATTGTTACCTTTGGCGGAGCTTATGCGGTTCTGGGGTATATGACGCAAACGGTCGTGACCGACATGGGCTGGATCACAACCAAAGAAATGATCGATGCCTTGGGACTGGCAGAAACCACGCCGGGCCCGCTTATTCTGGTGACTGAATTCGTGGCGCTTCTGGCTGGGTTTGCGCAATCAGGCGTTGGCGGAGCCATTGCGGCTGGGGTTTTGACGCTTTGGGTTACTTTTACCCCCTGTTTTTTGTGGATATTCCTTGCTGGCCCCTATTTAGAAAAGATCAGCACACAGCCGCGCCTCTCTGCCGCTCTTCAGGCCATAACCGCTGCTGTTGTTGGTGTGATCGCAAATCTCACGGTCTGGTTTTCCGTGCACGTGTTGTTTCGCACAGTTGGTACAGCCTCACCACTTGCCCTCCCCCTGCCCGACTGGATCAGCTTTGATCCCGCTGCGGCAGGCCTGACAGCTTTGGCCGCTGTAATGATGCTGTGGCTCAATATGGGGTTTGTCCGTGTGATGGCCATTCTGGCGGCCTGTGGCCTTGGGCTTGGCATGATCTGACCACCAACTGAGCGCAGCCCCTTTCATCCCGCTCGGAATCGCCTATGCTAGAAGTAGTTAACAACACCCGAAGGAATGAACATGGGCCGCACCATCGACTATGGCAATCTCATGCATGACGCTATGCGCAGCCTGATCCGCAAAGTTTTGCAAGATATTGCAGACAACGGCCTGCCGGGCGCGCATCACTTTTTCATAACCTTCGATACGTCCCACCCCGATGCAGAGCTGGCCGATTGGCTTTCTGACCGCTATCCAGATGAAATGACCGTTGTAATCCAGCATTGGTTTGATGGCCTACAAGTGACGGATGACGGGTTTTTCATCACGCTGAACTTTGGCGAAGCGCCAGAGCCGCTTTACATTCCTTACGATGCCATCCGCACCTTTGTGGACCCCTCAGTAGAATTTGGCCTGCGCTTTGAGCAACAAGAAGACGGCGACAAGTCAGCTGACGATGCCGAAGATCTGACACAGACCGAGGAATCCGAGCTGGAAGTCGAAGAAGAGCCGGTAAAGGCCGCCGAAATCGTGTCTCTGGACAGTTTTCGCAAAACATAAGGTAGCGCGGAGCCGCGTCACCCGTTAAACAGCCCCTGAACAAATCTACTTCAGGAGCGCCCCATGGCCGATACCCGTACCGAAACAGACAGCTTTGGCCCGTTGGAAGTCCCTTCCGAAAAATATTGGGGTGCGCAAACGCAGCGCTCGATCATCAACTTTCCCATCGGTTGGGAAAAACAGCCGATCGCCATCGTGCGCGCATTGGGTGTGATCAAACAAGCCTGCGCCGAAGCCAACATGGCCCAAGGGTCACTGGATGAAACACGTGGCAAAGCCATCGTGCAAGCCGCATCCGAAGTGGTCGCAGGCAAGTTTGACGACAACTTCCCATTGGTTGTTTGGCAGACAGGTTCCGGCACACAATCCAACATGAACGCCAACGAAGTTATCGCCAACCGCGCGATTGAAATCATGGGCGGCGTGATCGGTTCAAAAGATCCAGTGCACCCCAATGATCACTGCAATATGGGGCAGTCATCCAACGACACCTTCCCCACCGCGATGCACATCGCCACAGCCACCACGGCGCATAACGTCTTGCTGCCCAGCCTGAAGAAACTGCATGCAGCCCTGCAAGCCAAAGTCGAAGAATTTGAGGGCATCATCAAGATTGGTCGCACGCATACCCAAGATGCGACGCCACTGACGCTGAGCCAAGAATTTTCTGGCTACACACACCAAGTTGCGATGAGCATCCGCCGCGTCGAAGACGGGCTTGGACGTATTTATGAACTGGCCCAAGGCGGGACTGCCGTGGGTACAGGCCTGAACACCAAGGTCGGTTGGGATACAACTGTTGCCGCCAATATGGCACGCATCTCTGGCCTGCCCTTCATTACTGCGCCTAATAAATTCGAAGCCCTCGCGGCACATGACGCGATGGTCGAGATTTCTGGCCACCTAAAAACCGTTGCAGCCAGCCTGTTCAAAATCGCAAACGATATTCGCCTACTTGGCTCTGGCCCGCGTTGCGGTTTGGGCGAATTGATCTTGCCTGAAAACGAACCGGGCTCATCTATCATGCCGGGCAAAGTAAACCCGACCCAATGCGAAGCCCTGACACAGGTCTGCGCGCATGTGTTTGGCAATGATGCAGCCGTTGGTTTTGCAGGTTCACAAGGCCACTTTGAACTGAACGTTTACAAGCCAATGATGGCCTATAACGTCCTGCAGTCCATGCAGCTTTTGGGCGATGCGGCATCTGCATTTACCGACAACCTTGTCGTTGATTTGAAGGCTGACGCCGACCGTATCGAAAAACTGATGCGCGAATCGCTGATGCTGGTCACTGCACTGGCTCCAGAGATCGGCTATGACAACGCAACCAAAGTTGCGAAAACAGCCCATAAAAACGGCACGACCCTCAAAGAAGAGGCGATTGCGCTGGGTTTTGTAGACGCCGAGACATTCGACCGCGTTGTGCGGCCGGAAAATATGATTGGACCAAAATGAGTTCTCCCCTAAGCCTGAACAAGGCGCGTAAAGACCGTGACCGGTCTGCCAGAAAATCACAAGCGGATGAAAACGCTGTGAAATTCGGGCAGTCCAAGTCTCAGAAAGAGGCTTTAAAAGCGCGCGCTCAGTTGATCGCACGCAATCTCGAAGGTCATAAGCGGGAAACATGAATGCGCGGCCCGTCAAGCACTCCGTGACCTTGCACGGGCACCGCACCTCTATTTCACTAGAGGCCCCTTTTTGGGCGGAACTTCGCAGTATCGCCCAAAGAAAAACATTACCAATCAACGCACTAGTGGCTGAAATTGATGCGATGCGTGGAATGGATAGCGGACTGGCGTCGGCCATTCGCGTTTACGTTTTGGAAGATTTAAAAGATCGACTGCCAAAACCGGATTAGCATATAGCTAAGCAAACTGCGTCATCACGCGTTTTACGCAATTAAATATGGACCGCTTCCATTCAAAGGAAACGGTCCATATTTTCACAATATTCCGACTTTTAAGCAACCGACGCGTTGTAGATCTTGGTGATGTTCTGACCCAGTGCTGTGTTGAACTCTGATTCAGACATCTTGACGCTCAGGCCTTCGGCCAATGCACGGCTGAAACTTGCGATCATCTTGTGGTTCTGGCTCAGCAAGTCACAGGCGACTTCAGTTGAATAACCCCCAGACAATGCCACAACCCGCAACACACGCGGGTGATCAGCCGCCGCATCATATAGCCCTGCTTGGGTTGGGATAGTCAGCTTAAGAATTACATCCACACCTTCAGGCAAGTCATTCAAGTGTTTCATAATTTCGGCTTCAAGCATCGCTTCCGCGTCTGCTTTGGTGGCGCTCTCAATATGCACTTCAGGCTCAACAATCGGGACCAGACCCGCGGCAGAAACCTGACGTGCTACGTCAAATTGCTGTGCCACGACATCCGCAATGCCCTGCGCATTTGCTTCCAATACAAGTGAGCGTTCTTTAGTGCCAAAAATACCTTTGGTGTTTGCCTTGGCCAACAACGCATCCAGCTCTGGCATCGGCTTTAGCAACTGTACGCCGTTAGCTTCGTCTGCCAAGCCTTTATCAATCTTAAGGAAAGGCACCACACCACGGTCTTCCCACAAAAGCTGCGCCGTTGGTTTTCCATTGATGTCGCTATCCATTGTACGCTCAAATAAAATTGCACCCAGCACTTTGTCAGATGTGAAATCATCCGCCAGAATGATCCGGCTGCGCATCGCGTGAACCGCTGCATACATTTCAACTTCGCCAGAATAATCTGCGGGTTCAACGCCGTATTGCGCCAGCGCTTTTGGTGTAGAGCCACCCGATTGATCTAATGCTGCGATAAATCCAGGTGCGGTTGCCATACGGGTACGTTGTGCGTCTTTTACGGACATGAATACTGCCTTTGTGTTCTGAAATTTGAGTTTGCCCCGTTCTAATGGGTTCCATTGCGCTGCGCTAGTCGCTTGTGCGCTGTTACCGCTCACGGCGGGTGAGCGTGAGGCGAATACCGCTTTTCGCCCGTACCGTTAAATGTGCAACGGGGACAGGAACAGGCCCTGCTGCCACATGGTAATCCCGTAGAATACGGCTGAGTATCAGTGGCCCCTCAATCATCGCAAATCCTGCCCCCGGACAGACACGCGCGCCTGCACTAAAGGGGATAAATGCTTCACGTTGACAGGCCTTGCCATTCTCTGTTTGCCACCGTGTCGGATCAAAACCATCAGGATTGTCCCACAGGCGTTCATGTCGATGTAAATGCCAAGGACTGATCACCAATTGTGATCCTTTGCGGATATCGCGCTCCCGCATCTGTTCCGGGCATGCGCTCTCGCGCACCATCATCGGTACAGGCGGATAAAGGCGCAAGGTTTCGCGAAATACGTCGCGGCTTAAACGCAGTTTTCCCATCACTGCAAAATCGCATTCTTCCAATGCCTGCGCTTCATCGGCCAGCTTGTCTTGCCACTCAGGGTAAAGCGCCATCAGATATAACGCCCAAGATAAGGTAGATGCGCTTGTCTCGTGGCCCGCAAGAAAGAAAATCGCAACCTGATCCACCATTTCCTCTGTGGTGAAACGTTCATTGGTCACAGGATCAGCTGTGGTCATTATCTTTGTTGCCAAATCTTCGGGAGCGGTGCCTGCCGCAATTTCATCCGCGCGGTTTTGCGTCAATTCGGTGATAAGCGCGCGAATACGGGCAGCACTGCGCCGTGTGTCTTTGCCAAAGAGGCGTGGCATCCAACGCGGCAAAGGGATCAGTGCCGCGAGGTTCAATATAGGTTGGCTACGTTGATAGATGCGAAATTCCTCGAACACATCTCGTGCAAGATGATGCTCAATGGGCAGCGAAAACAACGTTCGGAAAATCACATCGGCGGCCACATGACTGCACTCGCTCTCAATGTCGATCTCTTGTCCCAGCTGCTGCTCCAACCGGATTGCAGAGGCTTCCGCAGCATCCCACATCGCAGGAAACGTCACGCGCAAACGTCCCCCCTCAAAGGCGGGATCAATGATTCGACGTTGGCGTTTCCACGTCTCGCCATTGGTGACAAAGACAGAGTCGCCCAGTAAGGGACGTAACCCTTCATTCACACGTGTGGATTTCGGGAAATCATCGGGGCGTTCTTTTAGAACACGTTGCACCAATTCGGGCTGGTTAATCAGATAGCTGCGAAAGAACGGCGTTCGAAATTCTGCCATCCATGCGCGATACAGGCGAGCAGGTTGCGCAGACAACAGGTCAGCACGAAACAGCTTGGCGTAATGCCAAAGTGAAACTTTGTCCGGTCTGCTGGGGGGTTTTGGCGGTAAGATCATAGTGTCATGCTTGTAAATTTATTCACCGGTTTTTCGATCCGCGATTTTGACGCAGGTCTATCCGCATATCGTTCAGCCAAGCTTAGAGCACCTGCAGTGATACGGAAGTAATCATAATCTCGAGGCCGGTCAAAGGCGCAAAGATACTGAAAATGCAGTCGGAAAAATCGCCACCGCAGTTTTTTCCAGCGTGCAGGGCTGAGCGTTTGGGTGAAAGCCGCAGAAAATACCAAGGGCCAACGTTTATCCGCAGGTGCAACGCCACTCACACTAACGGGATCACACAGAGCAAAGGCGCAGCCGTCCCCGGGTGCCGTGACATCCACCCAACTCAACCTCTCTTGTGCGCTCAAATATGCCAAATCAGCGCGCAGACGTTGGGCATTTGGCAAGAATGACACCATCGGAACCACCTGCCCCAGCGATAAGAACCCCAAAGCTGGCCCGTCTTGCCTTGCATGGCCCTGACGGATCAGATCGGCCAGAACCGACACACCTAGATGCGCGCCCGAGGAATGGCCCACAACCAAAACCTCATCCACATCGGATGCCAAAGCCTCACCAATCGCAGCTCCGAACTCAGCCATACGCGCCTCAAGCTGGGGCGTGTTTGCCCCGCGTGTGGCTGCGCCATAGGCGTAATCGTGCATGAGGTAATAGGCAAACAACTTGCCGTCTTTCGACTTGAACCAATGTAATATTCGCCATGCAACTAAGAAGAAAATACCCCACGCCACCACCGAAGTAAGGGCCAGCGCCCCCATAAACGCGAGTGCGACGTGGTTCTGAGAAAAAAGCGACAGCACGGCGGTCATCGCAGGCTCCAACACCCATGTTGAGACCGCAGCAGACACAAGCCCCCCCACCACCAGCGCAAAGATCAATTGCAATAATAACATCCCAATGGGATACAGCGCGGCAATCACAGGGCCTTTGCGTAAACGCATCAACCGCCACAGCGCGCCCGTGCCAATATAGACCCATGCAGTCTGCAAAAGTTGAGCGTAGGTAGCCAGAACAGAGGTGTTCATGCTGTCGCGAACGATATCAGACCATACCAATACATCCACCGAAGCATCCACATGCGCGCCGTTGATCAAGCCTTTGACATCCCACCCATATCGCGCACCACCTTGCCGCGCAGACAAGGATATCCCGTACCCTGATATCTCGGCCTGAGCGGCAGATTCACTGCGGTACAATTCGCGGTAACGACGCGGGTGTATCGGATCATAGCCCGGAATGTAGAAAACCGCCCGTTTGGTGACGGGCTTATGTGCAGGGGCAGCCATGGTGCTCAGGGCCTCAATGTTGTTTTGCCAATGCTAGCGCGGATTTTCGGCCAAAGTAAGGCTTTTGCCTAGCCGATATTGCCCAATGCGGGGAAGGTCTCTAGCAGCCAAAAACTGAACGCTGAAAACGCCCCTGTCAGCATCGCGACACCCACAGAGATGAGCAAAACCCCCATCACGCGTTCAATCGTTTTCATATGACGTTTGAGGCGGTTCATCACGTTGACAGCGCGTGTGATGAACATTGCGGCCAGTAGAAAAGGTATCCCCAATCCCAGTGCATAAATCCCCAACAACAACGTCCCGCGTGAGACCGAAGCCTCCCCCGCTGCCAGAGACAAGATCGCGCCCAGTTGGGGGCCAATGCACGGTGTCCATCCAAAGGCAAAGGCAAGCCCAAGCAGGTAAGCGCCAAAGGATGAGCCGCCTTTATCGCCTGCGTCCACACGTGCTTCGCGATCAAGGAAAGGAATACGGAATATCCCAAGGAAGTGGATGCCGAAAACAATCACAACCACGCCTGAAATCTGCGAAAACAATATCTGGTTTTGCAGGAAAAATGAACCGAACGCCGAGGCGGTAAAACCCAAGAGCAAGAATACCGTGCTCAACCCCATGACAAAAAACAGCGCAGCCACAACAGCACGTCGCCGTGCGCTAGAGATCGAGCTCATTTCATTGAGGCTGACTCCGCTCATATAAGCCAGATAGGGTGGCACAATTGGCAGCACACAAGGCGATAAAAAGCTGATGATGCCTGCGAGCAAGGCAACGGTCATGGCGGGTATCAGACTTGCGTCTATGAGTTCAATTCCAAACATATACCCCTGCTACACCCTACATCCGCCGCCGTCACCTGTCACATTGTCACAAGGCTGTGGACAGGCTGTAACATGCGGCATAATCAGGACCGATGATGCATAAACTAGACGCAACAGGGCTGCTGTGCCCCCTACCTGTACTCAAAGCACGCAAACGCCTGCAATCTCTGGATATCGGGGACAGGCTTCACATGCGCGCAGATGATCCCGCTGCTGTGATTGATGTCCCGCATTTTTGCGCGCAATCAGGTCACAAGCTAATTGAGAGCCTTCAAGACGGTGATACGCAAATCTATATCATTGAGAAGTCGGCCTAAACCAAACGATTTTACAAATGAAAAAGGCAGGCTCCCAGAGCCTGCCTTTTTGCTGTTCAGTCCGTGAAAGCGCCCTAGCGGCCGCCCAATGACCACCAGCCTTTACGTCTTGGCTTGGCAGGTCCTTCTGCCACAGGCTCGGCGGCTGGTGCAGCTTCTGCGACGGGCTCGGCTTTGGCTTCAGGCGCAGGTTCAACCTTTGCTTCCACCATAGGCTCCGCTGTCACTTCCGCAGCAGCTTTGGTCTCTGGCGCGGGTGCAACCTGCACTTCGGCTACTGGTGCTGGCTCTGCCTCGGCTTTCTCAACTTCTGGCGCTGTAGCAACGACCTCAGGTTCAGCAGCCTTTTTCGGAGCAGCACGTTTGCGCGGTGCCCGTTTCTTTGGCGCGTCAGCAGCAACAGGTTCTGCGCTGGCTTCTGGCGCATCCTCAGCAACAGGCCCGTCCACAGCTACGGGCGCATCAGCAGCAACTGCTGCTGCGACCTTGGGCTTGCGGGGGGCACGTGTCCGCTTGGGTTTCGGCTTCGGCTCTGCCTCGGCTGTGTCGGGCGCAGAGGCCTCTTCAACTACCGGTGTTTCAGCAACGACTGCCTCCGCCTCAGTAGCGGGAGCTTCAGCCGTGGCATCAACCTTGGGCTTGCGGCTGCGCGAACGGCGGCGCGGCTTGGGAGCCTCTTCACCGTTCTCATCAGCCGGTTTTGGCACCTCTACTGCATCAGCGCTTTCGCTATCCGCAGTCGTTTCTGCCGCGTTCCCGTTCGCATCGTCAGTGCCGTTTTCACCGTTTTGCTGATCGTCACCGTTTGTACGTCCACCACGGCTGCGACGACGACGACGGCGTTTGCGCTTGGGCCGCTCTTCACCATCTTCACCCACAGGTGCATCAGCAGGAGTGGCCACAGCCTCACCTTGTTCCGCTTCGCTCGCAATCGCGGCTTCTGCGGCTTCGGCTGCGGCGGCATCGGCTTCGTCGATTTCATCCATCAATGTCGTATCAGCCGACACAATATGCGAAATCTGCTGCACAACACGTGTAGCGGTCTTGAATTTCTCAATCGAGAAATCAGGGCTAACGAGGTGAACATCCCCTTCAATCCGAACACTCAGGCCATAGCGCGATTCGATATGCGCGATATGCTCGCGTTTTTGGTTCATCAAGAAGTTGGCAATGCCCACTGGGGCTTTGACCAGAACTTCGCGTGAACGGCGGCGCGTGCCTTCTTCTTCGATGGCCCGCAAGATCGCCAGCGCAAGGTTGTCGTCTGAACGGATCAAACCCGTGCCATGACAGGCTTGACACGGCTGTGTTGTCGCTTCGATCATGCCTGGGCGCAGACGCTGGCGTGACATTTCCATCAGGCCAAAGCCCGAAATCCGGCCAACCTGAATACGCGCGCGGTCCGTCTTGAGCTTATCTTTCATCATCTTTTCAACGGCGGCGTTATTTTTACGCTCGTCCATGTCGATGAAGTCAATGACGATCAGGCCCGCAAGGTCACGCAAACGCAGTTGGCGTGCAACTTCAGCTGCGGCCTCAAGGTTGGTTTTCAAGGCGGTTTGCTCGATCGAGTTTTCTTTGGTTGCACGCCCCGAGTTGACGTCAACAGCCACCAGCGCTTCGGTCACACCAATCACCAGATACCCGCCCGAAGGCAGTTGCACCGTTGGGTTAAACATACCCGACAGGTATGATTCGACCTGATAGCGTGCAAACAGCGGCAGGTTTTCGGTGTAGCGCTTCACGTTCTTTGCATGGGACGGCATGATCATTTTCATGAAGTCCTTGGCGATGCGATAGCCGCGTTCGCCTTCAACAAACACCTCGTCAATGTCACGATTATAAAGATCGCGGATCGAGCGTTTGATCAGATCGCCTTCTTCGTAGATTTTTGCCGGTGCAACAGATTTCAGCGTCAATTCGCGGATTTGTTCCCACATGCGTTGCAGGTATTCATAATCGCGTTTGATCTCTGCTTTGGTGCGCTTGGCCCCTGCTGTACGCACGATCAGGCCAGCGCCTTGTGGCACTTCGATCTCTTGCGCGATCTCTTTGAGCTTTTTGCGGTCTACAGCATTGGTGATTTTGCGGGAAATACCGCCGCCTCGTGCTGTGTTCGGCATCAAAACGCAGTAACGGCCTGCAAGCGACAAATAGGTTGTAAGGGCCGCGCCTTTATTGCCGCGCTCCTCTTTGACAACTTGTACAAGAAGGATCTGGCGGACTTTGATCACTTCTTGAATTTTGTAGCGACGCACGCGTGGTTTACGCACAGGGCGAATATCGGCGCTGTCATCTTCCTCAGCAACGGATTCGATGCTGTCATCTTTGGCCGTTGCATCCGAAGATACGCTTTCGTCTTCTTCATCCGCGTCATGATCGCCATGGGCATCATGATCGTCAGCAGCTTGTTCTTCTGGCGTATCAACAGGCGATTCCTGAACCCGCTCCATCGGAGAAGAGGCCTCATCCTCAGATACTTCTACATCATCTGCATCCAGATCGACGGTTTCCATTCCCTCAATCTCGGTTGAGGTTTTGGCGTCGTCGTCAGCCGCCCCCTCTGCCTTGGGTCTGCTGCGCGAACGTGAACGCGAGCGACGCTTGGGTTGCTCGTCTTCTTCGTCCTTGGCTAACTGGGCAGCCGCATAAGCGCGCTCTTCTTCTAGCAGAGCCTCACGGTCCGCTACAGGGATTTGATAATAATCAGCGTGGATTTCCGAGAAAGCAAGGAAGCCGTGGCGATTGCCGCCATAATCCACAAACGCCGCCTGCAAGGACGGCTCAACGCGCGTTACTTTGGCGAGGTAAATGTTGCCAGCAAGCTGGCGTCTGTTTTCAGATTCGAAATCGAATTCTTCGACTTTGTTTCCATCAACCACAACAACGCGGGTTTCTTCCGCGTGGGTGGCATCGATAAGCATTTTCTTAGGCATTGTACTCTTTTGCACGGGCGCGAACGCACGGGCCTCCCTGAGGGGGCTGTCCGTTGGGCCGGGTGTCTTGTCAGGGCGATGTGAGACGGCGCAGCAGTGCGGCCCCAAGGGCCACTCCCAAAACTGTTATCAGCGTTTGCGCGCGTCATCGCGGTTCTTCTCCGATACGGGATCACAGCCTTGTTGTCCAAGGCGTGCCGCGCATCCATTAAAAACTGTGTTATCTCAGGCGCTTTGCCCTCAACGTCCATCAGCGTCACTTTACCGTTTCCGGCACGATCGGGTGCCAAACAACGACGATACGACGATGTTGGCAGCGAAATTCTTCAAGGGTCAAAATACTGCGAATATTCGCAAGTGACCCATCCCTCTAGATAAGTGCACGTGGGCAGCAAACACAATGGGCAATTACACTTGCGCGTTGCAATTTTGTAAAACGCACAAAATTCCCCCCTGAAATCCCGACAGCAGTGTGTTGCTGTCACAAGAGTTTAGGCTTACGCTCTAATCATATACAGGGTGTTTTCGCACTCATCACCGTTACCCAGGAGACATTATGGTTTATTTCATGCGCCCTGCTTTGTTACTCTGCACAGTAGTCATGGCCCTTTCGGCCTGCGACCCCACAGAATTTGACAAAGATCCCGACGTTCGGCGCGATGCACGCGCAAACCGCACCTGCATTAAGGCCGTGAGCGACAAAGCAGGATCACCCGCCCAAGCGAACACCAGCTTGCCCGTCGTCGAAATCAACCAATACGTCATTGACGTGCCCACAGGGCAGCAGCGCTGGATGTGCCGCACCGATGACGAAGGTAATGCCACACAGCTTTATAAAATGGGCCAAGGTTAATCCGGCAAACCCGCCGCACAAACCATCAAACAGCAAAAGGGGCGCATGAACTGCGCCCCTTTTTTATGCGTGCTGGTCGCATATCGAACCGTTCAGATTACAGATAGTCTGAACGGGACAGTTGGTATTTCGCCATCTTTTCATTCAGCGTCCTGCGCGGCAGGCAAAGTTCTTCCATCACGCTGGCAATAGAGCCTTTGTGCCGCCGCATCGTGTTATCGATCAACATCCGCTCGAACGCCTCGACATATTCCTTCAACGGTTTGCCTTCAGTCGTCATCACCGGCTGCATTTCGTCATGGTCAGACATCAACAACGACGCAATAGTGCCAGATCCCCGGCGCGATTGAAGGACAGCGCGTTCCGCAACGTTGATCAATTGACGGACATTGCCCGGCCAAGGTGCCTGTAACAACTGCGCCGCTTCTTGCGCAGTCACCTGCGGCGCATCGCAGCCGTACTCCTCGGAGAATTGCTCGCTTAACCGCGTGAACAAGGTCAAAATATCTTCGCCACGCTGCCGCAGGGGCGGCACAGTGATGCGCAAGGCTGCTAAACGGTAAAACAGATCAGAGCGCAGCACATCTTCCGAGGTGCGCCCCGCTTCTTGCAGATTTGAAATTGCAACAATCCGCGTTTCGGCAGGGGTGCCTTGTTCATTGATCACGGCCAACAAACGCGCTTGCAGCGTTTCTGACAGCGCTTCGATGTCTTCCAACACCAATGTACCACCGCGGGCTTCTTCAACCGCAGGAAGCTGCGCATCTTCTGGCAACATCGGCCCAAACAGACGTTTACTCAGCGCTTCTTCTTCATAGGCAGAGGCGCTGACCAGCACAAATTTCTTGCCCGCCCGCGAGCCAACAGCATGCAAAGCATGGGCAACCAAAGTTTTGCCCGTCCCCGTTTCACCATCTATCAGAACATGGCCATCCGCCTGCCCCAGATCGAGGATATCTTCACGCAAACGCTCCATCACGGGGCTTTGGCCAATCAGCTTTTTCATCAACTGGCCGCCATCAGACAATTCGCGACGCAGCAGGCGGTTATCCATCACCAGACGGCGCGTAGCAGTTGCCTTTTTGGCCAGCTCGCTCATCCGGTCGGGGTTGAACGGTTTCTCAAGAAAATCAAACGCGCCGACGCGCATTGCTTCA
This sequence comes from Sulfitobacter undariae, assembly GCF_014196805.1. Lineage (GTDB taxonomy): Bacteria > Pseudomonadota > Alphaproteobacteria > Rhodobacterales > Rhodobacteraceae > Sulfitobacter > Sulfitobacter undariae. Next base: position 417,475 of record NZ_JACIEI010000003.1, on the reverse strand, counting down.
ACTGCCATAGGGACATCGCCATGGCCTGTGATCATGATGACCGGCAGCGCACTGTCACTGCCCATCAGTTTCTTCAAAAACTGCATCCCGTCCATGCCCGGCATTTTGATATCCGAGATCACAATCCCCGGATAATCTGGCCCCAGCACTTTCAGCGCATCTTCGGCGCTGGCGAATGTTTCCGTGTCATAGCCCGACAGGGCCAGCCATTGGCTGATCGACTGCCGCATATCTTTTTCGTCATCGACAATCGCAATTTTCATAGCCTGTGCCATATTTTACTCCGCCGCCTTCGTTTCTTTTGTGCCGTCATAGATCGGCAATTGCATCTCGAACAACGCGCCACCCGCCTGCCCGTTCCGTGCCGTCAGCCTACCGCCAAGATCACTTACAATCCCCGAAGAAATCGCAAGGCCAAGACCAACACCGTCGCCGGGTTGTTTGGTTGTATAAAACGGCTCGAACAATGCATCCAAGTCCTCAATGCCGGGTCCGTTGTCACGCACGGTCAATGTAACAGTCTCTCCGGCGGTCAAAATGATTTCAACCATCGGGTTCCGTTCTGATTTGGTGGCATCCAAAGCATTGCGCAAGAGGTTGACCAGAACTTGTTCAATCCGCATCCGGTCCCCCAACGAATAAACAGCATCGTCGGGCAGGATGCGCACAATCTGCACCTGACGTTGCCGCAATTGCGGTTCCATCATCGACAGTGACGAAGCCAGCGCATCGGCCATATTCACGGGTGTAAACGTCTCTTGCCCCTTGCGGGCATAGGATTTTAGCTGCCGCGTGATCGCGCTCATCCGTTCAATCAGGTCATCAATCCGGCCAAAAGCGCTGAGCGATTCATCGGGGCGATTTCGCATCAACAGCAGCCGTGCGCCTGCCAGATAGGTTTTCATTGCCGCAAGCGGTTGGTTCAATTCATGACTTACCGCTGCAGACATTTCGCCTAACGCGGCCAATTTACTGGATTGCTCAAGCGTTTGTTCTGCCACGGCAAGCGTCTGCTGCACCCGTTTGCGCTCGGCGATTTCGCGCTGTAGCGCCACGTTCAATGCGCGAAGCTCCGCCGACTCACGTTGGAAAATCGCGGCGCGTCCTGCTGTGCGGCGGCTCGTAAAATAGAAAGCCAGTGCCAAGAGAATCGCAAAGCCCATGACCTCAAGCGCCAAAACCCCGTTCACACGCTCGCGCACCGATGCATAAGTCGTGTAACTCACCATGCGCCAGCCACGGAAATTCACCCGCGACTCCAGCCGCATCACCGCTTCGCCACGCAAATAGGCATCAGGGGGCAGCGCGGTCCAATCAGCTGTGGCTTGGATCGCCCGCTCAATCGCGCTCTGCGGTGTCTGGTTTTCAAGCGCTTCTGCCTCGGTTTTTCCGCGCCACAATGGTTCCGTTGCCAACAGGATTTCGCCATTGCTATCCGCAACAATCACCGCATCTGAAATTCCGGCCCAAGCGCGTTCAAATTTGCGCAAATCCACTTCAACGGCGATCACCCCAACTGTGGCACCGCCATTCTGGATGCGGCGCGAATAGAAAAAACGATATCCACCTGTTTCTTGCAAGATGACGCTGAAAATTGTCGCGTTAGAGCGGATCGCATCCACAAAATAGGCCTCTGTCCGATGCCCTGCGCCAATACGGTTACGGTCTGTCGCAGCCACTGTGCGCCCGTCCATATCCAACAACATCAAAGACGCCGCGCCGATTTCTTCTACAAAGGAAATAAGCCGCTGTGTGGAAAGAGAATAATCAGCGCTTTCCAGCGCGTCGATCAACGTCGGGTCACGCCCCAACAACTGCGGCACAATGGCGTTCTGGCGCAGCTCTGCCAGAAGGTTCCCGCCATAAAGTGCGATCCGCAACTCAGCGCGGCTGCGCGTTGTGTCAGTGAAACGGTCCGTCAGTAATCGGTTGGTGACCGAGATTACAACAACAGCAAAGATTAACAGCACCGCCAAAGCGATGCGCACCCGCCAGCTGATCGCAGCGGGCTGCCATGGTGGAATTTTCACGCTGCTGCTATCCTTGCTCATAAACGCACACTACCACAGGGCAGCGTGCGCTCAAGTCAGGCGGTGGCCAAGGCCCCTGCCAATGCGCGGAAGAGCGCCACCCCATCGGTGCCGCCATGCCCGGCGTCTGCCGCCCGTTCGGGGTGCGGCATCATACCCAACACACGACGGTTCTCGGACAGAATGCCCGCAATATCCGCCATCGCCCCATTCGGGTTATCGGTATAGGTAAACGCAATCCGGTCTTCCCCTTTCAACGCGGCAATCGTTTCCGCATCTGCAAAGTAGTTCCCGTCGTGGTGGGCAATCGGAATGTCGATCACATCACCAACGGCGTACCCGTTTGTGAAGTCCGAAGAGGCCGTCTGAACCTTCAGGCCAACGGTTCTGCAGATATACTTCAGCCCCGCATTACGCAGCAACGCACCGGGCAGCAAACCTGTTTCGGTCAAAACCTGAAAGCCGTTACAGACCCCCATCACATACCCACCGCGCGCCGCATGGGCCGCAACAGATTTGCAAATAGGTGAATTCGCTGCAATTGCCCCGCAACGCAGGTAATCCCCGTAAGAGAAACCACCTGGAATACCAACGATATCGACGCCCTGCGGCAGTTCGCTATCTTTGTGCCACACCATGGTGACATCGGCGCCCGCCTGCTCAAATGCCACCGCAAGATCGCGGTCACAGTTTGAACCCGGGAAAACAACGACAGCTGCGCGCATCAGGCGATCTCCACCGTGTAGCTCTCGATCACAGTATTCGCCAACAGCTTCTCGCACATCTGCTCAACGTCTGCCTGCGTGGCACCGTCCGCCAGATCAAGCTCGATCACCTTGCCTTGACGCACAGCTTGCACGCCATCAAAGCCCATCGCGCCCAAAGCATGGCGCACGGCCTCACCCTGCGGATCAAGAACCCCATTCTTCAACATCACGTGCACCCGTGCTTTCATGGCCCGTCCCTCTTCTTTATTTAGCCTTTAAACTCAATCCGACAGCAGGTGTCAGTTGATCAGCGTTGGTTTCGAAACCGGCGTCGAGGTTTTGGGCATCACACCCAACCGCGTGGCGACTTCTGTATATGCATCCGTCAACGAACCCAAATCACGGCGGAACACGTCTTTGTCCAGCTTGCGACCTGTTTCAATGTCCCACAAACGACAGCTATCGGGAGAAATCTCGTCCGCCACGATCAAGCGTTGGAAATCACCGTCATAGACACGACCAACTTCGATTTTGAAGTCAACCAGCTTGATCCCCACACCGTACATCACACCAGACATGAAATCATTCACGCGCAGCGCTAGGCTCAGGATGTCATCCATGTCTTGCTGACTGGCCCATCCGAAAGCGGCGATATGTTCCTCGCTGACCAATGGGTCACCCAGAGAATCGTCTTTATAGCTGTATTCAACAATCGGACGCGGCAGCTGTGTACCTTCTTCGATGCCCAAACGTTTGGACATGGTGCCCGCCGCATAGTTGCGCACGATCACTTCCAGCGGCACGATCTCAACCTGACGCACCAATTGCTCGCGCATATTGAGGCGTTTGATGAAATGCGTCGGCACGCCGATCTGGTTCAATCCGGTCATGAAATATTCGGACAAACGGTTATTGAGAACACCTTTACCGTCAATCACGTCTTTTTTCTGAGCGTTGAAAGCAGTGGCATCGTCTTTGAAGTACTGAACAATCGTTCCAGGCTCTGGGCCTTCATAGAGAATCTTTGCTTTGCCTTCGTAGATTTTCTTGCGGCGGGCCATGGGCGTCCCCTGTCAGTTTTGGGCGCGGGGGAGTCCCGCTGCCCTGTTGTGCCTCTCTTAGTGCACACGGCACAGTGCTGCAAGACTCCAGCTGAACCAATGTTATACGACCTCGCCCAAGCCTTGATACCTGTCAAAAATGAGGCGTTTGGCAGTAGCCAACGTGCCATACCTCATAAAGATGATGAAGATTATGAACTTGCCTTGAATAGAGGGCCATGAAATGAGCGCGCAAGCCTGTATACGGAGCATATACCATGACAAATCCCCTGATTGATCTTCTCGCCGAAAAGGGCGTTCTTTTGGCCGATGGTGCCACCGGAACCAACCTGTTCAATATGGGTCTCATGTCGGGCGAGCCGCCAGAGTTCTGGAACACCGACAAGCCAGAGAATATTCTGACGCTTTATCGCGGTGCCGTAAACGCAGGCTCTGATCTGTTCCTCACCAACAGCTTTGGCGCAAACGCCTCCCGCCTGAAACTGCACAACGCCCAGAAGCGCGCCCATGAGCTCAGCCGTGTTGCAGCCGAACTGGCCCGTGAAGTGGCGGATACCGCAGGCCGCAAAGTTCTGGTGGCCGGATCAGTTGGCCCGACGGGCGAGATCATGGAGCCCGTAGGCCCGCTCACCCATGCAAGTGCTGTCGAGATGTTCCACGAAACTGCGGATGGCCTGAAAGCAGGCGGTGCTGACATCGGTTGGCTAGAAACCATTTCCGCGCCCGAAGAATACCGCGCTGCCGCCGAAGGCTTTGCACTGGCAGGCTTACCATGGGTCGGCACGATGAGCTTTGACACAGCAGGCCGCACGATGATGGGCATGACCTCGGCTGGTATGGTCGATATGGTTGACGAAATGGACAACAAACCGCTGGCTTTTGGCGCGAACTGCGGCACAGGTGCGTCTGACCTTCTGCGCACCGTCTTGGGTTTTGCGGCCAAAGGCAGCGCCGTTCCGATTGTAGCCAAAGGCAACGCGGGCATCCCGAAATACGTTGAGGGCCACATCCATTATGACGGCACGCCAGAACTGATGGCGACCTATGCGATCATGGCCCGCAATTGCGGTGCACAGATCATTGGCGGCTGCTGCGGTACCATGCCCTCGCATCTGGAGAAAATGCGCGAAGCACTGGACACCACGCCCAAAGGATCAACACCAGATCTGGAAGAAATTGTTGCGGCGCTTGGTGCGTTTTCATCCCAAAGCGACGGCACCGATGGCGAAGGCCCAACACGCGCGCCACGCCGTGGCCGCCGCCGCAGCTAGGGTTTTCACCGCGCAGGCATGATTGCTGATGTTTTCTGCGACCTCACGTCGCAGCTTGGGCCTGTCTGGTCGCAAATGCCTCAGTATTTTCGCCACGGTCTGACAAAACAAATTAAACGATGGCCCAACGGCCCGCCATGAAAGGGAATACAATGTCTGAAGAAGGCGATATCATCCTCTCGGAACTCGACGACGAAGAGCTTGTCCAACAGATGTTCGACGACCTTTATGACGGCCTCAAAGAAGAGATCGAAGAAGGCGTCAACATTCTGCTCGAACGCAATTGGGCACCCTACGACGTCCTGACCAAAGCGCTTGTCGGCGGCATGACCATTGTTGGCGCTGATTTCCGTGACGGTATTTTGTTTGTCCCCGAAGTGCTTCTGGCGGCCAACGCGATGAAAGGCGGCATGTTTATTCTCAAGCCGCTGCTTGCCGAAACTGGTGCGCCACGTGTGGGCAAGATGGTGATCGGCACAGTCAAAGGCGACATCCACGATATTGGCAAGAACCTTGTCGGTATGATGATGGAAGGTGCGGGCTTTGAAGTGGTTGATCTGGGCATCAACAACTCCGTTGACGCCTATCTGGAAGCCCTTGAAAAAGAAGACGCCGATATTTTGGGAATGTCTGCCCTGCTCACCACCACAATGCCTTATATGAAAGTTGTCATCGACACGATGATCGAACAAGGCATCCGTGAGAACTATATCGTGCTGGTTGGCGGTGCGCCCTTGAACGAAGAATTTGGCAAAGCCATCGGTGCGGATGCCTATTGCCGTGACGCTGCCGTCGCGGTGGAGACCGCAAAAGAATGGGTCGCGCGCAAACACAACAGCGCCAACGCGTGAAGATATTTGCTGTTTGAGACTGAAGGCCCTGCATATGCGGGGCCTTTTTTCTTTCTATAGACGCCCTATCTTACTCCCATAGATCGGAGACATACATGCCCCCACTGCCCTACCTTGTGATGCTGCTTGCGGTGATTATCGCCGCTGGCATCACCGTATTATTGCTGATCCAACTTGGTATTGTCTTAACGGCATTGACCACCGTTGTCGGACTGACGGCCGCGCTCCTTTTCATCTGGCTACGTAAATGAGCCTGAGTGACACCCAATTGGCAAGTGAAGGACTGCCGCTGACCAGCAAGCAGGGGAAAATCCTGATCATCGCCTGTGGCGCATTGGCACGTGAAATCATTGATCTAAAACAGGCTAACGGCTGGACCCACATGGATCTGACCTGCCTGCCCGCCAATTACCACCTTTTCCCGGACAAAATCACCGATGCTGTACGGCAAAGCGTGGCAAAGCACCGCCATGATTACGACGACATTTTCATCGCATATGCCGATTGTGGCACGGGCGGCTTACTACAAGCGGCCTGCGCAGAACTGGGAGTGCAGATGATCGCAGGCCCACATTGCTACAGCTTTTTTGAAGGCAATGACCGCTTCGCCGAAACCAGCGCGGATGAGATCACCACGTTCTATCTCACGGATTTTTTGGTCCGCCAGTTTGACGCTTTTGTCATCAAACCCATGGGCCTCGATCGCCACCCAGAGCTGCGTGATATGTATTTCGGAAATTATGAAAAGCTGGTCTATCAGGCCCAAACGGATGATCCGGCCCTGACGCAAAAGGCGCAAACCTGCGCCGAACGCCTAGGCCTGGCATTTGAGCGCCGATACACAGGCTATGGTGATCTAAAAACGGCGCTCAAACAGCTTTAACACTAGGCTTTTGCGGCGGTTTCGCGCACACGCTCGATCATTGCGGTTAATCCGTTTGATCGTTGTGCCGACAAATGTTCGTTCAAGCCCAAACGCCCCATTTCAGCCCGTGCATCCACGGCCAAAACGTCCGCAGGCGTCAGCCCGTTATAAAGCGTGCGCAGCACAGCAATCAGCCCGGATACAATCAACGCATCTGATGCCCCATCAAAATGCAGGAGACCGTCTTTCATTTCCGCATGCAACCAGACCTGACTGGCACAGCCGTCTACCTTGGTCGCAGGCACACAAAGCTCAGGCGCCAAGGCCTCCATCGCCTTGCCCTGATCAATCACATGGCGGTAACGGTCTTCCCAATCGTCCAGAAATTCGAAATCCTCGACCAATTCTTCAAACTGCGGGGTCGCCATGATGTGCTCCTGTGATCTGCATTTACCTGTGAGGTAGGCGTTAGTTGCACAAACGTCCAGCCCCTGCCTCTTTCCCCGACCTGCCTCTTTCCATAGACGCAGCGATGGGATAGGTCTGTTTTAAATGACAGTATCACACGGCAGGTCCAATGCGTATTTCCCTCTCTGTTCTTCTGGTTGCATCCCTCACTTTAGGCGCATGTGGCGTGGTGCGCGAAAGCGCCCTTAATCCTGTGAACTGGTTTGGCCGCAGCACCTCCGAAGCCATTGCCGCGACCGAAGACCCGGCCACGATCAACCCGCTGATCCCAACCAAAACCGGCTTATTCTCCAAACGCCGCGCACAAAACGCGATCTACATTGGCAAACCCTTTGACGAGATCACAAACCTGACCGTTGAACAGGTTTCAGGTGGTGCGATCATCCGCGCAACAGGTTTGGCGGCGCGTCAAGGCATCTACTCTGTGCAACTGACCCCAGCTAACGAAGATGAAACCCCGATTGATGGCGTGTTAACTTACCGTCTTGAGGGTGTGGCGCCTGCGGCAAATACCGCTGTAGGTGGACCCGCGACCCGCGAAGTGACTGCGGCGCGCAAAGTTACCCGTCAGACATTGAACGGTGTTCGCAGCATCCGTGTCGAAGGCGTGCGCAACGCACAAGTAACGCGCCGCTAATCACAACGGCGCGCCGATACTTCTAAATAGATTGAACGCTGATTAAGTTGTGCTGGTATTAAACCGGCACAACTTTTACTTCGTTGCCTGCCGCTGTCAGCGCGATTTTACCAGCACAAAGCGCCAGTGCATCTGTGCCGAATACTTCCAGACGCCAGCCGCCTAGAGCCTGCACATCCCGCTCTCCTGCCGCGATTGCATCCAGATCGGCTGCGGTCGCGATCAGCTTGGCAGCAACCCCCGAGCTTTCAGTTTTGGCCTTAAGCAACACACGCAGCAAGTCCGCCAAAGCAGGGTTTACCTGTAGCTTCTCGCGGCCACGATCTGGCTGGGGCAAATCATCATTTGGGCAGGCCAGACCCGCAGCCACCGCCTTGAGGATACCATCCGCGATCTCGCCTTTGCGCGCATCACGCAGCAAAAGACGTGCACGGCCCAACTCTTCGTGATTTTTGGGTTTATTTGAGGCCAACTCAACCATGGCATCGTCTTTATAAACACGGCTGCGCGGCACATTGCGATCTTGTGCATAAGCCTCACGGAAGGCAGCCAGTTCCCGTACAATCCCCAGAAAACGGCCAGAGTTTGTACGCGTTTTTACCCGCTTCCACGCATCACGTGGCGCAGTGATATAGGTATCGGGGTTTGTCAGAACTTCAAGTTCTTCCTCTACCCACTTGTGACGGCCCGTTTTTTCCAGCTTGGCCGCCAGAAACTCATAGACTTGGCGCAAGTGCGTCACATCCGCCAGCGCATAAGTTTTCTGCGCATCCGTCAACGGACGACGTGACCAATCGGTAAAGCGCGATGTCTTATCCACGCCCTCCTTGGCAATCTTGCGCACCAGTGTTTCATAGCCCACCTGTTCGCCAAATCCGCAAACCATCGCGGCGACCTGAGTGTCAAACAGCGGCTCAGGGAAAACCTGTGCATCCACAAAGAAAATTTCCAGATCCTGCCGTGCGGCATGGAAAACTTTGACCACCGAAGTATCACGGAACAAGTCGTATAACGGTTCCATCGACAGGCCATCAACCAGCGGATCGACCAATACTGCGCCACTATCGTCGGTGCCGGGCATGGCCAACTGAACCAAACACAGTTTGGAATAATACGTCCGCTCGCGCAGAAATTCCGTATCAACAGTCACAAAGGGATGGTTCGCAGCCTCTTTGCAATAAGCGGCCAGTTCTTCAGTTGTCGTAATCGTGCGCATAGCAAATATTTCCTTGGGCTGGCCTAGCGGTACAGAATACGCAGAGGAATGACCAGTCAGCTTTGTAAAATCAGCATTTCGTGATTGCCGGCTGCAAAACGGCGCAACACGGCAGGATAAAGTAAATGTTCTTGGACCAACACACGTGCCGCCAGAGTGTCAGGCGTATCGCCTTCCAGCACAGGCACACGCGCCTGCCCCAGCAGCGGGCCGTCATCCAGCGCGGCTGTGACTTCATGAACGGTACACCCATGCTCGGCGTCGCCGGCCTCAAGAGCACGCGCATGTGTGTGCAAGCCTTTGTATTTGGGCAATAGCGACGGGTGAATATTGAGCATCCGCCCCGCCCATTGGTCGGTGAAGCCCCCCGTCAGCATCCGCATAAAGCCAGCAAGGCAAATGATATCAGGTGCATGGGGCTCTAACGCCGCGCTAATCGCCGCCTCAAACGCGGGCCTATCACCTGCAAAAGGACGATGATCCACTACAACCGTTGGCACACCGCGCTCATGCGCGCGTGCCAACCCACCCGCATCGGCGCTATTGGCCAGCACAACACAAGGCGCGCCTGCGTGCCCTGCCCGCGCCATATCGTCCAGCAGCGACACCATATTGGAGCCGCCGCCAGAGATAAAAACAGCAACCCGAAGTGTCAAACGAGGTTACCCTCATAGGTGACGCCTTCGCCTTCAACCACAGTACCAAGGTCAAACACTGTCTCGCCATGATCGGCCAAAAGCTTGCGCGCTTCGTCGACTTTATCTGCGGGCACGACAACAATCATGCCAATCCCCGAGTTAAAGGTTTTCAACAACTCGGCCTCATCCATGCCGCCATGCGCCGTCAACCAGCGAAACACGGGGGGCAATTCCCAAGCATTCAAATTGATCTGCGCGCCCAAACCCTCAGGCAAAACGCGTGGCAGATTCTCTGTCAAACCGCCGCCTGTGATATGGGCCAGCGCATTCACCGCGCCGGCACGTGCCGCAGCAAGTGCCGATTTCACGTAAAGGCGTGTAGGCGTCAGCAATACTTCTCCCAAAGTGCCGCCATCCCACGGGCAAGGATCATCCCATTGCATGCCGGAATGTTCAACAATCACACGTACAAGGCTATAGCCGTTCGAGTGCACACCGTCGCTGGCAAGGCCCAGCAACACATCGCCCGCCGCCACATTTTTGGGCAACGTACCGCCCCGCTCCATCGCGCCGACGCTAAACCCTGCAAGGTCAAAATCACCCTCTGGGTACATGCCGGGCATTTCAGCCGTCTCACCACCGATCAATGCACAGCCTGAGCGCTCACAGCCTGTGGCGATTCCCTCGATGATACGTGTCGCTGTATCCAGCTCCAGTTTGCCCGTGGCAAAGTAATCAAGGAAGAACAGCGGTTCAGCGCCCTGACACACCAGATCGTTGACACACATGGCCACTAGGTCAATGCCCACGCCGTCCACGTTGCCTGTATCAATCGCGATACGCAGTTTGGTGCCTACGCCGTCGGTGGCCGCAACGAGAACCGGATCATTATATCCTGCCGCTTTGAGATCAAATAACGCACCAAAGCCGCCCAGCCCTGACATAACACCAGAACGCGTTGTGCGCTTTGCTGCTGGTTTGATCCGTTCAACCAATGCATTTCCCGCATCAATATCCACTCCCGCGTCTGCGTAAGTGATCCCGTTTTGTCGCTCGTTCATTCTCAAAATGCCTCTGGCTGAAAATCCGTTGCCATCCGACCTAAATCATTCAGCAAAAAGTCGCAACGCAAACCCTTGACGAATGCGTCATTGCACAATACCCACACCCTCGGCGGGCCTGTAGCTCAACTGGTTAGAGCAGAGCGCTCATAACGCTTTGGTTGCGGGTTCAAGTCCTGCCGGGCCTACCAACACCCCAATTTCCGCCATATTTTATTGGGGCTTCGACATGATTGTGGACCACACATTAGACAGCATAGTCCACATTTTCAGAATCTATCTTTGACATTCTCTCAATTACGACTGCGGCTAAGCCTGCTCGCTCGACATCTTTTGTGTAAATATCAGTTTTTTACTTCCGTGTGAGCCATCAGGCTCATGATTTCATATTGTGTTGCTCGGGCAGCCATGACGTAAGCGTGACAAGACCGCATTCGAAAAGGCATATTATTTCAGGTCTTTACCGCCTCTTCATGTTCCTTGGAGCCAAAGACCCCAGACGAATCTAAGTACCCAGAAAGGGGCAAGGTCGTCCGCGCTGCGCCCCAAATGGTTCAGAGCCTCTGAAGTGGCGAACTACAAGTCAGCGACCTATCTGCGTCGCTCAAGAATTGCGTTACGCCGAACGCGTGTCATTTCTTCAACATGATCCGGCTTGCAGAACCGTTGGCTGCTGCTGTCAAGACTGTAACCTTCCCGAGGTCTTGCAGAGACAGTGTAGCAGCTTCCAATTTCCTTTTGCGTACATCTAAGATTACTGCACCGTCAGGTTCTACACCTGTTTTAAATAGGTCTATATAAGTTTCAACGGGATAGTGGAATCCACAGGAAATGAAACTTACCGCCAGATCAACAGGCGCTTCTTTAGTAAGATCAGCAGTCCTTGGATTAATGCATATTATATCAGAGCTGGTGACGCCGTTGGCTTCCAAGAACTGTCTAGCGACGTTCAAATTGGAATAGGCTGCTCCTTCTTTTTCAAACCCAAAATGACGTTCTTTTGTTGTCTCAAGATCAATCAATAGGATACGGCCGGGATAATCCTGCCACAAAAAGAGATCAAATATCGCATATCCACAACCGATATCCGCAACGCTTTTAGGAGACAAAGTATCCAGGGTTGGTTTGAGTTCGAGATACTCCAGCCATATAATAGCTGCTGCGCGGCGTACCAATGTGTCGCCCATTTGTTCAACATACTCTTTCACAGGCCCGTGGTCTCCCTCCGCCCATGCCTTGATCGCCCTTCCCGAGCGATGTTGATCACCTAGAACTTCGGATCTTTGTAGAATAATGTTAACCATGTCATCGGGTGAGAAGACACTTGTGTCTAGCGCAACGATACGTGGATCTTTCGTGGCTTCTAGAAGCTCCTCAAAGGTGATCATAATACGAAAATCCCGTTCATTTATATTAATTTACCACAAACAACCATTTTACTTAATCACGTTTTTTGTACCTTCAGCAAGGCATGGTTGAACAAAACGACCTGAGGTCGAGTGGCCCCTTCCCCTTGATGGATTTGGCCTAAGGTCACGGTACGTGGCATGCTGAATGATGTGAAGCAGTTAAAACTAAAGGTATCATTTAAGCTTTCACCTTCTTGAATGGCCCTAGAATCTATCGAATTGCAACCCCCTGCCCCGTGGCCTCTCTTTCAGGCTTTGGTAGTGCAAAATACGACAACTTCCCTGACCTTAAAGCCTCTAAAAAAGTAGACTTTTAAACCCCTGTTTCATTTGATGCCTCACCCAGAGTTAAATGTTTGTCTATTGTCTTATGGGCGTCCAAAAGTTCACTTTTAGTGCTGTTTGCAACAGTGCCTCACGTTCACATAACTTTGGCAAACTCGACCCATAAGGCATGGGACTAGCATAAAGCCATTCCGTTCATCCCTTAAGCCGCTTGATGGTGTTTGCACCAACCTCAAGCCGCCGCGCCAGCTCAAGAATGCCACGGCCTTTCTGATCGCGCATACGCACCACCTCGGATTAGCGCTCTGCGAGCAATGCAAGAGGCCTACCTCCAACACGTCCGCGTTTACGGGCGCCGGAAAACCCCTCTTTGGTTCGGTCGGAAATGCCATCGCGCTCAAATTGGGAGATGGAAGCGAAGACATGGGAAACGGGCCACCCCGCTGGGGTTGTCGTGTCGATGTCCTCAGCCAAAGAGAGAAAACCTTCAACAACCAACTATATTTTAAACAGTTTTGGGGGGGCGTTAACGGAAGTAGTTTGCGCCTGCACCACAAACCAGTTTTTTTTATTGCGCCTTTGAGGTTCGCTGCGCAGGCTTTTTACCGTTCGGCGTTAAACAGGAGCAAGTTTCAGACGGATAAAGCGCTGGCCAATGGCATCGACCAACGCAAGGCCCGCCCCTTACAGGGCGGTGCCTTCATTTCACAAGTGAATTTAAATCACACCCATCGCGCGCATTGCTTCTGCCACGCGTACAAAGCCTGCAATATTGGCACCAAGGACATAATCCCCGGATGCGCCATATTCTTCCGCTGTCTCATGGCAGGCCGCATGGATATTGGTCATGATCTCTTCCAACCGGTTTTCTGTCTTGGCAAAGCTCCAACTGTCGCGGCTGGCGTTTTGCTGCATTTCCAAGGCCGATGTTGCAACGCCGCCTGCGTTGGCCGCCTTTCCCGGTGCAAACATTACCTTTGCACTCTGAAACAAATGTACCGCCTCTGGGGTGCAGGGCATGTTGGCACCTTCTGCAACCGCAATCACACCGTTCTCTACCAGTACTTTTGCGTTCTTGCCGTTCAACTCGTTCTGGGTGGCACAAGGGAGCGCGATTTCACATGGGACATCCCAGATCGAGCCACCCTCAACATAATGACAGTTGCCACCCCGCAGAGCCACATATTCAGAGATGCGACCGCGGTTCACCTCTTTAATCTGTTTGACTAACTCCAGATCAATGCCATTTTCATCGACAATATAACCACCAGAGTCCGAGCAAGCGACGATCTTGCCCCCAAAGGATATGGCCTTTTCCATTGCGTAAATCGCTACGTTGCCAGACCCTGAAACCACGCAACGTTTACCCTCAAAATCGGTACCTTTGACAGCCAGCATAGAGCGCACAAAAAAGACTGTGCCAAAGCCGGTTGCCTCTTTGCGGGCGCGAGAACCGCCATAGACAAGGCCCTTACCAGTCAAAACCCCTGCCTCGAAACGATTGTTCAGCCGCTTGAACATCCCGAACATGTAACCGATCTCACGTGCACCAACACCGATATCTCCGGCGGGTACATCAACGTATTCACCGATATGGCGATGTAGCTCGATCATAAAGGATTGACAGAAGCGCATGATTTCGCGATCAGACTTTCCTTTTGGATCGAAATCAGACCCTCCTTTCCCGCCGCCGATCGGCAGACCTGTCAGTGCATTTTTAAAGGTTTGCTCAAAGCCCAAAAACTTAATGATCCCGACGTTGACCGAAGGGTGAAAGCGGATACCGCCTTTGTAAGGGCCAAGGGCAGAATTAAACTGAACCCGGAAACCGCGGTTGATCTGAACTTGGTTATTGTCGTCGATCCATGGAACGCGGAAAATGATCTGGCGCTCGGGCTCGCAAATACGTTCAATCAGGGCTTCGTCTGAATATTCAGGGTGGCGCGCGATGACGCGGCCAAGGCTTTCCAATACCTCGCGTGCAGCCTGATGGAATTCGGGCTCACCTGCATTGCGGTGCAAAACAGTACTGAGGATCGGCTGGAGTTTTTCATCTACGGTGTTCATCGTTAAGTCTTTCTGTTCATCTTTGTGATGCGCTTTGAATTTTAAGAGCATCCTCTGGGCAAACGATTTCGGTCAAAACAGAAGTATTCATAACACCAAAGAAAGGCCAGCTTCGGTGCAGTTTTAAAACGATTTTTCCAAAGGCCTTAGGAGCTTTATATTTTAGAGAATTACGGCCCGAATCTGTGCTGCAATAGGGTTGCAACGAACATAGATTATGATGGGTTGCACGGCGCCCTGCCCTGTCGTGTTTACTACTTTCAGTTCACCTTTCAGACTTGGCTACACAAAGTATTGCCACACTGCGAGGCCGCCATTCTCTAAAATGTCAGCCCAGAAGAACGATTTCCCAGCCAAATCAGCGTATACACAATGCTGGTCTTGTCTTTGTTCTAGCCATTGAAGCGCGGCTTTGACGTGTTACTTCCACCTCAAACGAACGGAGATAAAAATGAAAAAGTCACTAGCAATAACAGCATTCGCCCTCTCGGCTTCCTTTGGCGCGGCGCAAGCCGACACGCTAAACGTGGGCATGTCGGGCGGCTACTTCCCTTTCACTTTCGTCAAGCTTGATGTGTTGCAAGGGTTTGAAGTTGATTTCATCAATGCCATCGCAGCGGAAACAGGCGACGAAGTGAACTTTGTCACAATGTCATTTTCCGGTCTGGTTGGCGCGCTGGAAACAGGGCGGATTGATACCATTGCCAACCAGCTTACGATCACACCCGAGCGCGAGACAAAATTTGCCTTTTCGCAACCCTATGTTTTTGATGGAGCACAGGTTGTGGTCAAAAAGGGTAACGAAGAAACAATCACCAGCGTTGAAGACCTCAGCGGCAAGACTGTCGCGGTAAATCTGGGTTCGAACTTTGAGCAGTTGTTGAACGAGTTGCCGAACGCCGAGGAAATCGACATCCGCACCTATGAGAGCAATATCGCACAAGACACCGCACTGGGTCGCGTAGATGCTTTTGTGATGGATCGCGTGTCTTCGGCCCAGTTGATCGCAGAAAGCCCATTGCCGCTGGCACTGGCTGGCAAACCATTCAGCCAAATTCGCAATGCGCTCCCCTTCCGTAACGACGAAGACGGGATCGCAATGCGTGACCGGATCGATACTGCCATCACCACACTGAAGGAAAACGGCACCATGGCCGAAATTTCCCAAAAGTGGTTTGGCGCTGACATTACAGTCGCGGAGTAACTTTCATGCGCGCGCTGGACGTTGAATACATGTGGGAATTGGTTCCCGTTCTTTTGGGTTATGTTCCTCTGACACTTTTCATGGCGTTGATAGGGATGTTTTTTGCCCTTATATTGGCGTCGGTTATGGCTGTTGAACGTGTATTCCGCGTGCCAGTGCTCGACGTGTTTGTGCGTCTGTTCATCAGCTTCTTTCGCGGCACGCCGCTGCTGGTGCAACTGTTCCTGTTCTATTACGGCCTGCCGCAGGTTTTGGCGTTTCTGACTACAATCAACGGCGTAACGGCCACCATCATGGGGCTAACGCTCCACTTCTCGGCCTATATGGCCGAGAGCATCCGTGCCGCAATCTTGGGGGTCGATCGCAGCCAATGGGAAGCGGCCCAAGCCGTTGGTATGACCCAAACGCAAATGATGGGGCACATCATCCTGCCACAGGCTGCACGTGTGGCGGCACCAACGTTGGTCAATTACTTTATCGACATGATCAAAGGCACCTCACTTGCGTTCACCTTGGGGGTCACTGAACTTATGGGTGCGACGCAAAAGGAAGCTGCGGGCAGTTTTCTGTATTTTGAGGCATTTTTGGTTGTCGCTGCGATCTACTGGATCATGGTCGAGGCGCTGTCTTTTGCGCAACGCCACTTGGAAACCTATCTGAACAAGGCCTATGCAAGATGACCTCAAATGCTGCCATTTCCATCACGGGGCTGAATAAATCCTTCGGCACCACCTCTGTCCTCAAGGACATATCGCTGGACATCGCACCCGGTGAGCGGGTTGTCGTCATTGGTCCGTCGGGTACGGGAAAGTCCACTCTGCTCCGCTGTTTGAACTATCTTGATCGTCCTGACAGCGGGACCATTCGGATGGGCGATCTAACGGTTGATCCCGCCACGGCTTCACGGTCTGACATCTTGGCCCTTCGGCGCCGTACGTCCTTTGTCTTCCAGAACTACGCTCTTTTTGCGAATAAGACAGCCCGCGAAAACATCACGCAGGCGCTGATCACCGTCAAAGGACAATCCAAAGCCGACGCATTGGCCCGTGCCGATGAAACCCTGCGCGAGACAGGTCTGGCCGACAAGGCCGATTCCTATCCCGCAGCCCTTTCAGGGGGGCAACAGCAGCGCGTCGGCATTGGCCGTGCGATGGCGTTGGATGCTGATCTGATGCTGTTCGATGAACCAACCTCCGCTCTTGATCCCGAATGGGTTGGCGAGGTTCTAGACCTGATGCGCCGTGTCGCCGAAAAGCGCCAGACCATGCTGATCGTCACACATGAGATGCAATTCGCGCGCGAAATAGCGGACCGGATTATTTTTATGTCTGATGGTCAGATTATTGAGCAAGGGAAGCCTGAGAAACTTCTTGAGTCCCCTGATGATCCGCGCACGCAAAGCTTTTTGCGACGCGTTGCCAAAACCGGCCCCAACTAGTCCTACGTCAATTGGGCTGGTCGCCTATGTCCAAGACTGACGGCAGATGTTGAACAAGGAAATACATAAAACACCTGACTTTCGAGGTCAGGACGTTGGATTTGGGATACATCGGCCACACAACCGATTGGTCGTTCATACGCCACTTGGGCAGCGCCCCCGCCTGATCCGACTGCGTCGCCCCATCACTGGGGCGGCGTGCACCTCAGCTAGCCAATAGATGCTTTAGTCGATTTTAACGTCTGTTTGCAGCTGAAATTTTTCAGGATCAAACGTCGCCACAGAGATTTCCATGAGAATGGAATTACTGTCGTATAGTTGTGCCACAATCCGCAGCGCAGGCGCGTCAACATCAAGACCGATGATCTGCGCTATGGCAGCAGGACAGCGAATGGCCTGCGCCGTCTGACTGACCCGCCCCACAACAATGTCAAACCGCTCTTCAATCGTTCGAAATACGGACGGTCCGCTTTGCTCTAATATATGTTCAATAGCAGCGTAACGGGCAGGCACATAAATTTGGGTGCTGTTAAAGGGCTTGGTTTCCCCGGCCAAGGTGCGCGTGCCGCTGACTTCCAGCCAGTGATCGGTTTCGCTCTCATACCCGCACAGTTGGGGAATGGCAGCCGTGTGCACCGTTTGGGTTCCGGTAAAGACCAACTCCGTATCGCGCCCCAAGCTCAGCAATTCATGTAAACCTGTTGTACTCATGTTGAAACGCGATTGGGGACGGTCCGCGATGATCGTCGTGCCCGCACGTTTTTTGCGCTGCAAAACCCCCAGACGCTCAAGCTCGGAATAGGCCAGCCTCAGCGTGGAGCGGCTGACGCCAAGTTCGACGGCGTAATCCGCTTCGGGTGGAAGCTTGTCACCAATGCTCAGCTTGCCTGACTGTATCTCTTGCAAAAGGGAATCTGACAGCTGTTGGTGTAATGTTGTCATTGCAATGTCCTAGGGAGCCAGAGGGCCAGATCGGGAAACACTGCAAGTAATATCGCAAAGCCCAGCAAGATACCAAAGAAAGGCAAAGCCGCCCGCGCGATGGTGCCTATGCTTTCCCCAGTTTGGGACTGGATGACAAATAGGTTAAACCCGATAGGCGGCGTGATCTGGCTGATCTCAACGGCCACGACGACAAAGATACCAAACCAAATCGGGTCAAACCCTGCCGCCGTAATCAATGGCAATGTGATCGGAAGGGTCATCACAATGATCGATGTCCCATCAAGAAACATACCCAACACAGCATAGAACACCAACAAGACAACGATAAGCGCCATGGGAGACAGGCCAAAACTGGCGATCTGTCCCGCAATGGCCTTGGGTATTCCCAAGAACCCAAATGCTGAATTCAAAAGAGCTGCACCAACCACAATAAGCCCGATCATCGCAGATGTACGCACAGCCCGCCGTCCAGCGGCGATCAACGCGCCCACACTAAACCGCCCCATCGCGACAGAGATCAGTACGGCCCCCAGAACCCCTAAGGCCGCCAGTTCACTGACGCTAGCAAACCCAAGGTAGAGCGCGCCCATTATGGTGCCGATCAAGGCTGCAATCGGCCCGATATCACGCAACCCGCCCAGCAGTTCACGGCGCGTCGGGCGTTCAACATGCGGCTGGGTTCCGGTGAGGGTCTGATGCACAGCAATGTAGATCATGTAAAACGCCGCCAGCGTCAGCCCGGGGATCACCCCTGCGATGAACAATTCCAAGATAGATTGCTCGGCAACGACGCCGTAAATGATCATGATGATTGACGGCGGGATCAAAAACCCCAACGTCCCTGCCCCAGCCAGCGACCCCATCGCCAACTGACGGTCATAACCGCGGGCTTCTAACTCTGGCAGGCTCACGTTGCCCACTATGGCCGTTGTCGCAGCCGACGATCCCGACACAGCGGCAAACAGAGTCGATCCAACAACATTCACATGCAGCAACCCGCCCGGCAAACGCCCCACCCACGGGGCAAGTCCCGAAAACAGCGACCGCCCCAAACCTGCGCTGACCAATACTTCACTCATCAAAATGAACAGCGGCAACGACAACAAAGGCGTGGGGATCATAGCGCCCCAGATCACACCGCTGCTGAAGATATCCATCGGTATATTGGGTTTAAATATCGATAGCATCAAATAGCCCGTCGCAAATAAGGACAGGCCGATCCAGACGGACCCCGCCAGCAGGACCACAAAAAGAAGGCAGGCGACAATTGCGATCTCAAACATCAGCTTGTTCCTTATCTGCGCCGCGCCATTCAAACTGTTGGTTGGCGATGCGACGTATCGACCGAGCAAGCAGATCAAGCCAAAGTTGTGCAAACCCCCACAAAATAATCGCCTGTGGAATCCAAAGCGGTGTCTTTGAAACCGAGGTCGCAAGGATATTACGGTCAAAGGAAACGGAAACCTTGGTCCACATGGCGTTCACAATCGCCGCCACGATGATCAGCGCAACCAGATTGGCCACCACATCCATCCCCCTAGCAACACCAGCGGGCAGTTTTTCAGTGAGCAAGGAGATGCGCACATGCACCGCCGTTCGGATTGCAGGCCCAGAGGCCAGCGCAAAGACCGCAGCCATCGCGTATTGGCTATACTCCCAAGTGAAGGAAAAGCTGCGCGCTTGGGCACGGGCGACGACTTCGGTCAGCATCAAAATGCAGTACCCGAATATCAAGGTTACGGCAGCAAGCTCGGCCAATCGTGACAATCGGTCAATGAGGGTGAGTAAACGGTTCATATCAATCAAAGCACACGAGGGCGAGCCTGCCCGCCCCCGTGCATCTACCTACTTGCCAGTTTTCGCGGCATAAGCCTCAACAACGGCTTGCGCTTCGGGCACATCTAGGAAGAATGCTGCCCACATCGCCTTACCTGCTTGCGCCATTTTCGCCTTCAGGCTTTCATCGGCGGTGGAAATCACCATGCCATTCTCAACCAACTCGGCTGTCTTAGACGCATCTTCTTGCGCAGAAGCCGCCCAAAAATCCGCCTCCATCTCATCGGCGAGGCTTTGGATCGTTTCGCGTTCTTGATCGGTCAAACCGTTCCATGCATCAAGGTTTACGGTCACAGCATCCGGCGACATCGACCAGTTCAACGGATTAAAGTTGCCAGTAAACTGATACAGCTTTGAGTTCGCTCCAGTTGAGGTCGAGGTTGCGGCACCATCAACGGTTCCAGCAGCCACAGCCGTCGCCAATTCTTCAAACGGCAGTTCAACAGGCGCCGCGCCCATCTTCTCAAGGAACGTAAATGAAGTCGCGTTAAACGAGCGGATGCGCAGGCCGTTCATGTCATCGGCACTGACAACCGGTTCTTTGGTGTAAACGCCAGGCGATGGCCACGGCACATAATAGAGAACCTTCTGGTTATGGCGCGCGAATATCGCGTCATAGGTCGGGCCAGCCACCTCAAGCCACGTCTTCATCTCATCCTGCCCTTGGATCAGGTAAGGCAAGGTGTCGACGCCCAAAAAGGGTTCTTCGCCCGCTTGGAGGAAAAGCAACATATCGGCCATCTGAACGATGCCATTCTCTACTGCGGCCAGTTTTTCGGTAATTTTAACGCCCGTCTCACCAGACAAATGTACGGTAATATCAACCGCCCCATCGGTTGCATCGCGTACCGCATCAGCGAATGCGATCGCGCTTTGTGCGTGAAAGTTATTGGCGCCCCATGCCGTTGTCAGGTCCCAGTTGGTTTGTGCCACAGCAGCGGTACCTGTCAGGGTCAGCGCAGTTGTTGCTGCAAAAATCTTGGTCATCAGTGTCATTGTTGTTTCCTCCTGTTGAGTGGAACTGTTCTTGTTACTTTGGCTTATAGATTTTTTGAGCGGCATCTTTGGATACCAACCCGTCGACGACATCCTGTTCTAAGGCATTGACGTCACGTGTGGCTGGATCGCCATACCCGCCGCCCCCGGGAGTTTGCAGGATCACGCGTTCCCCAGCTGGGATCTTGTACATGCCCTTGTCCGTCACCTGTGTGCCATCGCTAATAGAGACCTTGCCATTGGCACCTCGCCCCCCGTTTTGGCGGCCTTCAGGGCCAGATGTCAGGCGTTCAAACGCGGCGGCAGACATGAACATGTCTTCGTTGATACGTGAACTGATTTCGATGCGTTGCCCCAAACCACCCCGGTATTGCCCTGCTCCGCCACTGTCGCAGATGAATTCTTTGGAGTGATAGATAACGGGCGATGCCACTTCTGCGGCCTCAACAGGCACGGAACCCACACCAGAAGGGAATGCCGTTGTGGACAGGCCATCGGTTTCAGGCCGCGCCCCCATACCGCCAAGCGCAACGTTAAGGGAGGTGAACGGCGTTTTGCCTGCCCCCGAAAGCGACAACGTCCATAATGCTCCGGCACTTTCGGCCAGAACCTCCCCCGGCAGCGCCTGTTCAAGACACCCCAGCATCAGATCAGGCAAAGCCTGACCGATAACATGGCGGGCGGAAACGGGGCTTGGGCGTTCTGCACTGACCACAAGGCCAGCAGGCGCAGTGATTGTAATCGCGTCAAGCGACGCTTGGTTATTGGGGATTTCAGGTGTCAGCAAAGCACGGATGCCAAAGGACGCATATGCCGCACTATAATTCAGCGGGCAGTTGATCCCACGCCCCACAGCAGGCGAAGACCCCGAAAGGTCAACTGAAATGGCGCCGTCAGATATGGTCATCTTTGCCCGAAGCTCAATCGGGGCGTCATAGCCATCCAGCATCATTGTGTTCTCGTAAACACCCTGAGGGGCGCGGGCCAAAGCCTTTTTCGTCCCGATGGCCGAGCGCTCAAAAATAAAAGCTGCAACCGAAATCAAATCCGACAAGGCATATTCGCCCATCAGATCCAACAGCCGTGCAACCCCCGTATCATTGCAAGACAACAGCGACAGAATATCGCCACGCGCCTCATGAGGGACACGGGAGTTTGTTGTCACAATCGCAAGCAGGTCTTCGTTGAGAACTTTTCCACGGCGCAGATGCATCACAGGAAAGGTCACGCCCTCCTCATAGACCGAAGCCGCCTCGGCGGACCAACCGCGCCCCCCGATGTCAACGATGTGACTGGTCGAGGCGAGGTAGCCCACGATCTTACCGTCCAAAAACGCAGGTGTCACAACAACAAAATCAAACACATGGCCCGCCCCAAGCCACGGATCATTTGTCACCAAAACATCGCCCGGGTTCAGGGTTTCGGCGGGAATATGCGCCAGCATCGCACGGACAGACGCCGCCATTGTGTTCACATGCCCCGGCGTGCCAGTCACCGCCTGCGCCAACATATCGCCATTTGCGTCAAATACACCGGCAGACAAATCGCCTGCTTCGCGCACAATTGCGCCAAAGGCGGCGCGCATCAGCGCATTTGCCTGCTCTTCGCAGACCGAAACCAGCCGGTTCCACAGCACATTTTGCGCTACAATATCTAAGTTGCCGCTCATGATGGGCTCCGATCCAATATAAGATGGCCGTCATCCGATGTGTGCACTGACCACCCAGGCCGAACCAAGGTGGTCGTCTGGTCTTCGGTCACAACGGCAGGCCCCTGCGTGACCACGTGACCAAGGGATGCACGCTTCAAAATCTGATAGGGGATCTGTTTGTGGGCCGCCAAATCAAAAACCTCTCGGGTCATTGCCACATCCTCAGCGTCTGCACGCTCAAAAGGCTGCTTCTCCAACGTGCGTATCTCGCGCGCGGTCACACTAACCGAGACCAATTCGACTGGGATGTTTTTCAAAGCGAAACCCACCAACACCTCATAACGCGTTATAAATTCCGCCTCCAAAGCGGCGGCATCCATAACAAAATCTTCGGCAGGGTAGTCTAGTGCGAGCTCAAGCCCCTGCCCCTGATACCGCAGTTCGGCCTTGACCGTTGCGGCGATACGATCCGCTGGCACAGCCTCTTGCACAATGGTTTGGACATAGGCCAGTTGATCGACAACCCGCTGGGAAATTTCCTGAGCATCGACGTCATACAGCAGCGCCATAACCGAGATTGCACTTTCAAATGCGACGGGCGAGCGCAAGAACCCTACCGCCGATCCAACACCTGCGTTCTGCGGCACAATGATCCGACGGATGCCCAGCTTTTCAGCGATCCGCGCCGCATGGAGTGCACCGCCCCCGCCAGACACAAGCAGATCAAACGCCGCGATATCATGGCCCAGTTCAATCCCATGCACCCGCGCCGCGTTCGCCATTGTCTCATCAGAAAGCTCAATGATACCCGCCGCAGCGGTCTCTACATCAGCGATGCCCATTGGCCCCTGCACATGCTGTGCAATCGCCGCTGGCGCATTTTCAGGGGTAAGCGAGATCATTCCCCCGGCAAACCCTTCTGCTGCGATGTTGCCAACCGTCAAATGCGCATCCGTAATCGTCGCATCTGCACCGCCTCGGCCATATGCAGCGGGGCCTGGATCAGACCCCGCGCTGCGCGGGCCAACTTTGAGACGCCCGAGGGTATCGACCCCAGCCATAGAGCCGCCACCCGCGCCGATTTCAACCAACTCAACCGTTGGGACACGCACGGGCAAACCGCTGCCTTTAACATCACGCCATGCGCGGGCAACTTCGAAACGGCGCGTGGTTTGCGGATTGCCGTCACAAATAAAGCAAATCTTGGCGGTAGTCCCGCCGATATCAAGCGACAGTGTTTTGCGTGAACCTACTTCGCGTGCAACATGGGCTGCCAATGCAACCCCGCCTGCGGGGCCACTTTCAACCAAACGGATCGGGAATCGCATGGCTTGTTCCAGCGTGGTTAGACCGCCGCCAGATAGCATCATCAGGAACGATCCGGCAAAGCCCAAACTGTTGAGCTCATCCTTCAACGCCCCAAGATATTTGGACATGAGCGGCCTAACGTAGGCATTGGCACAGACCGTAGAAAACCGCTCATATTCCCGAATTTCACAGGCGACATCAGCGCTTTGACAGATCGTAACATTGGCACCCAAAGCCTGCTGCAAACGCTCTGCCACATAGACCTCATGCGCGGGGTTGCGGTAGGAATGTAGAAACCCGATGGCAACGGCTTCGACGTTTTCGCTTTTGATCTTGGCAGCCAGTGCGTCTATCTCGTCATTTTGCGGCGCGTGCAACACAGAGCCATCCGCCAGTATGCGCTCTTTCAACCCCAAGCGGAGCGGGCGCGCCACCAAGGCGGTGGGCATTTCAATGTTCAGATCATACTGCTCAAACCGCTTTTCATAGCGCATATCCAGCACATCGCGAAAACCCTCTGTTGTGATAAACGCAGTCTTGGCGCCGCGCCGCTCAATCAGCGCATTTGTGGCAAGGGTCGTGCCATGAATGACCGCAGAAATATCTGAATAGGACTTGCCAAGATCAGACAGCAGCCGCCCCACCCCATCAAGCGCGCCGCGGTCTGGGGAATCCGGTGTGGTCAATACTTTGATCGACGTCAGGCCCACTTCGGTTTGCGCGACGACATCTGTGAAAGTGCCGCCAATATCTATAGAAATTTTTATCATGGCTCAATTAGTGCGTACTTATTATATTGAGTCAACTTATTTTAGAAAAACCCTCCACAGCTTTTATCCCTCAGCCCCGACTTATGACGGATGCCTTCGGGCCGAGAGTCCGCACTGTTCCCTATTGCAAAGGCACTCGCGGCTACTTAGAGAAGTGGGTGTCGGTTTCCACAAGGAATTAAATGGGAATTTGTCGTCGATTGTCTTCGGCGTAACGAAACTGCCCCCGCAACTGTAGGCGGCGAGAGAACTGCGAATATGCCACTGTGATCACTTTTTCATGGGAAGGCTGCAGAACTTTTTGACCCGTCAGTCAGGAGACCTGCCGACGCAGTGTAACTTAACGTGACCTGGACGGGGTGTCTGGGGAGGTGTCGGATGAAACTAGCCAACCAGTGTGTTTACACACGACTTACAACCGCACCTGCGCAATTGCACAGGCATGTGGACGGCGTTCCAATCCCTTCTCGTTTCCGGTCACATCAATTTCCGGAGACGGACTATGCTCTTTAAACTTCTGACGACCCCTCTTATCACCGCCAGCCTTTTTGCAGGCGCCGCGCAGGCGCAAACGGCATATCCGCTGTCGTTGGAGAACTGCGGTGTTGATATCACCTTTGATCATGCCCCCAAAAGCACGGTTACCATCGGACAAGCTGCAACCGAAGTATTGTACGCGTTGGACCTTGGTGATCAAGTAATCGGTACATCAGTCTGGTTCACCAAAGTCCTGCCAGAATTTGAAACGCTAAACGCTTCTGTTGAGCGCCTTGCGGATAACGATCCCAGCTTTGAATCCGTAGTCGCCAAACGCCCCGGCCTTGTCACCGTGCAATACGAATGGCACGTGGGTGCGCAGGGCATCGTTGCCACGCGCGAACAGTTCATGGATGTGGGCATCCCCACCTATACCCTGCCTGCAGATTGTGTCGGCAAAGACAACTCCACAGGGTCCGATGGTACCCGTACGCAGCTTTACAAAATGGATAGCGTTTACCGCGGTGTGACAGAACTGGCCCAGATATTTGATGTGCCCGCACGCGGTGAGGAGATGGTTGATGCCCTCAAGACCCGCGAAGCCGCAGCTATTGCCAAGGCCAAAGGGCTGGATTTACCGGATGCTTCTGCTGCCTTCTGGTTCTCCTCTGCCGAGATGGACATTGATCCCTATGTTGCCGGTCAGGGCGGTGCCCCCGCCTATATGATGAATGCCTTGGGCCTGCGTAACGTGGTAGAAAGCAACGAAGAATGGCCCACAGTCAGTTGGGAAACCATTGCACGTGCAAACCCTTCAGTTCTGGTCATCGCAAGGATGGAGCGCCGCCGTTTTGAAGCGGATGATATTGAGAAAAAGCTGGAATTCCTTAAATCCGACCCAGTAGCCAGCCAGATGGACGCGGTGAAGAATAACCGCATCGTCATCATGGACGGCCACTCCATGGACCCTTCCATCCGCAACATCAGCGCGCTTGAAACGCTGGCTGACGCACTCGCTTCGTTTGGCCTGAAATGAGAAGTGCGGCGGCCACTGTGCGTGCCAATGGCGAAACTGCTCGGGTGCTATTGCGCACCCTGCTCGTCAGAGGTGTGCCTGCGGTCGCCGTACTGTTACTGGCAATTATAGCGGGTGTGATTATTGGCGAAATGCCCATTTCAGCGCGCACAGTGGGCATGGTGCTGGCCAATAACCTCTGGGGGGCGGGTTATCCCGTCGATCCAATAGATGCAGGCATTATCTGGAGCTACCGCCTGCCGCGTACTTTGGTTGCAGCTGCTTGTGGCGCGGGGCTTGCGTTGTCGGGGGTTGTTTTACAATCTCTGGTGCGCAATGCGCTCGCTGACCCCTATCTACTGGGCGTATCTGCTGGCGCATCTACTGGTGCCGTTGCCGTGACCATTCTGGGCATTGGTGGCGGCATGATCGGCATTTCGGCTGGCGCATTTGTCGGCGCAACACTGGCCTTTGTTCTGGTCGCGCTGCTGGCGCGTGCGGCAGGCGGCGGCTCGGCGCAGCTTGTGTTGGCGGGCATCGCTGGCTCGCAGCTCTTCAACGCGCTGACGTCCTTTTTTATCGCCAAATCTGCAAATGCAGAACAAGCACGCGGGATCATGTTTTGGCTTCTGGGCAATCTATCTGGCGTCCGCTGGCCTGATGTCTGGCTCGCGGCCCCTGCTGCTGTATTCGGGTTACTGACGGCCATGTGGTTCATGCGCGCCATGGATGCGTTTACCTTCGGCAGTTCCTCTGCAGCCTCACTCGGGATCAACGTGCGGCGTGTACAAGCCATGTTGATTGGTGCCACCACATTGATGACCGCCACCATGGTGAGCCTTGTCGGTTCCATCGGCTTTGTCGGGCTGGTTATCCCCCATGCCATGCGGTTTGTCGTTGGCCCCCGCCATGCACGCCTGATCCCTGCGTCGGCCCTTGCAGGTGCCCTGTTTTTGATCGCAGCCGATGTCACATCGCGCATGCTGATCCCCGGTCAAGTTGTCCCCATTGGCGTTGTCACAGCGCTTGTCGGTGCGCCTGCCTTTGCCTTGATCCTGATCCGCAACAGGAAGCGCACATGAGGCTAACCACACAGGATGTCGGATGGAACCGCAGTTCTAAACCCATCATCGAGGGCATAACCCTTGATGTACAACCCGGTGAGACATTGGGTCTGATCGGGCCAAACGGATCTGGAAAATCAACACTTTTACGTCTGATGGCAGGGTTGCTCCGGCGGCCTCGGGGGCAGGTTTTCCTTGACGGACAGCCGACCGAGACACTTTCGCGCCGCGAAATGGCGCAACGCATCGCCTTTGTCGAACAATTGGCCGAAACATCCGAAGCCCTCACCGTGCGTGATGTGGTTGAACTGGGTCGCACGCCTTGGCTTTCGGCCTTATCGCCCTTTGGCCCCCAAGATGAAGCCATTGTGAACGAGGTCCTAGATGCCGTTGGCATGGCGCAAATGATCGACCACAGCTGGGATACGCTTTCTGGCGGAGAGCGCCAGCGGGTGCACATCGCCCGTGCACTGGCACAACGCCCCCAACTGCTGCTGCTGGATGAACCGACAAACCATCTTGATATTCACTATCAACTTTCGCTTTTGCGGCTGGTCAGCACCCTAGATGTCACCGTGGTCATGGCCCTGCATGACCTGAACCAAGCAATGACCTGTGATCGCTTGGCGGTCATGGATAACGGTCGGCTGATCATTTGCGGCGCCCCTGCCGACGTTCTGACGCCTGAACGCCTTGCCAGTGTATTCCGCGTTCGTGCCACGCCGTTGCATGACCCCACCGACAATAGCACCATCTTGCGTTTTCATAGCATCGAGGACGAACTCATATGACGCTCAAATGCGCGCTGCCTTTTATCTTCTGCCTGCTTGCCGCGCCTGCCTTCGCAGAAATTCATGAGGTCAGGATGTATAACCGCAACGCAAACGGTGCCATGCAATACGAGCCCTCTTATCTGGCGATTGCACAGGGCGACAGCGTCCGCTTTATTCCCGAACAATCCAGCCATAACGCTGCGACAATAGACACAATGCTGCCTGACGGCGCTGTGCCTTTCAAAAGCAAAATCAACGAAGATTTCACAACCGAACTGACAGTATCGGGGCGCTATGGCATTAAATGTTCGCCGCATTTTTCGATGGGTATGGTTATGATCATCGATGTGGGTGAAGTGGACACAGCGACCAGCGACACACTACCCGATGATTTGCCTAACCGTGCAAAAGACCGCTTTAGCGCCATTCTTGAAACAGCGCTAAAGTGAAGAAAAAATGATGTAGCGGCCTAGGCTATGACAGCCTAGCTCTCTTTTTGGGCCTCTTGCACAGCCAGCTCGGCCATCTCTAAAATTGCCTCGCGCGTGCTAGCCACAGCAATAAAGCGCGCGTTGTGACAGAATTTGGCCCCTACAACGCCGCTGGCGGCTTCCAGATCCGCATCCGTCAAACCTGCCCAAGCAAGCGGCAGGTCGGCACGTTGTTCAAAGGTCTCCGAAGACAATTTGATACCCCCTAGTGTCCAGTCTTCACCGCGCGGGTGAACCACAAACAAAATGTGATCGGCCTCGGCCTTGTCCAACGCCGAGCGGTACGGCATACCCATTGGCAGTTCCAGTATCGCAGACGTGCCCGCGTTTGCGATGGCTTCTTCTACAATCCCAACCGCGCGCGCTTTGGCGGCAAAATTACGGATTTGCGCTTCGACGAAACTGCGCGCGATCGGCAAGGCCGTTAGAAATGCATCATCATCCGCGGTAGGTGAAGCATCGTCAAACACAGGTTTCAAACTGCCCAACAAAGACGGTAGTGTCAGGATGGACAACGGGCCAGCAACCGAAGGTTCCATCGCGCCATTGTCCAGCAAATCAATTGGCAACACAAACTTCTCGTCAAACTTGGCGTGAATTGCCTCGATGTCACCTGCTGGCACATCCATCGCAGTCAGATAGTCACGCCCGTAATGCGCCCAAATCAAACCAAAGGAGCTATAGGGCTGATCATCTTCACGCAAAGGGCCGGGACGCTGGTGGTGATCGAATATCTGTGCTTCGGCATCAAAGGCCCCGCCGACATCATAGATGATTTTGTTTTCCGCGGGCGTGATCGTCTGCCGGTCACGGCTGCGCAGCAACTCAGCTTGTGGAAACAGGCGCGTAAGGACAACCGATGACAAAAGTTCGTCAGCGTGAAAGCCGCCTGAATGTGTAACGAGTTGAGTGATAGCCATGAAAAACTCCTAGAGATCAAGAAATGAATAGATAAAGACCATTTCCGCCGTAATTTTCGACACTTAACGGACCCTTGTCAAAACTACTCTCGCAATTCAAGGTCAGAATGCCCCCAGCAGGAGGATTGTGGCCAAATCAGCGCCCTCACCACCTGCAATACGCCCAAACGGCGCTTCACTTCCGCAATTAGGTATTTTTGTCAGTATCACTTTTGAGCGGGGTATCATCGCGCAGCGAAATAGCCTGGCGCTCGATCATGCGGTGCACCTTGGGCGGCGCGCTGCCGCAATGCAACTTCAACACCTGAGCATGAGAGTCAGCATCGGCTTGTGTACGCCGTTCGTGATGGCGGACATATTCGATCCATGTTGGCACGTGATATGTTTCTGTCCAGATGTCAGGGTTTTCAAGATCACGCAAAAGCGTCCACTGCTGCGCGCCGTCACGAATTCGGATGCGCCGCCGTCCGCTCATCACAGCCAGAAACGCCGTGACATCCTTTTGCGCAATTTCATAATCAATCATGATCATGATCGGCCCACTGCGCTGCTTCAGATCAAGCCGCAAAGGCGGCTCTGTGAAGGAGTTAAGCGGGTTAAGGTCAAGTTCAGCGGAATCTGGCAGCGGAAACATCAGCCCTGCCAGCCCTCCAAGAACCAACAAACCTGCTGCGATAAACATTGCCAGATCCGCACCGAAGTTTTCGGCGATGCTGCCCCATGCCCAGCTACCACCGGCCATCCCGCCAAAAACGCCCGTTTGGTACAAGGCAAGAGCCCTGCCAACCACCCAACGCGGTGTTGACAGTTGTACTGTGACATTAAACAGCGACAATGCCAGCACCCAACTGGCCCCCGCAAACAACAGCGCTGCACCACTGAACAGGTAATGCTGACTGACACCCAATGTGATGCTGCTCAGCGCGAAGACAAAAAATGCAGCGCGCGCAATCTGCTCATTCTGGAAACGCGCACGCAGCCGTGCGTTCATCAGCGCACCGCCAACAGCGCCCATACCGAAACACCCCAGCAAGACACCGTAAACCAAGGCACCACCTTGCAGCATTTCTTTCACGATCAGCGGTAGTAAAGCTAAAATCGCAATTGCAGACAGCCCGAACATGAAGCCGCGAAAAATTACTTTCAACAGATTGGGAGACATCGCGACATAGCGCAAGCCAGCGGAAAACGCGCTGCCCATGCGTTCGCGGGGCAGATGCCGTTCGGGCGTAACGGGGTGCCATATCCACAAAGCCGTGATGATGCCCACATAGCTAAGGGCATTCACCGTAAAGGCCGCCGCCGCGCCTGCAACAGCCACAATGGCCCCGCCCGCAGCAGGGCCAATGCTGCGCATCAGATTAAATCCCATACTGTTAAGAGACACCGCCGCTGACAGTTCATCACGCGACACGATATCCCCCATCGAGGCTTGCCAAGAAGGATTGTGCAGCGCCGTACCGCAGCCGATCAGAAAGGTGAATCCCAACAACAACCACGGCGAAAGCAAGCCTTGGAACGCCATAAATGCCAGCAAGACCGATACAACCAGCATAAATGACTGCGCCACCAGCATCACCTTGCGGCGGTCAAAGTTGTCAGCAAAGACCCCTGCCAGCAGCGAGAACACCATAATCGGAAGCGTCACAGAAGACTGTACCAGCGCAACCATGCTTTGTGAATCGGTCAACGAGGTCATCATCCACGCCGCGCCAACCGCCTGAACCAACCCGCCAAAATTTGATGTAAGAGCTGCCAGCCAGAGCATTCTGAATGTCTGGTTCCGAAAAAGCGTCAGCGTTGATGTGCTTTGCGGCATTAGGTGTCCCCGTCCTCAAGCATGTCTTTCGCTCGTTGTTATCGTCCCTTTTGCGCACGGACAAGCCCAGCCGCTTCATTGCTGTATCAAGAATACCAAAACTGTGAAACAAACCAGCGTACATGGCGAATGACTGGTTTTACTTTATAGCTAGAGTAGCTTACCATTTTACGATGATTTATTGGAGATATGGCTCATGAACGCTAAGGTTTGGATTGCAGGATGCACCGCTATGCTGGTCACCGCTTGCGCAAATACACAAAATACGACTGCAGGACCGGATGAAGGGATTTTCAAAGAGCTGCCCGAGTCAATTTTGACCATTGCAGCCCCAGATCAGGATCTAACTGCGGTCAAAATCGATGAAACAGACGGGTGTTATGTCTATCGTCACAGAGGCCCAGTTGAAACGATTTTCCTGCCACTTCGTACAAAAACCGGCAACCCAATTTGCAGCCGCGCGGCAAAAGAAGCTGCAACCGGCTAAAAATGAAAATGGGCTTTGCGTTATTACAACGCAAAGCCCATCCCTAACTGTCTTAACTTTAACTGCTTAGCTTTTTGCAGTGACCAGCTCTTCTGGTGGATACAGCGTTGCCACCGAGCCCGTATTAACATGTTCGTATAGATCATTGATGTGCGGCATGATCATCCGCACACAGCCAGAACTGGCCCTGCCGCCAATGGAGCGCGGGCTGGGTGATCCGTGAATACGCAAGTAAGTGTCACGATTTCCGACAAAGAGATACAATGCACGTGAACCCAGCGGGTTCGACGGACCTGCATCCATTCCCCCTGCGTGCTGTGCATAGAGTTCTGGATCGCGTCTGATCATGTTGGCCGTTGGCGTCCATGTGGGCCATTTTGCCTTACGTTTGATAGAATACGTTCCCGGCTCGTAAAGGTTGCCACGCGCGATTGCGACGCCGTAGCGCATCGCAGTGCCATCAGCCTGAATGTGATACAGATAGCGCGCAACCGCATCCACATGGATGTCGCCTGCTCTCAAATTTGGGTTGGCTTCCACCAAGCGCGGCAAAAACCGCTGCCTTACACCCCAAGGGTTTGTCGTTTTCGGATCATACCCCGCAGGCGTCACTTGGGCATCCCAAGCATCCCACATTGCTCTGTTGGTTGTTGCCGCCGCCGCTGTGCCAACAGTAATCGGGGCTGAAAACAGCGCCGCCGAAGAAATGATAAAATGACGTTTGGTCAACATAATGTAACGCTCCTAGTTATTCCGGACCTTGCAATATCCCGTATAGATGTAAAGGATTGGCCTCCATAAGCGCAATCACATGTCCGTGTAGTCGCCAACAATTTCGTTTTCAAACTGAATCCCTTGGAAATTTCCCACAGTTTCACAGCGATCTACCCTGCCCAGCCGCAAGCACGACGATAATTTCATTATCCCCCAAAGCTGGACCGCCCCCTAGAGGATTTGCCAAAGCCGCCCCGCGAACTGGCTGTTGCCCGTGTCATCGGGGTTTTGCCTGCTGTGGTAGCTGGTTTGTTGAATTGGGATGTCCCCAGCTTGGCTGCGCCACGGTTGCTGGAGTAGGTGTTGGTGCGCGCCGCATTGGTGTATTTACCATCGGGTGTTTTATACAGTGGCTGCCCCGCTGACATACCAGATCGCCCGCCCAGCATATTGCCAATCAGATACCCTGCCAAAAGTGGCATGAAAATACTGCCTGATCCGCCCTGTGTTTGCGTCGCCTCTGATCCGCAAGCGCCAGCGCCGTGCTGCTCCTCGCAGACCGCAACACTATCATAACGCGGTGCCGCTTCCACGTGCAGTGTCTCGGCTGCGGCAACCGATTCTTTACAATCTTGCACGGTGAACGTGCCCCCACGGTCGGCTTCCGCCATACAGCTTTCCAAGTCTGGGAAGGTGGCCGCATCCACTTTTTCTTCGCGGCACCCTGCAAGGGTAAAGGCGGCTGCCCCGACAATGGCGATAGCAACGGTTTTGGAGCGTTTGGTCATGACAATTCTACTTTCTACTCGGCTTTGGATATGCGTGTAGCACGTTTCACGCAGTAATATAGTGCGGCTTAAATCGCGACAAATCTTGGGTGATACGCGAGCGGTCTTCCCGCACCCCGATACCGGCACAGGCCTGCCCCACAATCCAAGCCCCGATCACGGGGCGAAACCCGTCAAACTGAGGCAAAGGCGCATAGGCCTGAATGATACGTGGATGTTCGGCGTAGTCAGTATTTGTGGATTGCTCAACAACCTCACCCGATTTGTGGATCGAAACGGAGGCCCCTTCCCGCGACAGAATCGGTTTACGGACATGGCCAGCGATCAATTGGGCCTCGGCGCGACCAAAGGTTTCGGCAACATCCACTGCCGCCGTGCCATTCCCTGTCATCGCATCTGCAATATCTTGTTCAAAGAAGGCAGGCAGTAGATTGGGGTGGCCTTCAAACATCTGCCACAACACAGGCAATAGCCCTTTGTTGGATAACAGGGCTTTCCAAGCGGGTTCGATGAACAAGCACCCCGATCCGGTGATGTGGTCGGCATAGTCGTCCCGCAGTAGGTCTTCCCAGGGGTAGAGCTTGAACAACACGGCGATGCGGCGGTCCTCATCGTCCAGAAACTGCCCGTCATCGCTGAGCGCGATTTTATCAAGGTCACAGTAATGCGCCCCCAACCCCGCCTCACGCGCAGCCCATCCCATGGCCTCAACCGTTCCGTAATCCTCGGGGTTGCCCGCGACGGCTGTAAAGTGCAGGTCGCTCTCTGGCTCGAACACGTCGGTAAACCGCGCAACCAGTGCCTCATGGATACCGTTAAACTGATCCGATCCTTCGGGCAGCACCCCTGCGGCCAGTTGGTCTTCCAGCCATTGCCACTGAAACGCTGCGCTTTCATAAAGCGACGTTGGCGTATCTGCGTTATATTCCAGCATTTTGGCTGGGCCGTTGCCATCATAGGCAAAATCAAACCGACCGTAAATTTCAGGGTCACCGTCCCGCCAACTGGCCGCGATCATATCACGGTGTTTTTCAGGTATCGCCAAACGGTCCATCAGATCTTCGCTGGTCACGATATGCGCAACTGCCTCACGGCACATTTCATGCAGTTCGGTTGCCGGGTCTTCGATGTCGTTCTCGATCTGCTCAAGTGAAAACGCATAGGCCGAGGTTTCATCCCAATAGGGTTCGCCATGCATATCGGCAAAGGTAAACCCCACCTCTTGCGCATATGCACGCCAATCCGGCCGCTCTGGCAAATCTATTTTCTGCATGGCATCGCCTCCCTGTTTTGTGTTCATTTACTGGATTTCGCGCCCCGCAGCCAGCCATAGTTTAGCCCTCGGTGTCGCAGCGAAACAAACCCAACCTGCGGTGCGCCCTTGCCACAGAGGTCTCCTGAACCTACTCATGTCACAAGACTTTTCCCCAGCGCATTTCATACAGCGAGATTTTCAATGGCCCATAGCTCTCCTTCTCCTGCAACAGGCTATGCGGCCGCATGGAGCATCGTTCTGGTTTGGTCTTTCTGGCTGATCGTCAGTCGGGTCGCCAAAGACAGCGGGCTAACCATCTATGATCTCGCGGCCATGCGGTACGGTTTGGCCAGCCTGATCGCCCTGCCCTTGTGCCTGTATTACAAACCATGGCGCGGGTTGCGTCTGGGGCAAATCGCTGTGATCGCGTTTATTCTGGGACCTGTCTATATTCTGGCAGTCTTCTCTGGCTTTCTTTACGCGCCTGCGGCCCATGGCGGGATTTTCATGAACGGGATCTTACCCCTGCTCAGCATCCTTTTCGCGGTTGTTGCTTTACGCATCATGCCCAGCCTCAAACAGATGATCGGCGCGGCGATGATCCTTGCTTCGGCAGTGGTTTTAGCATGGGACGCAAGCGCCGCCAGCAACGCAGACGCATGGATTGGCGATATCCTTTTTGTCATTGGTGCTGTCTTTTTCTCATCTTACGTCATCTTGTCCGAGCGTTGGCAACTGGGCGCGATGCAAATTATCTTTTGTGGCACAATCGTAAACGCGGTGATCTATCTGCCGATCTGGGCACTCTGGCTGCCCTCTG
Organism: Sulfitobacter undariae; assembly: GCF_014196805.1. Taxonomy (GTDB): domain Bacteria; phylum Pseudomonadota; class Alphaproteobacteria; order Rhodobacterales; family Rhodobacteraceae; genus Sulfitobacter; species Sulfitobacter undariae. The sequence goes on along the minus strand of NZ_JACIEI010000003.1, from coordinate 382,138 downwards.
GCATTGCAGATGCCCCCCTTGGGCCGCTCATGCTGCAAGCGATCTATCAAGGGTTTGTGCCAAATCTCATCGGCCTGCTTTTCATCGCCCATGCATCGCGCAGCATCGGCAATGGGAACACCTCCGCCATTCTTGCCGCTGTACCCGGCGGTGGTGCTATTCTGGGCGCGTTGATTTTAGGCGAAAGCCTGAGCCTGACCAGCATTGCAGCAATTGTGATTTTGACCATAGGCCTGTTGATCAGTGTGCGCCGCAAGGCACCCGCGCCAGTATAATCCAAAAGGCCGTTGCGGCATAAAAGCTAACAAAGTCGTGATTTTGCAACTCAGGGCTGGGACGTGGTGGGGTTTCCATACTTCCAGCAAATTTTCTATCCGCTATTGTGTAAGAATACTCAGTAAGGACACGAGATGGACCCCAGCCGCGCTCAGAATAAAACTGACTTGTCAGAAGCAGACCGCAACGAAGCCATCGACAGGTTGTATGATGTCGCATTGGACCCCGAGCGTTTTGAAACCTTACTGGATGTTTGGGAAAGCGCCGTGCGTCCTTTGCGTGCACAAGCAAACTTTGCGGCGCCGCGTTTGTTGGATGATCCTATCATTGCGGGACACTTCAAACGCGCGAGCGAGTTCATTGACCGCGTTGACCTGTCACAGGCCCCCAATGACATGGACACCATTCTTGCCCCCTTTGGCCAAGTGTCGGCCTTTGTCCTCGATGCAACGCTCACTGTAAAAGGGGTCAATTCTGCCGGCATCGAGCGTCTGTTACTTAACAAAGGCTCAAAACTGTCCGAACTGGCTGTGCACCCCGATGACCTAGATGCGATTGGCCGCGCTGTCAGTACACTTATGCACGGCAAGGCACATGACACCACGGTTCTCCGCGTCCGCGCCTTGCAACAAGCGCATTTTGTGGTGCTTCGCTTACAACGCTGTCTTACCGTGGCGGGCCCGCCTTTGGTATTGGCCGCGTCAAGCGAAGTCGGGTGGCCCGACGGGTTTAACGATATCCTGCGCCGCGCCTTTAGCCTGACAGGCGCCGAGGCCGACGTTGTCCAGAGCTTGGTTGAATGCTGCTCCGTAAGCGATATTGCCAAACAGCGCGGGAGATCCGTGGATACGATCCGTGCGCAGGTCAAATCGATCCTTTCCAAAACAGAAACCCATTCACAGGTTGAACTAGTGCGCCTCGCGCTATCCGTCATGGATATGGCCAATCTCACGATGGATGCCCAAGTTGAGCCACGTATGGTCAGCAAAGGCTACGACTCCCTTGAATCGCGCGATTATCAAACACTGACAACGCCCGATGGCCGACGACTGGACTATCTGGTGTTGGGCGACCCCAAAGGTCAGCCAATCTTGTTCTTGCCCTTAAACTACGGCTTGGTGCGTTGGCCGGCCTCAGCAGAGGCAGAGGCCAGCCAAAAGGGCCTGCGTATAATTGTGCCAGTACGTTCAGGATATGGAAAATCTGATCTTGTACCTAAAAAAGCCAGCTATGGTGACGCTGTTATCGCAGACACAATGCAAATCCTTGATGATCAGGGGGTTAAAACCTGCCCGATTGTGTCGATGGGCAACGATTCATACTATGGTTTCCAACTGGCACGGCATTATCCTGATAGCTTCACCGCCTTGATAGCCTGTGGTGGAGTCCTCCCCATAACCCTACGCGAGCAATACGAGCGGATGGACAAATGGCATCGTTTCATTCTAGCGGGTGCCAAATACACCCCACATCTACTTCCATTTATGGTAAAGGCGGGGTTCTTTCTCGCTCGGAAGATTGGCAAACGCAGCTTCATCCATGCGGTGTATGGGGATTCACCTGCCGATGTTGCCACATTCGAACACCCCGAGGTTTTTGAAGCCATTATAACGGGTTCTGAAGTCGCGCTATCGACGAACCACATTGCACATGACGGGTTTTCACGCGCCATATTGGAAGGTCAAAACGACGATTGGTCAGCGGATGTTCATGCGCTGAAAGGCCGTCTGCCGGTCATTTTCATGAATGGCATGCAAGACCCGCATGTCCCGCCCGAAACACTACGAGAATTCCAACGGGACTACGACTGGATTGATTACCGTATTTACGAAGACGCAGGTCAACTCATATTCTTTCGGCATTGGCCCGATGTCATTAAGGTTTTGTCAACACTTCCTAATTAAAACTAATTTTACCCAATCTTGGGTATGACGCCTGCCTAGAGCTTTTATAGGGTCGTCATATTTAGAAAAGTACATTCAATAACCGAGAACTTCTATTCATCTCAGACCTAGAACCCAAATACTCCACGACATCGGCGTATTTGGGTTCAGGTATTTACACAAATTTAGTGATCGACACTCCCCATATTACGGGGCCGCAATTGCAACGCAGTCTGCAAAATACTGCACCTGTCCCAGATCATCTTCTTCTTGAACAAGGCCGTGAATATCCGTCTCAAACCCTGGGCATTCACGTGCAAAAGCGCGGTTAAACTTGAGATATTCAACGATCTTACGATTAAACACCTCACCGGGGATCAGCAATGGGATACCTGGTGGGTAAGGCGTGACAAGGCTGGTGGTGATCCGCCCTTCCAGATCATCAATCGGCACCCGCTGTGTTGTGCGCGCCGCAATGCAAGAGAACGCAGCGCTTGGGGTCATTTCAGGGGTGTGATCGCTCAGGTACATCTCTGTCGACAGGATCGCGACGTCGTATTTAGCATATAGCGTATGCACATGCTGGCACAGATCGCGCAGGCCCATCTTTTCATACCGTGGTTGTTTGGCACAGAATTCAGGCATGCAGCGCCACATCGGTTGGTTTTTATCATAGTCATCTTTGAACTGCTGCAATTCGGTCAAAAGTGAGTTCCAGCGCCCCTTGGTGATGCCGATGGTGAACATGATGAAAAAGCTGTAAAGCCCAGTTTTCTCAACAACAACACCGTGCTCGGCCAAATACTTTGTCACGATCGATGCGGGAATACCCGTTTCTTCAAACTTGCCATCCAGATTAAGACCGGGCGTGATCAGCGTGGCCTTGATTGGGTCCAGCATGTTGAAACCCGGTGCCATGTCGCCAAAAGCATGCCACGATTCCTCGCCGTCTGCGGGCTGTACACCTTCGGCATCGGTTTTTTTCAAAACCCAGTTTTTTGGCTCGTCGACACCGTCTTCGCCTAATTCCTCTGGCCCCCAGACTTGGAACCACCAGTCATCGCCATATTCTTGATCCACTTTGCGCATGGCACGGCGGAAATCGAGGGACTCAAGGATGCTTTCCTCAACCAACGCCCGCCCGCCCGGAGGCTCCATCATCGCCGCAGCCACATCGCAGCTTGCGATGATGCTATACTGCGGGCTAGTACTGGAATGCATCAGATAGGCTTCGTTAAATAGGTGGCGGTCCAGCTTGGTGTCTTGGCTATCTTGCACCAGAACCTGACTGGCCTGACTGATCCCTGCCAGCAGTTTGTGGATCGACTGCGTCGCGTAAGTGACTGAGTGGCTTGGCCGTTCCCGTTTACGCCCCATCGAATGGAAGTTGCCATAAAACGGATGGAACGCCGCATGGGGCAGCCATGCTTCGTCAAAATGCAGGTTGTCGATATACCCGTCCAGCATGTCTTTGATCATTTCAGTGTTATACAAAACACCGTCATAAGTGGACTGCGTCAACGTAATGATACGGGGTTTGACGGTATCAGCATCCACATGCGCCAGCAGCGGGTTGGCGCGAATTTTCTCGCGGATTGCTTCGATGCTGAATTCCGATTTTTGAATCGGACCGATGATACCGTAATGGTTGCGCGTCGGCTTCATAAAGACAGGAATGGCCCCTGTCATAATAATGCTGTGCAGAATTGATTTATGGCAATTACGGTCCACCACAACCACATCACCGGGGGCAACTGTGTGATGCCACACCATTTTATTGCTGGTACTTGTACCATTGGTCACAAAGAAACAGTGATCCGCGTTGAAAATCCGCGCCGCATTGCGCTCGGACGCGCCGATGGCACCGTTGTGGTCCAACAATTGGCCCAATTCCTCGACCGAGTTGCAGACATCGGCGCGCAGCATGTTTTCGCCGTAAAACTGGTGGTACATCTGGCCAATCGGGCTTTTCAAAAACGCCACCCCGCCAGAGTGACCGGGACAGTGCCAAGAATATGATCCATCTTCTGCGTAATCCAGCAACGCCTTGAAAAACGGCGGCTGGATGCCCTCAAGGTACTTCTTGGCATCGCGGATGATATGACGGGCCACAAATTCGGGCGTGTCCTCAAACATATGGATAAAGCCGTGCAGCTCGCGCAGAATGTCATTGGGCAAGTGCCGCGATGTTTTTGTCTCGCCGTATATATAGATCGGCACATCGGCATTTTTCCAACGCACTTCTTCGATGAAATTGCGCAGGTTCACCACGGCAGGGTCCAACTCGTCCCCGTCCGTGAACTCTTCGTCGTCGATTGACAGAACAAAGGCGCTGGCGCGCGACTGCTGCTGCGCGAATTGTGACAGATCGCCATAAGTCGTGGCGCCCAGCACCTCAAAACCTTCACTCTCAATCGCTTCGGCCACGGCACGGATGCCAAGCCCAGAAGAATTATCCGAGCGGAAGTCTTCGTCAATAATGACAATCGGGAAACGGAATTTCATCAAACACTCCTGATGCGGTTGGCGGGCGATTAAGGGTGGCAAAGCTGCCGTTGCCCCGCCGCTGTTTCATTCTAAACTTATGTATGCGCATCGCCAATGGCGTTTTGGCAGCGGCAGTAGTAAAGTCACGCATTACTTAGTTCAGACTGAAAGAATCTCCATGAATATGCTCAAGATCGTCGCGGTACCCATGCACAAGGAAGGCCGCAAATTTGTTGCGATCTTTGCAGCCATTACTGTGCTGCTAGGTTTCATTTGGGAGCCGCTGTTCTGGCTGGGCGCTGGCGCAACCGTCTGGTGTTACTACTTTTTCCGAAACCCTGTTCGGATGGTCCCACAGCAAGAGGGGCTGGTCATTTCACCCGCAGATGGTGTTGTATCCCTAATCGAAGAAGTCGTGCCGCCTGCGGATATGGGTCTGGGCGATGCGCCGCTGACGCGTGTGTCTGTCTTCATGAACGTGTTTAACTGCCACGTGAACCGCGCCCCTATTGCGGGCAAGGTCACCAATGTGGTCTATCACCACGGTAAATTTCTCAATGCCTCGCTGGATAAAGCATCTGTGCATAATGAGCGGAACAGCGTGACCTTGGAAACCCCTTCAGGCGCGCGGATTGGCGTTGTTCAGATTGCAGGTCTGGTTGCCCGCCGCATCGTGTGTTTTGTCAAAGAAGGCGATAGCGTAGAGGCCGGTTTCCGCTTTGGTCTGATCCGCTTTGGCAGCCGTCTGGACGTTTACCTGCCCCAAGGCATCACGCCACAGGTCGCCGTTGGCCAAACCGCGGTTGGCGGCGAAACCATCCTTGCAGACCTGCTGGGCACCGCCCCTGCACGCATTGGCATCGCAGAATGACCGAACCTGCCAACTCCCGCATCAAACTGCGCCATATGGTGCCCAGCATCGTGACCGTGTTTGCCATTTGCGCAGGCATGACCTCGGTGAGGATGAGCTTGGATGGCAGGATCGAAATGGCGCTTTATTGCATTCTGCTGGCGGTGTTTCTGGATGCCGCCGATGGCAAACTGGCGCGGTTTCTGGACACTGCCAGCCCGTTCGGCGCTGAACTGGATACATTGGCAGATTTCTTTAACTTCGGCATCGTGCCGGGGATGCTGTTGTATAACACCCTCTACATCAACACCGCCTATGCCAGCATCGGCTGGCTGGCGACATTAGTGCTGGCCGTCTGTTGTGCCCTGAGGTTAGCGCGGTTCAACTTGTCCCTACATGGCGAAACCGCAACCTTGAAAAAGGATGATTACTTTGTCGGCGTGCCTGCCCCTGCGCTGGCCTGTCTGGCGTTGATGCCCGTGTTTATGTATTTAAACGGGTTTGAAAACGCCAATTTCCCTGTGTTGCAGGCACTCTATATCATTTGCATTGGTTTTCTTGCGGTCAGCACAGTCCCAACATTGTCGATCAAACACGCTAGCATCAAACGTGCGCATCTGCCCTATGCGGTGATGAGTGCGGTGATCTTGGTAGTTGGGTTAATGGTTTATCCGTGGACCACCTTAATTTGCGTAAACCTGCTGTATCTTGCGTCTATGCCCTTCACCTACCGTGCACAGCGCAAATCTCTGGAAAGCTAAACAGCGTAAACCTCTGTGCGGCGGCAATTCGCCAATTGCCCCGCCGCGATTTTCACAAACCCAATGTTTCCCATCCCTATCAATGCTATGTTCAAATCCTGAGGCCACAAGGATTTGTAAATGAAATTCACTCCCCACTTGGCGGATATTCGGTTTGGCTGCGGACTTTCACCCGCTGTACCATCACCTGTTTCTGTGGCGCAGATGTTGGATAGCCTACAAAAGCCTGACACTATTGCTGCACGTTTCCCTATCGAAACCTTCGATTTATTTCAAAAGCGCGTCGCCGAAGCCGACAGACTGGGCACTGTAAAACGCAAAAACGCAGGGACTTCGGTAGGTTTGGCCGCCAAAAAGGCAGGGCGCGTTCTGAACAAGGAAGCCCGCATTGCCCATGTCGTCTGGATGGGCCAGCATCTGAACCGTTGGACATGGACGCAAGCCCCCCTGCGCGAACGTCTCAGCTTTTTCTGGGCGGATCATTTTACTGTCACAGGCAAAGCAGGCGTGATCAGACGCGCCGCCTCTCCCTATCTGGAGAGCGTCATTCGTCCGCGTATCACGGGCTTGTTCGAAGACATGCTAATCGCGGCGGCATTGCATCCGCTGATGGTGCATTATCTGGATCAGGACAAATCTGTCGGCCCTAACTCACGCACAGCCGCCAAAGGTGGAAAGCTCACGGGCTTAAACGAAAACCTCGCCCGCGAAGTGCTAGAACTGCACACATTGGGTGTAAATGGCCCCTATACCCAAACCGATGTGCGAGAATTGGCAGAGCTGTTTACCGGCATTTCCAAACAATCCCCCATGCGGTTTAAGTTCCGCAAGAACAACGCCGAACCGGGGTCCGAGACCGTGCTTGGCAAAACATACGGCGGCGGCAAAGCACGTAAAGTTGACGTTGAAACCGCCCTGCGTGATCTGGCCCGCCACCCTGCGACCGCACGGCATCTTGCATGGAAACTGGCGGTTCATTTCACATCCGACACCCCTGATCCCGCGTTGGTTGAAGCCCTTACCACCCGCTATCTTGAGACCGGCGGCGACCTGTTTGAGGTCACCAAGGCAATGTTATCGCACCCTGCCGCATGGGCCCCTAAACGCGCCAATGTAAAACCAGCCTTTCACTTTATGGCCTCTGCGATGCGCGCATTGGCCCTACCCGCTGACACGCTTGCGTCTTTGGATGAAAAAACAATGCGGCGGTTGTTTATCACACCGCTGGCCCAGATGGGTCATGTTTGGGAAAAACCCGATGGGCCAGATGGTCTTCCCGAAGAAGACAGTGCATGGATCGCCCCTCAGGGCGTCGCGGCACGGCTGCAATGGGCAATAACTGTTCCTCAGGCGCTTTTGCCCGACCTCCCTGATTCACGTGACTTTGTGAAAACCACATTGGGCGACTTCATCCCGCCAGCCGTGCAATTTGCCGCGGATTCAGCCGAAAGCACATCCGATGGCGTTGGTCTCGTACTTGCATCGCCAGCGTTTCAAAGGACCTGACCAGATGACAACTCCCCTCAATCGCCGTGATTTTCTGGCCCGCTCTGCCCTCATTGGTTGCTCGCTTGCGGCCAGCCCGCTTTTGACCCCGGTCAGCCTTGCTGCCACCTCTGGTGACAACCGCCTTGTCGTGATCTTGTTGCGCGGCGGGATGGACGGGCTTGACGTGGTGCGCCCCTACGGTGACCCCGCCTACACAGCGCTTCGCGGCGATGCAGGCATGAATGCCAAAAACCCCGCCATAGATCTGGACGGCTATTTTGCCCTGCATCCTGCCCTCAAACCGCTAATGCCTCTGTGGCATAACGGGCAATTGGGTTTCGCCCATGCGGTTTCCACCCCTTACCGCGACAAACGCAGTCATTTTGATGGACAAGACCTGTTAGAAGCTGGGCTGACAGACCTGAGCGGCGGGACCTCGCGTGATGGCTGGTTAAACCGTGTCCTGCAAAACCTGCCCGACAGCGGCCCTGCGACAGCCTATGCTGTAGGGCGCGATCCATTGGGGGTGTTGGGCGGCCCTGCCCTGATCCAACGCTGGTCCCCCGAGGCTGATCTGGCGCTCAGCCCGCAAGCCATCCAGCTTGCCCGCTTAATTATGGCAGACGATCCCCTGTTTGATGCCGCTTTTACGCAAGCGTTAGAAATTGCGGACAATGACGGCGACAAAGTCGCCACGAGTGGCACGCCAGAAGAAATGATGTCGATGGCCAGCAAGGCCCCAAAAGGCAAAAACAGCGGCGTTGAGAAGCGGGTAGCCGAATTTATCGGCAAACAGCTGCGCGCACAAACCCGCATCGCCGCATTCTCGATCAACGGCTGGGACACCCATCAAAGCCAAGACCGCACGTTACCACGCACACTTGCTCGATTGTCCGATGCAATACTGACATTGCAAGACACCGTGACACAAAATGTCTGGAACAAGACCACCGTGGTAGCCGTCACCGAGTTCGGGCGCACCGCACGGATAAACGGATCAAAAGGAACGGATCACGGCACAGGCGGTGTGATGGTTCTGGCAGGCGGTGCCCTACGTGGTGGTAAGATTTACGGCGATTGGCCAGGTGTGGATGAGGCCCAACTCTATCAGCGGCGTGATTTAATGCCGACACGCGATCTGCGAAGCATGCTGGCATGGCTACTGCACAGCCAATTCGGTCTGCCAAAATCCACCTTAGAGACCACAATCTTTCCGGGCCTTGATCTGGGCGAAAACCCCAACATTATCTGAGTAAACACAAAAAAGGGGCCGCCCGAAAGCGACCCCTTTTCAAAAACTTTAGCAGTCAGGCTTAGCCCACCAACTCCAGACCGGAGAAGAAATACGCGATTTCTTCTGCAGCTGTTTCAGGTGCGTCGGAACCGTGAACCGAGTTTTCACCAACTGATTCCGCGAATTCAGCGCGGATTGTACCAGCTTCGGCGTCTGCTGGGTTGGTTGCGCCCATAACTTCGCGGTTTTTCGCGATGGCGTTTTCACCTTCAAGAACTTGGCAAACGATTGGCGCGGATGCCATGAATTCGCACAGTTCGTCATAGAAAGGGCGCTCAGCATGTACTTTGTAGAATTCGCCAGCTTGTGCTTTTGACAAGTGGATACGCTTGGATGCGACAATGCGCAGACCTGCGTCTTCGAATTTCTTTGCAATCGCACCGGTCAGGTTGCGTTTTGTTGCGTCTGGTTTGATGATCGAGAATGTGCGCTCAAGAGCCATGGGTCGTCTCCAATATGGTGTTAATTTGGGCGCTCCCTAACATGGCACCTGCCCCATGAAAAGCGGCGATTGACGGCAGGCCCAACATCGGTCAAACCCCGACCATGCTACGTATATCAGAGATCAACTATTCAGTCGAAGGCCGCCCCCTCTTTGAGGAGGCCAGTGCCGTCATTCCCGAAGGTCATAAAGTAGGCGTTGTGGGCCGAAACGGGGCTGGCAAAACCACCCTCTTCCGGATCATTCGCGGCGAATTGGCGCTGGACGCAGGTGAGATATCCCTGCCCTCACGCGCAAAAATCGGCGGTGTGGCACAAGAAGTCCCTTCCTCCGAGACCTCTTTGATCGACACAGTGTTGGCCTGCGATATTGAGCGCGCCGCCCTGCTAACCGAAGCCGAGACCGCCAAAGATCCGGGCCGGATTGCAGACATCCAATCGCGCCTTGCCGATATTGATGCATGGTCCGCCGAAGGCCGCGCTGCAAGTATTCTCAAAGGTCTAGGGTTTGATGACCACGACCAACAGCAGCCCTGCTCTGCCTTTTCAGGCGGCTGGCGTATGCGCGTGGCGTTGGCGGGTATTCTATTTGCCCAGCCCGATGTGCTGCTGCTTGATGAACCGACAAACTATCTCGATCTCGAGGGCGCTTTGTGGCTGGAAAACTATCTGGCCAAATACCCGCATACCGTCATCATCATCAGCCACGACCGTGGTCTGCTGAACCGTGCTGTCGGCGGTATCCTGCACCTCGAAGACCGCAAACTGACCTATTACCAAGGTAATTACGATCAATTTGCCAAAATGCGTGCTGAAAAACGGGCGCAGCTTTCTGCTGCCGCGAAAAAACAGCAAGCCCATAAAGCGCATATGCAGGCCTTTGTGGATCGCTTTAAGGCCAAGGCATCTAAAGCGAAACAGGCACAATCGCGGATGAAAGCGATTGAAAAAATGGTGACGATCACACCACCAGAGGAAGCCGCGCGCAAGGTATTCACCTTCCCGCAGCCCGACGAATTGTCGCCGCCAATCATCAGCATTGAGGGCGGATCAACTGGGTATGATGCAGGTAACCCCGTGTTGTCGCGCCTGAACCTGCGCATTGACCAAGATGACCGCATCGCCCTGCTGGGCAAAAACGGTCAGGGTAAATCAACGCTGTCCAAGCTACTGTCCAACCGTTTGGTGCTGTTTGATGGTAAAGTGACTAATTCCAGCAAGCTGCGTATCGGCTTTTTCGCCCAGCATCAGGTGGATGAACTGGTTATTGAAGAAACGCCTTTGCAGCACATGATGACCGCCCGCCCTGGCGTGATGCAATCCAAATTGCGCGCGCAACTGGCAGGATTTGGTCTTGGGCCTGATCAGGCGGATACCGCTGTAGGTCGCTTGTCTGGTGGCCAAAAAGCACGTCTATCCCTTTTGCTGGCCACGCTGGATGCACCCCATCTGCTGATCCTCGATGAACCGACAAACCACCTTGATATCGAATCGCGTGAAGCATTGGTTGAGGCGCTGACGCGGTATTCTGGCGCGGTTATTCTGGTCAGCCACGACATGCACCTGCTGTCCATGGTTGCGGATCGCCTTTGGCTGGTCTCTGACGGCACCGTGAAACCCTATGAGGACGATCTGGAGGCTTACCGCAAAATGCTGCTGACCGTCGACAAACCTGTCAGCAAAAATGCACGCCCGAAAGTGGAAGCCCCCAAACCAAAACGCGCCAGCCGCGAAGACATTATTGCACTGCGATCCGAAGTGCGCACGTCTGAAGCGCGGGTGACCAAGATCAACGACATGCGTGATAAACTGGCCCAAAAGCTGGCTGATCCCGCGCTTTATGAAAAAGACAAAGTCGGTGAATTGGAAGTCTGGAACAAGAAATACGCAGAGGTAATGGCCGCGTTGGAGCGCGCTGAAAGCATCTGGATGGATGCTGCGTCCAAGCTGGAAAAAGCACAAGCATGATCATCGACACCGCCTACATGATCACCGCTTTTGTGACCTTGTTGGTCGTGGTTGACCCCATCGCCATCGCGCCCATTTTTCTTGCTATTACGCCGGACAGAACCTTGGTCGAGCGGGAACGCATCGCCCGTCGTGCCGTTCTGGTTGGTGGATTGATCCTTGTCGTTTTTGCGCTGGCAGGCGAATCCATTTTGGATTTCATCGGCATTTCGATGGCCGCCTTTCGTGTTGCGGGTGGCATTTTGCTGTTTCTGACGGCCCTTGATATGCTGTTTGACCGGCGTACAAAACGCCGTGAGGACACTTCAAGCGAGCCTGATCCCGCACACGAAGACCCCAGCGTCTTTCCACTTGCCATACCGCTGATTGCGGGGCCAGGCGCGATTGCCTCGGTTATTCTGCTGGTGGGCGAAAAACCCGGTGGTCAGGGGCTTATCACCGTTTTCGGGATTCTAGCCATTGTTTTGATGATGATGTACATCATGCTGCGTCTTTCCAGCAATCTCGAGCAACGTGTGGGCAAGGTTGCTATCAACGTTTTTACCCGTATTTTCGGTATGTTGCTGGCCGCCCTTTCAGTGCAATTTGTGCTCGATGGTCTGGCTGAATTCGGATTTGTGACTCCGGTTGGATAAAATCCCCCACTGCCTATATGATAGCGTAGAAAAGGAGCCGACATGAACGGAGATACAACCGCAAACCTAATCTATCTTGTGCTGCTCGGCTGCGCCGTGATGGGCTGGTTTTTTACCGCCAACCGTGAAGGCATCGGAAAAGTGCTGCAACAGGCGATGATCTGGGGCTTTATTTTCCTTGGTGTGGTCGCAGGGTATGGCCTGTGGAGCGATGTGCAGCGGCAGACCTCGGCAGACCAGATGCTACAACTGGGCAAAGGGCAAATTTCTGTGCCACGGCAATCAGATGGGCATTATTATCTGACGCTTGCGCTGAACGGCGAGAATATCCGTTTTGTTGTGGACACAGGAGCAAGCAATATGGTGCTGAGCCTTGATGACGCCCGCCGCGTAGGGATCGATCCCGATAGCCTCAATTTCCTCGGCTCAGCGAATACCGCTAACGGCACAGTACGCACGGCCCCTATCCGCCTGAATACCGTGCGCCTTGGTGACATCACAGATACGGATGTCTTTGCTTCGGTCAATGGCGGCGAAATGGATGGCTCCCTTCTGGGAATGGCATATCTTGAGAAATGGGGTCGCATCGAGATTTCCGGCGGGGAATTGCGCCTGACGCGTTGATGACAGAGCAACACACTTAAGATAGGGGAAATGGATTATCCTTTTAGTGTTTTGTACAAACCACATCATTGACAAAATTTGTGACGTGCCGTTTTGACGTCAACCTGAATTTTGGCCCCCCAAATGCGGAAAACAACTCTAGGTGCCCTTGATACGAACTACTGGTTTTACGTGACCAGTATTCTTTTGCCCAACGTTCGAGAGCTTCGCTCAAAACAATGCCACGTTGCGCCTGCTCTCTGAATAGCAGGTTTTGCTGACAGGTATCCCACGGTACATCGATCCAAACAACGCAGGATGCATGCTCTATAATCGGCGACATCAGCCAGCCGTAAACCCCTTCAATGATCCAGCGGTCCATTTGAGAGGTATCAATGATCTGCGCTATAGCCATATCAGGATTTTGTCGCTTGGTGAAATCGCCATTAACCCAATGGACGTCATCCAACCTGACAATAGGTGCCGATAAGACGCTGGCCATTTGATCAGACAACCACGACTTTCCAGAGGCTGTGTTTCCGACAATGATCACACGATCAAAATCGCCATTTTCCAAATCAGCCATGTTCGTGCATACTCACAAAGTGCATTCTTTGGCTGCCCTTAAGTCTCCAAGTTCACAATTTCATGACACACCGCGCCCACGCCAAACATTTTCATGGCATAGGCCTGCGCTTTAGATCAACGCCATTCTCTCGGCCCGTTCAGGATCAGGGAATGGGCGGTATAGAGCCACGTCCACTTCCCCCACCATTTGATGCACCGTGGTATACAAGCGTTCCACATGGGCATCGCCAGAAGCGGCAAAGCGAAACGCTTGGTCCAGTTGCGTCAGGTTTTCGACTTCGATTTCGAGCAGAAAATCACGCGCGCGCGGGGCACCGAAACCCAGTTTTTGACGACACAACCGCCAAGACAGGATAACGCCACTGGATTGCAGGTGTTTCATCCACACCTCCAGAGCGGCGGCAAACCCCAGTGCTTTCGTGTCATCGCGCAGATCAATAGAACAGTGATACAGATTCATCGCAAACCCCTGAATGCTTTGGCCCGTCCTCTTTTGCACAAGAGGTCTACCAATGCGTTAACAAGAGCGTCCTATGCCTCTGCTTTCTTCTCCCACCGCCCCGATTCCTCGGACCAGTATTGCGCGCTAACCCCTGCGGCGGTCAGGGTTTTCCACTGCCCCCGCGCATGGGCCAGTTGATCTTCGTCATATCCGTCAAACAAGATACAAACCCGCTCCATCGCGGCAGCGTCTTCGGGTGATACTTCTGCCGAATGGACCGCCATCACACATTGCGCGCCGTTGACGTTTCCCGCCTGCATCCCCAGCAACACAGGCTGGAGGGCGTCATGTGCGCCCCCCTCCAACCCATGCGGCAGAAAACTGGCTTCGGGACCATGCCAAAGCGCAGCATCCAGCGCCTCAAGGCCAGCACGGTTGGTGCCACGCACGGACACGCGCCAGCCATTGGCCAGCGATTTATCCACCAACATGCGCAGCGTATCCAGCAAAGGACGCTGTGTCAGGTGATAGAACATCACTGCGCCCATCAGTTTTCTCCGTCTTCTAGATGACCGTTAGGATCACACTGCTTCATAATTGTCTGCGATCAAACGGTTTAGCGATGCAACGCCCCAGCCTGTTGCGCCCACAGGCGCCAACGCGGTTTCGGTCTTGAGCGATGTAACCCCTGCGATATCAAGGTGAATCCAAGGGCAGTCGTCTTTTACAAAACGCTGCAAAAACTGTGCCGCCGTGATTGAGCCCGCTGCGGGGCCCCCGACGTTTTTCATATCGGCAATCCGGCTTTTGAGCAGGTCATCATAGGCTTGCGAGAGGGGCAGACGCCATGCGCCTTCGCCTTCTGCCTCGGCTGATTTCAAGAATGCATTGCAAAACGGTGTGTTGTTGGAAAAGACACCCGCATTTTCATTACCCAGACCGACAATAATCGCACCAGTCAATGTCGCCAGATCAATCATCGCGGCGGGTTTGAAGGTCTCTTGCGTATACCACATCGCATCACACAGCACCAAACGACCTTCGGCATCTGTGTTGATGTTCTCAATTGTATCGCCTTTCATAGAGGTCACAACATCACCGGGCCGCGAGGCTTTGCCAGATGGCATGTTCTCGACGATGCCGACGACGCCGACAACATTAGCTTTGGCACCGCGCAGCGCCAATGTGCGCATCACCCCCGCGACCACAGCCGAACCGCCCATGTCCATGGTCATGTTTTCCATATTCGCAGCAGGCTTGAGCGAGATACCACCGGTATCAAACACCACGCCTTTACCCACCAGCGCCAACGGCGCGGCATCCTTATCGCCCCCGTCCCAGCGCATCGTGACCACATAAGACGGGCTCTCTGACCCTTGGCCCACGGACAACAACGTCCGCATGCCCAGTTTTTCCAACGCTGCTTCGTCCAGAACTTCGACCTTGAGGCCGAGGCTTTCCATTTCTTTGAGGCGCTCGGTGTAATGGGTCGTGGTCAACACGTTGGAGGGCTCATTCACCAGATCACGGGTCATATGCGCGCCCTCGGCCACAGCCAACAGCGGTGCAACGGCTTCTTTCAGCTCATCAGGTTTGCCACACATGACCTGCACTGCACCGGTGCGGGTGCTGTCAGCGGATTTATGATTTTCAAATGCATAGTCACGCATGACAAGGCCAAACACCATCTCTTGGGCGTGGCGCAACTGTGCTGCCAAAATCAGCATGTCGGCTTTGCCGCCACGTGTTTTCGCCAAGGTCGCCCCGGCTTTGCGTGCTACTGTGCCTTTTGCGTTCCGCTCAAGACGTATGACATCCACCGCATCCGCCTTCATGCCCGCAGGATACCCGACAGTAACACTGTCCCCCTCTTTCACCTTGGCCCAGCCCTCACCCTCAACGATCCGCGCAACAGCGCCTTTAGTCAGACGGTTCACACGGCGCGCCCCTGTGTCCAATTTGCCTTCGGAATCGACGAATACAGCCACGCGACCAACATGATCCGCAACAGCATCAAGATCAGTTGTGACAAAGGAAATAGGAGTAAGTGTGCTCATGAGAGTATGCCTTTTGTTATGTATTTCCCAATACCTAACCCGCCACAGCCGCCAAGGCCAGATATCAGTTTTATGCGCCTGAAGTTTCAGTTAATGTAGCGCAAACGCCGTCAGAGCACACACACAGGAGGGAATCGGGTGGCCAAGTTCGACCGCTACATGCTGTCGCAACTGCTGGTTCTATTTGGTTTTTTCGCACTGGTATTAGTGTCGATATTCTGGATCAACCGCGCCGTTGTACTGTTTGACCGCCTCATCGGAGACGGGCAGACCGCGCTTGTGTTTCTTGAATTCACAGCTCTTGGGCTGCCAAGCCTTATTGCCACAGTGCTGCCCATCGCAACCTTTGCCTCCGCCGTTTATGTAATCAACCGCATGACGACAGACAGCGAACTAACAGCACTTCAGGCCACAGGCACAGGGCCATGGCGCCTTGCACGGCCTGTTTTGGTCTTCGGGATTTGTGTGGCGCTATTCATGGCGACGCTCAGCAACGTACTTGTGCCGTTGGCCCAATCCCAACTCAAGGAACGCGAACAAGAGATCGTCAAAAACGTGACCTCGCGGCTGCTGACCGAGGGCACATTTTTACATCCGACCAGTCAAGTGACGTTTTACACCCGCACTATCGACGCCGAGGGTGTGCTTCATGACGTCTTCGTATCCGACAGGCGAAATCCAGATCAGGGTATTATATACACGGCTTCCCAAGCCTATCTCATACGCGGCGGTGAAGGAACCACATTGATTATGGTTGACGGGTTGGCCCAACGTCTGGAACGGAATAGCCAACGCCTGACCACTGCGAAATTCGCGGATTTTTCTTTCGATATTTCAGGGTTGGTCAGTAAGAATGTCGAAGAAATCATGAACATCAGCAACACCACAACCTTTGCTCTCTTAGCCAACTGGTCTAGCAACTCCGAGCGATCAGGAAAATCTGCCGGACAAATCGCCGAAGAACTCCACTCCCGCTTTTCCCGCCCACTGTTCTGCATCGCCGCGGCGCTGATCGGGTTTGCGACCTTATTAATTGGTGGTTTTTCCCGCTTTGGCGTCTGGCGCGAGATTGGCCTCGCCTTTGGGTTGCTCATTTTCCTCGACGGGCTGCGCGGCACTTTGTCCTCGCAGGTTGATGCCAACGCACAGCTTTGGCCGCTCCTCTACCTCCCTACGGTCATCGGCCTGCTGATTGCCTCGCTGATGTTGTGGCATGCGGCCAATCCTGCATGGCTTGCACGGCTCAAACGACGTAAGGCAGCCACATGATCCTGCATTTCTACTTCGCCCGCCGTTTTTTACTCAGCTTTTTGATGATCACTGCGGTCTTGATCACGCTCATTTTGCTAACAGGTATTTTGGAGGAGAGCCGCAACAGCTTTGCCGACGTACTTAGCTTTGGTGACCTGCTCACATTGGCGCTGCTGAACACACCTCAGACGATTAACCGGATCTTGCCGCTGAATATGGTTCTGGCCACCGTGGTGCTGTTTCTCAGCATGGCACGTTCGTCGGAAATGGTGGTAACCCGCGCCGCAGGACGTCCCGCGCTCAAAACACTTGTTTCGCCTGTTGCTATGGCGTTTTTGATTGGCTTGATCATTGTGGGTGTTTTCAACCCCCTCGTTGCCGCAACCTCTAAACGCTATGAGCAACTGACCGACCAGTATCGCAACGGCAATGGCTCTGCTCTATCAATCTCGGAAGAAGGGCTGTGGCTGCGCCAAGGGGGCGATGAGGGACAGACTGTGATCCGTGCTTGGCGCTCCAATACCGACGGCTCGGTTCTCTATGACGTCACATTTATCGCCTACGCCCCCGAGGGCAATCCCATGCGCCGCATCGAAGCCCAAAGTGCCACATTGAGTGATGACGGTTGGGAACTGCATGACGCAAAATCATGGCCACTTACGGTTGGCATCAACGCGGAAGGCAATGCCGAGACCTTTGAGACGCTGATGATCCCTTCTTCGCTGACGCTGGACCGCATCCGTGACAGCTTTGGTAAAGCGGGCGCAATTTCAATTTATGAGCTCCCTGCGTTTATCCAACAGCTAGAGCAATCGGGATTTTCGCCCCGTCGTCACAAAGTCTGGATGCAAACCGAATTGGCCCGCCCGCTGTTCCTGATTGCGATGGTTCTGGTTGCGAGCGCCTTCACCATGCGGCATACCAGATCTGGGGGAACCGGCATTGCGGTGCTCTCCGCTGTATTGTTAGGATTTGGTTTGTATTTCATCCGCAGCTTTGCGCAGATTCTTGGCGAAAATGGCCAAATACCCGTGCTTCTGGCCGCATGGGCACCGCCTATTGCCGCCATTATGTTGGCCCTTGGCCTGTTACTCCACCGCGAGGATGGCTGAACCATGCGCTTTCTTGCTCTCCTCATCTTATCCTTGCTCCCCTTACGGGCTGCGGCACAGGACGCGGCGCTTCTGGTTGCGGATCAACTCTATATCACACGTGACCGTGAACTGGTTGCCTCTGGAAACGTAGAGGCATTCCAAAACGATGTCCGCCTGCGCGCAACCGCAATCCGTTATAACCAAGACACTGGTGCGCTCTCTATCGAGGGGCCGATCACCCTGACAGAAGATAATGGCACGGTTATTTTGGCAAACTCGGCCGAACTGGACGCCGATATGCGCAACGGCATCCTCAAAGGGGCGCGGCTGGTGCTAGATCAGCAGTTGCAATTGGCTGCCGTGCAGATTGACCGCGTCGATGACCGCTATAACCAGCTGTATAAAACCGCTGTAACCTCTTGCCGTGTTTGCGGTGATGGCAAGCCGCCGCTGTGGCAAATCCGTGCAAAACGGGTGATCCACGATGAGGTCGAACAGCAGCTCTACTTTGACGAGGCCCAATTCCGCATCCGTAACGTACCAGTATTTTGGCTGCCCCGTCTGCGTCTGCCTGGCCCTAAGGTAGAACGTGCGACTGGCTTCCTTACCCCTTCTATCCGCTCGACCTCTGCGCTGGGTACAGGGCTAAAGCTGCCGTACTTCATCAAGCTCAGCGACAAACGCGATCTGACGCTCACGCCATATCTGTCCAGCTCAACCACGACGTTGGAATTTAGATACCGTCAGGCATACCGCAACGGACGGGTCGAGTTTGTGGGCGCCATCACCAAAGATGATCTGCTGGCCTCGCAAACACGCGGCTATCTGTTCGGCACAGGCCTGTTTGCCCTGCCCGGCGATTTCAAACTCAATTTCGCAATCGAGACCGTCAGCGATGACGGGTATCTGGATGCTTATGGCTACTCCGACTCCGACCGCCTGAAGTCTGAACTCACTGTCAGCCGCGCGCGCCGTGACGAATACATCCGCGGTAGCTTTTACAACTTCAAATCCCTGCGAGAAGATGAAGACAACGACACCATCCCGACATTGGTGTTGGACGCCGAATATGAACGCCGCTTTTTCCCGTCAGCTTTAGGGGGTGAAATTCGCGCGACCTTGGCCGCCCATAGCCACAACCGTATTTCTGATCTGCCCTTCGACACGACGCGTGATGATGATTCAGTTGCCGATGGGCGCGATGTTACGCGTCTGAATGCCGAAGTTAACTGGCTGCGCAGTTTCGTATTAAATCAAGGTCTGCGCGTGGATACCCAATTGGGCGCCACGTTCAACGCTTTCAAAATCCTCCAAGACAATGAATATCAAACAGAGCAAGCGGAGCTAACACCCCAAGCCGCTGTCACCCTGCGCTATCCCCTCGCCAAGAAGACCGCAGCAGGCATCAGCCATGTGTTGGAACCTGTTGTCCAGTTAAGCTGGGTTGGCGGCGACCGCCTTAATGTACCCAATGAAGAAAGTCCGTTGGTTGAATTTGATACAGGCAACCTGCTCAGCTTGTCACGTTTCCCAAGCGCCGACCGCCGCGAGCGCGGTCTGACCGCCGCCGTTGGCCTAGGCTGGTCGCGGTTCAACCCCAAAGGCTGGGATGCACAACTGACCGTCGGACAAATCTTCCGCAGCGAATCCGATACTGACTTTACGACCACTTCTGGTTTAAATGGCTTGTCTTCGGATTTTCTAATCGCCGGACAACTCAGCTCGGGCAAAGGCACAATACTGACAGCGCGCACTCTATTCGAGGGTGATTTCGACATGTCCAAAATCGAGTTGCGCGGAGAATACACGTTTAAACGTGGTACCTTTGGCGGATCATATGTCTGGCTGGAAGAAGACACTGAAGAATTCCGCGACCTACCAATATCCGAGCTCAGCATTGATGCCACCTTTAAGGTTAACCCGCTCTGGACCGCCTCTGCAGATTGGCGCTATAACGTCTCAGACGACGTTTCTGCGACTGCTGGCATCGGCTTGCGCTATGAGAACGAGTGTGTGACCATAGACTTCGATGTGGAGCGCAAATTTTCACTCTCAACAAGCGTTGAGCCTTCGACCGATTTTGGATTTAACGTCGGTTTGCGGGGCTTTTCCGCTAACACCGGAACAGAAAGATACGTCCGCTCATGTTCAAAATAGCACCCACCCTCGCCGCCATTGGCCTGATCACCACCCTTGCAGGTCCTGTGACCGCGCAAAATATGTTCGCTCCTGCGGCAACTGTGAATGACACGGTTGTAACGGAGTTCGAAGTCCAACAAAGGGTTCTTTTTCTCAAAGTTCTCAACGCACGCGGTGCAACACGCAAAGCCGCGATCCAAAGCTTGGTTGACGAACGTTTGCGCGGCGAAGCCATCCGTGATGCCGGCCTGAAGCTGAGCGATGAAGGCATGAACGAAGCACTGGAAGAGTTTGCAGGCCGTGCCAACTTGTCACGCGCAGAGTTCACCTCCGCGCTGAGCCGTGCCGGTATTGCGCCTGAAACCTATCGTGACTTTGTCCTCAACGGTGTTGCATGGCGTGATCTGATCCGTGCGCGTTATGCGTCGCGGGTTAGCATCTCCGAAGCCGAGATCGACCGTGCGCTGGCCTCGCAAAACTCAGGCGCCTCGAACATCCGCGTTCTGGTCTCCGAGATCATCATTCCAGCCCCTCCTGCACAAGCTGCACGGGTATCAGCTCTGGCTGAAGAAATTGCAGAAAGCACATCTCCTGCTCAATTCTCAAGCTATGCACGCAAATATTCTGCAACGGCATCGCGTGGGGCTGGCGGCCATCTTCCGTGGCAAGACCTGTCCAATCTGCCGCCTGTTCTACAACCCCTGATCCTTGCGCTTGCGCCGGGCGAAGTCACCGCGCCTTTGAATATTCCAAACGCGGTTGCCCTGTTCCAACTGCGCGACATCAAGGAAACAGGCACACCCTCTAAAACCTACTCTGCAATTGAATACGCCGCCTATTACATGGCGGGTGGCCGGACCGAGGCAACCTTGCAGCAAGCTGCCAACCTCAAAGCCCAAGTTGACGTTTGCGATGACCTTTATGCTTTTGCCAAAGGCCAACCCGAAGGTGCGCTGGAGCGCGAAACGCGTAAACCTTCCGAATTGCCGCAGGACTTTGCGATTGAACTCAGTAAGCTGGACAGAGGCGAAGTCTCGACTGCGCTAACACGGTCAAACGGTGATGCGTTGGTGTTCCTGATGCTCTGTGGACGTACCGCAGAAAAAAATGCCGAAGTCAGCCGCGAAGACGTAGCCGGAGCCTTGCGCCAGCGCCGTCTCAGCAGCTTTGCGGATGGTCTTTTGGCTGAACTGCGCTCCGAAGCTCGTATTTCGATCAAATGAAACCTATTGTAGTGACCTGCGGCGAACCCGCAGGCATCGGACCCGAGATTGCCGCCCATGCGTGGGCGGCTCTTGCGGATAGTATCCCCATGCTCTGGTTGGGTGACCCCCGCCACTTGCCTGCAGGTGTTCCTTTTGAAGTGGTGCACTCAGCGGCGCAGGCAACACAACAGGTCAGCGCCCGTGCCCTGCCCGTCCTAGAACACCGCTTTGCCGCTACTGCCACAACAGGTATCCCAACCGCCGCGAACGCGCAGGGAGTGATTGACGTGATCGCCCGAGCGGTTGATCTGGTGCAATCGGATCAGGCCGCTGCGATTTGCACGGCCCCCATCCATAAAAAGGCGCTCAAAGACGGAGCCAATTTCGCTTATCCTGGTCATACAGAATACCTTGCTGCGCTGGCGGGTGGCTGTGATGTCGTGATGATGTTGGCATCCGAACAATTGCGCGTGGTCCCTGCGACCATCCATATCGCATTGTCCGACGTCCCAACCGCCCTCACACCCGAGGTCCTGCGCCGGACAATTGAAATTACCCATACTGGCCTGCAAAAACAGTTCGGCATCGCGCAACCGCGCATCGCCATCAGCGGGTTGAACCCCCACGCAGGCGAAGGCGGGGCGATGGGCATTGAAGAATTGTCTTGGATTGCGGGGCTGATCAGCCAGATGCAGACCGAGGGGTATGCGCTGCAAGGCCCGATGCCCGCCGATACCATGTTTCACGCCGCCGCCCGCGCCCGCTATGACGCAGCCATCGCCATGTACCACGACCAAGCCCTGATCCCGATTAAAACACTGGATTTCGACCTTGGCGTGAACGTGACGCTTGGCTTGCCCTTTATTCGCACCTCACCCGATCACGGCACCGCCTTTGATATCGCGGGCCAAGGCATCGCCAACCCCTCCAGCATGATCGAGGCCATCCGTTTGGCCCACAAGATGGCCACCAGATGAGCACAATAGACAACCTTCCCTCCTTGCGTCAGGTAATTGACGATCATGGCCTTCAAGCACGTAAATCCCTTGGCCAGAACTTTTTGCTGGACCTCAACCTGACGGCAAAAATTGCCCGCCAAGCGGGGGATTTGACACAATGTGATGTGCTGGAAATTGGCCCCGGTCCCGGTGGCTTGACACGTGGATTACTGGCCGAGGGAGCGCGCCGTGTGCTGGCAATTGAAAAAGACAGCCGCTGCATGCCTGCGCTGGCCGAAATTGCCGCCGCCTATCCAGACCGCCTTCAGGTCATCGACGGGGACGCACTAGAGGTGAACCCCCTAGCCCATCTAACCCCGCCGATCCGCGTCGCCGCCAATCTGCCCTATAACATCGGCACGGAATTGCTGGTGCGCTGGCTAACCCCGCCTGAATGGCCCCCGTTCTGGCAGAGCCTGACCCTGATGTTCCAACGTGAAGTCGCAGAACGCATTGTCGCGGCACCAGGGTCCAAGGCTTACGGGCGTCTTGCCCTGTTGGCGCAATGGCGCGCCGATGCAAAGATCGTGATCAACCTGCCACCCGAAGCCTTCAGCCCGCCGCCAAAAGTGTCCAGTGCCGTGGTCCACCTGACCGCCCTGCCCGAGCCGCGCTTTCCTGCTGATGCTGCAATCCTGTCGCGTACGGTTGCTGCCGCATTCAACCAGCGCCGCAAGATGCTGCGTGCAGCCTTGAAAGGCACGACCCCAGACATCGAGGACCGCCTGATCGCCGCAGGGCTAAAGCCAACGGACCGCGCAGAGCAAATATCACTGGAAGGATTTTGTGCGCTGGCACGTGAGATCGCTAAGTCCTGACAAAGTACCAGCTAGGTATTCACATCTAGGAGGTTCGACCAGACCCCTGCACATAAAAAAAGCCCCGCTCGTGCGGGGCTTTTTTAATTTATTCCGCAACCTTGGGCTGTTCAGCGCCTTCAGCAGCCGGTTCTTTCGGCTTGGGCTTGCGACGCGGTGCGCGGCGGGTTTTGGGTTTGCTTTCGGGCGTTTCCACCAAATTGCTTGTCTCTTCCTCTGCAACAGGCTCCGCTTGCGGTTCGGCCTGAGGCTGCACTTGCGGTTCAACCTGTGGCTCTTCCGGTTGTGGCTGTGCATCACGCTCGGCTTGCTGCTGCGCTTCGCGCTCGTTGCGCTCACGGTCGCGCTCGGCTTGGCGTTCACGGTTTTGACGTTCTTGTTCGTCACGCTCGGTTTGGCGCTCGCGGTTGATGCGCTCTTGCTCTTCGCGTTTGGCTTCCGCCTCTTTTTGCGCTTCGCTCAACAGGCGTGTGTAATGCTCTGCATGCTGCTGGAAGCTCTCCATAGCAACACGGTCATTGCTCAGCTGGGCATCGCGCGCCAGCTGGTTGTATTTTTCAATCACCTGACTGGGCGTACCACGCACTTTGCCTTCTGGACCCGAGCTGTCGAAGACACGGTTAACAACGTTGCCGCCCTGATTACTGCCGGAGTTGCGGTTACGGTTGTTCTTGTTACGAGAACGCGATCTTTGAGGTTTCATATAGAAAGGTCAGCCTTTTGGTGCTGTTAATGCGGTCGGTCCGTGGCGCGCGTGGCGCACCCTATCGGTACGAGATTAGGTTGGGCATATCGCCGCGCGGGACCGCAAGTAGCATTCACCGCTGCAACGCCTATTTCATACCCTTCTCTGGCCCAGTGGGGCAAGAGAGAAAACAACCCAAATACACATAAATACGCCCTTATGCAGGGTTTTGGGCACAAATAACACGATCACGCCCGTCCATATCCGGCAGAATCACTACATTAGCCCATCCAGCCTGTTCAAAAATGGCCCGAATATCCGCGCCTTGCTGCCATCCCATTTCCGCTAGAACACGGCCTTGGGCGCACAAGTACCCCTGCGCTTGCGCGGCGATCAGGCGGTAAACGCTCAGCCCATCGGCTCCATCTGTTAGCGCCATGGCGGGTTCATGCAGAGCCAATTCAGGTGCGATGTCTTTCATTTCGGATTGCGCCAGATACGGCGGGTTGCTGACGATCAGATCGAACCGTCCTTCAACGGTGCCAAACCAATCTGATTGGCGGACCTCTGCACGCTCGGTCACACCGTGGAGCACCGCATTGGCGCTGGCCTGTAGACATGCGCCCTCAGACAGGTCCACGCCCACGCCTGTTGCACTGGCCCGCTCTGCCAGCAACGTCACAAGGATGCAGCCTGATCCGGTGCCAAGGTCCAGCACCCGTTCAAACGGTTCTGCCAAAGCCGCCTCAATCAAGCTTTCGGTTTCAGGGCGCGGGTCCAGTACCTCACGACTGATCTTAAAGTTACGACCATAAAACGCGCGTTCCCCTAAAAGGTGGCTCACGGGGACGCGCTCGGCCCGAAGGGTGATCAACTGGGCATAACGTGCGGCAATTTCGGGGGCTAGATCATCCGGGGCGATCAAGGTCACCCGCGCGGCATCCACAGACGCAGCATGCGCCAAAAGCAATCGCGCATCGCGGGCAGGATCAGGCACATCTGCCGCCCGCAACTGCGCTGTCGCCGTAGCCATAGCCACAGCTGCCGTTGTCATTGCCCCATCTCCGCCAGCATTTGCGCCTGCGCATCCGCCGTAAGCGCATCCACGATCTCATCCAGATCACCTTGCATGACAGCATCCAGTTTATAGAGCGTCAGGTTTATCCGGTGATCCGTCATCCGCCCTTGGGGGAAGTTATAGGTGCGAATGCGCTCTGAGCGGTCACCGCTGCCGACTTGGCTGGCGCGGCTGTCCGAACGTTCTGTATCAATCCGCTGGCGTTCGGCATCATAAAGCCGCGTTTTCAGCACCTGCATCGCAATCTCGCGGTTACGGTGTTGGGATTTCTCGGAACTGGTGACAACAATCCCTGTGGGAATATGGGTGATCCGCACGGCGGAATCGGTGGTATTGACGTGCTGCCCCCCAGCACCCGAACTACGGTATGTATCAATGCGAATATCCGTGGTTGCGATCTGGATATCCACATCTTCCGCTTCGGGTAAAACCGCTACTGTGGCCGCCGAGGTGTGAATGCGCCCGCCGCTTTCGGTGCTGGGCACACGTTGCACACGGTGCACGCCGCTCTCGTACTTCAAGCGCGCAAAAACGTTTTCGCCTGTGATATGCGCCACAACTTCTTTGATGCCGCCCAATTCGGTTGTTTGCTCTTCGATGATATCCAGCTTCCACCCGCGCGATTCAGCATAGCGGTGGTACATGCGCAAAAGATCCGCGGCAAACAACGCTGCTTCGTCACCGCCTGTACCCGGGCGAATTTCCAACATCGCGGGCCGCGCATCTGCCTCATCTTTGGGCAGCAGTGCCAATTGCAATGACGCCTCGGCAGCGGGCAGAGCGGCCTCAATATCGCTGATCTCTTCGCGGGCCATGTCCTTCATATCGGGATCGGCCAACATCTCTTTGGCGCCCTCCAGATTATCTAGCAACACGCGGTAAGATGAGATTTCCTCCACCACAGGGCGTAGATCGCTGTATTCTTTAGCGAGCTTGGAAATATCGCCACCGGCAGTGGACATGGCCGCTTCGAGGTACTCGAAACGGGCGGTGATTTGTGCAAGGCGGTCCATTGGTATCATGCGCTTGGCAGTGACGGATCAAACCGCTTTGGTCAAGTACCACACTATGCTATGTTGGGTTTATGAAACGCTTTGCTGTGATCAGGACCGTTTGGCGCGGACCGTTTCCAACAACGTATCCAGACGCTTGCCGTTCACCCCAAGGTCTGATTTCCCGAACCGCAAACGACCGTAGAGTTTGATCATCTGGCCGTCGGCCTCAAGTGTCGTGAAGTCTGGGAACCCGATGAGTTTTGAACGTGTGATATAGGTCAAACGCCCCTCGCCCACACTGCCTGCTATCAGCTCGGTGCGTGGCAGCGCCAACATCCCTTGATGCAAATCAGACAGCAAGCCCGACGTGGCGGGTACAACCCGTGCGGACCATCCCTCACCATCGGCGGTTTCTGCGTTCCCCAAAGGCTTGTGCCAGCGTTCAATATCTGTCGGTGCAAGGCGTACAAAAGCCAAGCCTGACACAACTGCCAGCACCAAAATAATCCAGATCATATTACGCATCCCTCTACCTTCTTCATCGGCTCACCTATACGCAACCCCCGGCAGTACACACAACAGCTCGTACAGCAAATTTGCTGCGGTCAGCGCGGTGTTTCCAGAGGTGTCATAGGGCGGTGAAACTTCGACCAGATCGCACCCGACAATGTTCAAACCACGCAACCCTCGGATTAACTCCAATGCTTGCGGTGTGGTCAGCCCGCCAATTTCTGGCGTGCCTGTCCCCGGCGCATAGGCAGGATCAAGGCTGTCGATGTCGAAAGTCACATAAGTTGCAGTATCGCCGATGTCACGGCGAATTTCACCCGACAGCTGCGCTAGGCTGCGCCCCCACAACTCCTCAGCGGGCCATTGCTGGAATCCCCAGCCCGTTGCTTCGCTGAAATCGGTAGCGGCATAGCCCGTACCCCGAAGACCAACCTGATAGGTCTTCTCAGGCCGGATCAGACCTTCCTCATAGGCGCGGCGGAACACCGTGCCATGAGTCTCTTTCTCACCGAACATCTCGTCGTTCACATCCGCATGGGCATCCACATGGATCAGCGCCACAGGGCCGTGGCGTTTGGCCATGGCGCGCAGGATCGGAAGCGTGATCGAATGATCGCCGCCCATCGCAACGGGCATGGCGTCCGACTGCAAAATGCTGTCGTAGCTCTCTTGGATAATTGACAGGCTTTCTTTCAGCGAAAATGTGTTAATCGCCAGATCGCCAATATCGGCCACCTGCAAACTGTCAAACGGGGCTGCCCCTGTGGCAAGGTTATAAGGCCGCAACATCGCGCTTTCTGCGCGAATTTGCTTGGGGCCGAACCGCGTGCCCGAGCGCCAAGACGTGCCGATATCCATAGGAATACCCAACACCGCCACATCCAGCCCCTTCAGGTCATTCACCGAAGGCAGCCGCATAAAGGTTCCCGGCCCTGAGAAACGCGCCAGTTCATTACCGCTGATAGGTTGGTTCTTTTGCCTCATGTTTTCCGCATCCTCGCGCCTAGTAGACAGCAAATCTCTGTTGCCACATGCGCGCCTGCAATCGCCGTGGCCCCTGTGGTATCAAAGGGCGGTGATACTTCGACAATATCGCCACCTTTGATGTTGATCCCCGCCAGATCACGCAGCATCGCCGCAGCCTGCCAACTGGCCAACCCACCCCAAACAGGTGTGCCTGTGCCGGGAGCAAAAGCGGGGTCCAGCGCATCAATGTCAAAGGTCAGATATGTCGGATTATCGCCCAACACCGCTTTGATCTTTTCCACTGCCGCCGCCGTGCCGCCTTCGTGTACTTCGCGGGCGTCGATTGTGGTCACGCCCATTGTGTCCTCATTGTAGGTCCGTATCCCGACCTGCACAGAGGTTTTCGGATCAACATAGCCCAGCTTGATCGCTTTGTAGAACATTGTGCCGTGGTCGATCCGCTCCATATCGTCATCTGCCCATGTATCGGAATGGGCATCAAAATGCAGCAGGCTCATCGGGCCGTATTTCTCATAATATGCTTTGAGGATCGGAAAACTGATATAGTGATCCCCGCCCAAGGCCACGCTGGCCACACCGGCATCCAGAATGCCTTTGATGTGATTGGTCAACGTTGCGGGAAACGCCGACACTTGGGCATAATCAAACGCCAGATCGCCGTAGTCCACGATTGCACGCTCTGACAGCACATCAAAATCCCAACCATAAGGCGGATCATAAGGTTGCAAAGCGCTTGCTTCACGGATGGCACGTGGCCCCAGACGTGTGCCCGTGCGGTTGGTCACCGCTTGGTCAAAGGGCACCCCCGTGATAGCGATATCAACGCCTGTCAGATCCTTGGTGTATTTGCGCCGCAAAAACGATGTGGCGCCGCCAAAGGCATTTTCATAACTATGGCCCTTCAGGTCATCCCGCGTAAACGCCTGATCGACCTGATTTTTTGCGTCTTCCAGTCCCATTTATTTCACCACCGGCTGCATCTGCTCAACCAGACGCACAAAGAAGGACGCGCCAATCGGGGCAACCTCATCGTTAAAGTTGAATTTCGGATGGTGCAGACCAGCCCCCGGTCCCGCCCCAAGGAACAGATACGCACCCGGGCGTTCTTCTAGCATATAAGAGAAATCTTCTGCTCCGGCGACCCGTGGCGTCTCGGCGTTGACCTTGGCATCGCCCACAACTTCGCGGGCAATTGACGCTGCAAACCCTGTCGCTGTGTCATCATTGACCGTTGCCGGATAGCCTACTTCGTAATCCAGCTCTGCAGTCACACCATAACTGGCCGCCTGCCCCTGTACGATTTCTTCCATGCGCTTGCGGATCAGCGTTTGCACGTCTTTGTCAAAAGTACGCACTGTACCATTGATCATCGCGCTGTCAGGAATGACGTTGCTGGCCGAACCTGTGTGAATTTGCGTGACGGAGATTACTTTTTCACGTCCCGAATGCACATTACGGCTTGAGATCGTCTGGATCGCTTGCACGATCCCGCAAGCCGCCACAACGGGGTCTGCTGTCTCATGCGGCATAGCACCGTGGCCACCCCGGCCTTTGATTTCAATTGTAAAGGAATCAACCGCCGCCATGATCGGGCCCGGTGTGGTCAGGAAGTTGCCCAACTCCTCTCCGGGCATGTTGTGGATGCCGTAGACTTCAGCGATGTCAAAACGGTCCATCATGCCTTCGGCACACATAACCTGCGCCCCGCCACCGTCTTCTTCGGCGGGTTGAAAAATCAACGCAACACGGCCCGCAAAATTACGCGTCTCAACCAGATATTTTGCTGCCCCCAACAACATGGCTGTATGCCCGTCATGGCCACAGGCATGCATTTTTCCAGCATGGGTTGAGGCATATTCGACGCCAGTTTCTTCCTCAATCGGCAGCGCATCAAAATCCGCCCGCAAGCCAACAGTACGCCCCGCGCCTGTCCCGTTGATAATCGCCACAATCCCCGTCTGCGCGATGCCTGTATGAATCTCATCCACACCGAACTCCTCCAGTCGCTCTTTGATAAACGCCGATGTTTTCGGACAATCAAAGCTCAGCTCGGGGATGGTGTGCAGATGTTGCCGCCAAGCGGTCATATCACCAGCGAAATCAGCGATACGGTTAAGAACGGGCATGGGTGGACTCCTATGTTATGTTGTCCTTATCTGACACCACACAGCGAGGACCCGCAATGGCACATGATCTGATAAATGACGAAAACGCGGGCATTGAACGCCTGTTGGAAATTATGCGCCGTTTGCGCGATAAAAAAACAGGCTGTCCTTGGGATATCGAACAGGATTTCGACAGCATCGCCCCCTATACGATTGAAGAGGCTTATGAAGTTGCCGACGCGATTGAGCGCCGCGATTGGGCCGAACTGGAGGGAGAGCTGGGCGATCTATTGTTGCAGTCAGTCTATCACACCGCCATGGGCGAAGAGCAGGGATTGTTTTCTTTTCAATCTGTTGTGCGCAACATCTCAGACAAAATGGTAGCCCGTCACCCCCATGTTTTTGGTGACGCCAACCGCGACAAGTCCGCCGAACAACAAACCGCCGATTGGGAAGCGATCAAGGCAGCTGAACGTGCCGGTAAGGCCCAACAAGGCGCGCTTGACGGTGTGGCCGTTGGCCTGCCTGCATTGCTGCGTGCATATAAGCTGCAAAAACGCGCAGCGCGTGTGGGATTTGACTGGCCCGATACCGGCGATGTGATTGCCAAAATCCAAGAAGAAGCCGCCGAACTGGTCGAAGCACGGGATAGTTTGACCCCTGAGGAACAATTTGAAGAATTCGGCGATCTCATGTTTGTCATGGCCAACCTTGGCCGCCATTTGGGGATTGAGCCAGAAGCCGCCCTACGTGCCGCCAATGCCAAATTCACCCGCCGCTTCGCCGGTGTCGAAGCAAAATTACGCGAAATCGGTAAAACGCCCGAACAAAGCGACCTGAGCGAAATGGATGCCTTCTGGAATGCCGTAAAGCGCGATGAAAAAGCGGCGAAGGCCTAACGCAACAACGCTACTGCTGGCATGCTCTCATTCTCGTCGAGATGCACTTGAGGGCTTCAGCCTTGCGGCATAATCAGCGTGCCCTAGCGCAAGCGTCCGTGACGACTGGACAAGCCCGCACTGCCTTGCGAGGGTGCGCCAAACACTATTCCAAGGACATACCCATGCAACCGCGCAAGATAATCATTGATACAGACCCCGGTCAGGACGACGCCGTTGCGATCCTTCTGGCCCTCTCCAGCCCAGAAGATATCGACGTGTTGGGCATTACTTGCGTGGCAGGCAACGTGCCACTGCCCCTGACCATTAAAAACGCCCGCATTGTATGTGAATTGGCAGGCCGCCCCGATATGGCGGTCTATGCGGGCTGCGACAGGCCGCTGGGCCGCGATTTGGTAACTGCTGAACATGTGCACGGCAAGACTGGCCTTGACGGGCCCAGCCTGCCGGACCCGACCATGCCCATGGCAGAAGGCCACGCCGTAGACTTCATCATCGAGCAGTTGCGCAAACAGGACACTGGCACCGTCACACTTTGTCCCTTGGGTCCATTGACAAACATCGCGACCGCCCTGCAAAAAGCGCCCGATATCGCCGAACGCATCGCCGGAATTGTTCTGATGGGCGGAGGCTATTTTGAAGGTGGCAACATCACCCCAACGGCAGAATTCAACATTTACGTCGATCCGGAAGCTGCTGATATTGTGTTTAAGTCGGGCGCACCTATCGTTGTCATGCCCTTAGATGTCACCCACAAAGCGCTGGTCACCAAAGAGCGCAATGACGCCTTCCGCGCCATTGGCACCCCTGTGGGTGTAGCAGTGGCAGAAATGACGGATTTCTTTGAACGCTTTGACAAAGAGAAATACGGCTCCAACGGTGCGCCGCTGCATGACCCATGCGTGACTGCCTATATGATCAACCCCGATCTGTTCAAAGGCCGGCACATCAACGTCGAGATCGAAACGCAATCCGAATTGACCATGGGCATGACCGTCGCCGACTGGTGGCGCGTCACCGACCGTACACCAAACGCGACCTTTATGGGGGATTTGGATGCCGACGGTTTCTTTGCCCTGCTGACAGAGCGTCTGGCAAGGTTGTGAGCGCAGCGCTCACCCTTGGCGGTCCGGATCATCTGGACAAGCTGACCACGCTGGTGACCGCCTTTCACGCCGAGGCGGGCATTACCTCCACCGAGGAGACACGCCGCGCCGGGATCGCGCCACTGCTGGACGGTATCCCGCACGGCTGTGCCTATTTGATCGGGCCACCGCGCGCGCCTATCGGCTATATCGTGATAACCTTTAGTTGGTCCGTGGAATTCGGCGGGCTTGATGGGATTGTGGACGAACTTTACATCCGCCCCGGCGTACGCGGACGTGGGATCGCATCAGAGGCGTTGATCGCCTTGCCACGGGCATTGGCGGGTGCGGGTTTGCGCGCCATCCATCTGGAAGTAGATAAAAACAACGCTGCGGCAATAAAACTCTACCGCCGTGCGGGATTTTCCCTTCGGGAGAACTATATATTCATGTCCAAACGCCTTTAACCGGAGCCCCAGATGCACATCCCCTTTGACAACAGCTTTGCCACCTTGCCAGAGGGATTTTACTCGCGGGTCAACCCCACACCAACAACCTCCCCCAAACTATTGTCTTTCAACGATAGTTTAGCGAAGTTATTAGGAATAACAGACACAGACCCACTGGAATTAGCGCAAGTTTTTAGCGGTAACATGATACCTGACGGGGCATCACCATTGGCACAGCTTTATTCTGGGCATCAATTTGGGAATTATAACGCCAGACTTGGAGATGGCCGCGCCATACTTCTTGGAGAAGTGATCTCAAACAATGGCTTACGCTTCGACATTCAACTAAAGGGTTCAGGTCGCACGCCCTATTCGCGCGGTGGTGATGGACGGGCATGGATGGGTCCGGTCTTGCGTGAATATGTGATCTCGGAAGCGATGCACGCCCTTGGCATCCCCACCACCCGCGCATTGGCCGCAGTGGCCACTGGCGATGATATCTTGCGAGAACAAGGTATGTTACCGGGTGCCGTGCTGACACGTGTGGCCTCCAGCCACTTGCGTGTGGGTACTTTCCAAATCTTTGCCCATCGCGGCCAAATCGAAGATCTGCAAACCCTGACAGATTACGCCATCGCCCGCCATTACCCCGAGGCAGACGGTCCTTTGGGCCTACTGAAGGCTGTCTGCGCCAAACAGGCTGATCTGATCGCCGCATGGATGTCTGTCGGGTTTATCCATGGCGTGATGAACACCGACAATTGTTCGATCTCGGGCGAAACGATCGATTACGGCCCCTGCGCATTTATGGATATTTTTCATATGGGTATGGTGTTTTCTTCAATTGATAGAGAAAGTCGATACGCCTATGGCAACCAGCCGAATATGGCGATGTGGAACATGGCACAATTGGCCACCTCTCTGTTGCAATTAGCCCAAGACCAAGACGCCGCCTTGGAAGAAGCGACAGCGATCATACACGCCATGCCGGATCAAATCGAGACCGCGTGGCTGGCCCGTTTTGGTGCAAAAATCGGCCTGCAAAATTCAACCAAACAAGATACCGACCTGATCCAAAACCTGTTGGACCTGATGCAGAAGGATGGTGCGGATTTCACCAATACATTCCGCGCCTTATCTGGCGAGGATGCCCGCAATCAGTTCACTGACCGAGATGCTTTTGACGCGTGGTCGCAGGATCACAAAGAGCGGCTCGCTAGTGAGCCTGATCCCCTCGGCACTATGGATGCTGCCAACCCTGCTGTGATCCCGCGCAATCATCGGATGGAACAAATGATCGAAGCCGCCTCCGCAGGGGATATGGCGCCGTTCAACCGCCTGATGAACGCGCTTGCGACACCCTACACCCTTTCGGATACAGAATTGGCCAAGCCACCCAGCCCATCTGAACAAGTGGTCGCGACGTTCTGCGGCACCTGACCGGACACCTCGCGGCCACAATGGGCAAGCCCGTGCAGATTTCCCCCACGACTCTGGAGGAAAATGTGCCAAGGTGCGGCGAGACTGATTCAACCAAAGGGGAGCTCTCTCATGAGCCTGATGAAAACATTGGCCAAAGTGGCTGTAGGCGTTGCTGTTGCCAAAGGCGCCAGCGCTATGATGAAAAATAGCCAGCAAGGTGGTACATCCCAAGCTGGCGGCCTTGGTGGCTTGCTAGGCGGGCTCACGGGTGGCACAGGCCAAGCTGGCGGTTTGGGCGGCCTGTTAGGCGGCCTCACAGGGGGGACTGCAACTGCGGGCGGCGCTGGTGGCTTGCAAGACATACTGGGCGGCCTTCTGGGCGGCGGCAGCGCTGGCAGCGATGGCGGCGCTGGCGGCGCTACAGGCAGCGGCGGCTTGGGTGGATTGCTCGAAAGCCTTGGCGGCGGTCAAAGCGGCGCTAGCGCGCAGGGCGGCCTTGGCGGATTACTGGGCGGTTTGGCTGGCGCAGCTGGTGCTGGCGGCTTGCTGGGCAGCTTGGGTGGCGCAATGGGCAAAGCCCCTGCACAAAATGACCAAAGCTTTGGTGCGGTTCTGAATTCGCAATTCGACCAAACACCAGAACCAGCGATTGAGCCGTCACAAGACCAAGAAGCCGCGGCCGCATTGATGCTGTCCGCGATGATCCAAGCGGCCAAATCCGATGGTAACTTTGACGAAGCCGAGAAAGAAAAGCTGCTGGGTCAATTGGGTGATGTAGACCCTGAAGAAGCCGCCTTTGTTCAAGCACAGATGCAGGCGCCCGTCGACATCGACAATCTGGTGGCAAACACACCCGAAGGCATGGGCCAGCAGGTCTATGCCATGAGCCTGATGGCGATTGACCTCGATTCGCAAGAAGAGGCCCAGTACCTGCACAAGCTGGCATCCGCCTATGGCCTTCAGCCTGCAGCGGTAAACGAAATCCATGCACAAATGGGCGTGGCTTCGCTTTACACCTAAGGCACTGCTCTCAACTAAGACATTAGAAAAGGCGCCCTTGTAGGGCGCCTTTTCTTATTCAGATCGGATTAGGAAGCAGCGCTACCGCCGCCTGCGCCTGTGCGCCGTCTGCGACGTGGTGCGCCACCCGCTGGTTTTGCAGCGCCTGCCCCCTGAGGACGGCCACCACCGCCCCCTTGCGGACGCCCGCCGCCACCACCGCCACCCGAGCGGCCACGGCCACCACGGCTGTTCTGCTTGGGCTTGGCGGGAATTTCATGGGTTTCCCAAACGCGGCCTGATGCCACCGGAATACGAATACCCATGACTTTCTGGATGTCGATCAGTTCGGGCATCTCGTCAGGGGCGCAGAATGCAATCGCCGCGCCATCTTTGCCAGCGCGTGCCGTACGGCCAATGCGGTGCACATAATTGTCAGGCACGTTGGGCAGTTCATAGTTATAAACGTGCTTAACATCAGGAATATCCAAGCCCCGCGCCGCAACATCTGTGGCCACAAGAACGGTGATGTCACCTTTTTTGAAGCCATCAATCGCACGGTCACGCTGGCCTTGGGATTTGTTCCCGTGGATAGACGCAGCGTCAAAACCCTCTTTGACCAGATCTTTCATCAGCTTTTCACAGCCATGTTTGGTGCGGCCGAATACCAGAGCGCGTTCGCCTTTGTGCTTGGCGAGCAGTTCGATCAGCAGGCTTTTCTTCTCCGCTTTGGCGATGAAATGCACTTCTTGGGTCACTTTATCCGCCGCTTTACCCGGAGGGGAAACTTCGATGCGGATCGGGCTGTTAAGATAGCTGTTGGCGATCTCGCTCATCAATTTAGGCATGGTCGCCGAAAAGAGGAACGTCTGACGGTCCTTCGGGATCACTTGGGAAATCTTACGCAGATCATGGATAAAACCCATGTCCAACATTTGGTCGGCTTCATCCAGCACCAAAAACTTGGCTTCGTCCAGACGCACGGCGCGGCGGTCCATCAAATCCAGCAAACGACCCGGGGTTGCGACCAGAATGTCCACACCGGGGTGCAAACGTTTGATCTGGGTGTTGATGTTTTGACCACCCACAACCATCGCCACTTTGATCTGTGTGCTTTCGGCAAAAGCGCGCAAGTTCACACTGATCTGTGTGGCCAGTTCGCGGGTCGGGGCCAAAACAAGGCCACGCACGGTTTTAGGGTTTGGACGCCCTTCCATTTCCAGCATCCGCGCAATCAGCGGGATACCGAAAGCGGCTGTTTTACCTGTACCGGTCTGGGCAAGGCCCATCACGTCACGGCCATTCAGGCCATGCGGGATTGCTTGTTTCTGGATCGGTGTCGGATCGTTAAGACCCATTGCCGCCAAACGCTTTACCAGCGCCCGTGGCAGGTCCATCATGTCAAAATCGCTCATCAATAACTCATATTCCGCGCCGCGGGCATACCCCGGGCGCTGCTCTTCGTGGTGCGCAATACCGGATCGCAGGAACGGACCAAATGCCCTGCCCCTGTCGGTATGCGTCTGGCCCCACGCGTGATTTCGGGAACAATGGGCGGTCTTGCGATGCGGATCGAATCCGCAGCCTGCTCACGCGGCAGAAGGCGCGCCCTGAGTGTCACATGGGGCTTGTACGTTAATAAGTCAACTGGTCTAATGATACGCAGTTCACTGCCGGCTATATCTTGTTTAGTAAAAACGGACACGAGCAACGTTTGTTAATTAGGGAATACAACCATGAAACTAGTACTTGTCGCTGCCTTTAGCGCGACGCTTTTAAGCGCCTGCTCGAGCAATTTAGAGGTTCGCAACGGGCCGCAAGAAATCCACCCTAGCAGCTATTTGAATACAGGCCCAGTGTCACAAGCCACTCCGGCCCGTACAGATGCATGTGGCGCATCCCAGCTTCAACACCTCGTTGGAGGTCCTTCCAAAGCGACCCACAGCTTGAAAATCCCTGGTGATTCCCGTCACTATGGCCGTAGTGAGAAAGTGGCCACCGATACCCCTTCACGTTTGAATTTTGTTCACAGCGGCACAGACATTGAATCTGTTACAAATCCCAAATCAAAAGTCATTCGCGTATTCTGCGGATAACCAAACTGCTAGAGGCGCGTTATCAAATACCCGCATCATGCTTTGTTGCGAGGTGCGGGTATTTCTCAGATCGGGGGCATAGCACCCCTATTTTCCAGAACCGTCAACGCCGCGCGCCATCAGCGGCAACAGCACGCTCAGCACCATCAGGC
The DNA here is from genome assembly GCF_014196805.1 of Sulfitobacter undariae. Lineage (GTDB taxonomy): Bacteria > Pseudomonadota > Alphaproteobacteria > Rhodobacterales > Rhodobacteraceae > Sulfitobacter > Sulfitobacter undariae. The sequence continues at coordinate 345,398 of NZ_JACIEI010000003.1, read as the reverse complement.
GTGTCATATGGCACGCCGCCACAAAACCTGGAACTGCGCCCATAACGACCCCCATCGCAATCATTGTTTCCAGACCACCCGGGGCAAAAGCCAGCAAAACATGGCTGGGGGCCATCCCCATAGCCCATGCAACGGCAAATGCCCCTGCCCCAGCCAGCACGACCGCAACGCCTGTGATCGCAAATCCTGCGCCCAAATTGCGCAGTAACTCCGCCATCTTAACATTTACGAACCGCGTGCCGATCAAGGCCCCCAAAGCCACATAAGCGGGCATAACCAACTCTGGTGGCATAACACCTGAACGGATACCGCTAAGCTGCCATATCCCCGCAACCAACATCGCACCGATCAACAAGGGGGCTGGCACGTTCAACCGCGCCAAAACAATCGACGCGAGTAGAGCCGCGACCACCATTACCGCCAAGAGCCACATTGGCCAGCTGATGCCAGCCTGCAAAATTGCGCCGCTCAGATCGACGCCCATCGCCACGACAATAAAGGGGACGACCATGGTCAGCAGCAACAGACGCACCGATTGTGTCACTGAAATCTGCATGACATCCGCCCCCGAAGATTCAGCCATAGAGATCACAAAGCTCAGATGTCCCGGCGCGCCCGCAAGCAAGGCACTGCCCCGCGAAAACCCAAAGAAGCGCACCAATACTGCACGACAAGCGGCCATTGTCGCCCATGTCAGCCCCGCCATCATCAAAAACGCCAACGGCCAACGCCCCATGGTCGCCACGGCCTCGGCGCTAAAGCCTGCGCCTACGGTCAAGCCCATTACCACAAAACAGGCATCGCGAAACCGCGGATGAATTTGCGTCTGTAGCCCGATTAAACCAGCAAGGCTGACAGCAAAAGCAGGCCCGATCAACAAGAACATCGGGGCACGAATAGCCCATGCGATAATGGCCCCGACACAGGCCACCGCCAACGTCAGCATCGTCCGGCCCCAAAGCGAGGTAAAGAAATTTGCAATCATACAACTCAGCTATCAGCCACTCTCTTGCGCAACCAGTCTGAAAAGAGCATGACAGCTTTAATCGTGACATTCTGAAACGTCACAACATACACAACCCGAAAACAGCGACATCTCAGAAGGAAACGCTCCCATGGACAATATGCGCGGTGCGATTCTTATGGTGCTCGCCATGCTCGGCTTTGCGATCGAAGACAGTTTCATCAAAATGATGGGCACTGCGGTGCCTATCGGCCAGATTCTGTTGATGTTGGGCGCGGGCGGCGCGTTGATTTTCGGCTGCGTGGTTGTGTTGCAAGGCAAACCTGTTTTTGAACGCAGCATGCTGGCCCCTGCAGTGTTGGTCCGCAGTATGGGAGAAATCATCGGCACCGTGTTCTTTATCTCTGCCATTGTGTTTACACCGCTGTCATCCGCATCAGCGATTTTGCAAGCAACGCCGCTGGTTGTCACCTTGGGAGCAGCTCTGTTTCTGAGCGAAACCGTCGGCTGGCGCCGCTGGTCGGCCATTTGCGTCGGCTTTATCGGTGTTCTGATGATCATCCGTCCCGGCATGGAAGGGTTCACGCCGCTATCTCTGTTTGCTGTAGTGGGTGTATTCGGACTGGCCACACGTGACATTGCAACCCGCCGCGCTCCTGCAAACCTTTCGTCTATGCAGCTTAGCTTTTTGGGGTTTCTGGTAATCGTCCCCGCTGGCGCCAGTTATCTGCTGGTCACCGGACAGCCCCTTGCGCCGATGGACCTGCGCCTGTCCTTGTTGATGCTGGCCTGTCTGCTGTTTGGCGTTGTCGCCTATTACGGTATCGTCAGCGCCATGCGCATTGGCGAAGTCAGCTTTATCAGCCCATTCCGCTATAGCCGCCTGATCTTTGCCATGATCATCGGCGTTGGCCTGTTCGGAGAGCGTCCAGACATCATGACACTGCTTGGCGCGGCCGTGATTGTGGCCTCTGGGATATATACCGTTCTCCGTGAGCGCAAACAGCGCCGCAAAGCCGCTCGCGGCCCTTCCCAAGCCTGAAGACCCTCTATAAGACAGGCGCAAATTCATCGATTTGCCGCAAGGAATGCCTGCCATGAGCACCATCATCGACATCCACGCCCGCGAGATTCTTGACAGTCGGGGCAACCCCACTGTTGAGGTAGACGTGATCCTCGAAGACGGCACAATGGGCCGCGCTGCCGTGCCGTCGGGTGCCTCAACGGGCGCACATGAAGCCGTTGAAAAACGCGATGGCGACACGTCACGCTATTTCGGCAAAGGCGTGTTAGACGCTTGCGAAGCCGTGAACGGCGAAATCGCAGATGCGCTGATTGGCATGGACGCGACCGAGCAAGTCGACATCGACGAAATGATGATCGAACTGGACGGCACCCCGAACAAAGCCCGCCTTGGCGCCAATGCGATCCTTGGTGTGTCCTTGGCCACTGCCAAAGCCGCTGCTGATTTCTGCACACAGCCGCTGTACCGTTACATCGGTGGCACCTCGGCGCGTATGTTGCCTGTACCGATGATGAACATCATCAACGGCGGCGAGCACGCGGATAACCCGATCGACATCCAAGAATTCATGATCATGCCCGTCTCGGCGACCAACATCCGCGACGCGATCCGCATGGGTGCCGAAGTTTTCCACACGCTGAAAAAAGAGCTGTCAGATGCGGGCCTTGCTACTGGTGTTGGCGATGAAGGCGGGTTTGCTCCCAACATCGGATCCACCCGTGACGCGCTGGATTTCATCATGAAATCTATCGAAAAAGCTGGCTACAAGCCGGGTGAAGACATTTACCTCGCTCTCGATTGTGCGGCGACTGAATATTACAAAGACGGCAACTACGTCCTCAGCGGCGAAGGCAAAACACTCTCCTCTGCCGAGAACGTGGATTACCTCAAGGCGCTGGTTGCCGACTATCCGATCATCAGCATCGAAGACGGCATGTCCGAGGATGATTGGGAGGGTTGGATCGCCCTGAATGCAGCGATTGGCGACAAGGTGCAATTGGTTGGTGACGATCTGTTTGTGACCAACCCCGCCCGTCTGGCCGAAGGCATCACCCGCAAGGCGGCAAACTCCATGCTGGTCAAAGTTAACCAGATCGGCAGCTTGACCGAAACACTGCAAGCCGTCGATATGGCGCACCGTGCAGGGTTCACCAACGTGATGTCCCACCGCTCGGGTGAGACAGAAGACGCGACCATCGCGGACCTTGCCGTGGCAACAAACTGTGGCCAGATCAAAACCGGCTCGCTTGCGCGCTCTGACCGGTTGGCGAAATACAACCAGTTGATCCGCATCGAAGAAGCACTGGGCGAGACAGCACAATACGCAGGCCGCAGCATCCTGAAGTAAGGATTGCCTTGGCAACAAACCACAAAAAAGGGAGGGCGCTATGCCCTCCCTTTCTCTTTGCGTAACTCAACTCAGCGCAAATCAATCCCAAATATCTTCTTCCACCTCGGGCAGGTTTTTCAGTTCTTCCTCGGTCAGGTTGGTGACGTAGTTATAGTCTTTCCCCTCGCCCACGGCAAAGCGCACCTGATCCAACGGCAAGATCACGTCACGGTCACCGATGTCCAGAAATCCACCAATTTCTGCCAGAACGGCAACCATCTGACCGTCCTGGTCCAACAGCACATCGGAAATATCACCTACCTTTTTCCAACCCGCTTCGATGGTCGTATAGCTTTCGCCACTTAGCCATGTCGGATCGTCCTTTGTGACCTCCAGAGCATAAATCGCGCCATCCTCAATCTGTTCCGCCGAAATCAACTGCTCTGGCACAAGTTGCGACTGCGCAAAACCGACTGACGCGCTGCCGATCGCAATAGCGGAAGCAAGGGCAAAGGCGCGGGGTGTCATGATGCTGTTTGTCATAGTGTATTCTCCTTAGTCTGTTCATCAACTCAACACCCCAAAGCAGTTTTGGTTTCATCATTTCACAAAAACATTCCCCCGCCTGCCCACATCATCGCGGCAACCTCCCGCTTGAAGTCATCTCGGAATTAAGGTTTTACGGTTCGAAACACCGTGAGGACACATGATGCCGGAAATCCTGATCCGCCCTGCCACCACCCCCCAAGACCTAGATGCTGTGCGCAAACTGTGCTGGGATTACCGTTCGCACCTGTTGGAGGTCTCTGAAATTGATGCAGAGATTACCGAGACATTTTATCCTGTCCCCAAATACACCGCGTTGATGGATAGGCTGGCCCAAGAGCACGCCCGCCCTCAAGGGGTCATCTTGCTGGCTGAATTGGACGGCGCGCCTGTGGGCTGCGCCATGTCGCATGCGTTGGACGCAGACACAAGTGAGATCAAACGCGTCTATGTCGCGCCGCAAGCGCGGGGCCATAACGTCGCCCGCAAGATCATGACAGCATTGATGGACCAAGCCCGCGCAGACGGGTTTAGCCGCGTGGTACTCGACACTTCCGTCAATCTCGGCCCAGCCCGTGCGCTTTATGCCAGCTTGGGCTTTGCAGCGCGTGGCCCTTATCAAGACATCCCCGACAGCGCCCTGCCGCATTTGCTGTTTTTTGAGGCGCCCCTTGCGCCATTGGCCACCGCATGAACAATAAACGCCTCATCGCCTATACCGGCATTGCACTGCTTGTCGGGTTAGCCCTGATTGAGAAAGCCACAAACAGCGTCGATCTGGTGCCTGCCAATGTGGTCACTGTCAATTCAGCCCCTGTGAATGACGGCCCCGATCTGTGGCGCATCACCTTTGAGCTTTCCAGCCGTGAAACTTATCAAACCGAAACAACCAGCACTCGCCCACAATTGGCACAGGGTGATCCGATCTGTCTGCGCATGCATGAGCGTAGCTGGGCGAAAACGAAGTTCACCCTCACCTCTGATATGTCGTGCTGGGATGGTGCTGTGACGCCCTTACGCGCTCCGGATTAGCTTGCTCACGGCACGCTGACCGTGCCACCGCCCACCGCCGCACGGACACCCGTGGTGCCTGCACAAGACGTGGGCATCCCCCGCGCCACGCGAACCGCCAGATAGGCAAAGGCCTGCGCCTCCAGCATGTCACCGTCCAACCCGACCTCCTCAATCGGGACCACGGGGCAATCCAATGACACCTCAAGCATCTGCATCAACACAGGATTGCGCCGCCCGCCCCCTGTAACCAAAACGCGGCTGGGCGGGATCGGGCAATGCTGCATGGCTTCGGCCACACCTGCGGCGCACATCGCTGTCAACGTGGCGGCGGCATCGGCATTAGACAACTCGCGTACCAAAGCGACCATTTCGGCAAAGTCATTCCGGTCCAGTGACTTGGGCGGTACTCTTGCAAAATACGGCTCCGCTAGAAACAGCTCTAATGCGCCGGTTTCCACCGTGCCGCCCCGGGCCACAGCGCCGTCTTTATCATAGGCCAGCCCCAGCCGTTCTTGCATCAGATCGTTCACAGGTGCATTGGCCGGCCCTGTGTCAAAGGCCAGAAGCGCCCCCTCAACCTGCGGCTGGTCAATCGACGGATCAACCCAAGTAATATTCCCCACGCCGCCCAAATTCAAAAACGCTACAGGCGCATCCGCACCGATATAGCGTGCGCAAGCGTGGTGGAAGAACGGCGCAAGTGGCGCGCCCTCACCGCCCAACTGCACGTCTGCGCTGCGGAAGTCCCAGACCACGGGCACACCCAGCTCATCCGCCAGCATCGCCCCGTTGCCCACTTGCAATGTGCCTTGCTGTCGTGGGGCATGGGCCAGCGTTTGACCGTGGAACCCAATCAGGTCCACGTCCTTGAAACCCTCTAGGATCTCCAAATGTGCCGCTTCAATCACAGCAGCGGCGGCCTCAACGGCTTCACCGCTCCACAGGCCAAATCCCGCTGCGATCACTTTGCGCTCTTCGGGCGTGTAATCACGGTAAGCACTGCGCCCGAAATCCGTAATGTCATGCCCGTCCGTGCGCAGCACCGCTACGTCAACCCCGTCCAGCGATGTGCCCGACATTGCCCCCGCCGCCGTCACCACACCCGTCTTTGCAATCGCCCTTGTCATAATGCCCCGCCCATATTCTTGCCTTTTCCTTTGGCTTTGCCCGCCCTATAGATGCCCTGCAATCAAAGCCGAGGGCAAGCGCCATGACATACCATCCAAAATCAGAATTCATCTCAGTCATGATGGAGCGGGGCTATCTGGCCGACTGCACCGATTATCAAGCACTGGACGAAGCCCTGCTGAAGGGCGCGCAGCCTGCCTATATCGGTTATGATGCAACTGCCAAATCATTGCATGTGGGCCATTTGCTCAACATCATGATGCTGCGCTGGTTGCAGAAATCCGGCAATAAGCCAATCACCCTGATGGGTGGCGGCACCACAAAAGTGGGTGATCCATCTTTCCGTGCGGATGAACGCCCGCTGCTGTCACCTGAGCAAATCGATGAAAACATCGAGGGTATGAAACAGGTATTTGCAAAATACCTGACCTATGGCGATGGTCCTGCTGATGCGGTCATGCTCAACAACGCCGAATGGCTGGACAATCTGAACTACCTCGAATTTCTGCGCGACATCGGGCGTCATTTCAGCATCAACCGCATGTTGTCATTTGAATCCGTGAAATCGCGTCTGGACCGCGAGCAGTCGCTCTCCTTCCTCGAATTCAACTACATGATCCTGCAAGCCTATGACTTCATGGAGCTTCACCGCCGCTATGGCTGCGTCCTGCAAATGGGCGGATCAGACCAATGGGGCAATATCGTCAACGGTATCGACCTCACCCGCCGCGTGATTGAAGGCGAGGTTTATGGCCTCACCTCACCTTTGCTGACCACATCGGACGGCAAGAAAATGGGTAAATCCCAAGGCGGAGCGATCTGGCTGAACGGTGATATGCTGTCGCCCTATGAGTTCTGGCAATTCTGGCGCAATACCACGGATGCCGACGTTGGGCGTTTCCTCAAGCTCTATACAGAACTGCCTGTGGCGGAATGTGACCGCCTTGGCGCGCTGGAAGGTGCCGAGATTAACGAAGCGAAAATCCGTTTGGCCAATGAAGTCACAACCCTGCTGCACGGTGCGGATGCTGCCAAGGCTGCCGAAGCCACAGCGCGTGAAGTATTTGAAAAAGGTGGCGTGGGCGATGATCTGCCAACGCTGACGCTGTCTGCTGCTGATCTGGGCGATGGTATTTCCATCGTGCAACTTTTGGTGAAATCGGGCCTTGCGGGATCAGGTAAAGAGGCGAAACGCCTTATTACAGAGAATGGTGCGCGTATGAACGACGCGCCGCTGACCGATGCAGGCCTGATGATTGATGCCGCCGCGCTGGCTGCGCCGATCAAACTGTCGGCTGGTAAAAAGCGCCACGCACTGGTGCAACTGGGCTAAACTAATGCTGTGCAAACTAAGGGGGGCTTAAGCTCCCCTTAACCACCTTTGGCGCAGAGTTGCGGCATGTTTGATGCCAGCCATGCGCGCCCCGCCCATTCCCTTTTACAAGACCGTGCTTTTGCAACCGCAGTGATGCTATGTGGTCAAACGCCTGTGATCTTGCCCTCGGGCCTCACGCTGTTTCGCCGTCGCCTTGCGGGTGTGCCGTTACTGATGCTGCCCCGCGCGGACCCGCCGCCGGATTTACCCGCGCAATTGGCCCAAGCAAGCCTGCAACGCCAGCCGCTGATCCTATCACCAGAGCGTCCCTGCGCCCTGCCCCGTGTCATACCAATTGCAGCAGCGCGCAAGGTGTTCCACGTCAATCTGTCGCCCCCACAGGCGACCCGCCGCGCTGCCCTGCACCAAAACTGGCGGCACCAGTTGGGTCAGGCAGAGGCCAGCCCGCTACGGGTGTTACACCGCCCCTTGTCACCCGATCACCCGCTGCTGGCACTGGAGGCTAAACAAGCCAGTTCCCAACGTTATCAAAGTTGGCCCACAGCCCTGACCTCCGCCTTTGCCCAAACATCACCAGATCAAACCCATCTGTTTACCGCCCTGCTGCGTGGTCATCCTGTGGCCTATATGCTGTTTCTGACCCACGGCAGCGCAGCGACCTATCACATAGGTCATAGCACTGCGATGGGCCGCACCACCCGTGCCCATAACCTGCTGCTATGGCAGGCGATGAACGCATTAGCCGATCGCGGGATCAGGTCACTGGACCTTGGCGTGGAAACCACACCTGAAATTGACCGTTTCAAACGCCGTGCTGGCGCGTCAGTGCATACAACAGGTGGTACTTGGTTGCGCTGGACCCCTCTTGCCCAAAACAGATGCGCGTGATTATCTGAACATCAGTTCAAATAAGGAATATGCCCATGCTCATGTCCAACACTGCCGCTGTCATCACCGGAGGCGCATCCGGTCTGGGTGAAGCAACAGCCCGCCATTTTGCTGCCCAAGGCGCCAAAGTCACCCTGCTGGACCGTGATACAACACGCGGCCCGATCGTGGCCGAAGAGATCGGCGGATATTTCATTGAAACCGATGTGACCGACGAAGCCTCGGTTGAGGCCGCGATTGCACAGGCGCAAAGCCAGATGGGCGCGCTGAATGTTGCGGTGAATTGCGCAGGTATCGCCCTTGGCATCAAAACCACGGGCCGTGATGGCGCGCATCCGCTGGCCGCATTTCAAAAAACCATCGACATCAACCTGACAGGCAGCTTCAACATTGCGCGCCTTGCCTCGACCGCCATGGCAAAAAACGAACCTGACGCAGATGGCGCACGGGGCGTGGTGATTAACACCGCCTCAGTCGCCGCCTATGACGGGCAAAAAGGCCAAGTGGCCTATGCCGCATCCAAGGGCGGTATCGTTGGCATGACCCTGCCCATGGCCCGCGATCTGGCGCAATATGGCATTCGTGTAATGACCATTGCACCGGGTATCTTTGGCACGCCGATGCTGAAAGGTCTTCCGCAAGAGGTGCAAGACAGCCTTGCTGCCGAAGTACCAAACCCTGCACGTCTGGGCGAGCCGAATGAATATGCCCGTATGGTCGCATTTATCGTTGAAATGGGCTATTTGAATGGTGAAGTGATCCGTCTGGATGGCGCGTTGCGCATGCGTTAACGGGCGCCTCAAAGGGCCAAAGGCGCTGATCCGAGCCTTTGGCCGAACCATGAGTAATTGCACAGGAAACCATCATGCTAGAACTCAGACCAAATTGCGAATGGTGTGACCGCGATCTGCCGCCCCATTCGCCCGATGCGCGTATCTGTAGCTATGAATGTACCTATTGCGCCGATTGTGTTGATAACGTGCTGCATAACGTCTGCGCCACCTGCGGCGGCGGATTTACCCCACGTCCGATCCGCCCGAAAGGTGCCCACCGTGAGACACTGAAGTTGGGGCTGCAAAACCAACCTGCAAGCACCACGCGCATACATTCGAAATGGACATTGGACCAAGTAAGCGAACAGAGCCTGCGGCTACGCGATGTCCCGCCTCACAAACGCTAACTCTGACTGATGCGGAAAAAATGGCAGATCAATTAGTCGCAAAATCGCAACAATGCTGCCCCTCTTCCCGTACTGTAGAGCAAGATGAGGTCACTGCCCCATTTGCGCCTTAATTCGGCAGTCTACCTCTCCTAGATTTATAACGAGGAGAGTGCTGTTGCTTTATAATGGTACACAATACGCAGGCGCGGCTTACGATGTGGAAGAAGAGTTTCGGGCGCAATGTCTGGACAGTTGGAACCCTGATGCGAATAGGACGGGCCTGTCTTTACTGCTCGGTTGGGCTTCCCTGCGCAAAATTTTCAACTTTTAGGTGAGCGGTAGCTATGAGGTTATGAGCGGATGGAGCACAATATGACCGCCCCCTTAACATCCGCGCCGGTCCTTGAAACGGAACGCCTAACTTTACGCGGACCAATACACAGCGACCTCCCCGAACTTACCAGATTTATGACGAGTTCGCCAAGAATGCAGGCTCAGGGAGAAACTGTCAGCAAAGAGCAAGCTTGGTTTGGCTTCTTGATCGGGGTCGGTCACTGGCAATGGCATGGATTTGGTTTCTTTACGCTTGTTGAACGTGGACTGAGCCTTCCTATTGGTCGTGTAGGGCTGCTGAAGCACTCAAATTGGCCCGAAGTTGAGTTGGCATGGCATCTTTTTGAAGGGGCTGAAGGCAAAGGATATGCAACCGAAGCAGCGCAAGCCGTGCGCAGTTGGGCCTATCAAGCCCATGGTTTTACCCAATTGGTTAGCTACATTGATTCCGAAAATCACCGCTCGCAAGCGGTTGCAAAACGTCTTGGTGCACAGACAGATGGTACGCACGCTGACCACGAGCCAAATGCCGAAATATGGACCCACCCAACGGCCCTCATGTGAACAGCTTGGGATCGAAGTGGCCAAAAGCGCACGTTCAATGAACGAACCCTCGTTGAATGCTCTCAAACATTGGCTGTCGCTCGGGCAGGTTTCACCATCCGCTACCGGTTGGTGACCAAAATCAACTACCTGCTTTTTCTTCCAGCATCAGCCATTCTTCCTCTGCATCCGACAGTTTGCCATGCCGTTGCACCAACGCATCGCTGGCTTTTTGGAATTTGGCAGGCTGTTCTGTGAACAATGCAGGATCGCCCAGCAGCTCTTCCAGCTTGGCGATTTCTGCGGTGATGCGCTCGATCTCGGCTGGTAGGGTCTCGAGGCGGTGCTTTTCAGTAAAGCTCAACCCGCCTTTGGCTTGTGATTTCTGCTGTGCTTTCGGCGCGGATGATTTTGACTTCACAACGCTTTCGGAAAAATCTTCCATCCCGCGCTGCGAGATGTAATCGGTCCAGCCGCCCGCATAGACGGTCGCACGTCCGTCGCCTTCCATGGCGATTGTTGTCGCGGCAACGCGGTCCAGAAAGTCACGGTCGTGGCTGACAAGAATGACAGTCCCGTCATAGCTGCCTAGCAATTCTTGCATCAAATCAAGTGTTTCGACATCCAGATCGTTGGTCGGTTCATCGAGAATCAACAGGTTGCTTTCACGCGCCATCAGTTTGGCCAGCAGCAACCGCGCCTTTTCGCCCCCTGAAAGAGAGCGGACAGGCGCACGGGCTTGCGCTTCGTCAAACAAGAATTCCTTGAGGTAGCCAACAACATGTTTGGGATTACCGCGCACCAGAATTTGATCCGCTTTGCCACTCACTCGCATGTCGGGATCACCTGTCAGGCTGTCCCACAGGGTCATATCCCCGTCCAACTGTGCACGCGCCTGATCAAACAGGGCAACCGCCAGATTGGTGCCGATCTTGACCTCGCCTGTATCGGGCAGTTCTTTGCCGATCAGCATGTTCAACAACGTGGTTTTACCCACACCGTTCGGGCCGACCAGCGCAATGCGGTCCCCTCGGTTCACTGTAAGAGAAAAATCACGCAGAATCGTTTTTTCACCAAAGGCCTTGGTGATGTTAATGGCTTCCATGACCTTGCGGCCCGATTTCGGCCCTGCTTCCAGCGCCATAGCAGCGGTGCCTTGGCGGGTGATCTGCCCTGCCCGCTCAGCGCGCAAATCTTGCAAAGCACGTACGCGGCCTTGGTTGCGTTTGCGGCGCGCAGAAATACCTTCAACAGCCCAACGTGCTTCCGCTTTGATTTTGCGGTTCAGCTTGTGGCGCTGCATGTCCTCTTCTTCCCAGATCGTATCACGCCACGCTTCGAATCCTTGAAAACCGATTTCTTGACGGCGCACTGCACCGCGATCGACCCAAAGGGTGGCGCGGGTCAATGCGTTCAGGAATGCACGGTCGTGACTGATGATCACATAGGCCGCGCGTGTTGTTTTCAGCTCGTTCTCAAGCCATGCAATAGCTTCGATATCTAGGTGGTTGGTGGGTTCGTCCAGCAGCATCAATTCAGGCTCAAGCGCCATCAGACGTGCCAGCGCCGCGCGGCGACGTTCCCCGCCCGAAGCAGTCGCTACTGGGCGTTCTGGATCAAATTTCAGGCCCTCGCCCGCGCGTTCGACCTTATACAGCTCGCCCGGTTCCAGACCATGCGCAGCGAAATCGCCCAATGTCTCAAAACCCGTCAAATCAGGGTCTTGCTCCATATATCCGACGCTCACGCCTGGACCGGCGATAATCTCGCCTTTGTCGGCTTCGACAATGCCAGCCATGACTTTCATCAATGTGGACTTACCAGAGCCATTTCGCCCGACCAGCGCCAGACGGTCGCCACTCTGGACGACCAGCGACAGGTCATCAAATACAGGATCACCGCCAAAAGTGAGGGCGATATCGGAAACTTGGAGAAGGGGTGCACGTGCCATAACGTTCGCCTACTGTGCCGCAGCGAATTCGTCAATCAGACAAGTGCACGCAACAGCTTTTTCCGTGCAGGGGGAATCGCCCCGATCTCAAGCCCTGTGAAGACATGCAGCGTATTTAGCGTGTAATCTATCACCGCATGGTCACTGACCCAGCCCCCCATCAAAAGATAAGTGCGCAACAATGGCGGCAGCGTTGCAGTGGCTTTTTTCATATCTGGCTTGGTTAGCACGGTTTCCGCATAGGGAAAAACATCAACAGATTTGACCTTTGGCGCCCAGCGTTCAGGCGCTTGATGGCGCTCTTTTAACAAAGAAAGCGCATCAAGGTAGAGTGCGGGGTTTGTGCCCTTGAAGGAAGTGCAGCCAAACAACAGATCAATCCCATGCGCGTCCACATGGGCCGTCAACGCAGCCCAAGCGATCCGCAGGATGTCAGGATCGGGATGCGCCGGATGGATACAGAATCGCCCAAGCTCCAGCATTGCGCCTTCAAACCCTTCAAGGGCAGTCAGATCATAATATTGCGCGCAATAGGTTTGGGAAATTCGGGCACCGTTTGAAACAGACATCCGAAAGGTCGCCACAACTGCGCCGCCTTCTGCTGCTTCTTCTACCAGACCATGAACAGCAGTTTCATCAAATGCATCTTCAATGCCACCCGCATCGCCAAAACATATGCCGCGCAATGCAAAGACAGCCTCCATATCGGCGCGTCCTTGCACGGCGCGTGCAATATATCTGCCTTTGCGTAGCGGGGTCATTGCATTCTCCGCATCTGTTCATCAGGCCAAAGCCGAAAATCAGCCGCCCAGTCCCGCCGGATTAAAGCGACCGATGTTACCCAACAACTGGCGCAAGAAGCTGTTATCACGCACGCCCGCTGTGGTCACACGCCGTGACAGCGGCACAACCTGGCCCCGCTCCATGCCGAATTTTTCAATATTGCTGACCACGCCTGCGCTGTCGAAACTGATGGCAAGCACCTGACGCTCGATCACCTTTGGCGCCAATGCGCCAACTGTCCGGCGACGGCTGCGCACATAATAGTATCCGCTGTCATTGGCGACACCCGCTGTAGACGGTGTGCCGATGCTCTGTGCCACCGAGTCCCGCGTATCAACCCCTACCACGATCTGATCGAGGTCTTCTTCTGGCGGGAGATACCCGTGATTTGCGTATTGTGGAGAGCAAGCGGAAACACTGCCCAGAAGCACTGCTGCGAACAGTACCCGCCGCGTAATGCCTGTGTTGTTGAAGATACCCATGGTACTGCCCCTTGCCCTTAACCTGTCTGGCTTCTATCTCGCATACACCAGATGCGCCACATGGTTCAAGAAACGAAAGCACAAGCTCATGTCTCCTACCCCTCCTAGCGCAACAAGTTTGCGCGTCGCCAACCTCTCCCAAACGGCTCCGACCCCGTTTTCATTGCGTCCTGACGCCCCTGCGCTGGCTGAGATCGCCAAAGCATTGGAACTATCGGGCCTGCGGAAATTATCTTTTGAAGGCAGTCTAAAGCCTCTGGGAGACAGCGATTGGCAGTTGAAAGGCCGCTTGGGTGCCACCGTCACCCAGCCCTGCGTTGTCACGCTGGAGCCCGTAACCACACGGATCGACACAGATGTAGTACGCACCTTCCTGCGTGATTACGTTGATATCGATCTTCCAGAAGCAGAAGTTCCTGAAGATGACAGTGTTGAACAACTCGGAGTCTGGATTGATCCTGCAATTGTTATGGAAGAAGCACTGGCTTTGGCGATCCCCGAATATCCGCGTCTCGCCGATAGTGAGACCACAACTATTCGCGTCACAGAACCGGGTAAAAAGCCCATGAGTGACGAAGAGGCCCGCCCCTTTGCAGGATTAGCCGCTTTCAAAGAACAGCTAGAGAAGGGTTCAGACGAGTAAATCCCCTTTTCCAGCCCCCGAAAGGCAAAAACTGGCTTGCAATGACCTATTTCGACGGTATTTTGCGGCCCTCTTGCTAAATAGCGTTGGACAAGTGAGCAGCACTTGCCTAAACGCACCACACACCCGTATGGGAGTTGACCCGAAACACGGCCTGCCGCAGCCGATCTGCGCATTCTGGCCCCGAATACAAAGGCACCCGAAATGGCTGTCCAGCAGAATAAAGTATCAAAGTCCCGTCGCAACAACCGTCGTTCACACGATTCGCTGACTGCAGCGAACCCGAATGAATGCACAAACTGTGGCGAGTTGAAGCGCCCGCACCACGTATGTGCATCTTGCGGTCACTATGCAGATAAAGAAATCGTCGCACAGGTTGACGAGATTGATCTGGAAGACGACGCAGCATAAGCTGCGTCCAACCACAACAATTTAAAGGCATTCGCAGCAAATGACGGCCCAGCCCGATCAGAATACAGCGAAGGCACGTACCTTCATATCGGTTGATGCGATGGGGGGCGATCAGGGACCGGCAGCAGTGGTTGCCGGTTGCCTCATTTCGGCTAAAGCAAACGATGAAATTGCGTTTATTCTGCATGGCCCCGAGGCCACGCTGAGCCCGCTTGTGTCCAAACACCCTATTTTAGCAGAACGCACAACCATCCGCGACGCCGTAGGCATCGTCACAATGGAAGACAAACCCAGTCAGGTTGTGCGAACTGGCAAAGATACCTCAATGTGGTCGGCTATTGAGTCGGTCCGAAGTGGCGAGGCCAGCGTCGCTGTGTCATGCGGCAACACAGGCGCGCTGATGGCGCTGTCGATGATCCGCTTGCGCAAATTACCAGGCGTAAACCGCCCTGCCATTGCGGTTCTCTACCCCTCCTCCAACGCTCAGGGCTTTAACGTCATGCTGGATGTTGGTGCGGACATCCGTGCTGATGCGGATGATCTGCTACGGTATGCATTGATGGGCGCGTCTTATGCACGTAACGGCCTTAACGTAGATACGCCGCGCATCGGCCTGCTGAACGTCGGCACAGAAGAACACAAAGGCCGCACCGAGCTTAAAGAAGCCTATGATCTGATTCGCAAACAAGAGCAAAAAGCAGGGTTTGAGTTTGTCGGCTTTGTTGAAGGCGGCGACATTTCAGGCAGCAAAGCCGATGTCATCGTCACTGACGGCTTTACCGGCAACATCGCGATCAAGACGGGTGAAGGCACAGCCAGCCTGATTGGCCGCCGCCTGAAAGAAGCATTTAAATACTCTCTTCTGTCACAGCTGGCCTCTCTTTTGGCCTATACATCGCTGATGCGCCTACAGAAAAAGATCGACCCGCGCCGCGTTAACGGTGGCGTGTTTCTAGGGTTGAACGGAACCGTTGTAAAATCCCACGGCTCGGCCGATGCCACAGGTGTTTCCGCCGCGATCAAGCTGGCGGCCCAATTGGTAGAAAACGGATTTAACGACAAACTAGCGGCCCGCGTCGCCGCCATTTTGCCAACTGAGGAGTCCCCCCAAGAATGACCTTGCGTGCTGTTGTAAAGGGCGTGGGTCATTACCTGCCGACCCGAGTCGTCGAGAATGCCGAATTTGAAGCAACTCTGGAGACTGACGACGCATGGATCCGTTCTCGCTCGGGGATTGAGCGCCGTCATTTTGCAGGTGAAGGCGAAACCACATCCTCAATGGCAACCGCTGCGGCAAATTCCGCGCTGGAAATGGCTGGACTGACAGCACAAGATGTTGACGCCGTTATTGTAGCCACCTCAACTGCCGATCTTACGTTCCCTTCTGCTGCTACAATGGTGCAGTCCCAATTGGGCATGACCAAAGGCTTTGCCTTTGATATTCAAGCAGTTTGTGCGGGTTTCGTCTTTGCGTTGGCCAATGCGAATGCGTTGATTGTGTCAGGTCAGGCCAACCGCGTGCTGGTCATCGGGGCCGAAACCTTTAGCCGCTTGATGGACTGGACCGATCGCAGCACCTGTGTGCTTTTTGGCGATGGCGCAGGCGCTATTTTGCTGCAAGCCGAAGAAGGCGCTGGCACATCTGACGACCGCGGTATTCTTTCAACCGATCTTAATTCAGACGGCACTCACCGCGACCTTCTGTATGTTGATGGCGGTGTCTCTACGGGCGCTACAGGCTATCTGCGCATGCAGGGCAACCAAGTGTTCCGCCATGCGGTAGAGAAACTAAGCAAGACCGCGACCACCGCCATGGAGCGCGCAAATGTCTCCAGTGATGATGTGGACTGGATTGTCCCACATCAAGCGAACATCCGCATCATTCAGGGCACCGCCAAAAAGCTGGGCCTACCTATGGATAAAGTTGTTGTCACGGTTCAGGATCACGGCAACACCTCTGCCGCCTCCATTCCTCTTGCGCTTTCGGTGGGTGTGCAACGCGGCCAAATCAAACAAGGTGACCTGCTGGTCACAGAAGCCATCGGTGGTGGCCTCGCGTGGGGCGCTGTCGTTTTACGCTGGTAAAGGCGTAGAACCGCATCTGGACGCAGAAAAGCTGCTAGGTTGTTGACTTGAACGCATAAGCTGGCCAATGTCACTGTAATAACGGGGGACTATTATGACGAGTAACACACTAACACGCATGGATCTGAGCGAAGCTGTTTTTCGCGAAGTGGGATTGTCGCGCAATGAAAGCGCACAGTTGGTTGAAACAGTTTTAGAAGAAATGTCCGACGCGCTGGTGCGTGGCGAGCAGGTAAAAATATCCTCTTTCGGTACGTTTTCCGTACGCGACAAGACAGCACGTATCGGGCGCAACCCGAAAACGGGCGAAGAAGTACCGATCAATCCACGTCGCGTACTGACATTCCGCCCGTCCCATCTCATGAAAGACCGCGTAGCGGACGGAAACAAGACCTGAATTAATGCCAAAATCGCCTGACGCATTCCGCACGATCTCTGAAGTTGCCGACTGGCTTGGCATCCAAGCGCATGTTTTGCGCTTTTGGGAGAGTAAATTCACCCAAGTAAAACCGATCAAACGTGCGGGCGGTCGCAGGTATTATCGCCCAGCTGATATGTTGCTGTTGGGCGGCATCAAAAAACTACTTCACGAAGACGGGTTCACCATCAAAGGTGTGCAAAAAATCCTGCGCGAGGAAGGCATGAGCCATGTTGCGGCCATGTCGACCCCGCTGGAGGATGGTGATGTCTATGAGGAGGTTGAAGCACCAACCCCTGCTACGCAGCCAGCACCCGAACCCGTTTCTGTAGTTCTCCCGTTTGAGGCACCAAAAGCCGTGGCCAAAAGCGTGGAGCCAGCAGAAGCAGAATCCGCCACTGCCCCCCTGCCCGTCGAAGCAGAACCAGTGCGCCCTCAAGAGGAGCTGCATACAAATGCAGCGGAAGAAATCTCTACTGATGTAGACGATCATTGCGAAGCGCCCGAAAGCACTTCACCTATCGTTGAAGCGGAATCATCAAGCGAGCCTGAACATGCTGCGCCTGTGACCGCAGCTGAAGACAAAGATGAAGAAGTTGCGGAAGTTGCTTCTATTGAAGAACCTCTAGAAAATATTCGAATCGAAGCATCCACTGCCGATGACATTTCCGAAGCTCCAGACGCTTCAGATGCCGAAACATTGGAAGACCCAGCTCAGGAAGAGACAGACGAAGAGATCGCAGAAATACGCGATGCCTCTCCTGTTAATTTGCCACTTCCCGATCCAATTACCCAGATTCCCAGCACAGATACAGCAGTTGTTGCAGATACCTCTGATACCGCACCTGCCCGCGCAGAATCGCCTGTGCACGCCGCGCTGTCCGAACCAACGCCAGATGCGCCGGAAGAGCCTGAACAGACAGATATCGCGGAACCGGAGCCACAGCCCGTTTCCCTCCCCGCAGCCGCAAAGCCACGTGATATCGGTATGCCTACGGTGACCGCCGAACAGGACATCCAAGCCGAATTGGCAACGCTGGCCCACGCAAGCCGCCTGCGTTCAGTTGACAGCACGACAGCCCGCAAAATGGCGCCGCTGCTGGCCCAGCTCTCTGCGCTGCGTGACCGTATGGCCGCCGATACGGGCGATGCCCAACCTAAATAATGATTGATACCGCAATGGGTGCAATTGCCTCTTGCACGCCCCCGTTTATACGGTATGAACAGCGCCATGTCGGGCTATGGCGCAGCCTGGTAGCGCGTCCGTCTGGGGGACGGAAGGTCGCAGGTTCGAGTCCTGCTAGCCCGACCACGACATACTCAAAACGCTCGCATCCCATCAGGTGCGGGCGTTTTGCACATCTAGAGCCCGATACCAAAAGGACATCATATGCCCGGCGTAATTCCCAACCAACAGCTAGAGACAATGATATCTACGGGCGTGATTGCCGCTGATCCCGCGATTGATCCGGCACAAATACAGCCCGCCAGTCTTGATCTGCGGTTGGGCAATGTCGCCTACCGCGTGCGGGCCTCGTTTTTGGCAGGGCATGGGGCAAAGGTCACCGACCGTCTGGAAGAGTTCGAGATGCACCGCGTGGACCTTACACAGGGTGCTGTGCTGGAAAAAGGCGCGGTTTATGTGGTTCCTTTGATGGAACGTCTTGCACTGCCCGACGGCGTGACCGCCGTTGCAAATGCCAAAAGCTCAACCGGACGGCTGGACCTGCTGACCCGCACCATCACCGATGGCGGGACCGAGTTTGACCGCGTTACAGCAGGGTATCACGGCCCATTGTATGCCGAAATTTGCCCCCGTTCCTTTTCCGTACTTGTGCGCCCTGGCATGCGGTTGAACCAAATCCGTTTTGGCACTGGCAATGCCGTGCTCAGCGACGATGATTTACGCGCGTTACATGCGCAAACGCCGCTGGTGGATGGCAAGGCCGTGATCGATGATGGTTTGGGCTTCTCCGTTGATCTACGGCTGCAAGACACCACATTGGTCGGCTACCGTGCCAAACCCCATACAGGGGTGATTGATCTGGACCGTATCGGCCACTACCCCCCTGCGGAATATTGGGAAGAAGTCCACAGTAGCAACGGCCAGATCATTCTGGACCCCGGTGCGTTTTATATTCTGGTGAGTCGCGAGGCCGTGACCATTCCCCCGCAATATGCCGCCGAAATGGCACCCTATCTCGCAATGGTCGGTGAGTTCCGCGTGCATTACGCGGGTTTCTTTGATCCGGGCTTTGGCCATGACGCAGCAGGCGGTGCCGGATCACGTGGCGTGTTGGAAGTGCGCTGCCATGAAGCGCCTTTTGTGCTGGAGCACGGTCAGGTTGTCGGGCGATTGGTCTATGAAAAAATGGCCGAAGTCCCAACCCAGTTGTACGGGGCTGGCATTGCGTCAAATTATCAGGGTCAGGGCCTAAAACTGTCCAAGCATTTCAAAGCGCCTTAACCAGCTTTGGGTCGTGAGGGGCCAACAGCCCCTCTACGCGATCAGAACTTACCGAACCGGCGCATCGCACGCATTGCTTGCTTCGCTTGTTTGGCGCCCTGCCCGCCACCTAGGCGTTTGGTCGGGTTCGCCTTTTGTGGGATCGGATTTCCGTAATCATCGATCTCGCTTTGAGATTGCTTTTTGCGGTTGTTTTGCATCGACGAGGCTTTGTTAAACCCTGCATCAATACCTTTATTGACAAATTTGCGCGTTAGCTGTCGAATAATCATGTTAATGATCTGGTTCATACTGCTCTCCTCGGGTTTCCGAATTCCCGCACTATAGGGGAATAATGCGGCAATAATACGAACTAATCTTCGAAAAGTTCACTTTGTCCTTCGGTGCTTTCGGGTTCGTCTTCGCCGTCTCCCACAGTTGGCATCAGGCCAAAGGCTGGACGGCTTTCCAGCAAGCCCGCAGAACGTAGTTCTTTGAGCCCCGGCAAGTCGCGGGCATTCTCCAAGCCAAAGTGATCCAAAAATCCTTCAGTCACAACAAATGTCACCGGACGGCCCGGCGTCATCTTACGGCGGCCAAAGCGAATCCATTCCAGTTCGAGCAATTGATCCACCGTCCCGCGTGACACAGATACACCGCGAATTTCTTCGATCTCGGCACGCGTAACCGGCTGATGATAAGCAATAATCGCAAGCGTCTCGATCGCGGCGCGGCTAAGTTTGCGCACCTCAACGGTTTCTTTTTGCATCAAATAGCTCAGATCGGCTGCGGTACGCAGGGCGTAGCTGTCACCAATCTTCATCACATGAACACCGCGCCCTTGATAGCGGCGGCGCACATGCACCATCGCTTCAGCAACGTCGCAGCCATGCGGCATGCGTGCCTCTAGTTCACGCAGTGTGAGCGGCTCGGCGCA
The DNA here is from genome assembly GCF_014196805.1 of Sulfitobacter undariae. GTDB lineage: Bacteria > Pseudomonadota > Alphaproteobacteria > Rhodobacterales > Rhodobacteraceae > Sulfitobacter > Sulfitobacter undariae. Next base: position 324,974 of record NZ_JACIEI010000003.1, on the reverse strand, counting down.
AGCGAAAAGAACGGCTTCGATCATCCGTTCCTGTTCAGCCATTGGAGGGGCGGAGAACAGGCTTTCTGTTTGATCTTCGTTAACTTCGGGCATCGCTCTAAACTTTCTTTCGCAACTGAATCGGCGCGAACATCTCACTTTGGCGGATTTCCAGATGGCCCTCTTTCACCAGCTCCAGCGAAGCGGCAAATGTGGCAGCAGTGGCGGATCGGCGTTTGACGGGGTCAACTTCCCAGCCCTCTGGCAGATAGCTAAACAGATCCCCCCAATCGCCTGCAAATCCGATTAAGCCGCGCATCCGATCCAGCGCTTGTTCCATGGTGAATACTTTTTCGCGGTCCATCACAAAGGGGCGAAACTCGTCTCGGGTACGGGTACGGGCATAAGCCTGCATCAAGTCCAATAACGTGGCCGTATAGGTGACACGGCGCACCCGCTCGACCATCTGCGTCTCACCACGCGCAAAGAAATCACGCCCCAATTGATCCCGCCCCATCAGCCGTGCTGCCGCATCGCGCATCGCTGCAAGACGTTCTAGCTGGAAGGCCAGATGAGCGGCCAATTCCTCACCAGAGGGGCCTTCTTCGGTGGGGTCAGAAGGTAATAAAAGCCGTGATTTGAGGAAGGCCAACCAAGCGGCCATCACCAAATAATCTGCCGCCAGCTCCAGCCGCAATTCCTTGGCACGGTCCACAAACGCCAGATACTGCCGCGCCAATTGCAGGACGGACACTTTGCGCAGGTCCACTTTCTGTGTACGGCTAAGCGTCAGCAATAGATCGAGCGGGCCTTCAAACCCGTCGACATCCACAATCAGCGCTTCTGCGGCAACCCGCTCGGCTACCGCATCGCTGTCTTGCTCAAAGATGTTGTCAGCCATGCATGCCCTCCCCCAACAGCACCTTAAGCTGGGCATCGAGGGCGGCAGTGTCAATGTCATCAGGTTTCTGGCGATAGCTGAGCGCACGCAAGGCGCGGCGTTGCGCGGCATCTGTCATCTCGCCTGCCGCTTCGGCCACTTCTGCGCGCTCGGCCAGTGTACCGTTGCAATGCAAAATCACATCACAGCCCGCTTTGATCGCATCGCGGCTCAGATCACTCAGCGTACCACTGAGGGCTTTCATCGAAATGTCATCGGTCATGACCAGATTGTCAAAACCGATGTCCTCACGGATCACCTGCATCATGCGTTTGGACAGAGTTGCAGGGGCCTTATCAACCGCGTCATAAACCACATGGGCCGTCATCCCCATCGGGGTATCCCGCAAGGCTTTGAACGGTGAAAAATCGACACGGTCTAGCTCTTCGCGAGGCGCGCTGACGCGGGGCAATTCAAAATGGCTGTCCGCAGTGGCCAGACCATGGCCCGGAATGTGTTTGATCACAGGCAGAACACCGCCCGCCAACATCGCATCATTGGCCGCCTGCCCCATCAGCGCGATGCTGGATGCCGTCACGCCGTAGCAGCGGTTGTACAAAAACTCATGCGTCTCGGCACGCGGGACATCCACCATCGGGGCGCAATTGCTATCAATACCGAGATCATAGAGTTCATGCGCAATCAGGCGGAACCGGATATATATCGCCTCGGCAGCCTTGTCGCCAGCAGCCTTCACAAAATCCATCGGTGGCAACCATTCACGCCACAACGGCGCACGCAGGCGCTGCACACGCCCGCCTTCTTGGTCAATTGTGATCGGGCAGTGATGGCCCACCGCTTCGCGGAAATCATCACAAAGCGCACGAACCTGATCCGGCGTATCAATGTTACGGGCAAACAGGATAAACCCAAAAGGATTCACATCGCGAAACAGGGCTTTTTCATCAGCACTCAGGCGATGGCCCTCTGCATCAAGGATCGTTGCGCCAAAGCGCGGTCTTGCGCCGCTCACCGTGTAACCACGGGAATGCAATCCACGCTTTCGGCAACTAATGCCGAACAGAACCGGCGCGCATCGCCGATGTCTTCAAAACCCTCTGCACGAAGACGGTAGAACGTGCGCCCCCCTGATTTTGCCTCCATCACAATACGATTTTTGCCTTCCATAAACGGCGCAAAGCGCGCGTTTAGTTTACCCCATTGAGTACGTGCAATTTCGGGTGTGTCAAAAGCACCCAATTGAACCAAGCGTGTCCCCGCAGGCAATGTCGCTGCGTTGATCTCTCCGCCTGACGCTGCACCACCCGCCACGGCTGACACAGCTGCGGCAACAGCCGTATCCACGGCTGTGGTACGTGCTGCACGTTGTGGACGCAGGGAGGGGCGAAGCGATGTACGCATGGCACCATCAGCATCCAAACCGATCAGGCCTTGCGTATCAACCGATGCCAGCACAGGTTCCGCTTCATCAGGCTCAACCTCCATTGGCGTCACGCCATTGGTCAATTGCGCCACAATGTCATCCACAGAGCCATTTTCAAAAGCAGCCGCTATTTCTTGCGTATCTGGAGCCTGAGGCGGGGTGCTATCGGCTTCCTCCATGGAGACCTCTTGCGTTGACAACATTGGCTGGTCTTCTTCCGCCAGATCAATCGGGCGCGGGGCAAGGCGCAGTTCATCGGCTTGCTCCCCTGCGGCGCCAATTGCGGCAACCGAATTCACAGACAATCCTTGATGCTGGGCAAACTCTCCGCCCGGCTCTTCGGGGCGCACACGCATTTCCCCGGCAGCGGCCCGCACAATCGGGATACCGCTGACATCGCGCACCAAAAGCTTGTATCCCCAAACGCCAACACCCACCACAAGAGCCAGCGAAATCGCGGCCCCTGCAAAATTGGTCAGCTTGCCCAAAGACTTTGAAGGCGCCACTGCATATTCAGGATGCTGATGCGCCGCATAGCCCCCCTGAGGGGTTTGTGTGTAGTCTGCCATCGTTGCCTCTCTGTCCGCACAGTACATTGCCGCACGGATCTGACGTCGTTTGCCTCTTCGCCTGCGCGAGCGCTTAACGCATCTCTTCCGCAGGAGTTACGCCAAGGATACCCAAGCCAGCCGCAATTACAATCGCAACGGAGCGTGCAAGGGCGATTTTCGCTTGTGATGTTGCAGGATCGTCCTCTTGGATGAACCGCAGACCTGTCTCGGCGTTGCCAAGGTTCCAGAAACCATGCAAATCGCCCGCCAATTCATAGAGGTAAAAGGCGATGCGGTGCGGCTCGTTGCTGCGCGCCGCAGTTTCAACCAGACGGGGCCATTCCGCAACTTTGCGCAGCAAGGCCAGTTCGGCGGTGTGATCCAGCTTGCTCAGGTCAGCGGCTTTCAGCGCAGCATCGCTCACGTCGATGCCCGCCTCGGTAGCTTTGCGCATCACACTTGCCACACGGGCGTGGGCGTATTGCACGTAGAACACGGGGTTTTCGCGCGATTGCTCCATCACCTTGTTAAAATCAAAGTCCAGCGGCGCGTCATTTTTGCGTGTCAGCATCACAAAGCGGGTCACATCCTTGCCCACTTCCTTGATCAGATCACTAAGCAGAACAAAGTTCCCCGCCCGTTTGGACATTTTGAATTCTTCACCGTTTTTGAACAGCTTAACCAGTTGTGTTAGCTTGATGTCCAATGGCACCTTGCCATCAGACAACGCGTGAACTGCGGCTTTCATCCGTTTGACATAACCGCCATGATCAGCGCCAAAGACATTGATCAACTGATCATAGCCGCGCTCGACCTTATCATTGTGGTAGGCAATATCAGGGGCGAAATAGGTCCATGCGCCGTCATGTTTTTGGATGGCGCGGTCTTGGTCATCGCCAAAGTCGGTGGATTTGAACAGCGTCTGTTCGCGGGCCTCATAATCATCAGGCAACTTGCCTTTTGGCGGCTCAAGAGTCCCGCGATAGATCAGGCCCATATCATCGAGCTTTTTCAGACAGGCTTCGATCTTGCCTGTGTTGTACAGCGACTTCTCCGAGAAAAAACGGTCCATCCTGACACCAAGCTGCGCCAGATCATCGCGGATCAGGTCCATCATCTCATCTGTAGCAAAATCGCCAATCGGACCCAGCCAGACATCTTCGGGTTGGTCAATATATTGATCGCCGACTTTATCTTTCAGCTTTTGCCCAACGGGGATCAGATAATCACCGGGATATGTCCCATCGGGGAAGGCCACTTCTTGGCCGTGTGCCTCAAGATACCGCAAATAGACCGACCGTGCGAGCACGCCAATCTGCCCGCCGCCATCATTGATCACATATTCGCGGGTCACGTCCCAACCTGCGAAATCCAGCAGGCTGGCCAACGCATCACCGAAAACCGCGCCACGGGTATGGCCCACATGCAGCGGTCCAGTCGGGTTTGCAGAAACATATTCGACGTTAACAGTTTTGCCCGTGCCCAGATCGCCACGGCCATAATCCGTAACAGCATCCAGAACTGTGCTGGCCACTTGCTGCCACACGCCATCTGCCAACCGCAGGTTCAAAAAACCCGGTCCGGCGACATCGGCGCTGGTGACACGAGGGTCTTGCACCAAAATCACGGCCAGTTTTTCGGCAATGTCGCGGGGTTTCATGCCTGCCGGCTTTGCCAATACCATCGCCGCATTTGTCGCCATGTCCCCATGCGCGGCATCTCGCGGTGGTTCTGCTGTAATGTTGTCAGTGGTCAAACCTGCAGGCAGGTCACCAGAGGCAACCATCGCGTCAACGGAGCTCAGAACTAGGGTACGGATATCGGCAAAAAGGTTCATGTCAGTGCTTTCGGGGTGTTAGGTTTTCCCCGTTTATCACTATATCGCCCCGCGTCAATCAAAGGCGCAATTCAGCGCCTGTGATTGGACCCAAGGTTTGCGCCAAAAGACCTGTAATCGCTGTGCGCGCAGGCTTGACCGCGTCAGCGCGGACATTGATCAGGTTCAGCGACAGACCTTCGCGGTGCAGCGCATCGGCAAACGCCGCCTGTGCCGAGACCAGTGCAGGCCCCATGGCCCCTGCCCCAACATCCAAGGCCTGCGTCGGACGTGTTAACACCGTGACGATCTGCCCTTCGTCGGCAGAAAGGGCAGGCAAGAACCCCTGCACCAGCGACTGCAGCACGGCAACATTCAAATCAACTTTGTCGGGGTAACGAAGAGGCATCAGGTTAAGCACAGCATCAAGCCGCGCCTTACCCCATATGCGGCCCACACGGCGCACAGCATCTTGGGGCGCCCCTTTGAGCGCCATAGGCACAGCGCCCGGAACCTGCTGAAGTGCTTCGATGTTGCTATCTGCTGCAACCACCTGCGCACCCGAGGCCGCCAGAACGCGCGCCATGCTGTGACCAAATCCTGAGCATGCGCCCAGAATCATGATCCGCTGCCCCTGCAACACACCCGCAGGGCGTCTGATGGATTGTGTTTCGCTGTCCAACATCTAAGAGCCTCTATTCGTTACATGGACGCCAACACGTGGCGTATTTCCGATCAACCGCTCGTGCTCTTGCAGTGCAAAACGGTCGGTCATTCCTGCGATGTAATCTGACACGATTCGGGCCAGAATTGTAAGGTCAGATCGGGCACCGGCAATGGACTCGGTCCAATTCTCGGGCATCAATTCAGGTTTGTCTAAAAAGAGTGGGAACAGCTCTTCCACAACGCGGGTAACATCTGCGCGAATGACCATCACCTCGGGGGCGCGGTACATGCGGGTGAACAAAAATTTGCGGATCTCCCCCAAATCACGCCACATCCCAGCGGAAAACTGGATCACGGGATACCCTAATTCACGGATGTCCTGCGCGCTATGTGCACCAGATTCCACAAGCAAATGCCGCGAGGTGTCGATCACATCGGCCACCATCAGGCCGAACACACGGCGCAGCGCCTCGTGGCGGCGGCGTGATTTATCCAAACCCGGATGCAATTTATCGACTTCGGCAAAAGATGCTTTCAGCAGCGGCAGCTCTGCAATGTCCTCTTCCGTGAACAGGCCCGCACGCAGTCCATCATGCAAATCGTGGTTGTTATAGGCGATGTCATCCGCCAATGCCGCAACCTGCGCCTCTGCGCTCGCGTGTGTGTGCAGTTCCAGATCATGCAGCGCGTTATAATCTGCCAAAGCATGGGGTAAATCACCCGTCACAGGGCCGTTGTGTTTGGCGATCCCTTCCAGCGTCTCCCACGTCAGGTTCAGCCCGTCGAAATCCGCGTAATGCCGCTCGAGCGAGGTGACGATTTTGATCGCCTGCGCATTATGGTCAAACCCGCCATAGGGGGCCATCAGCACATGCAAAGCATCTTCGCCCGTATGACCAAAAGGCGGATGGCCCAGATCATGGGCCAAGGCTACGGCTTCGGTTAATTCTGCGTTCAGATACAGCGCCCCAGCAACGGTCCGCGCCACCTGTGCCACTTCGATGCTGTGGGTCAGGCGCGTGCGGTAATAATCGCCCTCATGTTCAACAAAGACTTGGGTTTTATGTTTCAGCCTGCGAAAGGCGCTGGCATGGATGATCCGGTCACGGTCCCGCTGAAAACACGACCTGAAGCTGCTTTCATCCTCATGCACACGGCGGCCACGTGCGAGGTCAGGATCGGAAGCAAAAGATGCACGCATCTGGCGGTCTCCTTTAACGCGGAGCTTGTACCCCGCTTTGTCCGTTTCTATATTACGGTTACGGCCCAATGGAAACACACTGCGGAGTGACCAAAATGAACCTGCCCCCAAAAGTGACCGAACGCGCCTTTGCCCGCCTGTCCGAGATCGGCGCTGCCACAGATGGCAAAGCCCTGCGCGTGGCAGTTGAGGGCGGCGGATGTTCGGGATTTCAATATGAAATCGCCCTTGATGAAGCCAAAGAGGATGACCTGATCCTAGAGGGCAGTGGCCAGCAAGTTGTGGTAGACAGCATTTCTTTGCCGTTTCTGTCCAACGCCGTGATCGACTTTACAGAAGAGCTGATCGGCGCACGGTTTGTGATTGAGAACCCAAACGCCAGTTCGTCTTGCGGCTGCGGCACCTCTTTCTCGATGTAAGCCATACGGCGGTAAGCCTGCTTGCCCTGCCGCCCTGATTGCGCGATAGAAACCCCATCCCAGAGGAGCGCCGCGCCATGAAAATCGCCACATTCAACATCAACGGCATCAAGGCCCGCATCAACGCCCTGCCCGATTGGCTGGACAGCGCCCAGCCTGATGTCGTTTTGATGCAAGAAATCAAATCCGTCGATGAGGCCTTTCCACGCGAAGTTTTCGAGGATCTTGGCTATAATGTTGAGGTTCACGGCCAAAAATCCTTCAACGGTGTCGGCATCCTGTCAAAGCTGCCTCTAGAGGACGTCACACGCGGCCTACCCGGTGATGAGGGCGACGAACAAGCCCGCTACATCGAAGCCACGGTTGTAGGGGATCACCACTCTGTCCGCCTGTGCGGCTTATACCTACCCAATGGCAACCCCGTTGAACTGGAGCCCGATGGCAGCCCCGTTGCGGGCGGCAAATACGCCTATAAACTGGCATGGATGGACCGCCTGCGCGCCCGTGCTCAGGAATTGCTAGCCGAAGAAACGCCGTTTTTAATGGCAGGCGACTACAACATCATCCCCCAAGCCGAAGACGCCGCCAAACCCGAAAGCTGGGTTGGCGATGCGCTTTACCGCCCCGAAAGCCACGACAAATGGCGTCAGTTGCTGAACCTTGGCCTGACCGAAGCCTTCCGCGCACGCACACAAGGACCAGATCACTATAGCTTCTGGGACTACCAAGCAGGGGCATGGAACCGCAACAACGGCATCCGCATCGACCACTTCCTGCTGTGCCCTTACACGGCCGATCTTTTGCGCGACTGCCAAATTGATAAAGAAATCCGCGGCTTTGACAAACCCTCGGACCATGTACCTGTCTGGGTTGATCTGGCTTTATAATCTACGCTTCTTGCCTCACGTCACATCAACTGACAGCATTTGTCAGTTGCGGGTGGTTATGCCTTATCCTGTCGATCAAACACAGGAGATTAGACATGACAAAACCAGTTATCGAAACGGTCACATTTAAACTGAACCCAGGCGTATCACGCGATGAGTTTGCCAAAGCCGCCCAAGCCATTAGTGCCTTTGCCAGCAAACGCGAGGGTTTTATCTCACGGCGGCTATCGTGCACGAACGACGGTCTTTGGATTGAACACATTGAATGGGCCAGCCTTGAAGCTGCACAGTCTGCCGCGGCCGCGATTGGCACCGATCCGACACTGGAAAACTGCATGAGTGCGATACACGGCCCAAGTGTCACCCTGCATCACTCGGATTTAGAAATATCTGTTAACTAGGGAACGCCATGCGCCGCAGTGACCGTCTTTCAGAGATCATCGAGATTGTGCAAGATGGTCGCTTGCACCTAGCCCGGGATATCGCCGCACGGCTGGAGGTTTCCGTGCGCACGATCTACCGTGACTTCGACACGCTTGTCGCCTCAGGCATCCCGATCGAGGGGGAACGCGGAGTAGGCTATCTGCTGCGCGAGCCAGTGTTTTTACCACCGATGAACCTATCATTGGCCGAATTGGAAGCCCTGCATCTTGGCATGGCAATTGTCGCTGAGGCAGCAGACACAGAGCTTCAAGCCGCGTCTATATCGCTCACACGTAAAATGAATAAAGTTGCGACAGCAAACGGCACTGTGCCCAAGAATTGGGGGTTTGGAGTGTATCCCTTTGTGCAAGCCAGAATTGGCTTTGAGCATATGCCGAAAATTCGATCCGCTATTCGCGCCAAAGAGAAGCTCAAGATCGACTATTTGTCATTAGATGACATTTCCTCAACCCGCATAGTGCGGCCTTTACAGAGCGCCTATTGGGGGAAAATTTGGACTGTGACCTGCTGGTGTGAAGCGCGTGATGATTTCAGGTCCTTCCGCATAGACCGTATATCGCGGTGTCGCCCCAGCGGCATCTTTTTCAAAGATGAACCGGGGCGACGTCTGGAAGACTACCTTGAAAAAGTGAATTCCCAAATGACAGGTCGCCCCGATGCATCTACGCAGGTAAAGTAGAGATCGGAAAATTAGATCATTCAGATGCAGCTGCACCTTCAGCCAATTCGCATTCCATATTATTTCCGGATTCCATCTCAGTCTCCAGCATTGCAGATTCTCCCTTGGTTGACCAAGTAGAGGCACCGGAGACATAGGTTGCGCCAGATCCGGAAACTACGTTCACAAAAATGCGATCTTCACCGTCAAGCGGGATAATCGCCAGCGCATTCGCGCCAGAATTCACATATTGAACGGTAAGCGGATTTCCGTCGCTACAGCTATAGGTCTCTGACATCACGCTAGAGGAAGGGCTATTCACCAGCGGAATAGAAACTGTAACATCTGCTGCCACGGCACCTGAAAAACCAAGCAGAGCAAGGCAAAAAAGAACTGAACGCATTGTGTAACCTCAAGATTGTTAATTGACCATCGCACGAACACCGCGCTTGGTTGTCGCAGATTACGCCACTTACACTCCACCTGCTATTGGTTTTTCAACACATCTCCATAGACGCTCAGATCTCCCCAAAGGCCCAATAGAGGATCATGCCAATCATCCGCTTTGCCCGCCCAAAACCCGCTTTTGATATAGGGAATTGATTTCTGCTTGGCGTTTGTTTTGGGGTGCGCTTGTTGTGCCGGATTGACCCTGCTCTCCCAAATGCGGTTGACCGTTCATTCCGAGGTTTTGCCGAAATGCACCTTTGCCATAGCGGTTTGCCTTGGGGTTTGATGTGATCAGCACAAAAACCATATGGGTCAGAAAACTTGAGACAGGTGTCAAAAGCAAAAGAACATAGATAATTATCATCGCAAGGGTGTGGCTGATATCTCCAAATATTCCGATGCTAATGTCCGTGTTACTCCGCCGGATATTAACTCTGCCGTTTTGGGCCAAAATTTCATCGACGAGGGTGTTGATCGCGCCCAGCTCGGTGGCTTGAAGCACTTTTGCAATTTGGAATACTTCGCCCCAAAACTCGGGTGGCGAAGAAAGATACAATCGGACCGGATAGATAATGTTAGCGGGATCATCTGGTCCGTCACTGACACCCGTCAGGCTGGAATTCATCATCGCGCCCAACAAGCCCGAAACCAGCACCAAAACAGAAAACATGCAAAAAGCAGGCACCAAGCTAAAAATTAAGCTGCGGCCTGAATCGTGTAAGCGGCGAATGTTCAAAGACAAGCGCGGAATGAGAGTTACAAAGAAAATAACAAAACTGGGATAAAGAAACGGATTAAGCTCGGGAATTTGACCTTCCAGCAAAGTCTCTTGAACCTGCCGCATATCGTCCAACAAGGTAATTACGATCAACGCCCAGACCAGTGGAACGACGCTCCAATACTCCAGTCGTGTAGATCGCCCCTTAAAATCAAAGGCCCGCGCAACGAATTTCCAAACGCATAAAATGAACTGCTTCAACTAAAAACCCTTTCACCAAAAACCCCACAGTTATTTCATCATGAAAAAGACCAAAGTACGGCATACCCGCTCAAATGCTCAAAAATGCCGGAAAAATGCAAATATTAGGGTAGTGAAATCTGAAAGCTGTCTAAAAGTTCCACTATGGCGGGCATCAGTCTGGTTAGATCGTTATCTGTGACCTCACGGCTGTTATTTGCAAAATAGACAAAATCCCCGTGCTGCCACTGACAGTCCAACGAGCCATATTGCGAGTTGCAAGTTTCCGCAGGTACAGCGCCCCCCTCGCCATTATTAAAATCAATAGCTTTTCCGATGGTGAGTGTCGGCCCCGAATTACCATAAACGGGTGCAAGATCGGGAACTGTCACAGTAACTGTAAAGTACTTTTCACTCTCAACGCGGCCCCCCATCACAGGCCCATAGCGCCAAGGAACTTCGGAGACGACATCCCCAAGGCGGTAGACCTGCTGATAGCCACTATCGATTTTGGGCAAGATCGGCAGCATGGAAATACCCACGATAGCAGCTAGACCAAACAGGTAAGTTTGGGGCGCAAGCGGCCGCCGCCAGAACCACAGCCCCAACATCGCAACCGCAGCAAAGCCTATCAGAGGCAATGCGACCTTTCGCACAGGATGAAACAAATCGCCCCGCGCCGCCATCGGGTGATAAAATTCGTTGATCCCCGAGTTAACAAAGGCATTGGTGCACCAAATGAGTGCAACAACAAAGCAGCACCAAAACAATGTTGCACAAGTCAGGACACGTCTTTTCACAAAGTTGACTGTGTTAGAAAAGTTAACTGACATCACTTCACACTAAAAACCGTTGGAGAAAATTGCACCCGCGATTTCTAAACGAAACGGTAGAGAACGGTAAGTGGTCGTATCACGCCTCTAGTTCAGCATCCCAATATAGGAAATCCATCCAACTGTCGTGCAAATGACCGGGCGGGAATTTACGGCCCGTATTGCGCAGCTCTTCTGCGGCGGGTTGGCGCGGGGGCTTGCGCAAGGAGAACCCCGTCTGGTGGAGCGCTTTGGACCCTTTGCGCAGGTTGCACGGGCTACAGGCAGCCACCACGTTTTGCCAACTGGTCACCCCGCCACTGGCACGCGGCACAACATGGTCAAACGTCAGCTCGCCTTTGGAGCCGCAGTATTGACACCTGAATTCATCCCTCAAAAATAAATTAAAGCGCGTGAAGGCCACGCGCTTTTGAGGTTTTACATAATCTTTGAGCACCACCACCGAAGGTATCCGCAGGGTGGTCGTGGGAGAGCGGACACAATCATCATACTCCGCCACAATATCCACCCGATCAAGATATTTGGCCTTCACCGCTTCCTGCCAAGTCCAAAGCGAAAGTGGATAATAACTTAATGGTCGATAGTCCGCATTAAGCACCAGCGCGGGCTTGTTTCTAAGCCCCGCCGGACTTCTCGTAAAATCGGTCCTGAAATCGCCGTCCATCTGCACGCCACCCTCTACCCGTTTGTTATGACTATATCTCGTGAATTTAGGCTGGCAAGCCTCAGTTGATCACAGGATGTCGCAGGTAGCCTAAGTGCCAAATGTAACAGCAATTTGAAGCCTTAAGCTTCTTACAGACCCAATTTGTCGCGCATAAAGGCCAACGCGACGGACAGACCATCAGGCGCAATGCCATGGGCCGTGCCTTTCATGATATGGGCATAAACATCGGTCCAGCCTGCTTCTTGCAGCGCTTCGGCGGCGGCGGGCAGCGACTCGGGTGGTACAACATCGTCTTGATCGCCATGAATTAACAAGATCGGCGGGCGCGACACCGCTTCATCCTTCAGGCTTTCGGGGGCCAGCAAACGGCCCGAGAAGGCCACAACGCCAGCGACCTCATCTTCACGCCGCGCCGCAATATGTAGCGCCATCATTGTACCTTGGGAAAAGCCCAGCAGCACAACCTGTTCAGGCAATACGTCTTCATCCACCATCAGCGCATCAAGGAATGAATTCAGGTCCGCCATGGCCTGCATCATGCCCCGTTCGCTTTCTTCTTCGCTAGAACCGTCAATCCACGGGATTGGAAACCACTGATAGCCGTTGGGCATGCCTGCAACGCTTTCGGGTGCATCAGGTGCCACAAACAGCGTATCGGGCAGATGCTCGCTCAGAGGATCGGCAAGGCCCAGCAGGTCTGCGCCATTGGCGCCGTAGCCGTGTAGCAGCACGACAACGGAGCGGGTCTCGCCTGATACTGGCTCGCGGCGTAGTGAATTGAGGACTCGTGTCATGTGATTATTCCTTCCCGATCTTTTTCAATGCGGTAGTAAGTGAACAGCAACCGCGCCGCAACCGCCCGCCACGGTGACCATGCCGTCGCCATGGTTTCCAACGCTTTCGCCGATGGTCTTTCGGGCAGATCAAACACCATTCGCGCGGCCTCCTGCAAGGCCAGATCACCCGGAGCAAAGACATCGGAACGACCCAGATTGAACATGGCATAAACTTGCGCTGTCCAGACGCCGATCCCCGACACGGCGGTCAGGGTTGCGATCACCTCTGCATCCGTTGCATCGCGCAGCGCCGCGTAATCGATCTGAGCTTGCGCCAATGCGCGCGCATATTTCACCTTGGGCCGGCTTAGGCCCACAGCCCTCAGATCATCTTCGCTGGCCGCACACACGGCTTCAGGCGTCAGTAACCCCGCAGCAGCCACCCTGCCCCAAATCGCCCGCGCCGACGCAACCGAGACTTGCTGGCTGACGATTTTGTTAAACAGCGCTGCAAATCCGTCAGGCGCAAGGCGCAGCGGCAAAGGGCCGGTTTGAGCTAAAACAGTTGCAAAGCGCGGCTCGGCTTGCGCCAGCCATGCTGCCCCTTCTGCCACATCCTCATCACAGGTGATCAAACGGGTCACAGGGCGTGTATCCATGCCATTGCTTGGTCTATGCACTCCACGCTGTCTAATCCTTGCGGCGGGACAGGCCGTTCAATCAGGATCACCTTCAGGCCAAGTGCTGCAGCCGCATCCAGTTTCGGACGGCTGGCCGCACCACCAAGATTGCGGCAAATCAGCGTGTCGACCTTTAGCTGGGTAAAAAGCGCCTGCTCATCCGCAGCGTTGAAAGGCGGATCGCCAAATACCAGTTCGACAAACGGGTAAGGCGCAGGGCGTGTGTGCCTGCGTGTCTGGCGAAGCATCAAAACCGCACCACGAAACGGTGTGAAATCCACCAGACTATCCCAGCCTGTTGCACAAAACACCCGCTCACCTGCTGCTATCATATGGTTGGCCGAAGACACATCGGCAGCCGCCTGCCAATTCGCATTCTGGGCAACGTCCCAGACAGGTCGTTCCAGCCGCAAATAAGGTATCCCCAAGGCCATCGCCGCCTGTGTCGCTTGCTGTGTGATCGTGCGGTCAAACCCGTGGCTGGCGTCCAGCACAGCCGTAAATTTCCCTTGCACCATTGCAGCTTGCATCGCCTGCGCATCGTCAAAACAGCGCAATTCAGGCGTCTGAGGCATAACCGCATCCCCACGCGGCGGCTCAGACAACCACCCAGCATAAGACAGCCCACGCGCGGTCAGCGCCTCGGCCACACGGCGGGCTTCGAAACTGCCAGCAAGCAACAGGATATGGGGACGTATTGTCATGGCCCCAGCTTTAGCCGCCCCTGCGCCAAGCGCAAGAGTGTGCAGCAGGGGTTGCCCCCTTCCCGCCGCAGGAGTAGCCATATCGCAAGATTTAAGGGACAAAGAAATGATCGACGATACACGCGCCAAGCGCAACGTAGCCGTGCTGGTGGCAGCACAGGCAATATTGGGCGCGCAAATGCCCATGATTTTTCTGGTTGCAGGGCTTGCTGGTCAATCACTTGCCTCCAATATTTGCTTTGCGACGCTGCCTATTTCGATGGTTGTCCTTGGCTCCATGCTGGCCGCTACGCCTGTCTCTGCGATCATGCAGCGTTATGGTCGCCGCGCAGGGTTCTTCTTGGGCGCTGCTGGTGGCGCATCGGGCGCGATTGTCGCGGCTTACGGCCTATACGTGGCCTCCTTTCCGATCTTTCTGGCCGGGTCATTCCTGACGGGTATCTATATGTCTGCACAGGGTTTTTACCGTTTTGCAGCCGCTGATACAGCGTCGGAAGCCTACCGCGCCAAGGCGATTTCCTATGTCATGGCAGGCGGTTTGATCTCGGCCATCATCGGGCCACAACTGGCCTCTTTTACCTCACTCAGCCTCTCTGCCGTGCCTTTTGTCGGAACCTATGTGGCTGTCGCAGTGCTCAACATCCTCGGCTCTTTGCTGTTTCTCTTTATCGACATCCCCAAGCCCCCCGTCCCCGCATTAGACGCCCCCATGGGCCGTAGCCGCATGGAACTGCTGCGCACACCGCGCATCGCGGTCGCAGTGATCTGTGCCATGGTTTCTTATGCCTTGATGAACCTCGTGATGACATCGACACCTCTGGCCGTTGTGGGCTGTGGCATCGCAGGCGATACGGTCATGCCGCAAATCTTTAGTGATATGTTTTCCGGTCAAGAAACCTCGGCCAGCTTCAAGATCATCGCCGGTTTTGTTGTCACCGCGCATGTCTTGGCAATGTTTGCGCCTTCGTTCTTTACAGGCCATTTGATCAACCGATTTGGCGTTGAGAAAATCGTCGGCCTTGGCCTTGCGATCCTTGCCGCTGCGGGGCTTGTGGCCCTGCAGGGTGTTCAGATGGGCAACTTCTTTGGCGCGTTGATCTTGCTCGGGCTGGGCTGGAACTTTGGCTTTATTGGCGCAACGACAATGTTGGCAGGGGCACATGCCCCCCATGAGCGCGGGCGGATGCAAGGGCTGAATGATCTGTTGGTCTTTGGCGGCGTGACCATGGCATCACTGGCCTCTGGCGGCTTGATGAACTGCTCTGGCGGGACACCGCAGGCAGGATGGGCCGCCGTGAACTATGCGATGATCCCATTCTTGCTGCTGGCAGGATGTGCGTTGATCTGGTTGGTCATGCACAACCGCCGCAGCGCAGCCTAAAACACACGCTTGGGGCCACATCTGGCCCCAAGCCGCTACCAGCGTGCTGTTGCTGCGCGCAGAGTAAAGCCCAGCCCTGCATCGGGCAAAACCCCCTCTACCACAGCCTGCGGATAGCGCGCCGCATAACCAAGCGCAGGTTCCGCCGCCGTAGCCGCCAGCAACGCAGGCGTACAGGCACGTGGGACTGCGCCCCTGCCTTTACGGGCCAAGGCCAAAGCCTCAAGCCCGCTTTGCGCCAAACCGGAAACCCCGTCAGGTGTACCATCCAGCAACGGCACACGGCCTGCTTCTTCTAATGCGGGGATGGCCCGCAACCACGCGCCAATACCTGCGGCACGCCCCGCATGGCGCACAGGCACCTCTGCCGCCTGCCCCAGCAACGATGCCGCAACCCACATCAAATGCCCTGCAGTCTGGTCAATGTACCTGTTCAAATCCGCCGCATCCTCGAACGCGTCACGGTAAATATCCCAACGCCGTGCAGCGACCAATTCATCCAGCAGTTCCGCCTGCGTGGGGGTAATCACCTGCGACAGCGGGGTCGCCACCTCATGCCTGCGCACAGTCCCGCCTTTGGTGATTTCCTCCAGCACATCGCGCCACCATTGTAGACGCATTTCTGCGATCATCGACTCTTGGGTCACCCAAGGGGCGCGACTGACTTCGACGTTAAACGCATAAAGCGCAAACAATGCCCCGCGCTGCGCCACAGGGGCCAGCATCGCCGTGCGAAAGCGCAGCGGGTCCCCTCGCTCAACAATCGCGGCGCAAGCAGTCAGATCATCAGACCAGTTCATAAAGGCCGCACAACGCTGAGCAGATAACCGAATTCCTTGCGGTGCCCGCGCCAGCATTCGATCTCATCCACAGCTTCATCCAGCACTTTGTTCAACGCGTCATCCGCGCCCTCGCGCAGCAAAGTGATACGCGCCTCTAGTGGTGTATAATACGCCTCCCATGCCGCATCGGGCAAACGGCGCTGGCCGATAATTTCATACCCCGCCGCAGCGATCTGCGCGGTGATCCCAGCGGTGTCTGTCATCGCGGGATTGCTCTTATTCCAAAATGCCTTGGCGCGATCTGAGGGCGCATCTGTGAACCAACAGGCCTCGGAGAACGCAATCACCCCGCCTTTTTTCACAGACTTCCGCCAAGCGGCCAAAGCAGCCTCGATGCCCATGAAATACACAGCACCCGCGCACCAAATCATATGAAAATCATTGGCGATGGCCGCCATATCCGCACGTAGTACTGTGACCCGTGGATCATCATGCCACACATCACGCGCCGCTTGCACAAAATGCGCGGTCTTATCCAACGCGGTGACATGGCCCAGCGGCGCAGCATCCAATAACGCTGCGATATCCGCGCCGGGCCCACAGGCAACATCCGCCAAACGCGCATTGGCGGGCAGGTCCAACAATGACGCCGCCCAAGCGACGTCATCGGCCACACCCGGCCCTTCGCGGGGCAAATCGCGGTGCAGTGTGAAAAACGCGTCTTGTGCCGGATCAATAGTCATCCAGAAATCCTTTAATGATAGCTTTGGTGCGTGGATCATCCACGATACCCAGATGCGTGGCCCCTGTCATAAGGTCAAAGCGGCCCTTATCCGTGACCGCCCCCATGGTGGGCGCATATTTCTGCGCAAAAAACGCCTCATCCGCGCCGCCAGCCAGCAGCACAAAGGGCGGCAGTGCGGCCACATCAGCCAGATAGTCACTGCGCGGCGCGTAAGAGGCATTCAGGCGGTAAGAATACGCCAGCGTAGCCGTGTCACCCAAGGGGCCATCCAACACGGCTTGTGGCATATTGAACTGAAGGATCGGCAGGTCATTGAGCGCGGTGATCTTGAATGTGTTGAGGACGCTCAACCCGATGATCCGCCGCGTCAGTGCATAAGCCCAACCGCCTGAATCGGTCCGTGTCGTTGGTGCGTTATATTTAAGGAAAGGTGCCAGCAGCACCGCACCATCCAACATCTTGCCATGTTCACCGCCCGCAAAACGCACAACCAAACCACCGCCCGAACTGTGGCCGCCCATGATCACTTTTTGACCCGGCTTGGCAACCGCGTTGATCAGATCGGCCAGATCATCCTCAAATTGCCCAATGTAATCCACATCGCCGCGCCGTCCGGGGGCTGTGCCATGGCCGCGCAAGTCAGGGACAATCACATCCGCACTACCCTGCAACGCCGCGCCCAGCGCATCAAACTGCAACCCGTGCCAACCTGAGCCGTGGATCAGCACCAGCAATGGCACATCATCCGCACCGCCATAGGTGCGCACCTGTAACGGATAACCATCACGCATCGGTACGCTTTGCAACGGCGCAGGCGTGTCTCGCCCTGCCGCCAGCGTGCGGCTAAAGTCCAGCCCGCCTTCGCCGCTCATCTCTTTGGGGGTTTGGGTAAAAATCAAGACAAGCGCTGCCACCAAAGTGATCAGCACGGAAAAGAGGGTGACACCTAGAATTCTAGCCAGCATTTGCTGCCCCCTTATCGCGGATTAACTTCCAACGGATCGCATCCAACAGCGCCTCGAACGAAGCATCAACGATGTTCGCCGAAACCCCAACCGTGGACCACCGCCGCCCCTGTGCGTCTTCGCTGTCGATGGTCACACGCGTGACCGCTTCGGTGCCGCCCTGAGTGATGCGTACTTTGAAGTCTACCAACCGCCAGCCTTCCAGCAGGGCCGAATATTGCCCGAGGTCTTTGACCAGCGCTTTGGACAGGGCGTTCACAGGGCCACGGTCACTGCCTGCCTCATCCATACTCTCCGAGACCGACAGACGCTTTTCACCGTCCACCTTCACCACCACAACGGCTTCCGACAGGCTGATCATCTGGTCGTATTTGTTTTTACGCCGCTCTACGGTGACGCGGTAACGTTTAACCTCAAACAGGTCAGGCATCTGCCCCAACACACTGCGTGCCAATAGCTCAAAGCTCGCCTGTGCGGTGTCATAGCTATAGCCAATGCCCTCACGCGCTTTCACCTCATCGAGGATTTGCGCAAGTGCGGGATCGCCTTTCGCCACAACCAGCCCTGCGACCTCCAGACGGCGGCGCAGATTGGATTGCCCAGCCTGATTAGACATGGGGATAATGCGCGTATTACCGACCACAGCAGGATCAACATGTTCATATGTACTGGGGTCTTTCAAGATCGCGCTGGCGTGCAGCCCTGCTTTATGCGCAAAGGCCGAACTGCCGACAAACCCCGCCTGTTTCATGGGCACACGGTTGAGGATTTCATCCAGCATCCGAGATGTGCGGGTCAGCCCTTGCAGCGCCGCGTCACTCACCCCTGTCTCATAGAGACTGGCGTAGGGTTCCTTTAGCTTGAGGATCGGGATTAGCGCGGTCAGATTGGCATTGCCACAGCGTTCGCCCAGCCCGTTCAACGTGCCTTGGATCTGCCGCACCCCTGCATCCACAGCGGCCAGCGTACAGGCCACGGCGTTTTCCGTGTCGTCATGGGTGTGGATGCCTAGGCGGCTGCCCTCTATCCCTGCGGCAATCACCTCGGCGGTGATGCGCCCGATCTCGGCGGGGAGTGTCCCGCCATTGGTGTCACACAGCACAATCCAGCGCGCCCCTGCGTCATAAGCGGCGCGGATCGCCTCTAGGGCGTAATCAGGATTGGCTTTGTACCCGTCAAAGAAATGCTCTGCGTCAAACAGCGCTTCGCGGCCCTGAGCGACCAGATGGGCGATGGATTTCGCGATGTTCTCGGTGTTCTCATCCAGCGTAATGCCCAGCGCGGTATGCACGTGGAATTCATGGGTTTTACCGACCAGACAGACGCTGGCGGTATTGGCGTTTAGCACAGCAGCCAAGACATCATCGTTTTGCGCGGACATGCCTTTGCGTTTGGTCATGCCAAAGGCTGTCATGCGGGCACGGGTCTGGGGGGCTTCATCAAAAAAAGCGCTATCGGTCGGGTTCGCCCCCGGCCAGCCGCCTTCGATGTAATCCACGCCCAGCGCGTCAAGGGATTTGGCGATCAGGTGCTTTTCCTCGGTGGAGAATTGCACGCCTTGGGTTTGTTGGCCGTCACGTAGGGTGGTGTCATAGAGAGAGAGGCGTTGTTTGGTCATAGCACATCGCCTCTGCTCTTCACTTTCTTAGGTCGTGCCCTTAGCACGACCTGTCCCCGCCCTCCCCTCGGACGGGAACAGGTCTGTGTTGTGAGGCGGGTCATTTGAGGGCCTCAAGTTTAGCCAGATCAACCTCAGGACCAGCAGCCAAGACGATCCCCTCTTTACCCATTTGAACTTTCACACCAGCGTCAGTCAGAAGTAACTTGATCCGATCAACTTCTACAAAGTCTTTCGTTTCCATCGCTTTTTCCCGCGCAACGGTAAGTCTCTCAGTCCAACCGTCCAAAAGAGCACCGCCGCGTTCAGTCCAGCCCCCTAATTCCTCTGTAAGCAGTCCCAATAGCTGCGCGCTCGCCTTCAAGGAGGCCAGATCGCCATTACTTGCAAATTCATGTAGCAGTGTGAGGACGCCAGCCGTATTCAAGTCATCGCAAAGCGTAGTCAAAACCACCGCCGGAATTGACGGTGCGGCTTCAATATCTGCGGTAAGGTCCCGCCATTTTTTCAATGACCGAGATGCCTCTTGTGCCTTTTTCTCAGTCCAATCCATCGGCTTGCGATAATGCGTCGACAGCATCACAAAGCGGATCACCTCTCCCGGTACACCCTTGTCTAGTAAATCACGCGCGGTGAAGAAGTTACCCAGCGATTTGGACATCTTCTTGCCCTCTACCTGCAACATCTCATTGTGCAGCCAGACATTGGCAAAATCATCCCCCGCGCAGCAGCTTTGGGCGATCTCGTTCTCATGGTGCGGGAACATCAGGTCATTTCCACCACCGTGGATGTCAAAATGTGTGCCCAGCAGCTCATGCGCCATGGCAGAGCATTCGATATGCCAGCCCGGACGCCCACGGCCCCACGGGCTATCCCATCCCGGCGTGTCGGCATCCGAGGGTTTCCAGAGGACAAAATCCATCGGATTGCGCTTGTACGGGGCGATCTCTACCCGTGCGCCTGCAATCATATCGTCAGTGCTGCGCCCAGACAGCGCACCGTAGTCCTTATAGCTATCTACGGCAAACAGCGCATGGCCCTCTGCCGCATAAGCGTGGCCTTTGGCGATCAGGTCTTCGATCATTGCGATCATTTGCGGCACATAGGCCGTGGCGCGGGGCATGTGATCGGGCTCTATCGCGCCAACAGCCGCCATATCGTCAAGGAACCACTGCGTCGTCTGCGCTGTGATCTCGGAGATGTCTTTGCCATCCCGCGCCGCGCGGGCGTTAATTTTGTCGTCGATATCGGTGAAGTTGCGCACATAGGTGACGTTGCTTTCCCCATATACGTGACGCAGCAGGCGGTTGAGCACGTCAAACACAATCACAGGCCGCGCATTACCAATATGGGCGCGGTCATACACCGTGGGGCCACAGACATACATCCGCACGTTTTGCGGATCAATCGGCACAAATTCCTCGCGCTTGCGGGTCTTTGTGTTGTGCAGCTTGAGTGTCGGTTTGGCGGTCGTCATGGCATATGTCCTATCAACGCGGGATGCGCGGGACATGGCACAGTTTTGATGGAATTAAAACAACGTGATCAAGGCCCGCGAGAGGTAACTCAGCAGGTAATTGTACAAATAATTGTGGTTGTCATCATTGTCATGCCCCGACACTAGCCAGCGCGCGCAATGCGGTCAAGGCTGATTAAAGATTCACGAGATTGACAAAGCGCTGTGCCTCTGCGCCCCTGCGCGCGAATATAGGAAAGGACGTATCATGCAGGCTTCACAACGGATCAGCACAATTCTGGGCGGCGGGTCAGATGGTTGGGAGGTATTTAACCGTGCCCGCCAGATGATTGACGCAGGCACCTCTGTGACGGAATTGACCATCGGCGAGCATGACATCCGCACGGCTGCGCCTATCCTACAAGACATGCACCGCGCGGCTGTTGGCGGGCATACGGGTTATGCCTCTATCCCCGGCATCGCAGCGTTGCGGGATGCAATTGCGGCACGGGTCACCGCAAGTACAGGTGTCCCCACCACCCGCGACAACGTCATGATCACCCCCGGTGGGCAGGCCGCCCTTTTTGCCAGCCATACTGCCGTGACCGATCCGGGTGATACCGCGCTGTATATTGATCCCTATTATGCCACCTACCCCGGCACGCTGCGCGGTGTCTGTGCAAAACCGGTAGCCGTTCAAGCGCATGCCAGTGACGCCTTCCAACCCCGCGCCAGCGACATCGCCGCCGCGGCCAAAGGCGCGAAATCACTGCTGATCAATTCCCCCAACAACCCCACTGGTGTGGTCTATACCCGTGAAACGCTGGAAGGCATTGCGCAGGTCTGCCGTGATCATGATCTTTGGCTAATCTCGGACGAAGTCTATGACACGCAAATCTGGGAAGGCGAGCATATCTCGCCGCGTGCCTTGGAGGGAATGGAAGAACGCACGCTTGTTGTCGGGTCTATGTCCAAAAGCCATGCCATGACCGGATCGCGGATAGGGTGGGTTGTCGGGCCTGCGCATGTGATTTCGCATCTGGTTAATCTGGCCACCCATACGACCTACGGCGTTGCGGGCTTTATTCAGGATGCGGCGCTGTTTGCGCTAGAACTGGGCAAAGAGTTTGAAACCGAGATCGCCGAACCCTTCCGCCGCCGCCGTGATTTGGCGCTGGCCGTGCTGGCCTCGCAAAACGTTGTCGGTGCGGTCCCCAATGGCGGCGCGATGTACATGATGCTGGATATTACCGCCACGGGCCTAAGCGGCGAAGCCTTTGCTTATGGCCTGCTAGAGGCACACCACATCGCGGTCATGCCCGGCGAGAGCTTTGGCGCGGCAGCAGCGGGCCACATCCGTGTGGCCATGACAATCGAAGACAGCGCGTTTGAGGCGGCAATGAAGACATTATGCGCCTATGCCGAAAGCCTGACTACACAAGCCTAAGCATCCAAAGCTCACCACACACCTGAAACGCAAAAGGCGCGCCCATCACAGGCGCGCCTTTCTTGTGTCTTTAGATCTGCTTAGAAGCGGAACGAACCACGCACGTTAAAGGTGGTCGCATCGGCATCTACGCCTGTACCGCCGATATCATCAAAGCGATGCTCCAACACTTCACCGCCGACAGTGAATTTTTCGGTGACCTGATAGGCCATACCAACACCGATGAATTCACCTGTGTCATCACCGATGCTGGTGTTCACGCGTGCTGCACCCGCAGTTGCATAGACCAATGTGCGGCCCAAATCATAACCGCCACGGACTTTCAGACGTGTTACGCCATCAACGTCGGCAGCACCGTTCAGGTCAATGTCGGTTTTATCATACTCAAGCTCGCCACCCAGTACGAATTTGCCAAAGTCATAGTCGTAACCAAGGTGCACACCGTATGTCATATCATCGCCATCCGCAGTACCGGAGCCGTCGATATCACCGTAACCAAGGTTCAAACCGCCATATGCGCCTGTCCAATCGGTGCCAACAGCAACCGGTTCATAAACAGGTGTCGCTACGGTTTCGATGACTGGTTCTTCCAAGTTACCTGCAAAGGCAGCGGAACCGATCAAGGAAGTGGAAAGCACGGTCATTGCGCCGTATTTGTGGAACTTTTTCATTTTTATCTCCTAGAGTTCGAGAGTGAATTTCTGACAGCTTGTCTGCCCGTCACCCTCACAACGTTCAGATAGGAGCGAGGTTCCAACTTATCCAATCACAAGTTGTACACATCGGCGTCAGTTGGCTTAGTGAAGGTTAATATCAGCGAATATCAGCTTCTTCTGGAGTTCGAAATTCAACCTAAACTTGTACAAGACGTCAGCTACCACATCTAAGTGGGTCGCATTTGCGCAAAAGAAAACATCACAGGTCCGGCAGCTGGGGCGTGCGGACCTGTGATGCTCAAAAAATGCGACGCTACTGCCATAGCGCCGCATCTAACCCGCGGTGGATTACTCCGCGGGGATCAGGCCCGCTTCTTGTGCGGCTTTGACTTCGGCATCGTCCAATGCGCCGTCTGCGTTCAGGTCCAGTGTCGTGAATTGCTCAGCGGTGATTTCGGGATAGACCGTCTGCATTTCCTCAAGGCTCAGAACACCATCTGCGTTTGCATCCACTTGAACAGCGTCTTGGGCCATGGCGAAGGCTGGAACGCAAAGAGCAGTTACGGCAACGGCTGCGAGAGTTTTAAGATTTGTCATTTGGTGTCTCCATTTTTTGTTTAGTCTTCTGAGGTTACGAGGGCACCGTTTGGCGCCTTCACAAAGTTAGATGCGCAAAACGGCGGTTGCGTCCCTGCCCTATACGCTCGGGCGAGGCACCGCCGATATGGCCCCGGCCCATGCGCGCGCCACCGCCCAAAAAGCCCCCGTTTGGCCGACCAGCGGAATACCTCTTGTGGCTGCAGCGTCAAAAATCGGCATGGTCACCACAACAATCACACAGAGGAGACAGTGATGGATAAATTGAGCGAGACAGTGGCGATGGAAAAACTGGCAACCAAACTCATGCGCCGTGCACAACGTCTGGGCCTGCAACCCTGCGATGCCGAAGATATGGCCCAAGAAGCCCTGATGCGGTTGATGCAGCGCATGGGGCGCTCAACAATTGAAACACCTGAACATTACGCGATGATCATCCTACACAACCTTGCCCGCGCACGGTGGCGGGCCAAGGTAGAACTGACTGAACTAGAAGAAGACACCGCCAGCACCTTGCCCGAAGGCGACAGCAGGCTGGCCGTAGAGGCGCTGCGCCACGCCATCAAAGCCCTGCCCGCAGATCAGGCGCAGATCATGCAATTGGTGCTACAAGGCGAGCTGAGCCCGAATGCGATTGCGCAACTGTTAGACCTGCCCACAGGGACAGTAATGTCACGGCTGGCGCGGGCACGGGTTACACTGCGCGCGCAGGTCGGATTGGACGCAGGCACCCCGATCGCTACACTGCTGTGAACAGCAAGAGCACCCCCCTTGCTTTTGAACGTCAGATGGCTTTGACTTTTACATCATCAACTGGCATCAAAAACCTCCCCAAAAAAAGATGTCCCAAAAGCGTTCTATAAATGGTGGTTTTTGGAAGAACTTAGCTACATCCTTCAAAGAAGGTTGATCAGGACACCTGCGGGCAAGCCAGATCAATATAGTCAATCAGGCCTTGATTTCCCTCTGCAAGCTGTCGGTCAAAATACTCAATTGATACAGACCAAGATGGCAGACGCAGCCCATCATAAGAAATAGGTGAAGCTGCAGCCATTCCGTCAATAATCACTAACCCTGAGGGACTACACTTCTTCTTGAAAAAAACTGTATTTTCACGATTTTTAAAGCCAAGTGTAGCGCCGTCGGGCCAGTCAGAGAAGCCTTCTTCCGCTGCACGGACTTCTCCCCAACTGGTTAATATTGATTTACCTCTAGCAAAATCAAACTCCTCAGGGCCCAATAGGACTGCTAAAAAGTTCTCAACAATTTTGCAGCTTTCGGTTCCAGCCTGCTTCTTGATCATAGCATTAAATGTGTGCTGTTGGCTTTCGAAAAAGGACTCACCCCTGTTCAATTCCGGGAATTTCTCGGCGGCAGTACGCATGTCCCGAGTCTCATCACTCAAGATCCAATCGCTCTCGAAATAATCCAAGGTGCCACCATTGATCCAATCAATACACGCGGTGATTGCCCGATCTATAAAATGATCAGATATTTCACTCTCAACCTCGGCCTGTGCCTGTGCCTGTGCCTGTGTCGAAATATTTAGCGTAAGCGCTAAAATGCAAAAAAACTGAAAATACGTATGTTTCATATGACTTATCGTAGCCTTCACTTATTACAATTACACCTAACCACACGACTGGCACGTATTCCACCGATTAAAAATATCGCTCCAAAAACCCCGCTCAAAACTAGATCGGTTGTTGAAGGCTTGTGATACAGCACGAGAACTATCTTCGGGCGTTTGGGTCAGTATTACGTGACGCGACCCAATGAGCGGATACAGAAAATCCTGTGCATCGTGGCCAAGATGTACGGCGTTCCGCACTTGCGCGGCTGCGGGCAATCCTACATATTCTTAATAACGAATTTATGGGGGAGGACCACAAATGCCGTTCACAAGACGCAAATTCATGGCGTCGGGAGCCAGCATCACCGCAGGCGCCGCGCTTGGGCTTGCCCCGTTTCGCACCCACGCAGAAATCACATTGGGTGATATCAGGCTGGATGTGGTCAGCGATGGCACCCTTACCCTACCCAGCAGCGCCACCTTCGGGGGGCTTCCCCAAGATCAACTGGCCCCGATCCGCACCAAATACGGTCTGACTGGCGATGTCATCACCCCACCCTGCAACATCACATTGATGCGGCGCGCAGACCGTACAATCCTTTTTGATGTGGGTGCAGGGTCGGACTTCATGGCCAGCACAGGTCAGCTACTGACTTCGCTCGACGCTTTGGCTGTCGCGCCCGAAGACGTGACCGATATTGTCTTCACCCACGCCCACCCTGATCACCTCTGGGGTGTGCTGGATGATTTTGATGATCCTCTGTTCCCCAATGCCGCCTATATGATCGGCCAAGTGGAATGGGACTATTGGATGAACCCCAACACCGTGGATGAAATCGGTGCCGAACGCGCCAGCTTTGCAGTCGGTGCCCAGCGGCGGTTGGCGATGCTGGAAGATCAGATCAGCTTTATCAACGACGGCGAAGAAATCATCTCGGGTGTCGCGGCACATGCTACCTTTGGCCATACTCCCGGCCATATGTCATTTGAAATCAAGGACGGTAGCAATTCGGTGATGGTGCTGGGCGATTGCATCGGCAACCACCATGTCGCGTTTGAGCAACCCGCGTGGATAGCCGGATCGGATCAGGACGGTGAACAAGGAGTGAAAACCCGCCTTGCGTTATTGGATAAACTCGCAAGCGAGAAAACACAGATCATCGGCTTCCACCTTGCAGGTGGTGGCATGGGGTATGTGGATAAAACGGCGTCTGGTTACGCCTTTGTTGCAGGAGAATAACGATGAAATATGTTGCCGCGCTATGCGCTCTGATCGCCTTGCCCGCCTATGCAAGCGAAGACATCGCAGATCAATATCCCGCCTCTGAACTTTATTCAAAACCTGTTGAGGTGATCCCGAATGTGTTTTCCGCCATAGGGGCCACGGCCCCCCCCACCTATGAAAATGCAGGCCACAACAACAACCTCAGCTTCATCATCACGGGTGATGGCGTGGTTGTGATGAACAGCGGCGC
Organism: Sulfitobacter undariae; assembly: GCF_014196805.1. Classification (GTDB taxonomy): domain Bacteria; phylum Pseudomonadota; class Alphaproteobacteria; order Rhodobacterales; family Rhodobacteraceae; genus Sulfitobacter; species Sulfitobacter undariae. Next base: position 298,266 of record NZ_JACIEI010000003.1, on the reverse strand, counting down.
GTCTTATGCATTGGCCAAGGCGCTGCACAGCGAAATCAAGGCCGTCACTGACCAGCCTGTGAAACTGGTGTTCAATGAAAACGGCCAAGGCCATGCGATGTTGGGCAATACCTATTGGGCGCAGCAAGGTGTTGATATTGTCGCCCATGTGGACGCTGCCGCCGCCTTTGAGGGAAACGGTGCGCAATCCCTACGCGGTGCCATTGCGGTGACCAAAGAACGCGCCGATAAAACCGAACTCACCCCGCCCAACATCACATTTGAAGACGAGTACATCGTCGAGATGGGCGATATGAAAATCGAAGCACGCTATCTTGGCCCTGCGCATAGCCCCGGTGACATTGTCGTCTGGCTGCCCGCGCAAAGCTTGGTCATTTCGGGCGATATGGCGTTTCATGAGCGGATGCTGCCGATCTTTCCCGACACAATGACCGCCGATTGGATTGAGACATGGGAAACCGCGTTTGAGCCGCTAGAGGCGACCTATGTCATCCCCGGTCACGGCCACCCGACCAATATGGATCAGGTGCGCCGCTATACCCGCGACTATCTGGTGTATTTACGTGAGAAAATTGGCGCGCATCTGGAGGATGGCGGCGATCTGGCCGACGCCTATTACGTCGATCAAACGCCCTATAAAAATCTGGATACGTTTGAGGAACTGGCCACTAAAAATGCGGGCCGCGTTTATGAGCAGATGGAATTCGAATAATTTTACAAAGAACACCGCACGCGCCCGATCAGGCGCGTGCGGTGTTCAGATTACTGCGCCGCCAATGGCATACGTGCCAGTTGGCACTGACCCCATAAATCCTCAAGCGCGCCGACCAAACGGTCAATATCATTTGCGCTATGCACAGGCGATGGCGTGATACGCAGCCGCTCGGTGCCTTTGGGGACAGTTGGGTAATTGATCGGCTGAATATAGATGCCGAATTCTTCCAACAGCTTATCCGAGATGAATTTACATTTATGCGGGTCGCCGACCATCACAGGGATGATGTGACTGGGATTATCCGCATGGGGAATACCAACCGCTGAAAGCTTTTCCCGCACCTCGGCCACTTTGGCCTGATGCATCTCACGCTCCGCATTGCTGTTTTTGAGGTGGCGAATGGAGGCCGCCGCACCCGCAGCAACCGCAGGCGGCAAGGCAGTGGTAAAAATGAACCCGCTGGCAAAGCTGCGCACGAAATCGCACAGTTCGGTTGAAGCGGAGATATACCCGCCGACAACGCCAAATGCTTTGCCCAATGTGCCCTCAATCACGGTGATGCGGTCCATCAGCCCTTCGCGTTCAGCGATGCCACCGCCGCGCGGGCCATACAGCCCAACGGCGTGAACTTCGTCCAGATAGGTCATCGCGTTGTATTTATCGGCCAGATCACAGATTTCTCTGATGGGTGCGATATCACCATCCATAGAATAGACGCTTTCAAAAGCGATCAGCTTGGGCCGCTCCAGTGGTAGCGCAGCCAGCTTGGCCTCAAGATCAACCAAATCATTGTGCTTCCAGACCAACCGTTCAGCACGGGAATGGCGGATGCCCTCAATCATCGAGGCATGGTTCAGTGCGTCTGATAGGATCACACAATCAGGGATACGTGATCCTAAAGTGCCAAGCGCCGCCCAGTTGGAGACATAGCCCGAGGTGAACAAAAGCGCGTCTTCTTTGCCATGCAGATCAGCCAATTCGGCCTCTAACAACACGTGATCATGGGTGGTGCCGGAAATATTGCGCGTACCGCCTGCCCCTGCGCCGCAACGGTCAATCGCCTCGTGCATCGCCGCCAGAACAGAGGGGTGTTGCCCCATGCCCAGATAATCATTTGAACACCAGATCGTTACATCCGCCGTTTCCATGCCGCGTGCTGTGGCATTTGGAAATGCACCGCAATGGCGTTCCAGATTCGCAAACACGCGGTAGTTGCCTTGGCTGCGCAGATCATCCAACGCGGTTTTGAAAAAATTCTGATAGTCCATTATTCCCCCACGGCCTCACGGACGATTTCGTCCAGAAAAGCCTGTACTTCTTGCATCGCGCCCTCAGGGTAATTGCGATAACCGATGGTGACCTCACCTGCACGGTCCGCCACAAATATCCCATAAGGACAATGGGCAAGATTCAATGGATCGGCCTCCATCATTTTGCGTGACAGTACTGCCGAGCAGAACAAAAACACATCCGCCCCGTCGAATATCTTTACGTCACTGCCAACATCCGCTGCCGTACGGTTTAGCATCTCACCCGTATTGCTGATGTGATCAATCACCAAACCACGGCCAATAATGGCGCTCTCAACACTGAAGGTCGCGTCATCAAAACTACCCTCAAAAGGGTAGACCGTTGCGATTTCCTGCGCTTGTGCGCCAAAAGCCGTCACCACACAGGTTACCCCTGCCAGAAATAATGCTTTCATAACGTCTTCCCCCAGTATGATTTTCGTTTCGCAGACTATGGCCGCGGGAACTTTGATTTAGATCAAAGCCCCCGCATTTTTTGGGTGCCGGTTAGATCGACAGGTGCGCCCGATGCTCAATCGGCAAAGGACTTGAGGTATTCGATGACTGCCAGCTGATCATCCTCGCTTTTGAGGCCAGCGAAAGACATCTTTGTCCCTTTCATATAGCTTTTGGGTTTAGCAAGAAAGGCCGCAAGCGCGTCTTGGCTCCAGATCAGCCCATCGGCCCCCGCCTGCTGCATGGGTTTAGAGTATTTGAACCCGTCAACTGTACCAGCTGCCTTATCTACAATACCCGTCAAGATCGGGCCTGTACGGTTTTTTGCACCCTCCCCGACCTGATGGCAGGCTTTGCACTTGCGAAACACTTTCTCGCCCTGCGCTGCCAGTTCCGCATCAAAGGACGCTGCAACCACTTGCGGGACTTCGGGTTCTGGTGTGGCGGCTGCTTCTTGCACAGGCTCTGCCACCACAGCTTCCACTTCCGGCGCGGGAACTGCTGCGGCCTCTTCTTGCGGGGTCACATCCAGCACCATGGCGCGCATGGTTACTTTCACAGGGGCGGCTTTGCAATTTTCCATGCAAGGCTCACTTCTCCAATGTGCGTATTCCGTCTCGGCGCGGTTATCCACGATAAAGCCGTCCGCGTTGGGCATTGCCACATCCAGAAACGTTTCATTGGACAAGACAAAATCATCCTCAATCAAATCGTTAGAATAGAGGATATAGGCAAGGATCGCATAGGTTTCATCATCGCCCAACGTCCCCGCATCGCCGTAAGGCATGGAGCGCTGGATGTAATCAAAGGCAGTGGACAAATAGGGCCAATATGATCCGACAGTTTTCAGCGGGTCTTCGTGGTTCAGCGTATCTTTGCCCCCCGCCAGTTTGGGCCAGTTGCCGATGCCTTCGGCGAAATCACCATGGCAGGCCGCGCATTTAGTGGCGAATATCTCTTCGCCCTCAATTGCGTCACCTTGGCCTATGGGCAAACCCGTGCCATCGGGGCTGATATCCCCATTCCAAGCAGCGATTTCTTCAGGCAAGGCGGTACGGCCAAGACCCAGTTTTTGCGCCATTGCAGGTGCAGCAGCCAGAGACAGCGCCGCCAGAATGGTCGTTGATTTAAGAAACTTCGACATTTTCAGCCTCACCGTTCGCCCGCACCAGCCATGTCTGGATGCCGTTGTTATGATAGATAGAGTTCAACCCGCGCACTTCGCGCAGTTGGGTTTTGGTGGGCTGCACATAACCCGTGTCATCCATAGCCCGCGATTGCAGCATCATTTCCGAGCCGTCCCAATCCGTATCCAGATAGAAACGCGTCAACGCCATCTTCTCGCCCGCCTTGGCCAGACGGGCCGTTTCCCACGTCATGCCACCGTCTTTGGACACGTCCACACGGGTAATCGCACCGCGTCCAGACCATGCAAGGCCCGTAATCACCAGCGGCCCTGTACCATGGGTGATCGGGGATTGTGGGCTGGGGCTGGTCACAACCGATTTCGCGTCCATCTCCCATGTCCATTTGCGGCTGACACCATCCGCCAACGTATCGGTGTATTTCGAGGTTTCTTCGCGGGCTTGAACGGCGGCATCCATCACCTCGATGCGGCGGATCCATTTGATCCACATGTTGCCTTCCCAGCCCGGCACCACAAGCCGCACAGGATAGCCATGCTCTTTGCGTAGTGCTTCGCCATTGGCCTTGAATGCCACCAACACGTCATCCAGCGCCTTTTCCATCGGGATAGAGCGCCCGTTGGACGACGCATCCGCGCCCTCAACAAACACCCATTTGTCCTTCAGATCACCCGCCGTATCCAGCCCTGCTTCTTCCAGCAGCGTGCGCAGCGGCACACCCGTATATTCCATGTTGTGGATCATACCGTGCGTGAATTGCGCACCGTTCAACTGCGCGCCCGCCCATTCCATACCGCTATTTGCGGCACATTCGCAGAAATACACGTGATTTTCACGCGGGAAACGCTCAAGGTCGGCGTAAGTGAATACCAGTGGCGTGTCGACCAACCCGTTGATCATCAGGCGGTAGTCTTCTTTCTTGAGGTCAATCGCACCCGAATGATGCCGCTCAAAGGCGCAGCCTTGGGGGGTGATTGTGCCGTCCAACGCATGGATCGGCGTAAAGTTGATTGAACTTACCGTATCCGCAGTGAGCCATTCCACATTGCGACGAATGACGTCATTTTCATAGCTGATCGGCAGACCATATGGTGTTTCGTCCACACCATCTCCAAAGCTCTGCGCCCAAGGTTGGACCTCGGTGATCAGTGGATCAGGCGATTGGGCATCTGCCTTGCCTGCAACGGTGATCGCAGCACCTGCCGCCACCGTGTTACGCAGGAACTGCCTGCGTGAGGGTTTATGCGTCATAGCATTTTCCTTTGGTTGGGAACCAACATCCAGCCCTCAAGGCTTGATGTAGGCATAATCATTTTCTTGAAGTTCAATCAGGCGAACAACGCCCGATGGCACGATCTCTGCCTCATCTATCAGGGAAATCTTGTTCCCCGCCTTCTTCTCCATCGCGGCCAACGTGTTGCCGCAAGCAGAGAAAGTGAGGTTATCCATACTCAGAGACATCGTAGAAATGCGGTCTTCGACAGGGCTTTTGTCAGGTAAGAACATGTTGAGGCCAGGCCCATAAGCAACCACCTCAACCAGTACCGTGTCGCCTTGCGCCTCATAATAGCTGGTGAGGTTGGCCACATTGTTAAGCGCCATATTCATCACCTGCGGATCGTTCTGATCCACATGCACCGCCACGCGGTGCTCCACACCTTCGGCAAAAGCACTGGTTGCCAGTATCGCCAGCAATGCGGCTGCTCCAAACACCTTTTTCATCACATCTCTCCCTGTTCAGCCCGCCTAAGCGCCGACCACTTCCACGCTGTTATTGGGATCAAGCGAGATCACCCCTTGCTTGGCGATATGCGCTTCGACCACATCCCAGATCGGCGGCCCTTCTGTGCCCTCGTTCACCGAGGCCCAGCCTGCGATTTGATAGGTCTTCGACGGGTCAATCTTTTCGCCCGTTTTCAGCAGTGTCATTTCGGTGATGCGGTCCCCTTGGGGTTTTGTCACATCGATGCGGTAACCAAGGCCACCCACACGCACCATATCACCGCCCTGCTGGTAATACGGATCAGGATTGAACAGGTTGTCGGCCACGTCTTCCAACACCACATGCAGGAATTCGCCTGTCATTTCCGTGCGGTAGGCTTCGCCATAACTCATGGAGGTGACGTTCCAGATGTCTTCGCGGGTGATGTCCTGCCCGGGCAGGATCGACGGCCCCCAACGCACACCGGGCGACAGAGCAATATCTGCTTCGCGCTCGGAAATCAGCGCATCACAGATCAGATCATCCCAAGTGCCGTTAAAATTGCCGCGGCGGTATAGCGTCTGATCATCAGCGGTACGTCCAATGACTTCGCTCAATTGATCCACATAAGGCGCGCGCTGTGCGTCGATGACCTTGGCCACGTCGGCATCAGGCGTAATCACATCCGAGAAGATCGGGATCAGCTTGTGACGGAACCCCATCATGCGGCCATTCTGCACGTCCAGATCGACGCGGCTGACGAATTTTCCGTTTGACCCAGAGGCAACAATAATTGTTTCGCCCACCAGAACGGGCTCGGGCAGCGCATCATGGGTGTGGCCAGACAAGATCACGTCAATGCCTGTCACCTTGCCTGCCATCTGCTTGTCAACGTCAAAGCCATTATGGCTGAGCAAAACAACCAGTTCAGCCCCTGCTGCGCGGACCTCATTCACCATGGCTTGCATGTTTTCATCACGGATGCCGAATGAATATTCAGGGAACATCCAGCCCGGATTGGCGATGGGCATATAGGGGAACGCCTGACCGATCACAGCAACCTTCACGCCGCCGGTTTCATAGAATTTGTAAGGCGGGAACAGCTCTGCTGGTTCATCCCATTCAGAATCAAAGATGTTCTGGCCAAGGGCGGCAAAAGGCAGCCCCTCGACGATTTCTTGCACCCGTTCGGATCCCAACGTGAATTCCCAGTGGAAGGTCATCGCATCAGGCTTCAACGCATTCATGACATTCACCATGTCCTGCCCTTGCGTATGGTGGCAGGTATAGCTGCCGTGCCACGTATCGCCACCATCCAACAGCAGCGCGTCTGGGCGGTCAGCGCGGATCGAATTGATCACCGTTGCCACACGGTCCAAGCCCCCCACGCGGCCATAGCCCTGCGCCAGAGCGCTAAAATCATCATGGGTCAGTGCATAAGCAGAAGGGCTGCCATCGTTGATCCCGTAGAGCTTGCGAAAATCGGCACCCGTGATGTGCGGCACGGCACCTTTGTTCCCGCCTACCCCGATGTTCACCGATGGCTCACGGAAATAGATCGGTTTTAACTGCGCGTGAATATCCGTGATGTGGATCAAAGATACATTTCCGAAGGTATCAAACTCCAGCAGCTTGTCTTGGGTCAATGCCTGCTGAGCAGCCAACCGCCCCCAGTTCCCGAAACCTGATGATCCATAAAGCGCGGCTGCGGCCATGCTGGTTTGCAAAAAATCACGACGAGAAATCATTTTTGGGGGCTCCCGATTACACATACATATGCGCATTATTGAATGGATATAGATCGAAAAACCCCGCGCCGATCTCTCGGGCGGGGTTCGTAGTATTTAGTTACGGATTGCAGGCCCTTCGACACCCAAACCATTGCCGCGCGAGGCGACATACAGTTCAAGTGCGACAAACTCGGGGCTGCCGGCCGCAAAAGTTTCGGCACGTGTATCACGAATACACCCTTTGAAACGCGAATGGGCTGCGTTCAGTTTGGTGTTTTTCAGACGGTAAACAGGAAAGCCGTTGGTCTGGCCTTGGCTCAGATGGTCCGCACGGATCATGTTACCAAAGTTGTTCTCGTGACAATTTGCACAAGACAGCTCCAGCTGGCCGTAGCGGGTGTAATACATCTCTTTGCCCTGTTCCCATGTGGCTTGCGCAGGCCCGTCAATAGCGACGTTCATTGGCAAACCGCGTGAAACAGAAGCAAGAAGTGCGGTCATGTTGACCATGTCACCGCCCGTGTACTTCCATTCATCCGCGCCCATTTGGGTTGTCCGGCAGTCGTTGACTTGCATTTCCAACGTACGCACTTCGCCTGCGTCTGCGTTCCACTTGGGATAAGTCGGGCGTACCCCCGCCATTTCCTCAGACGCGCCATGGCAATCCGCACAGGATTTACCCGCGGTGCCTTCGGCTGTGTTCCACTTATCCTCGGCCTGCTCAACAAAAATCATGCCCGGATTATCGAAATCATCCATCTGCATGGCGCGGGTTTCATCACCGCGAAACAGCCAGCCTGACATGACTTCGTCAAAGGCATCCGCCAGATGCTCAGGCGCGGCAGTGCGCACCACAACTTCGGTTTCCTCATTCAAGATCAATGTATCATCAACCGGATCGGCGAACGCCGCCGATGTGGTTAACAGCGTAGCAAGTACTGCGCCTGTCAATTTCCGCATGGTATCCCTCCCTTGGTTTCCCTTGGTAACTATGTATTTAGCCGATTGCGATTGACTTGGCTTCTTCATAGACCGAGCCATCATCGTCATACCATGTGAACTTGAACTCACCCGCTTCGGGCACGGTGGCCTGAAATTCAAAATACGGGTTTGTGGAAATCGCCGGGTCCATTGTTACGTCGATCACGCTTTCACCGTTAAAATCACAAGTGAAACGGTTGATAATCGAACGTGGAATGATGTTGCCATCCGCGTCTTTGCGCTGGCCGGATTCCATTTTGTGGCTGATCAACGTCTTGATTGTGATCGCTTCTCCGGCTGCTGCCGATTTTGGTACTTTGACGCGAGGTTTTACACCAGATGCCATGTTATTTTCTCCTTGAAAGGCTTAGCCGCCGCAGCCGCCGATTGTTACTTTGACAGTGCTTGCTGCTTGCACAAACGAGCCGTCGGGCAGTTTGGCGATCGCCACAACATCCTGCGTACCAGCAAGGCGGATACGCGTAGATGCCGCGCGCGATGCAGCCAAGGGGCCGAATTTAAACGTTGCAACGCTGGGCGCGGGGTTGCCCGTTGCCAGCACCAAAATCTCTACCGCTGTTTCCGAAGAAACCTCGATTGGCACAGTGTTGCCGTTCTCAGCAATCTCTGGCGCGGTCAGTGTGATATCGCCTGCGCCCACTTCGGCACCGCCAGTGAATGCCGCAATCAAATCTTCCGTTGCCGCGGATGCCCGCATAGGCAAGCCCGCGATTAGAAAGGCCGCGGCCCCCACTGCAATGGCGTCACGTCTTGTCATTTCCATTGTGTTTACTCCTTCACCCTTGAAAGGGCTTGATTATTCCTTGAGCGTGGCAAGATAGGCCACAACATCTTCAACTTGTTGCGCGCTCAGCAGTGGCGCGAAAGTATCGTCAGCGGCCTTGCCTGTGTAGGCGTTACCCGGACGCGTATACCCTTCGGTGCGGTAGAAGGACGGCATCATGCTGTCTTCAAACATCATCTTTGCATTCACCACCAAACCGCGCAAATCCGCTTCGGACCAGCGATCCCCCACACCATCAAGGTTGGGACCGATGTTGCCTTGGAACGGCACGTCTGCAAGATCAGTCAACATGTGACATGCCACGCAATTGCCCTGCCCCTTATCCCCGACGATCTCGCGGCCATTTGCAGAATCTCCAGCAACGCCAGTGAGTGACTGCGCAACCGCGCCATCTTCAAAGCTAACCGCTGTTGGCGCGACTTCTTCGGCGTAAACGCCAGAAGCTATGACCCCAGCCGCGAGGGCTGTAATAACAGAAATTTTCATGCGTCCTCCCAGACTTTGTAGAGTCATTCTAACCCAGAGTGACATATTGACGCAACAACAAATTCAGTTAATTGAATGATAACCATTCAAAGCCCCGCTTTGCCGCGTCCCTATTGGCTTTGCGTCTCAAGCATGCGGGCGTGATATTTTTGAAAAGGCTCATCCCCATCATAGCCCTTTTCAACCACCCAATTTAGCAGGTTAAAGGTGGTATAGCGCCCAAACGCCCCGGGCATTGTCGCCACAGCCGCTTGTGATGCTGTAGCACCCTCTGCTACCTCTTCGGGGAAAAACAGGATCATGGGCGTAAACAATGTGCCCCATTTTTTGACCATATTCTTTTCCGCCAATGCCTCGCCGTCAAAATCGGTAACTTCGACATCGCCGAACATGTTGATCTGCACCACAAAGAAGTTCTCGTCGATATAGTCGGCGACTTCCTCAACCGAGAAAACCTCATCATGCATTTTTTTGCAGTAGATACAGCCGCGTTGCTCGATGATGACCATCAGGCGTTTGCCTTCGGCATTGGCCTCGGCCAAATCTTCGCGCAGGTCTTTGAAAGTATCGCGCATCCACGGTGCTTTGTGCAGCCCGTCGTCGCCCAGCGTGGCGGCAGCGGCCCAAACCGTCATCGCCAACAGCGCCAGAGTGGCGGTAAATAGATTTTTCATCAGACGTCCTCCCCTTATCCAATTGTGCCAAAGACTGGCATGACCTCAATCATCCACAGCGCGATATAGTTAACCTTGTTTGTAGCAATCAACAGACCAAAGATGATCAACATCACGCCCATGACTTTTTCGATCGTCCCCAGATGCCTGCGGAATTTCTGCATCCAGCGCATAAACGGTCCGATGAACAGCGCCGCCAAAACAAAGGGCGCAGTCATCCCAAGGCCGTAAACAAACAGCAGCAATGCCCCAGTGGTGGCCGTGTCAGTCCCTGCCGCTGTGAACAAAATCGCCGCCAGAACCGGTCCCACACATGGGGTCCAGCCAAAGGCAAAAGCCAACCCGATCACATAGGCACCAAGATAGCTGGCGTTTGATGTATTCCCCGCGTCGGTGCGCATCTGACGGTATAGAATGCCAATTCGGATCACGCCCAGAAAATGCAGCCCCATCGCGATGATGATCGCCGCAGCAATCCAGCGCAGGATATCAAGATATTCGCGCACCACCTGCCCGAACATCGATGCCGCCGCCCCTAGCCCCATGAAGATCGTGATGACCCCCGCCGCAAAACAGCAAGCAGACAGCACAGCACGGATACGGGTTTTGCGGTCAATCTGGGCATCGGCGGAAATCTGATTCATTCCGACACCCGCCAGATAGCTCAGGTAAAATGGGACAATTGGCAAAATACACGGTGACAAGAACGACAAAATGCCTGCAATCGCGGCACCCATAAATGTAATATCAAACACGATCTTGACCCTCCCTTGCCTAAACCACACATTCACATTATGATATTTGTGAATTAGAGGTCATTTCAGCATGTCATTCAAGGCTGTTATTTTTAGTATTCCACTGATGTGCCTGACTGCCTTTGGTGCAGTGGCGCAAACCATGCTTGTTATGGTCGAGGAAGAAGGCTGTATCTGGTGTGCCCGTTGGAACAAAGAAATCGGCCCCATTTACCCCAAAACACCCGAAGGCAAAGCCGCGCCATTGGTGCGCATGGATATTCGTGCGCCCTATCCTTCTGATCTGGAATTTGCCCGCAAACTGGTTTTCACTCCAACCTTTGTGCTGATGGTGGACGGTGTGGAGGACTCGCGGATTGAGGGGTATCCTGGCGAGGATTTCTTCTGGGGGATGCTCGGTCAGATGCTCGAACGCGCTGACCAAAAAGTGATGAATTGATGGCCGCTGATATGCCATATAAAACAAAACATTATGATCAGGCTGACACAGCCAATCACAATACTTAAAACGGGGAAACGATGGGACTACCTGTATTCGATTTGAACATGTGCGCAGAAGACATGGATAAAATGGCCGCCAGCGCTGTCGAGGCCTCCAATTTCCTCAAAGCGATCAGCCATGAAGGGCGCCTGATGATCCTGTGCCATCTGGCCTCGGGCGAGAAATCCGTGACCGAGTTGGAAGAGCTGTTGTCGGCCCGTCAGGCGGCCGTGTCACAGCAGCTATCGCGCCTGCGCTTGGAGGGGTTGGTCACGCCGCGCCGTGACGGCAAAGCGATTTATTACAGTCTGGCAGATGACCGCCCCAAACAAATCATGGAAGTTGTCTATGATCTGTTTTGCCGAGACAAATGATCACGCGCCCTGCCTCTAGCAGCCGCCACTTAGCCTGCACAAGATGAACAGCCACTTATCTGATCCTGCATTGGTTGCCCTTATGGGACTGTTTGGCGGCATCCTGTTGGGACTTGCTGCACGCATGGGGCGCTTTTGCACCCTTGGCGCCATCGAAGACCTGTTCTATGGTCAAAACCCCCTGCGCCTGCGGATGTGGGGCGTTGCGATCGGTGTATCGGTGATCGGCACCTTCTGGCTGTCGGCGGCGGGCCTTCTCAACCTTGAGCAATCCTTCTACCTCAACCGTGTGTGGAACCCAGCGGCCAGCGTCTTTGGTGGTGTGGTCTTTGGCTATGGCATGGCACTGGCAGGCAATTGCGGCTATGGCGCATTGGCGCGGCTGGGCGGCGGTGATCTGCGATCGCTGCTCATTGTCATGATCATGGGCATTTCGGCCTATGTCACTTTGGGCGGCCCCCTATCCGCGCTGCGGCTTTGGGCGTTTGGCGACACGGTCTACACAACAACACCGCCCGGCATCGCACAGATGGTGGCACGATTAACGGGCCTCTCTTTTGAGGCCGTGGGCATCTCCATCGGCGCTCTCATCCTTGCCGCAACATTGCTCAGCCGCTCCTTGCGCGCGTCGCCTTCCTACATCTTCTGGGGCGCTGTTGCAGGGGCCGCGATTGTCACGGGCTGGGTTGGCACGCAATGGGTGTCCAGCCACGGCTATGAAGCAACCCCCGTGCTCAGCCATACCTTCTCTGCCCCGCTGGGCGAGACAATCCTTTATGTCATGACATCCTCTGGCAACACGATCAGCTTTGGCACCGGTTCAGTTGCGGGTGTTGTATTGGGTGCGTTTATTGGCTGCCTCATCAAAGGTCAGTTCCGCTGGGAGGCCTGTGATGATCCGCGCGAATTACGCCGTCAAATCCTTGGTGCGGCGCTGATGGGCATGGGCGCGGTTGTGGCAGTCGGGTGCAGTGTCGGGCAAGGGTTATCCGGTTTTTCCGTATTGGCCTTTAGCGCACCTGTGACATTGCTGAGCATTATGGCGGGCGCTGCCCTTGGTCTGCGGCAATTGATCTGGGGCTTTTCGCCAAAAATCTAATCCGTCATCCCCAGCTCAGCACAGCTGCGGTCAGGGCCAGATACCTGCCGCCTTTGGCCACTGTGACCAGCACCACAAAAGGCAACAAAGGTTCACGCATCACACCTGCCACCACCGTCAGCGGGTCACCGACCAGCGGCAGCCAACTGCCCAACAATGACCATCGCCCGTACCGCTGATACCAGCCCTGCGCCCGCGCCAGCTGCGCATCCGACGCAGGAAACCACCGTTTCTCACGAAACCGCAGTACAGAGCGCCCCAAATACCAGTTGATCACGGCGCCCAGCACATTTCCCACAGTCGCCACCGCCAGCAAAACCGCTACAGAGCGGCCTCCCGACAACAACAAACCCGTCAGAACCGCCTCGGACTGCATCGGCAGGATTGTGGCGGCAATTAGGGCGGAGGCGAAAAGAACTAAATATGTAAACATGTCCCCTCCATGCCTCAATGTTTAGGCAATGACCATCATCCTCAAATAGGGTTACTCTGGTTACAGGCTGTCCTGCTACACTCCTTGCGCATAAAAAAGGGGGCGCCACTGGGGCGCCCCTTAGTTTCTTTGGATCAGGCTCAGTTGGTTCACCGCTCGGTTTGTTTTATGCCTGTGGCCTGTCCAAAGCACAGAGCAAGCGCACCTGCTCTGGGTCTCGTGTACGGCGGCCTGCACTTTGGCTGGCCACCGCAGTTATCTGATCAGCTACAGCCCGATGTGCCACCGCAGGTGTTGCACTTCATGCAAGTGCCGTTACGCACTAATGTGTAGTTGCCGCATTCGCCGCAAGCCTCGCCTTCATAGCCTTGCATCTTGGCTTTGGTCCGGTTGTCCATCGTAACCGCACCCGAGGAAATGGCCGTTGTACTTGTGCTGGCTGACGCCACTGCAACGCCCCCGTCGCCTTTGGGACGCAGTGCAGCCACAGGCCCGGGCTGACCGCCTTGGAAGACTGTCAGGCTTTGCGGGAAGCGGTTGCGCAGGTATCCGGGTGAGGTGATCTGCTTGAGCACTTCCAGCGACTTGGCTGCAGCGCTTTCGGAAATCTCGGCGACATTCGCCACACCTTCTTCTTCGCCACGCCCCAGATCGTCAAATGACGCGCCTTCAGGTTTCACATGGGCCAGATCGGTACGGTCCAGATAGCTGACAGCAAGCTCGCGGAAGATGTAATCAAGGATCGAGGTCGCTGATTTGATGCTGTCATTGCCTTGTACCATCCCTGCAGGTTCGAACTTGGTGAAGGTGAACGCATCAACAAATTCTTCCAACGGTACGCCGTATTGCAGACCCACAGACACAGCGATGGCAAAGTTGTTCATCATGGCACGGAAACCCGCACCCTCTTTGTGCATGTCGATAAAGATTTCGCCCAAAGAGCCGTCTGTGTACTCACCTGTGCGCAGGTAGACTTTGTGCCCCCCTACATTCGCCTTTTGGGTATAGCCTTTGCGGCGCTGAGGCATCTTTTCGCGGTGCGATTTGATGATCTCTTTTATGACGACTTTCTCAACGATTTTTTCGGCCAACACGAGAGCCTTCTCGTGGTTTGAGCCACTTTCAAGCGTTTCTGCGGCATCATCATCATCCTCGACCAGAGCGGCCGCCAAAGGCTGCGACAGTTTCGATCCGTCACGGTAAAGCGCGTTGGCTTTGATGCCCAAAGACCAAGACAGCTCATAGGCTTTTTGGCAATCTTCGATGGTGGCATCATTCGGCATGTTGATCGTCTTGGAGATCGCACCCGAGATGAAAGATTGCGCGGCGGCCATCATGTAAATGTGGCTGTTCACCGACAAATAGCGTTTGCCTTTTTTGCCACAAGGATTGGCACAGTCAAAGATCGCGTAATGCTCTTCTTTCAGGTGCGGTGCGCCTTCCAGTGTCATGGTGCCGCAGACATGGTCATTGGCCGCGTCGACATCTTTCTTGGAGAAACCAAGGGATTTCAGCAAATCAAACGTCGGATCGTTCAGCTTGGCTGCGGGAATACCCAGAACATTGGTGCAGAAATCCTGCCCCAATGTCCATTGGTTGAACACAAAGCGGATATCAAAGGCCGAGGCCAGCGCCGCGTCTACCTTCTCCAGTTCAGCAGGACCAAAGCCATGTCCCATCAGAATGGTATGGTTGATCCCCGGTGCATTACCGATAGATCCGTGGCCAACCGCATAAGCAATGATTTCTTCGATCTGAGCAGAACCGTAACCGAGCTTTTCCAGTGCCGCAGGAACCGATTGGTTGATGATTTTAAAGTAACCACCGCCCGCGAGTTTCTTGAATTTCACCAGCGCAAAGTCAGGTTCGATCCCAGTAGTGTCACAATCCATCACCAGACCAATTGTGCCTGTAGGCGCGATTACGGAGGTCTGCGCATTGCGGTAGCCGTGCTTTTCCCCCATGGCCAGCGCTTCGTCCCATGTAGACATTGCCACATCGACCAGACCCGCTTGCGGGCAATTGGCATGATCCAGCGCCAGCGGTTTGATCGCCAGCTTCTCATACCCGTCCGTGTTGCCATGGGCTGCGTTGCGGTGATTGCGCATCACACGCAACATATGCGCCGCGTTTTTATTGTAACCAGGGAACGGACCCAACTCGCCCGCCATTTCGGCAGAGGTTGCATAGGCAACACCAGTCATAATCGCGGTGAGCGCACCACACAGCGCCCGCCCCTCGTCACTGTCATAGCTGAAGCCCATGTTCATCAGCAGGCCACCAATGTTGGCATAGCCCAGACCCAGCGTGCGGAAGTCATATGACCGCTGCGCGATTTCCTTGGACGGGAATTGCGCCATCATCACCGAGATTTCCAGCGTCACGGTCCACAGACGCGAGGCGTGCATGTAGTCTTCGACTTGGAATTCACCGTCCTTCAGGAAGGTCAGCAAGTTCATAGAAGCAAGGTTACACGCCGTGTCATCAAGGAACATATATTCCGAACACGGGTTGGACCCACGGATCGCACCATCTTCTGGGCATGTATGCCAGTCATTCACTGTATCGTGGTACTGGATGCCCGGATCGGCACAGGCCCAAGCGGCATGGCCAACCTGATCCCACAAATCACGGGCGCGAATGGTTTTGGAAACCTTGCCGGTGGTGCGGTCCAGAAGTTCCCAATCACCATCAGCTTCGACAGCTTTCAGGAAGGCATCCGTGACGCGGATCGAGTTGTTGGAGTTCTGACCGGAGACAGAGCTATAGGCCTCGCTATCCCAATCGGTATCGTAGCTGGGGAATTCGATGCTGGTGTGGCCCTGTTTGGCATAATCCAGCACGCGCTTCACGTATGTCTCGGGGATGGCGACCTTTTTGGCCGAACGGATCGCGTCTTTAAGTTGTTCGTTTTTGGTGGGATCATAGGCGTCTACTGCCAGACCGTCCCACGCCGCGATGGCCTTAAAGATCAGGTTCAACTTCTGTTCGTGCATCTTGGAGCCCGCGACAATACTTGCCACTTTTTGCTCTTCGATCACCTTCCAGTTGATGAAGTCTTCAATATCCGGGTGGTCTGCATCAACGATCACCATTTTCGCCGCACGCCGTGTGGTGCCGCCAGACTTGATCGCGCCCGCAGCGCGGTCACCTATTTTCAAGAACCCCATCAGACCCGATGATTTACCACCGCCAGACAGGTTCTCTCCTGCGCCGCGCAGGCTTGAGAAGTTCGTACCCGTACCGGAGCCATATTTGAACAGACGCGCTTCGCGCACCCAAAGGTCCATGATGCCGCCATCGCCAACCAGATCATCGGCCACAGATTGGATGAAACAGGCGTGCGGTTGGGGGTGTTCGTAAGAAGAAGTAGAGCGTGTCAGTTTGCCTGACTTGTGATCCACATAATAGTGACCCTGCGCAGGGCCGTCGATGCCGTAGGCCCAGTGCAGCCCTGTGTTAAACCACTGTGGAGAATTGGGCGCAGCGCGCTGAGAGGCCAGCATGTGACGCATTTCGTCGTAATAGGTGCGCGCATCTTCTTCTGTGGTGAAGTAGCCACCTTTCCAGCCCCAATAGGCCCAAGCGCCTGCCAAACGGTCAAACACTTGTTTGGAAGATGTCTCGCCGCCCATCTCGGTGCCCTCAACAGGAACAGAGCGCCACAAGAATTCTGGTACGCCTTTTTCTTTCACGCGTTTGGATTCGGCTGGGACACCCGCTTTGCGGAAATATTTCTGTGCGATGACGTCAGAGGCCACTTGGCTCCATGACTTTGGCACCTCGACGTTATCGAGGTGAAAAACAATAGAGCCGTCTGGGTTACGAATTTCGGAGACTGTGCTCACAAAATTCAGATCCGCGTATGCATCTTTTCCTTGAGTGGTAAATCTACGTTCAATTCTCATCGCGCCGTCCCGTTTTCCAGCGTTAAAATTCACAGACGTGCCTTGCGCGCCCAACCTCAAACATTTTGCAAAACACACAATCGCAGTGCTCGGGGCTTTAAAAACCCGACTGCGACTCACTGGAACCATTAAAAATAGACCGTTTACCTGTATCCTGCTGCCCGACACACCTGCATAGCGTTCAACCACTACATATTGTGGGTACTGCCGTAAGCCTCCACAATTTGGCGTAAATGGCCCCCTTTGGTCAACGGATATATTAGACTAAAATTTGTTTTAAACGGTTGACGGAAGTGTCTAATCAAGAGTGCGAAGACCCAACGCGATTCACTGAAGCGACTTGTCAAAAAGGTTAATCTTTCGAGAGTCCAAAAAACGCTTTAAAATGGCACGACTAGCAACCTCGCCCCACCGTCTGCATCAAAAAATCCGAAATCGTTAACGCGGCCTCCTTTGCTCTGACCGCGCTGCAAATATTTTTGGCACATCGGCAAAAAAATGCAAATTCGCCCGAAGGCGTCACATGCGTGTAACATCCGCACCACAACAAGTTGGGTAAAATTCGGCCTAAAACACAAAGAAGACACAAGATGTGGATAAGTCGAGATCACCGTGACCTAAAAGACCGCCCCGAAACCCCGGGCGATTCCCACAGCAGAAACAAGTACATCTAGAGGCTGAAAAGACTTGTGGCCTCCTCGCTATTCACGAAGAGGCCACATGAGTTATCGTCTTTCTTAGTGGTCGGGGCGAGATGATTCGAACATCCGACCCCCTGTACCCAAAACAGGTGCGCTACCAGGCTGCGCCACGCCCCGACTAACGCTTCTTTAGCGAAGCCTATCGGGATTGAAAAGGCATAATTTGCCTTTCGCATGAACTATTTCACTCTAACTGCACGACCAAGGTTCAGACTGGCTGATAAAGGCCGGATGGCGCAGTATATCGCCCTGCGCGATGCCCATTCTTTTCGCCAACCCACCGTTGATTTCCAACACGCCTGTCAGCAATTGATCCCCGCCCGAGATCGGCGTTTCATTTAATGGTACCGCGCGGTGATGAATCTTCTGGATCACACCAAAGCGATCGAGAAAGAGCATATCCAGCTCGATCAACGTATTTCGCATCCAAAAGCTGAGTAATTGGGGGGCTGGGTAGACAAACAGCATGCCACGGCTCAGGGGCATTTCTTTGACGTACATCAGACCACGGGCACGGGTTTCCACATCAGCAGCAACATCTACATTAAATGCAGCAGTGCCGAACCCGCCCTGAATGGTGACACGCCCCGTAGGGCATCGGTAGCGTGGTGTTTTTGCTGTCAGAGGCCCTGCCCCGACAGCAAGAGCACCTAATCCTGCAATAACTCTTCGTCTGTTGAAATGACTGTTTCCCACGCGCGTACCTCTGCGGCCATCCGGCCTCTCTTGCCATCTATGATACGCATGGCAATTGCTTCGCCCGGTGCCAGATCAGATAGCCCAGATTGACGCAGCACATCGACATGCACAAACACATCGTCGCTGCGCCCAAAGGCATTTGCAAACCCAAATCCCTTACCCTTGTCGAACCATTTGATCCGTGCAGGCAAAAGCGGGCTTCGCTCGATCTCGGCGCGGTCCATCTCTACAATGTCTGGTAGGGTTGGCATCATGCCCTCAGGGGGTGTGATAGACACCACCGATGCGGCTTGCACGCCGCGCTCGGTCTGATGTGTCAACAATTCTATGCGCGCACCATCCGCAACCGAGCTTTGGCCGAAATTTCGCAATACATTCACATGGAGGAGAATATCAGCCCCCCCAGAATCAGAGACGACAAAGCCGAATCCCTTAACTGGGTCGAACCACTTGACCTCACCGGTCACTTTTATCAGGGCCGTATTCTGCCCATCAGATTCCGTCATAACAATCGCACCGTCTTTCAAATCAAATGAAGGAGCATTTCAAGCTCCAATGCCAAAATAACGCTTGGCCACACTGGTACGGTTACGGATTTAGCCGTTTAATTTCCCAAGGTTTATCAACAGCAGAACGACGCCATTGAAACCGATCATGCAAACGCGAAGCGCCATCTGCCCAAAACTCCATTTCGAGCGGCACCAACCGAAAGCCACCCCAAAACGGTGGCCGTGCCGGATCACCCCCCTGCTCGGATTGCGCCTGCTTTACAGCCAGTTCCAGCGCGTCGCGGTTCTCAAGCGGTTGAGATTGCCGCGATGCCCAAGCACCATAACGGCTCATCAACGAACGAGAGGCATAATATTCATCTGCTTTTACACCATCTTCACGGCTAATCAAACCACGCGCCCGCACCTGACGACGCAGGGATTTCCAATGCATAACAAATGCAGCTTTGCCAGACTGCTCAAGCTCGACTGCCTTTGCACTTGTGTAGTTGGTATAGAAGACAAACGCGTTGTCCTCGATACCTTTTAACAAGACCACTCGCGCATTAGGCATGCCATCAGCATCTACAGTGCTCAGCGAGATTGCGTTCGGGTCATTTACTTCCACGTCAGTCGCCGCAGCCAACCAAGTGCGTGTTAGCTCAAATGGATCATCTCCAGAAAAGATGTTGTCGTTGTTGGTCATTCCCTTTTCCTCTTCAAATCCAAGTGCAGCGCATCACGCGTTATATCCATACTTCCGAGAAGTCTCTCTGAAAAGCGGAGTTACCTCAAGTGACTTATAGTAAGGTCACCTTTCAACTCTCTAATTCTACCATCTGGCGAACCTGTGCAACCCGAAAGACGACCGACTAATACGATATAGCGCACGCTCACTTGTCGGCCAGCAGGCAATCGCGTAAACCGTACGGAACAAATATTTTTACGGAGAACACGGCAATGTCAAACAACCTGATGGCGGGCAAGCGGGGGCTAATCATGGGATTGGCCAACGACAAATCAATTGCCTGGGGCATTGCCCGTCAACTTGCCGATGCCGGCGCCGAACTTGCCTTTTCTTTTCAAGGGGATGCGCTGAAAAAGCGCGTGGAGCCACTGGCAGCGCAGCTGGGGTCTGACATTGTTTTGCCTTGCGATGTGGGCGATGAAGCCTCCATCGACGCCCTCTTCGCCGGTCTGGCTGAACGCTGGGATAACATTGACTTTATTGTGCATGCCATTGGGTTTTCTGATAAAAATGAATTGCGCGGCCGCTACGTTGATACCTCGCGCGGCAACTTTGCCCTGTCTATGGATATCTCGGTCTATTCCTTTACTGCCGTTGTGCAGCGGGCCGAAAAAATGATGAAAAATGGCGGTTCTTGCCTGACCCTCACTTATTATGGCGCAGAAAAAGTAATGCCCCATTATAATGTCATGGGCGTGGCAAAGGCTGCTTTAGAGGCATCTGTGAAGTACCTTGCTGAAGATTTAGGCAAAGATGGAATCCGCGTGAACGCGATTTCAGCAGGTCCGATCAAAACGCTTGCAGCGTCAGGCATCGGTGATTTCCGCTACATCATGAAGTGGAACGAGTACAATTCGCCGCTGCGCCGCAATGTGACCATCGACGAAGTCGGTAAATCCGCCCTCTTCCTGCTGTCTGATCTTGGTTCTGGCACAACAGGTGAAAACCTTCATGTCGATGCGGGTTATCATGTCGTGGGCATGAAAGCCGTCGATGCGCCTGATATCGAAGCGCCTGTACGTAAAGGCAACGCCGAATGACACTGGCTGCATTTTTGACGGTGGCGTTCCTGCATTTGCTGGCTGCCATCAGCCCAGGGCCCGCCGTCATTCTATCAGCACGCACGGGTCTGACCGAAGGCCCCCGTACAGGGGCCTTCCTTGCGGCAGGCATCGGCGCAGGCGCAGTGATCTGGGCTGCCGCGGCGCTGTTCGGGCTGGCTCTATTGTTTCAAGTTGCCCCCGCATTGCTCTGGGCGCTTAAAATTTTCGGCGCGGCCTATTTGCTCTGGCTTGGTTATACCATGTGGCGTGACGCAAGTTTGCCCCTAGAGACCGAAACGGGTGACCGCCCCCCGCGCACTACAGCCAGCGCTTTTCGCCTTGGTCTATTCACTCAATTGGCCAATCCCAAACCCGCCGTTCTTTTCTCGGCCATCTTCATCGGCACCGTCCCGCCAGAAGCCCCGTTTTGGATTTACATGGCATTACTGGTTGTGGTTTTCCTGAACGAAGCCGTGTGGAACATGTCTGTGGCAAGGGTCTTTGCGCTTGAACAGAGCCGCACCACCTATATTTCACTAAAAACCATCATCGACCGCAGCTTTGGCGGCCTGCTCGCCCTGCTGGGCGTGAAAATTGTAACCACCTAACCGGATCAGACCACGCCATGACCGATCTCACCCTTGCCCAGCTCATCGCCTTTAATCTCACATTGCTGGCTGCCATGGCTTCGCCTGGACCTGCCTTCTTGCTGGTGCTGCGCAATAGCATGGCCGATGGGCGCAGGGCAGGTATCCTCACTGGGCTGGGTCTTAGCGTGATCGCAACGGTGTGGACCAGCGCCGCCTTGCTTGGGCTCGCCGCCTTGTTCGATTTGCTGCCATGGCTTTACGGCGCCATGAAACTGGGGGGGGCGATTTATTTGCTCTACCTCGCTTGGAGCATGTGGCGCGGGGCTTCACAGCCGCTGGAAACAGGCACCAACCCCTCCCACAAACGCGCTTTTCGCTCTGGCGTCATCGTTAACATCAGCAATCCCAAATCCGTCCTGTTTGCGGGGGCGGTGATTGTTGTGATTTTCCCAAGTGGCCTGTCTCTCAGCGATAGCGCCCTCATCATCACCAATCACTTCATCGTCGAGATCACGGTGTATTCCGCCATGGCCTTCGGCCTCTCCACTCCGCGCGCCCGTGCGGCCTATTTGCGCGTCAAGACATGGGCCGACCGGATCGCTTCGGGCGTCATGGCTGCCCTTGGCCTGCGCCTCTTGCTTGAAAGGTAACTATAATGTCCGATACACGTCTCCCCCACGAAAAAGGCTTCCACATCAGCTGGGATCAAATCCACCGCGACAGCCGCGCATTGGCATGGCGTCTGGATGGTAAAGGCCCCAACGGTGGCGCATGGGACGCAGTTGTTGCCATTACTCGTGGCGGCATGGCCCCCGCGATGATTGTGGCCCGTGAACTGGACATCCGTACTGTTGATACAATCTCGGTGGTTTCTTATCATTCTGGCGGCGGCAAAGCAGACGAACGTCGCGAAGCGCGTGTTCTTAAATCACCAGATGTAGAAATCATGGGCGACGGCACAGGCATTTTGATCATTGATGATCTGGTGGACAGTGGCAAAACACTGGAGCTGGTGCGCACACTCTATCCCAAAGCCCATTTCGCCACCGTCTATGCCAAACCCGAAGGCGAACCTATGGTCGATACCTTCATCACTGGCGTCAGTCAGGACACGTGGATTTTCTTCCCTTGGGATATGGCCCTGCAATACGTCGAACCCTATCGCGGCAAAGACTGACCCCGCCCTTAGCCGCCCCCATCTTCCTTCCATATCCGGACATCCGCCATGACGCTCCCCCGCACAGCAACCACCTTCCCGCCCCCTGTGATGGAGGCCCGCCGCTGGCTGGAGGGGGTGAATTTCACCACCGAGCGCCCGCTGATCAATGTCAGTCAGGCCGCTCCAGTTGAAGCACCCCATCCGGATATGCGCAAGGCAATGGCCGATGCGGTGATCCAAGATGACGCTATGCATCTCTATGGTCCCGTTCTGGGCATGCCCGAGTTGCGCAGCGAATTGGCGGCACGGACATCGCGCATTTATAGTGGCACGGTCGCGGCCTCACAGGTTGCCATCACCTCTGGCTGCAATCAGGCATTTGCCGCAGCGATCGCCACATTGTGTGCTGAGGGCGACGAGGTCATCATCCCTGTGCCATGGTATTTCAACCACAAAATGTGGCTGGATATGGCGGGTGCAAAAGCCGTTCCGCTGAAATGCGAAGGCGATATGATGCCCGATCCGTGGGATGCGGCCAAGCTGATCACGCCGCGCACCCGCGCCATTGTGTTGGTCACGCCCAATAACCCGACGGGCGCAGAATATCCTGATGATCTGATCACGGCTTTCTATGACATTGCCAAATCACGCGGTATTGCCCTGATCGTAGATGAGACTTACCGCGACTTTCATTCCAGCACCGATATCCCCCACAGCCTGTTCCAACGGCCGGATTGGGATGACACGCTGATCCACCTCTATTCGTTCTCCAAAGCCTACCGCCTGACAGGTCACCGTGTCGGCGCGGTTGCGGCCTCCGAGGCACGCCTCGCCGAGGTCGAAAAATTCCTCGACACGGTTGCAATTTGCCCCAATCAGATCGGCCAATACGCCGCCCTCTGGGGAATGCAGAACCTTGATCAATGGCTGGCTGGTGAACGCGACGAAATTCTCACCCGCCGCGCTGCAATCACTGAAAATCTGTCCGTTTTAGAGGCCAAAGGCTGGACCCTGCTGGGATTGGGCGGATATTTCGCCTATCTGCGGCACCCTTTCGCGCTCAGCAGTGCCGATCTGGCCCCAGCCTTGGTGCGCGACGCCGGAGTTCTGACCCTGCCGGGCACGATGTTCTACCCCAAGGATGCCCCAGAAGGCGCCAATGAGTTGCGCATCGCTTTTGCCAATCTGGATGCTGCGGGAATTGCCACATTATTCGCCCGCCTTGAGGCCGTTGATCTACCCCTTAGGTAGCAGCCTCTTGCCCCTTAGCGGACAAGCCCTTAGACAGTCGCAAACACCGTTTAAGGGGCACCTGTTATGGCCAAGAGATCTAGTATCGGAAAAACTGCAACCTGGGGCCTAATGGGCCTGCTCTTTGTCGGGCTGGGCGGCTTTGGCGCAGTCAACCTGAGCGGCAATTTACGCACCATTGGTACCGTCGGGGATAAATCCATTTCCGTAGATACCTACGCCCGTCAAATGCAGCAAGACCTGCGCAACATCAGTGCCCAGTCGGGCAGCAACATCAGCTTTGCACAGGCCCAGCAACTGGGTCTCGACACAATCGTTTTGCAACGTATCGTACGCGAGCGCGCTTTGGATCATGAGGCCACACTAATTGGCCTGTCCATCGGTGACGAAACCCTCCGCGACCGCGTCGTTGCAATTTCGTCATTCCAAGGTGTTGACGGAAGTTTTGACCGCCAAGGCTATGCCCAGACGCTGCGCTCTGCGGGCTTAACCGAAGCCGAGTTTGAAACAAGCCTGCGCGAAGAGGCCGCACGTCAACTCCTGCAAGACGCCATCATAAGCGGTGTGGAAATGCCTGCCGCCTATGCAGAAACGCTGGTTTCTTATGTCGCTGAAAACAGAAATTTCACTTGGGCTCTGCTGGACGAAACGACGCTGAAAACCCCAATCGAAGACGCAGATGAAGCGACATTAAAGGCATATTTCGACGCAAATGCCGATAACTTCGTTTTGCCTGCAACCAAGAAAATAACATATGTGTGGCTGAACCCAACCGACATCATTGATCAGGTTGAACTGGCCGAAGATGATCTGCGCGCAGAATATGCCTCCCGCTCCGAGCAATACAATCAACCCGCCCGCCGTCTGGTTGAGCGACTGGTCTTTTCTGATCAAGAAGCCGCAGACCAAGCTGCTGCGGCACTCGAAGTCGGTGGTACCACCTTTGAAACTCTGGTTACTGACCGCGGTCTGGCCCTGACAGATGTGGATTTGGGTGATGTTGATCTGGACGCACTAGGTGCGGCAGGCGAGGTAGTCTTTGCCGCCCAAGTCGGTGACGTTGTTGGCCCCGCCGATAGCAACCTTGGCCCTGCCCTGTTTCGCGTCAATGCGGTCCTCCCCGCCCAAACCGTAACCTTCGAAGAAGCCGAGCCCGAGCTTCGTGATATTCTTGCGGCTGACCGCGCAGTTCGCATTGTTGAAGCCCAAGCAGAAGACTTTGATGACCGCCTTGCCGGTGGGTCCACCCTAGAGCAACTTGCGCAAGAAACCGACATGGTATTGGGGCAAGTCGATTGGACTGTGGACAGCTCTGATGGCATCGCCGCCTATGAAGGTTTCCGCGAAGCTGCCGCCACGGTAACCGATACGGACTTTCCGAAAGTCGATCAGCTGGATGATGGCAGTATCTTTGCGCTGCGTCTGGATGAAGCCCTGCCAGAGCGCCCTGCCTCCTATGAAGATGTCGCTGACCAAGTGGCAGATCGCTGGCGCTCAGAACAGATCGTCACTCAGTTGCGCGTTCAGGCCGAAGCGGCCAAAGCACAAACCGAAGCAGGCGCTGCCCTTTCGGCTTCTGGCCTGTCGGAGCGTGTAGAAACGGACCAAACCCGCAACGCTTTCCTTCCTGCCACACCAGCAGGCTTTACCGAGGAAGTGTTTGAAATGGAAACAGGCGAAATCCGTATCATGGAAGGCGAAGACACCGTTGTGATCGTGCGTCTGGATGCAATCACACCCGCCGATATGGACAACGCCCAATCACAAGCCTTTATCGCCAATCTACGCACCCAACAAAACGATGCGTTGGCGCGTGATTTGTTCGATATCTATTCCAATGATGTATTGCTGCGTGCTGGTCAAAACATTGATCCGCGTGCTGTGACTGCTGTGAACGTAGGTTTCCAATAAGATGCAACTGACACCCGATTTTGATACTTTCGCGGCCCGTTATAACGCGGGTCAACATCAGGTGGTCTATACCCGTCTGGCTGCTGATCTGGATACGCCTGTGTCCTTGATGCTCAAGCTGGGCGGGGCGGCGGAAAACGCATTTATGCTGGAATCCGTCACTGGCGGCGAAGTGCGCGGACGTTATTCCATCATCGGTATGAAACCTGATCTGATCTGGCGGTGTCGCGGCACCACATCCGAGGTCAACCGCGCTGCGCGTTATGATCCCGATGCCTATGTCGCGATTGAGGGCGGACCACTGGACGCCCTGCGCAGCCTCATCGCCGAAAGCAAAATCGACCTACCCGAAGACCTGCCGCAATCGGCTGCGGGACTGTTTGGCTATCTAGGCTATGATATGATCCGGCTGGTCGAACGCCTGCCCGACGTAAACTCTGATCCATTGGGCCTGCCTGACGCCGTAATGCTGCGTCCTTCTGTTGTGGCAGTGCTGGACGGTGTCAAAGGCGAAGTCACAGTTGTGTCCCCTGCATGGGTGGCCGATGGCCAATCCGCCCGCGCCGCCTATGCCCAAGCGGCTGAGCGTGTGATGGATGCCGTACGGGATCTGGAGCGCGCGCCTGCTGGCACCTCACGCAATCTGGGCGAAGCTGCGGCCGTCCCTGCCCCTGTCAGCAACTTCACCAAAGACGCCTATAAAGAAGCCGTTCTGAAGGCCAAAGAATACATCAAAGCCGGTGACATCTTTCAGGTTGTGCCAAGCCAACGCTGGGCGCAGGCCTTTCCGCAGCCGCCCTTCTCGCTTTATCGCTCGCTGCGCCGGACCAACCCGTCGCCGTTCATGTTTTACTTCAACTTTGGCGGCTTCCATGTGGTTGGTGCCAGCCCTGAAATTCTAGTGCGTGTGTTTGGTCAGGAAATCACCATCCGCCCCATCGCAGGCACCCGCCCCCGTGGTGCAACACCCGAAGAAGATCGCGCACTTGAAGCGGATTTGATGGCCGATCAAAAAGAACTGGCCGAACATCTGATGCTGTTTGATTTGGGCCGTAACGATGTGGGCCGTGTTGCCAAGATAGGCACCGTGCGCCCTACCGAGGAATTCATCGTCGAGCGCTATAGCCACGTCATGCACATCGTGTCTAACGTTGTCGGCGAGCTGCGCGAAGATTGCGACGCACTGGATGCCTTCTTTGCGGGTATGCCTGCGGGTACGGTTTCTGGTGCGCCCAAAGTCCGTGCCATGCAGATCATCGACGAGTTAGAGCCGGAGAAACGCGGCGTCTATGGCGGCGGTGTCGGGTATTTCAGCGCAGGCGGCGACATGGATATGTGTATCGCCTTGCGTACTGCCGTAATCAAAGATGAAACGCTGTATATCCAAGCAGGCGGCGGTGTTGTTTATGACAGCGACCCTGAAGCCGAATATATGGAAACCGTGCATAAATCCGGTGCCATCAGACGCGCCGCCGAAGATGCAGCGCGCTTTGACGGTAACGGCAACAGCTAAGCGGCAAGCACGGGTTTGGTGTTGCGCAGCAGCCTGCTGACCAGTTGTTTCTGGCGGCGAGGGCTGGGCAACGGGCGCACAGGCTCTACTCCAGACACGCCTGTCAGAAGGTCTGGGAACAGCTTGCTTAGCTCCGCACGGGCAGCGGGCGTCAGAGATTTCATAGCCATCTCTCCGCAATAAAAACTTTCTGTCGGGGTCCCTTCCGCGATCACAATTTCATGGTGCGGCATCACAAGGTGAAAATATGTCACCTCACTTTGGCTGTTGTCCACGGCAATGCCCGGCAAAGCGGTAAGTTGCTTTGCACTGAGTAATGTTTCAGCCGCTTCAAACATCCGCCGCACCACAACCGAACGCGCAAGGAAACGGTGTTGGGGGGACACAAGCAGATCGCGCAAGGGAAGCCCCTGCCCCAATGCGCCCGCGGTGATACGGACAGGTGCCAAATTTGGCATCTCCTGCAGTGTCGCCACATCTACATGTCGTGACAACAAAGCCATAAGCGGTTGCGGCCCATGATCAAGTGTTTGAATCATGCAGCCCACCTGCAAATCCTGCACAGGTATAAGGCCATCCACTGTCTCGATCAAAGTATCAGCGGTAAAGCAGGCAACGTACTGCTCATATTCATTGGTCTCTTTGTTGGATGTACGGCTCTGATTAAAGGTATAGCTCTCACCTTCAACAAGACGCACAGTCGACACCAAACCATCAACCGCCCCAACCTGGTTCCCATTGCCTCCGAAATGCAGCGTCGTGACTTTATGGCCCGTCGTCGAATTAATTAAATCATAAGCGGAGTGAATCGTCTCTCCTGCTGCCCAAGTGTTACCGTCCAAGGTCACAGCATTTGTGATATTCTGGGTCGTGTCGAGTTCGTCAAAGATGTTGTCGTTATCTGTGATCTCAACCGATATCGGCGTAGCACCTGGTTTTAAGGTAAGTGTCCATGGCCCTCCAGAAACCGAGCCACTGCCGGCTTCAGAGGGTACGGTTTCTACAAAGTCACTTGGTTTATAGATATATAAAAACACCGACACATCCTTCTAAAATCCTCTCTGTTTTTACTCACAAAAATGGCAAATAAGAGACGGATTTTAGACCATTCAGGATGTAAGGTGTTTTAGATGTGACAAACTTAGCGTTGGTCCAACAATACTGCCGATACAGGCACCAAAGCCACAGACCCCGCGCGATCTGCAAGCCCCCAAACCAATAAGGCTTCGATGGTTTCGGGGCGCAAGCGACCCAACATGATCACACCGCCTTCTTGGCCCGCCTTAAATGCAGCTTGATCCAGAAAACGCCGGATAACGCGGGGCTTTTGGCCTTCAGAATCAAAGTCGCGGAAAATTGGGGCCGCAGGCACACCTTGTTTCACCGCCAATTTGGGTACTGAATTGAGACCTTTGCTCTGCGTGACCAACCCGTGACCGCTGGCTTTCAGAATCCGTGTAACTTGATCGGCAACCTCGCGTGAGCCCTGCACCCCTTCACCAGTGCCCTCCAAGACACCAATCACTTCTGGCATTTCGCTGAGAGCGACACTCATGGACACTTCTGCGTCCGAGGGTTGAGCGCCTTGCGGCAGGTTCAGCATTGCCAACACTTCAAACCCGTTTGCACGATACTGTGCAACACGCTCCGCTGCGTCTGGTAAACTCACATCGACAGCAAAACTGATCGGATAGGGGAAACTTGAAAGAGCAGGCAAGCCGATTTCATTGGTATCCAGATCGACACCCGTGTCTATCAGCACAATGCTCATCATGGGCAGGTCATCGGGGTTCGAAAAAGGTTGCGCATAGAGGTTAATCGGTTGGTTCTCAGCAGAAACACCCAAGCTGGATGGCGTTGAACCCGCCTGCTGCGTTTGCGCTGTTTTAGTATTCCGGTCAATCAGGGTCTTTGCAGGCGTACCAATACTCGGGCGCGCTGAAGTGCCCAGCGTTTCAGTGCTGCTGCTATTTGGCGCTGGCAAAACACGCGGTTTGACGGGCTTTGGCTCCAAGGTTTCTTCTGCTGCCGTTTGGGGCGCCGCTTCTGGTGTCTCTGCTGCCTCAGGGGCGCTTGGTACCAGATCTTCTTGCGGAGCAACGACTTCTGCTGGCTCGGGCATCGCAACATCTGGGCTGTCATCAGGCATCATCGGGGCGAGCGCTTGCGGATTGGGCAAAACGGGCGCGTCCTCTGCAATGCGTGCGGTCACACTCGATGGCAGTGGTTTGGGCAATGTCAGTGCGCCAATGTCGCCGGTTTCTGGTCGCGGCGTAGCTACTGGCACCTGCGGTACACTGTCTGCTTCTGTGACATCTTGAACAGGTGCGGCAGCAGATGTGGATGCTGTGGGCGCAACAACGGGGTCTGCTGTCGGCGGCGTCACAGGTGCTTGCTGCACAATGGCTGGCGCAACGCCTGCTCCCAAGTCGCTCTCAAGCTGTGGCGCAAGCGCTGTGGTCTCGGGTTCTGGCGGCACGTCCGCTTCGATGGGCATGTCGGGTTCGATCGGCGCGTCGGATTCAATCGGCAAGTCAGTGTTTTCAATGACGTCAGGCACGACCTCTGCTGGAGAAGTGTTTGTGCCGCTCTGCGCCGATAAAGATGTCACTGGCTCTGATACTGCAGGTTCTGGCACGGCAAGCACTGGCTTGGTCGCCGGTGCCGCAACTTCTGTTTCGGGCATGGGTTGCGGCTCCATTGGAACCACAACTGAAATGACTCCCGCCACGCTTAGGCTAAATACTGCGCCCAAACCGATTCCGCTTAATACACCATGTGCCATAGCTGTTGCACCCTTGTCCTGTTACTCTGCACCCCTCGCATCCCGAATATTATGCTCCGGTTAATGCGCAATGCAGCGGCCTGCCCCTTGACGATTGCGTCCAAGACTGACCATCTACCCTCACGATCTATACACCTCCAACGCCTCCCTTCTCTAGTCCTAATACGAAGTTTTCCCAAGATGCTCCTGTTGATCGATAACTATGACAGCTTCACCTATAACCTAGTGCACTATCTGGGCGCTCTGGGCGCGCAGATGGAAATCCGCCGCAATGATACGTTGAGCGTAGATGAAGCTATGGCAATGCGCCCTTCGGGCATCGTCTTGTCCCCCGGTCCTTGCGATCCCGCGCAGGCAGGTATTTGCTTGGAACTCACCCATGCTGCCGCCGCTGCGGGTATCCCGCTGCTGGGGGTCTGTTTGGGTCATCAGACCATTGGCGAAGCTTTTGGCGGCCGCGTAATCCGTGCAGATGATATTGTACACGGCAAGCTGGGCCAGATGCAGCACACAGGCAAAGGCCTGTTTGCGGGGCTACCCACCCCTTTTGCCGCCACGCGGTATCATTCCTTGATCGTTGAACGCGCCAGCCTGCCAGATTGCCTTGAGGTCACTGCCGAGCTGGAAGATGGCACCATCATGGGCCTGCAACACCGCACATTGCCGATCCACGGCGTGCAATTCCACCCTGAATCAATCCGTTCCGAGCATGGCCACGCGCTGCTGGAAAACTTCCTCAAGGAGGTCAAAGAACCCGCATGAGCGACGCCCTAAAACCCCTCATTGATGCGGCTGCCAACGGCCCGCTGACCCGTACACAGGCTGAACAAGCCTTTGACATCCTTTTTGCAGGCCAAGCGACCCCCAGCCAGATTGGCGGTTTCCTGATGGCCCTGCGCACACGCGGCGAAACAGTGGATGAATTCACCGCAGCCGCCTCTGTGATGCGCCGCAAATGCAATCCCGTTGTGGCCCCCGAGGGCGCGATGGATATTGTTGGCACAGGCGGCGACGGCAAAGGCACGCTGAACATCTCAACCGCAACCGCCTTTGTGGTGGCTGGTGCAGGGGTGGTTGTGGCCAAACATGGCAACCGTAATCTGAGCTCAAAATCAGGTGCAGCGGATGCATTGGGCCAAATGGGCCTGAAAACCATGGTCGGCGCGGCAGTGGTGGAAAAGGCCCTGAACGAGGCTGGCATCGGCTTTATGATGGCCCCGATGCACCATCCTGCGATTGCGCATGTCATGCCCACCCGCTCTGAGCTGGGCACGCGCACGATTTTTAACATTCTTGGACCGCTCACCAATCCCGCTGGGGTCAAGCGCCAACTCACAGGGACTTACACCCGTGAATTGACCCGCCCGATGGCAGAGACGCTGAAACTCCTCGGCTCGGAAGCCGCATGGTTGGTGCATGGCTCGGATGGGACGGATGAACTGACCATCACGGGTGTCAGCTGGGTCAGTGCCTTGCGCAAAACTGGCGCCATTGATGACATTGAAATCCATCCCGAAGACGCTGGCCTGCCCGTGCATCCGTTTGAGGCAATTGTCGGCGGCACACCTGAACAAAACGCCGTGGCGTTTAACGCCCTGCTGGACGGCGAGCAATCTGCCTACCGCGATGCCGTGCTGCTCAACTCTGCTGCGGCGCTGGTGATTGCCGATGCCGCGCCGGACCTGAAAGCAGGGGTTGAGATGGCCCGCGCCAGTATTGATTCGGGCGCCGCACGTGAGAAGATCACTGCCGTCGCCCGAATTACGCAAGCTGGCTGATGTTTGACCTAAGCCGTCTGGGCGCGTGGCGTAGTTTGCCATTCTTTGACGAAACGTTGCCAAGAATCGAAGCGACGCTGGCGGAAGAGACACGCGTGATCCTGCCCCCCGCGCCGCTGGTGTTTAATGCACTGGAGCGACTACAACCCGATGACGTGCGTGTGGTGATATTGGGTCAAGACCCCTACCACACCCCCGCCAAGGCCCATGCTCTGGCCTTCTCCATCACAGCAGATTTTGGTGGAAGGCTCGATAGTCTTGGGAATATTTTCAAAGAGTTACGCAGCGATCTAGATGTTACACGCACCCGCACCCAGCTGGATGATTGGGCCGATCAGGGCGTTTTGCTGCTCAACACGATCCTGACCGTGCCACAGGGCACCCCCAAAGGCCACGCAAAGCTGGGCTGGGAAAGTCTCACCGAACAAGTGCTGAAACGCCTCGCAGACCAACCACGCGCTTATCTGCTGTGGGGTGGGCCTGCGCATAAGGCCGCAAGCGCCGTGGACAACACGAAAAATCTCAAGCTGGAAACAGCACACCCTTCGCCGCTTTCCGCCCATCGCGGCTTCTTTGGCTCCCGTCCCTTTAGCCGCACCAATGTATGGTTGCACAGCCAAGGGCATAGGTCCATAAACTGGGGTGATCCGGAGGCACCATGACCCAAACAATCCTAGACAAAATCAAAGCCTACAAGCTTGAAGAAATTGCAGCAGACAAAGCCGCTGTTCCCCTTGAGGAAATGGAGGCACGCGCCGCCGCTGCCCCCGTTGTGCGGCCCTTTGCGGAAGCGCTGTTTGAGGCATCCATCGAGAATTACGGCCTGATTGCCGAAATCAAAAAGGCCAGCCCCTCCAAAGGTCTGATCCGCGAAGATTTCCAGCCAGCAGCACTGGCCGCTGCTTATGAAGCTGGCGGGGCTACCTGCCTGTCCGTTCTGACCGACACCCCCAGTTTTCAGGGCGCCAAAGAGTTCCTCGTCGAGGCCCGCGCAGCCTGTGAATTGCCTGTGCTGCGCAAAGACTTTCTCTATGATACCTATCAAGTAGCCGAGGCACGCAGCCTT
This sequence comes from Sulfitobacter undariae, assembly GCF_014196805.1. Taxonomy (GTDB): domain Bacteria; phylum Pseudomonadota; class Alphaproteobacteria; order Rhodobacterales; family Rhodobacteraceae; genus Sulfitobacter; species Sulfitobacter undariae. The sequence continues at coordinate 265,501 of NZ_JACIEI010000003.1, read as the reverse complement.
GGTGCTGATTGCATCTTGATCATTATGGCCTCTGTATCGGACGCCCAAGCGATTGAGTTGGAAGATGCCGCCACACACTACGGCATGGATGCTCTGATCGAAACGCATAACGCCAAAGAACTAGAGCGCGCAATGCTTCTTAAATCGCGCATGATTGGGATTAATAACCGCAATCTCAATACGTTCGAGACGTCTCTTGATGTGACACGCACACTTTCCAAGCACATTCCAGGCGAACGGATGATCATCTGTGAAAGCGGGTTAAACACGCCTGCCGATCTTGCAGATATGGCCCGTTACGGTGCCCGCAGCTTCTTGATTGGCGAAAGCCTGATGCGGCAGGACGATGTTGCTCATGCCACACGCACACTGCTTGCCAACCCGTTGCAAGCGGGAGGCATGTAGTGGCGCTGACCCATTTTGATGGCGAAGGTCATGCGCATATGGTGGATGTGTCTGAAAAGGCTGTGACCGCGCGGATTGCCACGGCTGAAAACTACATTCAAATGCAGCGTGAAACACTTGATATCATTACAGAAGGTCGCGCCAAAAAAGGCGACGTTCTGGGCGTTGCGCGATTGGCGGGCATCATGGCCGCCAAAAAAACATCCGATCTCATTCCGCTCTGCCACCCGCTGCCGATCACATCCGTCTCTGTTGATCTGACGCCTGATCCAGACCTTCCTGGCATCCGCATCACGGCAACCGTGAAAACCACAGGTCAAACAGGGGTCGAGATGGAGGCGCTCACTGCGGCTTCTGTCACGGCACTAACCGTCTATGACATGAGCAAAGCCGTCGATAAGACCATGGAAATCGGCGGCTTGCGCGTCACGCTGAAAGACGGCGGCAAATCGGGCCGCCACACGGCTCCATGATCACCGTCACCCAAGCGTTAGAGCAGCTGTTTTCGCTCACCACGGTAATGCCCGTTGAGGAGATTGCCCTACGCGACGCCCATGGCCGTGTTCTGGCGCAAGAAGTGAACGCCAAACGCACCCAGCCGCCCTTTGCCGCCTCCTCAATGGATGGTTATGCGGTCCGCCGTGACGAAGTTGAACCTGATGTAATGTTCAAAGTGGTCGGCGAATCTGCGGCAGGGCATCGCTATGTAGGCACGCTGCGCGCAGGTCAGGCCGTGCGCATTTTCACAGGTGCGCCCGTTCCAGAGGGTGCCGATTTTGTCGTTATCCAAGAGGATGTTACTCGGCGCGGTAATCTGATCACTTTGGGTCACAACATCGACGGCAAAGACAACATCCGCCCCGCAGGCGGTGATTTCACCCAAGGCCAGCCGCTTGCCGCCCCGCGCCGTTTACGGCCTGCGGACATTGCTTTGCTTGCCTCTATGAACATCGCGCGCGTGCCTGTGTTCCGTAAACCTATCGTGGCCATTCTTGCCACTGGGGATGAATTGGTTCAACCGGGCGAGGCTCCCAACCAAGACCAGATCATCGCCTCCAACACCTATGGCCTCGCTGCGATGCTGGAAGATATGGGCGCGCAAACACGTCTGCTGCCCATTGCACGCGATGATGCCGCCTCCCTACGCCGTAGTTTTGAGCTGGCGCGTGGATCTGATTTGATCGTCACCATTGGCGGTGCGTCTGTCGGCGATCACGATCTGGTTGCGCCTGTCGCGGCTGAAATGGGGATGGAGCAATCGTTCTACAAAGTCGCCATGCGCCCGGGCAAACCCCTGATGGCGGGACGGCTGGAAGGCGCTGCGATGATCGGCCTGCCCGGAAATCCAGTGTCGGCCATGGTCTGCGGTTGCGTCTTTGTCGTCCCCATGATCCGCGCCATGCTGGGCCTAGGACACCACCCCGCACCAGAGCGCACGCTGCCCCTTGCGCAGGATATTCCCGCCAATGGCCCGCGCGAACACTACATGCGCGCCCACATCTCGCAGGACGGTATCACGCCAGCCCCGCGTCAAGACAGCTCCCTGCTCAGCGTGCTTGCCACTGCTGACGCCTTGCTGGTACGCCCCGCAAATGCCCCCGCGCAGCGCACAGGCGAAATAGTCCGGCTGATTGACATCTGAAACGGTTGACACAAAACAAGAACATCCCTAGAACAAAGTGAGACAACTAGGGATGAGGTAAGTTCTGTGCTGACAAAAAAACAACTCGACCTTCTGGCATTCATTCACAAACGAGTGCAGCGCGACGGTGTTCCGCCCAGTTTTGATGAGATGAAAGATGCGCTTGATCTGCGGTCTAAATCTGGCATTCACCGCCTGATTACTGCGCTGGAAGAACGCGGCTTCATCCGCCGTTTGGCGCACCGCGCCCGTGCCATCGAAGTTGTGAAACTGCCCGACAGCATGGGCGGTACGGGTTTTGCCCCGCGCGTGATTGACGGCGACCTGCCTGATATCCCCCCCCCTGCAAACGCCCTGCCCGTCAGCACAATTGAAGCAACCGAACTGCCTGTCATGGGTAAAATCGCGGCGGGTGTTCCGATTGAAGCCATCAGTCAACGGTCACATGGCGTGACAGTGCCAAATGGGATGCTGGCAGGAAACGGCGCGCATTATGCGCTTGAGGTCAAAGGCGACTCGATGATCGAGGCGGGCATCAATGACGGTGATGTTGTTGTGATTCTTGAGACATCTGTGGCGGACGACGGTGATATCGTTGTCGCTTTGGTGGAAGACCAAGAGGCGACGCTGAAAAGATTCAAGCGCAAAGGCAATGCCATCGCCCTTGAAGCGGCAAACCCGCTGTATGAAACCCGCGTTTTCCCTTCGGATCAGGTAAAAGTTCAAGGGCGTCTTGTCGGGCTGATCCGCTCTTACTGATTTATTGTAAATTGTTCTTACGCTGCGCCTGTTTCATATCATGGCGCAGCGGTTTTTTCTTTGGCCATTGCGTCCAAAGCCGCTCTCCTGCGATGCTGCGGGCCGTCGTGATGACCAACCGCCCCTCCTCCCCCCTATGATACGCAACTGCGCCTGTGTGCTTCAGGCTGTCTGGATCGTGCAAAAAGCACGGCATGTCACCTTGATCAAAGGCCACGGAGCTCACCACCACCTGCCCTTTTACGCAACCCGAAAATGCGGCGACAGCGCGTTTTCTCGATAAATGGATCACTGGAATATCATTTTGCCAACGGGCAGCAGCAGCGCTTTGGCTGATACCCTCCCCATCGTTTTCAAGCCAGTTGCTTGCGGCAAACCCTGCCCCACGTTCCTTACTCAGCGCGCGGCCCTGATCCGTCATGACGCCGACCAATGTACCTGTATCAGAAATCAAAACGTCAGGCCGTTCGCTGCCGTGCCAAATCACAAATGAAGCCGCCATCGCCACAACGCCGCACCAACGCAAACGCCCCCGCCACAGCAGCAGCGTCAGGAACCCGAGCGTCAGTAATGGCACTACCTGCGCTGAGGGTCCGATGACATAACTACGCGCTTGGGGGAGGTCTGCCATGAAATGCGCAACGAACAATATCCAATCCACCCCCAGCCCCATAATCCAAAGGGCAACCATCTCCAGTCCGATAGGCGCCAGCACCGCTGCGACAACGGCGGCAGGAATCACCAAAACGCCCATCAATGGCACCGTGACCAGATTGGCGAGCAACCCATATTGCGCGATGGCATTGAAATGGGCGGCAGCAATCGGCGCGGTTGCAAACCCGGCCACAGCAGACGAAATAACCACTGCAACAACAGGCTGCATCCATTTTGGCCCGAATTTGACAGCCCCGTCACGCATCCAGCCGAACACGGCCACTAATGCCGTTGTCGCCGCAAATGACATCTGAAATCCCGGCCCCATCAGGGCTTCGGGACGCAGAGCCAGTACAATTATAGCTGCAATCGCCACGCCGCGTAGGCTGATTGCGCGACGCCCGATCATCAGCGCAAACAACGCCACGGCAACCATAACAAACGCCCGCTGGGTGGCGACGTTGCCCCCAGACAATGCCAAATATCCAGCAGCCACCACCAACGCGCCAGCTGCCGCGATGCTACGCGCAGGCCAGCGCAAGACCAGTGGCGGCATCAGGGCCAGAACCAGCCGTAGTGCTGCAAAAACAACGCTTGTCATCAGCCCCATATGCAAACCGGAAATTGCCAGCAAATGCGCCAAATTACTGGCACGCAATGCGTCCAGTGACGCTTGGCTGATCGCCGAACGATCCCCCGTTGTGATGGCGGCAGCAAATCCGCCTGTATCGCCGCCAAGATGCGATTGAATCCGTGCCGATGCAGCCATGCGGATGCGGAACACACCCAAGCCGCCTTCTGGCTCGGCCACGCCCATCAGCGGCGTACGCGCATAGCCAACAGCCCCCAATCGCGCAAACCACGCATGGCGTTGAAAATCAAATCCCCCTGGTTCTACGGGTCCAGAGGGCGGCGACAGATGGCCTGTCAGCATCACGCGCAAACCTGGTTCAGCCGCGATATCCGCGCTGCGATCACCATGCAACGACACGCGCACACGCTCAGGAGTTCGCGACGGGGGAACGCGCTCGAGCACAACATCATCCAGCGTCAGCCGCAAAGCATCCGATTGGCTGCGGTCAATCGCGATGATCCGCCCCTCTACCGCGCCATAATACCGAAAGCTCAAAACCGGACCGGCGACTGAATGCGCCCGCACCACTGCAAGCAACACGCCAATACAGACCAGCATGACAGCCACGGCAAAAGGGCGCGTCGTCTCGGGCAGGAAATACGCCACTGCCCCAAAGAATGCGCCGATGACAGCAATCATAAATATATGAATCACCGACGGCTCGAATTTCATCTGAAAATAAAGGCTTATCCCTACTGCCAGACAGACAGGCACCCAGCCGAACAAGGCGCCGCGCTGCGCTGACATCATCGTGGCAAAAGCAGATGCCGCGCCCATTGCTTGCCCCCGTTCGCTGCACTGGCTAAATAGGTTCAAACTCTATGCTCGGGCTGGTTACCAAATGGTAAACATGAATCGAACATGAACAGCCCCCCGAAAGGACCGCCCATGTGCTCTGAAATCGTTACCCGCTTCGCCCCCTCGCCTACGGGTTTTCTGCATATTGGCGGCGCGCGTACTGCGCTGTTCAACTGGCTGTATGCCCGTGGCCGTGGAGGCAAGTTTTTGTTGCGGATCGAAGACACAGACCGTGCGCGCCACACGCCCGAAGCGACCGAAGCGATTTTGCAGGGCCTTGCATGGCTAGGACTTGACCATGACGGCGACGTCATCAGCCAGCATGAAATGGCCCCCCGCCACATTGAAGTGGCCCATGCGTTGCTGGAAAAGGGCGCGGCATTCAAGTGCTTTGCCAGCCAAGAAGAAATCGAAGCCTTCCGCGAAACAGCCCGCGCCGAGGGGCGCAGCACGCTGTACCGTTCGCCGTGGCGCGATGCAGATGCTGCCAGCCACCCCGACGCGCCTTTTGTGATCCGTATCAAAGCCCCCGATGGTGGCAAAACCGTGATCCGCGATACCGTTCAGGGCGATGTTACCATCGACAACGCACAACTGGATGACATGGTTTTGCTGCGCTCGGACGGCTCACCCGTTTATATGCTGGCGGTTGTGGTCGATGACCACGATATGGGCGTCACACATGTGATCCGCGGCGATGACCACCTGAACAACGCCGCCCGCCAGATGATGATCTATCACGGCATGGGCTGGGACGTTCCAGTCTGGTCACATATCCCGTTGATCCATGGCAGCGACGGCAAAAAGCTCAGCAAACGCCACGGGGCTTTGGGCGCACAGGAATATCAGACCATGGGCTACCCTGCTGCTGGCATGCGCAACTATCTGGCGCGGCTGGGGTGGAGCCATGGCGATGACGAGTTCTTTAGCGACGAACAGGCAAAAGAATGGTTCGATATTGACGGAATCCGCAAAAGCCCAGCACAGTTTGACCTCAAGAAACTTGAGAACATCTGTGGTCAACATATTGCCATCGCAAATGACGCTGCGTTGCGGCAGGAAATACAAGCGTTTTTGGAGGCATCAGACCTGCCTGCTTTGACACCAGAACAAGGTGACGGATTAGAGCGGGCAATGTACTGCCTGAAAGAACGTGCAAAAAAACTACCAGAACTGCTTGAAAAGGGTCACTTTATTTTAGCCCAGCGTCCAATCACACCAGACGAGAAATCTTCAAAAAATCTTGATCCGGTATCCCGTGGTATACTGGGAGAATTGACGCCGCAGTTGCAAGATGGTAGCTGGGAACGTGAAACGCTCGAAGAGGTTCTGAACGGCTTTGCTGCCGCGAAAGAGATCAAGTTCGGTGTGCTGGCAGGGCCGCTGCGTGCAGCCCTTGCAGGACGCGCTGCGACGCCTTCGGTCTATGATATGATGCTGGTGCTGGGCCGCGATGAAACCTTGGCCCGCCTAAAAGACGCTTCATCCTGAGACAGTCATAAATCTGTCGTTAATGGATGTTGTAGATAAAACTAAAAAACGAGCCAGCGCGCGCTGGCTCAGATGCGGGTGGACTATTGCCTCACCCGAAGCCAACCTAAAAGGGGATACGAATGGCCGAGAGTACCAAATCAGCGAAACTGACCATTGGAGACAAGACAGTCGAATTGCCGATGTTCACGCCTACTTCCGGACCGGACGTAATCGACATCCGTAAACTATACAGCCAAGCAGGTGTTTTCACCTATGATCCGGGCTTTACCTCAACAGCGTCTTGCGACAGCACAATCACCTTTATCGATGGGGATGAGGGCATCCTGACGCACCGTGGTTATGAGATTGGCGATCTGGCCGAAAACTCCCATTACCTCGAAGTCTGCTATTTGCTCCTTTACGGTGAGCTTCCCTCTCCCAAAGAGCTGGAAGATTTCGAGAACCGTGTGACAAACCACACGATGATTCACGAACAGATGATCAACTTCTTCCGTGGCTTCCGCCGCGATGCACACCCTATGGCCGTTATGGTGGGTGTGGTTGGCGCGATGTCTGCATTCTACCACGACTCAACTGACATCAACGATGAATGGCAGCGCGAAGTGGCTTCGATCCGTCTGATCGCCAAAATGCCAACAATCGCTGCGATGGCATTCAAATACACCATCGGCCAACCGTTTGTGTATCCGCGCAACGATCTGGATTACGCTTCCAACTTCTTGCGCATGTGCTTTGCCGTACCTGCCGAAGACTACGTTGTTGATCCGATCCTCAGCCGCGCAATGGACCGCATCTTTACCCTGCACGCAGATCACGAGCAAAACGCATCGACCTCCACAGTGCGTCTGGCGTCTTCTTCGGGTGCGAACCCCTTTGCATGTATCGCTGCCGGTATTGCTTGCCTCTGGGGCCCTGCCCACGGTGGTGCAAACCAAGCGTGCCTCGAAATGCTTAAGGAAATCGGCACACCGGACCGTATTCCTGAATTCATTGCCCGCGCCAAAGACAAAAACGATCCCTTCCGCCTGATGGGCTTTGGCCACCGCGTCTATAAAAATCGCGACCCACGTGCAACTGTGATGAAGCAGTCAGCGGATGAGGTTCTGGAACTGCTCGGCGTTGAAAACAACCCGATTTTGCAGGTCGCCAAAGAGCTTGAAAAGCAAGCTTTGGCCGATCCGTACTTCGCAGAAAAGAAATTGTTCCCGAACGTCGATTTCTACTCGGGCATCATCCTCGAAGCGATGGGTTTCCCAACCTCGATGTTCACACCGATCTTTGCATTGGCACGGACGGTTGGCTGGATTTCACAGTGGAAAGAACAGCTTAACGATCCACAGCTGAAAATTGGCCGCCCACGCCAGCTCTATCAAGGTGCAGATATCCGCCCTTATGTGGATATCGAAAAGCGCTAAGCTTATTCTAAGACACACAAGCCTCCAGCCGCTCATCGCGACTGGGGGTTTTCTTTTGCGTGACTGTAATTTCCAAGCCGCTACGCCCCACTACCCCCCGATCACTCTATTGGTTCAAGTGGCCTACACAGGCTGCGAATCACATCGAGAACGGCTTAAAGCCGTACAGCCCAATCCCCTTTTAATGAGGTCATTGTGCACAAAACCCCCTGTCAGAATCATCAGAAAATACGAAAAAGAGGCAGAAGTAAGGCATTGTTTCGCTGGAGCATACAATGGTTAACAGAACCTTGACCCGTTGCTAAAAGGTTGCGTAGTCATGGGTAACTAACACGCTCAAAGGAATTTTACGATGTTGATGTTACTTAGTTTGGCTCTCCCGCTCGCGCTTTTGGGTTTCGCTCTGGATAGCAATGATGACGATCACACCGAAGCAGAAGAGATTGAAGGCGGCGAAGGCGATGACCGCCTTGAAGGCAACACTGGCGACGACTTCATTGATGGCAACGCTGGCGACGATGTCATGAATGGCCGCGCAGGCAACGATACGATCTTTGGCCGCGATGGCGAAGACGTATTGGTTGGAGAAGCTGGCGACGACATGTTGTGCTCGGGCGATGGCGATGATTTCGTGACGGGTAACACCGGCCAAGACCTGATTGAAGGCCAAGGCGGCGATGATTTCTTGTCAGGCGATTACGGCTGGGACACGGTGCGCGGCGATGAAGGTAACGACACGGTTATCGGTGGTCGCGGCGGCGATATGGTCGCTGGCGGCGAAGGTGACGACGTTGTCTTTGGTGGCATCATCGAAAACCTGCCTTTGAACCTGACTGAATTGACCGAGTTGCGTGATGGCGGTGAACTGACTGATATCAATGGCGGCATTGATATGCGTGATGATAGCGTTGGCAACCGCGTTTGGGGCGGCGCAGGCGATGATGACCTGATCCTCGGGTCCGGCGATATCGCTAATGGCCACGAAGGCAGCGATACCTATCACATCATGTCCGAACAAGTAGGTGACGTTGCGCCTGTTATCGCAAGCTTTGTACCAAGCGACGATGCCATCACTGTGATTGTTGATGATATCGATGAAGATGCGGACATATCCGTTTCAGATGATGGCGATGATGCTGTGATCAGAATGGGGGACACTGTTCTGGCCCGCGTTGCTGGTGGTGCAGGTACGCTTACAGCTGCGGACATTTCTCTCATCGCTGAAAACACCATCGAACAAATGTTCGAACCAAATCCGGCAGTAGTCTGATCAAAAAAACTCAGGTAGGGTAGAAATACAACGACCCTACCTGATCCTGACGCCAGTTTCATAGGAGCTCCCCATAATGGCACCGCAGCCCGACACATCCTTTACACGTTACGAATGGTCAGAAGCCAAGAGCCTTATGCCACCCCAAGCCCAATGCGAAAAAGGCCCTAAAGGTGCGCTTGTCCCTGATACCGACGGTGCGTCTGATCATATCGCAGTTGTGTATGACAAAGGCGATATGCCCCCTGAGATCACGATCAAACAGGTCTCTGGTTCAGTCCACACAGTTTTGGCAAATGGCATTGCGGTGGCCGTGGTTGCGCGCAAGAATGGCAAGGCCCCCACCGTTTCGGATGTATTGCTGGTAGAGCGCCGCGTGACGCCCTGAGGCTAATCGAAGTATGAGACAACAAAGAAAGGCCGCAGCATATGAATGCTGCGGCCTTTCTTGTGTCGTGGCTTTATTGGCTAGGTTAGCGCCCTTCAAATACCGCAGGGCGTTTTTGTGTAAAGGCCATCACACCCTCTTTAAAGTCGCGCGAATTTCCGCATTTCCCTTGTTCTTGGGCTTCGAGGTTTAATTGCTCTTCAAAGTTATTGCCCCAACTGTCACGGATAACTTGCTTGGTGGCAGCATAGGCTGCGGTTGGACCCGCTGCCAGATGGGCCGCTTTGGCGCGCCAGTGGGCGTCAAACTTGGCATCCTCAACGGCTTCCCAGATCATCCCCCAGTCGTCGGCCTGACGGGCAGAGATTTTATCCGCAAACAGGGCCGCGCCCATTGCTTTGGCCATGCCCACCTGACGAGGCATCGTATAAGTCCCGCCTGCATCGGGGATCAGGCCAATGCGCGTAAACGCCTGCAAAAAATATGCACTATCGGTCGCAAACACGACATCCGCCGCCAGCGCCAGATTGGCACCAGCCCCCGCAGCGGGGCCGTTAACGGCGGCAATAGTAGGCACAGGACAGTTGACGATCGCACGCAACATCGGTGCGTATTCGTCGCGCAAAGTACGCTCTAGATCAATTGAGCCGCCGCTTGCGGCATCCCCAAGGTCTTGCCCGGAACAAAAGGCTTTGCCAGCGCCGGTGATCACCACCACGCGCGCCTCACGGCCCCCGCGCGAAAATGCATGCTCGATCTCGGCACGCATTTGGGTGGTCAGGGCATTATATTTATCCGCACGGTTCATGGTCACAATGGCCATGCCATCGCTCAACTCATAGGTAATCGTTTGATAGTCCATCGTGGCCTCACATTTTACAACTACGCCAGATGATAACAGGCATTTTCAAAGCTGCCAGCCAAACGGCGCGTCAATTGTTCAGGATGTCGCGCAATTTCTGCGCCTCATCAGCGCTCAACTCTTCGTCTTGCGGGGCTTTCGCACGGCTGCGGCTGCGGACATAGAAGGCACCAGTTGTACCCGCCAGCATCAGCATCAGCGGCCCTGCCCCCCACAGCAGCCAGTTCATGCCGCCGCTTCGTGGGTTCAGCAACACATATTCCCCAAACCGTGCAACGATGAAATCAACCGCCTGCGCGTCGCTATCCCCTGCTACCAGACGTTCACGCAACAAAATGCGCAGGTCTTTCGCCAGCGAGGCGTTACTCTCGTCGATGCTTTCGTTGCGACACACAAGGCAGCGCAACCCCTTGGAGAGTTCGCGCGCCCGTTGCTCTAGCACAGGATCAGAAAGGATTTCGTCAGGCTCAACCGCCGTCACGGGGCTGGCCAACAGCATGAGGATCAGGACAAGCCGCTTCATTCTGCTGGTACTCCCTTGACGGGTGTCTTGCGCGTCCCCACAGCAACGCGGAAGCGCCTGTCAAACAGACTGAATATCCCGCCAAGCGCCATCAGCCCCGTACCAATCCAGATCCATGTGGTCATCGCCTTGATATAAGTCCGCACCGCCCAACCGCCGCCTTCCTGCTCATCTCCAATGACAACATAAAGGTCACGTTTGGCGGTCTGATGAATTGCGGCTTCCGTGGTTGGCATCTGCGCAACAGGGTAAAACCGTTTTTCGGGCGAAAGTGTCGCTAGAAATGCACCGCCTTGCGAAACATCAATGACCGCAGTTGTCGCAACATAGTTGGGTCCATTGCTTTTTGTGACACTGCGTAGCGTCATGTCGTAGTCAAACACTTCAAACGGCACATTAATTTGCGCCACGCGGATGTCATCAACCGTCCACGCATAAATGCCTGCCACGCCAATAAATGTAATACCAAGCCCTGCGTGTGCAACCGCCTTACCCCAATCTGCACCAGGCAGACGGAACAAGCGGCGCAAGCGGTTCGGCCCCCGCCCCGTGCGCTGCGCCAGATCAATGACAACGCCCATCAAAATCCACGCGCCAAGAAACATGCCAACAGGCCCGATCAGGCTACGCCCTGTCTGCATGGACCACACAAGCCCGCCAATCGCGACAGCCACCAGAAACGCATAGCGCAGCGGGTAGATGGCACGTCGCATGTTTGCGCGTTTCCACGGCATGGCCGACCCGATAGGCAGCGCCAGCCCTAGCAAAACCATAAACGGCGTAAACGCCTTATCGAAAAATGGCGGCCCCACACTCAGCTTACGATCAAAGAACAACTCGGCCAGCAGTGGCCACATCGTCCCGACAAACACCACAAAACACGCAACCGCCAACAGCAGGTTGTTCACCACCAACGCGCTTTCGCGTGAGGCAAGGGAAAACACCCCCTTTGCCTCCATCGCGCCTGCACGGATTGTAAACAGAACCAATGCACCACCCATGAAGAATGCCATAATGCCAAGAATGAAAATCCCACGCTCGGGGTCATTCGCAAAAGCATGGACCGATGTCAGCAAACCCGAACGCACGATGAACGTCCCGATCAGTGAGAAACCGAAGGCAAGGATGGCCAGTAGGATGGTCCAGCTTTTCAACGCCTCGCGTTTTTCCACCACAATGGCAGAATGCAACAACGCTCCCGCCAATAGCCACGGCATAAAGCTGGCGTTTTCAACAGGGTCCCAAAACCAAAATCCGCCCCAGCCCAATTCATAATAGGCCCACCACGAGCCAAGACCGATACCGATGGTCAGGAAAATCCAGGCCGCCAGTGTCCATGGGCGCACCCAGCGCCCCCATGCGGCATCAACGCGGCCCTCAATCAATGCAGCCACGGCAAAACTAAACGCCATGCTCAGGCCCACATAGCCAAGGTATAAAAATGGGGGATGGAAGGCCAAACCCGGGTCTTGCAGCAGCGGGTTAAGGTCTTGTCCATCAAACGGCGGTACTTCCATCCGCGAAAACGGGTTGGACGTGAGCAAGATAAACGCCAGAAACGCCACCCCGATAGAGGCTTGAACCGCCAAAACCCGTGCACGTAAAGTAGCAGGAAGCTGCCCGCCAAACCATGCGGCCATCGCGCCAAACAGCGCCACAATCAGCACCCAAAGCAACATCGAGCCTTCGTGGTTGCCCCACGTACCGCTAATTTTATAGATCAGCGGTTTGAGCGAGTGGCTGTTTGAAACAACAACAGCAAGGCTGAAATCCGAGGTCACAAACGCCCAAGTCAGCGCCCCGAAGGAGGCCGCAATCAGCACAAACTGCACCATCGCAGCGGGTTCAGCCACCGCCATCCAACCGGGCCAACCTTTGGCCGCCCCGATCATGGGCACTATCATTTGAACAAGCGCTACGCCAAAGGCGAGCAGGAGGGCGAAATGTCCGAGCTCTGTAATCATGGGCGCAATATAAACGAACCACGGATTTGATCCAGTTGATTTCACCTGATCCGCTAACAGTGGTCAAAGAGCCGCAGGTCTGAACCTCAATGTGCGGCCTTCCACGCCACCAGCGCCGGATTGTCATCAGGTTTGATCGCCACAGCATCCAACCGGGCATCTGTGCCTGTATCCGCAACACCCGCAGACTCGGCGCGCAGGCCACCGATCATTTCTATGTTTTGAACAGCCCGAGGCACCTGCTGTACAGCGCTAACAATACCACGATGATACTCTTGCGACTTCATCTGATGCCGTGCTCCAAAGTAAAACGACACGATCACCCCCAGCAGCCACCAAAGCGGCTCTGGCACCAAGGCGATCCCCTGCATCCGCTGAGCGAACCATAAGGGCGACACCATCGCCGAGATAAACAGACCCAAAGTTCCCAGCGCCATTGCCGGACGCGGCAAGCGATTCAAACCATCCATAAACCGATCAAAACCACCGCTCCGTGCGGCGCGAAACTCTTCGCCATATTGCCCCATCGCCTGCCCCTGCACCTGCGCATTACGCGCGCCACCCGCGTCAGCATTTTCGCGAAACACCTCAACTGTCTCTCGGATCACGTTACGCTCTCCGCCAAAGACAACATTCAAAAAACGCCCCATCATCCCCATTGCTGCGTCCTCGCTTTGAATTCGGCATCCGTCATATGGTATTTGGGCGCAATGAATTCCTCTGCGCGTTTGATCCACCCACCTTTGCCCCCCGCCAGCGTACGGGCGTATTTCCGGCTTGCCGTGCGGCGGTCCGCAAGACGAAAGTAATAATTTCGCCGCGCAATGCCATAGGCGTTCACCACCTCGTCGGGCGCAGCACCAAAGGCCACACGCACGGCTGCAAAACTCTGCGGCCCCAGCACGCCGTCAACAGCAACGGCATAGCCCATATCCACCAAAAGCTGTTGCAGAATTTTCACCGCATTACTGCCTGCGTTCACATACATGTCAAAAACCGATGGCTGCAGTGCCGCAGGAAGTTCGGCAATACGCGGGCTGTTGAAGTAATGTTCTAGAAAAATTTCAATCGCTTGCGCCCGCGTCAGGCGCTTGACGTCCACGGCGGTGATACTGCCGTCGCGGTCCAGATCAAGCCCCAGACGCCGCATAGTGTGGATGGTCACACCAAAATTAGTTGCGCCACCCGGGTCATCGGGATCGTTCACATACCCGCCTTCGCGGTTTACAATCTCTTGTGCAATCTGCCTGACAGTCGCCATGGATTTCCCCTTTTCCAGTCGGGGAAATCAAGCGCCAAAATAGTTAATACCCGCTAAGCCGAGCGTACGCTTCTAGCTGTCAGGCTCTTTGTAGACGCCTTGTGCTTTCAACGCGTCTACGACCTCTTTTGGCATGTAAGTTTCATCATGTTTGGCAAGGATTTCAGTGGCTTCGAAGACCCCGTTGATATAACGGCCCGTCCCCACCATGCCTTCATTCTCACCAAAAAGATCAGGCAACACCCCTGTAAAAACCACTGGAACACTGGCACCACCATCGGTCACCGAGAAGCTGATCTGCTCGCCTTGACCACGCTTCAACGTGCCTTCTTCCACCAAGCCGCCAATGCGAAACACCTCACTTGGCGCAGGCGGTTCCGCCATAACTTGGCTGGGGGCGCGGAAAAAATTGATCCCGTCCCGCATCCCGTAACCGATCAAGGCAGTTGAGCCGATAAGGGCCACAACCGCCACAGCGATCAGTTGAATTCGGCGCTGTTTTTTCAGGCTTTTCATACAGACCTCATATGCATCATGGGAACAGGGGTGCCATCATCAGGCCTTCGGTCTCATCAATGCCCAACATCAGGTTCGCGTTTTGCAAGGCTTGGCCAGATGACCCTTTGGTCAGATTGTCCAGCGCAGCGATCACAGTTGCACGGCCAGACGTCCGGTCACCGCTGACCCCGATGTGGCAGAAGTTCGAGCCCCGAATATGCCGCGTAGAAGGTGCCTCGCCATAAGGTAGTACCACGATAAACGGTTCATCCGCATAGGCCGCTTCCAATGCTGCGTGCATGGCCTGCGGATCACCTTTGACATAGCAGGTCGCTAAAATACCTCGGTTTGCAGGCACCAAATGTGGCGTAAATTGAACCTTCACAGGCCGCCCTGCCAACGCGGAAAACTCCTGATCGAATTCACCCAAATGACGGTGCGTACTGCCCAACGCATAGGCATGATAGCCCTCGGACAACTCGGCATGCAGCAGGTTTTCTTTCAAAGCACGGCCCGCACCCGATACGGCACATTTCAGGTCTAGAATGATATCATCCAGATCAATTAGCCCTGCACTGATCAGCGGCCGAAGCGCAAACTGGCCCGTCGCGGCGTTACAGCCTGTTCCCGCCACCAAACGCGCCGCTTTAATTTCTGTGCGGTAGAACTCGGACAAGCCATAAACAGCCTCGGCTTGCTGCTCCAATGCCGCATGCGGATTACCGTACCAGCGCTGGTACTCCTCAGGGTCACGCAACCGGAAATCAGCGGAAAGATCCACAATCTTCAAATCTTTGGGCAATTGCGCAATCACCTCTTGCGAGGTTTTATGCGGCAAAGCGCAAAAGCACAGATCAATCTGTGAGAAATCAATTTCTTCCATGGTTACCAAATCAGGCAGGTCCAGATGGCGAAGATGTGGGAACACCGATGCCATGCTCTGCCCTGCTTTGGAATTACCACCCAAAGATTTGATTGTCATAGAAGAATGTCCAGCAATCAGCCGGATCAACTCTGCGCCCGTGTAACCCGAAGCGCCCAGAATAGCGATATTGTAAGTCATGATGTGTCGTCCTGAAAAAACGTGTTTTGCGTATTGAATCTTGCGCCCTCAGGCTGCGGTAAAGGTCAACGGTCGTCGCAAAAACTGGGTCGCGCGGTCACTGACGCGTTTGGGATCGCCTGTGGTCAAAAACGCGGCATTGCCACTGCCAGTCTTGTCAGGGTGACGGATCAGATAATCCGCAAGGCTTTCTGCCACCAGATCAGCCTGCGAAAACACGGCAACATCCGCGCCCAAAGCGTCTTGGAAAGTGGATTTCAGCAGCGGATAATGTGTGCAGCCCAGAATGGCCGCCTGAGGTTTGGGCATTTTGCGCATCAAGGCGTCCACATGGCTGCGCACCAGTGCTTCGGCAAGGATCATATCCCCGTCCTCAATCGCGTCCACGACACCACCACAGGCCTGCGCCTCAACGTCCACACCAATCGCACGGAACGCCAGTTCCCGCTGGAACGCACGGGTCGCAACGGTGGCGGGTGTGGCAAATAGCGCCACATGGTTCACGCCGACTTCGCGTGGCGGTGAGTTATCACCCCACTGCCGTTCGGTCAGCGCCTCGATCAAGGGCACAAAGACGCCCAGCACACGTTTGCCTTCTGGCACCCAGCTTTCTTGCATACGGCGCAGCGCAGCCGCAGAGGCGGTGTTGCAGGCCAGAACAACCAGATCGCAGCCAGCATCAAATAGGCGCTGGGTGGCGGAAACGGTCAGATCATAGATGTCGTCCGCACTACGCACACCATAAGGCGCATGGGCACTATCGGCCAAATACACAAATTCCTGATCGGGAAGACGGGCCTGAACAGCATCCCAAATGGTCAACCCGCCCAATCCACTGTCAAAAATGCCTACCGCCATATGCGCGCCCTACCGGCTGCGATGCCGGTCCTCGAATTCATACCCCGCATCAAAGGATTTGAGCGGCTCTGGGGCCAACTCATACGTGGCTTTGCGCAGGAAATCCATCATACCTTTTGCATCATTTGACATCGGCTTCAAAACGTCGCGGTTGATCGGCTCTCCGATGACCATGCGCACAGGCGTATCCACCCGCTTGCGGAACTCTTTAATCAACAACCCCATACGCAACGTGGCATGTAAGTGGCTGGCAATTTGGAACATTCTGCTGGTATGGCCATCAAAATAGATCGGCAATATCGTGGCATCGGACTTGGAAATCATCCGCGCGGTAAAGCTACGCCAGTTCGGGTCCATGGGATGTGAAAACGGCTTCACCCCCGTGCTAACCGTGCCACCCGGAAATATCCCCACGGCCCCGCCATTGCCCAGAGACTCCAGCGCGGTGCGCCGCGTTTCAAGATTCATCGCAACGGCTTCTTTGGTCTCCGCAAAGTTGATCGGCAGGATGCTGCTTTGTAACTCTGAGACTTTCCCAAAAACTGAACTCGCCATGATCTTGAAATCAGGGCGTGTGCGGCTCAGGACGTGCCCCATCATCAGCCCGTCCAAAATCCCATAAGGATGGTTGGCAATAACAATCAGCGGCCCTTGGCGGGGTACATTGCTCAGCGCACTAGCAGCCACATCAAGGGTCAAACCATAACGCTCAGCCATGACCTCAAAGAAATTAGCCCCAGCCGCCAGTTGCGCTTCATAGCCGCGTGCCCGTTTGATCAGGCCAATACGGCCCGTTGCGTTCTCCATCAGACGAATGACAGCTTGGCCACTGCGGGTCTGTGCAGACCATGCATAGCTTAGATCACGGGCGGTGGGCGGCAGTTGCATCAGGGACATATTTCAATCCTTTTTTATGCAACTAGCCTTTTTTTGTTACACTTTCATTGCGCTACTCTGCTGCGCGCGCAAGTGGTGCACCCCCTGAACGGATTACCGCCAATATCTCTTCGCGACGCTTGGCTGCAGTTGCCTCATTCTCCTGCTTAACAGGGCCGAACCCACGGATTTGCAATGGCAGTTTAGCCAATGCAACAATCGCTTCGCGCGTGTTATCATCCAGCTTCGGTAGAACATCACGCATGTCGGCTTCATATTGCGTGATCAAGGCGCGTTCCATTTTCCGCTCGGTTGTATAACCGAAAATGTCCAGCGGTGTGCCTCGCAGGCCTTTCATCCGTGCCATAAGGCGCAAAGGCCGTTCCAGCCACGGACCGAACTCACGCTTCAGTGGCCGCCCGTTTGATCCCATCTTGGACAGGATCGGCGGGGCAAGGTTAAAGGACATTTTGAAATCGCCCTCAAACTCGGCTTGCGCCTTTTCACGTGAGGACAGCAACAGCCGTGCGACTTCGTACTCGTCCTTATACGACAACAGCTTGTGATATCCCTCAGCCACCGCTTCACGCACTGCCAGATCGCTAATGCTATCCACCAGTTTGCTATAGCGTTTAGCCAGCCCGCTGCCTTGGTAGGCCGTCAGATGGTCACGGCGGAACGCAATCTTTTCGTCCAGCGTTTTGGGCAAGGACACCACATTACTAGGCTCCATGACCGCCTGTGCGTCGGCGGGAAACAGAACCGCCCAGCGCCCGATCTCAAACGCACGCAAGTTACGCTCAACCGCAGCGCCATTCAGACGGATTGCCTCGGTGATCGCTTCCAGCGTCAGGGGCACCAGCCCGCTCTGCCATGCACCACCAAAGATCATCATGTTGGAATAGATGCTATCACCCAGCGTGGCTTTGGCCAGATCAGAGGCGTCAAACATTGACAGCTTGTCTTTGATCCGCGCTTCCAACGCCAGCTCCAGACGGTCGTAGGGCAGTTGGAACTCTGTATCGCGGGTAAAATCGCCCGTGATAATCTGGTGGCTGTTCACCACCGCCCCTGTACGCCCTGTTGAGGTCAGGCCAAGTGTCTTGTTCCCTGCCGACACAACCAGATCACCACCGATCAGCGCGTCACATTCACCAGTGGCAACACGGATTGCGCTAATGTCCGAAGGCCTCTCCGCCAGACGGCAATGGATGCTCACCGCGCCGCCCTTTTGCGCGAGGCCAGCCATTTCCATCATGCCAGCACCTTTGCCATCGATCTGCGCAGCTTGGGCCAAAACGGCACCGATGGTCACAACGCCCGTACCGCCAACACCCGTGATTACCACGTTATACGTGCCATTGATTACCGGCAGATTAGGCTGCGGCAGATCAGGGATTTTCACCTCTGTTGTCGGGTCTTTGCGTACCGTAGCGCCTTCCAGCGTCACAAAGGACGGGCAGAAACCATTCACACAGGAAAAGTCCTTGTTGCACGACGATTGGTCAATCGCACGTTTGCGGCCCAGTTCCGTTTCAGCGGGCACGATGGATACGCAGTTCGATTGCACCCCACAATCGCCACAGCCTTCGCAGACATCCGTGTTGATGAACATCCGCTTGTCCGGATCAGGGAATGTCCCGCGTTTGCGGCGGCGGCGTTTTTCGGCGGCGCAGGTCTGGATATAGACGATAGCACTCACGCCTTCGACTTTGGCCAGACGCTCTTGCACAGATTGCAGGTCAGCACGCTCGTGAGTGGGTGTGCCTTTAAAGGCCGCAAAATCCACGTCTTCTTTTTCATCATAGACAACTTCAAGCGTCTTGATTCCCATCGCCTTCAACTCGGCCACGATACGCGGCGCCGTCAGATCGCCCTCGTTCTCTTGGCCGCCCGTCATGGCAACGGCATCATTATAGAGGATTTTATAAGTGATATTCGTTTTTGCCGCGATGGCCGCACGGATCGCCTGCACGCCTGAGTGGTTATACGTCCCGTCTCCAAGGTTCTGGAACACATGCGGCGTTGTGGAAAACGGCGCTTCGCCGATCCAATTCGCGCCCTCGCCCCCCATATGGGTAAAGCCGAATGTCTCACGGTCCATCCATTGCACCATAAAGTGGCACCCGATCCCCGCATAGGCACGACTGCCCTCTGGTACTTTGGTAGAAGAGTTATGCGGACAGCCCGAACAGAAATACGGCAGACGGCCTGCCAGTTCTTCGGCGTTATCCGCGCGTTTGGCATCTGCCAGATCGGCAAGCCCTTGGCGGATGCCATCAGTGCCGCGCCCTTCTTCGCACAGGACATTACCCAGCTTTTCAGCAATATCCACGGGGTCCAGCGCCCAACGCGCGCTAAAGAACTCCTCGCCGTTTTTACGCCCGCCATAAACACGGTGGCGCAAGTCATCGTCAAACAGTGCTTCTTTAATCTGCACTTCGATCAGTTTGCGTTTCTCTTCAACCACAACAATCAGATCAAGGTCTTCGGCCCAGTCATGAAAACCTTTCATATTCAGCGGCCATGTCTGCCCGACCTTATAGGTCGTGATGCCCAGACGGGCGGCCTCATCAGCATCAATGTTCAGCAAAGACATCGCATGCACCAGATCGAGATAGTTTTTACCCGCCGCGACAAAACCGATCTTGGCTTTGCTATCGCCCCAAACACGTTTGTCGATGCCATTGACATGGGCAAATGCTTCGGCGGCATAGCGTTTATAGTCAATCAGACGCGCCTCTTGCGCGATGCGCTCATCTACCAGACGGATGTTCAACCCGCCTTCGGGCATGCTAAAATCAGGCGTTACAAATTTCATCCGGTGCGGATCACCGTCCACAACCGATGTGACCTCGACAGTGTCTTTCATGGTCTTCAAGCCCACCCATAGGCCCGTATAGCGCGATAGCGCCCAACCATAGAGGCTGAAATCCAACACTTCTTGCACACCTGCTGGGGAAAGCACCGGCATATAGGCATCCACCATCGCAAAATCCGATTGGTGCAGCACGGTTGAGGATTCGCCCGTATGGTCATCGCCCATCGCCATGATCACACCACCATGCGTCGAACTGCCTGCCATATTGGCATGGCGCATCACGTCGCCTGTACGGTCCACGCCCGGTCCTTTGCCGTACCACAGGCCAAAGACACCGTCATATTTCCCCTCGCCGCGCACCTCGGCCTGCTGCGACCCCCAAATGGCGGTCGCGGCCAAATCTTCGTTCAGCCCCGCCTGAAAGGTAACCTGATGCTCTGCCAACTTCTTTTGGGCCCGCATCATTTGCAAATCCACCGACCCCAGAGGCGATCCGCGATAGCCCGTGACCAGACCCGCCGTATTCAGCCCCGCCGCCTTGTCGCGTTCGGCTTGCATCATAACGACTCGTACCAAGGCCTGCGTGCCATTCAGCAACACCGAGTTCTTGGTCAGATCAAAACGGTCATTAAGTGAAATTTTCTGCGTGGTCATGGCGTCCCTCCCAAGAAACCGGCAAGCATTAAGGCTTGCTTTAACTGCGTAGTATATAAGCACGATAGGTCACAAAAGCTGACCTGTATACAAATTTATGCAACCCCAGCGATTTTCCCCCTTAGTTTAGGGTGTTTCATGCGATGATTTAGGTTAAACAGGTATCTAACCAGAAAGGTACACGATGGATTGGGATAAACTGAGGATCTTCCACGCGGTCGCTGACGCGGGTTCACTCACCCATGCGGGGGATAAATTGAACCTGTCGCAATCCGCAGTCAGCCGGCAAGTGCGCGGGCTGGAAGAGCAACTGCACACCAATCTATTCCACCGCCATGCGCGGGGCCTCATCCTGACCGAACAGGGTGAATTGCTGTTTGACGCCACACGCGCCATGTCCAAACGCCTTGACGCCGCTGCAGCGCGTATCCGCGACAGCGAAGAAGAGGTCTTTGGCGAATTACGTGTGACCACCACCACTGGCTTTGGCACCCTATGGCTCGCGCCGCGTATGTCCAAACTCTATGAACAATACCCAGACCTCAAAGTCGATCTGATGCTGGAAGAACGTGTGCTGGACCTGCCAATGCGCGAAGCAGATGTTGCCATCCGCCTCAAAGAACCCTCACAAGCGGATCTGGTACGCAAACGCCTGATGACAGTGCGCATGTGCCTTTATGCCAGCCCCACCTACCTCGCGGCCAACGGCACACCTGAACAGCTTGAAGATTTTTCAAATCACCGCTTGATTTGCCAAAAGGCCGAAAGCAATCAAGTTGGCGCAGGGTTGCACCTGATCCAGCGCTTGATGATGCATGACATCAAATCTCTGCTGACCGTGAACAATTACTTCGGCGTTCTACAAGCCGTAGTGAATAATCTGGGGATTGGCGTTCTCCCCGATTATCTGACCCAAGACTTCCCCGACTTGGTCCGCATTTTACCTGATGTCAGATCAACAGAAGTCCCCGTGTTCCTTGCTTATCCAGAGGAGCTTCGGCAATCAAAACGGGTCGCTGCCTTCAAAGGTTTTGTCCAAGAGGAAATCATTAGCTACCGCAAGCTTCTCAAGGAAAGCTGAGGCAACCGAAGGTGAAGGCACACAAGCTATGCGCTGAGCGCATATCGGGCATGATCAACAACATTTAGAATCCGCCTTGATTATGGGCAACCTGCAACATATTTGGACTGCATAAGGATTGAGACGCTTCGTGTGTTTCGCCTTATACCTCCCTGTTGGACTTGGCCGGGCCTTTGTGCCCGGTCTTTTTTTGCCTGATCGTCAGATTTGTGCCCTTCAGCCCCCAAGCCATGTATAAACAGCCCTTCCCCATTGGCCACTCCTGCCCTAAGAGAGGGGCCAAGTTTTAACGCCTTCGGGGAGCGTCACCATGTCAGAACCAGAGATCACCCAAGAGATCATTTCCGCTCACGGGTTGAGCGATAGCGAATATCAAACCATTCTCGACCTGATGGGGCGCACCCCCAGTTTCACTGAGCTGGGTGTTTTCTCGGCCATGTGGAACGAACATTGCTCGTATAAATCCTCTAAGAAATGGCTGCGGACCCTGCCCGTCGATGGCCCACAGGTCATCTGCGGCCCCGGCGAAAACGCTGGCGTTGTTGATATCGGTGATGGTCAGGCTGTTGTGTTCAAAATGGAAAGCCACAACCACCCGTCCTACATTGAACCCTACCAAGGGGCCGCTACGGGTGTCGGCGGCATTCTGCGCGATGTTTTCACCATGGGCGCACGTCCTATCGCAGCAATGAACAGCCTTAGCTTTGGCGAACCCTCGCACCACAAAACCAAGCAACTGGTACATGGTGTAGTTGCGGGTGTTGGCGGCTATGGCAATTGCTTTGGTGTGCCCTGTGTCGGCGGTGAAGTGCGCTTTGACAAAGCTTACAACGGCAACTGCCTTGTGAACGCTTTTGCGGCGGGCCTGGCGGATGCAGATAAAATCTTCTACTCCGCCGCCTCTGGCGTTGGCATGCCTGTTGTCTATCTGGGCGCTAAAACGGGCCGCGACGGTGTCGGCGGCGCGACAATGGCCTCGGCCGAGTTTGACGACACAATTGAAGAAAAACGCCCCACAGTTCAGGTTGGTGATCCCTTCACTGAAAAACGCCTGATGGAAGCCACGCTAGAGCTGATGGCGACGGGTGCTGTTATCTCTATTCAAGATATGGGTGCTGCTGGTTTGACCTGCTCCGCTGTTGAGATGGGTGACAAAGGCAACCTTGGCGTGATCCTTGATCTGGAAAAGGTCCCGACCCGCGAAGAAAACATGACCGCCTATGAGATGATGCTCTCCGAATCTCAAGAACGCATGCTCATGGTTCTGCGCCCAGAGCTGGAAGCAGAGGCCAAAGCCGTATTTGACAAATGGGACCTCGATTTTGCCATCGTCGGCGAAACAATTGCCGAGGACCGCTTCATCATCCGCCTCAACGGCGAAGTGAAAGGCGACCTGCCGCTCAAAGCCTTGTCTGGCACAGCACCCGAGTATGACCGCCCATGGGTCGAGACCCCCGCAGCCGCACCGCTGGCGGATGCGCCCAGCATTGATGCCATTGACGGGTTGAAGGCGCTGCTTTCCTCGCCCAACTACGGCAGCAAAGCATGGGTGTTTGAACAATATGACACGATGGTCATGGGTGACAGCGCCCGCACACCGGGCTGGGGCGCAGGCATCATCCGCGTACACGGCACAGATAAATCGCTGGCCTTCACCTCCGATGTGACGCCACGCTATGTCAAAGCCAACCCCGTAGAGGGTGGCAAACAAGCTGTCGCCGAAGCATACCGCAACTTGACAGCCGTCGGCGCGACACCTTTGGCAACCACAGACAACCTGAACTTTGGCAACCCGGAAAAGCCCGAGATCATGGGCCAGTTTGTTGGCGCAATCAAAGGCATCGGCGAAGCGGTTGCTGCGCTGAACGTGCCAATCGTTTCGGGCAATGTGTCTTTGTACAATGAGACAGACGGCTCCGCGATCCTGCCAACCCCAACCATCGGCGCGGTTGGCTTGCTCAAGGCATCATCAGACATCATCGGCTTTGACGTACAGACGGGTCATGTGGCCTTGTTGTTGGGGGAAACCGCTGGCCATCTGGGTCAATCGGCCCTACTGGCCGAAGCCTTTGGCCGCATTGAGGGCGACGCGCCCCATGTTGATCTGACCGCCGAAGCCGCACACGGCGATTTCATCCGCGCGAACCACAAGGCAATCGCGGCCTGTACCGATCTGTCTGATGGCGGTCTGGCCGTCGCAGCCTTTGAGATGGCCAATCACGCGGGCCTTGGCCTTGCGATTGAAACGGGCGACACAGCGCAGCTGTTTGGCGAAGACCAAGCCCGCTACCTGATCGCAGCCACAGCGCAAAACGCTGCCGCACTGGCAACAGCCGCAGCCGCAGCGGGCCTGACCTTGACCCAAGTTGGTACATTTGGCGGTGATACGCTTGCCTTTGGCACCAGCTCGGCACCGCTGTCCGATCTAAGCGCCGCCTATAACAGCGCCTTCGCGGCAAACGTGACCTAAGATTATCTTCGGGGGCGTCTAGGCGCCCTCGATCATCCCCATCAGCCGTGCTTTTTCACCCACATCATCGGGCTTGGAAATTGCAGCGGCCAAAGCTTCCAGAGATTCAATAGAATGTCCCGCGCGAAAACTGTCCACATGCGGCAGCATGGCGCGGATACCCGCCGCTTTGGGCGCAAACCCGTCCCAGCGCAACAAAGGGTTGAGCCAGATCACCCGCCGCGCCGAAAGATGTAACCGCTGCATCTGACGCGCCAACGCAGCAGGATCATCGCGGTCCAGCCCGTCTGTGATCAATAACACCACCGCCCCCTGCCCCAGAACACGGCGTGACCAGTCGCGGTTGAAGGCATCCAGCGATTGCCCGATCCTTGTGCCGCCTTCCCAATCTTGCGCCTGCGCACCTGCGGCTTTCAACGCGGCATCCACATCACGGGTGCGCAAATGGCGGGTGATATTTGTCAGTTGCGTGCCAAAGGTAAACGCATGCACCTGCGCCCAGCCCGCGCCGCGTTCATTTGCAACGGCATGTAGGAAATGCAGGATGATACGGCTGTATTGGCTCATGGAGCCTGAAATATCGCAAAGCGCCACCAGATTGGGCCAGCGGGGTTTGGGCTTTTCGAGCGCCAGCGCGGTCATCTCGCCTCCTTGTCGCAAGGCACCACGCAAAGAACGGGCAGCATCAACGCGCCCCTGACCAAAACTGGCGCTGCTGCGCCGTGAAGGCAGCGGTTTGATCGGTAGTGAAAGACGGGCCAGCATGCGCTTGGCCTCGGCCACCTCGGCCAGACTCATCAATTCAAAATCCAACGTCTTGAGCCGTTCTGAAGGCGACATCGTCAGCGAGGCATCAACCTCAATCAGCGTTTCCTCTTCCTTTGGCGCGTCTGTTTCATCCTTTGGCGGTGCTTGTGCGCCGTCCAGCAATGCCTCGGCTGCGCGTTTTTCGGCCGCTTGGGCAGGCCGTTCTTCTTGCACGCCGCGAATGGCAGGCAGCATCGCCGCCATCATATGTTCCAGATACCGCGGATCACGCCAGTAAAGGCGAAAGAGCTGAGCAAAAATGCGCGAATGTTCGGGACGATTCACAAAACAGGCATGCAGCGTCCAGTAGAAATCACGTTTATCCGTGAACCCCGCCACCTGCACCGCACGAATGGCGTCAATCACCCGCCCCGGCCCAATGGGCAGCCCCCCACGGCGCAAAGCGCGGGCAAAATGCGTGATGTTCCCCGTCAGACGCGGGTTATCCGGCAGTTCAAGCGGGATATGCTCAACCATGGGGCATCATCCACCGGTAGGGTGGCGGGGATAGGGTCAGATGCCTCATGCGTCCAAACTGGCCCTTGCTTCGTCTAGCAGCCGTTTCGCTTCCGAGCCTTGCAGCTTGGCGATATCATCTTGGTACTTCAAAACCGCGCCAAGCGTGTCTGCGATGACTTCGGGGCTCAGCGTCAGAGCGTCCAGCGCCAACAGGCATTTCGCCCAATCAATGGTTTCGGCAACACCGGGTTTTTTGAACAGGTCTTCGGTACGCAGGCGCTGCACAAATGCAACCACTTCCCGGCTCAGCGCTTCTGAGGCTTCAGGCGCACGGGCATTGAGTATCTCCATCTCACGGTCGAAATCAGGGTAATCGACCCAATGATACAAGCAGCGACGTTTCAGCGCGTCATGCACTTCGCGCGTGCGGTTGGACGTCAGGATGACGATAGGCGGCTCGGGCGCTGTAATCGTGCCCATTTCAGGGATCGTAATTTGAAAATCACTCAGCGCCTCAAGAAGGAAAGCCTCAAACGGCGCATCCGTGCGGTCCAATTCATCAATCAACAAAATAGGTGCCCCGTTTTCATCGGGACGTAAGGCTTGTAACAACGGGCGCTCGATCAGAAAATCTTCGCTGAACAGCTCCGCATTAAGGGCTGCGCGATCTGTGCTACCTGTGGCCTCGGCGGTTTTAATAGCAACCATTTGCGCCGCGAAGTTCCATTCATAGACCGCTGTCGAAGCGTCCAATCCTTCATAACATTGCAAACGGATCAAACGGCGTCCCATCGCAGCAGCAAGCGCTTTGGCGATTTCGGTTTTCCCAACACCTGCTTCCCCCTCCAGAAACAACGGGCGGCCCAGCTTCAGACTTAGGAAAACAACCGTACCCAATGCACGGCTACAGACATAGCCTTGATCTGCCAGCATCTTTTGCACTGCATCTATGGATGAAATATCTGTCATCTGTCGCCTCCCCAGCATTTGACCTGCCCACAAGGCCACCGCTTCGCGTTTCGGTCAAGGCGTCACCGATAGATTTGTCACGATATACCATCCCCTTATGTCCGTAGATTGACGGGATTCGCGCAAAGTGGCATCGTATATGTAAGTAATTAAGAGGTTACGGGCCTAAATGGCACTGCGACCCGAAATATGAGGCGACAATGTTAAACCCCGAGCACTGCGCGGCGGCTTCCGATGGAGCGGCCAATGGCAAATGACCTGAAAATCACTGCGGTTACATGCGTAAAGAACGAAGGGCCATTTTTGCTGGAGTGGATCGCCTATCACCAATGCATCGGCGTCACAGATTTTCTGTTCTACTCCAACGATTGTGACGACGGCACGGACACCCTGCTGAATGCACTGCAAGAACTGGAACATGTCCAACACCTGCCCAACCCTGCCGAGGGTCGCAATTACCAGATGGAAGCGCTTAAAGACGCGAAAAAGCGGGACATCGTGCGCAATGCCGATTGGGTCTGGATTGCAGATGTCGATGAGTTTCCGAACATCCATGTCGGCGATCACAGCCTGCCTGCATTGATAGAGGCCTGCGGTAATCCGCAAGCGATCAGTTTAAATTTTCAGTTTTTCGCCAACAACGATATCGAGACATTCCAAGACCGCCCCGTGATCAAACAATTCACCCACTGCCACAACCCCGACATCTGGCGCGGCGAAGCAGCGATTGAAGTCAAGACACTGGTCCGTCAGGATTTTCCGCTCAAATACTACGGTGCGCATCGCCCGTTTTCTCGGGACAATGTGCAATCCA
Organism: Sulfitobacter undariae; assembly: GCF_014196805.1. GTDB lineage: Bacteria > Pseudomonadota > Alphaproteobacteria > Rhodobacterales > Rhodobacteraceae > Sulfitobacter > Sulfitobacter undariae. Next base: position 238,062 of record NZ_JACIEI010000003.1, on the reverse strand, counting down.
GCGCGCTCCTCGAATGGACAGACGGCGCAGGCCGCAAAGTGCCAAACCGTTTCCTTACCGCCGCCTTGCCACGCCACATCCGTTGCTTTCCTGCGGCCGGATCGCGGAAGTTTGCGACCCTCAATCACTACGCTCTGCGCAGTATGGATAGCTATTTGGTCAAAAATGACCGTGGCGATGTGAACCGCGAAAATCGCGCGTTTGACGATATCTATTGGCGTGAACGCAACGATCCCGCTTGGGAGGATACGTCAATCCACCGCTACCTGCCTGCAATGACCGCCCGTATGGACGCCCTCAAGGCGCAAGCCAACATCGGCACCTTGCATGAGGCCAGTGTTGCCGCGCATATCGCACGCCGTGATGCGCTGTTGGAACAAAAGGTATACCGTGACATGCAAACACAATTGCGGACGGCGTCCAAACTTCCGCCGCAAGAAGAGGCGATACTGCGTGAACTGGGACTATGGGAGGAAGTGGTATGAGCACCCTCAAAGTTGTGAACCTTGGCTTACCTAAAACCGGTACAACGTCACTTGCCCACGCCCTGAAGGTTGCTGGGTATCTCGTCGCAGATCACCGCATCCGTCCACGCCAGACCAACGCGGCGCATCTCAAAGACGCCTTTGTGGCAGATGTACTATATCAGGGGTATTTCCAAAGCGGAGACCCGGGCGCGCTGTTTGAGGATTTTACAGCCCTCACCGAATTAAGCTGCCTGCGGCAAGGGAAATCCCTGTGGCCGCAAATGGATTTCGCTCTGATTGATGCCATTCGCAAACACCACCCCGACGTGCGCTTTGTCGCCTCGCGCCGCGACAGTTGGGACCTGTCACAATCCATGCTGGCGTGGTCTGACTTGGGCACAGATAGGTTACCGAAATCGGGCATTCCCGGCCTGCCCGAGGGCTATGGCGAAACCTCACGCGAACGCATCCAGTGGATCGACGGGCATTACGCGCACCTAGACGTTATATTTTCCGGTGACCCGTCATTTCTGGCTTATGACGTTTCGGATACAGGCGCCCAATCCGCCGTGGCGGCACATCTTGGTACAGAGTTACCATGGTGGGGGCGCGCCAACGCGAACCGAAAATATAGAACAGAGTAATGCGCATTTACCTTCACATTGGCCCTGACGAGACAGGCGCCGAACGCGTCCAATCTGTGCTGGCAGAAAAGCGCGCACAATTGCAGCGCAGCGGCATTCTATTTGCCCGTAGCCCCGGCGTTAAAAACCATGCACGTTTGTTCATTGCTGCTACAGACCCAGATCATATAGACCATCTTCGTTATAGCCGTGGATATGTTACACCGCAAAAACAAGAAACGCTGCGTGCCTCTGTTGTCGCGGGTTTGGCCCGCGAGGTTGAAAACAAAAAACCTGACACACTGATCCTGTCATGTGCGGACCTCGGCAACAGCTTGCGCACCACATCCGAGCTTGAACGTTTACGTGCCATGCTTGCCCCTTTGTCCAAAGACATCCGCGTGATTGCTCATGTTGATTCGCCTGCACGTATGCTGTCACGTGCCTATGCTACACAAATTTTGCGGGGGCGCGGCCTCAGCTTACAGGCCGAATTCGATCTGGTAACACAAAGTGACTGGTGGCAAGCCGCCTTGGAAGCCTGCCCACAGATCACCCCGGAAAGGGGCGTTTTTGCAGAGACCCAATCCCCTATTCACTGGCTGGACTTACCTGCATTGGTGACGTTCTGGGAAGGCACATTTGGTAAAGGCAACGTCGCACTCCACAGCTATGACGAAGATCGTTTTACCACACCTGATGTGACAGAAGACATCGCACGCGCCTTTGACATCAAAGAGCCTCTGGGCAAAGCCGCGGCGACCTCACTCCCCACCCCGATGAGCGCTGCCGCCCTGACGCGGGGCCGGCAGTTAAATGCCCTGATCCTAAAGGTACTTGCCAACGGCCAGCATACCCTGCCCCGCAAACTATGGCGCGGATTTGTGCAAGAAATAGCAGTAGAAGGCCCGCCTCTTGATTTGGCCAGCTTGGGCCCGATTACCCGGTATTTTGCACAAGGCTATGAAACCTTGCTCAAGCAGCATTCAGGGTTGAACGCCCACACATTCCACCCTCCAGCCAGTGCCCCGACTCCGAATGAGAGCTGGACCGAAGCCGATCCGCTCTATGGCTTTCGCCCCTCGCAATACCTGCTTGGGCTTATGTGGCGTATCAACAAAGCCGCCCGTGAAGAAAGATCTAAACAAGGCGATGATCTGGCCCCTACGGCAAGCGCACCAGCAGATGTGACGCCCCGCCGCGACCAAAACGGGGAGAAGAGCACCACGCGCAAGCAGATGCCTCCTTTGAAGCCTAAAAAGGTCGAAAAGCTGCGCAATTCCCCCTTCGCTCCGCACAACGAAATGGGCACGGTTGATGAAACCACACTATCCGCCCCTTACACGCCGATGCCCCCGCGCAAACTACCCGAAGGCAACTCCGGCAATGTGATTGTCGGATGTATGAAAAACGAAGCCCCCTATATTGTCGAATGGGTCGCTTATCACCGCGCGATAGGGATCGATAATTTTCTCATCTATACAAACGGTTGCGAAGACGGGACCAGCGAAATTCTGGACCGGTTGCAAGACATGGGTATTCTTCAACATCGCAACAATGACGGATGGACAGGAAACTCGCCCCAGCAACACGCCTTGAACCTAGCCCAAGAAGAACCTCTGATCAAAAACGCCGAATGGATCACCCACATCGATGTGGATGAATTCATCAATGTCCGTTGTGGTAACGGCACCGTGCAGGATTTCTTTGACGCCGTGCCTGATGCCACCAATGTAGCCATGACGTGGCGGCTGTTCGGGCATAACGGCGTAACCAAGCTGAGCGACGACAGGGTCATTGACCAGTTTGATACCTGTGCCCCAAAATACTGCCCCAAACCGCATACGGTCTGGGGTTTCAAAACCATTTTCAAAAACATCGGGGCCTATGAAAAACTCTCATGCCACCGCCCAAACAAGCTACGTGACAATTTCAAAAAGAAAGTAAAATGGGTCAACGGGTCGGGCATGGACATGACAAGTGACCTTGCCGAAAACGGCTGGAGATCGTCCCAAAAGACCATCGGCTATGATCTTTTGCAACTAAATCACTATGCCTTGCGCTCCGCTGAGAGTTTCCTGATCAAACGCCAACGGGGCCGCGCCCTGCATGTGGATCGCTCGATCGGGATTAACTATTGGATTCGCATGGATTGGTCAGATTTCAAGGACGTCACGATTCAACGCAATTCACCTCGCATGACGTTAGAATATAACCGCCTGATGCAAGATGACGCACTGCGCGGCTGGCATAAAAAGGGCTTGCAGTGGCATCGTGCAAAGGCCGATGAGCTTCACATAAATCCCGAATTCGCGGACATCTATAAAGAGGCGCTGGCGTTCAAACTGACCGCAACCGAGCGTGTCGCATATGCCCTTATTCTCGACACAGAGAGCTAGGGAATCCCAGTAACGCCGCCTGTATCAATGTACCTGCGAGGATATCCCCCTTCCCAGCCTGTGTCACATAATGCTGCACGTTTCATGGTACATCATGCAAACCTTGGACGCAGAGAGGCCTTAAACACGCCTTAAAAATGAGACAATTCTCCGCAATTCTGCCCTATTCACTTGCTATCCAGCTGCCTGAAATGGCATGCAATCTACGCTAGGCCGAATAATTGAGGACGCGCAAATGGTCGACAAGAGCCTGAATTTCGAGACATCACTGGCGGGCATGAAAACAGCAGACTGGCTGATCGCTGTTGAAGAGCTCTGCGAAGAAAACGGCTACTTTGAGAAGTTGGGCAACCGCCATTATGCCGCCTTTGTCGAAAAATCTGCCACACTTCTGGTTTCTTTCGAGACACTTCAGGGCATTCCGGCACTCTCCCCCCTTGCACAGCCTTTGGGTTGGGAAATGATGCTGGGCCACGATTGGTCCAGTCTATGTATCACCTCTAACGGCGATACATGGTTTCGCGACCCCGACATCTACGCCTACTTTGACCGCTTGATTGATGACGGTTTCTTTGACGATTTCGAACAAGTTATTTTCTATGGCGCAGGCCCTTGTGCATACGCCGCTGCCGCTTTCTCTGTTGCCTCGCCCGAAGCCCTCATCCTTGCCGTTCAGCCCCAAGCAACGTTAGATCCCCGTGTAACAGAATGGGACGATCGCTTTATGACCATGCGACGGACCGATTTCACTTCGCGGTACGGTTTTGCACCCGATATGCTGGAGGGTGCTGCCAAAGCCTATGTGATCTATGACCCGAACGAACAACTGGATGCGATGCACGCGGCCCTTTTCACCCGCCCCTACATCCAAAAACTACGGATGCGCCATATGGGCAGTGCAATTCAAACCGACCTACTAGAGATGGGTCAGCTGGAGCCTCTGCTGCTCGCGATCTCGCAAAATACGCTTGATGATCTGAGTTTTGCAAAAATGATGCGTGCACGTCGTGAGCACTTGCCCTACCTGCGCAACGTGTTGAAAACCCTCGAAAGGAGTGGTCGCAAACAGTTGATCTATGCCTGGGCCCATAATGTTTCGTCACGCATGCGCGCGCCCCGTTTCAAAAATCGTCTAGAAAGCCTGCAGAAATCCATGGATCTGAGTGAAGACTAAGTAGGCCCCCGCCCGACAAAGACGACTAGCGCGGCCTGCCCTTGCGTGCTAGCACGCTGGCATGACACAAAAGCTCACGATCCGCCGTCCAGACGACTGGCACCTGCACCTGCGCGACGGCGATATGCTGCGCGCCGTGCTTCCTCACACCTCCCGCCACTTCGCCCGTGCGATCATCATGCCCAATCTGGTGCCGCCCGTGGTCACAGCCAATGATGCCCGCGCATACCGCGACCGCATCCTAGCCGCAGTACCTGAGGGCGATGATTTCACGCCGCTAATGACGTTGTATCTGACCGAGAACACCGATCCGGCAGACGTCGCGGCCGCCCATGCCGAAGGTCTTGTTAAGGCTGTAAAGCTCTACCCCGCAGGCGCGACAACCAATTCCGCCTCAGGCGTTGCCAACTTTAGCAACGTATCTAAAGTACTGGAAAAAATGGCAGAAATCGGCCTGCCATTATGTATGCACGGCGAAGTCACTGACGCAGACATTGATATCTTCGACCGCGAATCCGTTTTCATTGACCGTGTCCTTGACCCGATCCGCCGCGACCACCCAGAGCTGCGCGTGATCATGGAGCATATCACCACCTCCAATGCTGTGGATTATGTGCGTGCCAATGATACGAACCTCGGTGCGACCATCACAACGCATCATCTGGTGATCAACCGCAATCACATCCTCGTCGGCGGCATCAAACCACATTACTATTGCCTACCCGTTGCCAAACGCGAAGAACACCGCCTCGCTCTGCGCGATGCGGCTACTTCTGGCGATGCCCGCTTCTTCCTTGGCACTGATTCCGCACCGCACACAGATGCTAACAAATTGCTGCCGTGCGGCTGCGCGGGGTGCTTTACCGCGCCCAATACGATGGCCATTCTAGCCGAAGTATTTGAGCAGGATAACGCGCTGGACAAACTCGAAGCCTTCACATCGCTTAACGGCCCGGCATTTTACGGTTTGGCCCCAAACGAGGCGACGCTCACCCTGTCGCGCAATGCGCCTGAATATCCCAGCCATGTGGACACGCCTGAAGGCCCTGTCACCATCTTTGACCCCGCCATGCCGCTAAACTGGACAGTCTAACCGCTGTCCGGCGCTATTTTATCTCAATCCGCTGCTGTCACTCCAAGGACCGTCCGACATGATCCCCACGACCTACCCTGATGCCTCCGAAATCGCCCGCCTGACTGCCCGCATGTTGCTGGAAATCGGTGCAGTAAACTTTAACACCGATACGCCCTATACGCTGGCATCCGGCCTGCCATCGCCCAGCTATATCGACTGTCGCAAGCTGATCAGCTATCCGCGCATCCGCTCAACCTTGATGGATTTCCTAACCATCACAGTCATGCGCAACGCGGGGTTTGAGGCGTTTGACAACATCGCTGGTGGAGAAACCGCAGGCATCCCTTTTGCCGCTCTTGTCGCTGAACGTATGGCCCTGCCCATGACCTATGTGCGCAAAAAGCCCAAAGGCTATGGCCGCAACGCCCGTATTGAGGGCGATATGTCCGAAGGCCAGCGCGTGCTTTTGGTCGAAGACCTGACCACCGATGGCGGCTCCAAGCTCAGCTTTGTCGATGCGATCCGCGAGACAGGGGCAACCTGTGGCCATACGGCTGTCATTTTCTATTACGACATTTTCCCTGAAACGGAAAAGACCTTGGGTGACCACGGTGTGGCACTGCACCACCTGTGCACATGGTGGGATGTTCTGGCCGAAGCCAAAGCACAGGCAGCCTTCCCAGAGGCGACATTGAACGAGGTAGAAAAATTTCTCAAATCTCCTCGTGAATGGCAAGAAGCCCGCAAAGGCTGATACCAGATACAGGCGCACCTGCGTGGCAAAACACTAGATATAGCCACGCGGGCATCCGCCGAGATTTATCCACAAAAACATACAATTTGCGCAGCCTGCCCCCCTTCGCTATCACAACAGCGGGTAACAAGGGGCTCGCCATGAACGAAATATCATCACTGAACACCACAGGTATCGCCGTTCAGGCCGCCGAAACCATGCCCCACTCCATTGAGGCTGAACAGCAGCTTCTGGGTGCGATCCTTACCAACAACGATATTTATGACCGTGTTGCCTCCATCATCGGGCCAAAGCATTTTTACGATCCCGTTCATGCGCGCATTTTTGAGATTTCCGCTGCCCGTATTGCCAAAAACAACCTCGCCAGCCCTGTAACGCTTAAGGCGTTTATGGAAGATGACGAAGGGCTACAGGAACTGGGCGGCCCGACTTATCTGGCGCGTCTGGCAGGCGCTGCCATTTCCGCCTTTGCTGTGCGCGATTATGCGCAGATGATCTACGATTTGGCCGTGCGCCGTGATCTTATCACACTCGGGCGCGATATTTCTGCCAAAGCCGCCGTTGTCGACGTAGCAAACGAGCCACGTGAACAAATCGTCGAAGCAGAACAAGCGCTGTATAAACTAGCCGAACAAGGCCAGACCGAAAGCGGATTTCAGAGCTTTCTCAAAGCGGTAACAGATGCGGTCAACGTGGCCAACGCCGCCTATCAGCGCGACGGTGGACTCTCTGGTGTCTCGACGGGTCTGATTGACATGGATAAGAAACTGGGCGGTTTGCACCCGTCCGACCTTTTGATCCTCGCCGGTCGTCCCTCAATGGGGAAAACCTCGCTTGCGACGAACATCGCGTTCAACGTGGCCAAAGCCTATAAGCGTGGGCAGTTGGCCGATGGCACAGAGGGGGCCATCGATGGCGGCGTTGTCGGTTTCTATTCGCTGGAGATGAGCGCCGAGCAGCTTGCTGCGCGTATCCTTTCCGAAGCATCTGAGATCCCGTCACAACAGATTCGTTCGGGCGACATGACCGAATCCGAGTTCCGCCGCTTTGTTGATGCCGCCAAAGCACTGGAAGCCTGCCCGCTCTACATTGATGACACACCTGCCCTGCCGATTTCCCAGCTTGCCGCACGTGCGCGCCGCCTGAAACGGACACACGGGCTTGATGTGCTGATCATCGACTATCTCCAGCTTGTCCGTGGTACGGGCAAAAGCGAAAACCGCGTGAACGAGATTTCCGAGATCACGATGGGCCTCAAAGCCATTGCAAAAGAACTGCATATCCCCGTGATCGCCCTGTCCCAGCTCTCGCGTCAGGTGGAAAACCGCGAAGATAAACGCCCGCAACTGTCTGACCTTCGTGAATCAGGCTCGATCGAACAGGATGCGGATGTGGTTATGTTCGTGTTCCGTGAGGAATATTATAAAGAACGTGAAAAGCCCGGTGATCATGAGTTAGACAAAATGGCCGTGTGGCAAGAAGAGATGGAACGCCTACATGGCCGCGCCGAAGTGGTGATTGGTAAACAGCGCCACGGGCCCATCGGTACAGTTGAGCTGAGCTTTGAAGGGCGCTTTACCCGTTTTGGCAACCTCGCCAAGGCGTGGCAAAACGGCGAAAGCGAACCAGAGTATTGATCAGCCCACCAAAGGCCGCATGATTTTTATGCGGCCTTTTCGATTGCAGAGCGGCAATTCCCGTTTCACCTTCGCGCATGATCTTGACGCCACTGGTTAAAGTGTCAAAAACACACCATGAGCACAGCACATCTAACCATTGACCTGAACGCCATCACCGCCAACTGGCGCGCATTGGGCAAAATTTCACAAGTCGAAACCGCAGCAGTGGTAAAGGCCGATGCCTATGGGCTGGATGCGGGACGCGTTGCGAACCACCTTGCGGCCCAAGGCGCACGGCAGTTTTTTGTTGCCGTCGTTGAGGAAGGTGTGGCCCTGCGCCGTGCATTGGGGAACGGGCCTGTGATCTCTGTCTTTGCGGGGCATATGGCAGGCGATGCACAGGCCATCGCCAGCGCTAATCTGACCCCCATCATTAATTCTCTGGATCAAATGCTGCGCCATGTTGAGGCCCTGCCCGGCCATCCCTTTGGCATCCAGCTGGACACAGGTATGAACCGTCTGGGCATGGAACCTGCCGAATGGTCTGCGTTGCGTGATATTGCTTTGGCGCAAAAACCGACGCTGATCATGTCACACCTTGCCTGCTCGGATGAACCCGATCACCCGATGAACGAAGCCCAACGCCTTTCCTTTGAGGATATGACCGAAGGTCTGGATGTGCCGCGTTCGCTCTCTGCCACGGGCGGCACGCTATTGGGGCCTGATTATCACTTTGATTTAATCCGCCCCGGTATCGGGCTGTACGGTGGATTGCCGTTTACGGACGCCCTGCCTGTGGTCACACTGGATATCCCCGTCATCCAAACCCGCGACGTCATGACAGGTGAAACTGTCGGCTATTCAAACGCTTGGACCGCACAGCGGCCCTCCCGCGTTGCAACTATTTCTGCGGGTTATGCCGATGGCTTGATCCGCGCCATGGGAGCAAAGGCGATATTGCACGCAGGTGATATTGCCGTGCCGCTGATCGGGCGGGTGTCGATGGACCTGATGACTGTGGATATCACCGACTTGCCGGAAACCCCCGAAAGCTTGCAACTGATCGGCAAACATCAATCAGTAGATGCTGTCGCAGGTTTTGCTGGCACCATTGGATATGAAATCCTGACAAACCTTGGCGCACGATACAGCCGCGACTGGCGCACATGATACTGTTGCGCAGCATGAACCTGCTGTTGCTGGTGTTATATCCCATCGCATGGTTTGCCCCCTTGATGCGTGCGGGGTTGCTGCCGTTTTTTGGCCTAAGCGAAATTTCGGTGATGACGGGCCTGCAATCTCTTTGGGCTTCAGACATTTTTCTGGGTTTGGTTGTCACCCTGTTTGCGCTTTTTGCCCCCTACCTCAAAACCATCGGCCTTGCGCTGATCCACTTTGATTTACTCAATCCACGTGTTGAAAAAGTACTTGAGGTAATGGGCAAGCTGGCAATGGCCGATATCTTTCTGATTGCCCTCTATATTACCCTCACAAAAGGAATCGGCGTGGGGAGAATCGAAGTTGCTTGGGGTCTGTACCTCTTCACCTTTTGCATCCTTGCCTCTTTGTTCATCAGCTGGAAAACTCAACAAAGACCCGTCAAACTAGAGGATTAGCTGCCGAATGAACTACAATGGCGGTTTCCTGCACCTAATTTAAGACAAATTTTCCTTTGCAAGCCCCGAGCAGCCCTCTACCCTCACCCCATGCGGTTTTGAGCGATATTTTGCCCAAAGCTCTTCGGGGGAAGAAACATGCAGCACTTAAAAGCCGTGGGCTTTGTCATCCAGTATTTGATGCAGCGCTTGGCGTTGCTGTTTTTTGCCGCCCTTGCTGCCGCATTGACAACTGCCACCATCATGGCCGCATTGGGATATTGGCCGTGGGTTGAAATCTCGCTGAATTTCGGGGATCAACCTCTCGAAAATGCTGGCATGTATGTGCAAATCATAGCAACCGTTCTAGCCGCTGGCATTTGTTTTTTCCTGCCTGCCAATGCACGCATTATGCGGCTTGAGAATTCTCACCGCCACTTTACCGTCTCCATGGATGACGTTGCGCGTGCTTATGGTGCCGTCCATGCGGCGGACCGTGGCCGCACATTTCAACTGAGTTCAGAGTTTGACGCCGTGCGTGAGCGTCTGGCCTATCTGCGTGATCACCCTGATCTGAGTACGCTTGAACCTGCCCTGCTGGAAACCGCAGCACAAATGAGCCATATCAGCCGAGAATTGGCTGAGGTTTACTCAGATGAGAAAATTGGCCGCGCACGGGACTTTCTCAAGCAGCGCCAACAAGAGATCACTCAATTCAATGACCGCCTTGATCAGGCCAAGGCAATTTCGACCGAGATGAAGCATTGGCTGCATGAGGTTGAACTGGAGGAGAGCGTGGCAGCAGCGCAGTTGGCGCGTCTAACCGAAGAAATGAACGAGATTTTGCCGCAACTGGGCCGCGAAACCACCGTGCATTTTGAACCCGAAGTGCCTCGCGAGGCGCTGGAAATCGACAGCACTGCACTGGACAATAGCCTGTATGAGCTACCCAAAGCCGCGGAATAAGCGCAATCAGCCGCTCAACTGCGTCCGCAAAGCCTGATAGACCACAGCCGTCGCAACATTCGCCAAGTTCAGTGACCGAACAACCGGATTCAGCATCGGCAGATGGAATACACGGTCATCCATCCCGTCCAACACGCTGCGCGGTAAACCTGCGGATTCACATCCGAAAACCAGATAGGCGTCTTTTTTGAACTCAGGCTCATAAATGCTCTGTGCGCCGTGTTCTTCAAAGAAGTACATGCTGTCACGCGCCGGTTTGCGCGCCTCAAGAAAGCTCTGCCAATCGTCATATTGTGTCAGATTAACGTGTTTCCAATAATCTGTCCCCGCACGGCGCACGGATTTTTCATCCAGCAAAAAACCAAGGGGCTTGATCAGGATCAGCTCCAGATTTAGCGCCACACAAGTCCGCCCGATGGCCCCTGTGTTGAAGGGGATTTCAGGGGTTACCAGAACCATTTTCATTGAGGGTTCAGACATAAACTAGGCGCTTTCCAACGTGCAGGCTCGGGAGTGGCCCATCTTGCGCCCCTGTTACCCCAAGACCTGCCCGTATCACAACGCCAAGTTCATGCTGACCCTGCCATCGCTGTGCTTAATAGACGGGATCGTAACCGATATATTTGGAATATACCCAGCCCAACCCGAATTTGCGGCTGCGTACCTTTGTCCAATTCCCGTTTCTTCCGATCAAAGATACTTCTTCACCAGTATAGAGCTCACCTTTAACACGATACTTCGTCCCTGGCCCCGAACGCAGGTTCAAAAAACCGTCTGAGGTTGGCTGTATGTAATTCACATTCCCAGTTAATTCTTTAGCCTGTTTCAGGAACTTGGCAGAGGCCCATCCTGTGCGCCCGTCCTGTAACCTGACCCTCAGCCAGTTTCCACGCTCGCCGATCCAGCGCACGGTCATGCCCGGATAAAGCCGCTGCTGGATATCATAAGATGTCCCCGGTCCACTCCGCAGGTTTAAATATCCGTCAGACGTATTTTTAACCGTATAATCCTGCGCCATTGCCACAGTCGCAGCCAGTAAAAACGCAATCACCATTCCAATCATTCGCATAACAAACACCCCTTTCAATTGTTTTCCATTGATCCCATGCACGATAGGCTGCTATCGCCGCAGCATGGCAAAACCGGTCAAAAACTTCTCCTGCACCAAATGCGCAGCAACCTTCCCAAAATGGTCGGGTCGCTGTGATAATTGCGGCGAATGGAACTCTATTCAAGAAGATATAGGCATAAGCGCAGGCCCCCCATCCAAATCGCTGGGCGCACGGCGCGGGTCCGCTATGATGCTGATGGACCTCGCCACCGAAGAAGCGCCACCGCCCCGCACCCTTTCGGGCTTGGGTGAATTGGACCGCGTCTTGGGCGGTGGGTTGGTTGCGGCATCGGCCATTCTGGTGGGCGGTGACCCGGGCATCGGGAAATCTACGCTGTTGCTGCAAGCCGCTGCTGCCTTTGCAAACAATGGCCTGAAAGTTGTCTATATCTCCGGCGAGGAAGCCTCGGCGCAGGTGCGTATGCGCGCACAGCGTCTTGGCCTGTCAGAGGCTGCCGTCAAACTGGGCGCAGAAACCAACCTGCGCGACATCCTGACAACGCTGGACAAAGAACGCCCGCAACTGGCCATCATCGATTCCATCCAGACCATGTGGGCCGACAACGTCGAGAGCGCGCCGGGCTCTGTCAGCCAAGTACGCGCCGCCTCGCATGAGCTGACATCCTTTGCCAAACGCACAGGCACCTCTGTTGTGCTGGTGGGACATGTCACCAAAGAGGGTCAGATTGCTGGTCCTCGTGTGGTCGAGCATATGGTCGATACCGTACTTTATTTCGAGGGCGAACGCGGTCACCCGTTTCGCATCCTGCGGTCTGTCAAAAACCGTTTTGGTCCTGCCGATGAGATCGGTGTGTTTGAGATGACGGGCCGTGGCTTGGCCGAAGTCACAAATCCCTCTGCCTTGTTTCTCTCCGAACGCGGTCAACCCTCTGCTGGGTCCGTGGTTTTTGCAGGTATCGAGGGCACCCGCCCCGTGCTGGTTGAAATCCAAGCGCTGGTCGCCCCGTCACCCCATTCGCAACCGCGCCGCACTGTTGTCGGCTGGGACGGGGGCCGGCTGGCGATGATCCTCGCCGTACTGGAGGCCCGCTGCGGGATTCCTTTTGCGGGGCTGGATGTCTATTTGAACGTGGCTGGCGGCATGAAGATATCCGAACCCGCTGCCGATCTGGCCGTTGCTTGCGCACTTCTGAGCGCACGCGAAGACACAGCCCTACCCGCTGAGACCGTTGTTTTTGGGGAACTAAGCCTATCGGGCGCATTAAGACCTGCGACGCAAACCGAAAATAGGTTGAAAGAAGCGCAAAAACTTGGTTTTACGTCCGCAATAGCCCCGAAAGGCGGAAAAGCGGTCGGCGTCGAAGGGATCACACTTCGCCCGATGTTTGATCTGACTGCATTTGTGGGCGAAATATTCGGCGCAGGTTAATGCGCCCCTAAGAAAGGCAAGACGAGCATGGAAGGTTTTACCATCATTGACGGCGTTGTGGCGTTGGTCATTGTGATGTCAGCGCTGCTGGCCTATGGCCGCGGTTTCGTCCGCGAGCTTATGGCGATTTTGGGTTGGGTTGCAGCGGCCGTACTTGCGTACCTCTTCGCCCCTCAGGTTGAGCCACTGGTCCGCGAAATCCCTGTGATTGGTGATTTCCTCGCTGATAGCTGTGAATTGTCCATCATCGGTGCCTTCACCTTGGTACTGGCTGTCACATTGATTGTCGTATCTTTGTTCACGCCGCTGTTTTCCTCGCTTGTACAACGCTCCATTCTGGGTGGTTTTGATCAGGCAGCAGGCTTTATCTTTGGTGTGGCGCGCGGCGTCTTGCTGGTGGCCATTGGCTTCTTTGTCTATTCAACCGTCATGACGGGCCAACAATTCACCATGGTTGACGAAAGCCGCTCTGCCATCGTGTTTGGCCGCTTCTCGGATAAAATTCAAAACTCCGACCCTGATCAGGCTTTGGGCTGGATCACAGGCCGCTACGAAGATTTGGTCTCCAGCTGCTCTGCCATCTAAACGATCCACATGAAATCAAAGGCCTACGCTTCATGCGCGGGCCTTTGCACCCCACCAGCGGTCGCCACAAAGGGACTTAGCTTTGTGCGCCTAAAAACCCGCCGCAATCCGCCTATCAACCGACCACCAGCCATACCATATGAGAATTCTGCATTCGCAGCGTGACTCTGCACGCGGAGTTTCGTAATACCCCCCTATCTTTTGACGGCCTCAGGAGCGCTCCCTTGTCCCACACCCCGCCCAAGACAATGCCCCCCGCCCATCCTTTCGATACATCTTACCTGACTGATGCAGGCGATGATGATAAACTAAAGGAAGAATGCGGCATTTTCGGCGTTGTCGGCGTCACCGATGCTGCCAACTTTGTTGCTCTCGGCTTGCACGCGCTGCAACACCGCGGACAAGAAGCAGGCGGAATCGTCACACATGATGCGGAAGTCGGTTTCCAATCCGCCCGCCGCTTTGGTTATGTTCGTGATAACTTTACCAGCCAGAAAGTCATGGAAACCCTGCCCGGCCCCATCGGCATCGGGCATGTGCGTTATTCCACTTCCGGCTCCAAAGGCCAGACAGCCATCCGCGACGTACAGCCCTTCTTTGGCGAATTTGCCATGGGCGGCGCGGCAATTGCGCATAACGGCAATATCACCAATGCAAATGCTCTGCGCCGTGAATTGATCGAGCGCGGTTCCATTTTTCAGTCTTCCTCGGACAGTGAATGTATCATTCACCTGATGGCGCGTTCTTTGCAGCGCAACATCCCCGAGCGCATGGAAGACGCGCTGCGCCGCGTTGAGGGTGCCTTCTCGGTTGTGGCGATGACCCGCACCAAGCTGATTGGTGTGCGTGACCCGCTGGGAGTACGCCCATTGGTTCTGGGTAAATTGGGCGATGGCTATGCACTTTCGTCTGAAACTTGTGCCTTGGACATCGTCGGTGCTGAATTCATCCGTGAGATCGAGCCGGGCGAGATGGTGGTGATCACGGCCAGTGGCATTCAAAGCCACTTCCCCTTCCGCCGCCAACCGTCCAAGTTCTGCATCTTTGAGCATGTCTATTTCTCGCGTCCAGACAGCATCCTTGGTGGGCGTTCCGTCTATGAAACCCGCGAGGCGATTGGCCGCGAATTGGCCAAAGAAAACCCCGTTGATGCCGATATGGTTTGCCCTGTGCCCGATTCAGGCACACCTGCCGCCATCGGTTACAGCCTGCAAAGCGGCATCCCCTACGCCATGGGGATCATCCGCAATCAATACATGGGCCGTACCTTCATCGAGCCAACAGAGAGCATCCGTAACATGGGTGTCCGCCTAAAGCTGAACGTGAACCGTGCGCTGGTGAAGGGCAAACGGATCATTCTGGTCGACGACTCGGTTGTGCGCGGGACCACCAGCCGCAAGATTAAGGAGATGATCCTTGATGCAGGTGCCGCAGAGGTCCACTTCCGCATTGCCTCGCCGCCGACTGCTTGGCCTTGTTTCTACGGTGTGGATACCCCTGACCGCGATAAACTGCTGGCAGCAACAATGACCGAAGACGAGATGCGCGAACATCTGGGCGTAGACAGCCTCAAGTTCATCTCGCTTGACGGGTTGTACCGCGCTGTTGGCGAAGCAAAGGGCCGCAACAACTCTTGCCCACAATACTGTGATGCCTGTTTCTCGGGTGAATATCCCGTGATCCCATCTGATAAAGTAGAAAGCGGCTTTGTCATGAAGTCCGCTGCTGAGTGACAGCAATCTCGGGGCGATCTGATCTCTGAATCAGCATCGCCCTGCGACTCCTGACATGAACTGACAGCAGTCCTGTGTTATGACACTCCCATGACAGATCCTTTTGCAACAACACTCGCCCAATGGCCTGCCGATGCCCAAGCACGGTTTGCACATATCCGCACCTTGATTCTCAGGGCTGCGCAAGAAGCCGACATCGGCCCGCTCTCAGAAAGCCTCAAATGGGGGCAACCTGCATGGCGGCCCGTGCGGCCCCGTCAGGGCAGCACAGTTCGGCTCATGTGGGAGGCCAAATCGCCGCAGACCCTTGCGCTTTTTGTGGATTGTAAAACGACACTTTGCGCAACGATGCAGGAAATTTATCCTGCTGATTTTCAATATGAAAACAACCGTGCATTGCATTTTCGGTTGGATGCCCCCCTTCCCGAACAAGCCATAGATCATCTGGCCCGCCTTACATTTACCTACCACCGCAAACACTAAAGGCCAGATTGCGCCGATGCTGCGGCAAGAGCGCGCCGAGCCTCAACAGCCCCCCTTCACCAAGCTCACCCCTTTGCATAGCTCCCTGTTTCAACAGCATCCAAGGAGCCCGAAATGGCCACGCAAGACACAGGCACACCGACACCCGCAAAAGTCGAAAAACTCGCCACGCAAGCAGTTCCCCTGCCTTCGACAGCCCTGATCGGGGTGTTCGGAACGGCATCCAACCCCAAGGCGCTGGTGCGCTTGCCACGGGGCAAGACCCAAACAGTGGGCATCGGTGACCGCCTTGCTGGCGGTACAGTGCGCGCCATTGGCGAGGATAAATTGGTGTTGGTACGCATGGGTAAACAGCACCTCATGCAGATGCCACGCGGCTAGGCTCTTGACGCCGTGGCATCCCCCGCGCATATCCCCCCCCATGACACAGAAAATCGCATTGATCACAGGCGCGTCGCGCGGACTCGGTACAGCATTGGCCGAGGCGCTGGCGCAGGATTATCACATCATCGCCGTGGGCCGCACTGTTGGCGCGCTTGAGGAACTGGATGACCGCATCAAAGCAGGCGGTGGCAGCGCCACGCTGGCCCCGATGGACATCACCGATCAAGGCGCGATGCAAACGCTGTGCCGTGGCATCCACGACCGGTGGGGGCATCTGGACATGTGGTTGCACACTGCCATCCATGCTGCACCGCTGACCCCCAGTGATCACATCGACGCAAAAGATCTGGATAAATCCATCGCTGGCAACATCACTGCCACGGCGACCCTGATCAACTATGTGTCCCCTTTACTGGGCGACACAGGCCGCGCCGTGTTCTTTGAAGACCCGATTGTCGGACAGAAATTCTACGGCAGCTATGGCTCAACCAAGGCTGCGCAGATTGCGATTGTGCAAAGCTGGCAAGCCGAGACATCGCGCATCGGGCCAAAGGTGGATATCTTGACCCCGAAACCGATGGCAACAGCAACACGCGCCCGTTTCTTCCCGGGTGAAGACCGCACCACGCTGAATGATATTCACGCAGAAGCAGCCCGCCTGCTAGGATTACTCGATAAATAAACGCCGCGTCGCTTGCCCGTTTGTCCCTGCTCGCCTATCAAGGCGAAAAGGGGCTATTTGATGCGCATTCTGATCACAAATCACTATTCGCATTCACCTTCGTTCGTAGCCGTCCTTTAAAGCCCTATAAACACTGTTTTATAGGGCTAAACCGTCCATCCCCGTTCTTGGCTGTCTCTTGGCATTCACAAGTAGTGTGAGTATGTTTGTGAGTATCAAACATAGGATACTCACATGGCCCCGAATGATACCCACAAGCCCCTGACCAACGTTCGGTGTCAGAACGCCGCGCCCGCCGACAAGCCTTATCGACTGACTGACCGGGGCGACGGTCTTACTCTTGAGATTCGCCCCAACGGTTCGAAGCTTTGGCGGCTGCGCTACAGGCTGGCAGGCAAAGCCAACATGTTCGCTATAGGGGCTTACCCTACTGTCAGCCTTCAAGACGCCCGCAGGGCCACCGACGCGGCCCGAGACCTTATTGCACAAGGCATCAACCCCGCGCTGCATCGCAAGGCCAGTGTCAGGGCGAAGATTGCGGAAGGCGAAAACACATTTGAGGCCGTTGCCGAAGATTGGAAGGCAAAGAATGCGCCCGATTGGTCGCCACGCTATGCCGCTCAAATCGAACGGTTCTTACGCAAGGATATTGTCCCTAGTGTGGGAAGGTTTCCAATCAAAGACGTTGGTACAAGACAGGTCAAAGACGCGGTTCTAAAAGTTGCAAGCCGCAGCCCGACGACCGCCGTAGCGGTTCGCCAAACTATCAGCGCGATTTTCGACTTCGCCATTGAGGAAGATCGGGCAACACAAAATCCAACCGACAGACTTCGTCGCAGGAAAGGTGCGAAACCACTTATCCCCCTTCCCGAAACCAAAAGTTCCCGACACCTGTCCATTGAAGAAATTCAGGGCATGTTGACCGCGTTGGCATCATATGGCGGTTCGCCCCTTACCGTTATTGCCATGAAACTAAAACTTCTTACGTTCACAAGAACCGAAGAACTTGTTGCGGCGGAATGGGACGAAATCAACTTCGAAACGGCGGAATGGGTTTTATCCGAACATAGAATGAAAATGAGGCGAACGCACCTTGTTCCACTAGCGCGGCAGTCAGTCGAACTCTTGCGCGAACTACATTCCCACACTGGAAGCGGAAGGTTTCTATTTCCAAACATCAAATCGGCACAAAAGCATATGTCGATTAGCACATTGAACGCGGCGTTAAAGAGAATGAACGTCAAAGGTTTTAGTGCGCATGGCTTCCGTTCGACCGCAAGCACAATTCTAAATGAAAGAAACTACCGTTCCGACGTTATAGAAATGCAGCTTGCGCACGTCGAAATGAACAAAGTTCGTAAAGCCTATAATCACGCCCAATACCTCGAAGAACGTAAGGCGATGATGCAAGATTACGCCGATTTAATCTCGAACCAATCGACGAAGATATAAACGTCCGATTTCACCGCATTTAGCGCCGAAATATACAACGAAATCAACCAGTTAGAGATTTTCTTTCGTTGCATTTCAGAGGGTTAGAAGATGCAAGGTTTTTAAAGAAATTTGGCCTATTGCTTTAAAAACAGCCCTGACTCAATTTGACCTCATGCTTATAAATGAGGTCTGCCATGAACACCCATATTTCCACCCTGCCCGCCGACGGATACGTTCGTATTCGCCAAATCATCGGAGATAAGAAAACTGGAATTACTGGCGTGTTGCCTGTTTCCAGAACTTATTTCTATGCCCTGATAGCCAACAAGAAATTTCCCGCACCCAAAAAGGTTGGGAATGCGTCGCTTTGGAACGTTGACGAAGTTCGGCTAGCACTCGCAAACCTTTCGAAATGACATTCGGGTTTCAACGATAACTATAAAAATACAGGCCCAAAATCATGGCGAAATTAATAACCCCATTCATTGCCCAAGAACACGAACCGTCGCAGCCCGACGGCACATGGCAACACGTCGAAAACCGTTACGTCTATAACATGGAAGACCCCGAAGACTTCCCCGGCTTTCCCGAACTACCAATCGGCCTTGTTGGCGAAATCGCTTCGTTCATTGAAGCCAAAGCACCCCGCCCCATGCGGTCGGCGGCGTTGATCGGTGCGTTAGGCTTCGTCGCTGGAATTGTGGGCAGGGCATGGAACGTCGAAGGTTCGGGCTTGAACGAATATTTTGTTCTTCTTGCGCCGTCGTCTTCGGGAAAGGAAGCCGCGACTAAAGGGCCGGAAATCCTTCTAAACGCGGTCGTTCAAAAGGTGCCCGACGCTTCAACATTCATTGGACCGGGTGACGTATCGTCAAAGGCCGCGCTTGCCCGATACACGTCGAAGGCAACCCCGCCTTGCTTCGCAATGTTTATTCCAGAGTTCGGCGAATGGATTGAACCGATTGTATCGCCGAAGGCCAGCGAAGCGCGGCAAAGCCTTCGCAAGATGCTTTTGGACCTATCGGAAAAGGGCGGCAAAGGAAGCGTCCTGCGGAAGTCGGCATACGCCGATAGCGCCAACAACATTGACGACGTTTATTCCCCGGCGGTTACGATTGTCGGCGATAGCAACCCAACGACGTTCTTCGAAGCCGTAAGCGAACGAAATACTGGCAACGGCTTCTTCGCCCGGTTCATCATTCTACAAAGCGAAGACCGCGTTGCACCCTACAATAAAGCACATGCCAGCGTTCAACCGTCGGCGCGACTTCTTGAAGACTTAGGAAGCTTATGTTGCCAATCGCTAAATCTAAACCATGCAAAGATGGTCTTGGACGTAGTGATTTCCGAAAGTGCCCAAGACGAACTAAACGACTTCCGCAACACATGCGACGAAGGCCGCGACCTTGCCGAAGACGAATATAAGCGGGCTGTTTGGGGGCGCGGTTACGTTCACAGTTTACGCGTTGCTGCAATTCTTGCCGTCGGTCGGAATTTATACTTCCCCACAATTGAAATCTGCGATGCACGTTGGGCCATTTCGTTAATCACTTGCAGCATTGAAAAGCTGTTGAACAAGTTCGAAGACGGCGAAGTTGGCAACGTGTCACAAAGCGAAGTTGCACGGCTTAACGAAGTCAAACGCGCAATTACCCGATACATAACGGCGCAATGGCCCGAAATCGCGTCCTATGCAGGTGAACGAAATTCAAACCTGCATACCGTCAAAATCGTTCCGTATGGCTACATTCAACGGTCGGTCTACAAGTTGAAGCCGTTCAAAGACGCCGCGTTTGGCAAGTCGTCGGACGCAATCAAGCAAACAATCCGAATTATGGTCGAACGTGGCGAACTGTCCGAAATCTCAAGGGCAGTTTTGGCAAAAAATCATTCGTTTTCTGGCGTCGCGTATGCCGTCGAACGGCCCGAAGTGTTCATGGAGTAGAAAGGTAGACGCTAAAAATATCAGTTAAGTATATGATATTAAACAAAAGTATCAGAGTAGAAAAGTAGACAAGAGTTCAACTCTACCTTCGTTAATATGATGGACC
Source organism: Sulfitobacter undariae (assembly GCF_014196805.1). Taxonomy (GTDB): domain Bacteria; phylum Pseudomonadota; class Alphaproteobacteria; order Rhodobacterales; family Rhodobacteraceae; genus Sulfitobacter; species Sulfitobacter undariae. The sequence continues at coordinate 217,537 of NZ_JACIEI010000003.1, read as the reverse complement.
CATTATATTATATTATTCGAACGGCTTTCGTTTCTTGCTTCTTATCTACTTCTTCTACTTTTCTATTTATTATATATTACCAAGTAAAAACAAAGACTTAAAAAGTAGACCGACGGCCTTCGTCGTTTCTACCCGTCTACTTCAAGTCAGTAGCAAGAACCGCCCCCAATGTGGGCAGAAGGGAACGCCAAAATGCAACAGAAAAACCCCGAAGTTGAGTTCAATCAAAAAGCGCATGAAGTTATTCGCGCAATGCTCAACAAAAGCGAAGACCGTCTAATAAGTGACGGCACTTGTGACCCAACCGAAACCGAAGACTATTTGTGCCGTCACTATCTGGCGCAAGTCGCAAGTCTGTTAGGCGGCGCTTCGTATTATCTGCCAAGCGAAGCCGCAGTCGGTGCCGAAATATTCCTGTCCAGAAATTGCGGCATTTACTCAATGGGCAGGTATGCACGTTATTCGAAAATCTGTGGCAAACAGCTTTCACAATTTACGCACCTGTATTTTCGCAGATACCCCGAAACGCTTACGCAAATGTATATCGAAAGAATGCAAAGCGCGACGGACGAAGAAATTCGCCACTTGAACAAAGATGGTCTTGTTCAACTTGCCGCCGCAAACTTACCCGGCGTCTTAGAACAAGCCCGTCGTGAACAACGCCGAAGGGGTTCCGCAGTTTCTACCGTTATTGTCTTTAACGACGACCGGGAACATCGTTTGCAAATGAGCAAAGCGCAGCTTCGTTTGACCAACAATGTGTGGCCGACATGAACGACCGTATCGCAAATGCATTCCGTTGCCCTGCGGCTTTGACCGACGACGACGTTGCCGCGCTTGTCGCCCTTTGGAAAAAGGATGCAAAAGCCGCAAATGCAAGGCGGGGTCGCACCGAACGCACGGGTGGCACCGACGGTAGCGAACTAGCCCGCAACGAAGCATATAGGAAGCGGCGGGCTGATCTACGCAAGCAAAAGTTGGCTGCAGAATAATGCGAAAAACTATTTTCTGTTCATAGCTGTTCACATCAATTCAATCAAAACTTCCCCCCTTGCCAGCTTCGAATTGCCCGCCCTAAGTGGCCCTAAGCCCCGCCTTAAACGCTCAAATCAGCATGGTAATTCGATGGACAACCCTAGCCCCGCATGGCCTAAGCCCGTGCCCCCCACCCCCCCGCAAAAGCGGATAACCCTTAAATCCGTCGTTTCCTGTCGGAATGAGCAAATCAAGCTTTATCGCGAAGCCCGTAATGGAAAGCTGAAAATCGAAGACGCTTCCCGATTGGTGCATATTCTTATGCTTGTGGCGAAAAGCTTCGAGGCGACTGACCTTCAAGAGCGTATCGAAGCCTTAGAAAGCATGACGCAATGACCGCCGCATTGAAAACACGGCTGACCCGCTTGGAAGCCAAGCACCGCAAAGACGCAAACCGTGTCGTCGGGGTTATCGGCGGGTTGCCCAAAACATACGTCGAAGAAGTTGACGGCGTTCTTTACCTGCGCCGCCCCGAAACGCCAACAGGGCAACCCTTTGTCGAATATGCCCGCAATCAACAAAACGCTTTGCAAGCCGAACTGTTGCGCCTGTTTGCCAACACGACCGACGAAGCCCCGCAGCCCAAAGCCCCGCCCAATGTGGGCATTGTGAACAACCCCGCGCCCCTGAAACCGGGCGAGAAGCCGAAAAACTTCATTCACCTTGCCGACGGCACCGAAATTTCCCTGAAAAGGACTTAGAAAAATGAACCGTTATTTGAACAAAAACCCCGACCACGTTAAGTTTCTGGACATGGCCCGTCTTGAAGTCGGGTTTAAGGTCAACTTTTTCGCAATGAACGTCGAAGAGATTGACGCCGTGCCGGGCACCGCCGCGACCCGCGCCAAGTATGCCATTCAAGAAACAATTTCGCGCCTCGAACGTTTGGCGAATGACACTTCGAAAACAAACGACGCGAAGAACGAAGCTGCGAAGACGTTGTTCAAGAACGTGACGAAAGAAGTTGAACAATCAATCAAATCAATTCGCAGCTATGGCGACCGCGAAGCCGAAGCCGCAAAGAACCGCGCTTTTGACGTTCTTTCGCCCGACGTTTCCAAAGGCGCAATCTATTCGGAAGTTCGCCAATTTTGCCGCGAACAAGCCGCCAAAGGTGATCCCGATTGGCCCATGCGTTTGAGCGAACTTTGCCGCAGCGACCTTGACACCGCCCGCGCAATTAGCGCCGCGCCGGGTTTCCTTTCTGGCGTTGGCGATGATCGCCGAATGCACCTTGTAACCAATGCGCTTGAAGTATTCGCACCCGACGACGTAGCCCATATGAACCACGCGCTTGAAGTCGGCAAACAGGCCGAACGGATGGAAGCTGGATTGAACAAGCTTGGGAAAGCAATGTTTTCGTCGGCCCTTGCCGACCGGGCTTCTTACAGCCGGGTTGACGTAGACGCGCCGTTGATCGCGCCCGAAGCGGGGGAATAACCATGCCCACATTGGCCGAAACCCAATTGAAAGAATTGACCGCATGGCTTGTCGCGTCTTCGCAGGATGAACGAACCCCGTTGGGGAACGACTTCATTCGGCACGACGCCTACGGGCAGCTTGTGACCGTCGGCCTTGATGATCCTGCGCCCGACCTGTCTGCGGCTATCGCCTTGGGCTGTCTGCCCTTGCTGGTAGTCCATGACGTGCCCGCAGCGACCTTCACAGCGATTGAGGGTCAAGCCAAGCTAGACGAACGGGCGCAGCACGTCACATGGCTGTCAGGGGCCGCGATACACGACCCGTTGCGGGGCTTCCCGGCCTGTCATGTGGTTCGCGTCGCCGACGGGCAGACCTTGCGCCAAGCGGCTGTTGCGCGGGGCATTGACCCCGACGCCGACCGCTTGATTGTGGGCTTGGCTGCAGCCTGTTTCTAACGATCTTCCTTGGGCCACTTGGAAGCTAACTGCCCCGGTTGCTGCGAAGCGCCGGGTTTTTTTTAATTGAAATTTACGTCGTTCGCTGAAAAAGTGCTGTCTATCGAATTTGCTTCGGATGGTGCGTTTGATTCAACTGCATTGTAAAGGTCATCGTCAAAGCGGCCTGTAATCCGAGCGTATTCAATCGTATGAATCAACTCTATCCTTTTTGCGTGGTGACCTCCGAAATGGCTTTCCAAGTCATAGAACCCTAGTTCATCAAATTTTTTGTCGCGCCACCGTTCATCAATATAGTCCAGAACTTCGTTCATAAATTCAGCGGAAACGGCGTAAGCATCCTTGAAAGGGTCTTCACCATGTGTTTCGCGCAAAATCACTTCATGAAACACGGGCGCAAGACGGTTTTCGTAAGCAAACGCTAGGGCGTCGTCAAACCGTTCTGGGTTTTGCGTGTAACCAATCAAAAAGCCCTGTCGTTTAAGTTCGTAGATTGCTCGAATATCCATTTTTGGTTCCATCAAATTGTTGTTGTGATTTATCGCCGTTACTCTTGAGAAGAGATGGTAAGTGAAGCCAATGAAAACAAGCGGAAAACTACCAAAATTGGGCACTTCCAACCTTTATTTTAAGTTGACTGTCGAAATGCTATTCTTCAACAACGTAAAAGTTGTTCTCGTTCTGCGGGCAGTTTTCCCGAAGAAGGTAGGCGCAACGCTTCAAAGAACCGTCATGGGTTCCCGCGCTTTGTTCGGAATGTCCGCAACGGTCGCAAGTTACTTCGACCCCATCAACAGAACCGCCGTAATCTCCGTCTATATCAGTATAGCTTGTAGTCGTCGTTACTTTCACCGTGATGCCCCCCTGTTTTGACGAACTATGAAGCGCAACCGCAGGATTGGGCAAGGGAAAGATACCAGAATGCGTTTCAGAATATTTGTGGGCACCGTAAAACCAATAAAATCAGGCCAACAGGGCCACATTAGAGCTTTCTTCGGTTTACGTTGAAAAAAAGTTCGGCGATAAAGGGGGACCATCTGGCTAGGCCGATGCAACCGTCAAAATTGTGAGTATCAAGGTGAGTATCAACGCAATACCTTTGCCGCTAAAACAAATTAAATCAAGAGGTTAAGTAGCAAAGTGCGTATTCTGATCACAAATGACGACGGTATTAATGCACCGGGGCTGAAGGCTCTGGCAGGCATTGCAGAAACACTGGCAGGACCGGATGGCGAGGTCTGGACAGTTGCGCCAGCCTTTGAGCAATCAGGCGTTGCCCATTGCATCAATTACACCAAACCAACACTGATCACACAGCTTGGCACACGCCGCTATATGATTGAAGGCAGTCCGGCTGATTGTGTACTCTGCGCCCTATATGACCCCATGAAAGACGCCCGTCCCGACCTGATCCTGTCAGGCGTCAACCGTGGCAATAACGCATCTGAAAACACGCTCTACTCCGGTACAATCGGCGCCGCAATTGAGGGCGCTTTGCAGGGTGTTCCTTCTGTCGCTCTGTCCCAGTACTTTGGCCCCAATAACAACGGTCTGGACGACCCCTTTGAAGCTGCCGCGCAACATGGCGCAGACGTCTGCCGCCGCATCCTGTCGCAAAAAGAAAATGATGCAAATGGCTATGGGTTGTTCTGGAACGTCAACTTCCCGCCCATCGCTGCGACCGAGGTCAAAGGCATTCGCCTCGCCCCTCAAGGCCGCAGACCTGGTGTGAATTTTTCAACCATCCCGCATGTCTCCCCGAACGGGCGCAGGTTCTTGTGGATTGCTGGCGGTGACCAACACACGCCCCCTGCACAAGGCACCGATGCCGCAGTGAACCTTGACGGCTATATTTCTGTCACGCCCATGCGTGCCGATCTTACAGCCCACGACGCTTTTGATGGCATTTCGGACCTCAACACATGAACGAGCTGCCCGACGACAGGCCAACAGATGCAGAACGCAAGATGCAGTTCCTCTATGCGCTGCGTTCAAAGGGCGTGACGGATAATATTGTCCTGAGCGCCATGGAGGCGGTGGACCGCAGCCCCTTCATTCGTGGCATCTTCTCCGAACGCGCCTACGAAGACATGCCACTGCCCATTGCCTGTGGTCAGACGATCAGCCAGCCCTCGGTTGTGGGCCTGATGACCCAAGCTTTGGAAATCAGCCCCCGTGATAAAGTACTCGAAATCGGAACGGGGTCTGGCTATCAGGCGGCAATCCTCTCCAAACTGGCCCGCCGCGTTTATACGATCGACAGGCATCGCCGTCTTGTTCACGAAGCCCGCGCCGTGTTTGAAGCGATGGACCTGACCAACATCACCGCGATTGTCGCCGATGGCAGCTATGGTTTACCCGAACAGGCCCCGTTTGACCGCATCATTGTGACCGCTGCCGCCGAAGACCCCCCCGGCCCATTGCTGGCCCAACTCAAGGTCGGGGGCATTATGGTGTTGCCTGTCGGCCAATCCGACACAGTTCAGCACCTTATTCGTGTGCGAAAAACCGCCGATGGGCTGGAATATGATGAAATGCGCTCTGTTCGCTTCGTTCCCTTACTCGAAGGGTTGGGCAAAGACGCATAATATATGTATAAGCGACCTAATTCTCGGGGATACGGGATCGGCAGTGACAAGGACTCTTTCTATGACATTAATGAACACGCGCGTTTCGCTACGTCTTTCCCTTATGATTGGCGTTGCCAGCATCACACTTGCAGCGTGCCAAAAGCCGCTGGATTTTGACTTGCGCGGTGCCAGTGGCGGGTTCACCACAGCCGATGCAGCCCAAGGGCAGCTTGCCACACGCCCCCTGCCCGATAACCGTGGCGTGATCTCCTATCCCAACTACCAAGTCGCAGTCGCCCGTCGCGGCGATACACTGGCCACTGTGGCCGCGCGCGTTGGTCTGGATACTGCGACATTAGCAAAATACAACGGCATCGATCCAAGCGTCACCCTGCGCAAAGACGAAATCATTGCACTGCCCTCTCGCGTGGCGGAACCTTCGCCCGCAACCGGTGCCTTCAGCACGGGGCCTATCAAGCCTGTAGACATCTCATCCGTCGCAGGTGGTGCGCTTGACCGTGTGCCAGCCACACCGGGCGTGCAAACAACTGCATTGGCCCCTGTTGCATCGGGCCAAACAGGTAAAGAGCCTGTCCGCCACAAAGTAGAACGCGGCGAAACAGCCTTTACCGTGGCGCGCCTTTATGGCGTTCCTGCCAAAGATCTGGCCGAATGGAACGGCTTGGGATCTGATTTTGCTATCCGCGAAGGACAGTTCCTCCTGATCCCTGTCGCCTCACAAAACCCACCAAAGGCAGCACCAGCACAAACCGCAGTGCCGACAACCACCCTACCGGGAGCGGGTTCCAGCACGCCAACGCCGCCGTCTGCAGCCAAACCATTGCCTGCGGAAAAAATCGCACCTGCCGCTGCAGCAACCACCGCGACAGCGGCCGAAAAAGCTGCGCCAAAGCCTGCTCCGAAACCGGTGGCAGACGTTGGTAAAACCACAAAACCCGCCGCGACGGGCAAATTGGTACGCCCTGTAAGCGGCACAATCATCCGCGAATATTCCAAAGGTAAAAACGAGGGCATCAACATCAAAGCAGCCCCCGGTACATCGGTAAAAGCGGCTGATGGTGGCACTGTTGCAGCAATCACCAAAAGCGCGGATGGCGTGCCGATTGTTGTGGTACGTCACCCGAACAACCTGCTGACGGTTTATGCTAACGTTGCGGATGTTTCAGTCGCCAAAGGCGATAAAGTTTCACGCGGGCAAAGCATCGCCAAACTGCGCAGCGGTGACGATTCTTTTGTACACTTCGAGGTCCGCAAAGGCTTCGACAGCGTCGATCCGAACCCCTATTTGAACTAAGTGAAAAAAACCTGTCGGCGTCCTATACAAGGAGCGCCGACAGCGATGCCTTATTGCAGAGAAACGCCTTTGCGCCCTGCAAGGTCCGTAAAATACTGCCAAGCCACACGACCTGATCTGCTGCCACGGGTGGCCTGCCACTCAATCGCTTCGGCGCGCAATGTGGCGTCATCAATCGCGACCCCATGCGCATCACAATAGCCACGGATCATCGCCAGATATTGATCCTGATCGCAGGCATGAAAGCCCAACCACAGACCAAACCGATCCGAAAGGGATACTTTTTCCTCAACCGCTTCGGCAGGATTGATCGCTGAACCACGTTCGTTTTCAATCATGTCACGTGGCATCAAATGGCGGCGGTTAGACGTGGCATAAAGCACGACATTTTCAGGCCGCCCCTCGATCCCGCCATCCAGAACCGCCTTGAGCGATTTGTAATGCGCATCATCATGGCCAAAGCTCAGATCATCGCAAAACAGGATAAAACGCTCAGGCGCGCCGCGTAGGAGGTTTAGCAAACGTCCCACTGAGGGTAGGTCTTCGCGTTGCAATTCAACCATCTTCAGCGCAGGAAACTCGCCTTGCAAGGCACCGTGTATTGCTTTGACAAGGCTAGATTTCCCCATACCCCGTGCGCCCCATAGCAACGCATTATTTGCGGGCAATCCTGCCGCGAATTGCGATGTGTTTTGCAGCAAGGTGTCGCGCGTGCGCTCTACCCCCAGCAGCAATGATAGATCAACGCGGGATACTTTCGCGATAGGTTCCAGACGGTCCGGTCCTGTGTGCCAGACAAAGGCCGAGGCCGTTGTAAAATCAGGGGCCGCCAAAGGCGCCGGAGACATCCGCTCCAGCGCCAGTGCAATACGGTCCATAGGATCATCAATCATTTATCGCGGTCCTCAACGTCTGTGTCTTCAACAATCGGGCTGTCATTCTCCATCTCATCGGCCATGGCTTCAAAATCAGCAGCGATGTCATCCTCGTCGTAAAAACCATCTTCGCGCAGTTGCTTTTCACGTTTGGCATCAACACGTGACACAAGGAAAATCGAGATTTCATAAAGCCCGTAGACCACAACAAACAAGATCAACTGCGTCACAACATCAGGCGGCGTCACCAATGCGGCCAGCAACAAAATCCCTACCAGCGCGTATTTACGCACGTTGCGCAGGCCTTCGGCTGTGACCAGCCCCGCCTTGCCCATCAGCGTCAACAGCACAGGCAATTGGAAGCACAGGCCAAAGGCGACGATCATTTTCAACGTGATATCAAGGCTTTCATTCACCTTACCGTTGAACACAATGTCGATACCCGAGGTCTTCACCTCACCATTCGCAAGCATCGCAGACAGGTAAGACGCCGCATCCGAGAAGCCGAGGAAGAACTGCATCGCCAGTGGCACAACCACATAATGCGCAAAGGACGCCCCCAGCAAAAACAGCATCGGAGATGCAATCAGAAACGGCAAAAACGCATTCTTTTCGTTTTTATACAAGCCCGGTGCCACAAACCGCCAAAGCTGTGTCGCGATCACGGGAAAGCTAATGGCAAGCCCGCCAACCATCGAGATGCGAATCAACGTAAAAAAGTATTCTTGCGGTGCGGTATATTGCATCACAGGGTTCGGATTACCCAGATTGCGCATGGTTTGTTCAATCGGGACCAACAGGAAATCAAGGATCGCACTGCCGAAAGAAAAGCAGATGATCATCCCGACCACAAAGGCCAGAACAGAACGGATCAGCCGCGTGCGCAACTCGGCCAGATGTTCGATCAGCGGGGCGGCGCTGTCGTCAATATCGTTATCGCTGGCACTCATGTATCTGCTTTCTTCACATCAGGCTTCTGCGCCAAAGACTCTTGTAGCGATGCTTCCAGCTCGTCGGCCTTTTCCATCGCCTCTTGGGCTTCACGCGCTTTGCGCTCAGCCGCCGAGCGCGCTGTGCTGGCCTGAATGCGTTTCACATTTTCGGCCCGCTCTGCTGACAATTTGGTTGTCTCGCTGGGGGCTTCGATATCCACCAGACCTTTGGTCGCGTCTTTGACACCGTCCATCGCCGTGCCAATTGGGTTGGTCGCCGCCTTTAACGATTTGCTGAGGTTGCTTGAGACTTCGCGCATGCCAGATTCGTCAGCCGCATCATTCATGGCGCTGGAAAATTCCCGCGCCATGCCTTTGGCCTTGCCGACAAACTGGCCCACGCGGCGAAACATCACCGGTAGATCCTTGGGGCCCACGACGATCAACGCCACAACCCCCACCACCAGCATTTCGGTCATGCCAATATCGAACATGGGCGTTACACCTTGTCCTTGGTATCAACTTCGGGCTGCGGGATGTCAGCAACGTCATCCGCTTTGTCGTCTTTCAACTGCTGCTCACCCTCGTTGATGCCCTTTTTAAAGCTGGTGATGCCTTTGCCCACTTCGCCCATCAAAGACGAGATTTTGCCACGTCCAAAAAGCACCAATACAACCACCGCGATCAGCAGCAGGCCCGGCAAACCAATATTATTCAGCATGTCATTCATCCTATCAAAGAAAATATGCCTGCTCACAACGCAGGATTTCACCATTTGGAGTAGCAAAAACCATACGCAGCAAAAACCGGAAACACATGATTTTGCGCTGCTCGCTCGCAAGTTTGATGCCGATTTTCGGTCTTGCCGCGCACAACTGACAGGTTTATGTCAGTATCATGTCGCGATCTGACCGCCTTTTTGATATCCTGACCATCCTGCGGGACGGAAATTTGCATACGGCCAATGCGCTGGCCCGGCGGATGGATGTCTCTGTGCGCACACTATACCGTGACATGGACAGCCTCGCGGCTTCGGGTGTGCCCGTCACAGGCACGCGCGGCACGGGCTACCGTCTGAACCACACCATCACCCTGCCCCCGCTCTCGCTGAGCCAAGCCGAGTTGGAGGCGCTGGAATTGGGGTTGGCCATTGCGGCCGAAGTCGCAGATCCGCAAATGCGCAGCGCTGCCAATAGCCTGTCGGATAAACTGGACGCTGTGCTGCCGCAAACCGCAGTGGCACAGGCAGACGCGTGGAAATTCGCAGCCTCGGCGTTTTCCGATCCTGCAAAGGGGTTGTCACAAATCCCGACCCTACGCGCCGCGATCAAAGCGCGGCAAAAATTGCGGATCACCTATACCTCTGGCAATGGTGCCGTGACCTCACGCTCGATACGCCCCCTGCATCTTGAGTACTGGAGCCGCATTTGGACCCTGACCGCATGGTGCGAACTGCGAAATGCTCACCGCGTTTTCCGGCTGGACCTGATCAACTCTGCCGAGGCTCTGCCCCAACTGTTCAGCGACGAGGCAGGTAAAACCTTGGCGGACTACGTCCCTTAGTTCTTTGGCCTTAGTCTTTCAGCGCCCATCCCGTTTGCGGCGGTAAAAACGCCTCAACGCTGGCTTGGGCCACGACAATCGTCTCGCCGTTACTGGACACATTTAAACCACCGTGCACCGCACGCACTTCAGCCTGTCCGCGTGGCAAAGTCGCCCGCAGCGCGTCCAGATCCAGCGCGTCAGGCTCTTGCACCGCAACGGTCACCTGTACCCGCATCGCGTCGAAAGGCAGTTCCAGCACCCCAAACATCGGCAAGGATGAATGGCGCAAGGCGTCTTCAATCGCACGTTTGGCGGCTTTGGTGTAATCCATACCGTGCAGGTCATTGCCCATGCCCATTTCGATGATCACCCGTTGTTCGGTCATGAGCGTTTCTCCATGTCAAATCCAACGGATAGGGCCACATTCGCCATGATTGTCGGATTGCCCGTGCCTTCGGGGCGCGGCACGTCCAGCCCCCCCTTCACGATATTCACCGTCACATTGCCATAGGGGAAAACAGCGCGCAGCACATCTGCGTCAACCTCATCGGGCTTTTGTACTCCCACATCGAGGGTGATCTGCATGTCTGCTTTGTCAAAGCCGAACAGCTCTGCCAGATTGATCGAGTTATGCCAAAGCGCGTCTTTGACTGCGCGCTCGGCTGCTTGGGTATAGTCACCGCGCCGCAGCGACGTGCCCATACCGAATTCCACCAACAGCTTTTGCATCACAAGTCCTCGCTTTAGGCGTCCACTGGAAAGACGAAACATTTATCGCGCCTGATGGTCAGCCACATCACCGTGCCGCGTGTGGGCATAAACACATTCGGCACTGTGGCATTCACCAATGTACCATCGTGGTCCATGCGGAATTCTACAAGGCTTTCATTGCCCATAAACCGCGCCCGTTCCACAACAGCGCGGGCGGGTGTGCCATCTGCCGCAGTGGGCAGAGGGCCTTTGCCTGCGCGGTCAAAATCAATGCGCACGTGTTGGGGGCGAAAAACGATATCAACAGCAGTACCATCCGGCACACCGGGGGCAAGGAACCGCCCGAAAGCCGTATGCGCCAGCGCTCCAGTGACATCTGCCCGCACCACATTCGCATCCGAGAAAAACGAGACCGAAGCGCGATCAATCGGACGGGTATAGACGTTATACGGCGCGCCTTGCTGCACGATCTTGCCATCCCGCATCAGTGCAATTTCATCGGCCATGCGCATCGCCTCGTCTGGTTCATGGGTGACCAGCAAAACGGCGGTGTCTTCCTCTTTGAGGATGCTCAATGTTTCATCACGGATACCATCACGCAGACGATTATCAAGGCCGCTAAACGGCTCGTCCATCAACATGATGCGCGGACGCGGGGCCAGTGCACGCGCCAATGCAACGCGCTGTTGCTCGCCGCCCGACAATTGATGTGGATAGCCATCAATAAAGCGGATCAGGTCCACGCGCCTAAGCAGCTCTTCCACCCTTTCGCGTTTAGATGCCTTTGTACCCGTCAATCCATAGCCCACATTGTCGGCCACACTCAGATGCGGAAACAGCGCGAAATCCTGAAACATCAGACCAATCTCGCGCCGCTCGGGTGGCACGCGGAAAACCGTGTCGCAGATCAGCTTGCCATCCACGTGAATGGTGCCGCTGTCTTGCATCTCAACCCCAGCAATCATGCGCAGGGTTGTCGATTTGCCGCAGCCTGACGGCCCCAGCAGGCACGTCACCTGACCGGGTAGGATTTTCAGGCTCACATCATCCACCACCGCACGCCCTTCAAAGCTGCGGCGCAGGTTGCGGATTTCTAGGCGGGGTGTCTGGCTGTCCATGACTGGCTTATCCGATCATTTTTATCGGATAGCAGCTATCAGCCACGCCGCGCCCCTGCAAGCACCGCCGCAAAGCCCGTAACAAGAACAAGAGCACAAATCAGCAAAAGCTGCTCATATTTATGGCCAGCCATCAGCCAAGGTGTCACCATATCCCAGCCACGGGCAAAATAGACCAACGCGCCAATCATAGCCGCCGCAAAGGCCACCAGATAGGCCCACAGCGCAATCTGCCGCCCTATCACCAAACCCACAATCAAAACCGGCGTCAGGAACATAGAGGCCGTGCCACTAACCGCCACCGCATCAAACAAGGTCGCATTTCCCCAAAGCGTCAGCGCCGCCCCCACCAGCGTAAAGCCCAACATAACCACCCGCCCTGCTAACAGGTTACGTGGCAAACCGCCCTCTTCCACCACCAGCCGCGCCGCTGAGGATAGCGCCGAATCCAGCGTGCTCAACGCCGATACTAGCAGCGAGATCATCAGCAAGCCAAACACCCAAGCGGGAAACATCGCGGCCCATGTGCCGATCAACTCGCCCTCGTAAGCTGCGCCGACCAGCCCCGCCTGAATACCGAAAAATCCAAAACCGATGATGCACAGCGTGCTGATCCAGAACGCATGAAGAAAGGAAGCGCGTGTGGTGGCGGGATCGGCGATGAAGCCTCGGTCCATCATTACCGGATCATGGGCCGGATAGCTGAACACTTGCAGCGCCGCCACGGCCAGCAGCACCCAACCATTATAGCCACCTGATACGCCTTGGGCGGTCACCACCGCTCCCAAATCGAATTCCGAGCTGACAACCAAGGCTGCAAATGCCACGCCAAACACCCCTAGAAATACCAGCATTTGCACGACATCAGAACGCAAAGCCGCGCTCAGCCCGCCCCATGCCGAATAGGCCAACCCCAGCAACGCCACCGCGCAGATCGCCGCCGTACCACTGCCCGCCAGCACCGCGTTAAAGATCAGCCCTACCACCAGCAGGTTGGCAAATACTTCCGAGAGCAACCGCAAACCGATCACAAAGTTATAACAGCCTTTGCCAACTGTGCCAAAGCGCACCGCCAGCCACGCCTGTACCGAAGTGGCTCCGCCAGCACGCAACCGCCCGACAATAAAGCCCCCCGTCAGAAACGAAGCGTAATAGCCAGCATAGGCCAGCGTACCGGCAATGCCGTAATAATACCCCAAAATCGCGGCGTTCATCAGGCTACGGGCGAAAATCCATGTGGTGACTTGGCTCAGTACCAAAACCCACAGATGCGGCGCGTGACCGTTTTCAGTCTGCCCGCCGTAAAACCCCTCAACACTGGCTTGGCGCGGCGCGGCCAAGAGAGAGGCCGCGACAATCAGGCCAAACACGCCAATCAAAATAACAGGTTGCATCGCGTTTCTCGCTCTCGTTCCAGTTTGGAACAGAGCTATGTCAGGCGCCCCCTTTGCGACTAGGCAAAAAGCGGAAGCTGTCGCAAACGTGATGTGTCGTTTACTCTGTCAGGTCAAACACCGCGCTTGCAACATCGCGGCCATTCACCTGCACCATAATGCTATGCGCGCCCGAATGCAGCGTGAAGGTTGTTGCGCCACCTTTGAACTTATGCGCTTTTTTCAGCACAAGCGGCTTGCCCGCCACGATCTGTCCTACCTTCAGCTTGAACACCTTCTCCGCCTGCTTGCCAGAAGGGCGGGAAAATCCGATGCGGTAATCGACCAGAACAGGCAAATCAACGTCACTATTCAAGCTCACCTCAAAGCCAAGCGCGCCGCCAATCGGAACCTGCGTTTGCCCTAAAACGATCTGCGCAGTGACGGGCGCATCAGCACTATATCCCAACGCAGTCATCGCACCTGAATGACCTTGCTTAATCAAAGTGCGCAGCGCGTGGCGCGTCATCCAATCCAGTTCATTCGCACCCTGCTTGCTTAATCTACCCCATGAGGAAAGGGTTTCAATCACCTGATCTGGAACAACTTTACTCAAGTCATTAAGATGGTTCGCAACCGACCGCGTGACAAATCGGGCGCGGTCTGCATGCAAGCTATCCAGTAGCGGCAAAGTTTGCTCTGGCGTCAATCCGACGTTCTGGGCCCACGGCAAGCGCGGGCGCGTGCCCTCGCTAACCAGTCGGCGAACGTGATAATTATCATCCTGCGCCCACACCGCCAATTGCGCTAAAGTCTCCTCTGGCCACCGGTTGAGGAAGGCACGGATATAAAACTCCATCGAGAAGCGCTGGGTGGCTTCATACAGCACTTCCATCGCGCGAGCACGGTGATCTTCCAGCCCGTGCCGCGCCACAAGGATGCCGTGAACGCCGTGTCTGAAATGGCCAAAATCATCATCCACTTTGGCCGGATCAAGCGGCGCTGGCAAAGCCGCCAACAACTGATCCGCCATGGTTGGGAAATCATCCGCCAGTTGCCCCTCAAGACAATCGGCCATCCACTCCATCCGTGCCATCAATTCCCTCTCGGGGAACCCTGTCAACGCCTCTGAGGTGAAACGTGCTGCGTCGAAGTCAGGCACACCAGCAGCAAATTCAGCCGCCAGTAGCCCCACCGTTTCAGGATTAAACAGGTGATCCTTGAGAGAGAATTTTTCGGCCATTTCAGTGCGTCCTTACATAGTGATGTTGGTTGCACCACCGTCAAGCAGAATGGATTGCCCCACGATGAACCCCGCATGGGTAGAGCACAAGAAGGCACAGGCAGCGCCGAATTCGTCCCGTGTGCCATAACGCCCTGCAGGAATGCCTGCTGCGCGTTCGTCGCGTGCCTGCTCCAGCGTGATACCTTTGGCCTTCACCACCCCGCCGTCCAACGCATCAGCGCGGTCGGTTGCGTGAATGCCTGGCAGCAGGTTGTTGATGGTCACACCTTTGCCCGCCACCTGACGCGATGTGCCCGCCACATAGCCCGTCAGACCCGTACGGGCAGAGTTGCTAAGCCCCAGCACACCAATAGGCGCACGTACGGATTGCGACGTGATGTTGACCACACGCCCCCAACCACGGTCCATCATCGCAGGCACCAGCGCCTTAATCAGCGCGATCGGTGCCAGCATGTTCGCATCCAGCGCCTTAATGAAATCCTCACGGTCCCAGTCCGTCCACATACCGGGAGGGGGTCCACCGGCGTTATTTACCAAAATATCAACACCTTGCGACGCATTGATGACAGCTTCCTGCCCCTCGGGAGTGGCCACGTCTGCTGCAACGGTGACGATGTTTACGCCATATTCCGTGCGCAGCCGTTCTGCTGACGCCTCAAGCGCCTCTGCGCCACGTGCATTCATCACCAGATCGACACCCGCTGCTGCAAGTGCTTCGGCACAGCCCAAGCCCAAGCCTTTGGACGATGCACAGACCAGTGCTTTTTTGCCTTTAATTCCAAGATCCATAGTATCTCTCCCTCACTATTTCCCCAATTGCTACCCCAGCCATTCAGCATGTGCCAGCAAAACACCGCAGCATTGACCGCGACTTGCCACAATTTTAAGATAGCACAAGAAAAACTAGACCTCACAAGGCTTTCCCATGTCCACAGGCCCTCAATCATCGCAAAGCGTACCCGTCTATGTTGCCGACCAGATTCGCGCAACGGATGGTGCGAACATGGGGGATCTGATTTCATTTGCGAGCGAGTTGATCCTAGATGACGTCTATGAACTGAGCTTTGACGCCCAGCCCGCGCGGCTGTCGTTGATCGCACATGACGATGCCAGTTTTGGCATCGGATTGGATACCACCGTGGGCACCCCCGGCGCCATCGTGCATCTGGATAGCGCATTGACGTTTATGTCCCCCGACGGCAGCATGACCGACGCGGTGCTCATGGTCGAAGTCGATGACTTGGGTCACGTTAACCAGATATTCCTACTGCCCTTCAGCACCTTGTCCCCTAAGGTCGAATACCGTCTTGTCGGGATCGACAGCGAAAATGCACTCAGTAAATTCGCCCAAGTGGCCTGCGTCAGCTTTACCCGTGGCACCCAGATCACCATGGCCTCTGGCGAACAGCGCGCTGTTGAAACCCTAGCCGTTGGTGACCGCGTTCTCACCCGTGATGACGGCGTGCAAACATTGCGCTGGATCGGCACCTCGACGACCCGTGCCGTGGGAGATTTTGCTCCTATTCGCATCGCTGCCGAAACGCTGAACAACAGCGCCGACCTATTGGTCAGCCCCGATCATCGGCTTTTCATCTATCAACGCACCGATGAACTGGGCGCTGGACGTGCTGAACTGCTGTTCAAGGCCCGCCATCTGGTGAACGGCACAACCGTGACGATCGAAGAAGGCGGTTTTGTTGATTATTTTCAACTGCTGTTTGACAGCCACCAGATCATTTATGCCGAAGGCATCGCTGCCGAAAGCATGTTGATCAACAGCCGCACACGCGCCGTTCTACCCAGCGACCTATCGCAAAGCCTTGGGCGACATGTACCTGGGCACTCTGACCTACCGCATGCGGGACAGGATGTGCATGAAGGGCTACTCAACCGTCCGGACGCGGCGGACCTACTCAAAAAGGCCTCTGGTCACTGAGACTTGCTTTGGCGCGTATGTAGGGTATGAGTAGCGGCCAAATATATTATGTGGCAAATGCCCTCGCAGCGCGCCAAAACTACATCAGGAACATCTTTTAAAATGCTGGATAATAACAACAATCGCCCCGATCTTCCGTTGGAAATTGCGCGGCGGCGTACCTTTGCAATTATCAGTCACCCTGATGCCGGTAAGACGACACTGACAGAAAAGTTCCTGTTGTTCGGGGGGGCGATCCAGATGGCGGGTCAGGTCCGCGCCAAAGGCGAAGCACGCCGCACGCGCTCTGACTTCATGGCAATGGAAAAGGATCGCGGGATTTCCGTATCGGCCTCTGCCATGTCATTTGACTATCAAGGCAAAGAAAAGAACTATCGCTTTAACCTCGTGGATACGCCTGGTCACTCGGATTTCTCCGAAGATACTTACCGCACACTCACGGCAGTGGATGCCGCTGTTATGGTGATCGACGGTGCCAAAGGTGTCGAGAGCCAAACCCAGAAGCTGTTCGAAGTTTGCCGCATGCGCGACCTTCCCATCTTAACCTTTTGTAACAAAATGGACCGCGAGAGCCGTGATGTTTTCGAAATTATTGATGAAATCCAACAAAACCTCGCAATTGACGTGACTCCAGCCAGTTGGCCCATTGGGGTGGGCCGGGATTTTGTCGGTTGCTACGATATTCTGCGCGACAGGCTGGAGTTGATGGACCGTGCCGACCGTAACAAGGTTTCGGAGAGCATCAAGATCGAAGGGCTGGACGATCCAAAACTGGCCGAACATGTGCCTGCCAATCTTCTTGAGAAACTCAAAGAAGATCTGGAAATGGTACGCGAGCTGATGCCGCCACTGGATGCCGAATTGATGGCCGAAGGCTCGCTCACCCCTATTTGGTTTGGCTCGGCGATCAACAGCTTTGGCGTCAAGGAATTGATGGACGGGATTGCGATGTTCGGCCCTGAACCGCAAATCCAAAAGGCACAACCGCGTGAGATTTTGCCCGAGGAAAAGAACGTCACAGGTTTTGTTTTCAAAGTTCAGGCGAACATGGACCCGAAACACCGTGACCGCGTTGCCTTTGTGCGGCTGGCCTCTGGGCATTTTGAACGCGGGATGAAGCTTACTCATGTGCGAACCAAAAAACAGATGAGCATTACAAACCCCGTGATGTTCCTTGCCGCAGACCGCGAGTTGGCTGAGGAAGCATGGGCTGGCGACATCATCGGTATCCCCAACCACGGCCAATTGCGCATCGGTGATACGCTGACCGAAGGCGAAGCGCTGCGCGTTTCTGGCATCCCCTCCTTCGCACCTGAACTGTTGCAAGGCGTGCGTGCAGGTGATCCACTGAAATCCAAACACCTTGAGAAAGCCTTGATGCAATTCGCCGAGGAAGGCGCTGCCAAAGTATTCAAACCCGCCTTCGGGTCGGGCTTTGTTGTGGGGGTTGTCGGGCAGCTTCAGTTCGAAGTGCTCGCCAGCCGGATTGAGCTGGAATACGGGTTACCTGTGCGTTTTGAGCAGTCCCAATTCACCTCGGCGCGTTGGGTCAATGGCCCTAAAGCAGCGGTAGATAAATTCACCGAAACCAACAAACAGCACATCGCAACCGATCACGATGGGGATATTGTTTACCTGACACGGTTACAGTGGGATATTGACCGCGTGGACCGCGACTATCCTGATGTTAAGCTGACCGCGACAAAAGAGATGATGGTATAACACATGGCAACTTGGGGCATCGTCGCAACGATCAAGGCTGATACTCCTGCGATCTTGCGCTTTGTCGCCTATCACCTAGAGATGGGCGCGCACCGTATCTACATCTATCTGGATGCGCCTTGCCCGGGCGCGCAACAGGCGTTGCGCAACCATCCCAACTGCCGCGTGGTCCTGTGTGATGATGCTTATTGGCAGAGCAGGAATGGCAAACGGCCTGACATGCACCAACCACGTCAAACCATGAATGCCACCCGCGCCTACAATCGCGCCAAGGATGTCGATTGGCTAATGCATATGGATGTGGATGAATTTCTGGTCTCGGAGGGTCGGGTCGCATCCCATCTGGCCACCCTCCCCGATCACATCAAATGTGCACGCGCACGGCCAATGGAACTGCTGGCAGGGGGTGATCCGCAGGTTGATGCCGCGCTCAAGACGTTCATCCCCGCAGATGGAAAACGCGAACAAATTGTATCAACGCTTTATCCCACCTTTGGCCAACACCTAAAAGGCGGCTTTCTAAGCCATATCGCAGGCAAGATCTTTGTCCGCACAGGTATCAAAGGCCTTAAATTTCGCATCCATAACGCGTTTCTTGACGGTGAAAGCAATCCTGATCAAATTGAGATCCCTCAGTTCCATTTGGCGCATTTCCACGCCACGGATTGGGCAAGCTGGTTTGATCACTTCAAATACCGTTTTGAACAGGGGTCGTATCGCGCCGATCTGGGGCCTGCACGCAGCCGCGCACGTGGGGGGATCACAACACATGAACTGTTCACCATGTTAATGGAAGAAGCAGGCGAAACGGGCATTCGCGACTTTTTTGACGAAGTCTGTGCCGATACCCCCGCGCTGCGCGCAAGCTTGGACAGCAAGGGATTCCTGTATCGAACAGTGTTCCCATTTGACACAGCCTTGGCCAAACATTTCCCAGACTTCGCAAATATTTGACGCTTGGCTCACAACTTGCTATGCGCAAGATAGATATGTCGCGGCTTTCGCCGCCCTTTGGGCCATGCTGGCCGATGTAGATGCTGCCGCGGGCCAAGATGTGTCCGCAACTAACGGATACACATGACAAAATTTACTGATCTAAACCTGAACCCCAAGGTACTGAAAGCCATCGAAGAGGCTGGGTACGATACGCCAACACCGATTCAGGCAGGTGCTATTCCTCCTGCCCTTGCCGGCCGCGATGTTCTAGGGATCGCCCAAACGGGCACAGGTAAAACCGCCAGCTTCACGCTTCCTATGATCACCATGCTGGCACGTGGCCGCGCACGGGCACGGATGCCGCGCTCTCTTGTGCTCTGCCCCACCCGCGAATTGGCCGCACAGGTTGCTGAAAACTTTGACACATACGCAAAGTACACCAAGCTAACCAAAGCACTGCTGATTGGTGGCGTATCGTTCAATGAACAAGACAAGCTGATCGACAAAGGTGTGGACGTTCTGATCGCTACGCCCGGTCGCTTGCTGGACCACCATGAACGCGGCAAACTGATCCTGACCGACGTTAAGGTTATGGTTGTGGATGAAGCCGACCGCATGTTGGACATGGGTTTTATCCCAGACATCGAACGCATCTTTGGCCTCACGCCCTTTACCCGCCAGACGCTGTTCTTCTCTGCCACCATGGCCCCCGAGATTGAGCGCATCACCAATACGTTCCTGAGCAACCCTGAACGCATCGAGATGGCCCGTCAGGCCACCACCTCGGAGAACATCGAGCAAGGTGTGGTCATGTTCAAAGCCTCGCGTAAAGACCGCGAAGCAACGGAAAAGCGCAAACTGTTGCGCATGTTGATCGAAGCCGAAGGCGACAAATGCACCAATGCAATCATCTTTTGTAACCGCAAGATGGATGTCGATGCGGTTGCAAGCTCTTTGAAAAAATACGGCCATGATGCCGCGCCGATCCACGGCGATCTGGACCAAAGCCAACGTACACGTACGCTGGACGGTTTCCGTGGCGGCGAACTACGCTTCCTCGTGGCCTCAGACGTGGCGGCACGTGGCTTAGATGTGCCATCCGTAAGCCATGTGTTCAACTTTGACGTGCCTAGCCATGCCGAAGACTATGTGCACCGCATTGGCCGTACAGGTCGCGCAGGCCGTGATGGCAAAGCAATCATGATCTGCACAGTGCGTGACGAGAAGAACTTTGAAAACGTGGAGCACCTTGTTCAAAAGGAAATCCCACGTTTGGAAAACCCGATGGCAACAGCCGCCCCTGCGGAAGAAAAACCAACCGAGGTCAAGAAACCTCGTGTCTCTAGGGCAAAAACCAACGATGAGGCTGCTCCAACGGATAAGCCCAAGCGCACACGGACGCGCACACGCAAGCCAAGTGCGGCAGCACCTGCCCCTGAGGCAGAGACCGCTGTAAAAGCAGAGGCACCTATCGCTGCCAAAGTAGAGCCTGAAGCGGCAAAGTCGACACCTGCGGTAAAGGCCGAGACCGCGCCAGCGGCTGCACAAGAAGGCCAATCAGAACGCCGCGCACCGCGCGCGCGTAACAACAACAACAACAACAACAACGGTAATAACAACGGTAATAACAACAACGGTAATAACAACCGCCGCAATGACAACCGCGGTGGGGGCAACCAAGTTGTTGGCCTTGGCGATCACACGCCAACGTTCATTGAACTGAGCTTTGCGGACCGTCCAAAAGACTAATCCCCGATAGAGGGGCCAGCAGCCAAAAAATTCCAGACATAAAAAAGGCCCCGCAGAAATTCTGCGGGGCCTTTTCGTATCTAGAGAAGTGGTAGTATGGGTCAGCTCAGACGGCTGACCACCACTGTTACTTCTGGCTTTTTGCCGATTTCGTTGTGCGAAGACTGGCGTGCAACACGGCGCAAACCTTCGTCCAGCGCTTTATCATCGCGCAGGATTTTGGCCCCTGCCCGACCCAGCCACTGGCTCAAGTCTTGCTCAACCACGTCGGTCAAAGGTGCGTTGCTGATGCCATTGTCTGGCAGGCCCATGGTATCGACCCAAGGATCGCCCAGCGGCTCGTCCTGTTCGTCCATCAAAACGGTGATGGTCATGTGACCATTCAACGCCATGCGGATACGGTCACGGACAATACCGTCCATCGCGCCGATCTGAACCGAACCGTCGATATAGGTGCGGCCTGTTTCGATATACTCAGCGACCTTTGGCTTGTTGCCAGACAGGTCAATCATCATACCATTCACAGCCAGAACGCCTGTAAGGCCTTTGGCCTCGGCAACTTTGACATGCTCGCGCAGGTGGCGGTGTTCACCGTGCATCGGGATTACCGCCTGCGGCTTCAACACATCATGCAGCGTTTCGATATCTGGGCGGTTGGCGTGGCCCGACACGTGGTATTTGCCACTGCTGTCATCCACAACGTCCACACCCATTTCCGAGAACTGGTTGATGATGCGGATTACGCCGCGCTCATTGCCCGGAATGGTCTTTGATGAAAACAGGAACATATCCCCCTCTTTCATCTGAAGGCCCATGTATTTGCCACGTGCAAGTTGCGCCGAGGCAGCACGGCGTTCGCCTTGTGACCCTGTCACCAGCAGCAACAGGTTTTCCCGCGGCACATCACGCGCCTGTTCAGGGCTGATTGTCGGCGGGAAGTCTTTCAAGACGCCAGTTTCAACCGACGCTTCGACCATACGTTTCATCGCACGGCCCAGCAGCACAACAGAGCGACCAGCAGCCGCGCCGGCAATCGCCAGCGTTTTCACCCGCGCCACGTTCGACGCAAATGTGGTTGCTACAACCATGCCTTCGGCGCTTTTCACCAATTCGGTGATCGCTTCGGGCAGTGTCGCTTCTGAACGGCCAGGCAGCTGGCTGAACACATTGGTACTGTCACAGATCAGCGCCTTGATGCCGTCTTTGGCAATCGCTTCAAATGCGGCAGGATCAAACGGCTCGCCAACACCCGGTGTCAGGTCCACTTTGAAATCACCCGAGTGCACGATACGGCCAACAGGCGTATCAATCACCAAAGCCGAGCTTTCGGGGATCGAGTGCGAGATCGGCTGGAAGCCCACCTTGAACGGACCCGCTTCGACTTGGTGCGGGAAGGTACCAACGATGCGCACAGCATCATCGGGGTGGTTGTATTCCGACATCTTGCGTTTGGTGATGTTGGCCGTGAATTTGCGCGCATAGATCGGCGCTTGCAGGCGGTCATAGGTATGGGCGATGCCGCCCACGTGGTCTTCATGGGCGTGGGTCACAAACACCGCTTCAATGCGGTCCTTGCGCTTTACCAGCCAATCAATGTCGGCAATGATCAGGTCCACACCGGGGGAAGTATCCATATCTGGAAACGCCACACCGATGTCCACAACAATCAGTCGCTCTTTTTCTGGTGCACCATAGCCGTACACATAGGCATTCATGCCAATTTCGCCCGCCCCACCGAGGGGAAGGTAGATCAATCTTTCGCTGCTCATTATTCAGCACATTCCTTATTATATTTGTTGATCACGGTCAGACCGTGCATCGTCAGATCATCTTGATATTCGTCAAAGAGGGTTTCGGCCTGCTGGAACAGCGGCGCGAGCCCGCCGGTGGAGATGACACGCATACCGCGTCCACGCTCCGCCTTTATCCGCGCACATATCTCACGGACGAGCCCAACATAACCCCAAAAAACGCCGGATTGCATACAGGCCACAGTATTCGTGCCCACAACATGCTGAGGTTGGCTGATATCGATGTGTGGCAAAGCAGCCGCCGCGTTGTGCAGTGCCTCAAGGCTGAGGTTCACACCGGGGGCAATAACACCGCCCACATAGGCCCCATCCGAGGCCACTACATCAAACGTTGTCGCCGTGCCAAAGTCCACGACAATCAGATCACCGCCATAGAGGTCAAACCCAGCAACCGTATTCACCAGACGGTCTGGCCCCACGGCAGTGCCAACATCTACCCGCACATCAATGGGTAACGCGCATTCAGGTTTACCCACCACCAATGGACGCGCATTGAAATAGCGATCCGCCAGAACACGTAGGTTCCACACCACGCGCGGCACTGTGGAAGACACAATCACATCCGTGATATCCGCCTCAATGCCTTGCAAGTTCATCAGCGTGTTCAACCAGACGTAATATTGGTCGGCCGTGCGTTTACCGTCCGTTGCCGTGCGCCATGTCGCAATAAATGCGGTCCCATCCCAGATAGAGAAGACCGTATTGGTATTGCCGCAATCAATGGCCAAAAGCATAAGCTTGTCTCTCCACCCTAAAAATACACATCAGCCGCCGTGATCGCAACGCGACCCTTGGCAGTGTTTAAAATGAGGTTCCCGGCCTCGTCGACATCTTCAAAAACGCCGACTGTTTCGTCGCGCATGGTACGGGCTGTAATCACCTCGCCGATACGGGCGGCGTGAGACAACCATGCAGTGCGGATCGGGGCGAAACCGTAGGTAACATATTGGTCTTCCAACCGCGCATAAGCGGCGGCCAGCGCATCGAGGAAGATTTCGGGTTCAACACTCACCCCTGTGGCACCCAGAACGCTGACAGGGATGACTGCGCCCTGTTCGACTTGATCAGGAGTGGGAGCATGCGCAAGGTTAACGCCAATGCCAATTGCCAAACAATCGCCAATGGTCTCCAGCAAAATGCCTGCAACCTTGCCGCCGTTCAATAACACATCATTGGGCCACTTAAGCGCAAAGGCCGCCTCCTGCCCCGTCACTTCGACAAAGGTCTCGCGCAAAGCAAGGCTTGAAACAAAGCTGCGCAAGGCGGCATCTGCCGGGCTTCCTGTGCGGCGCATAATGAGGGTCCCAGCGAAGTTTCCCTGCGGATTACTCCACGCCCGCCCGCGCCGGCCACGTGCCGCAGTCTGCTCAATCGCTAGAAGCCAAGCAGGCCCGCCAAGGCTGGGTGCCATGCGGGCCGCTTCGGACAAGGTTGAGTCTAGCGTGTCAAAGACATGCCGCGCATAGCCGTGGGGCCAACTGGCCATCAGAAAGACAACCGCTTAGTTAACAAGTGTAGCCGCCGCCAGCGCCGCAGCACCTTCGACACCAAACATGTTCACGATCCCAACAACCATGATCACGGCAGAGGCGACCAAGAAGGCGCCAAGAATACCACCACGGTTCTGATCCAGACCATCCGTATCGTTTTCGCCGAAATACATGAAAAAGATGATCCGCAGGTAGTAATAGAGACCGATCACCGAAGCGACCACGCCAGCGACCGCCAACCATGCCAAGCCACCTTCATAGGCTGCCCGCAAAACGTATAGCTTACCAAAGAAGCCCAGGAACGGCGGCACGCCAGCAAGGCTGAACAACAGCACAAGCATGGCCAATGCACGGCCCGGGTGGGTTTTAGAATACATCTTGAGCGCCGTTGTCTCAAGGATCGGCGCGCCGTCTTTTTCCATCAACAGGATAAAGGCAAACACACCGACGTTCATGGTCACGTAGATCGCCATATAGATCAGCATCGCCTGCACGCCCAAGGTCGTGCCCGCCGCAAGGCCCATCAGGGCATAGCCCATATGCGCAATCGAGGAATAGGCCATCAGACGTTTGATGTTGGTTTGGCCAATCGCAGCAACCGCACCAAGGAACATCGACAGCACAGACAGCAATGCAACAACCTGCTGCCAATCGCTGACAGCATTGCCAAAGGCGTCATGCATCACACGGGCAAACAGGCCCATGGCCGCAACCTTGGGGGCCGTTGCAAAGAAGGCTGTCACTGGCGTGGGAGAACCTTCGTAGACGTCTGGTGTCCACATGTGGAACGGAACAGCAGATACTTTGAACGCAAGCCCAGAGATCAAGAAAACGATACCGAACAACATGCCAACTGACGTGTGGCCAGCTTTTGCGGTTGTGATGATACCAGAGAAAAGTGTTGTGCCCGCGTAGCCATAGACCAACGATGCCCCATAAAGCAGCAAACCAGAGCTAAGTGCGCCCAGCACAAAATACTTCAAACCCGCTTCGGTTGACTTGGCGCTGTCACGGCGCAGCGATGCCACCACGTAGAGCGCAAGGGATTGCAGCTCAAGACCCATGTACAACGACATCAGATCACCAGCGGAGACCATCACCATCATGCCAACAACGCTCAGCGCCACCAACACAGGGTATTCAAACCGCAGCAAGCCGCGAGTTTTCATATAACCTTCGGACATCACCAGAATGCAAGCCGCTGAAAGCAGGATCGTCACTTTGGCGAAACGGGCAAACCCGTCATTTATGAACATCCCGTTGAAAGCCGTGATCGTAGAGGAAGCGCTAATTGCAACCATAAGCGCCAAGACGACCATGACCGCAGAAATGATCCACAAAAGTGGGCGAGCTATCGCGTCTTTGCCCCCGTAGGCCCCTGCCATAAGTCCCGCAATCGCACAAAGCGACAGGATAATTTCGGGCAGGATCAATTGGATATCGTTACTCATGTCTCTCGCCTCAGTTGTGGGCTTGGGCTGTGTCAGCAACGGCCTGAACCGCGGCTGTAGCCGTATCATATTGCTCAACCAGTGCCGTGACCGATGGTCCGATCACATCCAGTATCAGTGCAGGGTAAACCCCCAGCAGCAGCGTCATCACGACCAGCGGCGCAAAGATCCACTTTTCGCGGGTGTTCATATCGGAAATGCCCTTGAGGCTTTCTTTGATCAGATCGCCCATCACCACGCGGCGGTAGAGCCACAGCGCATAGGCCGCCGAGAAGATCACACCACTGGCCGCAACCGCAGCCACCCATGTGTTCACTTGGAAGACGCCCATCAGGGTCAGGAATTCACCAACAAAGCCCGATGTGCCCGGCAAACCAACGTTTGCCATGGTGAACAACATGAACAGCAAGGCATAGACAGGCATCCGGTTCACAAGGCCGCCATAGGCATCGATCTCACGGGTGTGCATGCGGTCATAAATCACGCCAACAGCAAGGAACAACGCCCCCGAGATGAAGCCGTGGCTGATCATCTGGAAAATCGCCCCGTCCAAACCCTGCTGGTTTACCGAAAAGATACCCATCGTAACAAAACCCATGTGGGCCACCGATGAATAGGCGATCAGCTTTTTCATATCTTCTTGTACCAGCGCAACAAGCGAGGTGTAGACAATTGCGATTGCAGACATCCACAAAACCAGCGGGCCAACCACCTCAGCCCCGATTGGGAACATTGGTAGCGAGAAGCGCAAGAAGCCGTAGCCGCCCATTTTCAACAAGATTGCAGCCAGCACAACAGAACCCGCCGTTGGGGCCTGAACGTGCGCATCAGGAAGCCATGTGTGCACAGGCCACATCGGCATTTTCACCGCAAAGCTGGCAAAGAAGGCAAGGAACATCATCGTCTGCATGCCGCCGACGACCTGGAAGCCCATCAGGCTAAAGGTGTCAGAGCCAAAGTCATGCGTCAGCAGGCTGACGGTACAGCCGCCAATACAGGTGGTCCCTGCGTCTGCGAACATCGCAACCATCGCCACCAACATCAGCACGGAACCGAAGAAGGTGTAGAGGAAGAATTTGAAGCTGGCATAAATCCGGTTTGCGCCGCCCCAAATGCCGATGATCAGGAACATCGGGATCAGGCTGGCCTCAAAGAACAGATAGAACAAGATCAGATCAAGCGAGACAAACACGCCGATCATCAGTGTTTCTAGCAACAGGAAGGCGATCATGTATTCTTTGACGCGCAGCTTCACATCCCATGACGCGGCAATCACCAGCGGCATCATGAAGGTGGTCAGCATCACAAACAGGATCGAAATCCCGTCAACCCCGACGCGGTATTTAAGGCCCAAAAGCCATTCCGCCTCATCCACCATTTGAAAGCCGGTGTTGGAGGGATCAAAGTCAAGATAGACAAAGATGGAAATCAGGAATGTCACGCTGGTGGTGATCATCGCCAGCCACTTGGCATTGCGCTGTGCCGCTGCGTCGTCACCACGCAGGAACACTGCAAGGATAAACGCCGCAAAGGCAGGCATGAAAGTGACGATGGACAAAAGGTTATTTTCCATCAGTTCGCTCCTCCGGTCATCGTCATCCATGTAACAAGGACCGCAATCCCGATCACCATGGCGAAGGCGTAAGTAAAGATATAGCCGGACTGTGCTTTACCAGCGAGGCGGGTAAAGAAGGGGATGATCCCCATAGCCAGCCCGTTCAGGCTTCCGTCAATCACATCGCCATCGCCACGTTTCCACAAGAAACGGCCAATTGCCTTGGCTGGCTGTACGAAGATGGAATTATAGATTTCGTCAAAGTACCATTTATTCAACAAGAACTGATACAGATGTTTTTGGTTCGCGGCCAAGCGCGCAGGTAGTGACGGGTTCCAGATGTAGAACCACAGCGCCATGATCAACCCGCCCAGCATTGCAATAAACGGGCTAAGCTTGACCCATTTGGGTGCAGCATGCGCGTCTTCCAGTACCGTGTTGTCTGGCGCAAAGTACAATGCCCCCTCGCCCGGCTTGCCAGCAAAGCTTGGGCCGTGGCTGCCACCCTCTGCTGCTTCGCCTTCGGTCGCCGCATGGGCCGTCTCGGCACCCTCAACATGGGCTTCGCCATCTGCCGCCATCTCGGCGGTTGGAATGCCGTAGAATTTGCCGACATATTCGGCAGACCCAAAGAAGCTTTTGTAGAACACCATACCCGAGAAGATCGCGCCGATTGCCAGTACACCCAGCGGGATCAACATAACCATCGGGCTTTCATGTGCGTGCTCATGTGTGTGCTTGTCGCCGCGCGCCTCACCGTAGAAGGTCAGGAACATCAGGCGCCATGAGTAGAATGAAGTCATCGCCGCAGCAATTACCAGCATCCAGAAACCATACATTGATCCCCCGCCCCACGCGCTCTCGATGATCGCATCTTTGGACAAGAAGCCAGCGAAGCCGAAATAGGTGAGCGGAATACCAACACCCGTGATCGCCAATGTGCCGATCATCATGGCATAGAAGGTCAATGGGATCTTTTTACGCAATCCACCATAGTTGTTCATATTCTGCTCATGATGCATCGCATGAATGACCGAGCCCGCACCAAGGAACAACATCGCTTTGAAAAACGCATGTGTCAGCAGGTGGAACATCGCGGCCGAATACATGCCGACGCCTACAGCTACAAACATATAGCCCAGTTGGGACATGGTTGAATAAGCGATAACGCGTTTGATGTCGGTCTGTACCAAACCAATGGTTGCGGCAACAAAGGCCGTGGTTGCACCAACTGCTGTCACGAACATCATTGTTTCAGGTGCAAATTCCATCAAAGGTGACATGCGCGACATCAAGAAGACACCGGCGGTAACCATTGTCGCGGCATGGATCAGCGCGGACACAGGTGTCGGGCCTTCCATAGCGTCAGGCAACCATGTGTGCAGGAACAATTGCGCCGATTTACCCATCGCACCCACAAACAGCAGGAAGGCAATCAAATTAGCAGCGTTCCATTCGGTCCATAGGAAGCTGATGCTTGTTTCCGCCAATTGCGGAACAGCGGTAAAAATATCGTCGAATTTGATGCTATCCGTGAGCAGGAACAAGGCAAGTATGCCCAGCAGGAAACCAAAGTCACCTACACGGTTCACAACAAAGGCTTTCATCGCGGCGGCATTGGCCGATGGCTTTTTGTAGTAGAAACCAATCAGAAGGTAGGAGGCAACGCCCACCCCTTCCCAGCCAAAGAACATCTGAACAAGGTTGTCAGAGGTCACCAGCATCAACATCGCAAAAGTAAAGAACGACAGATAGGCAAAGAAGCGTGGCTTATAGCTGACGCCCTCAGCAAAGTGATCGTCATGCGCCATGTAGCCAAAGGAATAGAGGTGCACGAGGCTGGAAACCGTGGTGATCACGATCAACATGATCGTTGTCAGGCGGTCCAAGCGAATGGCCCAATCCGTGCTTAGTGAGCCGGATTCAATAAAGCGCAAGATTTGGATAGATTCCGTTGTGCCGTCAAACGACAAGAAAACAATCCAGCTAAGAAATGCCGAGAGGAACAACCCACCCGTGGCGATCCAGCATGCAGCTGATTCACCGATGAACTTCCAGCCAAATCCGCAAATGAGCGAGCAGATCAGCGGAGCAAAAAGGAGTGTGATTTCCATGTTCCTAGCCCTTCATCACGTTGACGTCTTCCACGGCGATAGTGCCGCGGGTACGGAAGAAACAAACCAGAATGGCCAGACCAATCGCCGCTTCTGCAGCAGCAACCGTGAGGACAAACAGCGTGAACACCTGCCCCACCATATCGCCAAGGTAACTGGAGAAGGCGACCAGATTGATGTTCACCGCAAGCAGCATCAATTCAATGCTCATCAATAGGATGATCACGTTCTTTCTATTCAGAAAGAGGCCAAAGATGCCAATGACAAACAGCGTGGCTGCAACCGTCAGGTAATGTTCAAGTCCGATCATGTCGTCCCTCAGTGTATAATTCTAACGGGTGAATACCCGCCTGATGTGACCGTGGTAATCGTCACCGCCACAAACATTGTCGTTATCAAAGCCGATGTGGCCCGTCGTATCACAAGCCCTGCCCCGGCTTTACATCGTGCAGGTTCATCGCTTTGGCCGGATCACGCATCATCTGCGCAACCACGTCTTGGCGTTTAATATCTCCGCGATGGCGCAGCGTCAGGACAATTGCGCCAATCATCGCAACCAGCAGGATCAAACCCGACAGTTGGAACAACAGGAAGTATTCATCATAAAGCATCAGACCCAGCGCCGCAGTGTTGGTCACACTGGCATCGGTGACTTGCTGGCGCAGCCCTTCGGCCGCTTCATTCGCATCCCATGCGCCAAAGGCCATCACGAATTGCATCAAAACCACCAACCCGATCAGCAGCGCTAACGGCATATAGCGTGCCATCTCTGCTTTTAACTCGGCAAAGTCGATGTCCAGCATCATCACCACGAAGAGGAACAGAACCGCCACCGCGCCGACATAAACAATGATCAGCAACATCGCGACAAATTCAGCGCCCAGCAGAACAAACAGCCCCGCCGCCGACAAGAATGACAGGATCAACCACAAGACCGAGTGCACGGGGTTGCGGCTGATGACAGTGAATAATCCACCCGCGATCACACTGATGGCAAATAGATAAAATGCAAAAACGCTCATGCGTCACCTTCCGGTTTCTTGGCCGACGTGCTGGCCTTGTCTTCGTCCAAAACTTCTTGCGCCAGTGACATTGCCCGCTGCATTGCGGGAATACCGGCAAATACAGACATCTGACCAATGGTCTCGATGATCTGTTGTTTATGTGCCCCTGCTTCGACAGCGTGGCGCACGGTCTGCCGCACGGCAGTTTCATTCTGTGCGCCCTGCATGGTCAAACCAGCAAGCGTCAGCAAAAGCCGCGTCTTGGCATCCAATCCGTCTGGATTGTGCGCATTACCAAAAAACGCTTCCATCATGTCTTTGGGCATCAGCCCCATCATGGCTTCAAAACCCTTGGGCGAAAAAGCATCCATCGCAGGAAAGGACTTAGCCATTTCCTGCGCTTGCTTCATCATCGCTTCAAAGGGGTTTTTATCGCTCATGCTTTTGCGTCCTCGGCTTCAAATACCTCAAGAGCAGCGTTCAGTCCGTTAATCATGGCTGGCAAGCCACCATAAAGCGCCATTTGAAAAATGATCTCGCAGATTTCTTCGCGGCTAGCCCCCACAGCGCGTGCGCTGTTGATGTTTACCTTTAGCTGCGGACGTGTCTGGCTACCCATTGCAGTCAATGCCGCAACTGTCGCCAAAAGGCGTGTTTTTTCGTCAACAACCCCACGGCTGTAGAATTGCCCATAAGCAACATCAACAATCGTGCGGCCCATCCCCGGCACGACCGCATCATAGCGCGCACGCAAAGCGTCTTCCATCCCAGGGTTCACCTGTTCTGAAAGGACCTTGCCGCGCTCATAGGCGGTCATATCGGCGGTGACATTGCTCATCTGTAAGGTGCGTCCATCTCAAGGTTGCGGGCGATTTCGGCTTCCCAACGGTCGCCGTTTTCCAACAGCTTCGACTTATCGTAATACAGCTCTTCACGTGTTTCGGTAGCGAACTCAAAGTTCGGCCCTTCGACGATCGCATCCACAGGGCAGGCTTCTTGGCAGAAACCGCAGTAAATGCATTTGGTCATGTCGATGTCATAACGTGTGGTACGGCGGCTGCCATCTTCGCGCGGCTCCGCATCAATGGTGATCGCTTGTGCAGGGCAAACCGCCTCGCATAATTTACACGCGATGCAACGTTCTTCGCCGTTGGCATAACGGCGCAGCGCATGTTCCCCACGAAAACGAGGCGACAAAGGCCCCTTTTCGTGCGGATAGTTGATCGTCGCCTTTGGCTTGAACATATATTTAATGCCCAGCTTCATGCCTTGGTAAAAATCCTGCAACAGGAAGTATTTTGCGTGGCGGGTGTAATCGGTCATATCAGCCCCCTACGGTCCAACGGGCATAGATACCCCAGAACCATCCAAATTTTGCCGCGAAGGCCACGAAGACAACCCAGAACAATGAGAAAGGTAGGAAGACCTTCCAGCCCAGACGCATCAATTGGTCATAGCGGTAGCGCGGTGTGATTGCTTTGATCAGCGAGAAGAAGAAGAACACGATGCCCATTTTCGCGATCATCCAGAAGATGCCATCAGGCAGGCCCGGAATAGGTGACAGCCAGCCGCCAAAGAACATCAGGGAAATCAGCGCGCACATCAGAACCACTGCCACCAGTTCACCGATCATAAACAGCAAGAAGGGCGTGGATGAATACTCAACCTGATAGCCTGCAACCAGTTCTGATTCCGCTTCGGGAAGGTCAAACGGGGGGCGGTTCGTCTCAGCCAAGGCCGAGATAAAGAACAAGATCAACATCGGGAAGTGTGGCAACCAGTACCAGCTCAGCAAACCGTAGTTACTGTTTTGCGCCTCTACGATGCTACCAAAATTCATGGAGCCCGAAGAAATGATCACACCAATGATGATCAAACCGATGGAGACTTCATAAGAGATCATCTGCGCGGCAGAGCGCAGCGAGCCCAAGAACGGGTATTTAGAGTTCGACGCCCAGCCGCCCATGATCACGCCGTATACTTCCAGCGAAGACACAGCCATGACAAACAGGATGGCGACGTTGATATCCGAAAGGACCCAGCCGTCATTAAAAGGAATCACCGCCCAAGCCACCAGCGCCATAACAAGGCTCACCATCGGGGCAAGGAAGAACACCGGACGATCCGCACCCGCAGGCACAACAATCTCTTTGACGATGTATTTCCCAAAGTCCGCAAAAGATTGCAGCAGGCCATACACCCCAACAACGTTAGGACCACGACGCAGCTGCACACTCGCCCAGATCTTGCGATCTAAATACATAAGGAATGCCAATGCGACCAGCAAGGGCACCACAACGAGGAGAATCTGTCCAACAATCAGAAGGATCATCCCCAGTGTCGTGTTAAAAAAGAAGTCAGCCATATGTCCTCACACCGTAGGGATACCTTTGTCGCGGCAGCTTTGCGTTACCACTTCAGCATCAATAGTCTTCAAGCCTTTAGGCAGGCTCGGCGAGATCGTGTAAACAGCATCGGCTCGCCAAATGCCACCCTCAATTGCCACATTTGTGCGTACATGCCGCGCAAAACCGTAGCCGCGTATCAGAGTGTACTGCGCCGCAGCACATTCTGCGTATGCTGCGACATTATCAGACTCACGCGCCTTCGTCATCGCAACATTAAATTGCACAAGGTCACCGTCCAACAGCACCGTTTCCACCCCTTTATACTCGGGGATGAAATCCTCTGCTGTGGGAATCGGTGGCGTACAAGCGGCCAGCGCTAATACTGCAATCGCACACACCTGCTTCACTCCGCCGCCATCGCCTCTGTGCGCCGTGCCTTTGCGTTGGATGACAGTTCGGCCATCAGACTGGAGGCGCGGGCAATCGGATTGCTCAGGTAGAAGTCAGCAATGGCGTTAGAGAAAGCACCCGTGCCCATTTCACCTGCAGCGACCGCAACCCATGGGTTTTCGGCAACTTGATCCAGTTTACCAAGGTGCGGATGCGCCGCAACCAAGGCTTGACGAAGGGACGCCAGCGAATCAAATGGCAATGTCGCATCCATCTCGGCGCTCAACGCGCGCAGGATGGCCCAGTTTTCTTTCGCCTGACCGGGTGCAAAACCTGCTCGCTGCGCCAACTGCGGACGGCCTTCGGTGTTTACAAACAACCCACCCTCTTCGGTATAGGCCGCTGCAGGCAGAATAATATCGGCACGGTGTGCGCCACGGTCGCCATGGCTCCCTTGGTAGATCACAAACGGGCCAGCAGGCACGTCGCCTTCATCTGCGCCGAGGTTGTAGATCACGTCAGCGTCTTTGATCGCTGCCATCAAGCCACCTTCGGTCACTGCGCCGACATCCATCGCACCAACACGGGATGCGGCAGTGTGCAGGATCAAAAGCTTGCTGTTGGTCTTCTCAACAACATCCATCGCCGCGGCCAAAACGGCTTCGCCGTCAGTTCCGGCCAAAGCGCCCTGCCCGACGATAACCAGTGATGGCACATCTTTGACTTCGTCAAACTTGTGGTTGGTCAAATCCGCCAGAGCAGCGCGATCTGTTCCCATGTGGACATATTCATACGTCAGATCAACCGCAGGACCGATCAAGGCAACATTGGCGCCTTTGGTCCATGCTTTGCGCAAACGCGCATTCAACACCGGAGATTCTTCGCGTGGGTTTGTGCCAATCAACATGACGAACTTTGCATCATCAATATCTTCGATCGTCGCATTCCCGACATAGCCTGAACGGTTGCCCGCAGGCAGCTTGGCACCGTCTGTTCGGCATTCAACGTTACCGCCCTGCCCCTCGATCAACTGCTTAAGCGCAAATGCGGCTTCTGTTGGCGCAAGATCACCGACCAAACCGGCGACTTTCTTGCCCTTCATCGCTGCGGCTGCTGCGGCCAATGCTTCGGGCCATTCGGCTTTGCGCAATTTGCCGTTTTCGCGGATGTAAGGCGTGTCCAAACGCTGCTTGCGCAAACCGTCCCAAACAAAACGGGTTTTGTCCGAAATCCATTCCTCATTTACGCCGTCATGGTTGCGCGGCAAGAAACGCATGACTTCGCGGCCTTTGGTATCAACGCGGATGTTGGAGCCAAGGGCATCCATCACGTCAATCGACTCGGTCTTGCTCAGCTCCCAAGGGCGCGCCGTAAAGGCGTAGGGCTTGGAAACCAGCGCCCCAACAGGACACAGATCAATGATGTTGCCTTGCAGGTTGCTGTCCAACGTTTCGCCCAAATAGGAGGTGATCTCGGCGTCTTCGCCGCGGCCCGTTTGGCCCATCTGCGTGATGCCTGCCACTTCGGACGTAAAGCGCACACAGCGGGTGCACGAGATACAGCGCGTCATATGGGTTTCGACCAGTGGGCCCAGATCCAGATCTTCGGTGGCGCGTTTGGGTTCACGGTAGCGGCTGAAATCCACGCCATATGCCATAGCTTGGTCTTGCAGATCACATTCGCCCCCCTGATCGCAGATCGGGCAATCCAGTGGGTGGTTGATCAACAAGAATTCCATCACGCCTTCACGGGCTTTCTTGACCATTGGACTGTTGGTTTTCACAACTGGCGGCTGGCCTTCGGGGCCGGGGCGCAAGTCACGCACCTGCATGGCACAGCTCGCCGCAGGCTTGGGCGGGCCGCCCACAACTTCCACAAGACACATCCGGCAATTGCCAGCAATCGTCAGCCGCTCGTGATAGCAAAAGCGCGGAACTTCCACGCCTGCTTGCTCACACGCCTGAATGAGCGTCATCGCCCCTTCGGCTTCTACTTCTTTACCGTCGATGATGATCTTGCGAATGTCGCTCATGATGTCACTTTTCTCTCAGCAACGAACCAATACGGCTCGATTTTTGAATCTCTTTGCGCCCAAGGGCGCAATAGCTTTGTGCGTCGGATGCTACAACCCCGTTTGCACGCATATACGCTTCACCTTTGGCCCGCATACGGGCCTTTTCTGTGTCCGAATCTGCGTACGCTTTGATCTGTGCGTCCGAGTATCCAAGTTGACGCGCCTTCGCTTTAACTGACCGATAAAGCGTCAACGCCTTGATCATGCGCGGCGCGATGTCAGGGCATTTCTTACGAATCTGATCCGCCACCGCTACGTCGAACACTGCGTCATCAATAGCACGAACATCCCGTAAATTCTTCTGTGCAAAGGCCGGCCCTGCGCAAAATGCAAGAATACATAAAGTTACTGTCAGTTGACGCATAGTGATTTCCTCAAATGCTGCTTGGGCGGTTTTGCCCTTGCTGGCATATGTGAGCAGGCCTCTTGTTATGCAATATCAACGCAGCTCCCACCAAGGAACGCGCCAGTACCGCGTGTTATTGTCCGCTAGGGCAACGCCCTTGCAGGGTCAGTACGTCCTTCACGATATTCAACTGGCTTTGCGGCACGTCGGGTCCAGCAGTCCAGATGATGTCAGAGCTGCCAAATGAGTTCACACAATAGACAGTTGCCCCATAGACCCCTGCTTGGAGGGCGCCGTCCAGCGATTTTGACACAGGCTTCACAGCCACAGTGAACACATCGCGCTGTTTTTCAACTTTGCGCACTTTGGCGTTAAAATACTGTCCGTCAAACAGGATACGGTCGTCAGCCGATGTACAACCGGCCACTAGCCCCGCACATACCACTAAAGAAGTCAAAATCTTCATTACCGTCTCCTCCACACGTCTCTGTGCGGTTACATTCAAATACAAGGCCCAGTATCGCCCAATTCCTCAGGTAGGACCAGTGCTTCTTGCCGCGCCACGTTCACCGCGCGGATCAGAAGGCCGCCAACAGAACCAAAACCGCCTGTGCCGCAATCATAAGCAAGCCGAACGCAAAAAACAGCGACCTTGCTGGTTGGTTCACTGTTGCAATATGGACAATCGCCATTGCCACACGTGCAGCGATAAACAGCGAGGCAAACAAGTTTACCCAGAACGGCGCAGCGCCCACCAGAATGGCGGCAACCGTGACCGCAATAAACGGGCCGGAGTTCTCAACCGCGTTCATAAAAGCACGTTCACGGCGGTAGGCAGGATCGCTGTAATCGCGTTTGGGCTTCCCGCAATCACAGCGCTTTTCTGCGGTGCGGCCCGTGGTCGAATACCCCGCCAGCACTGAAACCAAAACAGCCCAGAGCGCGAGGGCCGCGATGGCATGGTTATATGCTTCAAACATGCCCAACCGCTATTCCGCCGCAACCGCAGCAGATTTACCGCCGCGTTTATGGGCAATCCGATCTTCGATATCACCACGGAAATGGCGGATCAAACCTTGGATCGGCCAAGCCGCGGCATCGCCAAGCGCACAAATAGTGTGGCCCTCAACCTGTTTGGTCACGTCCAACAGCATGTCGATCTCTTCTGGTTCCGCATCGCCTTTTACCAAACGGTCCATCACGCGCATCATCCACCCCGTGCCTTCACGGCACGGCGTACACTGGCCGCAGGATTCATGTTTGTAGAACTTTGCCAGACGCCAGATCGCTTTGATCACATCGGTTTTCTGATCCATAACAATCACCGCAGCCGTGCCAAGGCCAGACTGCAATTCATTGCGCAAATAGTCAAAATCCATCGTCGCATTGCGCATTGCTTTGCCCGGAACCATCGGAACCGACGATCCACCGGGGATCACGGCCTTGAGGTTATCCCAACCACCGCGAATACCGCCGCAATGTTTCTCGATCAGCTCTTCAAAGCTGATGCTCATCGCTTCTTCGACGACACAAGGATTGTTCACATGGCCTGAGATCGCAAACAATTTGGTACCCGTGTTATTCGGGCGACCAAAGCCCGCAAACCAGCCACCGCCACGGCGCAGGATCGTTGGTACAACCGCAATCGATTCCACGTTGTTCACAGTTGTCGGGCACCCATAAAGGCCTGCGCCCGCTGGGAATGGCGGCTTCATGCGTGGCATACCCTTTTTGCCTTCAAGGCTTTCAAGCAGCGCCGTCTCTTCACCGCAGATATAAGCCCCTGCCCCGTGGTGCAGGTAGATGTCAAAATCCCAACCGGATTTGGAGGCGTTTTTGCCAACCAGACCCGCTTCATAAGCTTCGTCAATCGCGTTTTGCAGCGCTTCTTTTTCACGGATGTATTCGCCGCGAATGTAGATATAGCAGGCATTGGCATTCATCGCGAAACTGGCAATCAGACAGCCTTCGATCAATGTATGCGGATCATGGCGCATGATCTCACGGTCTTTACATGTACCTGGCTCGGACTCATCCGCGTTCACCACCAAATAGCTGGGGCGGCCATCGGATTCTTTGGGCATGAAAGACCATTTCAAACCTGTCGGGAAACCCGCACCACCACGGCCCCGCAGACCAGATGCTTTCATCTCGTCGATGATCCAGTCACGGCCCTTTTTGATGATATTCGCTGTACCATCCCAATGGCCACGCGCTTGCGCACCCTTCAAGGTCCGGTCATGCATGCCGTAGATATTGGTGAAGATCCGGTCTTTATCCTGCAACATTATGCTCATCCGTCTTTCTCAGGGTGGCGCTGCCGCCACATTCTGAATGCTTGTATAAATACCCATAGGAACAAGGCAGCAAAGCCGAGCTCCAACAGGCCCATCAATTTATTGGGCCACCCGAATGTGGCCCCCGCGAATTCCATCGCCATAAAACCAACCGCCGCCACAACACTGGTCAATGCCAGCCGCCGTCCGGCGCGTGCCTGCTCTTGGTCACTTTGCATCCGAAACACCTTGCACTACAACGGCCAAACCTTCGCGCAAGCGCTGATCCGCATCTGTGGTGATATATGTGTTGGTCAGCATGTTGTGACTATTGGTCCTCTAGCTCAATTTAGGTGAAACGTTACTCGTAACGCCCGTCTTTTGCGGCTTTGGCAGAAAACTCGGTTGCTTCGCCACTTGCCAGTTTTTGCGCCTGATCAACCCATGCGTCGCGGGTTGCACGGCCTTTGAAGCCCTCTAGGTTTTGATCAACCCATGCCAGTTCATCCTGACCCCATTTGCCGATTTGGTCAAAGTGGTAAAAGCCCATGGAGTTCAGCAGTTTTTCCAATTTGGGACCAACGCCTTTGATCATCTTGAGATCATCCGCACCTGTGTCACGCGGCGCGCTGAGGGTGCTGGGCTTCTTGCCAACGCTAGCACCAGCCTCTGCATCCGATACTTTCGTAGCAGGTGCTTTCGCGGCAGGCACTTTGGTAGCAGGCGCTGCTTTGGCTTCGGCGGCTTTGTCACCTGTGGCAGGTTTCGCCACAGATTGCGCTTCGGAAACAGGTGCCTTTGAAACCGGCTCTTTCTCTTTAGCTTTGGCAGGTTTTGCCGCCGCAGGGGTCGCTGGCTTCTTGGCTTTGGTCGCAGGTTTGCCCTGCCACGGCGCCAGCAAAGGAACCTCGGTGCCGTCGATGCGTTTGACAGTGTCACCAATATCCGTCGCCAGTTGTGCGGACGCGTTATATTGTGTTTTGCCGCTGTCGTGAGCTGTCAAAGACGTCAAACCGCTTAACGGTTCAGAAGCATATCGGCCATTTTGTGGGCCCGGTGTTGGCACTTCGCCACGCGCCAGTTCTTCCAGCATTTCTGTGAAACGTGCGCCTGTCAGGTCTTCGTAATAATCTTTGCCGATCATCGCCATCGGCGCATTGGAGCACGCGCCCAAACATTCTACTTCTTCCCATGAAAACTTGCCATCGGCAGAAATCTCATGCGGGTTTTTCGCGATCTTTTCTTTGCAAATACCAATCAGATCTTCTGCGCCGCAGATCATGCAAGACGTTGTGCCGCAAACCTGAATATGCGCAACCGAGCCAACAGGCTGAAGCTGGAACATGAAGTAGAAGGTCGCAACCTCAAGCCCGCGAATATAGGCCATGCCCAACATCTCGGAGACATGTTCAATCGCGGGGCGGGTCAACCAGCCCTCTTGCTCTTGTGCACGCCACAACAGTGGGATGATCGCAGATGCCTGACGGCCTTCAGGGTATTTCGTGATCTGCGCTTCAGCCCATGCTTGGTTGGCAGGGAGAAAAGCAAACGACTCGGGCTGGTCTGGGTGTAGGCGACGTAGCATTTACTCAGGCTTTCGTACATGCAGAGGCGGCAAAAGCCTCCGACGGGAGTTTAAAGGCAAAATAGGAAGCGGGCCGTTATCAACGGTCCACCTCTCCGAAAACGATGTCCATCGTACCGATGATGGCAGCGACATCGGCCAGTTGGTGGCCCTTGGCGATATAATCCATCGCTTGCAGGTGCAGATACCCCGGCGCGCGGATTTTGGCACGGTAAGGTTTATTGCTGCCGTCAGACACCAAATAAACGCCAAACTCACCTTTGGGTGCTTCCACAGCGGCATAGACTTCGCCCGCAGGTACGTGGAAACCTTCGGTATAAAGCTTGAAGTGGTGGATCAGGCTTTCCATGTTTTGCTTCATGTCTGTGCGTTTCGGCGGGGTGATCTTGCCACGGGCCAGAACATCGCCTTTGCCCTCAGGGGCACGCAGTTTTTCAATCGCTTGCAACATGATGCTGGCGGATTGGCGCATTTCTTCCATGCGGACCAGATAGCGGTCATAGCAATCGCCGTTCACGCCTGTCGGAATTTGGAAGTCAAATTCATCATAGCATTCATAGGGCTGCGCACGGCGCAAATCCCATGCCAGACCAGAACCGCGTACCATCACACCAGAGAAACCCCAGTCAGAGATGTCTTGTTCAGACACCACACCGATATCCACGTTACGCTGTTTAAAGATGCGGTTTTCGGTCAGCAGAGTGTCGATATCGACCATAAAGCCGCTCAGGAATTTATGCGTCCATGTTTCGATATCATCAAGCAGCGCTTCGGGCAGGTCTTGGTGCACACCACCCGGGCGGAAATAGGCCGCGTGCAAACGCGCACCACAAGCGCGTTCATAAAAGATCATCAGGTCTTCGCGCTCTTCAAAACCCCACAGCGGCGGGGTCAACGCGCCCACGTCCATCGCCTGCGTTGTCACGTTCAGAAGGTGCGACAGGATGCGACCGATTTCGGAGTAAAGCACGCGGATCAGCGACGCACGGCGCGGCACTTCAACACCCGTCAGGCGTTCAATTGCCAAGCACCAAGCATGCTCTTGGTTCATCGGCGCCACATAATCCAACCGATCGAAATACGGCAGGTTTTGCAGATACGTCCGGCTCTCCATCAGCTTTTCGGTGCCACGGTGCAGCAGGCCGATATGCGGATCGCAGCGTTCAACAATTTCGCCGTCCAGCTCTAGCACCAGACGCAGAACGCCATGGGCCGCAGGGTGCTGCGGGCCGAAGTTGATGTTGAAATTGCGGATTTTCTGTTCGCCTGTCAGGGCGTCGTCGAAACCTTTGGTGCCGTCCATCATTTGGAAGCCTCCGTTTCTGTTACATTCCAGAAATTTGCAGCATTTTCGCGTTTCTTTTCAGTCATAAAAACTGGATAGAGCGCTGCCTTCAGGATCTTCGCATTTTTTAAAAGAGGCATAGCCGCCAATGCCAACGTCAGCGTAGCAATCAACTCGCCATACATGCCAACCAAAAGCTCCATCACTTCGTCGCCTCTTTCTCGTCACCGGGCAGGATGTATTCTGCACCCTCCCAAGGAGACATAAAATCAAACTGGCGGTATTCCTGAACAAGGCTCACAGGTTCATAAACAACCCGCTTCTCAGCCTCGTCATAGCGCACTTCGGTGTACCCCGTTGTCGGGAAATCCTTGCGCAGCGGGTAGCCACGGAAGCCGTAGTCCGTCAGCAAGCGGCGCAAATCAGGGTGACCGCTGAACAAGATGCCGAACATGTCGAACACTTCACGTTCAAACCAGTTGGCAGAAGGGTGAATGGCCACCAATGACGGCACCATGTCCTCTTCGCGTACAGCAACGCGAATGCGGATGCGTTGGTTCTGGTACATCGACAGGAAGTGGTAAACGACATCAAACCGCTTGGCGCGGCCTGTGTAATCCACCGCAGTGATATCCACCAGCGAGGTAAAGCGGCACGTTGCGTCGCCCTTCAAGAACTCAACCAGACCCGCGATATTGGCAAGGGTCACGTCAAGGTTCAATTCACCATGGGCAATGTCCCAGCCCAACACACAGTCAGGACGTTTGGCTTCGATATAGCCGCCCAGTTCGGTCAGTGCTTCGCTCATCTTACAATTGTCCCCGTCCGGCGCATCTTACGTTGCAGTTGCATGATGCCATACAGCAGCGCCTCTGCTGTCGGAGGGCAACCGGGCACATAGATATCCACCGGAACAATCCGGTCACAACCGCGCACAACGCTATAGCTATAGTGATAGTAGCCGCCGCCGTTTGCACAGGACCCCATCGAGATCACATAACGCGGCTCTGGCATCTGGTCATAGACCTTGCGCAGGGCGGGTGCCATTTTATTGGTCAGCGTCCCCGCAACAATCATCAGGTCAGATTGACGCGGGCTGGCGCGTGGCGCGGTGCCGAAACGCTCCAGATCATAACGCGGCATAGAGGTGTGCATCATCTCAACGGCACAGCACGCCAAGCCAAATGTCATCCAGTGCAGCGACCCTGTGCGCGCCCAGTTGATCAAATCCTCGGTGGAGGTCAGCAAAAACCCTTTGTCTTGCAGGCTGGCGTTCAACTGCTGCGTTGCCACATCGCGGTCCATACCAGCGGTTGCAGGCATATTCGTCTGAGTTACTGCCATTCCAGTGCCCCCTTCTTCCATTCGTACGCAAAGCCTGCGGTCAATACCGCAAGGAAGACCATCATTGACCAGAAGCCAGCCATGCTGAGGTCTTTAAAGGCGACAGCCCAAGGAAACAGAAACGCGATTTCGAGGTCAAAGATGATGAACAAGATCGACACCAGATAGAATCGCACATCGAACTTCATCCGTGCATCATCAAATGCGTTGAACCCGCATTCATAGGCCGACACCTTTTCAGGGTCAGGTCTGCGCACAGCAATCACCGCTGCCGCAAGCAGAAGGACAAGGCCCAAGCCAATGGCAACAAACAGAAAAATGAGGATCGGCAGGTATTCCCGAAGCATATCGTCCAAGGGTGGCTCCTTTTCTCGGATGGCGGGGGCAATTTGCCCGGCTCGACGCTTTGTATGGGGTTTAGCCTTGTGGGCGCATGGGGTCAACGGGATCAGACATGGAAAGGTGGCTTGGAATTGTTTGAAAAGCCACTTCCCTCAGTCTGTTGGAAGAAAAACGGCGCTCATAGCTGCGAAAACCCCATGACCAGCATTCAAAATCCCGCGCTTCACGCCAAAGAAGCTAAACAATGTATCAAGACCGCAACTGCGGCACGCCGTCCGGCGTCAAGGCTGGCTGAAGCCCAAGCCGCAGCCCACGCCCGATACGGT
Organism: Sulfitobacter undariae; assembly: GCF_014196805.1. GTDB lineage: Bacteria > Pseudomonadota > Alphaproteobacteria > Rhodobacterales > Rhodobacteraceae > Sulfitobacter > Sulfitobacter undariae. Next base: position 174,856 of record NZ_JACIEI010000003.1, on the reverse strand, counting down.
GGGCAAGCGCAGACCACTGCGCGGCCAGATCAGGCGGCAATGTATCAGTCAGAACCACATCAAATATATCCAACCAGATTGAAAAATGGGCGGCTTGCACATTTCCAGCCTCTCGGTGGACCAACATCGGGTTTCCGTCGTATTCACGTTCATACAACAGCGCATTACGCCAGAACCGCGCAATTTTTTCCTCATGCAGAGGCCAGTTTTGCACATGTGTGGCAAAGACAGGGCCAAGCTGTGGGTCATCCCTCAGCCGAGCATAAAATCGGGCCACGACCAAGTCGACTTGCTCGGACGTGACCGCTATTCTCGGCGGCATGGTCACGCCATGATCACCCACATGATGGCTAGGCTGAGCACCAAATAGACCAATGTGTTGACCATCCAGCGGATCAAACCCGCCTCTCCTTCAGGGTTTACGCCCAGACGTTCGCACACTTTTGTGCCGGGCCATAAAAAGACTTCCGCGATCGTCATGTCAGACACTCCTTATTCCGCATTTAAGATACGTATTATCTACACCTTTTATGTGCGCATTACAAATGCTATTTATACGGGTATGCAATTGGACAAATTCACAGACTACGCCCTGCGCGTTCTCATTACTCTGGCTGTCAAAAGCCCCGAGCGTGTCCCGACATCCCATATTGCCTCGCTTTTCAATCTATCCGAGAACCATCTATCAAAGGTCGCAACGCAATTGGCACGCGAAGGATTTGTCCTCTCCGAGAGAGGCAGGCACGGCGGACTCACCCTTGCCCGCCCTGCGGATCAGATCAACATCGGCGCCGTCGTGCGTGCAATGAAACGGGGCGACCCCGTTGTGGAGTGTTTCGGCACCAATCAGTCGTGCCTGATTTTACCCGTTTGCGGCCTGCGCGGGCCGTTGGCCCAAGCCCAAGAAGCCTTCTTTGCCACGCTTGACGCTCACACCCTCGCCGATGTGACCTCACCGCGAGAAAGCTATGCTTCGTTTTTGGCGACATGATGAAGGGTTAAACGACCCACGCCGCTTTGCGTTTGTCAAAGAACGCGCCAATCCCCTCGGCGGCCTCTGCTGTCTCCCATTGCTCAGCCAATGCGGCAATGGACATGGCAACTGCTTCTTCCGTGGCTGCGCCGCCCAAATCCTGTGCCAGCTTTTTCGCTGCGGCCACCGCACCGGGCGCACAGGCCAAATAGGGCAGCACTTCACGCTCTACTGCCGCATCCAGTTCCGCTTCGGGAACGGCACGCGCCAAGAGGCCCAGCTCAACGGCTTCGGGTCCCTCAAACACACGGCCAGACATAAACACCCGCCGCGCACGCCCCTCGCCCATACGGGCGATCACATAGGGGCCGATGGTGGCGGGGATGATCCCCAACTTGGTCTCGGTCAGCGCCATTTTGATGCTGTCCACACCCACAGCCACATCACAGACCGCAGCCATGCCCACACCACCGCCAAAGGCATTGCCGTGCAACCGCCCGATCAGAGGTTTGGGCAAACGATTCAGCGCGCCCAGCATGGTGGCGAGCTTACCCGCCTCCTGCGCACGGGTTTGCGCATCCATGCCCATCTGCTCTTGCATCCACGCCAGATCGCCCCCTGCGCAGAATGTCCGCCCAGCGGCAGCAAGGATCACCACCCGTACCGCGTCATCCGCCGCCAGATCCGCCGCCGCCTGTGTCAGCTCTGCCAACATCTGCGCAGATAGGGCATTGTGTTTTGCCTCACGTGCCAAGGTCAGGGTTGCGACACCGCGCCCGTCTACTTCAACTGTTATCGTCTCAAACATCTGCGTTCCTTATCGGACTTTTCGTAAAAATTGGGCTCAGGCTGTAAACCCCGCTCCCCCCCGCATTGCACGGGCCATATCGGCGGCCTGCGTAATCACATCAAGGTCCAACCCTGTGTCGTATCCCAGCGCTGCCAAATGCGACGCCACGGCCTCGGTCGCTACATTGCCCGATGCACCGGGCGCATAAGGACAACCGCCCAAACCGCCCACAGCCGCATCAAACACCCGCACACCCAGACTGAGAGACGCGTCAATATTCGCCATCGCGCGCCCGTTGGTGTCATGGTAATGGCCCGCCAAACGGCCCACTGGCACCACATCGCGCACCGCCAGCAACATGCGTGCAATGCTGTCAGGTGTCCCTGCCCCGATGGTATCGCCTAGTGACACTTCATAACAGCCCATCGCAAACAGCTTATCCGCTACCTCTGCAACTGCCGAAGGCGAAACAGCCCCGTCATAAGGGCACTCCACCACGCAAGACACATAGCCCCGCACAGGCAAATCAATATGCCGTGCTTCTTCCAGAATGGGTGCAAACCGCTCCAAGCTTTCGGCTATCGACGCGTTGATGTTCTTTTGGGAAAACCCTTCTGACGCGCTGGCGAAAATCGCGATCTCGTCAGCCCTTGCCGCCACAGCGTCGGTATAGCCACGCATGTTTGGCGTCAGAGCCGCATACCGCACCCCGTCTTTGCGGCTGATCCCTGCCAGCGCCTCGCCCGAGCCCGCCATCTGCGGCACCCATTTGGGAGAGACAAAGCTGGCACATTCAATGCGGCTGAACCCTGCCTCGCTCAGCTTGTTCACCAGTGCGATTTTCTCGGCGACCGGAATTTCACGCGCTTCGTTTTGCAGCCCGTCACGCGGGCCAACTTCGAAAATTTCACAAGATCCAAGCGTCATAGCATCCTCCCAAATTGACTATTCTATCAGCTTGCACTGGTTTTCACGCCAATGCACTCTTTTCATATGCTCAGGCAGGCATTTCCCAAGGCGCAAAGAAGTCGCCTTTGAACAAGGCATCATCCCCTGGCAAAGACGCCACAAAACCCTCCCGCTGCGTGATCCGCGCATACCAAGCCGCGACAGCGGGAAACCCGTCCAGATGCGCAAAGAACCGCGCCAGATACACGGCCTGCCCCACCTGAACATCCGCCGCCGAAAATCCTCCATCCAACAGGTATTCCCGCCCAGCCAGCCGTGTCTCAAGGGCAGCATAACATTTACCCAGTCGCGCCGCCTCCAGCTTCATCACAATGGGGCTGCGCATGGTGTCATCGCGCAAGGCGACATACTGTTGTGTCAAAGCCGCTGAATGCTGGGTGATTGTCTCGGCGAAATGTACCCAGATCAGCCATTGCACCCGCTCGCGGTGGCCTGCAGGGCGCCCTAAAACATTGGGCGAAAACCGCTCGCAGAGCACTTCGCAAATCGCTCCCGTTTCAAACACCGCCTCGCCGTCGATTTCCAACGCGGGCACGCGCCCTGCGGGGCTTGTTAGCAAAAATGCAGGCGCACGCAGACTTTTGTCAAACGGATAGGTCTGCACCTCAAATTCAACATCCAATTCATGCAGCAACCATAAGCTGCGCATCGAGCGTGTCTGCGGGCAGTGATGCAGCGTAATCATGGTGCTATCCTTTGCATTATAAAAACCAGCGGCCAGTTTCGTATACGTATCTGGCGTATCCTGCCGTCATGGTGAGCAGCGGGACATACCATAGATAACGCGCAATCCCTGTGCGCGGCACAACGGAAGCCTTTGGTGGCGCAACTGGCTTTGGCTTGGGCGGGCGGGCCTTGCGGTAAAGACGCTCTATACCGCCGAAAACCGCGATCAACAGGCCTTCTGCAAGCATCTGTAGCAAAAGCAGAGGCCATAAAATCAACAAAATCGCCGCCAAAATCGGTAGGCTATAGCCGATGGCATGGGCAAAAACGCTTGCAACGATCAGGCCAGCGATTTCCAGCACATGAACCTGACCGTCAAACAGCTTCACGCTTCTTCAGCCTCCAACCGCACCAGCGCCGCCCCTGCTTCTACTTGATCACCCGCTTGCGCCAGCACTTCGGCTACAACACCATCACGGGCTGCCAGCAGGCTGTGCTCCATCTTCATAGCTTCAAGCACGGCCAGTTTGTCGCCTTTGACAACCGTCTGGCCAACGCTGGCAAAGACTTCGCGCACCAGACCGGGCATGGGCGCTTCGATCAAGTTGCCATCGCCTTGCGCACCCGCCGCCTGTTGCAGCGGATCAATCCGCGTGAACACCAAACCATAGCCGTCAAACACAGTGACAACATCGCCCGCAACACTGACCCGTGCAGCAGGTAGTCCACCAATCTGCCATTTGCCGCCAATGCGCCGCGCCTCAACCACCTCACCAGCGATGTGCCAATGCTGATGATCAGGTCCCAGTACTTCGACTTTGACCAGATGCTCTTCTTCACCCCACGCCAGCGTCACCTGCTGCATTAAGGGGGCCCAAAGGGTAAACCCAGCCTCGGGATCGCCCTCCAACAGCTCCAATACCGCCATGCCAGCCAAAGCCACATGACGTGATGCAATCGCAGGCACCGCTGTCAGCGCCTCAATATCCCGTGCAATCAGCCCTGTATCGACATCCCCTTTGCGGAACCCTTCATGCCCCGCCAAAGCCCCCAGAAAGGCAAGGTTGGTCACCGTGCCACCGACTTCGCATTGCGCCAAAGCCTGACGTAACCGCGCCAGCGCCACATCGCGTGTCGGGCCATGCACAATGACCTTTGCGATCATCGGATCGTAAAACGGGCTGATCGTATCACCACTGCGCACACCGCTATCGGCGCGGCATGCCGGATCAAACGCCAGATGGGTCAGCGTGCCTGTGGCAGGCAAAAACCCTTTTGGCACGTCTTCAGCATACAGCCGTGCTTCAAACGAATGGCCGTTAATTGTCAGCTCATCTTGAGATTTCGGCAAATCCTCACCAGCGGCCACACGCAATTGCCACTCAACCAGATCAACACCTGTGATCGCTTCGGTCACAGGGTGCTCCACCTGCAACCGCGTGTTCATCTCCATGAAAAAGAACCCGTCTGCCTTTAGCCCGCCAGACCCATCCACGATGAATTCAACCGTGCCCGCGCCCTTATAGCCAATCGCTTCGGCGGCTTTCACACCCGCCTGCCCCATCGCGTGGCGCATTTCTTCGGCCATGCCGGGCGCTGGGGCTTCCTCGATCACCTTCTGATGCCGGCGTTGGAGCGAGCAATCGCGCTCAAACAAATGCACCGCCGTTTTGCCATCGCCAAACACCTGCACCTCGATATGGCGCGGCTGGGTCACGAATTTCTCAACCAACACATCCGAGTTACCAAAAGCGGTCTTGGCTTCGGAACGCGCCGATGCCAGTGCCTCGGCAAAGCCTGCTGCGTCCTCAACCAGACGCATGCCTTTGCCGCCACCGCCAGCCACCGCTTTGATCAAAACCGGATAGCCGATCTTGCCTGCCTCACTGGCCAGCAGATCATCTGATTGATCCTTGCCGTGATAGCCGGGGACAACGGGCACACCTGCCTTGATCATCAATGCCTTGGCCGCATCCTTGAGACCCATCGCGCGGATCGCATCCGCAGATGGCCCGATAAACGTCAGGCCCGCCGCCTCAACCGCATCCACAAACTCGGGGTTTTCACTGAGGAAACCATAGCCGGGATGGATCGCTTGCGCACCCGTATCCAGCGCCGCCTGAATAATCACATCACCGCGCAAATAGCTCTGCGCAGGGGTTGAGCCGCCGATGTGTACTGCAATATCCGCCAGCGCCACATGTTTGGCCCCCGCATCCGCATCGGAATACACAGCAACACAGCGCACGCCCATCGACTGGGCGGTTTCCATCACACGGCAAGCAATTTCACCACGGTTGGCTATCAAAATCGTGTCAAACATTACGCGTAATCCTCAATCAGAGTGAACCGTTCACACATCAGTTTCATGTCGGGCGCAAAGCCGCCACTGCGCCGGAAATAGGCCTCATAGGCTTCGCGCCAATGGGCCAGATCGCGAAACTCGCCTTGGGCGGCGACAAATTCGGCATCTATTTCGTTGAAGCGACGGGTTTTCACCTCAACCGTTTCAATCATCGCGGCGGGTGTGCCGTCCCAGTTCAGCGCGATGTCACGGCGGCCCACTTCAGGCCATTCATCGCCTTGTGCACCATATGCCGATGCCGCCTCGCAGGTCGCGGTTTTGGTACCGCTGCGCACCATGGCGTTGATCGTTTCGCACAATGCAGGCGTATCGCCAAAACGGAATGTTTCTGCATCAGGGTTTGCGTCGACAATGTCTTGTAAGGTCTTGGTCATGGTACTCTCCTCACATCCGGAATATGCCGAATTTGGTTTCCTCAATCGGCGCATTCAGGCTGGCTGACAGGCTGAGGAACAGCGTATCGCGGGTTTTGCGCGGATCAATGATCCCGTCATCCCACAGCCGCGCCGAGGCATAAAGCGGGTGCGATTGCTCTTCAAACATATCCACAGTGGGCTGCTTGAACGCGGCTTCTTCTTCGGCGGACCACGTACCGCCAGACCGTTCAATCGCGTCGCGTTTGACCGTGGCCAGAACCCCGGCCGCCTGTGCGCCGCCCATGACGGAAATGCGGCTGTTAGGCCATGTCCACAAGAAGCGCGGACTATAAGCACGCCCCGCCATGCCATAGTTACCTGCCCCGAACGATCCCCCTACCAACATGGTGATCTTGGGCACATTGGTGCTGGCCACAGCCGTCACCATCTTGGCACCGTGACGTGCGATGCCCTCGTTCTCATATTTGCGCCCCACCATAAATCCGGTGATGTTTTGCAAGAATACCAACGGGATACCGCGTTGCGAACACAGCTCGACGAAATGCGCACCTTTTTGTGCAGCCTCGGAGAACAGCACCCCATTATTGGCGATGATCCCCACAGGGCAGCCTTTGACATGGGCAAAGCCTGTGACCAATGTCTCGCCAAAACGTGGTTTGAATTCATCAAAGCGGCTGCCATCAACCGTGCGCGCAATGACTTCGCGGATGTCATAGGGCGTGCGCAGATCGGCAGGCACAACGCCAAGGATTTCATCGGGGTCATACGCAGGTTCTTCCGCGCTTTGCCATTGCACAGTGGCAGGTTTGGCGCGGTTCAGGTGGCTCACGGCGCGGCGGGCCAACGCCAGCGCATGTGTGTCATCTTCAGCCAGATAGTCAGCCACCCCCGACAGGCGCGTATGCACATCCCCGCCGCCCAGATCCTCTGAGGAAACAACCTCCCCCGTTGCGGCTTTGACCAGTGGCGGTCCCGCAAGGAAGATCGTGCCTTGCTCTTTGACGATGATTGTCACATCCGACATCGCAGGCACATAGGCACCGCCAGCGGTACATGACCCCATCACAACTGCGATCTGTGGGATGCCTTTGGCGCTCATCCGCGCTTGGTTATAGAAAATACGGCCAAAGTGGTCGCGGTCGGGGAACACTTCATCCTGATTGGGCAGGTTCGCCCCGCCGCTATCCACCAGATAAATACACGGCAGATGGTTTTCCTCGGCAATCTCTTGGGCGCGCAGGTGTTTTTTCACCGTCATCGGATAATAGGTGCCGCCCTTCACGGTGGCATCATTGCAGACCACCATCACGTCTTGGCCGTGGACCTTGCCAACGCCAGCAATCACTCCGGCGCAGGGCGCGGCACCGCCGTAAAGCCCATGCGCCGCAACTGCACCGACCTCTAGGAACGGCGATCCCGCATCCAACAGGTTCGCCACCCGCTCTCGCGGCAGCATCTTGCCGCGGCTCAGATGCCGTTCGCGGGATTTGTCACCGCCGCCAAGGGCTGCCGCCTGCGCCACTTCGCGGACTTGCTCCAGCGCGTCCAGATGCGCAGCGGTGTTGGTTTTGAACTGCTCAGATGATGGCAGGGCTTGGGAAGAAAGTTTCATGTGTCTTGCTCCAATGTTAGAAACTGAGAGGAAAGCGGGATAGCAATCCAGAAAACCATCCAAAAATATCCAACAAACCGAAGTGCTGCTTCAAAAAATGCCATAACTTCAAATTCCTTAACTCTAATTTCTCCAACATATTGGATAACCCCAGTTATCCACGCAGCAGCCAGTACCATAGCGAGCAAAGACCCGCTGAACAGAAAACCGTCTCCCGACCTCACACGCAACGCTACGCCACAAGCGTTGCAAGCGACGGATTTAACCCAGCCATCATCGCCTTTGATTGTGCGCAATATCTGTACCGGCGCTTGCAACTCAAAACAGTTTGGGCATTCAAGCCCAGCGATCTTTCGAGATGAAATCATAGCTTCTCCGCCATGGCCCGCGCCTTCAATTCCCGTCGGATCACCTTGCCCGTCACCGTCATCGGTAGCGCATCCAGAAAAGCTATTTCTCTTGGGTAGGAATAGCTTGCCAGCCTATCCTTGACCCAATTCTGAAGATCGGATGCCTGCACCTGCATGCCTTGTTTTAGCACAACATAGGCCTTCACCACTTCGGTGCGCAACGCATCCGGCTTGCCCACAACGCCCACCGTCGCCACCGCAGGGTGGGTCAGCAGGCAGTCTTCTATCTCGGCAGGACCAATGCGGTAGCCGCTGGAGGTGATCACATCGTCATCACGCCCGACAAAACGCAGGAAGTCGCCCTCCCACATGCCACGGTCGCCCGTCAGCATCCAATCGCCGCGAAACTTGGCGGCGGTTTCCTCGGGGCGTTGCCAGTATCCCAGCATCATTGAGGCAGCACCGCGCCTGATGGCAACATCGCCCTCGCCGTCGGTTGGCATGTCGCCTTCCAGTACAGCAACTTCGAAACCGCGCACCGCTTTGCCGATGCACCCTGAGCGTGCCGCATATTGCGCGCCACAGCTACTGGCCACCATGTTACATTCGGTTTGGCCGTAGAATTCGTTGATCTCAACCCCCAGCGCAGTGCGGCCCCATGCCAGCATTTCAGCCCCCAACGGTTCCCCCCCACTGGCAACCGAGCGTAGACCGCCGATACGCGCATCCGCAGCTTTCAGCATCCGCAGTGCCGTGGGCGGGAAAAACACGTTGCGCACATCGCCTTGGGTGATGATCCGCTCACATTCATCCACATCAAACTTGGCCATACGTGCCGCAACCACAGGCACACCCAGCGCCAGCGCGGGCATCGCCACATCAAACAACCCGCCAATCCACGCCCAATCCGCAGGGGTCCACAGGCAATCGCCCGCCTGCCCCAGATGATCATGGCTGGTTGCCACTCCGGGTAAATGCCCTGTCAAAACGCGGTGCGCATGCAAGGCGCCTTTGGGCGTGCCTGTAGTGCCAGAGGTATAAATCAGCACCGCAGGGTCATCAGCAGCAGTATCGGCAAAATCCACAGGTGTATCGCCGCCCAGCCCTATTTGATCCGCCAACAGCGGTTCGGCCAGATCACCCAGCAGGATGGCCCCTTCTGCATCGGTCAGCACCAAAGCCGCCCCTGCATCCAAGACCCTAGAGGCCAGCGCATCATGTTTGAACAGTTTGAACAACGGCACGGATATCGCACCGATTTTCCAGATTGCCAGATGGGCGGCCACACACCACGGGCTTTGGCTCAGCAATACGCCGACCCGATCCCCAGCCTGTACACGCGGCAACAGCGCCCGTGCCAATCCATCCACCATCTCGCCCAGCGCGCCGTAACTCACGTCGCGGCGCGGGCCGTCTGTCAGGTCAATCACAGCCAATGCCGATGCAGGCTGGCTCAGGCACTGCCGCGCCATGTTCAGACGTGCGGGAACATCCCAACGTCCTTGATCATCAAGACCCGGCAGTGTGTTCCTCATGACATGGACGCCATCATCTCACGGCCCACCAACATACGCCGGATTTCAGAGGTGCCAGCGCCGATTTCCATCAGCTTGGCATCGCGGAAGATACGCGCAACGGGGTTGTCCGACAGATAGCCCGCACCGCCCATGGCCTGCACCGCTTGGTGCGCCTGTACCATCGCCTGCTCAGACGCATAAAGACAGCACGCCGCCGCATCTGCACGGGTCACATCGCCACGGTCACAGGCTTTGGCAACCTCATAAACATAGGCACGCGCCGAATTCATCGCCGTGTACATATCCGCCATTTTGCCCTGCATCAGTTGGAAGTTCCCTACCGGCTGACCGAATTGTTTGCGCTCGGCCATGTAGGGCATGATCTCATCCAGACAGGCGGCCATCAGGCCAAGGCCGATCCCCGCCAGCACCACACGTTCATAGTCCAGACCAGACATCAGAACGCGTACACCTTTGCCCTCTTCGCCCAAAACATTCTCAAACGGGACTTCGCAATCATCAAAGATCAGCTCGGCGGTGTTTGAGCCGCGCATCCCCAATTTATCGAAATGCGCAGAAGTGGTGAAACCCTTCATGTCTTTTTCGATCAGGAATGCTGTGATCCCTTTGGAGCCTGCATCTTTGTCTGTCTTTGCATAGACCACCAGCGTATCTGCATCGCAGCCATTGGTGATCCAGTATTTATTGCCGCTCAGGCGGTAATGGTCATTGCGCTTTTCCGCGCTCAGCTTCATCGACACAACGTCAGAGCCGGCAGACGTCTCAGACATCGCCAGCGCGCCAACATGCTCGCCAGAGCAGAGCTTGGGCAGGTATTTCGCGCGTTGCTCATCCGTGCCATTCAGGCTGATCTGGTTGACGCAAAGGTTGGAATGCGCCCCGTAGGACAGCGAGACAGAGGCACTGGCACGCGCCACTTCCTCAACCGCAACCGTATGCGCCAGATAGCCCATACCCGTGCCGCCGAATTTCTCATCCACGGTCATACCCAGCATGCCCAATTCACCCATCTCCTGCCAAAGATCGGCGGGAAACAGGTTGTCACTGTCAATTTTATTGGCAATCGGGCGGACACGTTCCTGCGCCCAGCGGTGAACCATCTCGCGCAACGCGCCTACGTCTTCACCCAAGTCAAACTGCATTGTGGCGTTAAACATGAAATCTCTCCCCTGATCGCATTTATTGAACACTTGTTCATTACTTGCAGAACAATGGCCCTGCGTCAAGCATTTCAAGGAACGAAACGCGAGCCATCGGCGTTTGCCAGTAACAGACATGATTAAGGAGACAGACATGACCGATAATCTCAAGGAAAAGTTCTGGGACCGTCTTCAAGACACCCGTGCAGGGATGCTTTCAACCGACAGCGCGCCTGCCGTCCCGATGAGCCATCATGCCGATAAAAACAGTGGCACCATCTGGTTTATCACTGCCAAAGACACCGATCTGGCAAAATCTGCTGCCGCCAGCACCCGCTCACAATTCCTGCTGTCGAGCGCAGACGAGAGCCTGTATGCCCGCGTCGATGGGGCCTTGGAGGCCGTGACAGACCGCAAGATGCTGGATGAAATCTGGAGTGTTTTTGCAGGTGCGTGGTTTGAGGATGGTAAAGATGACCCCGACATCCAATTACTGCGTTTTACACCGCGTGAAGCAGAAGTCTGGGCAACGGATGGCAGCGTGAGTTTTCTCTATGAGGTTGCCAAAGCCAATCTGACAGACAGCAAGCCCGATGCGGGTGACCATGGGAAGTTGCTTTTCTAACCTCAAGTGGTGAGAGAGTGCTTGCGCGGGATAGAACCGGCGCAAGCATTTTTATCTCAGTGAGGGGCTTGATACACCCGACCGACCTCATCTCTGATGATCCGCGCAATCAGGGCGCAATCCTCAAGGCTGAAGGTCAACGGCACCCGCATATCGATGATGCCTGCCAGAACGCGATCACTCGCTGGCATCGCTGGCGCATCGACATAGCGCCAGCTGTCATAGCGGCTGGTAAACCCCACAGGCTCGGCATTGCCGAACCACTTTAGCTCTACCCCGCGTGCGGCACAGCGCGCCAGCAAGTCTTGCACAGCGTTTTCTCCCCAACCGTCCAGCAAGAACTGGATCGAAGACCCAACGATGGTTTCCTCGGCTGGGCGGTCAATCACCGTCAGACCCGCAGTATCGCGCACGCCAGCTTCAACTGCGTAATAGCGTTCATTCCAGCGAGCGCATTGGGTGGCAAGGTCAGCCAGTTGCGGGCGCAGGATCGCGGCGCGCAGATTGTCCATGCGGCCCGATATGTTTGGCGTCTCAAAGCGGATGGTCTCAAACACTTCGCTGGGTGGCCCCGCGAGGTGTTTCTCATACATCATATAGCTGCCCGAATACATGATCGCCCGTGCGGCAACTTCGGCGTCATCGGTCACAAACAACCCACCCTCGCCAGCATTCATATGTTTATAGGTCTGGCAGGAATAACATCCCACCTTGCCCCATGTCCCTGATGCCTTGCCCTTCCACGCCGCCCCCATCGTATGGGCGCAATCTTCTATCACTATAATGCCGCTTGCGTCACAAATCTCCATCAGGCGATCCATGTCACACAAATGCCCCCGCATATGGCTGAGCAGCAGCACATCGCCCTGATCGGCCTTGGCCGCCAGATCATCCAGATCCAGCACCAATGCAGGGGTCACACCGACAAACACAGGCACTGCGCCTACCGCAGCAATCGCCCCCGGCACAGGGGCCAGCGTAAAGGCATTGGTCAACACACGGTCTCCCGCCTGCACCCCCACAGCCCGTAACGCCGTCGCCATCGCATATCCACCCGATGCCACCGCAAGACAGTATTTCACACCCACATAGGCAGCGAACTCTTGCTCCAGCAAAACCGTTTGGGCCGTCTCACCCGCCACGGTGTTATAGCGGTGCAACCGCCCGTGGCGCATCACCGCAACCGCGGCTTCGATGCCTGCTTCGGGAATGGGTTCTTGTTGCGTGAAGCTACCTGTAAAGACCTCGCTCATGGCTTACGCCTTTCCCAGCAGCGTCTCGACAAGGTCCGGCAAATCCTCATAGCGTTCAAGCAGCGCCTCTGGCTCCAGCGCCGCCATATTTTCGCCCGACGGGCCAAATGTCACAAGGATCGACGGCGTGCCAGCAGCGCGTGACGTGTTGCGATCCGTGTCGCTATCGCCCACCAACACACATTGCGCAGGATCACCGCCAGCACGGCGCACAGTCTCGTTCAAATGCTCTGGGTCAGGTTTGCGCACAGGCAGCGTATCCGCGCCCAACACGGCGGCAAATTGGTCCAGCACCCCCAACCGCGTCAGCAATTCCCGCGCAAGGCCTTCGGGTTTATTGGTACAGATCGCCACCAGATAACCGCGTTTTTTCAACTCGGCCACAGCATCCATTGCGCCATCATAAAGGCGGGTATGTGTGTCGATGTCGCGCTCGTAGTGAAAAAGCAACGCGTCGTAATATTCGTCAATCAGAGGATCATCATCTTTGCGGCCCATGCGTGACATGCCCAGCCGCAACATTGCCCGCCCGCCGCGCAGCGCCACCCCTGCATCGGCCACAGGGTCCAGCAGATCACCTGCCTCCATGTCACGAAAACACGCATTGGCCGCCGAGATCAGATCACCGCTGGTGTCGGCCAAAGTGCCGTCCAGATCGAATACCACTGTCTTCATTGTCATCCCCTATTTATCACCCGAATTGCGTACCCTGCGCCCCACAGCGTTGCAAGCTACATCGCAGCGCCCTTCAAAGCCTGCTTGCACCAAACAGCACATCCGTTAAACAGATAAAAACCCAAGCGAAGAACGGATCAGCCATGAAAACCAGCCTCATCATCCTTGCCGCAGGCATGGGCACACGCATGAACTCTGAAATGCCAAAGGTTCTGCACGCCATCGCAGGTGATCCGATGCTGGTACATGCCATGGCGGCTGGTGCCACGCTTGAGCCTGAGCACACGATTGTTGTTGCAGGTCACGGGGCCGACCAAGTCACTGCCGCCGCCCACGCCTATGATGAAACCGCCACTGTTGTGCTGCAAACCGAGCAGTTGGGCACCGCCCATGCCGTGGACCAAGCCAAAGAGGCACTGGCAGGTTTTGACGGGACGGCGATTGTCCTTTACGGCGACACGCCTTTTGTCTCACCCGAGACATTGGAGCAAATGATGGAAGCCTCTGCCGCGGCTGATGTCGTTGTTTTGGGCTTTGAGGCCGCTGATCCAGGCCGCTATGGCCGTTTGGTCATGAATGGCGACGCGCTGGAAAAGATTGTCGAGTTCAAAGACGCCAACGAGGCCGAACGCGCCATCACCCTATGCAACAGCGGTGTCATCGCCTGTAACGCAGCCTTGCTTTTTGACCTGATTGCAGCCGTGGACAACAAAAATGCCTCCGAGGAATATTACCTCACTGACATCATCGGGCTTGCCAATGCACGCGGACTAAAGGCAACAGCTGTCACCTGCGACGAAGCCGAAACGCTGGGCGTCAATTCACGGGCGCAACTGGCACAGGCCGAAGCCGCCTTTCAGGCCCGCGCCCGTGCGATCCTGATGGAAGACGGTGTAACGATGCAAGCGCCCGAAACCGTATATCTGGCCCGTGACACCTATATTGGCCGCGATACGGTGATTGAACCCAACGTGGTCTTTGGCCCCGGTGTGACGGTTGAATCCGGTGTGCTGATCCGCGCCTTCAGCCATCTTGAGGGCTGCCATGTGTCGCGCGGTGCCACTGTCGGGCCATATGCCCGCCTGCGCCCCGGTGCCGAGTTGGAGGAAAACACCCGCGTCGGCAACTTCTGCGAGGTCAAAAACGCCACCATCGCCGAGGGCGCCAAGGTCAACCACCTCAGCTATATCGGTGATGCTTTTGTTGGGGCGCGTGCGAATATCGGTGCAGGCACCATCACCTGCAATTATGATGGCGTGATGAAACACCACACCCACATTGGCGCCGATGCTTTCATCGGGTCCAACACCATGTTGGTCGCCCCCGTGCACATCGGCAACGGCGCGATGACGGGCTCAGGCTCGGTCATCACATCGGATGTCGAAGCGGATGCGCTGGCGTTGGCGCGTGCGCCACAGGTCGAGAAACCCGGCATGGCGCGTAAACTGATGGAAATGCTGAAAGCGAAGAAAGCCAAATTGCAGCGCGGCAGCTGATTGGTGTTAGCCTGAATCTATCACAGCAGCCTCCTTGATACACATCGAGGCTGCTGCGGTATTTAAGTCTGCGCAGTTGAGCGGATCTCTAACCGTCTGAGGTAACTGTCAGCTCTGTCAGCTCTGTCAGTGACGCCTCAATGAGCCGCATCGCAGGCAGCGACAAGCGGCTCCCCCCCGTGGCGGGGCCATCGATCGGGATCAACCTGACCGCCGAGGATTTTCCATTTGCCTTGTTGGTCACACGCCCCATTGTTTCGGATTTCACCAGCGGCGTCTTAAGCCAGAATCCCGGCTCTGTCGGGCTGCCGAGGCTTGCCACGGTTGACCCAAGTGATTTTGTGCCAGTTTGCGGCGCAACAGGAGCCGCCGCTTTTTTGCGTTGCTCTGGCGTGGTGGTATCCAGCGTTGCTTGGGTATTCGCCGCCCGCGATGGCGGCGGCGCGGTTGTCACCACGGGATCGACGGTAGGTGCTGCCGCTTGGGCCGCCTGCCCTTCGGGTAGCGACGCAGCAGGCGCTTCAACGGATTTCTTTTGACCGATGCCCAATTGGGCACAGGCACTTAGCGACAAAGCAGCGGCAAGCGCTGTGACGAGGGGCATGGGTATACGTTTCATAACACAATGATAATGCAGGTTCACGTTCACTCCAACCCCTGCAAATCATCCTTGCCCCCTTTCCATGCCACCTATACCACTGAAGGCATGAATACCCCATTGATTGACCCCTTCGCTCGCGCCATCACCTATCTGCGCGTATCCGTCACGGACCGCTGCGATTTTCGCTGTGTTTATTGCATGTCCGAGAACATGACCTTCCTGCCCAAGCGCGAATTGCTCACGTTGGAAGAGCTGGACCGCATGTGCTCGACCTTCATCGGGCTGGGTGTAGAAAAGCTGCGCATCACCGGCGGAGAGCCGCTGGTCCGGCGGGGAATCATGACGTTTTTTGACGGGATGAAACGGCATCTGGATGCAGGCACGCTCAAAGAGCTGACGCTGACGACCAATGGCAGCCAGCTGGAAAAATACGCTGCTGATCTCTATGCAGCTGGTGTACGGCGGGTCAACATTTCGCTTGATACATTGGATGAGGCCAAATTTGCCGAAGTCACCCGCTGGGGCCGCCTACCTCAAGTACTGCGCGGCATTGATGCGGCGCAGGCTGCGGGCCTTCGGGTCAAGATAAACGCTGTGGCCTTGAAAGGCTTTAACGAACCCGAGTTGGCGCAGATCACGCAATGGTGCGCCGAGCGCGATATGGACCTGACGTGGATCGAAGTCATGCCCATGGGCGACATCGGCAATGAGGACCGCATCGGGCAGTATTGGTCGCTCAAGGATGTGCGCGCGAAATACGCCGAACATTACACCGTGACCGATCTGGCCGAGAACTCTGGCGGACCGGCAAGGTATGTGCGGCTGGAGGAAACGGGCCAGAAAATCGGCTTCATCACCCCGCTAAGCCATAATTTCTGCGAAAGCTGCAACCGCGTACGCCTGACTTGCACGGGTGAAATTTATCTGTGCCTTGGACAAGAAGACATGGCCGATCTGCGTGCGCCCCTGCGTGCCCACCCCAATGATGACGCCCCGCTTGAGGATGCCATCCGCGCGGCGATCAACCTCAAACCCAAAGGTCACGATTTTGACTATTCACGCCAAACCGCAGGCGGCCAAATGCCCCGCCACATGAGCCATACAGGCGGGTGAGCCAGATGCGTGTACCGTTTCTTTACCGGACTTATGTGGCGCTGAGCATGGCACTGCTGCCTTTTGCGTCGCGTCATGTGATCAACAAGCTGCGCAAAGCAGATGTGCCGACACACCGCGCCCACGAGCGCATTGGCCACGCAACCGAGAACCGCGCAGAGGGCACGTTGATCTGGTTTCACGCGGCCTCGGTTGGCGAGAGCCTGTCGGTGCTGGCCCTGATCACCCGCATGGGCGCGGCCCTGCCTGACGCGCATTTCCTGATCACCTCTGGCACGGCCACATCCGCCGCCCTGATCGCCCAACGCATGCCGCCGCGCTGTGTGCACCAGTTCGCCCCGCTGGACGCCCCGGGCCCGCTCAAACGCTTCCTGAAACACTGGCACCCCGATGCCGCCGTCTTTGTAGAAAGCGAGCTGTGGCCCCAAATGCTGCGCCGGACCCATGCCGCAGGCGCGAAAATGGCGTTGGTCAATGCACGCCTCTCCGAGGGATCGCTCAAAGCATGGGCCAAACGGCCAAAACTTGCCGCTTATGTGCTGGATGTCTTTGATCTGATCCTGACCCAAAACGATGCCATGGCCGAGGCAATGGTACGCATCCATGCCCCCGCAGCCCGTGTCGCACGGGGCCAGAACCTCAAGTCCTTTGCAGGGCCGCTGCCCACGGACGAAGACCTGATCTTTGAAACCCGTGCAGCATTGGGCCACCGCCCCCTCTGGGTTGCCGCGTCGACCCACGAGGGCGAAGAAAAAACCGTCTTGGCCGCGCATAAACTGCTGCTTGAAAAACACCCCGATCTGCATCTTATTCTGGGCCCCCGTCACCCCGAGCGCGGCACGCAGGTTGCGCAACTGATTTCCGATACCGGATTGAGCTATACACACCGCAGCCGAGGCGATTTGCCTGAGGGTGCGATTTATCTGGCGGATACATTGGGTGAATTGGGCAATTGGTACGCGCTGAGCGACATCGTGTTTCTTGGGGGGTCGTTACTGCCCATTGGGGGGCACAACCCCTTTGAAGTTGCCCAATCAGAAGCCACTGTTTTATCGGGCAACCACGTGTTCAACTTTGCCGAAACATATGCGGATATGGAAACAGCAGGTGCCGCACGCCTTGTTGCGGATGCCGAAGACCTCGCCGCGCAAATAGATGGGCTGCTATGTGACAGCCAACGCCGTAACACGGCAGTGACCGTTGCCAAGAACTTCGTAAACGCAGAAACAGGCAAGCTCGACATTATCGCCAGCCGTTTGATTAACGCATTGGGACTTTCATGACTAATCCAGACACCATCCGCGTCATTGCACCCAATTTCAAGCGCCGCCTTTCTGGTGTCACGGCAACAGTTGTTCGGCTGGTGCCGCTACAGGCGCGTGACATCGGCATTGTTGCCACCGGCCCTGTGCTCCCTTCCCAAGTCCCACAGATACCGCTGCACAAGCTGCTGACCCTGCCCCGCAAAACCACCCGCGTCTGGCACGCCCGCCGCAATGTTGAAATGATCGGCGGGCTGGCGTTGAAATACCTGCTCGGCAAACGCCTGAAGCTGATGTTCACCTCTGCCTCACAGCGCAAACAATCCGGCCTGACCCGTTGGTTGATCCGCCGCATGGACGCCGTGGTGGCCACCTCGGATAAAACAGCAGCCTATCTTGAATCCCCTGCCACAGTGATCATGCACGGCATTGATCTGGACGACTACGCCCCCGCCGAGGACCGCAGCGCCTTACGGGCATCGCTGGGCCTGCCCGACGCACTTCTTATCGGGTGTTATGGCCGCATTCGGCATCAAAAAGGCACCGATGCTTTTGTGGACGCAATGCTGCCTGTGCTTGCGGCAAACCCAAAGGCACATGCCCTGATCATGGGCCGTGCGACAGAGAAACATGCAACCTACCTTGAGGCCCTCAAGGACCGCGTCAATGGAACTGACGTTGCCGACCGTGTTCACTTTCTCCCCGAAGTCCCTGTTGAAAACATGGCCGATTGGTACCGCGTTCTTGACCTCTATGTTGCGCCGCAACGCTGGGAGGGCTTTGGCCTCACCCCGATCGAGGCTATGGCCTGCGGCGTGCCTGTTGTCGCCACCCGCGTCGGTGCATTTGAACAGATCGTAACGCCAGAGACTGGAAAACTTGTTGATCCCGACAACATCCCAGAGCTGTCCGAGGCCATCACCAACGCATTTGCCTCCGAAACGCTTGCGCAGTGGTCAAAAAATGCCCGCCCCCATGTGACTGAGCATTTCTCCTTAGAAAGAGAAGCCGCGCAGCTTATCACGCTCTACTGCGCGTTGCTGGCCAGCTAGACCAGCAACGCGCATGGCTTTATGATCGTGCCATCGCCCCCGCAGTGATAACAGCGGGGGCATGTGTCTTAGGCCGCTGGCATACGCTGTTCAACGATCCCCGCCCACCAGCTGCACCCAGCCGGAATACCGTCATCGTTAAAGTTATAAAGCGGGTGATGCACCATGGCTGTGTCGCCATTGCCCATCAAAATATAGGCCCCTGGGCGCTCTTCGAGCATAAAGGCGAAATCCTCGCCGCCCATGACCAAAGGCGCTTCGGCACAATCGCCCGACACGCTGCGCGCCACATCGGCCGCGAATTCGGTTTGCGCGTCGTGGTTGATCATCACCGGATAGTTCCGCGTGTAATTCACCCGCGCAACTCCGCCCATAGCGGCCGCGATACCTGTGCAAATCTCGTTAACACGTTTATCCGCCAAATCGCGCAGCTCCAGTGACATGGTACGTACCGTGCCTTTCAGCCGCACTTTTTGCGGGATTACATTATAGGCATGCGACGATGTCTCGAACGAGGTGATCGACACCACGATATTGCCCACCGGATCGGCATTGCGGCTAACGATGGTTTGCAACGCTGTTACGATCTGGCTGGCCATAACGGTGGTATCCACTGTCTCATTTGGCTTGGCCGCATGACCGCCCAGCCCTTCAACCTCAATGTCCAGCAAATCAGTTGCCGCGAAAAACGGACCGGGGCGGATGGCAAAGCTGCCCAAGGGCATGCCGGGCCAGTTGTGCATGCCGTATACTTCCTGAATGCCGAAACGTTCCATCAGCCCGTCGTCACACATCACTTTCGCACCGCCGCCGCCTTCTTCGGCGGGTTGGAAGATCACCACGGCAGTGCCGTCAAAATTGCGCGTCTCGGCCAGATATTGCGCCGCCCCCAGCAGCATCGCTGTGTGCCCGTCATGGCCGCAGGCATGCATCGCCCCGTCGGTTTTGGAAGCATATTCCAGCCCCGTTTCCTCATGGATCGGCAGTGCGTCCATATCCGCCCGCAAGCCGATGACTTTGCCCGACGCCGTTGATTTACCCTTGATCACGCCCACAACGCCCGTACGCCCGATCCCTTCAACCACGTCATCACAGCCAAAGGCACGCAGCTTCTCTGCCACCGTCGCAGAGGTGCGGTGTGTTTCAAACAGGATCTCAGGGTGTTCGTGCAGATCACGGCGCCATGCAGTGATATCAGCGTGGAGTTCGGCAAATCGGTTCTTGACGGGCATGGGGGAAGTCCTTTTGTTTTCCTAAGGTTACGGCGAAGCCTAGCAAAACACAGGCCCCGCCGATAGGTCTATTACATCACGTCAGCGGCATCCGCCGCTCAACAAGTTCGGCAAACCAAGAGCATCCTGCGGGGATCGCCTCGTCGTTGAAATTGTATTCGGGGTGGTGCACCGTTGCCCCATCGCCATTGCCCAGTTGGATATATGCACCGGGGCGTTCTTCGAGCATATACGAGAAATCTTCACCTGCCATAATCGGCGGCGTGTTACGCTCAACACCCGGTGTCACGACCTCGGCGGCGTCGGCGGCATAATCGGTGTTGGCGTCATGGTTCACTGTGGCGGGATAGCCGCGCACGAAATCCACCTGCGCTGTGCAGCCCTGCGCACGTGCCGTCAGATCAACGATCTCTTGCAGCCGTTTCTCAGCCAGATCACGCACGCCAGCATCCAATGTCCGTACCGTCCCGCGCATGGTGACACGGTGCGGAATGATATTATGCGCCTCGCTGTCCGAGCGCAGCATGCAGACCGAAACAACTACCTGCTTTTGGGGGTCCACATTGCGGCTGGCAATGGTTTGCAGCGCCACGATGACATGGGCAGCGGCCAGATTGGGGTCAATCGCCTCATGTGGTGCGGCGGCGTGGCCGCCCTGCCCTGTGATGACAATTTCGAACTCATCCGTAGCCGCCAACATCGCGCCTGCGCGAATGTGGAATGTCCCCACCTCACCACCGGGCATGTTATGCAGCCCGTAGACTTCGTCAATTTTCCAACGGTCCATCAACCCGTCTTGGCACATCTCACGGCCCCCGCCGCCGCCTTCTTCGGCAGGTTGAAAGATCAGCACAACGCGCCCGTCAAAATTGCGGGTCTCGGCCAGATATTGCGCAGCCCCCAGCAGGATCGCCGTGTGTCCATCATGGCCACAAGCATGCATTTTCCCCGGATTTTTCGAGGCGTATTCCAGCCCAGTCGCCTCTTCGATCGGTAGCGCGTCCATATCCGCACGCAGCCCGACCGTGCGGCCCGACGTGCTGTTGTGCCCTTCAATCACCGCCACAACACCCGTACGGCCAATGCCGGTGGTGATGTCGGTGATACCAAAGCTGCGCAGCTTTTCCTCAACAAATTTCGCCGTCTCGAAGACGTCAAATTGCAGTTCAGGATACTGGTGCAGGTGACGCCGCCATCCGGTGATCTCGGCGTGCATTTCGGCAAAACGGTTTTTGATTGGCATTAGATTTCCTTTTCAAACATCAGGTCCGGGCTCCATGACCGTGCCATCGGTAAATCGGGCAAAGCGAAAGCGCGTCAGATCGTGGCCCGCAGGCCTACCTGCTGCCAAATCCGCCAAGATGCGACCCACCGCTGGCCCGATGCCAAAACCGTGGCCACTTAGGCCAGTGCCCACAATCAGCCCCTCCAGCGGGGTGTGATCAATCACGGGGACAATATCGGGCAGTGTGTCGATCATCCCTGCCCAAGTCGCCTTCAGCTTTACCTCGCCCAGCTGCGGGAACATCGCGGCAAAATCACGCGCCAGTTTCGCCATTTTGCGCGGCACGGGTTTGGGATCAAGGATGCGCATCTGTTCAAAAGGCGTGACATCCTGCCCACTCCAGCGCCGTTTGATGCCCCATGCATCGGGAAACCCTTTGGGCGCAAAGGGTTTGATCATACATCCAAAGGGATCTCTGCGCAGTTGGTTGATGAACTTGGGCAAGGCGCGAAACGCGTCAGGCCCCACAAACAATTCCGCCATACCCGAAGGCGCCAACGTATAACCTCCGTCAGCGCGGCGCCGGAAGGCCAGATTTTTACTGCTAGCCGCCGCCTGCCCGATATCCGCCAGCGGCACTGTTGCCGCGACTTGCGAGCGTACAGAGAGCTGCGGCAAGGAAATGCCGTGGTTGCGCAAAAACAATGACGACCAAGCACCGCCCGCCAACACAACACGGGGGGCGCGCACGCTGCCTTTTTCAGTGACCACACCCGCAACTTTGCCGCCTGACACGTCCAGACAGCGCACCGCACAATGTTCCACAATCTGCACACCTTCGCGTACCGCAATCGCCGCCATCGCAGGCACTGCCACCCAAGGTTCGGCGCGGAAATCGCTGGAGGTATGCAGCGCGCCCATCGGTACTTCCTTCAGGCCCGGATACATCGCCGCGATCTCACCTTGGCTGAGTAACGTGCTATTTGCTCCGTTAGGCGCCGCATGGGGGAGCCATTGTTCAAAACTGTCCATGCGTTTATTCGTATAGGCCAGATAGGTAACACCCGCCTGCACAAGCCCAACCGCGTCATTGGTTTCGCGTGACAACTCACCCCAAAGGCGTTGTGCTTCGGCCATGATCGGCATTTCATCAGGGTCACGGCCCTGCTGTCTGATCCAGCCCCAGTTGCGGCTGGATTGTTCCGCCGCCACCAGCCCCTTTTCCAACACCAGTACTTTGGCCCCGCCCCGCGCCGCAAACAGCGCCGTGCAAATCCCGATGATACCGCCGCCGATCACCACCAGATCAACGGCATCAGGCAAGGCCCCCGTGTATTGGGGGGCCTGTGCCGTTGTGATTGGGAATCCCGTCATGCGTTTTTGCTTTTCAAACGCTCAGGCGTTCGATCAGCTTGCGCATGAAATCATGGCCCGCGTTGAACTGGCTTACCTCAATGTATTCATTGGGTTGGTGTGCTTGGGCAATGTCACCGGGTCCACAGACAACGGCGCTGTATCCCGCCGTCTGGAAATGGCCTGCTTCGGTGCCATAGCTGACCTTGTGGCTGGAGTTATCACCTGTGATCTGACGTACCAATGTTTCCGCCTCACCGTCTTTTTCCGGCTCCAAAGCAGGCACATCAAAGCGCGGCGTGATATCGATCCGCGTGTCAGGCACAACCGCTTGCATTTGCTCTTCGACTTCGCGAACTTTTTGGAGATATGCAATTTCCCACTGCTCTTTATCTTCGCCGGGGACCACACGGAAATCCATCGCGAAATGGCAATCTTTGGCTGTGATGTTATGCGCCGTCCCGCCCGAGATCATGCCCACATGTGCCGTTGTAAAGGGCGGCTCGAACATCGCGGCCAGATCGGTTGGTTTGGCGGCCATGTTGGCTGTGTTCTGTTCATTCGCCCATTCAATCAGTTTAGCGGCTGCCATGATCGCATTTACACCTGTGTGTAGCAGTGACGAATGCACCTCAAAACCAACCACATGAGTGTTGAAGCCAGAGCCCCCTTTATGGCCCGTTACCGCTTGCATGCTAGAAGGCTCACCCACGATCACAGCCGTGCCTTTGGGCACCACGCCCTGCATCGCAGCAATCAACGGGGGCGCACCTGCACAACCGATTTCTTCATCAAAGCTCAGCGCAATTTGCAGCGGGCGCTTTACGTCGCCGTAATGCGCCTCAACCAAGGCCCAGATGGCCAGCGCGTCAAAACCTTTCATATCGCAGGTGCCGCGCCCGTAATATTTGCCGTCTCTTTCGACCACAGAAAACGGGTCGCTCTCCCACGGCTGGCCATCAATCGGCACTACGTCCGTATGCCCCGACAAGACAATCGCGCCTTCTACGTCAGGCCCTGCATGGGCAAACAACCCATGTTTTGGCTGTTCAGGGTCAATATAGCGGTGGGATTTGATGTCATGCGACGCCAGATATTCCTCAACCCAATCGATCAGCGGGATGTTTGTATCACGCGACACAGTGGGAAAGCTGATCAGCTTTTCCATAATCTCAAAAGGGCTCAGACGGTCTACCATTGTTGGTCTCCAGTGGAATGCGCGCAGCTGCGCAAATTTTAAATCTTGTTACACGCAAGCGCCCCTGCGCTAACGTAGGAGGAAAGCTCTGGGTTGGTGCAAGACACCCACATCACAGCCTGATGGTTTTGGCGCCGCAAATTTGCAGTGCCAATCCGTATCAAAAAGCCATTAACGCAGTGCATGGGTCTACTCTCAATACCCGCTGTCAGTGATCAGCACCTTATGGCCCTCACCCACGTCACGGTAGACGCTTGGCTCGGCCACATAGCTGGCGGGGTGAATGGGCGACGGGATCGGTTTAAAGTTCAAATCCTTTTCCGCCTTACGCCTACGCGGATCAGCGATGGGAACCGCTTTCATCAGCGCTTGGGTATAAGGGTGCTGCGGGTTTTCAAACACAGCGCGGCGCGGGCCAATTTCAACGATGCGGCCCAGATACATCACGCCCACATGGTGACTGACCCGTTCAACCACGGCCATATCGTGAGAGATAAACAAAAAGCTCAGCTCCATCTCGGCCTGTAGTTCCATCATCAGGTTCAACACCTGCGCCTGAACAGATACATCCAGCGCCGATACTGCTTCATCTGCGATGATCAGCTTGGGCTTCAGCGCCAGCGCACGGGCAATCGCCACACGTTGCCGTTGACCGCCTGATAATTCATGAGGAAAACGGCGCATAAAACTGCGCGGGAGTTCCACGCGGTCAAACAGGTTTTCAACCCACTCGGTGACCGCCTTGCCTTTCATCAATCCATAATTATGGATCGGCTCCGCCACTTGATCCGCCAACGCCATTTGCGGGTTAAGCGATGCAAACGGGTCTTGGAAGATCATCTGCATGTCCAGACGTGCGGTGCGCAGATCCTTTTGGTTCAGCGCCATGATGTCTTTGCCTGCCAGATCAACCTCGCCTGACATTGGATTAACCAACCGCAGAATAGAACGGCCCGCTGTCGATTTCCCACAGCCACTCTCGCCCACAAGGCTGAGTGTCTGGCCTTTGTTGATGGTGAAAGACAAGTCTTCGACCGCATGAACATTCGCCACCGTACGGCGCAGCAATCCCCCCGTCACGGGGAAGCGTGTGGTCAGGCCCTTAACGGTCAGCAGCACTTCGTCGGTGCCTTTGATCGGCACAATCGCCTTATCAGGCGTACCGATCAGCTTCATTGGTTCAGGGTAGTCCTTGCCTGTCATCTCGCCCAATTTGGGCACAGCAGCCAAAAGTGCCTTGGTATAAGGATGCTGGGGATTCTCGAAAATCTCCTCAACTGTGCCCTCTTCCACCTTATTGCCGCGGAACATAACCACCACACGGTCAGCCATCTGCGCCACAACAGCCATGTCGTGGGTGATGAACATCACGGCTGTACCCGTCTCACGCTTAAGACGGTCCATCAGCGCCAAAATCTCGGCCTGAATGGTCACATCCAACGCGGTTGTCGGCTCATCCGCGATCAGCAGGCGCGGCTCACAGGCCAGCGCCATGGCGATCACAACACGTTGGCGCATGCCGCCAGACAGTTCGTGTGGATATTGTGTCAGACGTTTTTGCGGCTCGGGGATCCGCACCTGCGTCATCAGTTCCAACGCCCGCGCCTCAGCCTCGGCTTTGGTCATGTTTTTGTGCAGGCGCAACCCTTCTGTCAGTTGTTTACCAACTGTAAACACAGGGTTTAGAGCGGTCATCGGCTCTTGGAAGATCATCCCGATCTCGTTGCCCCTGATTCCGCGCATCTCGTCTTGGGCGGTGCTGGCCAGATCAACCTCTGCGCCTTCGCCACGGTCGAACATCAATTTTCCTGCCGCAATTTCGCCGCCGCCAAATTCAACCAGACGCATCAGCGACAAGGAAGACACGGATTTGCCTGATCCCGACTCGCCTACAACACAAACCGTTTCACCCGGATTGATATTAAACGAGACATCCTCAACCCCGACAACCGGACCATCTTTGGTCTGGAATTCAACACGAAGGCCTTCAATCCGTGCAATCGGAGCTTTTTCGGAATGGTCGAGCATGGCAGTCCTTTCAGGTGGCTAACGCGCTGTGCGTGTAGCGTCTTGGAGCATAAGCTATGCGCAAGCGTGAGGCGCGTCAAACGCTCTGACCGCTGATGCCCTCCCTGCCTTCTAAAAAAGTGGCAGTCGATGAGATATTCAGCACTTCCATCTGCGGAACCCTTGCATTTCCCGCAATCTATGCGTCAAATGCGGGATGTGCTTTGGGGGCTGTGGCGAGAAATGAGGCGTTTGTATCAATACGATGCAGCCGCTTTCTAATACTTACCACGCTAACACCCCCGAAAAACTGCAAATACGTCTCGGGAAACGGGGCGACAAAAGCACGCGAAAGCGTGTGCAACATGGAGTATCTTATGACTTTGAAATCCACCCTACTCGGAGCTGTCTGCATGACCGCTCTGGCGCCAATGGCATTCGCCGACGGCGAGCGCGGCCGCGACGGCCAACTGAACATCATCTATTGGCAAGCGCCTTCCATCATGAACCCGTTCCTTTCGGGTGGTACAAAAGACCTCGAAGCTGCCTCTCTGGTGCTTGAGCCACTGGGCCGCTACGATGAAAAAGGCGCGCTGGTTCCTTACCTCGCCGAAGAAATCCCCACCGTTGAAAATGGCGGCGTAAGCGAAGACCTGACATCCATCACATGGAAAATTGCTGAAGGCATGGTATGGTCTGACGGCACTCCAGTAACATCTGCGGACGTCAAGTTTACAGCAGAATACTGCATGCACCCAGAAGGCGGTTGCGCACAAGCATCCAAATTTGGTGGCGTTAAAGAAATCGAAGAAGTTGACGCGCGCACCATCAAAGTCACCTTTGAAAATGCGATGCCAAACCCCTACCAGCCCTTCATGGGCGCGCAGTCTCCGATTTTGCAAAAAGCACAATTCGCAAACTGCCTTGGCGCAAAAGCACCTGAATGCACCGAAGCCAACTTTAACCCAATCGGCACAGGCCCGTTTGTTGTTAAAGACTTCCGTCCAAATGACGTGGTTCAACTGGTTGCGAACGAAAACTTCCGTGACGCAAGCAAACCAGCCTTCTCGACACTCACGCTTAAAGGCGGTGGCGATGCCGCAGCTGCAGGCCGTGCTGTTCTGGAAACAGGCGAATTTGACTACGCGTGGAACCTGCAACTGGCACCCGACGTGATTGCCAAAATGGCCGAAGCTGGCAAAGGTGTTCCAGTTTCTGCTTTCGGCACATTGGTTGAACGTATTGAGATCAACCTGACGAACCCGTCCTCTGATCTGCCGCCAGAAACACGCGCCACACTCGCAGAGCCTCACCCGATTCTGTCAGACTTCAAAGTACGCAAAGCGCTTTCCATGGCGATCGACCGCGCACTTCTGACCGAAGTAGGTTATGGCCAAGCGGGCCGCGCAACATGTAACTTTGTACCAGCGCCTGCTCTTTATGCATCCGACAACACAGAGTGCCTGACACAAGACATTGAGGGCGCCAAAGCCCTGCTGGAAGAAGCCGGCTGGACCGACACAGACGGTGACGGTGTACGTGACAAAGACGGCATGAAGCTTGCGCTGTTGTTCCAATCCTCCACCAACGCTGTGCGTCAGGATTTCCAAGCCTTGATCAAGGATTTCTGGCAGCAAATCGGTGTTGAAACCGAACTGCGCAACATCGACGGTTCTGTATTCTTCGGCGGTGACCCGGGTTCCCCTGACACCTTCCAGAAGTTCTATGCAGACGTTGAAATGTATGCGAACAACTTTGACGGTACAGACCCACAGGCCTACCTTGGTTCACGTCGTTGCGGCGCCGAGCCAAAACCAGCCAGCCAGTGGCAGGGTGAAAACATCAACCGTTTCTGTGATCCGGCATATGACGCATTGCTCGACGAGCTGGGCCGCACAGGCGAGCTTGAAAAGCGCGGTGAAATCGCCCGCAAGCTGAACGACATGCTGACAAAAGACACAATGACCATCCTTCCACTTGTGGACCGTGGCCGCGTTTCTGGGCGCTCCGTTACATTGGGCGGCGTTGTGCTTAATGTTTGGGACTCCGAGCTGTGGAATGTCGCAGATTGGTACCGTGTAAACTAAATTCCGTTGATGTGAGGTTAACCTCGCTTTAATGTGAATTACCCATGCGGGCGGGGGAAACCCCGCCCGACTTCTTCCAACTGACGGTTTTTCAACCAGACTGACTCGTAAAGGCGCCGCTCGATGCTGAATTTCACCATCCGACGACTTATCCTCTCCATTCCGACGCTTTTATTTATCAGCCTCGTGATTTTTATGTTGCTGCAACTGGCCCCCGGTGATCCGATGGCCCAAGTTCCGCTGACTGTTCCCCCCGAGGTGAAACAGAAAATGCGCGAAGCTCTCGGTCTTGGCGCACCGATCCATGTCCAATACTTCAAATGGCTGTATCAGTTCTTTGTTGTTGAACCCTCTGTGTTCATCGACTTCCTCACCAACAAAAGCTTCCTGTTCGGTTGGCTGCCCGACACACACTTCAGCATGACCATCGATTCGGTCACAGGTGAACTGGTGCAAAAGCAGCGCGTGATCAGCTGGCAAACACGTTCGCCCGTCATGGATATCGTGATGCAGCGGATGCCGCAGACCCTCTGGGTCGTGGGCCTCAGCTATGTTGTGGGCATTTTGATCGCCATTCCTATCGGCATCTATTCGGCCTACCGCCACTATTCGCTGTTTGACCAAGCAGGGACATTTGTGACGATGGTGGGTTTCTCTATCCCTCCCTTCTTCACAGGCCCGTTGCTGATCGTGATCTTTTCGGTCTCTTTGGGCTGGCTGCCGTCAATCTATGACACCACATTGATCGTCGACAGTTGGGCAACCTTCAAAATCCAGTTGATGCAGATGATCATGCCTGTGATGGTTCTGGCACTACAAACAACAGCACAGATCAGCCGCTACATGCGGTCTGCGATGCTCGACAACCTCAATCAGGACTATGTGCGTACCGCACGTGCCAAAGGCCTGAAAGAAAGCGTTGTGATCATGGTGCATGTGCTGCGCAACTCGATGATCCCCGTTGTCACGGTTATTGCCCTAGGCATGCCTGCCATCTTTGGCGGCGCGATCATCACGGAAAACGTGTTCAAAGTGAACGGCATTGGGCAGCTTTTGCTGACCGCCCTGTTCGCCAACGATCTGCCAATGGTGATGACCCTTACCTTCATCTTCGCCATCCTCATCGTTCTCTTCAACCTCATTGCCGATATCCTCTACGGCGTACTTGACCCAAGGATCCGCTATGACTGATCAAACATCCGAGATGGAAGTCTTCGGGGCGCTGCAAGACAAAGAGCCCTCCAAGCCCCCGCGCAGCCAATGGCGCGATGTTTGGGATCAATTCCGCAAGCACAAAGGCGCGCTGTTCGGCGGGGGGTTCTTGCTGTTCATCACGCTGGGCGTTTTGTTTGGCCCCTACCTATGGGACCTTGCCCCAACCAAACTGGATATCCGCAACAAAGACTGGCGGCCTGTCTATACCCTGCTGTGGGATAGCGACGTCAAAGCGGGCTGGGCGCATCCCTTTGGCACAGACCAACTGGGCCGCGATATTCTGTCACAAATGATCCATGGCGGGCGTGTTTCCATGGCAGTGGGTTGGGCCGCAATGGTCCTCTCGCTGCTCATCGGTACAGCTGTCGGCGTTGCCGCGGGCTATTTCAAACGTGCAGATTTCATTCTGATGCGCTTGACCGATCTGGTACTCAGCCTGCCCATCCTGCCTCTGGTGTTGCTGGCTGTGACCCTCTTCCGCCAGCCGCTGACCAAATTCTTTGGCAGCCCAGAGTCGGGCATGTTTGTGCTGATCGTTTCGGTGATTGCGCTGACCTCATGGATGCAAACCGCACGGATCGTGCGCGGCGATATCCTTGCCCTCAAGGAACGCGAATTCATCCTTGCAGCTCGCTCTATCGGCACCACTGACGGCAAAATCATCCGCCGCCACCTGCTGCCCAATGTGATCTCGCCGATTATGGTATCGGCCACCCTTGGCCTTGCCACGGCGATCATCACAGAATCCGCGCTCAGCTTCCTTGGGGTTGGCTTCCCTTCCGACTTCCCCACTTGGGGCAAGCTGCTGTCAGATGCGGTCAACCGGATGCAGGAATTCCCCGAGCGCGTATTGCTCCCCGGTTTCCTGATCTCAATGACCGTGCTCAGCGTGAACTACCTCGGTGACGGCCTGCGCGATGCGCTCGATCCCCGCATTCGCGGACGCTAAGGGAATTTAGAGGGTGGCGAGCCTTACGCGCGCGCCACCCTCCGTTCACTGATCCAGTGTAGGATCAGCTCTTTTTCTTGGATGCTTTTTTACCAGCGGTTTTCTTCTTTTCCGCTTTCTTGGCGGCTGCCTTTTCTTTTTTCTTGGCAGCAGTTGCTTTTTTCTTGGCGGATTCTTTCGCCTTTTTCTTTGCTGCTTCGGCTTTCTTCTTAGCTGCCGCTTTAGCTTTTTTCACCTCAGCGTCGGCCTTCTTCTTCTCGTCAGCTTTCGCCTTCTTCTTAGAGGCCGCTTTTGCCTTCTTCTTGGCCGCAGAAGATTTTTCTTTTTTCTTGGCTGCACCCGCTTTTGACGTACCAGCAGGCAAAGTGATGTCCGCGTCTACAACAACCGCCTGAGCCTCTGTAGTATCAACTTCAGAGCTCGCTTCGTCAGGGGTGGCATCTTGTGACATGTTCAGCATCATCTGCCCCACGTTACGAAAGCTCGCCACGCGTGTGGGTGATATGCCGCGAATAGCAAGCAAAGTGGCATCGTCTGAATCCAGTAGCTGTTGGATTGTGTTGATACCCTTATTTTGCAGATGCCCTACCATCGCCGGGCCAACGCCAGGCAGATCGCTTAACTTTGTCATTTTCATATCTTTCAATAAAGGAAGGGCGCGGAATAGTTCCGCGCCCCAATGCCCTTAGGCCGCTTTTTTCAGCGCTTTTTTCGCTGATTTAAGCTTTGTTTCTTGGCGCTTAACTTTGCGCTCACGCAGCTTAACTTCTTTTTTCAGGTCTTTGATTTTTACTTTGTTAGCCATGTTTAGGCTCCTTTTTGGATTTGGTTTCACGTACCGGTTCGGCGTCTTTTTCGGTGCTATGCGCGCTCAGATAACCGCGGATAAACCGCCGAATTTCACGCGCAGCAGATGTGTCCATCTCGTCGCACAAGTCCAGAAATGCATTCCGCATGTCGCCGTTGATACGAATGATCAACTGGCTATCTTTGCGGTCGCTTTTGGTCTTTTCACGTCGTGCCACTATCAGTCCCCTTTCCGGTACAAGTGATGATGTATATCAGTTGTAGTGCAATGTATATACATTTTTGTACTTTTTTAATTTCACACTCACTGTGCTCAGCCTAGCCCGCCCGATGACGGCCTACATTATCGCTAACACCCATATCACTAGCGCGCCAAACGCGCAAAGAACGGCCAAGGAAACTGCCACTGGCCGCAGCGACGATAGCTGCAAACA
Source organism: Sulfitobacter undariae (assembly GCF_014196805.1). Lineage (GTDB taxonomy): Bacteria > Pseudomonadota > Alphaproteobacteria > Rhodobacterales > Rhodobacteraceae > Sulfitobacter > Sulfitobacter undariae. The sequence continues at coordinate 143,493 of NZ_JACIEI010000003.1, read as the reverse complement.
CACCCTGAAAAATAAGGGTTTGGTATAGATCCGGCGCAACCGTGCCCAGAACACCACCGACAAAATTTGCCCAAAAGATAACCATCATCACAGTCAGGGTCAGGTATTCTCCGCTCAGTTTCACCCGACGGCCCACCCGCCCTAAAATCCAACGCACTTGCAGCCTGTACCCTGCAACAGCACCAGCGCCGTAGGCCAACGCAAACACGGCCCATACAGCCGTAGGCGCGGATAAGGCAAACACCGACCGAAGCGCCATCACGCCCATCAGTGGCAAAGCGTAGATCAGCGCCACAGGGACACTGCGCTTCTTTCGGGCTCGTAAGCCCACAAAAACCAAGAGAAGCAGCAACGGCCAAACCCAAATCGGTGCTTCTGTGAATATTTTCGACATGTCTAAAACCCCTATCACTATAAACCCGTGAAGCAGAACACGTTGCCCGACGGCCAGCAACGCTTGATTTCGGACACGCCTCAGATCTGAGCTATGATACTGCCCTGCCCCAAAACAACAAAACGCCCCACCGTTTCCGGCAGGGCGTTTCAGTAACAGTCTTTGGATTGAGGGTTAATCAATCATCATGCCCAAGGGGCCTTAGTCAATCATCGGTAGCAGTTTGTCCAACGACGCTTTTGCATCACCGTAAAACATGCGCGTGTTCTCTTTAAAGAACAGCGGGTTTTCGATACCGGAGTACCCTGTCCCCTGCCCGCGCTTGGACACAAAAACCTGCTTGGCCTTCCAGCACTCCAGAACCGGCATACCCGCGATGGGGCTGTTCGGATCGTCCTGTGCCGCAGGGTTCACGATGTCGTTGGAACCAATAACAATCGCCACGTCGGTGGTTGGAAAATCATCGTTGATCTCGTCCATTTCCATTACGATGTCATAAGGTACTTTGGCTTCCGCCAGCAGCACGTTCATGTGACCGGGCAAACGGCCCGCAACAGGGTGGATCGCGAAACGCACGTTCTTACCCTGCGCACGCAGTTTGCGTACCAGTTCAGCAACGCCGGCCTGTGCCTGCGCAACCGCCATACCGTAACCCGGAATGATGATAACGCTGTCGGCCTCATTCAACGCCGCCGCAACACCGTCTGCTTCGATTGCGATTTGTTCGCCTTCGACCGCCATCTGTTCGCCTGCGGGGCCACCAAAGCCGCCCAAGATCACAGAAACGAACGAACGGTTCATCGCCTTACACATGATGTAGGACAGGATCGCACCAGAGGAACCAACCAGCGCACCAACAACGATCAACAGATCATTACCAAGGCTGAAACCAATCGCTGCCGCAGCCCAACCCGAGTAGGAGTTCAGCATGGAAACAACCACTGGCATATCCGCGCCACCAATCCCCATGATCAGGTGATAGCCGATAAACAGCGCCGCCAGAATCATCAGGAACAGCGGCAAAAAGCCACCTGTGTTAAAGTACCAAACCAGCGTCAACACCGATACAGCCGCCGCTGCGATGTTCAGCATGTGACCACCGGGCAATTTTTCGGCAGCCGATGAAACACGGCCTGCCAGCTTGCCATAGGCAATCACAGAACCCGTGAAGGTCACCGCACCAATGAACACGCCCAAGAACAGCTCAACGCGCAAGATGTTAATCTCAACCGCTGACTTCTTGGCGATCAACGCCGCAAATGTGCCCAGCTCGTAAGGATCACCGCCTGCCGCCATGAAACCCGCCACACGGCCGATTTCAAAATGCGCGATCAAACCAACGAAAACCGCCGCCAGACCAACAAGGCTGTGCATCGCTGCAACCAGCTCTGGCATTTGCGTCATCTGTACTTTTGTCGCTAGCTGATAACCGATGGCACCGCCACCCGCGATCAGGATCAGCGACAGCAACCAGAACCCCGAACCCGGGCCGATCAACGTTGCCGCAACTGCCAGCGCCATGCCGACAATTCCGTACCATACAGCGCGTTTAGCACTTTCTTGGTTCGAAAGACCGCCCAGTGACAGGATGATGAGAATAGCGGATACGACGTAAGCCGCTGTTGTGAAACCGAAATCCATTACTCAGTCCCCCTTAAGATTTCTGGAACATGGCAAGCATGCGCCGTGTCACGAGGAAGCCGCCAAAGATGTTGATCCCACACATGAAGACCGACAAAGCAGCAAGAATAACCACCAGCCCAGAGCCGGAACCGATCTGCATCAGCGCCCCCAGAATGATAATCGAAGAGATCGCATTGGTGATCGCCATCAGCGGTGTGTGCAGGCTGTGCGCCACACCCCAGATCACTTGGAAACCAATGAACACCGACAGTACAAACACGATAAAGTGCTGCATGAAGCTGGCCGGAGCAACCAGACCAACCGCCAGCAGCAACGCGCCGCCAACACCCAGCAGGATCACTTGGTTTTTCGTCTGCGCCTTAAACGCCGCCAATTCAGCCGCACGTTTTTCCTCTGGTGTAAGCGCTTTTGGCGTCTCCTTTTTCGGAGCCGCAGCAATCGCTGCCACTTTTGGTGGTGGGGGTGGGAAAGTCACGGCTTCGGCGTGGGCAATCGTTGCCCCGCGGATGACGTCGTCTTCCATGTTGTGGTTGATCACACCGTCTTTTTCGGGTGTCAGGTCTGTCAGCAAGTGACGGATGTTGGTGGAGTACAGGGTCGATGCCTGCGTGCCCATCCGGCTTGGGAAGTCGGTGTATCCGATAATGGTCACGCCATTTTCGGTCACGATTTTTTCATCCATGACGGTCTGCTTGCAGTTACCGCCCTTCTCTGCTGCCAGATCGACAATAACCGAACCCGGCTTCATCGCTGCAACCATATCTTCGGTCCACAGCTCTGGCGCTTCGCGGTTCGGGATCAGCGCGGTACAGATCACGATATCAACATCAGGTGCCAATTCGCGGAACTTAGCCAATTGCGCTTCGCGGAACTCGGGCGAGGACACAGAGGCATAACCGCCAGTTGCCGCACCGTCTGTCTGCTCTTCCTCAAAATCAAGGTAGACGAATTCAGCGCCCATTGATTCAACTTGTTCGGCCACTTCGGGCCGCACGTCAAATGCCAATGTGATTGCACCAAGGCTGGTGGATGTACCGATGGCAGCCAAACCAGCCACACCCGCACCCACAACCAGAACCTTCGCTGGTGGAACCTTGCCCGCCGCTGTGATCTGGCCGGTAAAGAAGCGGCCAAAGTTGTTGCCCGCCTCGATCACAGCGCGGTAACCCGCGATATTCGCCATCGAGGACAGCGCGTCCATTTTCTGGGCACGGCTGATACGCGGGATCATTTCCATCGCAACAACAGTGGCCCCTTTTTTGGCCGCCGCTTGCATCTTCGCCTCATCCGCAACCGGAGAGAAGAACGAGATCAAAGTCTGACCATCGCGCAAGCGTTTCATTTCCGTATCATCAGGTGCGCGCACCTTTGCAACAACATCCGCTGCTTGCCATAGCGCCGCAGCGGTTTTTACAACCTCTACGCCTGCAGCCGCATAGGCAGCATCATCAAAACCGGATGCAGCTCCCGCACCTGTCTCAATCAGGCACTCATGCCCCAGCTTTTGTAATTGTAGCGCACTCTCTGGCGTCATCGCCACGCGGCGCTCGCCTTCGAATACCTCTTTAGGTGTCCCGATCTTCACTCAAAATCTCCCAAATTTTTGTTTGGTGCCGAAACTGGCGTGTCGTAAATAATGCCCTGAAGTATCGCGCAAGAACCGGACAAACAAGCACCGCGCCCGTTTAAGACGCAGTGTTATGCAGGTTTTCGAAATGTTTTGGTGGTTTTGATGAAATAAACTCCCGATTTTCAAACCGAAACATTATTTCAATGCCTTCACTTGGCGCGCAATATTACTTCAAGGCCCTGAGAGAGAATCGCAACAAGCTGTCACTCACGGGACTAACATCGCAGCCCCGTGAGTGTCTTAGATCAAAGACCTGGCAGCAAACGCAGTATGCCGCGTTGATCAAATGTCGCACCGCGCTCTGCGCCAAATGCGATTTTGCCACCGATACCGACAAATGGTTCCGAAGCAGAAAGACCGTCCGCAGAGAATTTGGCAGAACCAACTTCTAGGAACAGATTGACGTTATCCGAGACATTGCGGTCCAGAGCAATCGTCGCGCGCGAGATGTCAAACATCCCCATGTCAACCGTATCATAAGACCCCGTCAGGCCCAGTTGGTTGGCAAACTCATAACGCGCAGATGCACCAAAGATGGTGGCATCATCGCCATCGGTACTTGTACGGCCCAGATTGCCTTCGAAATCCCACTGACCTGTTTCATATCCGGCTTCTACGCCGTATAAATCCAAGCTGGCTCCATTAACCTTTTCGCGGGTATAGAAACCGCCAAGCGATGTTGCGTTATCCAGATGGTAAATAGCGTGCACACCAATTGCGGAACCATCAAGATCGCTTTCACCCATGTTTTGGTATCCCAAATCCAGCTGCATGCTGAATTTCTGGGTGAATGCCAGTTCGGTAGAACCCTCAATCCCGAGCCGGGAAAGATCGGTTTCACTTGCGAATGTTGAATAAGACAACTTCAACGAGCCACCCGTAATTTCTACAGCGGATGCACTGGTTGCGCTAAGAAGGCCCGCACCGATGGCGGCATAGATCGTTAGTTTCATGACTGGACTGCTCCATAAATTTTACCGCCCCTTCTTAATGAGGAGCATTAAGCGCAAAATACGGCAATCTGCGGGGGCCGCAATTCACGTTTTCTTGCAGATGCCACTATAATAATACCCTGTGGCAAATATGAATCCACGGGCGCTGCGGTCACAACCAAAGCGCAGGACGCCTCCCCCAAGGCCCCTTCAATACAAGGCGTTGATGGCTTCAACCACAGCAAAGAAACAGCAATGCGCCTTAGACAGCGCGCGCCATCGCCACAGGCCGCGTGCCCGCAGCCCATTCCCGCGCCGCCGCGCCAAATGCTTCGAACAAGGGGCGCGAAACAGGGTCTTTTGCCGCCTCATATTCAGGATGCCACTGCACAGCCATGGTAAACCCCGGTGCACCGTCGACATAAATCGCCTCGGGGGTGCCATCGTCCGCATAACCATCGATAACAATACGCGGCCCTGCAACTTTGATGCCTTGCCCGTGCAGCGTATTTGTCCGCACCACCTCGGCCCCCATAACACGGTGAAACAATCCGCCCGCAGTAAAGCGCACATCATGGCGCAGCGCGAATTTCTCTTCCAGTGTGCCGTCGGGCGGCATGCGGTGGTTCATTCGGCCCGGCAATTCGCGGATCTCGGGATAAAGCGTCCCGCCCATCGCCACGTTGACCTCTTGGAAGCCACGGCAAATGCCGAAAATTGGCTGGCCGACCTCAACACAGGCGCGCGTCAACCCCAACACCAACGCGTCACGCGCACGGTCAAAATCACCATGCGCAGGGGTTTCAACTTCGCCATATTCTTCTGGATGCACATTCGGACGGCCCCCCGTCAGCAAGAAACCATCACAGCAATCCATCAGGTCTGCAACCGAAGCAAGCGAAGGATCAGAGGGCACCAAAAGCGGAACGCAGCCAGCAACTTGTGCCACCGCTTCGCTGTTCATCGCCCCGCCTGCGTGGACAAGATAGGTATCATTTATAAGATGGCTGTTGCCAATAATCCCGATAACTGGCCGGCCCATACCCTAAAACTCCAAATATGCGTAAAGTTGCACCATAGCGTAACGAGAATAGATTAAAGCCTCAACACCACAAACGCGCCCTTATGTGCATAGCCGACATGAGCGCAAATTTATTAAGCGCTTCTTACACGCCTGCCATTACGATTGTGCAAAGTCAGGCAACTTGCCCTCAAGGCCACGACTTGCCTGCCCCTTATCAGACAACTACCTCTCGCAATACTGCCCCAGATCGGTTTTTTACTGCGGCCTTGGTCAAGGCTGCCAATGCGGGACGAAGCCCACATGAGTTGAAGCTGCACCAAGGGCTGTCTTTGCAAGCGTTCTAAAAGGGTGGTTTTTGATGGACATTTTTTGTCACAAAAACATATCAAAGCATGAATTTGTTACGCATCAGTCGACCTATGCTAAACCTTTCTTCGGGAAGCTCAGGTTCTGTGGCACGAATTTCATCTACTTTTTTGAGAAGATCACTCGTCGAGGTTGGGTCGATCTCATCCCAAGCCGAAACGGGCAATGACCACCACTGAGAGGCTATTAGGTCTGCGGTTGTGGCGTCATCAAAGCGCTTTCTAATTATGCGAGCAGGAACGCCAGCCACTATCGTATAAGGCGGCACATCTTTTGTTACGACCGAATGTGCCGCAACGATACATCCGGTGCCGAGCTGCACACCATGTGCTAAAGTAACATTATCACCAACCCAGACATCATTACAGATGGTAACTTTCGGACCATGAGCATCAAATTCAGGAAAGTCTATTCTTTTGCTGCCCCAATTGCGGGCTCTGCCCTTACGATAGAATACGGGGCTAGTCGACGGCCATGCAGTTGGATGCTTATCCCCCATAACAGTCACGTTCCTGCCAATGGAGCAATACCGACCTATTTTTGAGATATGACCAAAGAAGCTTAAGGAGTAACTATATGCGCCCAGCGGCATAAAACCTTCTGAAAAGTGCTGGGTGTACCTTTCGAAAGTGGCACCATCGCCCCCCACTTCAGTGGTTGAGGTAATTCTCGGAAAAAATAATACGCCATATTTATTCAGGAGTATTTCTACATGACCCTTATCAATTATCATGTTCTACTTCTTCATCCTCATTTCTTAAACCTATGGTGCCTCACAAATAGTCGTTTTTGGAATATTTGAGCAATTAAATTTTACCGATCAAAATCGGCAAGTTGATCCCCCAGTGCTTTTTGGAATGCCGGTCGCGCTTCATTGCGATCTACATAGGCTTGAAGACTTGGAAAACCTGCGAGTGCACCTTCAGCGGCAACTTCCCGTAGAACGGTCGTCATTGCAATATCGCCTACTGTGAACGCGCCTTCGAGGTAATCTTTGATCCCAAGATTGTTTTCCAACGCGCGCAACCTGTCCTTTAGTTTTGTTGTTATCGCCTTTTTCAAGTCGTCCGACACTGCGTCGCGCAGGTGGATATAAGTCTGCGCATGTGGCTCGATTGAGTTGAGCGCTGCGAACACCCACGCGGCAATTTTTGCCTGCGCCGCCTGATCTGTGGGGCCAAGCGCCTTCGATGTGGTAGCGATATGAAGAATAATCGCGCCTGACTCAAACAGCTCTACCTCGCCATCACGAAATGCCGGAACCTGTCCGAATGGCTGCCATTTTAGATACAGGTCTGATTTTTGGGTTTCGCCATCAATCAGTTCAACCTCATATGGGATACCAGCCTCTTCGAGCGCCCATCGCAACCGCAAATCGCGCACGAACCCTCGCGCGAAGTCGGGAACCCATTTGAATGCTACGATCGTAGGCATAACGATTTCCTCATTTTAACCAGATTGATCGATTTTTCTGAAACCTACCTTAGGAAGTCGTTCAAAAAAACTCCCTTTTAGCCCACACATGTTTGCAAACACATGCCACATTGCAGAACATTAGCAATGTGGCCCCACGAGCCATACACAAAAACCTCAGGACGCTTTCAGCTCCAACCGACGCGCATGTAATACGGGTTCTGTATAACCGGAAGGTTGCGACGCCCCCTCCAGAACCAGATCGCAAGCCGCTTTAAATGCAATCCCGTCAAAAGATGGCGCCATCGCCCGATACAACGGATCACCCGCGTTTTGACGATCTACCACTTCCGCCATTTTACGCAGCCCCGCCATTACCTGATCTTCGGAAATCACACCATGGTGCAACCAGTTGGCCAAAGCCTGCGCCGAAATGCGGCAGGTGGCGCGGTCTTCCATCAGGCCCACATCGTTGATGTCAGGCACTTTTGAGCAACCAACCCCCTGATCCACCCAACGCACCACATAGCCAAGGATGCCTTGGGCGTTGTTTTCAATCTCGCGGGTGATTTCAGCGTCGCTTAAATTGCGGCCTGTCATCACGGGGATTGTCAGCAAATCTTCCAAAGTACCTCGCGCCCCGCCTGCGGCGATTTCATCCTGACGCGCCATCACGTCCACCGCGTGGTAATGCATGGCGTGTAGCGTGGCCGCTGTGGGCGATGGCACCCAAGCACAGGTTGCGCCTGATTTGGGGTGGCCGATTTTGGCTTCCAACATATCCGCCATCAGATCAGGCATCGCCCACATGCCTTTGCCAATCTGCGCACGGCCCTTCAGCCCACAAGCCAGACCAATATCCACGTTACGATCTTCATAGGACGCAATCCAAGCCGCGCTTTTCATTTCGCCTTTGGGCACCATCGGCCCCGCTTGCATAGAGGTGTGGATTTCATCACCTGTACGGTCCAAGAACCCCGTATTGATGAAGGCCACCCGCGATTTCGCCGCATGGATACACGCAGCCAGATTGACAGAGGTGCGGCGCTCTTCGTCCATAATGCCCAGTTTGACAGTATCGGCAGGTAGGCCCAGCGCCTTTTCCACATGCGTAAAGATTTCGTCAGCAAAGCCCACTTCTTCAGGGCCATGCATCTTGGGTTTGACCACATAGACCGACCCGCTCAGCGAATTACCGCCCTCGCGCTTTAGGTCATGCATCGCGATGAGCGTGGTCACCATCGCATCCATCAACCCTTCGCCAACCTCCAGTCCGTCACGGTCCAGCACAGCAGGGTTGGTCATCAAATGCCCGACATTACGCACCAACATCAGCGAGCGCCCTTTGAGCGTCAGCGCCCCCCCGTCGGGCGCAGTATAGCTGCGGTCAGGGTTCATCGCGCGGATGACGGTTTTGCCACCTTTCTCAAAGCTCTCTTCCAGATCGCCGCGCATCAGGCCCAGCCAGTTGGAATATGCCACAACCTTATCCTCGGCATCCACTGCCGCGACGCTGTCTTCGCAATCCATGATCGTGCTGATCGCGGCCTCCAACATCACATCTGCCACATGGGCAGGATCGGTTTTACCGATAGCGTGGGAGGCGTCGATCACGACTTCAATGTGTAACCCGTTATTTTTCAGCAAAATTGCCTCGGGCGCATCTACGTCGCCACGATACCCTGCAAATTGCGCAGGATCACGCAAGGCTGGCACCAATGCCCCGGCCTCAACGCGGTATCCCGTTACATCCACATGGCTGCCTGCGGCCAGCGGCGCGGCCTCATCCAGAAATGCCTTAGCCTTCGCAACCACACGTGCGCCGCGCGCTGTGTCATAGCCACCGCCACGGGGCAAATCGCCCAGCGCATCGGTGCCGTAAAACGCATCATACAGCGATCCCCAGCGTGCATTGGCAGCATTCAGTGCAAAGCGCGCATTCATAATCGGCACCACCAATTGCGGGCCGGGGATATTGGCAATCTCTGGGTCTACGTTCTGTGTATCAATCTGAAACGGTGCGACCTCTGGCACCAGATAACCGATTTCCTTCAGAAACGCGGTATAGGCAGCCGCATCATGGGTCTGGCCCTGATGTGATTTATGCCAACCATCAATCTGACCTTGGAGTTCGCTACGTTTGTTCAGCAACGCGCGGTTCTTGGGTCCCAGATCATGCACCAGCGCCGAAAATCCGCTCCAGAACGCATCAGCGCTTACTGCCAAGCCACCCAACGCCTGTTTCTCAATGAAATCGGCCAATTGCGTGTCTACTTGCAGGCCCTTGCGGTCTACTCTTTGCATGATCTGTCTCCTCGTGCGCGCACCAAAGTTTCCGATAGGAAAGCTAGGTTCATCGCAAGACAAGCGCAACCATCAATGAATGCAAAGGCCAAACTATCCGCTCTGGCGTCATACCACCATCATCAGAGCAACCCGCTCGGATTATTCTGCAACAACAGGCGTTGCCGCATCTGTTTCCCCCTCAATCGCGACTTCGTCACTGCTCAAGCTATATGCAATAATCGCCAGCAGCATAAGAATGCCAAAGGTGATTGCACCCTTGATCCCAATCAAGGACGGACGATGGTTCTTTTCTTGCTTTTCCACGTTTGTATCAGGCGCAGACATGCTCACTTCTCCTTTTGCTAAATCCCTGCCTTGCAGGCGGGGTGTCACGGATTTAACGTGCGCGCCGATACAATGGTTCCAAAGAGGACCAGCCAGCATACTCAGGAGCCTCCCTATGCGCGACGCCGCCCCCCAAACGATCTACCTCAAAGATTACACCGCTTTTGGCTGGCATGCTCAAAGTGTCGCTCTGGAGTTTACCCTAGACCCGCATAAAACCCGCGTGCGCAGCCGCATCGCCTTTACCCCTAATCCAGATGCCCCTGCGCAGGATTTCTTTTTGCACGGCGAGGCTTTGGCCCTGATATCAGCCAAGATCGACGGTCAAGACGTCACCCCCACGCTGACCGATGGCGGCCTCACCTGCGCTGTGCCTGCGGCCCCCTTCATCTGGGAATGCGAAGTAGAGATTGATCCCGCCAATAACACCGCGCTTGAGGGTCTCTATATGTCGAATGGCATGTATTGCACCCAATGTGAGGCCGAAGGCTTTCGCAAGATCACCTATTACCCCGACCGTCCTGATGTGATGTCCGTGTTCACCGTCACCATCAACGGCCCGCACCCTGTGCTGTTGTCCAACGGTAACCCCGTCACGGCGTCTGAAAACCATGCCGAGTGGCACGATCCATGGCCCAAACCCGCCTATCTCTTTGCGCTGGTGGCGGGTGACCTGATCGCCCATGAGGGGCAGTTCACCACCAAATCAGGCCGCGACGTGGCGCTGAACCTCTATGTGCGTCCGGGCGATGAGGGCAAATGCGCCTTTGGCATGCAGGCGCTAAAAGATTCGATGAAATGGGATGAAGACGTCTACGGACGTGAATATGATCTGGACCTGTTCAACATCGTTGCTGTGGATGATTTCAACATGGGCGCGATGGAGAATAAAGGTCTGAACATCTTTAACTCCTCTGCCGTTCTGGCCTCACAAGCCACCTCAACCGATCTCAATTTTGAACGGATCGAGGCGATCATCGCACATGAGTATTTTCACAACTGGACAGGCAACCGCATCACCTGCCGTGATTGGTTCCAATTGTGCCTGAAAGAAGGGCTGACCGTTTTCCGCGACAGTCAGTTCACCTCGGATATGCGCAGCGCAGAGGTCAAGCGCATCGGCGATGTGATCGACCTGCGTGGCCGCCAGTTTGCCGAAGACCAAGGCCCGTTGGCCCATCCGGTGCGCCCTGAAAGTTTCCAAGAAATTAACAATTTCTACACCGCCACCGTCTACGAAAAAGGCGCGGAGGTGATACGGATGCTAAAAACGCTGGTTGGTGATCAGGCCTATGCCGATGCGGTAGCGCTCTACTTTGACCGCCATGATGGTCAGGCCTGCACCATAGAGGATTGGCTGCAAGTGTTCGAAGATACCACTGGCCGCGATCTGTCACAGTTCAAACGCTGGTATTCCCAAGCAGGCACACCGCGCCTAAGCGTGAGCGAAACCTATGCCGATGAAACACTCACATTGACCTTCAATCAAACCACCCCGCCCAGCGCTGCCACCGCTGATCCGCAGCCCTATGTGATCCCTGTGGCTGTGGGCTTGATCGGCGCTGATGGCGACGAAGTCCTGCCCACCACCATTCTGGAGATGACCCAAGCCGAGCAGAGCTTTACCTTCTCAAACCTTCCCATTCGTCCCGCCGCCTCTATCCTGCGCGGTTTCTCTGCGCCTGTTGTGCTGGCCCATGATGCTGATAATGCGCATTTGCTGGCCCATGACACAGACAGCTTTAACCGCTGGGAGGCAGGCCGCACCTTGGCCCGTAACGCGCTGCTGGGCATGATCACCAAAGGCACCCGCCCTGATCCGGCCTATCTGGATGGCATCTATACATTGGTGAATGACACCACCCTTGATCCCGCCTACCGCGCCTTGATGTTGGGCCTGCCATCGCAATCGGAACTGGCCAATGCCCTGCATGAAGCAGGCCATACACCTGAACCCGATATTATCCACGCCGCAGTAGAAACCATGCGCGAGGCATTGGCCAAAAAGCTGGGCGATGCCCTGCCCGAACTCTATGCCGCCAACCAAGTGTCCGACAGCTATCAACCCGACGCCACCCAATCTGGTGCGCGGGCACTGGGCAATGCCGCATTGTCGCTGCTCACCCGCCGCGACGCAGGCGCGCAGGCGCAGGCACAATATGACAGCGCCGACAACATGACCCAGCAACTGGCTGCCCTTGCCAATCTGATCCGTGCAGGGCGCGGTGATACGGCTGTAAAAGCGTTTGAAACCCAGTGGAAAGACGACCGACTGGTGATGGATAAATGGTTTGGCCTGCAAGTCATCGAAGCTGATCCCGAAGACGCCTTTGAGGTGGCCGCTGGCCTGACAGAGCATCCCGATTTCAACTGGAAAAACCCCAACCGCTTCCGCGCCGTCTTCGGCAGCCTTGCGCTGCACCACGCAGGGTTCCACCATGCCTCTGGCGCCGGCTATGCGCTGCTGGCGGATTGGCTGATCAAACTTGATCCGGTAAACCCGCAGACCACCGCCCGCATGTGCAGCGCCTTCCAGACATGGAAACGCTATGACACCGACCGCCAATCCCTGATCAAAGCCCAGGTGCAACGCATCCTTGCCACCCCGAACCTCAGCCGTGACACAACGGAAATGCTCAGCCGGATCATATCCGCATGAGCCGCCCCCTGTGCCTGATCACAGGGGCGTCGGCAGGTATTGGCGCGGCCTGCGCCACCCTTGCGGCTGAACGGGGGTATGACCTTGTCCTGACCTATAACAGTGACAAGGCAGGGGCGCAGGCGGTTGCGGCTGCCTGTGAGGCGCTTGGCGCGGCGGTGCGCATTGTTCAGGCGGATGTTGCTGACCCTGCCGCGATAGATACAGTCTTTGCCGCAGTTGACGCAGCTGGACCGTTGGACGCGTTGATCAATAACGCGGGCATCGTTGGCACGGCGATCCGCGTGACCGACCTGACCCATGATCGCTTGCGCCAGATGTTTGACGTTAATGTCATCGGCGCCATGCTGGTGGCCGCCGCCGCCGTCAAACGGATGGAGCCGCGACAAAAAGGCGTGATCGTCAACATCACCTCTGCCGCTGCGCGCCTTGGCTCGGCCAATCAATACGTCGATTACGCCGCCACCAAAGCCGCGATGGATATTTTCACCAAAGGTCTCTCGGATGAAGTGGCCGGAACAGGCCTGCGCGTCATGGCCGTGGCCCCCGGATTGATCGAAACAGGAATTCACGCCAAAGGCGGTGATCCTGACCGCGCTGCCCGATTAGCAGGCAATGTTCCCATGCAACGCACAGGAAATGCATCCGAAGTCGCGCAAACTGTGCTATGGTTGTTGTCAGATCAAGCCAGCTATGTCACCGGATCGGTGTTAAACGTCACTGGCGGCAGGTAATATAAGGTCTCTATATGCTTACCATACTTCTCCTCTGCGGCGCTGCGGTTATAGGCTTTGTCACCTTACGCTATTTCCAACGAGGGCCGTATCTGGCCGCTGGCCGTTTCAATGCCCCTGCCCCTGTGCGCGCCGCCGCCAAACGATTGGAATACTCCGCCCAACCCAATGTACATGCAATCAACTGCATCAATTCTGCCGAACTCTGCGTGACCGCTATGGCCGTCGCCTTTGCCCAAATGGATGACAACACCCCAATGTCCGAGGCAACATTGATCGCTTCGACCCAGCGCCATCTACAGTTGAGCCCAGAACAGGCCAGTGACATGACAACGCTAGGTTTTTGGTTGGTGGAACAAGGACAAGGCCCGACACCCGCCTTTCAACGCCTGACCAAACGGCTGAAACAACTGGATCATGGGCCGTATTTTGGCAAAATGATGAATGTAATCGGCGATGTCAAAGCAACAGGCACCAAAGGTATGGCCAGCCCGCGACAGGCCGACGCCATGGGCGCATTGGCACGCATTTTCCGCACCGCTTGATCCCGGATCAGGGCCGTGCGCGGGGCCGTGTGCTGCTGCGCAATTTGCAATAATTCTGTTTTCGCAACCAGTTAGACATGTCTCTGCGCTTGGCCTCGCTGCGCATCGGACCCCAATCCGCCGACACACCACGCCACTTGCTGTCGCGCCCGTGAATCACCCCATCGCGTTTGACCGTATAGGCCATGATCCGCACCCCACAACTCAGATTCGCCGCTCCGTTTTTAAGCGCCTCTCCGGTCCCTACATTGCATTTGTAGCCGCGTGCTGTGGCAGGCAGAATTTGCAACAGCCCATACCATTTGCCGCCGCCACCCACAGCCCATGGCTTGTAAGTGCTCTCGAATTTGGCCAGCGCCGACAGATAGCCCACCCAAAAGGCACGCCTGTCGCTATCGGTGTTGGTGGCATAGGCAGGGCACCAATTTTCGATGTCACGCGGCACCATTTCCACCAACGGACTACCGTAGTCCTTTAGCGCCGCAAGCGCCGCGCGGGTCCAGATCGCATTGCCCGGCATATGCTGCCACCGGGTACGCGGTAATTTCTCTGATCGTGCCACAGGGCGTACGGGCATCATCGCCTCACCAATCCCCTGTCCTTTTAGGGGTGCAGCAAGTGCCACAACAGGCTCAGGTTTGGCATCAGCGATCACAGCCGGAACTTGCGCGTGCACCGTCCCGACCTTCAGTGACAGCACCAGCAACACCACCCCCGCCATACGTGATGAACGCACGTTCACCAGCTTGAAAGGTGCATTTTTTGTAGGGTCGGCAGAGCCATCAAAAGTCGGTTTCATAAAGCAGAGTATGATACGCGACCCTCCCCCCTGACAAGAGCATTACCAGCACATAGAACGCCCATTGCGCACCCTTACGCAACATTCTGCCACTTTGGGTACAATCATCGCTTAAAACGAAACAAAACTGCCCTATTCATGAAAAACGACCAACGCCTTGCCCGCGCAACTTCGTGACTTCACCGCTAGAACGCCATTTTCACGCCCTAATGTCCGCCCAATATGATCCTACCAATCACTCCTTAATCATAGTGGACTGAAAATAATGAAAATGGCCTCTCTTTTATGTAAGCTCCCGGTTTTTTTTGCCCCCAAGACCCAAAAACCCATGCCCGTTGCATCAAAGTTTGAGACCTTGGAGACAGGCCAGCCAAAAGCCGCTTCAAAAGACCAACGGCCCATGCCGTCACCGTTTCGTGCGCATCGCAAATCAAAATCCAATGCCTCTGCTGCGCAGGGCTTCCCGCTTGCCGCGTCTGTTTCCAGTGCACCTGCCCCCGCAAAGCAAGAACAACCGCTTGTGGAAGCAAAAGGAAACAACCGTTTACTGCACAAACTCACGATTCCTTGTCCTGATCCCACGCTTGAAGACCGCACACGTGACGCCTATCAGAACACCGCATTGAAACTTGTCCGCCAAGAGGACTGGACAAAACTATCCGCGCTGATCGCAACAGCCGACCTTGACCGCAGCATGACCCCCGGCGGGATGTCTGTTGCAGAACTGATGGCCTTTGGCGCACGCGCCGATGCTGTTCTGGCTGTTGAGCACGCCCTTCTGGATCGCTCTCCTCCCAGCGATGCGCCGATGTTTAGCGGAATTGAGGCGTTCGAATTTGTCCTTGAAGAACACTCAGATGATTATGTCGTGGGTTGCATCGTCGCTTTGGCACATATGGATATGGCATGGAGCTGGCGCGGCATTGGCTGGGACGTTGAAATCGCCCCACGCAACCGCGAAGCATTTGATGCCCATTTCTCCCGCGCCCGCGAAATTCTGAGCAAGTTTGAAGGCAAGGAAAAAACATCTCCCCTCTTTGCCAGCACGGCCTGTGCCTTGCTGCGCGGTGACAGCAAAAAAACACATTCGGTGGCAGACAGCTATCAAGCGCTGATTGATCTGAACCCCGAAAACACAGGACCATTGCGCGCCCTTGGCACCAATATGCTGCCGCGTTGGTATGGCTCCTATGTGGGTCTTGAGCTGGAAGCCCGCCGCACGGCGGCACGCACGCAAGACATCTGGGGCGCAGGTGGCTATACGTGGGTTATGTTCGATGCCATCAGCGTTGATGACCAAGCCTGCGCACGGCTGGACCTCCCCTTTTTCATAGAGGGTCTGCGCGATATCGTCTCACGTCGGCCAGATCCCCACACGGTTAACCTACTTGCCGCTTATTGCGCCAATACCATGGGGCAGGCTTGTTCGGGTGATGACGATGCCGATCACATCCGTGGCCAGATTGCAGGCTGTGCGGATTGGCTGGTCCGTGAATACCTGACAGAGCTCCATCCGATGATCTGGGCCCATGCGGCACAGGGTTTTGCCAATAACCTGCGTGTGGCTTCTGCCAACCGCTTTGCCGCCGCAGGGCAGGAAGATGCCTTGCGCATCATCACCAACCTGTTCAAGCGCGAAATTGATGAAGGCAAACAAATCACATTTACGGATCAAGGCCCCGTGGCCACTGCCTGCTGATCCACTCTTTAGCCAGAGCATTAAGCGAAATAAGCCACCCCCGCGATGCGCGGACGTGGCTTATGTAGAACGTGGCATTTGCCAATTCAGGCAGTGCTACGCAGGATATCAGGCCGCGTCAGCCGCCATAATCGTGTCCATCGCCGCCAGCAGGGTTTGCGCCACAGTGGTGCATTCCTCAACTTCCAGACGCGCAGGCAGGCGCACATCACAGGCACGGCTCAGCATGGCACGTGTCAACGGCAGTTCTGGCAGATCGCCGAGGAACTTCCAGTTCCAGAACGCCCGCGCATTGTCTTGGGTGCGGCCAAATACTTCGGCTTTCAGGCCCAGCGCAGCCGCTTGAGAGACAAAGGCATCAACCTGTGCGTCACTCATCCCTACCAGATTAAACTGGATGGAATCCGGCGCGCGTTCTTCTGGCGCAAGTGACTTTGGCACATCAATCCAAGGGCTTTGTTGCAACAGCTGCGCCACATGATCATGGTTGCGCCGCCCGTCACGAACCCGACGTGCCAAAACGTCCAACTGCGGACGGATCAAGGCCGCCGACAGCGTGTTCAAACGCAGGTTATACAGCGGCAGTTCATTCTGCCATTTGGTAAACGACTCTTGCAGCACCGGATGTTTCTTCCAGTTGTATTCATAAGCACCCGACATAATCACAGCCCGTGCCACCAGATCAGCATCGTCAGTGATCAGGATACCGCCCTCACCCGCGTTCAACAGTTTGTAAGACTGGAAGCTAAAGCACCCGATCTTACCAATCGTGCCAATGTTGCGCCCCGCCCATGTTGTACCAAGGCTATGCGCCGCGTCTTCGATCACAGGGATGCCCTGCGCATCGCAGGCCGCCATAATCGCATCCATGTCGGACGTATGGCCGCGCATGTGGCTGATGATCACGGCTGAACAGGATGGCAGCTTGGCGTGGAAATCTTCCAGATCAATGCGGTAATCCGGCCCACATTCACACAGCACAGGCACCAGTTCCGCATGCACAACCGATGATGGCACCGCCGCAAAGGTAAACGCAGGAATCAGCACTTTGGCATCACGTGGCAATTCCAGTGCTTTCAGCGACAAAAACAGCGCCGCCGAGCAAGAGGAAACCGCCAGAGCAAATTTGCTGCCCAGCGCTTGGGCAAACTCTGCCTCCAGCAAGGCCACGGGGGAACCCTCAGAAGTGTAACGAAACAAATCGCCACTCTGTAGAATCCGCTCTACTTCGGCCTGCGCCGCCGCTGGAATAGGCTCCGCTGCGGTTAAATTAGGTAACTTGGGCATAGCTCATTGGCCTCCACCGGAAAAACGTCAGTTCTCTTACGACTAAATTACGCAAATTGCCATATCGCACAATAGGGCCAAGGCTTTTGTCAAGAAACTGACACATAACTGCGCATTTGTTGCAACCAGCTAACAGCAGGCATTAGAGTACCCCTTTGCTTGGTCACAACACCATGGCGGCCCTACTCCCGCCCCTTGCCAGAAGGGGCATCCGCGATCTTGGGATTGCTAATTGGCTCTTTGATCAGCGCCTCGCGTGTAACCAATGTCACCGTGACAAAACTGACATAGAGCAACAGATACCATGACCCCATCTTTGCCAAGCTCACAAAACTCAGGCCATCCGTCCCTGCATAAACCCATGTGCCCGTGCCTGTGCCTACATTCTCGGCAACCCACAAAAAGAAACTGGTGAAAAACGCCGCCACAGGGAGCGGCATCCAATAGTATTTTTGTGCGATGCGAAACCAGACACGCGTACGGATAAAAAGAATAAATGTCGCAGCAAACAGCAAGAGGCGTATGTCAAAGATATAGTGATGCGTGAAGAAATTTAGATAAATCGCCGCGCCAAGGATAAATGTCATCCAAAACGGGGGATATGGCGCAAATCGCATGTCAAAAATCCGGATCACCCGCGCCATGAACGACCCAACAGACGCATACATAAATCCGGAAAACAGCGGCACGCCCCACAGCTTGAAAAACCCGGGTTCAGGATAGGCCCAACTGCCCATTTTCACTTTATATATTTCCATCGCCGTGCCGGTGATGTGAAACAGCAAGATCACCCGCGCCTCTGTCAAACTCTCAAGCTTGAATATCAAAAACAGCACTTGCAGACTGATTGCATAGACAAAAAGCGCATCATAACGCTGGATCACCCAAGCATCGTCCCAGATCAAATCCGACACGATAAGCCCGCCCAACATCAGCGCGGCAAACAGACAGGCCCACGCCTGCTTTAACGTGAACATGATCAATTCAGCAACTGGCCTTGGCAGAATGCGGCGGGTTGCATCGCCAAGACGGCGTTCTATTTGACGGGTCGATTGCTGTATTTTCATCGCGCGTTAGTCGCATATCGCGGCTGATGTTTACAATATGCTAAAACTTACGGCCCCCTATCACGAGTATTCATGAACACGGCCTCCCCCTCTTGCTTGCCCCCCTTCTCGGCGCTAAACCCACCTCAACACTCATTGATAAGGCGCACTCCCATGCTCGATCTCACCTACGATACCCCCAAAGTCCGCACCATTGCGGGGGCAAAACAAGACTGGGAGCTGGTGATCGGCATGGAAGTCCATGCGCAGGTCTCCTCCAAGTCCAAGCTGTTCTCTGCCGCCTCCACCAAATTCGGCGCCGAACCAAACAGCAACGTGGCCTTTGTGGATGCCGCAATGCCCGGCATGTTGCCCACCATCAACGAATTCTGCGTAGAACAAGCCGTGCGCACGGGCCTAGGCCTCAAGGCGCAGATTAACCTTTGGTCCGCCTTTGACCGTAAAAACTACTTCTACCCTGACCTGCCCCAAGGGTATCAGATTTCCCAGCTGTACCACCCCATCGTGGGCGAAGGCGAAGTGCTGGTTGAAATGGGTGACGGCACCGCGCGTCTGGTCGGCGTTGAGCGTATCCACCTAGAACAAGACGCAGGCAAATCCATTCACGACATGGACCCGAATATGTCTTTTGTGGATTTGAACCGCACAGGCGTCGCCCTGATGGAGATCGTCTCGCGCCCTGACATTCGCGGTCCAGAAGAGGCTGCGGCCTATCTCGCCAAACTGCGCCAAATCCTGCGTTATCTGGGCACTTGTAACGGTGACATGCAGTCGGGCGCGATGCGCGCCGACGTGAACGTGTCCATCTGCGCCCCCGGCCAATATGAGAAATACAAAGCCACAGGCGATTTCGGCCACCTTGGCACGCGCTGCGAGATCAAGAACATGAACTCCATGCGCTTTATCCAACAAGCGATTGACGTCGAAGCAAAACGCCAGATCGCCATCGTTGAAGCAGGCGGCGAAGTCACGCAGGAAACACGCCTGTTTGACCCAGACAAACAAGAAACGCGTTCCATGCGCTCCAAAGAAGAAGCCCATGATTACCGCTATTTCCCCGATCCCGACCTGCTGCCGCTGGTGATCGAACAGTCATGGGTGGACGAGATCGCCGCCACCCTTCCAGAATTGCCAGACGCCAAAAAGGCGCGTTTCATCAATGACTTTGGCCTGTCCGATTATGACGCCTCCGTTTTGACCGCCGATCTGGATTCCTCCAGTTACTTTGAGGAAACCGCCCAAGGCCGTGACGGCAAAATGACCGCCAACTGGGTGATTAACGAACTCTTTGGCCGTCTCAAGAAAGACGAAAAAGACATCTCTGACTCCCCCGTCACACCTGCCCTGCTGGGCGGCATCATTGACCTGATCGCCTCCGATGCGATCAGCGGAAAAATCGCCAAAGACGTGTTTGAAATCACCTACACCACAGGCCGCGATCCCGCCGAAGTGGTGGAAACCGAAGGCCTGAAACAAGTCACCGACACGGGCGCAATCGAGGCCGCAGTGAATGACATCATCGCCGCCAACCCCGACCAAGTCGCCAAAGCCCGCGAAAACCCCAAACTCGCTGGCTGGTTTGTCGGTCAGGTGATGAAAGCCACAGGCGGCAAGGCCAACCCCAAAGCCGTGAACGAACTGGTCGCGAAAAAGCTGCAAGAGTAAGCCACGTGCAGGCCATCCCCCTGCCATGAGCCCTTTGCGCAAATTTCTACGCACCATCGGCCCCGCAATCCCCGCCGCAGCACCGCTTGAGATGCTGCGCGCGGGCCTCGGCGCGCTGGTGGCTCTGGCCGTTACAGGCCTGATCGTCCTGCTCCCCGCTTTCGACAAAACCCTCGGCCTCTACCTCATCGCCCCCTTCGGAGCGAGCGCGGTCCTCCTTTTCGCGGTCCCCAACAGCCCGCTGGCGCAACCTTGGTCCGCGCTTGTTGGCAATACGCTGGCCGCGCTGATCGGGGTTGCCGTTTGCCTCACCATTCCCCACCCCGCGCTGGCCGTGGCGCTGGCCGTGGGCCTCACCATCGCCGCCACAATCGCCTGCCGCGCTGTGCATCCGCCCGCAGGCGCCGTCGCCATGACCGCCGTTCTCAATCCCGATGCAGTGGCCGATCTGGGCTTCGGCTTTGCCCTTGCCCCTGTTGGTGCAGGCACGCTGGCGCTGGTGATCCTCGCCGCCGCCTATGCCCGCCTGACAGGCCGCCGCTATCCCTTTCGCCAGTTTGACGATCCCAACACCCACGGCACAAATGACCCCGCCCCGTCCGAACGCTTGGGCCTCTCCGAGGATGAGCTAAAAGCAATTCTCAGCACCTACAGCCAATCCTTTAACCTAGGTGTAGAAGACCTCGCCCGTCTGGTGGGGGCCGCCGAAATGCAGGCCGCCACCCATGCAACAGGCCCCATGACCGCCGCCGATATCATGTCGCGTGACCTGATCACCGTCACCGCCAATACCTCGGGCAGTCAGATCGCCGCCCTCTTCCAACACCACCGCTTCACCTCCCTGCCCGTGGCTGACCCGCAAGGCACCTATCTGGGCATCATCTTGCAAATCGACCTGATCGTGAAAGGCAGCCAAGACGCCACGCGCACCAGAGGCAGGTTTATGCCCGCCCTCTCCAACATCTTGCGCCGTGACAGCAACGCGCCCCTGCGGGCAGATCAATTGATGCAATCAAATGGCCCCCGCGCCACCCCCGACACCAGCATGGCTGTCCTGCTGGGCCTGATGGCTGACGGTGAAACCGACGCTGTTCCGGTACTCGAGCACGACAAAATCACCGGCATCGTGACCCGCACCGATATGATCGCCGCGCTGGCCCGTCACAGCCGCAGCACGGATGCGCCACAAAACAATACGGTTGCGGATTGAAACTTGCCTAAACTTGCAGCACCTTGAGGATGAACACGTAAACAATCACATGCACGAGGCCCGCCATGACCGCACTTCCCCACTCCGCCCCGATGACCGTCCTGCCTGAATGGACCGACTATAACGGGCATATGAACATGGCCTATTACTCGGTCCTCATGGATGAAACCGTCGGCGAAGCCTATAGCGAGGTCGGCCTTGGCCCCACCTACCGCGACAGCACAGGCTTCACGACCTATATCGCCGAATTCCACATCCGCTATCTGCGCGAACTCCACGAAGGCGACCGCGTCACCGCCACCGTTCACCTGATTGATTACGACAGCAAACGCTTTCACATCTTTCAACAACTCTGGCACGAAGACGGCTGGCTGGCCGCAACGGGCGAAGGCCTGACCCTGCACATCGACCAAAACGGCGACACCCCCAAAGTCGCCCCCATGCCCGAAGAAATCCTCGCCAAATTCGCCGCCATGACCGAAGCGCAAAAACATCTGCCCACCCCCGAAGGCGTGGGCCGCAAGATCGGAATTGTGCGGAAGTAACCCCTACCGCTGTACCACCAACATCAGATAAAGACCAATGTGCAGTCGCTGCCGTCAACCACAGATCAATGAATACTAACACGGGAAAACAAGCAGTTAAGGCAATCACTGCAATATATCATTAAGTTAATAGAATGATATATTGCATAATTTTTTTAAAGTGATATATATCAACTCAGAAAGGAGATTGATATGTCACTCATTGTCATCGTATCATGGCTAAACGTCATTGGCGGCACCGCAACAGTCCTCGCAGGTATCCTATCCTTAATCTATCTCAGTTAGAGAGATAAAAATTGAAGACACCTAACGACAAAAATATGAGCTTTGGCACCTTGCTTGGACAGCTAGTCCGAGCAAGGCGTTTGCAGTTGGAAATGAGCCAATCCCAACTGGCTAAAACAACAGGGACGACGCAGGTCAGCATTTCGAGGCTAGAAGGCGGTAACATTGAGTCCCCACATTCTTCTACGATTGAGAAACTTTCATCCGCATTGCACCTTAAGCGCAGTGAGCTAGAGCGACTTCGCAGCACTCCAAATCAGAACACATTGGCTAGCATCCTAGCCCAAGCATCAAACCTAACCGACTTACCCTCCCTTGAGATCGATGTCTCATCAATCTCAAGTCACCTCTTTGATCTCAATGCCCTTAAGCGCGAAGAGTTGCAAAACCTTGCCGCCCGCTTTGCCATAGACGATTGCTTCACTCTCCCCGACGCAGAGCTCCGCCGCCTGCTCACCCAAAAAGCCGAAGAATACCGCGCCCTGAAGTCCGAGGTCGACGCCATCCCCGACACGATGAAGCGCCTCTCCAATCTCAAAGCTGCCGCCCAAGACGCGATTGACCGCGTTGATCTGGAAGAGGTCGAAAACCTCATGGCCATGGTGCATGAGGTGGAATTAGAAGAAGCCGCCAAATCCGCCGAAATCCGCGCCGACACCGCCCTGCTACGCGGCAAGGTCGAAGACGCCTACCGCTACGTCTGCGCCGCCGCTGACAGTTTCGCCGCCGTTGATCCCATCGCGCCAGCGCTCAAGCGGCTGGACTACTTTAACACGCTCTACAGCCATGGCTTACGCTATGGCAGTACAGGCTTGGTCCACGCTGCGCAAATGATCCGCGATGCTTTGGACAAACTGGATAAGTCTGCCTACCCACTTCCTTGGTCAACCGGCCAAAACATGCTCGCCGTCACGTTGGCGGCACAGGCCAGACGGGTCGAAGGGGCCGAGGGCACAGCGCTGCTGGCACAATCCGTCACCGCATACCACGACGTGCTAGAGGTGCTCACCCGCAAGGACCATGCCATGAGCTGGGCTGCGACGCAAAACAACCTCGCAAACGCACTCCAAGACCAAGCCAACCGCAGCGAAGGGGCCGAGGGCGCGGCACTACTGGCACAATCCGTCACAGCATACCGCAACGCGCTAGAGGTCTATACCCGCAAGGATCATCCTAAGGACTGGGCGATGACGCAAAACAACCTCGGCGTGTCCCTGCGAAAGCAGTCAACACGGATTGAAGGTAAAGAGGGCGCTGCACTGCTGACACAATCCGTCACAGCATACCGCAGCGCGCTAGAGGTCCGTACCCGCAAGGATAATCCCGAAGACTGGGCCGCAACGCAAATAAACCTCGGAAGCGCGCTGCATACCCAAGCCCTCCGCTCCAAAGGGACAGAGGGCGCGGAACTGCTGACACAAGCCGTCACCGCATACCGCAACGCGCTAGAAGTGCTCACCCGCACCGACCACCCTGTGCAGTGGGCCATGACGCAAGAAAACCTCGCTATCGTCCAGACAGGTATCGCCATCCATGACACTTGCCTTGATCCACGCCCGCCCCTCATCGCGGCTCTGGAGGCTGTTGACCTCGCCCTCACCGTTTTCGACCCCGTTCACATGTCCTTTAACCACGCCAAAGCCATCCGCGTGCGCAACATAATCCAAGCAAAACTCGACGCCCTGCCGCCTGTGTGATGCGCCCGGTCGGTGTACAGGTGGTGCACAGGCGGTGTACGCAAAGCACACCCGCCCAAACACCCCTGTTCCCTTTCAGGCGGCACCGCGTTAAAACACCTAAAACCACCAAAGGTCCTGTTCATGATCCGTTACGAATACAAGGTTGTTCCCGCCCCCTCCAAAGGCATCAAAGGCAAAGCTATCCGCGGCGCGGAGGCGAGGTTTTCATTTGCAATACAAGAACTTATGAACGGAATGGCAGGCTATGGATGGGAATATCAGCGCTCCGAAACGCTGCCCTCGATTGAACGCGCGGGCCTGACAGGCACCACCACCGAATGGCGCAACGTGCTGGTGTTCCGCCGCCCCCGCACAGATGACGCCGACGCGTTCCAGCCACAGCTCCTCCCGGCCCCTGCCGTGATGTCAGAAGGCACTGAAAACAAACAGACTCTTGCCCAATTGATGGCCGACGAAGACGCCGCCCTCAACGAAGACCCCGCCAACGTAGGCGCCTCCCTAAGCGCCCTCGCCCAAGCCCGCAGCCTGATCACCAAACCCGTTGAGGATGAGGCCGATCAAGAGGACGAAGAGGCCGAGGAAACTGAAGTCATTTCAAAGGATTAAGGCGTAATATCCAGCGATAATGCATGGATACGCCCGATCAAATCAGCCCCCAATGCCGCATGCACAGCACGGTGTTTAGCCAATCGGCTGAGCCCCGCAAAATCAGGCGCGCAAATCGCCACATCAAAATGAGTCTCTCCGCCCTCGCGAAACCCCGCATGACCACGATGCGCCTCGCTCACATCTTCAACCCTAAGTTCAGTCACGGCAAAAGCCGCACGCAATGCAGTTTCAATCTGGTCGCTTATCGGCATAAACCCTCCAATGAGAGCGATTTTTTCACTTCGCCCCCTTCCCTCTGACAGCCATACGTCTAGAGTGATCGCCTCGAGTCGGAAAGGTGCCCCCATGCAAAAAAACGATCCATTTGGTTTTGACATGTCTGTCTCTTCCGCAAAAAAGAAGAATCCCCGCGGCCGTCGCGGCATGTCCGGTGCGTCCGAGACATCAACACGCGTGTGCGATCATGACGGTTGCACAGAAGCCGGTAAATACCGCGCGCCCAAAGCGCCTGATGTGCTGGATGACTACTTCTGGTTTTGCCAACCGCATATTCGCGAATATAACAATAAATGGAATTTCTTCCACGGCACCACCGAAGCCGAGATGAATGCCCAACTGTCCGAAGACAAAGTCTGGGACCGCCCCACCAAACCCATGAGCGATCCAGAAGCGCGTGCATGGGCACGTTTGGGCATTGAGGACCCGCATCAGGTATTGGGCGCAAACGCGACCCAGAACCCCGGTAAAGGCCCCCAAGCAGGCCGCCGCCTGCCGCCCACAGAAAAGCGTGCGTTGGAGATTCTTGAGGCCAAGGACAACCTGACCAAGCCCGAGATCCGCAAGATCTACAAAGGCCTGATCAAAGTGCTTCACCCAGACATGAACGGCGGCGATCGCTCTCAGGAAGAGCAATTGCAGCAAGTTGTCTGGGCGTGGGATCAATTGAAATCCAGCCGTAATTTCAAAGACTAAGCATTTTTCGAGACCATATGCGCGGCGGTATCCATCCGCCGCGCAGCTTGCGCCGCAACAGATGAAGCGCCGCCATAGACAGCAGCCAAACGCAGATCACCAACGGGCTTGTTGCGGAATCGACCACCACCAACATCCCCAGCGCACCACCAAGATTCATGATGCTGCCGCCTAGAACGACAGCTGCCGACATTGTCAGCAACTGCGCCCCCAGTACACTACCAACAAACGTCATCAGCGCTGCTGCAAGGATCGCTATGATCCACCCCACGGGCCCTTCACGGCCAAAAGCGTTGCAAAACAGCAGCCCCGCCAGACCTGCCCCCGGAATAGCCGCCACATGAAACGGCCAGCCGGGTAAATGTCGAACCAAAGACCAATCGCCATTGGCAATCGCAAAGGAAACGATCAAACCCGCTACCGCAGTTGCGCACCCGAAAATACGGCGCTCAAGCGACATTTGCATAAACCACTTCATCAAACGCTCCAAATCTATAACCAGCCCAGCTTGCTGCCCGACTACCCTTCTACAAAATACGCAGAGTGTTCAAGTTTTCGCAAAAGTTGAACAGGTTTTGCTGGAAACTGATAACTGGCCTTATAGTAAGTGGAATTTTAGCCCTTTCCCTTGGAAGCCAGCGCTATATGTTGTCTCTGAAACATAGAATGCAGACGCCCTACGCAGGGGCAGGTAGAATTTAGGATGAATACACATGGCTGACGGCGGACTGGACCTCAACGCAACCCCCACCAAGGATATCTCGGTGCGCGAGGTTTTTGGCATCGACACAGACATGACCATCAAGGGTTTTGCCGATCGCACGGACCGCGTGCCAGAGCTGGACAGCACATATAAATTCGACGCCGATACAACACTGGCGATCCTTGCAGGGTTTTCACACAACCGCCGCGTGATGGTACAAGGCTACCACGGTACGGGCAAATCCACCCACATCGAACAAGTTGCAAGCCGCCTGAACTGGCCCACTGTGCGCGTCAACCTTGATAGCCACATCAGCCGGATTGACCTGATCGGTAAAGACGCGATCAAACTGGTGGACGGTAAACAGGTGACTGCATTCCAAGAAGGCATCCTGCCTTGGGCCCTGCGCACGCCAACCGCGATTGTGTTTGATGAATATGACGCAGGCCGCGCCGATGTGATGTTTGTGATCCAGCGCGTGCTGGAAGTAGACGGCAAGCTGACGCTGCTGGATCAGAACAAAGTGATCACTCCGCATCCGTTCTTCCGTATTTTTGCAACGGCAAACACGGTAGGTTTGGGCGATACAACTGGTCTGTACCACGGCACGCAGCAGATCAACCAAGGCCAGATGGACCGTTGGTCGCTGGTATCCACGTTGAACTACCTCAGCATTGATGCAGAGACCCAGATCGTTTTGGCGAAAAACCCGCATTTCAACACTGCCGAGGGCCGCAAGACTGTTAAGCAGATGGTTACCGTTGCCGACCTGACCCGCACCGCGTTCATGAATGGTGATTTGTCCACGGTGATGTCACCGCGTACCGTCATTGCTTGGGCACAAAACTCGGAAATTTTCAAAAACGTAGGTTATGCTTTCCGCCTGAGTTTCCTGAACAAATGTGACGAGTTGGAGCGCCAGACAGTGGCTGAATTCTATCAGCGTCTGTTTAATGAGGAACTGCCAGAGAGTGCTGCAAGCGTCAGCTTGGGGTGAAACTCTATATCGTCATTTAGTCACTATGGTTCCTTATCGACACCATGTGGCTATTTGACCGTGTAGGATGGAAAAAGACTGCGCCAGAGGTCATGAACCGCAAAGAAAAACGTCATTGGCGGCGGATTTGCGGACAGGCATTTGGCCTATTCGCCGTGGTATCGGCATGGAGCTTGTTCGATGAATAAACCAACCGACAACCCCGCAGACGCGTTCAAAAAGGCGCTGGCCGAAGCCTCCAAGGTGATGGCCAACGACCCTGAGCTCACGGTCAGCTATTCGGTTGATCCCTCAGGCCTCTCGGGCGATGCGATGCGCCTGCCACAAGTGACGCGCCGCATGACACGTGATGAGGTGATGCTGGCGCGTGGCACGGCCGATGCGCTGGCCCTGCACCGCCGCTATCACAATGGTCAGACCCATGCACGCTATCAGCCACAGGGCGAAATGGCGCGTGATCTATATGAGGCGATGGAGACCGCCCGCTGCGAAGCCATGGGCGCGCGCGACATGCCCGGCACGGCTGGTAACATCGACGCAAAAATCAAACACGAAGCCCTGCGCAAAGGCTATGATCAAGCCAAAGCGCCCTCGGATGTGCCGCTGGCCGTCGCAGCAGGCTATTTGGTACGTCATCTGGCCACGGGTCGAGAGATGCCAGCAGGGGCAGCCAACGTCATGGATCTATGGCGTGGCTACATCGAAGAACAAGCTGGCGGCACCTTGGCGGATCTGGAAGAGACGCTGGAAGACCAAACCGCCTTTGCCAAATTCGCGCGCCAGATGATCACCGATCTAGGCTATGCAGACCAGTTGGGCGATGACCCTGACGGGCAAGATGACGACCAAGAAGACGAGGCCGAAGAAGGCAGCGACGAGCAGGATGATCCTGATAGCACCGGCAGCGATGATCAGGAGGAGGAGGACGCAGACGCCTCTCCTGAACAGTCGCAAGAAGAGCAGCAGGATGCCTCGCAGGCGCAGGTCAGCATGGATGACATGGCCGATCAGGAGATGGGCGAAGAGGCTGAAATGCCCGAGGGCGAAGCCCCGATGGAGCCGCCCGCCCCTCAGCCTGTCTCGGACGCCGATCCGAATTACACGGTTTATCTGGACGCGTTTGACGAAACTGTGGGCGCCGAGGAATTGGCCGAACCCGCCGAGCTGGAACGCCTGCGCGCCTATCTGGATCAACAGCTTGAGCCGCTGAAAGGTGCCGTGAGCCGCTTGGCAAACAAGCTGCAACGCCGCTTGCAGGCACAGCAGAACCGAAGCTGGGAATTTGATCTGGAGGAAGGCACGCTGGACGCGGGCCGTCTGGCGCGGATTGTGGCCAGCCCGACAACACCGCTGAGCTTTAAGGTCGAAAAAGACACCGAGTTCCGCGACACGGTTGTGACCCTGCTGATAGACAACTCTGGCTCTATGCGCGGGCGGCCTATTTCCATTGCGGCGATCTGTGCTGATGTGTTGGCCCGCACGCTGGAACGCTGCAACGTAAAGGTCGAAATCCTTGGTTTTACCACACGTGCATGGAAAGGCGGGCAAGCCCGCGAAGCATGGCTGAACGATGGCCGCCCCACCGGCCCGGGCCGTTTGAACGATCTGCGCCACATCATCTATAAATCCGCAGATGCCCCGTGGCGGCGGACACGCCCCAATCTAGGGTTGATGATGAAAGAAGGCCTGCTGAAAGAAAACATCGACGGTGAGGCGCTGGAATGGGCGCACCGCCGGATGATTGCCCGCTCTGAGTCGCGTAAAATCCTTATGGTGATTTCGGATGGGGCACCTGTGGATGATAGTACTTTGTCAGTGAACCCTGCGAATTTCTTAGAAAAGCACCTGCGCGATGTGATTGCGATGGTGGAGAAAAAGAAAGCCGTTGAACTGCTGGCGATCGGGATCGGCCATGATGTGACGCGCTACTACGACCGCGCTGTGACCATCACCGATGTCGAACAGCTGGCAGGTGCGATGACCGAACAATTGGCGTCTTTGTTTGACACTGATCCGCGCAAACGCGCGCGTGTTCTTGGGATGAAGCGGACAGGCTAAAGCTTGGGTATTGAGCGTAAAGTCAAGATTTAGAAAGGGATGTGATGTTTCAAACTTTTGAGGTCACGGCCCGACCTGAACAGGGCCCACCGCGCCTGAGCGCGTTGCGTGAAAAAATCACCACTGCGGCGCTGGACGGGTTTATCGTGCCGCGTGCCGATGCCCATCAAGGTGAATATGTGGCAGCGCGGGATGCGCGGCTGGCGTGGTTGACAGGGTTTACCGGATCGGCGGGATTTTGTGTGGCGCTGCACGATGTGGCGGGTGTGTTCATTGATGGCCGTTACCGCACACAAGTGAAGGCCCAAGTGGCGGATGTTTATACCCCCGTGCCCTGGCCAGAAATCACCATGGGCGATTGGCTGCGCGAGCACCTACCCAAGGGTGGCCGCGTCGGGTTTGATCCTTGGCTACACACCGTCGATCAAATTGAACAAACCCAAAAAGCACTGATCGGCAGCGGTGTTGAATTGGTCCAATGCGACAATCTGGTAGATGAGATTTGGGCAGACCAGCCTGCCCCCCCCATGGCAGCGGCCAAGGTCCATCCCATTGAGTTTGCAGGTGAGGCCCACGCCGACAAACGCGCGCGCTTGGCACAGACGCTGAAAGATGCAGGCGAAACAGCGGCGCTGATCACATTACCCGATAGCATTTGCTGGCTTTTGAATATCCGTGGCGCGGATATTGAACGCAATCCCGTGGTGCACGGTTTTGCTGTGTTACATGCGGATGGCACGGTTGATCTGTTCTCAGAGCCCTCAAAATACGCAGGACTTGAGGCGCATTTGGGAGGCGACGTTCGGCTGCACGATCCTTCATCTTTTCTCAATAATATTAAGGCATTGAGTGGGGTTATTCGGATAGACACCGCAACCGTACCGCAGATTGTGGCGGATGCTTTGGGTACGGCTGCCAAATCTGGTGCAGAGCCTTGTGCCTTGCCCAAAGCCTGCAAAAACGCTGCCGAAATTGAAGGCGCGGCACAGGCGCATCTGCGTGACGGTGCCGCGATGGTTGAAATGTTGTGCTGGTTAGACAGCCAAGCCGCGGGCACAATCACCGAAACTCAGGTGGTCACCCAACTGGAGACATTGCGCCGCCGTGACAACGGGTTGCAGGACATCAGTTTTGAGACCATCGCAGGCACGGGCCCCAATGGGGCCATCATGCATTACCGCGTGACAGAAGAGACAGATAGTGTGCTGGAGGACGGTCATTTGATTGTGCTCGACAGCGGCGGTCAGTATCTGGACGGCACAACGGACATCACCCGCACCATCGCCATTGGCACGCCCCCAACGGAAGCCTGTGAGGCATTCACGCGCGTTCTGTCAGGCATGATCGCCATGAGCCGCCTGCGCTGGCCCAAGGGCCTTGCGGGTGCACATATCGAAGCGATTGGGCGGATGCCATTGTGGTTGGCAGGGCAGGATTTCGACCATGGCTTGGGCCACGGAGTGGGCGCATATCTCAGTGTGCATGAAGGCCCGCAGCGCCTGAGCCGGATGAGTACCGTACCGCTGGAACCCGGTATGATTCTGAGCAACGAACCCGGCTATTACCGCGAAGGCGCATTTGGCATTCGCCTTGAAAACCTGTTGGTGGTGCAAAACGCCCCTGCCCTAGCTGGCGGCGATGATCACCGCGCAATGCTGGATTGGCGCACCTTGGCCTTTGCCCCGATTGATCGGCGTCTAATTGTGCCAGAGATGTTGGAGCCAACGGCCCGCGACTGGCTGAACGCCTATCATGCCGAAGTCAAAACAAAAATCGCGCCAAGGGTATCCGAAGCCGCCAAAGAATGGTTAAATGCGGCAACAGCGCCAATTTGAGGCGCTCATTTTCTTTGGGGGAAGAAGACTATGGTTAATCACATCACAATTCGCAAAGCCACGGGTACTTGGGTTGTCCGTGCTGGTGGCGCAATATTGGGTGAAACGTCCAATGCGATGGAACTGGTAGAAGGTGATTACCCCCCCGTTATCTACTTTCCACGCAGCGATATTGCGATGGCGTTTCTAGATGCCAGTGACAAGACATCTCACTGCCCGCGTAAAGGTGATGCGCGGTATTTCAGTGTGGTGACAAAAAGCCGGACGTTAGAGAATGTTGTCTGGTCCTACGAAGACCCAAAGCCTGCTGCCGAACAGGTGCGCGATTACCTTGCCTTCCACAACGTTGATGAAGTGGCTGTTGAGCAAATCTGATTACGAATGTTCTTCGGCAGCGGTGGCGGCCAGCGCGCGGTTATAGGCGCGCAGGGCGTCCACATGGAACAATGCCCCCAGCAATTCAGGCGGCGCAGCATCTGCTGACAGGGTGACAACAGGCAGAAACAACACACCCGAATTCTCAAACACGGGAATTGCAGTTTCCAGCGTGGCAGCCCCGTCAATATAAAGGCCCTCGCCGATCATCTCCCAGCAGCGATCCGGATCAGCGGCACGCGGATCATCAGGCAGGCGCATGGTTTTGGCAGCGGTGAACATCGCCAACAGATAGGCCTGCGGGCCAGCCGCCAAATGGATTCCCCGCCGCTCAATCTGGGTGAGGAAAAAGCTGAAATCCACCATTTTGGACGATAGCGCAGTCGACATGCTGACTGCCACCATCACGGCAAGACCCGTCTGCCAGTCGCCCGTTAACTCAAACACAATCAGCGTGGTGGATATGGGTGCGCCTAGTACCGCAGCGGCAACTGCCCCCATTCCTGCAAGCGCATAAAGCGACGTTGACCCCGAAACGTCGGGAAATATCCCTGTGGCGATCAGGCCGAATGTCAGCCCCACTAACGCGCCGACCATCAAAGAGGGGGAGAAAATGCCCCCGCCCATGCGCCCGCCCATTGTAATGGCAACGGCAACCACCTTGAGCACAGCAAAGACAGCGGCCTCATGCAGCACCAGCTTGCCAGTTAGCGCCAGTGATGTTGTCTCATACCCCACCCCGATAATATGGGGGAACCAGAGCGCAATAACGCCCAACATCGCGCCAGCAGCCATAGGGCGCAGGTAGCGCGGCAGCTTGATACGTTTTTGGATATCATCACCGATGCCCTCGGCCCAAAAAACTGCGCGCATCAGGATCACGGCGACCAAACCACAGGTCAATCCCAACAAAAGAAAGGCGGGCAGTTCGACATAAAATTGCAAATCACCAGCAGTGGGTAGCTTGAATTCCGTCACTCCACCGAATTCAAGCCGGTTGATCACAGTCCCCGCCGCGCTGGCGATGACGATGGGGGCAAAAGCGTGAACGGCGAAGTGCCGCAGCACAACCTCCAACGCAAACAGCGCCCCCGCGATAGGCGCATTAAAACTGGCCGAAACCCCCGCCGCCACAGCGCAGCCCAGCAGGTCACGCCCTGTGATTCCATTGGCGTTGATCCGTCTGCTCACCCATGTTGAAATCACCGCCGCAAGATGCACCACAGGCCCCTCGCGCCCCGATGATCCACCAGTCCCCAGTGTCACCATCGAGGCCAGCGCCGAGGCCAGCCCTGCACGTGTTTCAACGCGCCCTTCATGCAAAGCCGAGCCGACAATCACATCCGCAACCGAACGGGCGCGGGCATCACGGGTGAAATGATGCAAGATCAGCCCTGCAGTCAGACCACCAAACGTGGGAATCAAGATAACCCAGTACCAATCCAAACCACTGATAAAACTATGCAAAAACTGAACATCATCCGTGCCATACAAGGTCTCTTGCAGCAGGTTGATGCCTTTGCGGAAAAACAGCGCAGCAAAGCCCGCTGCTATCCCGATCAGCAACGCAATAAACCAAAAAGTGATTTTTCCCGGCCCTTTTTGCCGCAGCACCTGCCAGCCTTCGCGAAAATTATTCGCGGCCAATGTCACCTGTTGGGACAGAAAAGAACGTGAGGGCGCGGTCATGGCGGACTTTCAACGGATCGACTATGGCTTAGGATGCCTTACCCGAAACCATATTGCACGTGCAGTTTCAACCCTCAGGCGCCCAGCAAGGCGCGGGCGGCTTCGCGGGCGGCATCGGTGATGGTATCCCCCGCAACCATCCGCGCCACTTCATCCACACGTTCATCCATATTGAGCGGCACAACATTGGTGGTGGTCATGCCTTTGGTCACAGATTTTTCAACCCGCCAATGGTGCGCGCCCAATGCCGCAACTTGGGGCGAATGGGTCACAACCAGCACTTGTCCGCCTTCTGCGATCGCGCCCAAACGGCGGCCTACAGCATCAGCAGTGGCTCCACCTACCCCACGGTCGATTTCATCAAAAATCAACGTCAATCCGGATTGCCCTTGGGTCAGGCAGACCTTCAACGCCAGTAAGAACCGGCTCAATTCACCACCTGAGGCGATCTTGTTTAGAGGTCCCGCCGGTGCGCCTGGGTTTGTCGCAACGGTGAAGGACACCGCATCGCGCCCCTCTGGCCCTTCGGCTTCGGCGGTGATCTGGGTGGCAAAAACCGCACGCTCCATCTTGAGCGGTGCCAGTTCGCCACTGACGGCTTTATCCAATTTGGTCGCCGCTTTTTTGCGGGCATCACTAAGGGCAGTAGCGGCAGTAGCATAAGCGGCTTCGGCGGCTTTAACCTCGGCATTGAGTTTGGCTTGCTCAGCCTCGCCCGCATCCAGTGCCCCCAGCTTGGCCCGCAATCGATCTGCGAAACCTGCTAATTCATCCGGTTGCACGTCATGTTTACGTGCCAACCCGCGAATAGCGAACAACCGCTCCTCGGTGTCCTCCAATTCATGGGCGTCAAAGGACATGGCTTCAATCGCAGTGACCACACCTTCCATGGCGCTGTCCAACTCAATCATCGAACGGTTGAGCGCTGCCATCGGTTCTTCCAGCGTTCCGTCTGCACGTGCCGCAGCACCGTCCAACCAACGGAAAGCATCAGCCAATTGCGCTTCGGCACCGCTTTGGCCCATGGCCTCATAAGCGTTCACCACATCAGCTCTGATCTTCTCTGCTGATTGCATCATGCGCCGCTTGCCGTCCAGCTCGGCCTCCTCCCCTTCTTCGGGGTTCAGCTTGTCCAGCTCGGCCACAGCGTAGCGTAGGAATTCTTCTTCGGCGCGTATCTCTTCTTGGGCTTTCAAGGCGGTGGCTTGTGCCTTGCGCGTGCGTGCCATCTCGGACCACGCAGCACGCACTTTGGCACGCGCCCCATCCATGGCCCCAAATGCATCCAGAATACTGCGGTGTCCACGCGGATTTAACAGGCCGCGATCATCATGTTGCCCGTGCAACTCGACCAGCGTTTCGCTGAGGGCGCGCAACACTTCGCCAGAACAACGACGGTCATTGACCCAAGCGGTCTTGCGCCCGTCTGCCGTGTTAATGCGGCGCAAAATCAGTTCATCGTTTACAGGCAGCCCGGCTTCTTCAAGAACCGCACGTGCGGGGTGCTCGGGCGTGAGATCAAACCATGCTGTTACCTCGCCCTGTGCTGCGCCTTGACGGACCAGATCGGCGCGGCCCCGCCAGCCCAGAACAAAACCCAGACTGTCCAACAGGATCGATTTCCCCGCCCCTGTTTCACCTGTCAAAACGTTCAAACCCGGCTGGAAATTTAATTCCAGCCGGTCGATAATCAACATGTCAGATATATCAAGACCGCGAAGCATCAGTGCATTCCGTCACAGGCCAGAGCAGGCACAAATTAGATCCAATCGCCCTTCAGCATTTGACGATAGATTGATGCCAACCAGTTATTCCCGAATGATTTCATTTCGAGACCACGTCCGCTGAGCAATTTGTAGCTATCCTCATACCAAGGCGTCGAGCGATAGTTATACCCCAAGATCGCCCCTGCGGTTTGCGCTTCTTCGAGCAGACCAAGGCTTAGATAAGATTCGACCAAACGGTGCAACGCCTCTGCGGTGTGGGTCGTTGTTTGGAAATCCTCAACGACCACGCGGAAACGGTTGATCGCAGCGGCATAGTGATCGCCTTTCAGGTAATAGCGACCGATTTCCATTTCCTTGCCTGCAAGGTGATCAAACGCCAGATCAAACTTGAGAATAGAGGAGCGGGCATATTCGCTGTCTGGGTACCGTTCAATCACGGCACGCAGGCTTTGCAGCGCCTGAAACGTCAGGCCTTGATCACGGCCAACATCGTCAATCTGGTCATAATAGCTAAGCGCCAACAGATACGCTGCATAGGCGGCATCATCATCATCTGGATAGAAATCGATGAAACGCTGCGCGGCTGAGCGGCTGTTGGGGTAATCCGCATCTTGATGATAAGAAAATGCCTGCATGATCAGCGCACGTTTCGCCCATTCGGAATAGGGGTACAGACGCTCGATCTCGGCAAAGTAGAATGCCCCTTCGGCAGGGCGTTTGCGATTCAATTCAAATTCGCCACGCTCGAAAATTTGTTCCGGCGTGTAGGTTTCCAACGGAATCTCTGTTGGATTAAAGAAATTCTTTGTCAGGCGTCCCGTGTTCTGTGAACCGCCGCACGCAGATAATGCCGCCACAGCCACCAAAGTGACGGAAAGACGTCTTGCAGACCTTCCAAAACCCATGCTTGGCTATCCTTATTCTCTTACGCTTTAAACAATTCCGGAGGTTTCCCCCCCGATTGTCCACGGTGTTAACACAGAAGTTTGCGGTGCAAAACGCCCATTTCCAATTTTATGAATTTCGCATCAAATGATTGGGGTTGCCAGTCCTAATTATAAGGGAAAGCTTGTTCAGGCAACGGCTGGAATTTCATCCCAGACCAGCCCATGCCCCGGCAACCGTGCGGCCATTGCCCCATCACATTGAACCATCCGCACAGCGCCCGGCGTTGCGAACAGTGCGCGCAGCAGCGTGTTTGTCAGCGAGTGACCTGCCCGAAGACCTGTGTAGTGACCCAACAAAGGTGCGCCAGCCAGCGCCAAATCACCCAATGCATCCAGCATCTTATGGCGTACAGGTTCATCTGCATGGCGCAAACCACCGGGGCTGACCACTACATCGCCGTCAAAAACAACGGCGTTCTCGCCAGCTTCGCCACCCAAAGCCAAACCATTGGCTTGCATCGCATCAACATCTGCCTGACGGCAGAAGGTACGGCTGTCACATAGTTCACGTGCGAAAGAACCATTGTTCATCACAAGCGACTTTTGTTGTTTACCGATGGCTGCATCCGCGAAATCAATTTCGAAATCGATACGCAGCGTGTCACAAGGTGCGATTGTCGCAACAGCGTCGCCGTCCCGTACGGATACAGTTTTCAGCACCTCAATCGCCATGACAGGTGCAGCTTGCATTTGCACACCGCGTTCCATGATGCCGCGCACAAACGGGGCGGCGGAACCATCAAGGATCGGCACTTCGGGACCGTCAATTTCGATGACAGCATTGTGGATGCCGCAACCTGAAAGCGCCGCCATCAAATGCTCTACAGTGGAGACTTGAAGGCCGCTTTTATTTTCCAACTTGGTACAAAGGGGTGAGCGGTTAACCGCGTCCCAGCGTGCAGGGATCATACGATTGCCCAGTTCTACATCCGTGCGCTTGAACCAGATGCCTGAATTTGGGGCAGATGGCAAAATCGTGACAGTGGCGGGCTTACCAGAATGCAGGCCTTTGCCCGCGAAACTAATCGCTGTCTTTACTGTATTTTGCATACTGCCGTCCTCATTCTTCGCTTCAAGCATCTACTTGATTAACTCTAAAATACGAAGAGAGTTGCCGTAGAACAAATCAAACATTGCAACCGACTGAAACATGACTGTCACAAAAGGGCGCATTGTCGCCGTCCGATCATTAATAGGTTGATAGATAAAAGAAAAAGGTCGCCCTAGGGCGACCTTCGATCTCACGAAAAGCGTGGTTTTAGTTTGCTTGACGGCGCAAGAACGCTGGAATTTCGATACGTTCGTGTTCTGGATCAGCTTCTTGATGTGGCTGAGGCGCCGCTGCTGTCTGCTGGCGCTGCATCGGTGGTTGTTGACGCGCAGGCTGGCTTGGCGCTGCTGCTGTGCGATGCTGTGCCTCCCCTTCTTGCGTACCCGTCATACGGTTGATCAAGGAATTGATGCCAAAGCGCGGGCGCTCACCAGCATGTGCCGATTGCTGCTCTTGTGCGACAGGTGCCGCCGGAGCTGCTGCAGCGCGTGGCTGCTCGGAAGGTTGTGCACGCTGGGCTGCGGCACGCAAACGCGCCATCGCTTCAGGAGAAGGCGTACCCGGAGTTGGAGCGCGGGGCGCGATAAAGGCTTCTGGTTCGGCTTCCAACGCTTCGTGCTGTTCTTCATAAGACGCGGGCGCTGGTGTATAGGCAGGCGGCGGCAGATCATCTGCGCGTTGCTGTGCATATTCGTTGCGGCGGCCTTCAAAGATATCACGCGTGTTTTCGGCGCGTGTTGCTTCGCGTGGGGCATCGTCAAAGAAGCTAGGCGTCCCAGCCTCTTCGATAACCTCTTCTTCAATCGGCTCTGGTCTTGCGGCAACAATAGGCGCTGCAATGGCCGCCGGAGCAGCTGGTGCTTCAACTGTTTCTTGTGCAAGCGGGCGCGACATAGAGCGGCGCGGTACTGGCATATCCGTGTTTACATCCAACGCGTCGATACCAGTTGCCACAACGCTTACGCGCATCAGGCCACCCATTGTCGTATCCAGTGTGGAACCCACAATGATGTTTGCTTCGGAGTCTACTTCTTCGCGGATGCGGTTTGCAGCTTCGTCCAGTTCGAACAACGTCAGATCGGCACCGCCGGTGATGTTGATCAAAACGCCCTTTGCGCCGCGCAGCGAGATTTCATCAAGCAGCGGGTTGGCGATGGCTTTTTCCGCGGCTTGGATCGCGCGATCTTCGCCCTCGGCTTCGCCTGTACCCATCATGGCTTTACCCATCTCGTCCATCACAGCGCGTACGTCTGCAAAGTCGAGGTTGATCAGACCAGGGCGTACCATCAGATCGGTAACGCCTTTAACACCTTGATACAGAACATCATCTGCCAAAGAGAAGGCTTCGGTAAATGTGGTTTTCTCATTCGCCAAACGGAACAGGTTCTGGTTTGGAATGATGATCAGCGTATCAACAACACGTTGCAGCGCCTCAATACCGTCTTCAGCCTGACGCATGCGCTTGGCACCTTCAAACTGGAACGGCTTGGTCACAACACCAACGGTCAGAACGCCCAATTCACGCGCGGCTTGCGCGATGATCGGTGCGGCGCCTGTACCTGTGCCACCGCCCATACCAGCAGTGATAAAGCACATGTGCGCGCCTGCCAGATGGTCAACGATTTGCTCGATGCTTTCTTCGGCAGCCGCAGCACCAACAGAAGCCCGTGCGCCAGCGCCCAGACCTTCAGTAACCTTAATGCCCAATTGCACACGGCTTGTGGACTTGGCTTGTTGAAGTGCTTGCGCGTCAGTGTTCGCGACAACAAAATCTACGCCGTCCAGTTCCTTCTCGATCATATTATTGACCGCATTACCGCCTGCCCCGCCAACACCGAATACGGTGATGCGTGGTTTAAGATCGTCCTGTCCCGGCATCGAGAGGTTCAAAGTCATGTTGGTTCCGCCTGTTCTGCTTGCCCACACCGCGCGGGCTTTTTGTCCCAATTTTTGTTGACTCTAAACGGCCATTGGCCTGTCGTCACGTAAAAAAGGTCTTTTTAGCGCTAAATATGGGCAATTTTTTGCCCATATTCACCTTATTTCGTCTCAGACACCTGATCTAGTGGCTACCAGTTGTCTTTAAACCATTTCACAGCCCGCTTTAGAGAACGTGCGGGGTACCTATCAGCAGGCACATCAAAGTCCCACCATTCGTCTTGCGGGTGCGCAGCAAATAGCGCAAGCCCTACCGCCGACGAAAATCCGGGGCCCGTTGCGGCCTGTGGTAAGCCGTGCACACGCAACGGACGCCCAAGCCGAACCTGTTGGCCCAATATCTTACTTGCCAACCCGTCAAGTCCGGGAATCTGGCTACCACCGCCAGTTAGAACAATTTGTTGGCTTGGCAAGTGGTCAAAGCCTGCGGCATCCAAACGTGCGCGGACTTCTTCCAGAATTTCCTCAACACGGGGGCGCATGATGCCAATCAGTTCGGCACGGCTGGCAGTACGGCGGTCATGCTCGTAATCCCCTGTCTCGCCGCCGATCTCGATCATCTCGCGGTCATCCATACCCGTGGCTTGCACTCCGCCATAGAACGTTTTGATGCGTTCCGCATTGGCCATAGGAACTTGCAAACCCATCGAAATATCCGATGTCACGTGATCGCCGCCCATGCGGACGCTATCTGCATAGATCATGTGCTTTTTAATGAAGATGGAAACACTGGTTGCACCGCCGCCCAGATCAATACAGGCCGCTCCCAGTTCTTGCTCGTCTTCGACAAGCGAGGAAATGCCGGAAACATATGCCGAGGACGCAATCCCCGCCAACTCCAGATCACAACGTTTGATGCAATAGGCCAAGTGCTGCACCGCTGCGGCATCAACGGTCAACATATGCATATCTACGCTCAGCTCATTCCCCAGCTGGCCGCGTGGATCAATCAAACCGCTGCGATGATCCAACGCAAAGTTTACAGGTTGGGCATGCAGCACCTCACGGCCATCGCCGTATTCTGGCACATCGCAGCCGCTCATCACACGTGCAACGTCATCTTCGGTTACAACCTGATTTTCCAACGTGACCTGCGCGTCCAGACCATAGCTGCGCGGATCGCCACCTGCGAAACAGGCAATCACATGATCCACACGGATGCCTGCCATCTTTTGCGCGGCCTGCAACGCCGTGCGAATGGCGCGTTCGGTTTCGCCCATTGACGTGATCTCGCCAAAGCGCACACCGCGCGAACGGGTGGTGGCAGCACCAATCACGCGAAACCCTGATTGCCCCGCCAGCGATCCGATTTCACCCTCGTCATCGAAACGCGCTGTGCCATCAAAACGAAGCACAAGCGCCGCGATTTTGGAGCTACCCACGTCCAAAATAGCAACCACGCCGCGCTGCATCGCGAGTTTGCGCATCTGTCTCATCGTGCGCTGGCTGTTATATAGATCATTCATTTGTTTCTTGCCCTAAACGCTGCCTGTTGGGCCGTCCGTTCTTCGGCGGCCTCTGTTGTCATTTGCACTGTTGGTCGGCGTGCCAGCCGCATGTCTACCCGTGCAACATCACGGGTCAGAATATCCTGTGCGCCTTCTAGCGCGATCACACGCTCAAGCGCACGCTGTGGCTCCATTTCGGGGAGAAGGATGCGCTGATCACGGTCCAGCACAACATCCCAACGCCGTTCACCCATACGGACAATGCCGCGCAACCGCGATCCCAAGGGGGCCGCTGCCTGAATGAGTTCCAGTGCTTCGCTCACATGTTCATTTGCGCCCTGCCCAGCGATCAAAGGCAGATCGGGGCGGGCATAGCGGTTTGTTGCCATGGCAACATAGACGCCGCTTGCGTCGACCAGCGCCAAACCGTCCTGATTGCGCCACAGGGCCACTGCCTCCCGCGGTGTAATTTCGATTTGCAGCACGCCACCCGGACGGATGCGCACCGAAGCGGTTTTAACCGCAGATATTTCGGTCAACGTTCCCCGCATGGCGTCCAAATCCAGATCAAAGCTTGAGATCGGGAAATTGAGCGGCAGGCTTTCACGGATGTAGCTGGCCAATTCATCTTCCGCGCCGTCAATGGCCATCAGATTAACCATAAATTCGGGGCGGGTTTCGATGCTTTGACGGGCTTCTGCCACGGCCTGTTCAATCGCCCCGCGACGGCCCTCGTCAGACAAATACCAAGTGCCTGCACCAAGCGCGATGCAAAAGGGAATGCCAGCGCGCAAACCCAGACGGATGGTTGGCGTCAGCATCATCCGCTGCATCCGCCACGCCCAACGCGAAGGCGCCGGATCAGCACGGCCTACTTGTGGCTTTTTACGGATCAACGCGCGCATGACGCATCCTCCACCATCCAGGCACATAGCTCGGGAAAGCTCATGCCAGTTGCTTGGGCCTGTTCTGGTGACAATGATGTGCTGGTCATGCCGGGCTGGGTGTTTGTTTCAAGAATGATCAAGCCCGCTGTGCCGCGTGCTTCGTCCCACCGGAAATCTGTACGGCTGACGCCGCGACAGCCCAACGCATTATGGGCACGCAGAGCATACTCAAGACAGAGCTCAAAGATGTCTTGTGGAATATCCGCAGGCACAACATGGCGTGATCCGCCCTCTTTGTACTTGGCGTCATAATCATACCAACCGGTTGTGATGATATCCG
This sequence comes from Sulfitobacter undariae, assembly GCF_014196805.1. Taxonomy (GTDB): domain Bacteria; phylum Pseudomonadota; class Alphaproteobacteria; order Rhodobacterales; family Rhodobacteraceae; genus Sulfitobacter; species Sulfitobacter undariae. Next base: position 101,688 of record NZ_JACIEI010000003.1, on the reverse strand, counting down.
TTACCGTTAGCGCACGGTCCCCGATCACGGTTGTTGTCAGCTCACGGCCCGGTGCGAAGGCCTCGACCATGACCATCTCCGGCATGTCATCGTCCAACTGCGGTGGGCCATTGGCGGCTTCCGACACCAGATAGACCCCAACCGAAGATCCCTCGTTATTGGGTTTCACCACATAGGGCGGCGTCATCACATGGCCACCACGTACGCGCTGTGCGGAAACAATGATACTATCCACAACTGGCAGACCAGCCGCGCGAAAGATATCTTTGCTGCGCTGCTTATCCATCGCAACGGCAGACGCCAGCACGCCAGAATGGGTGTAGGGAATTTTCAACCACTCAAGGATACCCTGCACGCAACCGTCTTCACCCCAACGCCCATGCAGGCAATTGAGAACCGCATCAGGCGCAAGATCGCCCAGAACGGTACAAAGATCGGGGCCGGCATCGACCTCGATCACGTTAGTGTATCCATGTTCCCGCAGTGCCGCCGCGCATGCGCGCCCCGTGTTCAAAGACACCTCGCGCTCTGCCGAGGGTCCGCCCATGAGTACCGCCACTGTCGGGTTTGTCCTGCTCGACATAACCCAGTGCCTCAATGTCCCGGAGCCTTATGGCCCCTTTTTATTATGAGCCTTTTGGCCCTTATTTTTCGTCAGCCACCAGTTTACTGGCATTTTTCCGCACAATTCGACGACTATTTTTCGCCTATTCGCATGATTTCCCATTCTAACGTGATACCGCTGGAATCGTAAACCTTTTTTCTCACTTCTTCGCCTAATCCTTCAAGATCAGCCGCAGTTGCCCCCCCTGTGTTGATCAGAAAGTTGGCGTGTTTGGGTGACATTTGCGCCCCCCCAAGGGTTGCGCCTTTCATGCCAGCGTCTTGTATAACCTTCCACGCCTTCATGTCATGCACGTCATCCGCTTTTCCGGTTGAGCTGAAACCCGCCGGATTTCGGAAAGTAGAGCCCGCACTGCGGTCTTTTGTCGGCTGCGATGCATCGCGTTTGGCCAGTTGGTCTTCCATACGGGCGTGCAACTGCGCAGGCTCCCCCGCTGGCGGTGCAAAGGTGACGCTGATGATCACTGCTCCATCGGACAGATCGCTTTGTCGGTATTGGAAATTCAATTCATCCGCTGTCAGGGTCACCAACTCCCCTGCCCGCGTCACTGCTTGCGCACGCACAAAGTGATCAGCGGTGTAATCGCCATAGCAGCCCGCATTCATCCGCACCGCGCCGCCTATGCTGCCCGGGATCGTACGCAGAAACGTGAGGTCCAGCCCTGCGTCCGCAGCCTTGCGAGCGACATGTGCATCGAGGGCAGCAGCCCCTGCCGTGACCTGCGCACCGTCTATCGCAATCCCGTTAAAGCCGCGCCCCAAACGAATGACCACAGCACGCAGCCCCCCATCGCGCACAATCAGGTTTGACCCCACGCCCATGGGGAACACAGCAACCCCAGCGGGCAAATTGCGCAAGAAGTCCTGCAAATCGTCAATATCCGCAGGCTGGAAAAAGTAATCTGCAGGCCCGCCGACACGCAGCCACGTGAAATCACTCAGGTTGCGCCCGACGGCCAGTTTCCCGCGCGGCGTTGGCATATCTGTCATTTTGGAGACACCTTACTTTCGCGAAATTTACCCGCCATGCGCCCGATGAACCACCCCAGCCCAAGCGCGCCAAGCGCATAGGAAAGCGCACCCAATTGGGCGGTCAGCGCATAATATGAAAACGGGTTTGCATCCAGCCAGAGAAACATCCACAGCGCATTGAGGGCTAGCCCGACTGCGACCACGAGAAGGAACAACCCAAAGCGCTTGTGATAGCCAGTGTACCCACAGGCCAACATCCAAACCACAAGGCCAAAAACAAAAAAACTCATTAGTAACATTAGCTTACTCCGCAGGGGTTTTAGAGCTTCGACGCCGCAACCAGCGGCCCAAATAGATGACAGGCCAACGCAGCACCGAACAGGCCCCAACCAGCACCAGCAATCCGACCCAAGGCCCATGTTGAAACACAACATAGCCCAAAATAGGAATGCCGACCGCTATCAGCACATAAGCGTTACGCCAATGAAAGTCCTTGCTGGGCGTCATCGCCAAGACATTGGCAACCAGCGCCCATAGGCACACAAGAGTCAGCGAGATCGTCATTCAGGGATTTCCGGTTTTTGGCCACGCAGCCGCGATACGATATAGCGCAGCGGATTGCGAAACATGGAGATAAACGCCGCCAAGGCAAGCAAGGCATAGACCCACCCGAATTGCACGCCCGTCATGATGATCAGCACAGGTGCCGCTAACAGCAGCGCAACGCCGGGGAAGTATTGCTTGCGCATCGGTAGCATTGCCACCCCCACAGAGGCAAAGACCCATGCAATAGAAAGCCAGATTAAAGTCATGCGGCACGCCACCCAGAGCACGCCCAACGGACAAACAATCCCATGAGCCAGCCCCCGATCACAATCGGCCCGCACAGCATCGCCAATGGAACCCAGACGTTTTGCGGTCCCAAAAAGTAAAAACCACTCCACAGCACAACAGCCCCTGCCGCGCCAAATGCAACCTGTTTCCACGGCAACAGAGCCAAGAGCAGCCCTATTGAAAGGATCACAAAGAGGGTCACTTTGACGCCTGTTTCAGCGCACGCAGCGCATCGGGCAATCCATTGGCCCAGCCGCTGATCGTACCCGCGCCAAGGCAGACAACCATATCACCTGCGCGGGCCTGTTCCGCAACCAGCCGCGCCAGATCGTCAGGCCCGTCGACGCCACGCGCATGGCGGTGACCGTGCTGGATCAGTCCGGCAACTAGTGCTTCACGGCTGGCGCCCTCAATCGGGTCTTCGCCAGCGGCATAAACTTCGGTGATGCCAACAACGTCACAATCATTAAAACAGGCGCAGAACTCATCAAAGTGATGGCTCAGACGGCTATAACGGTGCGGCTGATGTACGGCGATCACGCGGCCTTCGGTCGCCTGACGCGCCGCTTTTAGCACGGCGGCGATTTCAACAGGGTGATGGCCGTAGTCATCAATGATTGTCACGCCGTCAACTTCGCCGACTTTCGTAAAGCGACGATTAACGCCACCAAAGCCTTTTAGGGCGGCGCGAATTTCTTCGCCCTTCATGCCCAGATGCCGCGCGACGGCCACAGCTGACAAGGCATTCGATACGTTATGATCGCCCGGCATCGGCAGTTCGCAATCTTTGATCACGATGTCTTCGGCCTGCAAGTGAACGTCGAAATGAGCCACACCTGCTTTGTAATGCAGGCCTACCGCCCGCACATCCGCCTGCGCGTTAAACCCATACGTGATCACGCGGCGGTCAGTAATTTTGCCCACCAATGCCTGTACTTCAGCATTATCAGTGCAGCACACGGCCACACCATAGAACGGGATGTTAGAGGTGAATTCCAGAAAACCTTGCCGCAGATTTTCGATGGTGCCCCAATGGTCCATATGTTCAGGATCGATGTTGGTCACGATGGCAATAGTCGCTGGCAGGCGATTGAAAGTGCCGTCGCTTTCATCGGCCTCCACCACCATCCATTCGCCTTCGCCCTTGCGCGCATTTGATCCATAAGCGTGAATGATGCCGCCGTTCACAACAGTAGGGTCGAAATTGCCCCCATCTAGCAGCGCTGCCACCATTGTTGTGGTCGTGGTTTTGCCATGAGTACCCGCGATGGCGATGTTCGATTTCAGGCGCATCAACTCGGCCAGCATTTCGGCACGGCGCACAATCGGCAGGCCTTGGGCGCGGGCGGCGTCCAACTCGGGATTGCCCGGTTTGATCGCAGAAGAGATAACGACAACCTGCGCCGACCCGATATTATCAGCTTTCTGCCCCACAAATATCTTTGCGCCCAATTCCAACAGACGGTCTGTGATGGGGGTCGATTTTAGATCAGACCCCTGCACCGAATAGCCGTGGTTCAGCAGAACTTCGGCGATGCCAGACATGCCAATGCCACCGATGCCAACAAAATGGATTGCGCCTACATCTTGGGGCAGTTTGGTTGCGGCATTCATTGGGTAGGCTCCTTGGGGGCAATAAGATATTCGACCAAATCGGCCAGCGCTTCGGCTGCCTCGGGTTTACCCAGAGACAGAGCGCTATTCGCCATCTTCATGGCGGCGGGCCCGTTGGAAAGGATGGTATGGATAAATTCGCTCACGACATCTGGATAGGCGTCTTCTTCACGGATCATAACCGCAGCTTCCGCCTCAACCATACCGCGTGCGTTGGCCGCTTGATGGTCCCCCGCAGCCGCAGCAAAGGGGATCAGGATCGCAGGACGGCCAATCACGGTCATATCCGCAATCGAAGACGCACCAGAACGGCTGATCACCAATTGCGCCTCGGACATGCGGCGCGGCACGTCATGAAAGAACGGCTGCACATCAGCGTTGATGCCGTTTTCTGCGTAATATTCGGACACCCGCGTCCCGTCTTCGTCGCGGGCCTGATGGCTGACGCGGATGTTGCGCAGCATATCCATGGGCAAGGCCGCAATCGCAGGAGGAATCACATCACTCAGAATACGCGCCCCCTGTGAGCCGCCCATAACCAAGAGATCCATCGGATAATCGCCCGGCGCGATATAACCTGCGCCTGCTCGCTCCAACACAGATGCACGCACAGGGTTCCCCACATGCACGGCCTCTACCCCTTCGGGCAACACGGTGGGCCATGTGCCACAAGCAACCTGATCCACACGTTTGGAAAACAACTCATTCACACGGCCCAAAACGCCGTTTTGTTCGTGGATCATGCGCGGGCGGCGCAGCAAATATGCCGCTGAGAGCGCCGGAATTGTCGGGTAACCGCCAAACCCCACCACTACAGCTGGTTTGTCACGCAGCATCCGCCACGCAGCGCTGATCGTACCGCCAAGGATGCGAAAAGGCACCAGCGCTTTGGCAAGGATACCGCCCCGTGCAAAAGTCGCACTTGCGATTTGCTCGATCTCGATCGCGTCAGGAAAGCCGCTGGTATAACGTGCGCCGCGTGCATCTGTGCTCAGCTTGACGCGCCAACCACGGGCCAGCATCACCTCGGCCAAAGCCTGCGCAGGGAACATATGCCCGCCTGTACCGCCCGCCGCGATCACCAATAGGGGAACTGTACTCACGACCGCCCCCTTCCCAGCAATGCGCTGATCTCGCCTTGTGGGCGCGAGCGAGTAAATGCCAACAACATCCCCAGCGCGATACCAGAGGCAATAATGGAAGACCCGCCATAACTCACAAACGGAAGTGTCATGCCTTTTGCAGGCAACAACCGCACGGCAACACCCATGTTGATCATCGCCTGAACGCCAAACATGCAAGCAAGCCCTGTACCCGCCAGACGGATAAACGGATCACGCTCACGGACCAGACGCAGCAGAGAGCGCACAACAATAAGCGTATAAAGTGCAATGATACACAGCACCAAAACCAGCCCGTATTCTTCGGCGGCGACAGCAATGATAAAATCAGTATGTGCATCGGGAAGCGACCACTTCACTTCGCCCTCTCCAACCCCTACGCCAAATAGACCCCCTTCACGGATCGCATTGGTGGCATAGCCCAACTGGGTATTGGGATCGACTTCGGCGCTGAGAAAGCCGTCAATTCGACGCGCAAAGTGCTCAGAGCTGGAATAAGCGAGCGAGCCCCCCATCACAACCAGCCCCGCAATCCCAACCAACAACACCATCGGCGCGCCAGCAACAAAATACATCACGCCCCAACCGAACAACACCAGACAGGCCTGACCAAAGTCAGGTTGCAATGCCAGCATCAGCACGATGGCAATACACAAACCAAAGGACCACGCCTTGCCTGGAGGGCCGTTAATCTCAAGGTTCGCAGCCATAAGCCATGCGGTGACCACAACAAAACCCGGCTTCAAAAACTCGGACGGCTGAACAGAGGCAAAGCCAAGGCTGTACCAGCGTATTGCGCCTTTGCCAAAGTCTGTTCCAAAGAATGGCAACAACATCAACGAAACCATAGCGATAGCAAAGGCCACAACAGCCAACCTGCGCACCACAGTCGGTGTCATCATGGAGGTGAGCAACATCGCAATCATCGCCAGCCCGCCAAAAAAGGCCTGACGCTGAACATAATAGAAAGGCTCAAACCCGTTCTTTTCTGCAAGCGGAGGGGAGGCTGCCAGCCCCAGCAACATGCCGACGGCAAACAACATCAAGATGCACGATAGCGCCCATTTATCGAGCGTCCGCCACCATTTAGGGAGAATTGGTTCGCCATCCCTTACGGGGACTGCACCATAGACCATTTCTGTCATGGATATACGCCTTACACTGCCTGCCTGCCCCCTTGATCGGGGGTCTAACTGGCAGCATAGCGCGGAAAACGCTGCGCTGCCAGTGTTTTCGCAGCGTTTTCCACAGGGATTTAAGCCTCGTGTGTACCGCGTATCGGGTAATCATTGCTGCGGATGAATTTGATCCCGTTTGCAATGCCCTGCAATTCGGGCCGCGCAAAGGGCGCGTTAGACACATCAATGATCTGGATGTTGCCTTCGGCATTCACCACAAACAAGCCCGGCTCGGCGAAAGGACGATCGGTTTCTTTCTCGCTACGCGGATCGGATACATAGAGGCCAAGCGTTTTCATCTGTGCCACGCTCAGATCATAGCCCACCGCCAGCGTCAGTTCTTTTTCATCTGCAAAACTACGTGCTTTCTCCTCTGGATCGCCAGAAACAGTCACAACATCAACACCGTGGCTGTTAAATTCCGCCTCCAGTTCTTGCAGTTTTGCCAGATAGTTTTTGCAGATCGGGCAATGCAGGCCGCGATAAACAACGACCAACTGCCAGTCATGCCCGCCCCGTGGCGCACCAAGGGTGAGCGTGCCACCGCCAAGCTGGTCAACGTCTGTTTTTGGAAAAGGGCTACCTGCGCGAAGTGCTGTCATTTGGAAATCTCCTATTTGTTTCGCAATACACTTAGACCTCCCAACATGCGCGGCAAGCCCCCTCACGAAGGCTTGACCGCCGCCGCGCCATGAGGCACCCCTGCCAGATGGAATTTGACACAGTAATAATCGGCGCTGGCGCCGCAGGCATGATGGCTGCCGCCCATCTGGACGGGCGTACTCTGCTTGTTGATCACGCAAAATCGGCGGGCGAAAAAATTCGCATTTCGGGTGGTGGGCGGTGCAATTTCACCAATATGCACACTGATCCAAAGGCCTTTATCTGTGCAAACCCCCACTTCGCCAAATCAGCGTTGGCGCGATATACTCAATGGGATTTCGTCGCATTGGTTGAGGCCCATGGCATCGCATGGCACGAAAAGACGCTAGGGCAGTTGTTTTGCGATAACAGCGCCAAAGACATCATCGCGATGCTGCACAAACTGATGCAGGCGCGTGATGTAGACCTGCGCCTGCAAAGCTCTGTCTCGGGCATACGCGCCACCGATGCGGGATATAGTTTCACGCTCGCGACGCCAGAGAAGACCCACAAAGTCACCACACGCCGTATGGTCATTGCAACGGGCGGAAAATCCATTCCCAAAATGGGTGCCACAGGCTTTGCCTATGACATCGCCCAACAGTTCGGCATCCCTGTCACTGCCACGCGGCCTGCCCTTGTGCCCTTTACCTTCGCCGATGGCCGCTTTGCCGAGATATCAGGTGTCGCGGTCCCTGCCCGCATGCACGCAGACGGCCCCGTATTTGAAGAAGCCCTGTTGTTCACCCATCGCGGCCTTTCTGGCCCTGCTGTGCTGCAAGCCTCGTCATATTGGGTGGAGGGTGCCCCCGTCTTTTTGGATATCCTGCCCAGCGGCATGTATGAGGCCCTGCGCCAACAGCGCCAGATTGGAGGCCGCAAGAACATGACAACGGAACTGGCCCGACACTTGCCAGCGCGGCTGGTTGAACATCTCGCGGGAGTGTTTGACCTGACAGGAAATCTGGCGGATTGGTCTGACAAACGCCTTGACGCCTTGATGCAGGGTTTGCAGCATTGGGAGCTCCTCCCAAACGGCACCGAAGGCTACCGTACAGCCGAAGTCACTTTGGGTGGCATTGACACCGACGCGCTCAATTCCCGTTCCATGGCCTGCAAGGCCCAGCCTGATCTCTATTTTATCGGCGAAGCAATGGATGTAACGGGATGGCTGGGAGGCTATAACTTCCAATGGGCATGGTCATCGGCAATGGCCGCAGCAGCAGACATCAACGCCTCACGCTAGGCTGGGTTTCACCCCTTAGCGATATGCGCTTGAACAAGCTGCGAAAAATCATCGCCGCGCTTTTCAAAGCTGTCATATTGATCAAAGCTGGCCGCCGCAGGGGCCAGCAGCACCACATCGCCAGACTCAGCATCCGCAATCGCACGGGCCACGGCATCCGCCATCGTGGTGCAGACCTCCGCCTCCACCTTGAGCTGCATGGCAAATCCGGCCGCTTCACGCCCGATCACATAGGCTTTGCGCACCGAAGACGACGCATCGGTCAAACCGTCCAGTCCGCCCTCTTTTTCCAACCCGCCACAAATCCAGCGTATGTTCTTGAAAGCCTGCAACGCCTTGGCCGCTGAATCAACATTTGTCGCCTTGCTGTCATTCACAAAACGTACACCGTTCTTTTCGCCAATTGTCTGGCTGCGATGGGGCAAACCGCCAAAGCTGTGGAACGCGGCCTCAATCACTTTGGGCGCCAAGCCCAAGGCACGACATGCAGCATAGGCACAACAAGCGTTCTGATGGTTATGCGCGCCCGGCAATCCGGCAACCGCACGCAGATCAATCGAGGCCGCCTGTTTGCCATTGCGGTATTCGCTCAGGAAGCCCTTGCGCGCAAACACCTGCCAACCGGGGCCTGTCAGCTTGCGGTCCACACTCACGCGGATCACACGGTCGTCAACCGCGCCTTCGCTGAGTTGCCCTGCCAAAAACGCGCCTTCGGCCTCATCCACACCGATTACAGCACGGTCAGGTCCGCCTTCGGCGAACAAACGGCGCTTGGCCGCGAAATAACCGCCTTTGCCCGCATGGCGATCCAGATGATCGGGGCTGAGGTTCGTGAACACCGCCACATCGGGCGTCAGGCTGCGGGCCAGATCAGTTTGATAGCTGGACAGCTCCAACACAACCACACCGCCTGAGGGAGCTGGCTCAATATCCAGCACACCACGCCCGATATTACCCGCCAACTGCGAGTTCCGGCCAGCATGTTCCAGAATATGGTGGATCAGTGCAGAAGTTGTTGATTTACCGTTTGATCCCGTCACCGCAATGATCCGTGGGGCGACGTCGAACTCATCCCACTCTGATGTTGCAAAGCTTTGGAAAAACAAGCCGATGTCATTGTCCACAGGCACTCCAGCATCCAATGCCGCAGCAACCACTCGATTGGGTGTAGGGTATAGATGCGGGATACCAGGGCTTACCACCAACCGCGCGACACCTTCAAACGCGCCATCACGGGTCAGCTCGACACAAGCGAAGCCTTCGGCCTGCGCTGCCTCGCGTGCAAGCGGGTTATCGTCCCAGCAAATCGGCTCTGCCCCGCCTGCTGCCAAGGCACGTGCCGCCGATAGGCCAGACCGCCCCAGCCCCAACACTGCAACCCGCAATCCCTGCATGCCTTGAACTGGTATCATCTTGATCGTCCCTATTCTGCGTTCAATCGCCCGCAGCCAATGTTTTCAAAAGCGCCACGGCGCGTTGCGCATCACCAGCGGGTACAAAGGCGTGGTCGTGATGTGCCCCTGCCACCATGTTGCACGCGATCCCCGCCTGCGCCAGTACAGTTGCAACTGCCGCAGTCAGGCCAACACCGTCCAATGCGGAATGAACCGTAAGAGTGATCCGATGCATAGGCAAATCGCGGGGCAGCCCGTTTTTCTCGGCAACAGTATCACTCAGGATCAATGACAGGCCTTCTTCCTCACGGAAACTGGCCAGCGCCTCTGGCAACAGGTCTTCGGGGGCCACGCAAAAATGGTAAATCGTTTCGTCCAGCACAGGCGCCATTCCCGAAATCATCGCCTGTGTATCTTTAACGGGCCCCGCCATTTACCGTACTTTCAGCGTAGCGAGACCGATCAGAGCCAGAATAAGCGAGATGATCCAAAAGCGGATCACGATCTGCGGCTCGGCCCAGCCCTTTTTCTCATAGTGGTGGTGGATCGGGGCCATCAGGAACACCCGCTTGCCTGTACGCTTAAAGTACAAAACCTGAATGATCACACTCATCGCTTCGACAACAAACAAGCCACCGACAATGCCCAGCACCAGCTCATGTTTGGTTGCCACTGCGATGGCCCCCAAAGCACCGCCCAAACCCAGACTGCCTGTGTCGCCCATGAACACAGCCGCAGGTGGCGCATTATACCACAAAAAGCCCAAGCCCCCGCCAATCAATCCCGCTGTAAACACAAGAATTTCGCCCGTTCCCGGCACGTAGTGTACATCCAGATAATTGGTGAAATCCACGCGTCCAACCGCATAGGCAATAACGCCCAGCGTTCCCGCTGCAATCATTACAGGCATGATCGCCAAACCATCCAAACCGTCTGTCAGGTTCACCGCATTGGCCGCACCGACAATCACGATCATCGCAAAGGGCACAAAGAAGTAACCGAGGTTCAGCAGCGTGTTTTTGAATACGGGCAGCGCCAGCTGGTATTGTAAATTCTCGGGATGGTATTGCGCCGCCCAATATGCCGCGATGCCTGCAATCAAAAAGCCCAGCAACAACCGCACCTTAGAGGACACACCCGCCACATTCTGCTTGCTGACCTTCGCATAGTCATCAGCAAAGCCGATGGCGGCAAAACCCATGGTCACAAAAAGCACCATCCAGACAAACGCGTTGTCCAACCGCGCCCAAAGCAGGGTCGAGGTCAACAATGCCCCTACAATCAGCAAACCGCCCATGGTTGGCGTGCCCGCCTTAGCAAAATGCCCCTCAGGGCCATCCGTACGGATGGGTTGGCCTTTGCCTTGGGTACGGCGCAGCATGTTGATCAACGGCTGACCAAAGATAAACCCAAAGACCAGTGCAGTCATAAACGCACCACCTGCACGGAAGGTGATATAGCGGAAAAGGTTAAAGAAATCACCGCCATCTGACAGCAGGGTTAACCAATAGAGCATACATCGTCCTTATTCATTCTTCTGTGCAAAATCGCCACATCTTGTGGGCTTCGCCGCCCGCGCCCCACAATCAGGGGCTAATCTTCCGACAGCGGATGGCCCATTTTTCGGATGGCGTCAACGATGAGCCCTAATTTCATGCTCAAAGACCCTTTGGCCAGCACAACATCGCCAGCATCCAGCTTGTGACGCAGCCCTGCGCACATCTCGGCAGAGGTCTCAAACCAGTCACCGCGCTGGTGTTCGGGCAACAGATCGTAGAGCGCACGCATCAGCGGACCGACACAGTGGATCACATCCAGCGATTTTGTTGTATCCAGATGGGCCAAACCAGCGTGTAATGCCACGGCATCTTCGCCCAGTTCTTTCATGTCACCCAAAAACGCAATCCGGCGACCTTTGCCTTTGCGGCCCAGACCGTCCGAGGTCACAGCGCCTGCCAATACTTCCAGTGACGCCTCCATCGAGGTCGGGTTGGCGTTATAGCTGTCGTCGATCAGGCTCAGAGCTTCGCGCGGGTCCAGCGGATCCAATTGGATGACCTCACGTTGGCCACGGCCTTTGTAGGGGGTCCAACGGCCCAATTCTGTCACTGCTTGCCCCAGATCAGCGCCAATCGCTTGTACAATTGCCAAGGCTCCCAGCCCGTTCATGGCAAAATGCCGCCCCGGTGTGGCCAGCTTGAACAGCAGCGGCTTATCGTCGAATTCGGCCTGCACAACCGTGATATCACCCTGAATATCCAGATTTTTCAGTTTCCAATCAAACCCGTGTTCACCAAAGGCGATACCATGCAGGCGTTTGTCATGGGTTTTTGCAGCTAGAATAGCAGAGGTTTCAACATCAGCATTATAGACGGCAGGCGCACCAATGGGCAGGCTGTCAAAGATGCTCGCCTTTTCCAGCGCGATGCCTGTGATGTTGTCAAAGGCCTCAAGGTGCGCGGCGGCAACTGTGGTGATCAAGGCGGCATGGGGGCGGGCCAGCCGGGTCAGCGGCAAGATTTCACCCGGATGGTTCATGCCCATTTCAATAATTGCGTATTCCGTATCGACAGGCATCCGCGCCAGCGTCAGCGGCACACCCCAATGGTTGTTATAGCTTGCCACACTGGCATGGGTCCGCCCTTGCGGTGCCAGCATTGCCAACAGCATTTCCTTGGTCGACGTTTTCCCAACCGACCCTGTAATCCCGATGACTTTGGCAGAGGTTCGCGCCCGTGCCGCCGCCCCCAAGGCTTCCAGCCCCTTCAGCACATCCTCCACAATCAACAGCGGCGCATCTGCCGCCACCCCATCGGGAATATGCGAGACCAGCGCAGCCCCTGCCCCTTTGTCTAAGGCTGCCGCTACAAAATCATGACCATCGCGCACATCTTTAAGCGCGACAAACAAATCACCCTTTTCAAGTGTACGGGTATCGATTGAGACCCCGTCAACGGTCCAATCGCCCTGCGCCCGCCCGCCAGTGGCAGCGACGGCTTCTGCTGCGGTCCACAAACTCATGCCAGCCTCCCGTCCAGCGCGGCAACTGCGACACTGGCTTGTTCTACATCATCAAAGGGCAGCACATCATCGCCAATGGTCTGACCCGTTTCATGGCCCTTACCGGCAATCAACAATGCATCTCCCGGCTCCAGCACGTCAATGCCGCGCAGGATCGCTTCGGCGCGGTCCCCTACTTCGGTCGCATCAGGGCAGCCGCCCATCACCGCCGCACGAATGTTTGCGGGATTTTCCGAACGCGGGTTGTCATCTGTCACAAACACAACATCGGCGTTTTGCGCCGCTGCGGTCCCCATCAATGGGCGCTTGGCGGTGTCGCGATCGCCGCCTGCCCCCACAATCGCCACAAGGCGGCCCATCACATGCGGGCGCATCGCAGCAAGTGCCGTTGCCACAGCGTCTGGCGTATGCGCGTAATCCACAAACACCGCCGCGCCATTGTCGCGGGTGGCGGCCAATTGCATACGACCACGTACCGTTGTCAGATGCGGGATCGTGTCAAAAACATCGGCAGCGTTCGCACCGCAAGCAATGACCAGCCCCGCCGCAAGCATCACGTTATCTGCCTGAAATCCGCCTATCAAATTCAGACGTTTTTGATAGGATTTCCCGTTCCAGACAAATAGCAAGTCCTGCCCTGTCGCATCAAAGCGTTGGCCTGTCAGATGCAAATCGCCCCCGTCACGGCCCACGGTAATGACATCGCAGCCCCGCGCACGTGCGATGGCGACCATCTCCACGCCTTTTGGATCGTCAATATTCACAACTGCCGTGCCATCTTCGGGCAATACCCGTGCAAACAGACCTGCTTTGGCGTCAAAATACGCCTCAAAGGTCTCATGGTAGTCCAGATGATCCTGAGTGAAATTTGTAAACCCGGCTGCTGTCAGGTTCACCCCGTCCAACCGGCGCTGGTCTAACCCGTGCGAGGAAGCCTCCATTGCCGCATGGGTGATCCCACCCTCGGCCACCGCTTGCTTCAGACTGCGGTGCAGAGTGATGGGCTCGGGCGTCGTGTGGGCCAGTGGCGCGGTCCATGCGCCCTCAACTCCTGTGGTTCCCAGATTGATGGCGGCCAGCCCCATCTCAAGCCAGATTTGACGTACAAAGGTACTGACCGAAGTTTTCCCATTGGTGCCTGTCACCGCGATCATTGTTTGTGGTTGGGCCCCGAACCACAAAGCAGCGGAGCGTGCCAAGACTTCTCGTGGCGCGTCTGTGATGACCAATGCCGCCCCCGCTGCGGTAATCGCATCGCCTGCAATTTGCGCACCTTTGGCATCAGTCAGTACTGCAATCGCCCCCCGCTCCAGCGCGGCATCAATAAAGGCTGCGCCATGCACCACCGATCCGGGCAAGGCCGCAAAAAGCGTTCCAGTTGTCACCTTGCGACTATCAACCTGCAGATCGCTTATTTCTGGATTCTGTCCCCCCACGGCCAAAAGCCCCAAGGATTTCAATGTGATTTTCTCGGGGGATGTCATAGGGCCTGTTCCGGCTTAGTTGCTGCTGGTGAGGGTTATACCAGCGAGTTCGGCGGGTTCAATGGCTGGCCGCATACCAAGCAAAGGCGCCACACGTCGGATCATCTCGGCCGCGACGGGAACCGCTGTCCACCCTGCCGTACGGCGCGGTTTGCCACTGGACGTCTCGACGGGTTCATCCAACGTCACAATCAACACATAGCGCGGATCGTTTGCAGGAAACATCGAGGCGAATGTCGTGATGGTTTTTTCTTTATAGTAACCGCCACCGCCCGGCTTTGGCTTATCCGCTGTGCCAGTTTTACCGCCCACAAAATAACCCTCAACATCACCGAACGACGCCGTGCCATCATCGCCTGCCACCACAGCCCGCAACATCCGCCGCGACGCTGCTGCCACATCTTCACGCATCACGCGCTTGCCCAGAACGGGGCCGCTTTGTTTGATCAAGGTCGGTTTCACAACCCGCCCCCCATTCGCAATTGCGGCATAACCCGCCGCCAAATGCATGGCTGTCGTGGAGATACCGTGGCCATAAGAAATCGTAACTGCCGAAAGATCGGTGTAACGGGCGGGCAACAACGGCTGACTACCCGACGCTTCGATGATCTCGAATGGGGATCTATCAAAAAGGCCAAGGCTACGTAGGAAATCTTGCTGGCGTTCTTTGCCGATCATCAGGGCAAGGCGGCCTGTGCCACGGTTCGATGATTTTTCAATGATCTGCGACACTGAGAGCGTGCCGTAATTCTTGCCCCTGAATTCGCCAATCGTACGGCCGCCGACCTTCATCGGGCCAGATGTGTCAATCATCGTGCTCGGGTTCACCAGCCCAAGCTCCATCGCCTGTGCCACCGCAAAAATCTTGAAGGTCGAGCCCAGCTCATACACCCCTTGAACCGAGCGGTTGAACAGCGGACTGTCCGACGCGTCGCCCTCGATTGCAGGGCGCGGGCGGTCATTTGGGTTGAAGTCGGGCAAAGATACGACGCTGATCACTTCACCAGTGTAAACGTCCATCAAAATAGAGGTCGCCCCTTTGGCGTTCATCAACTTCATACCGCCATCCAGAACCCGCTCGGATGCGGCCTGAACAGCCAGATCGAGGCTCAGTTCCAGCGGCTTGCCTGCGTTGGAAGGATCGCGCAGGTAGTCATCAAAGTACTTCTCAGCGCCAGCCACACCGATCACTTCGGCTGCACTCACGCCTTCACGTCCGAAACTGGCACCGCCCATGATATGGGCCGCTAACGTACCGTTGGGATAAAGGCGCATGTCACGGGGTGCAAACAACAGTCCCGGATCGCCAATATCATGAACCGCCTGCAATTGCTCGGGGCTGATTTTCTTCTTCACCCACAGGAACTTACGCTTTCCCGTAAAATCCTTGATCAACCGTTCATGTTTGAGATCGGGAAAGATTTTGACCAAAGCTGCAGCGGCACCTTCGGGGTCAATCATATTTTGCGGCTGCGCATAAAGCGCGTGCGTATCCAGATTAGTCGCAAGGATGCTGCCATTGCGATCAACGATATCTGCGCGCGTATTCGCGATGATCGAACCGGGCGCTTGCGCACGTGGCTCTACAGGATCGGAAACAGCCAGCAACCCCATGCGCGCGCCCACAACCGCGAATGCACAGAAAAAGAAAACACCCAGTACCAACAAGCGCCCCTCGGCGCGGCCACGGTCTTTGTCTCGCATCTGTTCATGACGGATACGACGGTTTTGGTTTTCAATCGCATCGGGATTTTCACCATCTGCACGCGCTTTGAGAATCCGTGCAAGGGGGCGCAAAGGTGTGCGGATCATAGCGGGTCCTCTGCATTCATAGTGGATACTTCAACAGAATTTGTGATCAGCAACAGATCAGGCGCAGGGTATTGCACCTCATCCACCTGACCAAATTGTTCAGGGTTAAGCGGCAGCAATTGCAACCGTTCAAAGTTGAGCTCGGTAAGGTCACGCAACCGTTCAGGACGGTTCTGAAAGGCCCACTCGGCACGCAAGACAGCCAGTCGCGCATGCGCCGAGCGGATTTCGGAATGCAGGCGATCAGTCGTATTGAGCACAGCTTGGGTGGCATAGTTTTCGCGGTAAGCCCAAAACGCCAATCCGATCACACATAAAGCGGTCAAAACATACATAAAGCTTTTCATGGCTTCTTTTCCCTCATCATCGGCATTCCGATGGCCTTTGCGTCAATCTCGCCTGCTGGCGCGTCGGTTCGTGTCGCCACCCGCAGCTTGGCACTGCGCGCACGCGGGTTTTCATCCAGCTCGAGTGCATCAGCAATGATCGCCTTGCGCGATTTCAGTGTGAATTGCGGGGCGTCTTGCTCCAGCTCTGGTGCAAAGCGATTGGCATTGCCCCCTGCCCCTGCACGAGCGGTCAGGAACCGTTTAACCATGCGGTCTTCTACGGAATGGAACGTCACAACTGCCAGTTTGCCACCGGGTTTCAGCGCCCGTTCAGCCGCCATGAGACCAGCCCACAGTTCACCGTATTCGTTGTTTACTGCAATGCGCAGGGCTTGGAATGTGCGTGTGGCGGGGTGGCTCTGCCCCGGTTTGGCACGCGGCAGGCAGCTTTCTACCAGACGCGACAATTCCGCCGTGCGTACAATCGGCGCTTCGCCCCGCGCAATCACCAACAATCTAGCGATGCGGCGGCTGGCGCGTTCTTCACCGTAGAGAAAGATGATATTGGCCAGCTCTTCCTCGGAAGCTTCGTTGACCAGATCCGCAGCCGATGGCCCGTCCTGCGACATCCGCATATCCAAAGGTCCGTCACGCATAAAAGAAAAACCGCGCTCAGGCAGATCAAGCTGCATAGAGGAAACGCCAAGGTCCAACACAACGCCGTCAAGGTTTTGCGCGTATTCGTCCATTTTGGAGAACACACCTTTTTGCATGACCAGACGGTCACCGTACTCTCCCGCCCATGGGGCCGCCATCTCGAACGCCAGTGGATCGCGGTCCACCGCAATCACCTTCTCGGCGCCTGCATCCAAAAAGCTGCGTGTATAGCCACCTGCGCCAAATGTTCCGTCCAGCCACGTCCCTTGCACGGGCGCTACGGCCTTTAGGATAGAGCGGATCAGTACGGGAATATGGGGGGCGGACTCTGTATTGCTCATCACGCTCACGCTCCGGCGGGGCCATCCAAGAACTGCATCGGATCAAAGTCCTCTGGCAGCTCGTCAAGCCATGCTTCCTGTTTGGCACGCTCTTGCGTGTCATATGTTTCGGGGTGCCAGATTTGAAACGTGTCACCCATACCGATAAAGAACGCTTCTTTATCCAGATCAATCTTGCCGCGCAATTTTGCAGGTAATACCAGACGTCCCGTTTCATCCACCGTAGTGGGGAAAGATTGACCGTGGAACAGCGCTTGCAGCATCTTGCGCTCCATAGAGCCCCGCGGCAACGCGTCGATCTTGCTATCGACCTCTTCAATGGCTGCCATGGTATAGCATTCAAGATAGCTGCGGCGGTGATCACCGTATACAATCACCAGCTCGGGCGTCTCGCCGCTTTTCCAGTTCGGATCAGACGCTTCCAGCACACGTCGAAAAGAGGCCGGTATAGATACCCGCCCCTTCGTGTCGACTTTATGCTGGCTTTCGCCTCTGAACCTGCGGCTCACTTGATGTCCTTTATGCCCGCTCTATTGGCGTGGCGTTTTTTGTTCGCGCTCCGTGCGCCTGCCTTAGTACCTGCCTGTCGCTACACCCGTCGGTGTCTGTCTTGTGGCGCATTTTCCGTTTACTGATGCGCACTTGCATATGCGTCTTGCAGTAATAAAAAGGGCGGATTGATCTGCTGCCACTGATCAACCCGCCACTTTATCCCGCTGTGCGGGGATGTCCGACTGCGCGCGCCACCTGGGGGGATGTCTGCTCGCTCGCGCGCCGGATCTTCTGGTCTGATGAAAGCGAGGGCCTGTATGAACCTGCTAGAGTTTATTTTTACGTGGGGTCGTTTGGTGCCCCGTGTCTCGTTCTCATCCGATGAACAAGGGATGCCATGGGAAATCATGGGCGTCTACTATTATTTTTCATCAAACCCACTGCATCTTGTTTCCCACAGGGTCAAAAAACAAGATTTAGCGCCCAACTAGAGCAAACATGTGGCATCTGTAGTGACACCACTACAAAACGACACCACATATAGCTCAATCAAACGTGCCCCAAAATTTCCCATGAATTCCCAAAATAATTCATCAACAAAGTTACCCACAAGCCCAGCAATCCAAAGCGCAACCAATGTTCCCCATTCGTTTCCAGCCAAACAGCCCGACACTCGCGAATCACCCTGAAACTTGTCGCTAAAAGCCCAACACGACGCCGCGCACCGCACAATTCCCATCGTTTCCCACAGCGCGGTCCATGATTTCCCCCAAAGAGCCACACAAGCGGATCTTTGGGCGCAAACGCCGCCGCGATACACGTCCAACTTGCGTTAGACCTTAGGAGCGCACTAAAAGAGGTATTACTGAATCAGGATGATGCGCCAATGCTGACAGCCGCCACTCTATTGCAACAAGCTATTCGTCTTTTGACGCGCAGCCCCCTCACGACATTAACCGTCTTGATGCCTGCCCTCATCATGATGTCCGCTGTCGGCATTATAGCGGTCTTTGCCACGCCAGGCATCCTACTGGCGAGCCCCGCCGGGCCGATCCTGAACAGCATCGAGAGCGGATTAAAAGCCGCAGGGGTTATTGCCGCATTCATTCTAAGCTATGCAGCCATGGCCATACTCTGGCACCGGCACACCTTGCGCGATACCTGCACGATATCCCCTATCTCCTTCGCCTTGCTGCGCGGCTATGTTTGGAGAGTGCTGGCACTGGCCTTGATACAACTGGCTGCCAGCCTTGCGCTGGTGACGCCTCTTGTCCTGTTTAGCAACAGCGTCAACGGAGGCACAGGCACACCCTCCCCCAGCTCGATCATCTTCTCGACGTTCATCATACAGTTGACGTTGATCTGGTTATCGCTTCGGCTCAGCCTGATCCTCCCTTCGGCCGCTCTGGGCAGGCCGATATCGATGGCAGAAAGCTGGCAGCAGACCAAAGCCATGAGCCGCACGCTATGGAGCGTGGCGGCAGTGCTGGCAGCCGTCAACACTTGCTTTGCAGGGCTGACGTCATTGCTGGCGCCGACAAGCCCCCCGCAAAGATTGCTGATAGAGATGCCAGTCCTGATCTTTGAAGGCCTGTTAATCTTTAGTGTTCTGACAACACTCTATACATGCACAACCCCGAACCAAAAGTCAGCCCTGCCACAGTAATCAAGCCATACCACCCTTAATCATGCCCTCGGCGATCTGCGCATAAGCCTGCGCCATCGCACTATCCCCAGCCGCGATAGGCGTACCGCTATCCCCCGCCAAACGCGTCTCTAGATCAATAGGGAGCGTTCCTAACAAGGGCACCCCCAGTTTGGCCGCCTCGGCTGACACGCCCCCTTGGCCAAAAATCTGGTGCTGTGATCCGCAATCAGGGCAGACGAACATCGACATGTTTTCAACCAAACCCAACACGGGGGTTTTGAGTGTATTAAACATATCCAAGGCTTTGCGAGCATCGATCAACGCCACGTCCTGCGGCGTGCTGACGACAATCGCGCCAGTCAACTCGGACTTGGTGCACAGCGTCAGCTGCACATCCCCCGTGCCGGGCGGCAGATCAACCAACAACACGTCCAGTTCGCCCCACTCTACCTGCCCCAGCATCTGCTGCAATGCGCCCATCAACATTGGCCCACGCCAGATCGTAGCCTTACCCTCTTCCATCATAAACCCGATAGACATGAGCGTTACGCCATGTGCATGCAGCGGAATGATCGTTTTGCCGTCAGGGCTGGCCGGGCGTTTATTTACACCCATCATCCGCGGGATACTTGGTCCGTAAATATCAGCGTCCAACAGACCGACCTTGCGACCTTGCTTGGCCAGCGCCACTGCCAGATTGGTACTGAGCGTAGATTTTCCCACGCCCCCCTTGCCCGATCCAATTGCAATAATCCGCTTCACGCCACTTGGCTTTGTCGGTCCGTCCTGCGGCTTGGGGTGGCCGCCGATCTTGAGGCTCGGCGCGGCAGGTTTAGGTGCAGGACCATGGGCCGTGAGCGCGACACTCACCGCTGTGACACCCGCCATCTCCGACACCAACTTTTCCGCCGCATCCCGTATCGGCGCCATGGCACGCGCCACGTCAGCAGTAGGCGCTTCGATCACAAACCGGACTGCGCCCTCCTCAACGGTCAGCGCTCGCACCATATCATGCGCGATCAGGCTCTGACCGTCAGGCAGATTGATCCGCGCAAGGGTCGCTTTGATATCGGCTATAGTCACGGACATGGCTGGTCTCCTTTAAGTTCACACTGACATCGCAGATTGAACGAAAACCGCAAGCCTACGTCCGCGCCTCACCTGACACGCCCTTCTAAGCATGAATGCTAACTTTTCAGGCAAATGCCTCATATGCATACGCTGCATAGCAGCATTGCGGAGAAAGGGATTGTGCTAGCGCAGCAAATCCCTGTAAAACGAACCTACGAAAACAATCCTCCCGATGGTTTTCTTGAATATCCAAGAGGTCTTCATCCTCCTCCCGAGGATCTCTTATTTTAGGCGACGGCATCTCCTCCTCCCTGATGTCGTCGCCATTTTTTTATCCAGAATTCGAAACAAGCCACTTCACAAAAACGTGAGCGCTGTTGAAAACTTATGTTTCGAAACCATGGCTTAGGAAATATGCCGCAGTTGCACAAAACGCATAGCTGCATTGCAGCATTACCCCTTGCGCAATGCCCCATAAATCTTAAATACTCATCACAACAAGACGCAATAAAGATGAAAAGAGAGCCTCATGGCATACTACACAGACACAGCGGTATCCGCATCCGAACAGCCTAGCCGCACCGCGGCATTGATGGACGCGATCTCCCTGAAGTTGCGCCAGCGCAAGGCCTACCGCCAGACATTTAACGAACTGCACACGCTGACACAGCGCGACATGGGCGACCTCGGCATCTGCCGCAGTGACTTCCGTCGCTTGGCACGTGAAGCGGCCGAACTGGTCAACTAATTAAAGAATTCCCTGCGGTCCTTTCCTCCCATCGGCCCGCAGGTGAATACACAGCACGGCAGAGTCTCACCTCACTGATGACCCCGCGCTGTAAAAGCTGCATCTTTCCTTCCTCCCATTTGGTAGGGTGCACTTCATAGAGCGGCGGTCCCCACCTCCCTGGGGCCCGCCGTTTTACCTTTCAGGCCAAACAGCCCCCAAATTCATTATTATTACTGATATTCGGATCAAATAGGCTAAAACACTCTCCTGCCACAGGAAAGCGTTTGGCAATCAAGTCTTTGAAATCATCGCTCAGCCGCGCCAATCTAAAACGGCACATCATCCGCCGCACTCAAGAAACGTGCGACAACTTTTTTGTCTCCCGCCTTCTCAAACGCCACCTCCAGCTTATCGCCCTCGATCCCGATGATCGCGCCATAGCCGAACTTTTGGTGAAACACGCGCTCCCCCATGGTGAAACTGCTGCTGGCAGTCATATCAATCGTCATGTTTTTCGCACCGGACGGTTGGCTGTCAGCCCGCGCACCGCTGCGCGATTGCAGTCGCCGCCAGCCGGGTGAATTGTAAACATTCGCCTCTGCCGCCGTCTCATGCAGCGTGCTTTTGGGCATCGCCGCGCCAAAATTTCCGCCGTACAATCCGGGAGGGGTCAGCACATCCACATGTTCTTCTGGCAATTCGTCAATAAAGCGCGACGGCATGGCATTTTGCCACTGGCCAAATACAAAACGGTTGGCAGCAAATGAAATGGTACAGATTTCCTCGGCACGTGTGATTCCCACATAGGCCAACCGCCGCTCTTCTTCGAGGCCCTTCTGGCCGCTTTCATCCATAGAACGTTGTGACGGAAACAAACCATCTTCCCATCCCGGCAGGAACACGACAGGAAATTCCAACCCTTTGGCCGCGTGCAATGTCATGATGCTGACCTTCTCGCCCTCGCCTTCCTTTTCATTGTCCATGATCAGGCTGACGTGCTCTAGAAAGCCTTGAAGATTCTCGAACTGATCCAACGCCTTAACCAGTTCTTTGACATTCTCCAGCCGCCCCGGCGCTTCGGGGGTTTTGTCATTTTGCCAATGGGCAGTATAGCCGCTCTCATCCAGAATAATCTCTGCCAACTCGACGTGGGTCACCTCGGGCGGGCCAAATTCCATACGGATCGGGCCGCCATCATCCAACACGGCCTCGTCAGGCGGGGCAATCCTTGGGCCGCGCAGTTTGGACGCCCATCGGTCGATCCCTTCTATCAGCAGGCGCAATTCCTTGCCGCCTTTGCCACCGAGACCGTTTTGCGCCAGCAATATCCGTGCGCCCTCAACCAGATTTGTGCCGTTTTCACGGGCTGCAATCTGGATTTTCTGCTGCGCCACATTGCCCAAACCTCGTTTGGGCGTGTTCACAATTCTTTCAAACGCCAGATCATCATCAGGCGATGTGACAACGCGGAAATATGCCATCGCATCGCGAATCTCCATCCGCTCATAGAAACGCGGCCCGCCGATCACGCGATACGGCAGGCCGATCGTCAGAAAGCGGTCTTCAAACGCGCGCATCTGGTGTGATGCCCGTACAAGAATCGACATGTCATCAAAGCTGAAAGGCCGCAGGCCGCGTGTCCCACGCTGCATAGCCTCGACTTCATCCCCGATCCAGCGTGCTTCTTCTTCTCCATCCCAATGGCCGATCAGGCGCAGCTTTTCGCCCTCAGTGGCTTCGGTCCACAGCGTCTTGCCTAGACGGCCCTGATTGCCAGCAATCACGCCAGAGGCCGCCGCCAGAATATGCGGGGTTGAGCGATAGTTTTGCTCCAACCGCACCACATGGCTGCCCGGAAAATCCTTTTCAAACCGCAAGATATTGCCCACTTCGGCGCCGCGCCAGCCATAGATAGACTGGTCATCATCCCCCACACAGCAGATGTTCTTATGGCCGCCAGCCAACAACCGCAGCCATAAATACTGCGCAACGTTGGTATCTTGGTATTCATCCACAAGGATGTATTTGAACCATCGCTGATACTGTTTCAAAATGTCTTCATGGGTTTGGAATATCGTCACCATATGCAACAGCAAGTCGCCGAAATCAGTGGCATTCAACTCTTTAAGCCGCGCTTGATATTGTGCATAAATTTCTGCGCCACGGTGGTTATAGGCCCCTGCATCCGCCGCAGGGATTTTATCTGGCGTCAAGGCGCGGTTCTTCCAACCGTCAATGATCCCTGCCAGCATACGCGCAGGCCAGCGCTTGTCGTCGATCCCTTCGGCTGTGATCAACTGCTTGAGTAGTCGCAACTGATCATCCGTATCCAGTATCGTAAAGTTGGATTTCAGCCCCGCCAACTCCGCATGGCGGCGCAGCAGCTTGACGCAGATCGCATGAAACGTCCCCAGCCACGGCATCCCTTCAATTGGTTGCCCCAACATCGCGCCCACGCGATTCTTCATCTCGCGGGCAGCTTTATTGGTAAACGTGACCGCCAAAATCTCGTTCGGGCGGGCACGCCCTGTGTTCATCAAATGCACAATCCGCGCGGTCAATGCCCGCGTTTTGCCCGTCCCCGCCCCTGCCAGCATCAACACAGGGCCATCCATCTGCTCCACAGCCGCACGCTGCGCAGGGTTCAACCCCTCCAGATAAGGTTGCGGACGCGCAGCCATGGCACGCGCGGACAAGGAGGCACCTTCGAAGGCAGCGTTTTCGTCAAAATCATTCATTCCCCCACACTACCCTCTTCCTATCGCAAGGAAAACCATGTTCTTGTGATGTTCCCCACGTCATTTCACCGTTAACACCATGCGGACCAAACCCAACCTTCGTTTGAATCGCTACTTCAAAACACTTTCAGTAGACAAGCCCATCGGCTTGGGCGCATATAAGCCTATGGACCTTCACGCAAAATTCCCCGCCATTTCCGATCTCAAGTCACGTGCGCAAAAGAGAATTCCAAAATTCGTTTGGGAGTACCTCGACAGCGGCACCGGAACCGAGGCGACCAAAGCCCGAAATCGGTCAGCTTTGGATCAGGTTGGCATGATGCCTTCGATTCTTCATGGTGAATATACGCCTGATTTATCAACAAAATTTCTGGGCCAAAACTTCCCTTTGCCGTTTGGCATCGCCCCCTTAGGCATGTCAGGCCTGATGTGGCCCGATGCAGAGGGCCATCTGGCCCGTGCCGGCGCCCGTCATTCCATCCCCTATTCCATATCCACCGTCGCCACCCAAAGCCCCGAAGACATAGCGCCGCATTTGGGCCAACACGCGTGGTTTCAAATGTACCCCCCCCGCGACGCCGAGATTCGCCGCGATATGTTAGCCCGCGCCAAAACCGCTGGTTTCAAGACCCTGATCCTGACGGTAGATGTCCCTGTTGCCAGCCGCCGCGAGCGGCAAGTCCGCTCTGGCCTCACCAACCCGCCCCGCTTGACGCCACGTTTACTGGCGCAAGTGGCAATGCGCCCTGCATGGGCGGCAGGTATGGCCAAACGCGGAATGCCGCACATGCGCGGTCTGGATAAATACGCAAATGCCGCCACCAATGGCCTCTCTCCGACGGCTCATGTGGGCTATCTGCTGCGCACCTCGCCCGATTGGGATTATGTCAACTGGCTGCGCGACGAGTGGGACGGGGACCTATTGGTCAAAGGTATCTTGCGGCCGCAAGACGCCACAAAGCTGGAAGGTATGGGTGTTGATGCGATTTGGATTTCAAACCACGCAGGCCGTCAGTTTGACGCCGCTCCAGCCGCGATCGAAGCGCTCCCCGATGTGCGTGCCGCAACCAAACTGCCGTTGATCTTTGACAGCGGTATCGAGGGCGGTTTGGATATTTTACGTGCTTTGGCTTTGGGGGCCGATTTTGTAATGCTGGGACGTGCATTCCACTTTGCGTTGGCAGCACTTGGACCAAAGGGGATTGACCACCTGATCGACATCCTTGCAAAAGATATCGCATCAAACATGGGCCAGATCGGGGCACAAAACCTCTCAAGCTTACCAAAAACGATAAGCCTAAGCCGGATTTAGACAGCTCGGTTTGGGCCGGCTTCCCACCCGCCTCTTATCTGGCTCTCAAATTAGCATCGCCAGAAACAAACCTGAAGCGCTGCTCACCGTAGGCAACAGCAGAGCCATCTGCACCCGTTGAGGCAAAAACATATCCCTCCCCAGAGCGGTACAAGCGAGAGCAAATGCTGCCGCCATGCTCTTCGATGACACTCCGTGCCTCTCCCAACTCAAAAGCAGACATTTCATCGCGGCCTAGAACAGTAATGTCTTGCGCCTGCGTACATGCCTGCCCACCGCGCAACGTGCTGCGTGTGACAGTATCTATGTATTGCGTACCCCCGTTACCCGCCAATAAAAGCGCAACCGTTTTATGGGCCCTGACGGTGTCTTCTTCCACCGCCATAGTCACAAGCGACGCGCAGCTGTTGGTTTCCGCGTCATACCCAACACAGGCTTTCTGGCCTTCATGCTCAACCAAGACTTCGCGGATATCCAAAGGATCACCTTGCACCAGTGCGAGCGGCTGTGCATCCGGCGTCTGGGAACACCCCAGCAGCATCGCCGCTCCCACCCCCGCTACCGAGAGCTTAACCATAGGATTCATATTACTAATCTCCGCACGCGCCATAATCTATCACGCTGTTTTACCCAACCAACGCGGTGAGGCAAGCGCCACACCAACGTGGGGTCAGAGTGTGGCCAATCGGGGACATCGCTAAACCGCCATCAAGCCCCCCATCTCGGCGGCAATGACCCAATGAGGGCCAAATCACAGGAGGCACCTTGTAACGTTACGTTCATTATGACTACAAATTGCGACAGACCTGCAACTGCAAAGGCTTTTCAATGACCGAATTCAGCAAGATCCTTATCGCCAATCGCGGCGAAATCGCCATCCGCATCATGCGTGCCGCAAATGAGATGGGAAAAACGACAGTTGCGGTCTTTGCTGAAGAAGACAAACTGGGCCTGCACCGATTTAAAGCTGACGAAGCCTACCGCATCGGCAAAGACCTTGGCCCTGTCGCCGCGTACCTGAGCATAGACGAGATGATCCGCGTCGCCAAAGCCTGCGGCGCCGATGCCATTCACCCCGGCTATGGCCTGCTGTCTGAAAACCCTGATTTTGTAGATGCCTGCGCCAATAACGGCATTACTTTCATCGGCCCCAAAGCAAAAACCATGCGCGCCCTTGGCGACAAAGCCAGCGCACGCCGCGTTGCGGTTGAGGCGGGTGTGCCTGTGATCCCCGCAACCGAAGTCTTGGGCGATGACATGACTGCAATCAAGAAAGAGGCCGCCGAGGTGGGGTATCCATTGATGCTCAAGGCCTCATGGGGTGGCGGCGGCCGTGGGATGCGCCCGATCTATAATGAGGGCGAGCTGGAAGAAAAAGTCCGTGAGGGCCGCCGCGAGGCGGAAGCCGCATTCGGCAATGGCGAGGGTTATCTGGAAAAGATGATCCTAAAAGCCCGCCACGTCGAAGTGCAAATTCTGGGCGATACCCATGGCGAGATTTATCACCTTTATGAGCGCGATTGCTCGGTCCAGCGCCGCAACCAGAAAGTCGTCGAACGCGCCCCTGCGCCCTATCTGACGGAAGAGCAACGCGCCCATGTCTGTGAATTGGGCCGCAAAATCTGTGCCCATGTGAATTATGAATGTGCTGGCACCGTTGAATTCCTGATGGATATGGAAAACGAGGAGTTCTATTTCATCGAAGTGAACCCGCGTGTGCAGGTTGAACATACAGTGACCGAAGAAGTCACCGGTATCGACATCGTACGTGCGCAAATCCTGATTGCCGAGGGCAAAACCATTGCCGAGGCCACTGGCAAGGCACGCCAAGAAGATATCACCCTGACAGGGCACGCGCTGCAAACGCGGATCACCACAGAAGACCCGCAAAACAACTTTATCCCCGACTATGGCCGTCTGACAGCATACCGTTCGGCCACGGGCATGGGTATCCGTCTGGATGGTGGCACGGCCTATGCGGGTGGTGTGATCACACGCTACTACGACAGCTTACTGACCAAAGTCACCGCCAAGGCCCCCACCCCTGAAATGGCCATCGCACGGATGGACCGCGCCCTGCGCGAATTCCGTATTCGCGGGGTGTCCACCAACATCGCCTTTGTCGAAAACCTTCTCAAGCACCCGACATTCTTGAACAACACCTATCACACCAAATTCATCGACGAGACGCCTGATCTGTTTAACTTTAAGGCCCGTCAGGACCGTGGCACCAAAGTACTGACCTATATCGCCGACATCACCGTCAACGGTCACCCCGAAACCAAGGACAAACCCCTGCCCGCCGCTGCCCACCGTGCGCCTTTGCCGCCCGTTAGCCGCGCCGAGCCGATGATGGGCACACGCAACCTGCTGGAGCAAAAAGGCCCGCAAGCCGTGGCCGACTGGATGGGCCAGCAGCGTCAGTTGCTGATTACAGACACAACCATGCGCGACGGGCATCAATCCCTATTAGCCACACGAATGCGCAGCCATGACATGATCAAAGTCGCTCCGGCATATGCCGCCAACCTGCCTTCGCTGTTTTCGGTTGAATGTTGGGGCGGTGCGACCTTTGATGTGGCGTATCGCTTTTTGCAAGAATGCCCATGGCAGCGCCTGCGCGACATCCGTGAAAAGATGCCAAACATCATGACACAAATGCTGCTGCGCGCTTCAAACGGGGTCGGCTATACCAACTATCCCGACAACGTCGTACAGCATTTCGTGAAAACCGCCGCCAGCTCCGGTGTGGATGTGTTCCGCGTGTTTGACAGCCTCAACTGGGTGGAAAACATGCGCGTGGCGATGGACGCTGTGATCGACGCAGGCAAGGTCTGTGAAGGCACTATCTGTTATACAGGCGATATATTTGATCCAGACCGTGCGAAATATGACCTCAAATATTACGTTGCTATGGGCAAGGAATTGAAGGCTGCGGGCGCACATGTGCTGGGTCTCAAGGATATGGCGGGATTGCTCAAACCCGCGCAAGCCCGCCAATTGGTAAGCGCGTTGAAATCCGAGGTCGGCCTGCCGATCCATTTCCATACCCATGACACGGCAGGCATTGCCTGCGCGACCATCCTTGCCGCAGCCGAAGCAGGCGTGGATGCAGTGGATTGCGCCATGGATGCGTTTTCAGGAAATACATCACAGGCGACGCTGGGTTCCGTGGTTGAATCCCTACGCCACACCGACCGCGACACAGGTTTGGATATGACCGCCGTGCGTGAAATCTCTGATTACTGGGAAGAAGTCCGCCACCAATACGCCGCCTTCGAGACAGGCATGCAGGCGCCCTCCTCAGAGGTTTATCTGCACGAAATGCCCGGCGGGCAGTTCACCAACCTCAAGGCACAAGCGGCCAGCCTTGGTCTGGATGACCGCTGGCCCGAGGTGGCGCGGACCTACCGTGATGTGAACCAGATGTTTGGTGACATTGTAAAAGTCACGCCAAGCTCCAAAGTGGTGGGCGACATGGCACTGATGATGGTATCACAGGGGCTGACCCGTGCGCAGGTCGAAGACCCCGCAACGGATGTGTCTTTTCCCGAATCTGTTGTCGACATGATGCGCGGCAATCTGGGCCAGCCTGCGGGCGGCTTTCCTGATGGTATCTTGAAAAAGGTGCTGAAAGGCGAAAAACCCAACACAGACCGCCCCGGCGCACATCTGGAGCCTGTTGATCTGGAAGCCATCCGCGCTGAACTCTCTGGCAAGCTGGACGGAATCGAAATCGACGATGAAGATCTGGCAGGCTATCTGATGTATCCCAAAGTCTATCTCGACTATATGGCGCGCCACGCAATCTACGGCCCCGTGCGCACCCTACCCACACCGACATTCTTCTACGGGATGGAAGCCAGTGACGAGATCGCCGCAGAAATCGACCCGGGCAAAACACTGGAAATCCGGTTGCAAGCTATCGGCGACACCAATGAAGACGGTGAGGTTAAGGTTTTCTTTGAATTAAACGGCCAACCGCGTGTGATCCGCGTGCCAAACCGTCTGGTCAAAGCCACCACAGCGCAGCGTCCCAAAGCAGAAACAGGCAACCCCAATCACATTGGTGCCCCGATGCCAGGCGTAGTGGCCAGCGTGGGTGCTGTTGTTGGCCAAGCGGTCAAAGAAGGCGATCTGTTGCTCACCATCGAAGCGATGAAGATGGAAACAGGGTTACATGCGGAACGTGATGCGATTGTCAAAGCCGTGCATGTCGGCCCTGGTGGGCAGATTGATGCCAAAGACCTGCTGGTTGAATTGGAGTAAGTCGCCCCCCTGCGGGTTTTAGACTGCGGGGGGATTAATGGCAGGATGTAACACTTTTTCTGCCAAAGGTCGAAAAATGTGTTGCGGCCCGACGCAGGTCGGGCTAAACGCCCTCTACTAACTAGATGCGGGCGTAGCTCAGGGGTAGAGCATAACCTTGCCAAGGTTAGGGTCGGGCGTTCGAATCGCCTCGCCCGCTCCAGTTAGAAGTCTTGAACCCCACAGGACTACGGCAAGGTCACCTTCGGGTGGCCTTTCGTCGTTTTAGGGTGTCAGACGTCACATGACTTAGAGCAATACGTTGTAACCTGCCCCAAATAATCATTCAGATAGAAAATGGTATTCAAAAACCGCTCCACACAGAGTGGTTTTTGAAGGGCTGCGAAGGTCTGCTACAATCCTTACGTTTAATAGATCAGAGACCGGTAGATCGTCAAAATGGGTATTGGAGCAAAGTTTTTAGCGGCTCAAAACCCTGAAACTCTCGATATCCTCCAAAACCGCAAAGCCCTCTATGGCTATGAACATATAACAATAATTGACCAAACATGATCATCGCCTGCATCACGCCCCCACAAAACTGAAAATGTCTTCGTAAATTCTACGGATGCGCCCCGTTAAAAATGGGGGGGGCATTATCCAACAACTATTCACTCCAGCTCAGAAGTATTTATTTGCATATGTTACATGATCTTAAAAGTTTGACTTCACTAAGGTTTTTCGCCGCTTTCTGGGTGTTTTTGTTTCACCTTCGATTACGAACCGATTTCGGTCAAGGTTGGTTTTCTGACTTTATAGCAAACGGGGCACGTGGCGTAGATTTCTTTTTCATACTGTCGGGTTTCGTGATTTTACACGTCTATGATAGCGACTTCTCGCGGTGGCAATTTCTATTGAAGCGGTTTGCCCGCATATTTCCGTTACATGCGGTAATGACAGCTCTATTCATCGCTTTGGCAGTCATTGGAAGCAACCCGGTCGAAGGTGTCTGGCAATCAGTTCTTCTGCTGCACGGCGCCAATACGACGGACGGGCTTGTACTAAACGGCCCGAGCTGGACCCTTTCGGCAGATATGTTTGCTTATCTGCTCTTTGCGCTGATACCGTTCAGACAGACATGGATCATTGCCGCTGCCTGTGTTGCTAGCTTTCTGGCTGCTCACATCCTTTCTGTATCACTCGGCAAAACGGCCTTCCTACACATGACTTGGGATTATGGCGTTGTTCGGATCGTGCCGCTCTTCCTGCTTGGGATGCTATTGCGACGACTGGCACCTTATATTTCGGAGCCGTTGGCCGTGGCGGGAGGTATTGTCGGCATTGTACTTCTGGCTTGGATCGGCTCGATGCAGAACGCAGGCTATGCCATTCTTGCTCCGTTCGCTCTGCTTATTGTTTCAGGCGCGCGGCTTTCAAATTGGAAGTTTTTCACCAATAGCAAACTGGCCGTGTATCTCGGGGAGATTTCTTATTCGACTTACATGATTCACATTTTTTTGCTTGCGGTGTTTTTTGACTATCTTCCAAAACTCGGGATCCCGACACCGCACTGGTCTGTTATAAGTGTCGCCTTGCTTGCAGCCTCTTCGGTCAGTTATCACCTAATAGAAGTCCCTGCACGACGCTGGATCAACGCACAGTCCCGCTTTTTGTTATTTAGACATTCAGAAAGGTAGTCGGGGCGTTGGGCCGTGGTATGCCTGCCATGGCCGGTTGGGTGGTCCTGTTGGCGTCGCCACTGATCCCGCTTTGGTAAAACCGGATATCCGCCTTGATTGGCCCCAAGTATTCTGAGCTTATTTACGCAACGGTTTCATAACTAATTGCCAGCCGCCGGAGCATCCCAAAAACGCTCGCTTGTAGAGCAGCCGCAAACCAGCTCGATTAACGCTCCCAAAGCCCCGTTCAAAACCCAAGTGGTTGTTGAAGGTTTGAGGTCCGGTGCAGGAGCCATTTTCAGGCGTCTGTGTCGAACATACCAAACGTTGGCCCCTAATTGCCTAACGCAAAAGCCGCGCAGTTTCAGAAATCTGCGTGGCGTATAGGCAAAGATGTGCGACGTTCCGCATCGCGCTTTAAATATTTGCTTGAGAGACACGCAATTTTTCTGAAAAACCACTTGCAGCCACCACGAGCAAAGGCTAAATCACCCGAACTAACTAGATGCGGGCGTAGCTCAGGGGTAGAGCATAACCTTGCCAAGGTTAGGGTCGGGCGTTCGAATCGCCTCGCCCGCTCCAGTTAGACCGTCCCTACCCCGGATGGTAATCGATAGGGTCGCCCTCGGGCGGCCCTTCGTCGTTTTAGGAACCTGTTTTCATTAAACATTCAAATCACGGCTTGCACTGAAGGCGCAAGACGCGCCCTCAGAAAACCCGCTACACAATGACCGTAAAATTCAGTTAATCGGAAACCGCGCCAGACAGATCGGCGCATTGCGCTGGTAGTCTTCCAGCGTCGCATCAATATCGCGGCGATCGCGCATTGCTTCCATGGCGCGTTTCTTCTCGTTCCAATTGCCGCTGACATGGCGATCAAGGATCAGAGCCGATATTCCCACCAACACATTTTTTTCCGCGTCTGGCATCAGCCCTGCACGGTTCAACGTCACCCCTGTCAGTGCCATCATATTGGCACAACGCAGCGCTGCGGCCTCGTCGCCCTCATAGACGCGTTGCGCCGCCGAGGCATTGCCAGCCATCAAAACCAGCACACATACCAAAGCCCGCATCAAAATACCTTGAATGTCATGGTGGTTAGCGAACGTTCAATCCCGTCGATATCCAGCAGGTTGTCGTTGATATAGACGCCAACATCCGCATCCGTGGGGATATAGACCTTCATCATCAGGTCAAAATCCCCAGAGGTGGAATAGAGTTCTGAGTGGATTTCGCGCAGCGCAATGGCTTCTGCAACGCTATACGTGGTGCCGGGACGGCAACGGATCTGAATGAATACACATGTGCTCACGGCGGTGGCTCCTGATTTGTCGTACCCAAGCTGGCACGAAGCAGCAAAACCCGCAATCCCTCATCAACCCTTGGCGTGGGCCAGAGGGCTGCTATAAGGACACAAACGCGTCAACGGAGGCCCCTCATGCGCAAGGCCAAGATCACCCGCACCACCGCCGAAACCAATATTGAGGTCGAGATTAATCTCGATGGTACAGGCGTTTATGACAACAAAACAGGCGTGGGTTTCTTTGACCACATGCTGGACCAACTGTCGCGCCACGCGCTGATCGATATGACCGTGCGCTGCACAGGTGACCTACACATTGATGATCACCACACCGTCGAAGACGTAGGCATCGCATTGGGCCAAGCCCTGACACAGGCCGTGGGCGATAAACGCGGCATCGTGCGTTATGGTGCCTGCTTGCTGCCGATGGATGATGCGCTGGTGCGTGCCGCGCTTGATCTGTCTGCACGGCCTTTTCTTGTTTGGAATGTTAATCTGCCCACCGCAAAAATCGGCACCTTTGATACCGAGCTGGTGCGCGAGTTTTTCCAAGCTTTCGCCACACATGGCGGCATCACCCTGCACGTCGATCAGCTTCACGGTATCAACAGCCACCACATCGCCGAGGCTGCCTTTAAGGCTGTCGCACGCGCGTTGCGCGACGCGTTGGAAACCGATCCGCGCAAAGCGGATGCGATCCCGTCCACCAAAGGCATGCTATAATGCTCACAGCGATCATCGATTATGAAAGCGGCAATTTACACTCGGCCCACAAAGCGTTTGAACGCATGGCCCGTGAGGCCAATGCAGGCGAGGTGATTGTCACCGCCGATGCAGATGTCATCGCCCGTGCAGACCGCATCGTGCTGCCCGGTGATGGCGCGTTCCCTGCCTGCATGGCCGCCCTCAAAGGCCGCAGCGGTATCTATTCGGCCATGATCGAAGCGGTTGAACAAAAAGGTCGCCCGTTCCTCGGGATTTGTGTGGGGATGCAGTTGATGGCCACTTGGGGCCGCGAATATGAGGACACCAAAGGCCTTGATTGGGTCAGCGGTGAAGTCACGCGGATCACCCCTACTGACCCAACCCTCAAAGTGCCGCATATGGGCTGGAACGATCTGGTGCTCGATGCGCCCCACCCCGTATTTGACGGGATTAAAACAGGCGATCACACGTATTTTGTGCACAGCTATCACATGGCCGTTGCTGATCCGGCCCAACGACTGGCCCATGTGGACTATGCCAGTGAGGTGACCGCAGTGATTGGCCGCGACAATATGATCGGGATGCAGTTCCACCCAGAGAAAAGCCAGACGACTGGTCTGCGAATGATCACCAACTTCCTACAGTGGAAACCGTAACAATCTAAAAGGCGCAAGGGAGCCACCTTGCGCCTTTTGACGACCGAAACGTACCCTGACCGTCTATTTCACGCGGCTCCACGTTTGTTTCTTGCAGATCGGCCCGACGCATCCTGAGACTTTGAGCGTGCTACCCGATAGTGCCATTTTAGAGCGATAGGTTTTGCCTGTTGATGGCTGCCAGACCTTACCGTTCTTATACGCACCGCCTCCCGCTGGCATCATATCCCACACCAGCTTTTTGCCGATATTGGCGGATTTATATTCGCCTTTGTCGTTAAACGTTCGCGCTATGGTTCCGCACAAGGCCGCGCCGCAGGCGGAAACCTTAACATGGGCATAGGCCCCATCATCCACTTGCGTCTTCCAGACCCCCTCAGCCGGATCAGCAAAAGCCACACCCGCAAGCCCGAACACAGCAACAGCCGCGCCAAAAATTATTCTCATGTCAGTTCCTCCCTGAAACTGATTAAAACTCTGCGTCACAAAACCAGATTACAGCAAGCTTATTTCAGCATGCTTGACGTGAGGTCGCGTTGCACATTGCCGCGTTCCATGCAAAACCGAACCAACACCAGCCTACAGGAGCCGCTGCCATGATCCTCTATCCCGCCATTGACCTGAAAGACGGCCAAGCCGTGCGCCTTGTACATGGCGATATGGACCGCTCAACTGTGTTCAACGATGATCCCGCCGCGCAAGCGCAGGAGTTTGTTGACGCGGGGTGCACGTGGCTGCATCTGGTTGATCTGAATGGCGCATTTGCAGGTACCCCTGTGAACGCCGCTCCTGTTGAGGCGATCCTTAAACAGTGCAAAGTCCCTGCGCAGTTGGGCGGCGGCATCCGTGATATGGCGACAATTGAGGCGTGGCTGGACAAAGGGCTTGCTCGCGTGATCCTCGGCACGATTGCTGTAGAAAAACCCGATCTGGTACGCGAAGCCGCCCGCGCCTTCCCAAATCAGGTCGCCGTAGGAATCGATGCGCGTAATGGCCGCGTGGCCACCAAAGGCTGGGCGACTGAAACAGATGTGATGGTCACGGACCTTGCCAAATCATTTGAAGACGCAGGTGTTGCCGCGATCATCTACACCGACATCATGCGTGACGGTGCCATGGGCGGCCCGAATATCGACGCCACTGCTGACCTCGCCCGCGCGGTGAACATTCCCGTTATTGCCTCTGGCGGTGTCTCCTCACTAGCGGATTTGACGGCACTGAAATCAACAGGCGTCATCAGCGGTGCCATCTCGGGCCGAGCGTTGTATGATGGTGCGATTGATTTGAAAGCGGCGCTAGAGGCTCTGCGCGACTAATTTTTTGTTGTCTAAACTCATAGGGCCTTCGGCCCTGCCCTCACTTGCTCCATCCGCAACCCGTTGGTAGAAAATACTCATGCTCAAAACCCGCATCATCCCCTGTCTCGATGTCGCCGACGGGCGCGTTGTCAAAGGCGTTAACTTTGTCGGCCTGCGCGATGCAGGTGATCCTGTTGATGCTGCCATCGCTTATGACGCCGCCGGCGCAGACGAGCTGTGTTTCCTCGACATCCATGCCACCCATGAGAATCGCGGCACGATGTTTGATATGGTCCGCCGCACAGCCGAGCATTGCTATATCCCACTGACCGTCGGTGGCGGTGTACGCACAGCCGCTGACGTACGTGCCCTTCTGCTTGCTGGGGCTGATAAAGTCAGTTTCAACTCTGCTGCGGTCGCAAACCCTGATGTCGTAGCCGAGGCCGCTGATCAATTTGGCAGCCAGTGTATTGTCGCTGCGATTGACGCAAAAACGGTAGCGCCTGGGAAATGGGAAATCTTCACCCATGGGGGCCGCAAGCCCACAGGAATAGACGCCGTCGAGTTTGCCATCACCATGATGAAAAAAGGCGCAGGTGAAATCCTGCTCACCTCCATGGACCGCGATGGCACCAAACAGGGCTTTAACCTCCCCCTGACACGGGCCATATCCGATGCGGTAAACATGCCCGTGATCGCTTCGGGCGGTGTTGGCACGCTTGATCACTTGGTCGATGGCGTGACAAAAGGGGGCGCATCTGCTGTTCTTGCCGCGTCGATCTTTCACTTTGGCGAATTCACCATTCAAGAGGCCAAACACCACATGGCCGCCGCAGACATCCCGATGAGGCTCACATGACACTCGACGATCTCTACGCCACGATCCTAGC
This sequence comes from Sulfitobacter undariae, assembly GCF_014196805.1. GTDB lineage: Bacteria > Pseudomonadota > Alphaproteobacteria > Rhodobacterales > Rhodobacteraceae > Sulfitobacter > Sulfitobacter undariae. The sequence continues at coordinate 65,649 of NZ_JACIEI010000003.1, read as the reverse complement.
CCGCAAATCCGCTGATCCAAGCTCTAGCTGGACGGCGCAACTGCTGGCCAAAGGTCCTGAAAAATGCGCCGAGAAATTTGGCGAAGAAGCGATTGAAGCGATCATCGAAGCCATCAAAGATGACAAAGCCGCCCTCACTTCTGAGGCAGCGGATGTCATCTATCACTTACTGGTCATGCTGGCCGCCCGCGACGTGCCCCTGACTGACGTGATAGACGAACTTGCCCGCCGCCAGTCAACCTCCGGCATTGCAGAGAAAGCGTCCCGCTAGATCGTGTAACTCTGCCCATGGGGCATAAGGGCGACACAAGTTCACAGCTTGCTGGAAATCACACCTGTCGCGAAACCGCCCATGCGCAACTCACCAAATAGGCGCTGATATTCAATCTTGGGGCAACGGTTCATTACCACATCCACACCCCGCGCCTCGCATAGGGCTGCCGCTTCGTGGTTTTCCACCCCGATTTGCATCCATACCGTCCGTAAATCAGATAACTGCGCCAGCGCTCCTTCTACAATCTCGGGCACTGCTTCGGAACGGCGGAAGATATCCACCATATCCACAGGTCCCTCAATTTCGGTCAATGACGCGACAACTTTTGCACCAAACAGCGTCTGCCCTGCCAGCTTGGGGTTTACGGGCACAATTTCGAACTTCCGTAACGACAGATACCGCGCCACAAAATAGCTGGCGCGCACAGGATTATCTGAAACCCCAACAATGGCGACCCGTTTGGTACGGGTCAGAATCTCTTTGAGAAAGCTGTCTTTGTATATCATCAGACCACTTTAGCCGCCTCTTGCGCAGAAAAAAACCTCCCGAATTATATCGGGAGGTTGAAAGTGGGAACAGGGACAAAACACGATCCGGGCGTTCCAATCCGGTCCGTTGCAAAATACATAAGCACCCCAATTGCGGATAAAAGGCCCAAGGCGGAAATACCTGTCAGGCCTGAGATCTCGGACAAAAATCCGCCCAAACGCAGGTGTTAATCAAAGATATCCTCAACCAGATCAAAAGCTTCTGCCGCGAATTTACGGAACAGGCTCTTTTTCTTTTTGCACGACTTTTTGGGTTTTGCGCGTTTGGCCTTGGGCAGTTTGCGCAATTTCCCTGATGCCGCCTGATGGCTGATCCCGCATTTGGCAGGGGCCGCTGCAACAGGCATCATCTTGAGCTTGCGCAGCGGCGCACCGCAGGCACCACAGGTTAATGTGTGGTGGCCTGCATCAAGGCGCAGCATGGTCTGCGTACCGCAATGACAGCAAGTGGCCAGTTTGGTTGGATGGGCGATGGCCCCTCTCCTTAGCTATGATCTCTCGTAGCATATAAGCCGATTGCAGCCGCATTTGAGACGTTGAGCGAGCCAAAGTCGCCCCCTGCGTCAATTCGTACCAGCGCATCAACCGTTTCGCGGGTCTTTTCGCGCAGTCCCGGCCCTTCGGCGCCCAGTACCAATGCCACAGGACGGTCTAGTTTACCCGCCACAGCCGCCTCGATGGTCAGATCGGCGTCGCCATCAAGGCCAAGCACCAGATAGCCCATTTTTTGCAATGCAATGATACCGTCGGCCAGATTTTGGATACGCAGATAGGGTTGACGCTCCAAAGCGCCAGAAGCGGTTTTGGCCAGCGCACCTGTCTCGGGTGCGGAATGGTGACGCGTGCCGATCACAGCAGAAGCACCCAGCACCTCGGCGGAGCGCAAGATCGCACCAACGTTATGCGGGTCGGTCACTCGGTCCAGCAAGATCACGCGCGGGGCAACAGCGCCGATACAAACATCTTCCAAACGGCCCCAGTCCAGCGGCTTGACCTCCAGCACAACGCCCTGATGCACCGAACCGGGATCAATCGGAGGGCGGAATTTGCGCGGATCAACGACTTCGGGCTCTACGCCACTGGCTGCAACCGCATCTTCCAACTTGGCCAACGCATTGGGTGTGACCATCATCGTGATTTTCACCCGCTTGGGGTTCATCAGCGCATCACGCACCGCATGCAAGCCAAACAGCCAAAGCGTCTCACGCGCATCCGCTTTTTTACCCTGCTCTTTTTCAACAACCCACTTAGGTTTCTTCATGACTGCCCCTAACATCGCGCAAATTTTGTCCCGTCTACCCCTTTGTAGCCTGCGCGCCAAGCCTTGCACGACACAGCTTCTAAAAGAGGTTTCTCCTTTATGTAATATTTCCGGCCGAAACAGCATAATTAGTGGTTGACGCCCCCCATAGCCGCAGGTAGTTCAGGCGCCAGTGGGCGACAGGCCGCAAGGTGTGGCAGGGGACTGTAACTCCCTCGCGGAGACGCACGCCTGGTTCGATTCCAGGGTCGCCCACCACTAGTCTACAATTGTACTTTATTAGGCCGCGAGTTGCTTGGTGCAGCTCACGTTGGGCCTATGCCCCTCAACGCTGCGTGCCAGACCTCGAGTCCTCGCTGAGGAAAACGCCTTTTACCACACTCGCGGATCTAGCGTTTTCCTCGTGACCTAACGTGACAGTGCTTTTGCCCATTCAGACATTGAAGCTATTTCTTCTTTGTATCCTCCTTGAACTGCTCCCCGACAAACCGCCGCACTGGATTCCCCCGCTCCAAAGCTTTGTGTAGTTTGTTCTGATCGCTCATTTGATCCTCTTGCGGCGTATCCACTGGATCGCCCAGAACTCTGATCCGTCGTACAGCCTTTTCCAGCTTTAACTTGCGCAAAGGCAGGTCCAGTTGAAACAGCGACATGCCGCAGCCAATGTCATTGCCGATCAGTTGCGGATAAATGCGATCTGCCAGCACGGTACAGCCCACTGGCCCGTATTTACCGGGGTGTATGTCTGGAAAGGCTGCAACAGCGGAAACGCCAGCCCAAGAACTTACTTGGGTGAGTTGATCCTCGGCACGGCCTTCAATCCATGCTTTGGACGAGTATAGTTTTGTGACGGTCGCGTTTGCCTGCGATGCAGACAAACGGCCATGCATATCAGGATTGCCCATTATTATGGTCCCATGTTCGTAATTTTTGAAATGGCCTAATGGCCAGTGTAATCACACTACGTCAGTAATCTGACTTAAGCTGTGATCCGCCCCATGAGGGATGCGATGAAACCGGTCATGTGATGCCCTCCTTGGTTGGCGTTACGATAGGGACCCAAGGTCCTACCCGCGTCTGATAAAGCGCCTTTGTTTTTCTTGCAAAGGAAAATAAAGGCGCTTGGTTATGTGTTGCGGTTTTACACAAGAGACCTCTGTGTTGCGCCCTACCCCTATATTACGGAATAAACACGTCCCCGCGTGCAAAGCTGGCGCTGTCACGTGTCAAGTCGTCGTAAGTGACGCCCACAGTTACATTTTCAATGCTCCCCTGCGGGAATGTCAGATAGGGCAGCCCGTCCTGATCAAGGATCGCATTCGGCGTGGCGTATTCGGTGTGACACTCTGGCAGCGGCACCTCTTGCGCCGGCGCGTCATTGATCGACACCGAAACCGCGACAAGCCCGCATCGCCAGCTCCACAGATGTGTCAAATACAGCAAATCATTTCCGCCATAGTCGCGCACGGCAATCCAATTACCCTTTGTCGCAGTCAGGATTGGCTTCACTTCTGTCGCAGTTGTGAATTTCCCCGTAGGGGTTTGCGGCTCTGCCACCAAATCTGGGGCAGCATCGTCAACCACAGCTGGCACATCCAGACTGCTTGGCTCAGTAGCAGGCTCTGACCCTGTCGCAGCTACGGTAACGGCAATCAGTGCGAAAATAACATCAAACATATGACCGTCCTATGTAACGTAGTTTAAAAAGGCTTCTTTTCAAAAAAGTCACGCACCCTATAATAGCAACAACAAGTGCATCCAAAGAAATGCAGGCGCAACTGAGGACAGAGTATGGCACGCAAACCCGCGAAAAAACAATCTTTCAACGTCGTCATCGTGGGGCAGCAGGGTCGGCTTGCCTATGAGGCCCTGATTTTTGTCGCCTCATTGCGCAGTATGAGCCCTGATTTTAAGGGTCGCGTGCTGATTGCCGAACCGCAAGAAGGCCCGTTGTGGAAAAAAGACCCCACAATACGCGACCAGCCTGTGCGTGATGCGCTGGCCGAATTGGGTGCCGAGATCATCCCCTTTGAAAGCAAGCATTTTGGCGATAGCTATCCGTTCGGCAATAAGATCGAGATGCTACAAGCCCTGCCCAAAGGCGAGCCTTTTGTCTTTTTCGACACCGACACGCTGATCACAGGTGATTTATCAGCGGTTCCTTTTGACTTTGACTGCCCCAGCGCGTCGTTGCGCCGCGAAGGCACGTGGCCGGAGCCGCAGCTATATGGCCCCGGATACACCGGACTTTGGAAATCGCTTTATGACAAGTTTGATCTGGATTTTGAGAGTTCTCTAGACCTGAGCCAGCCTGACGAATACTGGCGTCGATATCTCTATTTCAATGCTGGGTTTTTCTATTACAAATGCCCGCATGCATTCGGCGAATTGTTTTTGAAATACGCGCTGGCGATCCGCGATGATACCCCTGTTGAACTCTGCGCCCAAACGTTTGACCCATGGCTGGATCAAGTGGCCTTGCCCTTGGTCATCCACGCATTGGGCGGCGGCCGTGATACCCTTGAGCAAGGGTATATCGATGGCGCGGTGAGCTGCCATTATCGCTTGTTGCCGTTGCTCTATGCCCGCGAAAGCGACCGCGTTGTAGAGGTGCTGGAGCATGTGACCTCCCCCAACAAAGTCAAAAAAGTGCTGAAAACCTATGACCCGATCAAGCGCATGATCTTTCAGGGTCGTGGTCAAAAGGCCCGCGCCCTATTTGACCGCGCACATTTGCCCCGCAAAGAACAAGCCATCCGCAACCAGTTGAAATCAAACGGGTATTGGATGAGGTAGCCTCGCTTCCTTCTCGACAACATCCCACAAGGAGGCGCAATGAACGCACGTAGCAATGCAGATGCACTCATCACCCGCGCCGCAGAGTTTGCCGAGCATGCCCATCAGGGACAGTTCCGCAAAGGCGAAAATCCGGCCCCCTATATCACCCACCCCGCCGAAGTCGCACAGATTGTGCGCGACTTCGGCGGGGATCACGTGAGCATTGCCGCTGCGTGGCTGCATGACGCCCTTGAAGACACTCCGACCACCTTCACCGATCTAGAGCATATATTCGGGAGCGATGTGGCCGCTGTTGTTTTGGAAGTCACCGATGATACCAGCCTGCCGCAGGCGCAGCGACGTCAGGCCCAAATTGCCAGTGCTCCGCAAAAATCCGTCACGGCGGCGCTGGTCAAAGCCGCCGATCAAATGTCCAATGTCCGGTCTTTGCGGCTTAGCCCGCCAGATTGGACCGACACACAAGTACAAGCCTATCTGGAAAAGGCACGCAAGATTGTGGAACTTTTGCCGTGTCCACCCCTTCTGAAACAGGCGTTTGAACAAGAAACGGGCATGACCGCCGCATTTTGGGAGGCAGCAAGACCATCCGCCTAGCCTTGCATTTCCGCTACCTCTTGGCCGTCGTTCACAAACTCCTGTTCCCGTAAACTGATCCACAAGAACACTGATTTTCTCAAAACTATAGCCGCGCAACCCGCTTGTTCTTGAACAGGCGCAGTCTCTTGTCTGCGCTTGGGCAATCCCGTAACCCTATGTACGACAGACATAAGGGAGAAACACATGTCACACGGTTTTGATACGCTGCAAATTCACGCGGGCGCACGCCCCGATCCTGCAACAGGCGCACGCCAGACGCCCATCTATCAGACGACCGGCTATGTTTTCCGCGACGCGGATCACGCAGCGGCATTGTTCAACCTGCAAGAAGTCGGTTTTATCTACTCCCGCCTAACCAACCCCACCGTCGCAGTTTTACAAGAACGCATTGCCACGCTTGAGGGCGGTGTCGGCGCTGTTTGCTGTTCTTCCGGCCATGCGGCCCAGATCATGGCCCTGTTTCCGCTGATGTCACCCGGCAAAAATATCGTGGCTTCCACACGTCTTTACGGCGGTACGGTCACGCAATTCAGCCATACTATCAAACGCTTTGGCTGGTCTTGCACCTTTGTAGACTTCGACGATCTGGACGCTGTAAAAGCGGCCATCAACGACGATACCCGCGCCATTTTTGGCGAAGCCATTGCCAACCCCGGCGGCTATATCATGGATGTGCGCGCCATTGCCGATATCGCCGATGCGGCGCAAATCCCGCTGATCATCGACAACACAACAGCCACGCCCTACCTGTGCCGCCCGATTGAACTGGGCGCGACTTTGGTTGTGCATTCCACCACCAAATACCTCACAGGGAACGGCACGGTAACGGGCGGTTGCGTCGTCGACAGTGGCAACTTCGACTGGTCCGCCACTGACAAATTCCCGTCACTCAGTGCGCCGGAACCGGCCTATCACGGCCTCAAATTCCATGAGACCTTTGGCAATCTGGCCTTCACCTTTTTTGGCATCGCCATCGGTTTGCGCGATCTGGGCATGACAATGAACCCGCAGGCGGCGCATTACACCCTAATGGGCACAGAGACGCTGAGCCTTCGGATGGACCGCCACGTGGCCAACGCCCAGCAAGTCGCAACATGGCTCGAGGCCGACGACCGCATTGATTACGTCACCTATGCGGGCCTCGAATCATCCCCGTATTATGAGCGCAGCAAGAAGGTTTGCCCCAAAGGCGCTGGTGGTTTGTTCACTTTTGCGGTCAAAGGCGGCTATGACGCCTGTGTGAAACTGGTGAATGAATTGGAAGTCTTCAGCCATGTTGCCAACCTTGGTGACACACGCTCGCTGATTATCCACTCTGCCTCTACCACACACCGCCAGCTGACCCCTGAGCAGCAAGAAGCAGCGGGCGCAGGCGCAAGCGTTGTCCGTGTCTCGATTGGTACTGAAAACGCCGAAGATTTGATCGCTGATCTGGATCAGGCGCTAACCAAAGCCACCGCTTAAATCCTACAGCCCCCGCGCAGCAAAAGCTTTGCGCGGGGGATCGCCGCTTGCCTGTGCCAAAAACCGCTTGCAGACCTTTTCTTGCTGGCCCCTGTGGGGTATCGTGTAATGGTATGAAGTATTGGTTCAACAAACCGTAATAAAGGCAGTGCATGAAGCCTAATTTTGCCCTTTCCCTATCTTCCGAAAGCATCACAGTGCTACACCGCGCTGCCGGTGGCTGGCGTGAGGTCGGTGTCGTCCCTTTCACCGCCGATGATCTCGCGGGTGAATTGGCCGCGCTGCGCGAAGTCGCAGACCGCCTTGAACCGACGGGCGTGCGCAGTAAGCTGATCATTCCGGAAGATCAGATCAAATACCTGACCCTTGATACAATGGGCATGAGCGACGCCGCACGTCGCAAAGCCGCCGAGGTCGCTTTGCAAGGTGCCACACCTTATGAAGTTTCCGATCTGTCCTTTGATATCTGCAATGACGGCGCAAAAACCCATATCGCGGCTGTCGCTTTAGAAACGCTTGCAGAAGCAGAATCATTTGCAGTCGAGCATAATTTTCAGCCCGTGAGCTTTGTCGCAGTGCCAGATGGCGATTCTCCTTATTTGGGTGAACCGTTTTTTGGCACAGCAAAAGCAGCCGCCGATCTTTTGGAGCAAGACGAAACTGTCGAACCCGATGGCATTGCGGTTGTTGTTATCGGCACCATAGCCGAGGCCGCGCCTGCCCCCGACGCAGAACCTGCGCCTGTAACCGAGCCAGCATCGCCCCCCGAAGCCGAAACCCCACTGGAACCAGAAAAGCGGCCTGACGAGGTTTTACCGGTCGCAGCCACGCCAAGCCCCGCGCCAGTTGCAGCGGAAGAGGCCAAGCCTGCGCCAACACCTGAGCCCATTCCCGAGCCAGCTGCCAACGCCGTGGAAACACCACAGGTTGATAAACCAGTGGTGCCCCCCCCCTCAGCACCATCTGTATCGGCACCGGTTACAACAGCGGCACCCAAAGCACCTGTTTCCTCGCCTACCCCTCCAACCCCACCAGTCATCTCGCCCTCAGCTGGCTCAGATCAAGATGAAAAATCTGCGCAAGCTGCAGCGTTCCCAGAACCAACAAAACCAAAACTAACTGGCACAAGAAGAGTTTGGGCTGGTGACAATCCCGCATCAGCAACTGGTTTCACCAGCCGCCGTAGCCCTTCGGCAAAACTGCCGAACGGGGCACCTCGACTGGCTGTTACGCCCCCCAAACCTGATAGCAGCTCACTGATCCACCCAGGCCCAGCAATCGACTCTGATGTTCCTGCGCCAGCAAAAGTCGGCTTTTTGAAACGCCGCTTGGGGCCCGCTGCAAGGTTGACCAAAACCGCCGCCGAACCAAAGGCATCTCCCGCGAAAGTCGAAGCCGAGCGGATGACTGTTTTCGGATCACGATCTGACCAAATCGGTGGCAAGCCTCGTTACTTGGGGCTGATCATGATGTTTGTGCTGCTGGCGTTTCTTGCTGGTGTGGCTGCATGGGCTGCTGTCTTCCTTGATGACGGCATTGCGGGCCTTTTACGCAACAATGAATCGCGGACCGCCGCCTCTGCGCCCGAGAACCAGATCACCCCTGAAATCATCCGTGGACCCGACGGCGAAACAGCATCGACAGATCCTGAGGCGGTCCAGATTGCGGCACTTGATCCCGTGTTATCCGCCGAAGACGCAGCCGTATTGGATAGTTTGCAAGACGCCCGCACCGAACCAGACCTCCCTGTGATCACCCCGCAAGAAGCTGCAGCGCGCTATGCTGTTACAGGCATTTGGCCACTCGCCCCAACGACACCTCTGACCGAACCAGAGACGCCGATTGAACCCGTTTATTTCAGTTCACTTGATCCTGTTAGCGCCGCCACCGATGCGATTGCGCTGCCAGCAACAAGCAATTTTTCAACCGATGTCCAAATGGCCGCAATGGTTTCACCACCACCTTTCGGCCAGCGCACTGATATCAACGCTGCTGGCCTGATTGTTCCCACACCTGAAGGCGTGGTTGCTCCGGGGGGTTACACGCTGGTTGCAGCAAGCCCACCTCTCAAACCTTCCGCCAGCGCGCTACGTTCTACGGCACTGTCGCAGGAAACAGCGGCCGCTATTGCAGTCGTTTCGCCGCTCCTCGGGTTTCGCCCGAACAGCCGCCCAACCGATCTCGCAGAACGGACCGAGCGCGCCCAACTGGGGGGCATATCACGCATTGAATTGGCCGCTTTCCGCCCCTCATTCCGCCCTAACTCTTTACAAGACCGTGCACGCCAGGCCCAAGAAAGAGCTGCGGCAGAAATCGCAGCCCGTGAATCTGAGACAGCAGCAGCGGCAACTGCCGCCGCGGCGGCGGCTGCCGCTCTTGCCCTGCCCGACACAAATGCGGTGGCCCCTCCAGTTCAAAATGCCACGCGCCTTGCGACGGCAGAATCCAAACGCCCCGATACCCGTCCGCGCAACTTCTCCCGCATCGTGAAACGTGCAGAACGCGCAGCACCTGTTGAAGAAACGCGTGTGGCTGCGGCTGCCAGTGTTGCACCGCGCACAGTAACCCCGGATATCCCCTCCAGAACATCGGTTGCACGCAGCGCCACAACGAAAAACGCCATTAACCTGCGGCGCGTCAATTTGATCGGCGTCTACGGCAAACCATCCAGCCGCCGCGCCCTTGTCCGGCTGTCAAACGGCCGCTATCAAAAAGTCAGCGTCGGCGACCGCATCGACGGCGGGCGAATTTCGGCGATTGGGAACGCAGAATTGCGCTATTCCAAAAACGGCAAAAACGTTGTCTTGAAGATACCGTAAATATATCACGGTACGACATCCCCCTATAATACCTTCGTCTATGGTACATCGCGCATAGATCACGCATATTTGCTTCAAATCACGTGAAAGCCCCGCGCCATGCTCGACGATATAGACAAGCGCCTCTTGGCCGCTTTGCAAAAGAACGCCCACCTGACTGCTGATGAATTGGGAAAGCAGCTTAACCTTTCTGCATCACAAGCAGGCCGACGCCGCCAAAAACTGGAAGCGGAAGGCGTGATCAGCGGCTATACAGCCCGATTAGACGCAAGGCAGCTTGGCTTGACCGTTCAGGGGTTTGTGCAGGTTCACCTTTCAACACATGGACCAGAACATTCAGCCAGCTTTGGGCGGTTGATCGCCAATCGCGCTGAAATCGTCAGCGCATGGACCATGACGGGGGATGCAGACTATCTGCTACGCGTCTATTGTGAAGATCTGCCCGCCCTCAACAGGCTGATTCACGAGGTGCTTTTGCCGCATAAGGCCGTTGCGCGTGTTCATAGCCAAATTGTCATGGATCAGCTTAAGCACGATGGGCCGCTGCCCACCTGATCACGAATATTCGTTTATTACCTCAAGGACCCCATGGAAAGTTTTCTGTTTCAAGCCACGATTTATCTTGCCGCTGCCGTTATCGCTGTTCCCATCGCCGCCCGACTTGGTTTGGGTTCTGTTCTTGGTTATCTCGCTGCGGGTATTTTGATTGGTCCTGTGTTGGGATTGGTCGGAGCCGAAACAAAAGACTTGCAGCATTTTGCCGAATTCGGTGTTGTGATGATGTTGTTCCTAATTGGGCTTGAGCTAGAACCCAAAGCACTATGGGACATGCGCCACAAGCTACTGGGCCTTGGCGGCTTGCAAGTTGGCCTGAGTACCCTCGCCATCATGGGCATTGCGATGGCTTATAACCAGCCTTGGGGTGTGGCGTTGGCGATTGGTCTCACTCTCTCACTTAGCTCTACCGCGATTGTTCTACAAACCCTGTCCGAGAAAGGGCTGATGCAAACTGCTGGCGGCCGCTCGGTTTTTTCGGTTTTGCTGTCTCAGGATATTGCCGTCATCCCGATGTTGGCATTTTTGCCGCTGATTGTTGTAACCCTGCCCCAGCCCACCGTATCGCCAGACGGCTCTATTCAGATCACCACCGCAGGTGAAGCAGCCCAAGCAAGTGACCACGGTGGCGCTGCCGCCGATGCCGCATTCAGCTTTATTGACGGGTTGCCTGCATGGGGCGTTACACTGGTAACGCTGGGCGCCATTGCGGGCATCATCCTCATGGGCGTGTTTTTCACCCGTCCTGTCTTTCGCTACATCCATTCCGCCAACCTGCGCGAGATGTATACCGCCTTGGCCCTTTTGATCGTTGTTGGCATTTCCTTCACCATGATGCTGGTGGGGCTGTCCCCTGCTCTGGGCGCTTTTTTGGCGGGTGTGGTTCTGGCCAGCTCCGAATTCCGCCACGAGCTAGAGACCGACCTTGAACCGTTCAAAGGCCTGTTGCTGGGGCTGTTTTTCATCACTGTTGGCGCGGGCATCAACTTTGAACTTCTTGCGTCCGACTTTGTGATTATCTTCGGCATGGCATTGCTGGTGATACTTGTGAAAGGTGTCATTCTGTTCGGTTTGGGGCGCCTGTTCAAACTACGCGGGCGCGATCAATGGCTGTTTGCTTTGGGCTTGGCCCAAGCAGGTGAATTCGGCTTTGTGCTGGTCAGTTTCTCGGTGACCACGGGGGTTATTCCCGATGACGTGGCCGAAACCTTACTGCTGGTGATTGCCCTCACCATGTTGATCACGCCACTGCTTTTTATCCTCTATGAAGTTATTTCCAAGCGCAGCATTGATGCTTCTGTGCGCCCACCTGACGATGAAATCGACGAGGAAGGCCCTGTGATCATCGCAGGCATTGGCCGTTTCGGACAGATTGTGAACCGACTGGTGCAGGCTTCGGGTTTTGAAACCGTGGTCCTGGATCACAGCCCTGATACCATTGCCGTGATGCGACGTTTCGGGTTCAAAGCGTTTCTTGGTGATCCAACACGTCCCGATATTTTACGCAAAGCTGGCTTGGCGGATGCGCGTGTCTTGGTTGTGGCCCTCGACGATCAGAAAGCAGCCAGAGCATTGGTGCGCTATGCGCGGGGCCAGCGGCCAGATTTGCACATCGTCGCGCGTGCCCATGACCGAACAGATGCCTATCACCTATATCAGGCTGGCGCGAATGACATTGTCCGAGAGATGTTCGACAGCTCGCTACGCGCAGGGCGGTACGTGCTAGAGAACCTCGGCCTGTCCGACTATGAAGCCGCCGAAGCGCAGCGTCTGTTCTATAATCATGACCGAATGTCTGTGCGCGACTTGGCAAGTCTCTGGGACCCCGAGGTCGAACCAGCAAACAACAAAGCCTATGTGGCGCGGGCCAAAGAACTGGCCAAAGATCTGGAAACCGCGTTTCTGAACCGTTCGGACGAGGATCAAAACACCAATCACTGACGCTATCGCAGGGTCAGGCGCCGCTCACGCCTGCCTCTGCAAAAGTGGCCATCCCGCTGTGACATTCCAACGCTGCTTTGACGATACTGATGGCCAGCGCCCCGCCAGACGCTTCACCCAGCCGCAGCCCCAACTCCAACAGCGGTTCTTTGTCTAAGGCCTGTAACATGCGCCCATGCGCGACCTCAGCGCTAAGATGTCCTGCAATACAGTGATCAAGCGCAGTTTTCATCGTGTACTCCAGACAGGCAGCGGCGGCTGTACAGATAAATCCGTCTAGAATGACGGGAATTCGAAGGCTGCGCGCACGGGCAATTGCCCCCGCCATCGCTGCCAGCTCGCGGCCCCCCAGACGGCGCAAAGTTTCAACCCCGTCGCCCTGCCCTTGGTGCAGCGCCAGCCCTTCGGCAACCACGCGGATTTTATTGGCAAGTCCGGCATTATCTACGCCGGTGCCCCGACCTGTCCAATCTGCAGCGTCGCCCCCTATCAGCGCCGCGGCAAGTGCGGCCGCCGATGTGGTGTTCCCAATGCCCATCTCGCCGACCACCAACAGGTCTGCATCCAGCCGCACCGCATCCCATCCCGCAGCAAGCGCCGCAACGACATCTACCTCGGACATGGCAGGGCCTTGGGTGAAATCCATGGTCGGGCGATCCAATTCCAGCGCATGCACATCCAAATGAGCCCCCGCAGCACGGGCCAGTTGGTTGATTGCCGCCCCGCCATGTTGGAAGTTCAGCACCATTTGCTCGGTCACTTCTGGTGGAAAGGCAGAAACGCCTTGCGCAGCGACGCCGTGGTTTGCGGCAAAAACAATAATCTGGGGTGCGTGTATCTTAGGCCGCGCATCGCCGCGCCAACCTGCATACCATTGCGCCACGTCCTCTAGTCGTCCCAAGGCAGCGGGAGGTTTGGTGAGCTGGGTATTCCGTTCAACCGCCCCTGCATGCGCAGCAGCGTCAATCGTAGGCATTTCGGCAAGGACTGCGCGAAACCCGTCCAGATCAGAAAACTCAGCCATATTAGAAACCCTCATTGCCAGTTCATTACGGTCTGTTTATCCAATAAGGCGCGGCTCACAAGCGCTGAAAGGGCAAATCTCATGGATAAACCGAACCCGATCCGCCAAATCTGGCTCGCTGCGGTGCTTCTTACGCGGCTGCCGCTTCCTCGCTTGCCCGCCTCTGCCTTTGCCGATGGGGCGCAAGCAGTCTGGTCCTATCCCTTGGTCGGGTTGGCTGTGGGCGCAGCGGGCGGGCTGACCGCACATCTGGCGCTTTTGACTGGTTTACCCTCTTTCGCAGCCGCAGCGCTGGGATTGGCCATGATGATCATGATCACGGGAGCCATGCACGAAGACGGGCTGGCGGATGTCTTTGACGGTTTTTGGGGAGGGTTCATCCCATCCCAACGGTTAGAGATCATGCGCGACAGCCAGATCGGCACCTACGGCGTTTTGGCTCTGCTCACTGTTTTCACGTTGCGTTTAACGGCAATTGCCGCCCTTTTAGAACACAACAGCCTCTTTCCCATTTTCGCCGCCGCCGCAGTATCACGTGTCACGATGCCTGTGTTGATGTACGCCCTGCCCCACGCCCGCCAAGACGGGTTGGCCCATAGCGTTGGCCGCCCCTCAATTTTCAGCGTGGCACTGAGTTGTGGCATTGCCGCTGTGATCGCCTTGCTCTGTCTTGGGGAAACCGGAATTATTGCGCTCAGCATCGCAGCTGGCGTCACCTTTGGCGTGGGTCACTTGGCCAAACGCAAGATCGGTGGCCAAAGCGGCGATGTGTTAGGCGCCGCCCAGCAGATCAGCGAAGCCGCAATCCTAATGGTCTGCGCCGCCCTGTTGTTATAACCCACGAAAAAGCCGCGCCTGAGGGTGTCAGACGCGGCTCTCAATTCTGTATAACAAGCTTAGGCAGCGATACGGCTGTCCAGCACGTCACCAACCTGTTTGGCCGCAGCCAATTCATCGCCGCCAGAAACAGCCGCAACTTCACGTGTCAGACGCTCAAGCGCTGCTTCATACAACTGGCGCTCGGAATAAGACTGCTCACGTTGGTCATCGGTGCGGTGCAGGTCGCGGACAACTTCGGCAATGGCGATCAAGTCACCCGAGTTGATTTTCTGTTCGTATTCTTGCGCACGGCGCGACCACATGGCGCGCTTGACCTTGGCCTTGCCTTTAAGCGTTTTCATGGCATGGGCAATCACGTCAGGTGAGCTGAGCGCGCGCATCCCGATTTCCGTGGCCTTGTGCGTGGGCACGCGCAGAGTCATTTTGTCTTTCTCAAACGCGATCACAAACAGTTCCAGCGTGATGCCCGCGACTTCCTGCTCTTCAACGGAAACGATCTGGCCTACGCCATGCGCAGGATAAACGACGAATTCATTGGGGCGGAAATCAAGCTTTTTCGATTTGGTCATACTGTTTAGGCTCCTAAAGCGGCGCTGCCCAAAGGGGCGGCGCACAAAGACACGCAAATCAGATAGGCCACAGCCTGAGAGAATTACGTTAAATTTTGAATGGTCAGTTGCGCCGTGGCAGTTCGGCGTTTGGATATGTGAAACAAAGTGTCATTGCATATACTATAACATAAAATCGCCCCCCCCGAAAGGGCAGCAAAACGTCGAAATTATAGGAAATGTTTCATTTTTACTAAATCGAAACCGAATCGGTAGGGGACTGTCTCAGCCGCCCTCACCCGGTGCTTCGGAGAATAAATCCATCTTACCCTCTTTGCCGTTCATTTCATCGGCATTGGGCAGCGGGTCTTTCTTACTGATGATCACCGGCCACAGCTCGGAATACTTGCGGTTGAATTCAACCCATTTTTCCATGTCCGGCTCTGTATCGGGACGGATCGCATCAGCGGGGCATTCAGGCTCACAAACGCCACAGTCGATACATTCATCAGGATGGATCACCAACGTATTCTCACCCTCATAGAAACAATCCACAGGGCATACTTCTACACAGTCGGTGAATTTACAGGCGATGCAGGCGTCGTTCACGATATAGGTCATGGAAGAATGTCTCTGTATGGGTGGAATAGGCTCTAGCTAGATCAGCTACTGCAATCATTCAAGGTGGCGCGCCTTAGAAAGATCAAGCTGTCGGCGGTCACGCTTGGTTGGACGACCTTTTCCCTCAAACGCTGGGTTTACAGGAACAAAGTCCTTCGGTTTGCGCACGGGCGGGGCCATATCCGTATAAAGTGCTTGGGCTTCGGGGGCCGGACCACGCCTTGTGCCGCATTCTTCTACGCGGATCACGCGAATATGATCGTCTTTTGAAAAGGTCAGAACATCACCAGCAGAGATCGTTGTACTGCGTTTGGATGCGGGGGTGCCGTTGATGCGGACTGCTCCTCCGGCGACAACGCTTGCCGCCAGAGTGCGTGTTTTAAAGAACCGTGCGAACCACAACCACTTGTCGAGGCGCAGCTTCTCCGCAGGTTGATCGCTCACTTGTCTGTTTTGAGGCCCATCAGAGCCGCAGCAAACGGGTTATCGGGATCGATCTTTTTCTCGGCCTTTGGTGGACGCGCCGAGAAATTCTGGCTCTTGTTGCCTTTACCACCGTCACGCGCAGGCTTTTTACCGCGCGGCGCAGGTCTGCCTTTGCCCTTAGGACGGTCACCGCCAGCAGGCTGACGGCGTGGCGCACGCGCCCATGTGAAGGTGTAGAATGTTTCCATTTCTACTTCTTTCACCTCGGCATCTGCTGCTTCACCAACAGGTGTCTCTGTTTCAGACATCGCAGCAATTGGCGCTTCTTCTGTAGGCTGTGCATCAGTATCTACAATCGCACCCTCAGCAGGCGTATCCGCAACATCCATCACAGGCGTGTCTTCAGCGGTTTGCGTGGCCGCCTCTGGTACAACGGCAGTCACGGCTTTCACTTTGGCGCGTGAGCCAGCTTCGGCGTTATAGCCCAGACCCTTCATCAGATCAGCGAACTGCTCCAACGTCGTGCCAGAAATCGACAGCATATCTGCTTTCGCCTCAAACCCGCTGCGCGAATCTTCGGAGCGCAGCATATCCGCCAGACGCTCCAACATATCGATGCGGATCGCACGGGTGCCGGCATTGCGGTAGCCAGACATTGTGTCAGCGCCAGCAGGTGCGCTGGCATCAACGGGAATTGTCACCATGCCCGGAGGAGGTGATTCGGGGAATTCAGCCAAACCTTTGGTCAAAGACCACAAGACCAGACGCAACCGCGTGGGTGCTGGCTTCAACAACAGCGGCAGGAAGATCGTGAACTGGCCAAAACGGATGCCATGTTTGCGCAGCGCGCCACGTGCATCCTGATCCAGTGCTTTTACTTCTTCAGCAATATCCGCACGCGGCAGCAGGCCAAAGCCCTCAACCAGACGGAAGGCAAAGCCACGGGCCAAACCTGTCAGCGCTTCGTCTTTTTGAAGCGCGATCAGCGGCTCGAACAACGCCGCGATTTTGCGGTCAATGAAATGCTGCAAGCGGCGCTGCACCTTCTGTGCAACCTCTGGCCCTGCCACATCATCCACAAATACTTCGACTTGCGGCTTGAGGCCATCAGCCCCAGCCACGAGTTTGCCCACAGCAGAACTGCCCCACATGAGGCCACCTTGCTCGGTGAAATCGATCTCCGTGTCCGGTGCATTATAGAAACGATCCGCACGCAGGTGAAACTGCGGTGCCAGCGCTTGCAAAGCAGCTGTCTTGATCGTTTTCGTTTCTGCCGTTCCGGCCCCTTTGTCTGCGCGGAAACGGAAACCGTCCAGCTTGCCTACAAATTCGCCTTCAACGGTTACTTCACCGGTATCGCTATTAACTTCGGCCACCATGGCTTCCTTCTGTCCTAGCCGGCGTAACAATACAGATGTACGCCGATCTACAAATCTTTGGGTCAAACGCTCGTGGAGAGCATCCGACAGTCTGTCTTCTACGGCACGCGCTTGCCCGCGCCAATGGTTTTCGTCATTTGTCCAACCTTTGCGCTGGGTAACGTATGTCCAGGTTCGAATAAACGCCAGTCTCTTTGATAACGCATCAATGTCCCCATCGGTTCGATCAATGAGCTTTATTTGTCGCGCCAGCCAGTCATCAGGGATGTTTCCGCGCTGGTGCAGGTGATTATAGATGATTTCCAGCAGGTTTGCATGTTCGGCGTGGCTGATCCCGCGAAAATCAGGGATTCGGCAAACATCCCACAATAATTTGACCGACTGCCCGTCAGTTGCCCGCGCTGCAACCTCGGCATCGCCACTCAATGCCTTCAGCGCCCGCAGATCATCCGCTTCGCGAGCCCGCACAAGCCGTTCATGATCGGGCGCTTGCTCCAACGATTTGATCAGGCTGGCAATTGTGCCAAATTGTAAACGCGGATTACGCCAGTTGATTTTATTCTGCGGTGTAAATTGGTGATCCATGATCGCCCGTGCCACAGCATCGTCCAACGGCGGCGCATCCCCTGTCACCCCGAACGTGCCATTCTTCATGCCACGCCCTGCCCGACCCGCAATCTGCGCCAGCTCATTTGGCGCAAGTGGCCGCATCCGCCGCCCGTCGAATTTGCTCAGGCTGCTAAAGGCAACATGATCCACGTCCAGATTAAGGCCCATACCGATGGCATCCGTCGCCACAAGATAATCCACCTCACCGTTTTGGTACATCTCGACCTGCGCATTGCGTGTACGCGGGCTTAGCGCCCCCATAACCACGGCTGCGCCGCCCTTTTGGCGACGGATCAGCTCGGCAATGGCATATACATTCTCAACAGAAAATCCGACTATTGCACTGCGCGGGCGCATTCTGCTTATCTTTTTCTGACCTCCATAGGTCAATTCAGACATTCTATCGCGGTGAACAAATTGTGCCTCGGGAACCAGCGCCGCAATCGTACCGCGCATGGTATCCGCGCCCATAAACAACGTCTCATGCAGGCCACGGGCGCGCAAAAGCCGATCTGTAAACACATGGCCCCGTTCGGGATCTGCGCAAAGTTGAATTTCATCCACGGCCACGAAATCTGCGCCCATGCCTTCGGGCATCGCCTCAACCGTGCAGACCCAGAACTGGGCACGCGGCGGTACGATCCGCTCTTCACCTGTAATCAGCGCCACGACCGAGGGACCGCGCACAGCGACAATGCGGTCATAGACCTCACGTGCCAAAAGGCGCAAAGGCAAACCAATGATCCCTGTCCGATGCCCCAACATCCGCTCGATTGCATAAGTGGTTTTACCCGTATTGGTCGGGCCTAATACGGCCACAACCCTGCCTTGCGTATTCACCGCAAATTCCTCACCACTATTAGAGGGTACGCCCGATACCTTCGGACTTCAGTTTCTCAAGGGCTTTTTCAGCGCCCTCATGATGCGGGTTTAGCGCCAGAACACGGCGGTAAAGATCTGCGGCACGGCGCGTGTCTTTCAGGTCCTCGAACATGACAGCAAGGCCGTATATCGCATTGAAGTTACTTGGATTAAGTTCAAGCGCTCTTTCCAAATCAGCCAAAGCAGGACCATATAGATCAGCCCGGTAATAGGCGGTTGCGCGGGCGTGAAATCCTTCGGCAAACTCTGGCGCGTGATCAGTGAGCGCAGTAAAGTGATCTATCGCTTCGGCGAATTCCCCCACAGCAAGCGCATCACGCCCCCGCTTGAGCAACAAATCCATCGCTGCCGACCCCGAGCGCGACCACTCCCGCTCAACATCGCGTTCCGCCGCGCGCGCTTGCTCGGCAGGAGACGTACGTAGCGTTTCCAGCAATTCATCCAGTCGATCCTGTGCAAACACAGGGTTACTGAGCAACACAACTGCACCAACTGCCGCGACGGTATGTTTGAGGTTGACGATTTTTATAAGCATAACAAAAGTGAATGTAACAGGTGATGGACCAAATTCCAGTAGGTCCATCACCATTTGCCAAAAAAGGGCTAAAAATGAGCGAAGTAATTAACGAAGCGGTAAACCAACTCTCTACAAAGATGTCTGATGTTGAAATTGGCGGCACCGTCAAATTCGAAATCGAAGGCGAAGGCTGCATCATGGTTGACGACAGCGGCGTACGCGCAGGCGACGAAGAGGCGGATGTCACCCTCACCGCAGATACTGACACCTTCCAAGGCATGATGAACGGCGACACAAACCCGACGTCTGCATTCATGACAGGAAAATTGAAGATCGATGGCGATATGGGCATGGCTATGAAGCTCGCCTCGACGCTAGCATAATCTCAATGATCGCATGACCCTGACGCCCGCGCCCCTTTTCACCGATATCCACCCCGGCCCTGATCCGGCAACAGCCTATTGGGCGGAAACCTCGGACGGTGTTCGGGTCCGGCTGGGCGTTTGGGATAAAAAGGGGGCGCGTGGCACAGTCCTGATTTTCCCTGGTCGTACTGAATACATTGAAAAATACGGGGGCGCGGCGGCAGAACTAGCGGCACGCGGCCTCGCCTCAATCGCCATCGATTGGCGCGGACAAGGTTTGGCTGATCGCCTCCTTGATGACCCACTTACCGGCCACGTCGAACATTTTACCGACTACCAAAAAGACGTGGCCGCAATGATGCGTGTGGCGCGCAGCCTGAATCTGCCGCGCCCCTATTTTCTATTGGCCCACTCGATGGGCGGCTGCATCGGGTTGCGCGCCGTCATTGAGGGCATAACGGTTCAGGCTGCGGCCTTTACTGGCCCGATGTGGGGGATCAACATCTCGCCCCTGATGCGGCTGCCTGCGCGCGCCCTGAGCACCCTCATGCCCCACTTCAACCAAGGGCACCGATTGCTTCCCAGCACCATCTCCACCCCTTATGTGCTCAGCGCCCCCTTTGACGACAATACGCTGACCACAGACGAAGAAATGTACGACATGATGCGCGATCAACTGACCGCACATCCCGACTTAAAACTGGGCGGGCCCAGCTATACTTGGCTGCGCGAGGCACTTGCCGAAACCCGGCACCTGTCTTTGCGGGCCGTGCCAAACCTACCCTGTGCAGCCTATGTCGGCAGCAATGAACGGATCGTTGATGTACCACGGGTCCACGCCCGAATGGAAAACTGGAATGGCGGACAGCTTCACATTGTGGAAGGCGGCGAACACGAAATTCTTCTCGAGACGCCCGCCATCCGAACACGTGTGTTTGATGAAATCTGCGCTTTATTCCTCAACATCAAGAAGTATTAGCGCAACTGTCTTTTTAGGCATAATATCAATTTAGTAGCCGTTAAACTTAATCCACATTATGAACAAGCACCACCCAACTCCACATCGAACATGTTTATAAACAATTAACAACGATACCAATAGATTAAAGCACACTCCTCACTTTACTCGACATTCCATAAGCAGCGTCAATAATTACGTCAAAAAATCAACGTTCTCCTCAATGAGATTCGATTTTTGGGCATAAAACCCCCATGCTAAATCCACGCCACCCGATAGTCAGCAGGCGCTGCGCCTAGGATTATCCCCTTCGTGGCCCGTATCACGTCTTGCCCCTCGCGCACGCCATGCCTACCTATGATGCAAACGATCAAAGGATAGCCCATGTTTCACCTGCCATACCCCGTTCACGATGCCAACGCGCCCAGCGGCCAATCTCCTTTTGGTGATCTGCCCGAGTGGAACCTCAATGATCTATACACAGGTGAAGACGCACCCGAGCTGAAACGCGACCTCGACTGGCTAGAGCAAGCCTGCGCCAGCTTTGCGAATGACTATGAAGGCAAGCTGAGCACGCTGGACGCTGCTGGTCTGTTGGATTGTGTGCTACGCAACGAAAAGATCAACCAGATCGCAGGGCGTATCATGTCCTACGCGGGTCTGCGGTACTACCAAGTCACCACCGATTCAGGCCGCGCGAAGTTCATGTCGGATGTGCAAGAAAAGATTACAAATTTCACCACCCCACTTGTTTTCTTTACCTTAGAGCTAAACACCCTTGAGGATGAATTCCTCGACGGGTTGCTGGCCAAAAACGCCGACCTTGCGCGATATAAACCGATCTTTGACCGCATCCGCGCCATGAAGCCTTATCAATTGTCGGATGAGATGGAGAAATTCCTGCACGATATGGGCGTCGTGGGTGATGCATGGGAGCGCCTGTTTGACGAAACCATCGCAGGTCTCAAGTTTGACGTGAACGGCGAAACACTAGGCATTGAGGGCACCCTGAACTTGATGACAGACCCTGACCGTGATGTCCGCGAAGCAGGTGCCCGCGAGTTGGCGGATGTGTTTGGCGAAAACATCAAAACCTTTGCGCGGGTGCACAACACCCAAGCCAAGGAAAAGGAAATCATGGACCGCTGGCGCGGCATGGAGACAGCCCAGACAGGCCGCCACCTGAGCAATCAGGTAGAGCCCGAAGTTGTCGAGGCGTTGCGCGATGCCGTTGTAAAAGCCTATCCAAAGCTGTCGCACCGCTATTATGCCCTGAAAAAGAAATGGCTTGGTTTGGACACGATGCAGGTTTGGGATCGCAATGCGCCCCTGCCCATGGAAGACCCCAAGATCGTTGATTGGCCAACCGCCGAAAAAATGGTGATGGATGCCTATACCGCCTTTGATCCGCGTATGGGCGAATTGGCCAAGCCGTTTTTCACCAAAGGCTGGATCGACGCAGGTGTGAAACCCGGCAAAGCCCCCGGCGCCTTCGCCCACCCCACCGTGACCGATGTGCACCCCTATGTGATGCTCAACTATTTGGGCAAGCCGCGTGACGTGATGACCTTGGCGCATGAGTTGGGCCACGGCGTCCACCAAGTGCTGGCCGCAGGTCAGGGCGAGATGCTGTCTTCTACTCCGCTCACACTGGCCGAAACTGCCTCCGTATTTGGTGAAATGCTGACTTTCCGCAAGATGCTGGAGAACGCCAAAACCAAATCAGAGCGCCGTATCCTTCTGGCGGGCAAAGTCGAAGACATGATCAACACGGTTGTTCGTCAGATCGCGTTTTATGACTTTGAATGCAAACTACACGCCGCACGCAGGGGTGGAGAGCTGACTCCGGATGACATCAACGCACTGTGGATGTCCGTCCAAGACGAGAGCTTGGGGCCAGAATTTGAATTCATGGACGGGTATGAGACCTTTTGGGCCTATATCCCCCACTTCATCCACTCCCCTTTCTACGTCTACGCCTACGCCTTTGGTGACGGCTTGGTGAACGCGCTCTATGCCGTCTATGCCGAAGGCAACGAGGGTTTTGAGGACAAATACTTCGACATGCTCAAAGCAGGCGGCTCCAAACACCATAAAGAGCTGCTTGCCCCCTTTGGTTTGGATGCAAGTGACCCTGCCTTCTGGGACAAAGGTCTGTCGATGATTTCCGGCATGATTGATGAGTTGGAGGCCATGGAAGCATGATACGTGCGCTTCTAATGGTTGGCCTTTTGGCCACAGGTGGCACACAGGCTGCCGCTCAGTCCCTAGTAGGCAAATGGGATTGCAGTGGCCGTGCGGGGCGCGGTGAGGCGATCCGCACCCTGCAAGAATACAAAGCCAATGGTCAACTGTATCATCTCGCTAATATGGCAGTGGGGGATCGGCGCGGCCGCATCGATGCCTCTATCGCCATGCGCGGGCGCTGGGAGATAAAAGGCAACAGCCTACGTGAAAACTTCTCTTCTTCACGCCTGCGGTCTCTCATGGCGGACGGGAATGATATCTCAAACACGTCTCTAGGCCGCAGCATGTCTAAATCGCTCCCGATGCGGATGCGGATGAACGGGCCTAGCAACACCAGCCTTACAAAGATCAAATTTGTATCACCGCGTGAATTTCGCATTGTGTCTGGCCGTATTAAAGGCACCTGCACAAAGCGCTGACGCTGGCAGACAATTGCCGGTGCATTATCAAAAATACAAAAGGCCGCCCCGAATGGAGCGGCCTTTTTATTTGGTTACCTGAATGAGGCTAAATCAATCCGCAGCAACCATGCCTTTTTCATCAGCCAGTTCACGCATCCGCGTTTGCAGCTTCTCAAAGGCACGTACTTCGATCTGGCGAATACGCTCGCGGCTTACGTCATATTGGCCGCTCAGGTCTTCCAGCGTGATCGTCTCGTCTGACAGGCGGCGTTGCACCAAAATGTCTTTCTCACGGTCATTCAGAACGTCCATGGCTTCGGCCAGCATCTCGCGGCGTGTTTCCAGCTCGTCGCGTGCTTCGTAATCGCCCGCTTGGTCGGCGTTATCGTCTTCCAACCAATCCTGCCATTGCATCGTGCCTTCGCCCTCGGACCCGACAGTGGCGTTCAGTGACGCATCCCCGCCCGACATGCGGCGGTTCATTGAGATGACTTCAGCCTCTGTCACACCCAATTGTGTGGCGATGGTGGTCACGTTTTCAGGGCGCAAATCGCCCTCTTCCAGCGCACCAATTTT
The DNA here is from genome assembly GCF_014196805.1 of Sulfitobacter undariae. Classification (GTDB taxonomy): domain Bacteria; phylum Pseudomonadota; class Alphaproteobacteria; order Rhodobacterales; family Rhodobacteraceae; genus Sulfitobacter; species Sulfitobacter undariae. The sequence continues at coordinate 41,998 of NZ_JACIEI010000003.1, read as the reverse complement.
ATTTTTGGCTTTGCGCAGGTTGAAAAACAGCTTTTTCTGGCCGCTTGTTGTGCCCAGTTTTACCAAGGACCACGAGCGCAGGATGTATTCCTGAATGCTCGCTCTGATCCACCACATCGCATAAGTCGCGAGGCGGAAGCCCTTTTCGGGATCAAACCGTTTCACCGCTTGCATCAAGCCTACATTCGCTTCTGAAATCACCTCGGCTTGTGGCAATCCATAGCCACGATAGCCCATAGCGATCTTGGCAGCCAAACGCAGGTGCGATGTCACCATCCGGTGCGCCGCTTGCGTATCTTCTTTCTCTACCCACGCTTTGGCGAGCATATATTCCTCTTCAGGTTCCAACAGCGGAAATTTGCGGATTTCCTGCATATAGCGGTTCAGACCGCCTTCCGGTGTTGGTGCCGGCAGATTTGCGTAATTGGCCATGGCTCAAGTCCTTTCCCTGGCGCCCATGTTACTAGGCTTAACATCCATATGGGGTGCATTTTTGCAGATACAAGATCGCCCTGCCCCGTTTCGTTCATACTTACACAACATTTGTTAACGTGAAATGATCCAACAGGATTGTCACAGACATGTGCGGGATATGTCAGAATGTCAGGCCTGTGAAGGCTCCAGCAAGGCAAGCAGCGCCGCCATGTCGTCAGGCAAAGGGGCCTCAAAACGGATGTTTTCACCGCTCACAGGGTGGATAAAGCCCAAGACAGCCGCATGTAACGCCTGACGCGGAAAATTCTTTACCGCTTCGGCTACAGGCTCAGGCAGCGCTGTGCGCGCCAGTTTCCGCTTACCGCCATATGTCGGATCCCCAACAAGCCCGTGGCCTGCGTGGGTCAGATGCACCCTGATCTGATGGGTGCGACCTGTTTCCAGCCAACATTCCATCAAGGCGATCACAGGCGGCGTACCAAATCGCGCAACGGTACGCGCCCGCGTGACGGCGTGACGACCTTGACCAAAGAACACCGCCTGCCGCTGCCTGTCCGTTTTGTGGCGGGCCAGTTGCGTGGTAATCTTGAGGATATTGCCTGTCTCGAAATTTGTCCCTTTCACGCCGCGCAGGCGAGGGTCATTTGCGTCAGGCACACCGTAAACCAGCGTGCGGTAATACCGCTCAACCGAATGGTCCGCGAATTGTTTAGCCAGCCCGTGATGCGCCACATCCGATTTGGCCACCACCAACAAGCCAGAGGTTTCTTTATCAATCCGGTGCACAATACCGGGGCGTTTCATGCCACCCACGCCCGATAGGTCGTCACCGCAATGGGCCAGCAACGCATTCACCAACGTCCCCGAAGGGGAACCCGGCGCAGGATGCACAACCATGCCAGCGGGTTTGTTGATCACAATCAGATCGGCGTCTTCATAGACAACATCCAAAGGAATCGCTTCGGGCAGGATGTGGCTCTCTTGGGCTTCCTCGACATCAATATCGATCTGCGCCCCCTCGCCCACCACAGCACGTGGATCATGCACAACGTTGCCGTTGACCTGAACCGCCCCCTGATCAATCAATTTTGCAATCCGCGTGCGCGACAGCACCGCATCCTCTGGCACATCGCGGGCAAGCGCCTTATCAAGTCGCGGTGGCGGCGTTTCGCCCAAGATGAATGAAATACGGCGGTGCGACATGGAAGAACTTTCTGAACCGGCCAACCTGCGCTTTTTGCGGCGGATGGTTACGGTGCTAACAACAGTGATGATTGTCGGCGTGGTAATCGTTATCGGCCTGCTTGTCACGCGTCTGAGCCAAGATACCCCTGTTTTACCTGAACAGATCACTTTGCCCGATGGCGCCAAGCCTGTTGCCTTCACCCAAGCGGCCAATTGGTATGCTGTGGTAACAGACGCAGATGAAATATTGATATTCGACCGATTTACAGGCGCCTTAAAGCAAACTGTTACAGTGGAGTAAGAACCGCCATTCGGTTCCTCACATTATAACGGATATTTCCTGAATGCCGTGCCTAGACCACTTTCAACAGATTGATGATTTAGTTGAAAGTGGTACCGGGGGATGGTTTCGAACCAACTGCCTCGTGGACCACAACCACGCGCTCTAACCAATTGAGCTACCCCAGCACTGCGCCGTTGATTAGATTGTGACGGCCTGCGCGTCAACTCCTATCGTGATAGTTTTTTACTCCTTTTTACAATACGCGCCCGATGGCGACCAAAAATCAAAGCGATCGTTGCATGACACGCTCGGTCAGCGCCTGCCCGAAGTTGAATATCGGCGTCTCTTCAACGATCGTCCAACCATTGCGCAGGTACAGCGCATTCGCGGCTTCATGGCTTTTGTGCGTCCAAAGTTTCATACTGCGGTAGCCATGCGCGCGGGCAAATTCCGTACATGTATCTAACAGCAGTCGACCCACACCGCGTCCCCGCGCCTCCGGCAGAAGTTGAAACAACCGGAGCTTTGCGGTGTCGTCATCCAGACGTACACAAAAGATCGACCCGAGGCGCGTGTCACCCTCCCAGACAATCCAGCCCTGTTCGCTGTCAGCGTCATGATCGCGCAAGAAATCATCTAAAATGCTTTCGATCAACACACCAAAGCTGGAATCGAAACCTTCGCTCTTTTCATAGGTTTCGATGTGCGCCCGCACTAACCACGTGCGATCCGCCTCGGTAAAACTGCGAAGCTCAATCTCTGCCATGGTATCGCCCCCCCCCTTACATTCGCTTGCCTTTCAGGTCTCACAGCGCTAGCTATTGCCGCTGTAAAACATAAAGGAACGCGCCATGGGCATCAACGACGAACGCGATATCGAAGCCAACTTGCAGATCGGTCCCACCGATAAAGGCATGGTGCGTTTGTTCATTGAAGGTGACGGCGTAGAAATCCCAATGGATTTCACGCCTGACGAAGCCCGTGAGATCGCCGAAGAAATCATGGCAGCCGCCGCACATGCCCGCAAAATGGGTGGCAAAAAAGGCCGCTAATCAGTTGCCTGTGCGATCTTTGCGTTCAATCCCGATCTGGGGACATCGCAGGATCGCGCAAAATCTGTAGGCGCCGCGCGGCTGTGGTTGCAAATTTCTGCACCATCACTTTACGCCGCGCCGCTGCCAGCTTTTTCTCAGGCGGCATACGCAATATTTCAGCGCCATAGCCATCCCCGATGATCAACCCCTGATCGTCTGGCAACAGTTCGGTAGGGAAATCCGCGTCCACCGCAAAGAAAAATCTGTCCGCCCACTCCAGATAGCCCTGCCATTTGCTGTCCGAGGTGAAATCCACACGGCAGGATTTACATTCCACCACCCAGATCTCTCCCTTTGGCCCCAGCGCCATGATATCAACACGCAAACCCCGTGTCCGCACCAGTTCCTCGACGCAGGCAAAGCCATGACTTGCCAAATGGCGTGACACACCACGCTGTAACAATTGGCCGGGTTGAAGAAGCTCTGTCTGAATCATCACCCAAGCTTACGAACATATCATGAACATTGCAATGTTTCCTATGACGCACCTGCCAAAATTAACTGCTTTGATAAAATTTCATGCCCCGCCCCCAAATCGCCCCTTGTTCTGGACGCGGTGCGCACCTAACTAAAAGTGGTGGCGGGTTCTGCCCTGCGCGGCTGACGTTACATTCCAGTGGCCTTAAGCAAATCCTCGGGAGCTGGCTCTGTCTGAACCCTGGTTCATTTACCTGGCGCCCACCTGTACATACAGGTCCCCGGGAATACAACCGACCCGGCAACGGCGGTCCCGTCACACTTTTCCAACCGCATAAAACAAAGCCACCCTTCTCAGGATGGCTCATTGCGGCATGGATGTAAGAATCACCTCAGATGTGGATTGCACGCAGTGTGCAGCCAAACATATCAGAACGCGTCAGGCCGCGCCTCGCGCGCCATGTGATCCAACACAGCATTCACAAAGCGTGCTTCTTTCCCGTCAGGGAAGAACGCAGACGCCAGATCAAGGTATTCGGCAATCACAACTTTGGGCGGCGTTGCTTCATCGCGGAACTCTGCCCCTGCAGCGCGGAACAGGCCGCGCATCGTTGGATCAATCCGGCCAATTGGCCATTTTGCCACCAAAGCGCGGTCCGTCATTTGGTCGATAGAGGCTTGATTTGCAACGGCATCTTCCAACACGCGGGTAAAATGGGCCTCGTCGCCTTCCAGCATTTCTTCTCCGTCAACCATATCGCCAAAACGATGGTCTAGGAATTCCAACCGCACTTTATCCAATGTCAGGTTTGAATGCTCCATCTGGAACAGCGCCTGAACGGCATAAAGCCGCGCCGCCGAGCGCATCTTGCGCTTCATGTTGCCTGTCATATTGCTGGTGCGGTCGGGCGTGCTCATGCTGTGGTGTTTCCGTCAAAATCGGTGTTTTAGGCAAGGTCTCCGGCCATCAGCGTGTCTTCGCCGCGTGGTTTGAAACCAATGCCCGTAGGCGTGGAGGTCCACTTACGGGCCAGTGCGACCAGATGCAAGGCCGCCATTGCAGCACCGCCGCCTTTGTTTTGGCCTGCGGGGTCTGCGCGCACCTCGGCTTGCGCCTTATTCTCAACTGTCAGGATGCCATTGCCGATGCACAGCCCTTGCAGCCCCATCATCTGCAACGCGCGGCTGCTGTCGTTACAAACCGTTTCATAATGCGTTGTCTCGCCACGGATCACACAGCCCAGCGCAACATAACCGTCAAAGTTACTGCGCCTGTCGCTGATGCTAATCGCCGTGGGAATTTCCAATGCGCCGGGCATCTCAACCACATCATAATGCGCGCCAGCAGCCTCCAGCGCGGCTTTGGCACCTGTCAAAAGCCCCGCCGCGATGTCGCTGTAATATGGGGAAACGACAATCAGCACCTTTACAGGTTTGTCGAATGTGGGAACGGGCAAAACAGTATGTTCTTCGGTTGCGGCCATGATACTATTCCTTCGTGATCGGGCGGCTGCCCACAATCTTGAGGGCATATGCGTCCAGCCCTGTATATTTTGTACGTGGGTTATCTGTCAGCAAGATCAGTTCATGCACCCCCAAAGTGGCGAGGATTTGCGCGCCAAGGCCCGTGCGTTTGATCGTGCGTGGTGCCGCGTCATCGTCATCCAGACGCAAACGCGGATTTGGCTCGCGAAACAGCAGCACTGCGCCTCGGCCTTCTTCTGCGATGATTTTCATGGCGCGCGGCAGTTCATCAGGCGCGCTTGCGCCCAAACCCAACACATCCTCTAGCGCGTTCAACGCATGTGTCCGCGCCAGCACGGGTGCCCCATCGCTGATGTCACCTTTGCTTAGAACCACATGATCCGTGCCCGAAATCTGGTCTTCGAACACACGCATACGCCATTCGCCACCATAAGCCGATTCCACCATGCGGTCATCGCGCTGCACCAACATATTGTCGTGTTTGTTCCGATAGGCGATCAAATCACTGATCGTGCCAATCTTCATGTTATGCTCGGTTGCGATCGCCACCAGATCGGGCAAACGCGCCATTGTGCCATCGGGCAACATGATCTCACAGATAACACCAGCAGGTGTCAGCCCCGCAAGGCGGCTGATGTCCACCGAAGCCTCCGTATGGCCTGCCCGCACCAACACACCACCATCACGCGCACGCAGGGGAAAAACATGACCCGGCGTGGCGATATCCGCCGCCCCCGCCTGCTCGGAGGTCGCCACAGCAACCGTCAAAGCGCGGTCCGCCGCAGAGATACCCGTGGTCACGCCTTCGCGTGCTTCGATACTCACCGTGAAAGCTGTCTCATGGCGAGATGAATTATTTGTCGCCATCATCGGCAGTTCCAGCGTATCGACGCGGTCCTGTGTCATCGGCAAACAGATCAATCCGCGCCCATGGGTCGCCATAAAGTTGATCGCTTTGGCATCGGCAAACTCCGCCGCAATCACAAAATCACCTTCGTTTTCGCGGTCTTCATGATCAACCAGAATATACATCTCACCCGCAGCGCAGGCGGCAATGATATCTTCAATCGGTGAAATCGCATTGGCGAGTTCTGCCTCAACTGGACCAGGTGTTTCAAAGCTCATGATCGGCTCCTCTTTTTCTACAGATGACCTACCCCACTCCGGCGCTTAACACCAGTACAAGCGCTGCGTCATCAGCCATGCTATTTGAGAAGGATCAGACATCATGAGTTTCAAAATACGATTGGCACAAGGGGTCGGTCAAGCTGACAGCGGCTCTTGGTGCGGGTGACAACATAGGTCAGGGCAACCCCCTCTCACATGGATGTTGGGGCGCATTCATGCCCACCAATGCAGACGGCGTTCAAGAACAGTGGCATAGACTTTGGATATAAATGACTGCATAAACTAGGTATCCGAGGTCCTCCTCACACTTTCAACTCTGTTTCTAAATGGTAGAACTCCTATGTACCTAAAACTCACCATCCTCGGCCTCTCTTGCTTGGCTATTTCCGCATGCAGCTCTCCAGCTGATTTTGAGACAGCCCCGGTGCAAGTCGACACCCCTCAAGGCGCAGTCACTTGCCAACTCTACACCCAGAGCATCACCGCTTGGGATCGCTCCATCAACCGCCCCGACAAAATGACCACCGAGGCCGCAGATGCCATCTGCCGCAACGAAGGCCTGAAACGAAAGTAGGCAATTGCAATTTAGCGTCTCCCAATGGGAGATGCTAAACGCAACCGCGTGTTGCACACCTCAAAAGCGGTCGTTTCGGGCAGTATTGTGCAGTGGCTCAAGCATCTGGTTCACGACAACAACATCACATTAGCGGTAACGCTTCGAGACCTACCAAAGTGTTGTCTGCAAAATTTAGACGCCTTAGAGGTAGTAATATGCATAAGAATTTAGAAAGAAAATCATGATTCAGTTACCCACTATGGCCACGTTATGGATAGGGGATCGACTGTCTTGGCTCGAGCAGCTTAGCCTGAAGTCTTTCGTAGATGCTGGGCATGAAACAATTCTATATAGCTATGAAAAAATAACAAATGCCCCTTCAGGGGTAACGGTTTGTGATGCTAGGGATATATTCCCTGAAAGCGAAATCACGAGCCGCAAAGGGGCAAAAAAACCGCCAATTCATGTTGATATCTGGCAACTGCACTTAATGCAGCAGACAGACTATATTTGGTTCAATGCGGATGTCTTATGTGTAAAGCCTTTCGATTTTGAAAGCCCTTTTGTTTTTGGCTTTGATAAGCAAAATCAGGTGGGTAATGCTGTGCTGCGGTTGCCATCAGACTCCGCAACTCTGAAGGCCCTATTGAAGTTCACATCAGACCCAGACACGACAGCGCCTTGGCTAAATCCAGAGCAACAACTTGAACTTGAGAAGATTAAAGATCGTGGCGATCCGATACATCTTTCCGAGCAATCGTGGGAGTTGACCGGCCCGCATGTGCTTAATCACTACCTCAAGGAAATGGGTGAATGGGAGCACGCGTTGTCCCAATCGGCCTTCTATCCAATTGCATTCAAAGACCGAAATAAGATGATCAGAAAGAAGTTTGACATCGAAAAGGACTTTTTGACGCCAGATACCTACGCGGTCAACATGTGGGCACGCCGCATGAAACCTCGTCTTGAAGAGGCTGAAAACAATCACCCTGGCCCAAACAGTTACATGGATTTGGCGTTAACACGCCATAAAGTAGTCCCAAGTGAAGCCCCAATCGACGCAAAGGAAAACGCATCGAAGGCGGATGAAGGTGACATCGCACCAAAAGCACCTGTTCAACCTTTGGCTGACACCACCACCAAAACTGAAAGAAAATCGGTTCACAATTGGCCGTTGCCAAATCCGCGCGTTTTGGCCGTCACCTGCATGAAGGACGAAGGCCCATTCATTCTGGAATGGCTGGCGTGGAACCGTGCGATTGGGGTGACTGATTTTGTGATCTTCACCAATCACTGTAGTGATGGCACCGTAGAAATACTTGATAGACTTGAAGCGATGGGAGAGGTCACGCATCTTCCCAATCCCGCGTTGGCGACGGAGGCCACCAACTTCCAACCTCTCGCCTTAAAATGGATGCATCACCTGCGCGCTTATCGGGAAGCTGATTTCGTGATCTCGATGGACGTTGATGAATTCATCAACATCCAGCTTGGCGTTGGGTGTTTGACGGATTTGTTCACCGCTATTGGGCCCTTCGATGCACTGTCGATCAGCGAAATCAATCACGGCTCGAACAACCTAATCGATTTTGAAACAGGCTGGGTCAAAGACCAATTTCCTCGGCATGAAACCCTCAAACCGGGACTCCGAAAATCTAGACGCGGGGTAAAAACCATCACGCGGTTGTCTGACAAGCTTCAGGAAATTCGCAATCACCGCCCCGATTTCAAAAATGACGCCTCGGTTGTTTGGCTAAATGGGTCGGGGCAGCAAACAGATGTGTGGCATGCAGATGCTAGCGTAAATGGAGTAGATGTGCGCGGAACCTATGATCTGGTCTCGTTAGAACATTACGCCCTGCGTTCACTCAATAGTTTCTTTATGAAAATGATACGCGGTGATGTTGTTGTAGCAGACAAGCCAGCTTCGCAGCGGTACTGGCGCCAACGCAATAGCAACGATAATATGTCGTCATCTTATAACCCGGAAGCGGATAAAGCTGCGCGTGCATACCACCGGGATCGATACGAAACAGATGAAAAACTGATGGAACTGCAAAGACATGCCTGTGAGTATCACAAGAATAAAATCCGTGAGATCATCAAACTTCCCGAAATCATAGAGCGCCATAACTGGATCATGGATGAAGCTTGGGATGCCAAAAGCTGAAACAACGCCCGTGGGAATAGGTAAGATCACCGTAAAAGACACGCTACTGTGAGGGGGCTACAATCGTAGACATGGGGCTTACGATGATTGAAACAGAACGCTTGATCCTGCGCCAACCTATCGCGGAGGACTTTGAGCCAACAGCCGCGATGTTCAGTGACCCCAATGTGGTGGCGCATATCGGCGGCGCAATTTCCAGATCAGAGGCATGGAGCCGCTTTCTGCGCGACTATGGCCATTGGGCACTTGAAGGTTTTGGTCAGTTTTCGATTATCGAAAAATCATCAGGTTCTTATATCGGGAAAACCGGATTTGCCAAATTTGAACGCGATCTCGGCCTTCATGCAAACACAGCCGTAGAAACATCATGGACCCTAGGGTCACATTTCCACGGTAAAGGATTTGCCAAAGAGGCCGCCCAAGCAGCGCATGAGTGGTTTGATGCAAATCGGCAGGGACCAACGGCCTGCCTGATTGCACAGGCCAATGCCCCTTCCATAAAACTTGCAACAATGCTGGGCTATGTGAACGTAGACCGCATTGAACAGCCCGCTCACTTCACTCTTGTCTTTAAACGCGAACCTTAACTTTCTGCCCCTTTACAGATTTTCGCCCCCTACAGGATCGAACACAGCCCATGATATCATCGACCATAGTTTTCGACATGGATGGCCTATTGCTGGATACCGAACGGGTCTGCCGTGATGCGTTCATTGACACCAGACGCGCCTTTTCATTGCCCGACAGCCCTGAAGTATTCTTGAAATGTGTCGGCCACCGCCAAGTCGACTCCGACATCATCATCCGCGACAGCCTCGAAAACTCTGCCGATTTTGAAGCGTTCAACGCCATGTGGACCGCAAACAACGACGCGCGTTTGCGCCGTGAAATCCCTCTCAAACACGGGGCGTTGCAGTTGTTGCAAATCCTCGCCGCCAAAGGGTGCTCAATGGCTGTGGCAACCTCCACCAAAACCGCGACAGCGCGTGCGCATCTCGAACAGGCCGGAATGCTGCGCTTTATCACAGATGTGGTAGGCGGTGATCAGGTTGAAACAGGCAAACCCGACCCCGAAGTCTATCACAAGGCCGCGGCCCTTCTTGCTGTGGATGCTTCGGATTGCGTTGCATTTGAGGATAGCGAAACAGGCACACGCGCGGCTGTGGCCTCGGGTGCCAGAACCGTACAGGTTCCTGACCTGATCCCCCCCTCGCCCGCCTTCGCAGAACACGGGCAGATCATCGCGCCCGATCTTTTGGAGGGGGCTGTGATGGTTGGCCTGCTCTCACGCGGTGACATCCCGGCACTGTGACATCTGCTGTACAGGGGGTGTACACATAGCACCGCCCCCTAGTGAATAGACATTGCACCCGCAGCCCGATCCGCTACACCCGTGCCATGCTCAGTTATCAACACATATATCATGCGGGAAATCTCGCCGACGTTCAAAAGCACAGCCTGTTGGCATGGATGCTGGAATACCTCACCCGCAAGGACAAACCCCTCACCTATATCGAGACCCACGCAGGCCGTGCGCTCTATGATTTAGGTGCCGAGGAAGCCCTGAAAACGGGCGAAGCCGCAGCAGGCATCGCGCAGACACGTGGCTGGTTCAACGCAGATCACCCGTATTCCAAGGTGCTTGACCGCGTCGTGGCCGAGGATGGCCCGAAAGCCTATCCCGGTTCCCCGCTGATTGCGGCGCATTTGTTGCGCCCCACGGATCACATTCATCTGGCCGAATTGCATCCCCGCGAACACGCAGCGCTTGAGCTGGCCATGTCACCCACGGGTGCAAAGATCCACCTACGCGACGGGTTTGAAACTGCCTTTGCGCTCTGTCCACCGACACCGCGCCGCGGCATGTTGTTGATTGATCCCAGCTATGAAATCAAAGAAGATTATACAAGTATCTTCCGCCATATCAACAAGTTACATCGCGCGTGGAACGTCGGAATCATTGCCTTGTGGTATCCGATATTGACCAACCGCGCCCATGAACCCATGCTGGAAGCTCTCACTGCCCAGCATCCAGACGCCTTGCGCCACGAAGTCCGTTTCCCTCCCGCCCGCCCAGGGCATGGGATGGTAGGCTCAGGCATGTTTGTGCTAAATGCGCCTTACGGGCTGGCGGATGAGGCAAAGAAACTGACGGCGCGTTACGCAAAACTACGTTAAATCGGGAGGATTACATCATGTCTAAAAAAGGTTATTGGATCGGAAATATGGATGTGCGCGATGCGCAGGTCTATGAAAAATACCGCGCAGCAAATGCAAAACCGTTTGCCGAATTCGGTGCAAAATTTCTGGTACGCGGCGGCACTCAGCAAGTGCGTGAAGGCACTGCCCATTCCCGTACCGTTGTAATCGAATTCGCCAGCTATGCCGATGCCGTTGCCTGCTATGAAAGCCCTGCCTACCAAGCGGCAAAAGACATCCGCATGACGGTTTCGGACGGCAGCTTGATCATCATCGAAGGGTATGAAAGCTAGCATTTGCTGGTCAATTCAACTAAAATAGCTCCTTTTTGAAAACCTTCAAAATCCGGATAAAATCACCCGATGTTAGAACGCCTTTTCCCACGCCGTGCGCCTTCGCCCAAACCACTTCCTCAGCCCAACGCGCAGCTTGCGCTTGGGGCGCTTTTGGTCCGTGTGGCCATGGCCAACCGCCAATATGTCGCAGCCGAAGTTGCGCAAATTGACAAGACCCTTGCCGCAACCTTTGGCCTAAAGCCGCTCGAAGCCGCCAAGTTGCGCGCCGAATGCGAGGCGCTAGAGCGTCATGCCCCCGGCACCCCCGAATTCACCCAAATACTACGTGACGAAGTTCCTTACGCCGACCGCAAAGCGCTAGGCGATGCGATGTGGGCCGTTGCAATGGCAGACGGTCGCCGCGACGACGACGAAGAGGTACAACTCCTTGCGATCGAAACCGCACTTGGCCTGAGCGACGAAGACATCGCCGCCGCACGCAAAAACGCGCTTGACGGTTTGTAATTCACGCCAGCACCATTAGGTAGATATCCATGTTTGCAGATTTTCTAAAACGCCTGACCGATCCCGCTCCTGTACAAATGCCCGATGCAGATGCGCGTCTGGCGTTAACTGCGCTATTGGTGCGCGTTGCGCGATCAGACAATGACTACAGTACAGCCGAACGCACCCGCATTCAGAATATCATCAGCGCCCGTTACGCACTGAATGCCACCGCCCGCGATGCGCTATTGGCAGATGCCGAAACGTTGGAGACCGAAGCCCCCGACACCGTCCGCTTTACCCGCGCCATCAAAGACGCCGTAGCCTATGATGATCGGCTCGCCGTGGTAGAAGCGTTATGGAAAGTGGCATTGGCTGATGGTGAACGTGCCGAAGAGGAGGATGCGCTGTTGCGGCTGGTCGTGAGCCTGCTGGGTGTCACAGATGTTGATAGCGCAAACGCCCGCAGACGTATTGAAGGCTAAAAAATAGCCTGACCTGACGCAAGCTTAGGCATTTACGCTGTATTCCAAGTTGCAACTGCTGTGATTCTCGCGTCATATCTCTGTCACAACTGGAAAAGATGGGCCAAGCGTGACCAAAGACACACCTGTTATCGAGATACGGAACCTCCACAAAGCCTATGGATCTTTGGAGGTCCTGAAAGGCGTCAACATCGCCGCGCCCAAGGGACATGTTATTTCGTTGATCGGATCTTCTGGATCGGGCAAGTCTACGCTGCTGCGCTGCTGCAACCTGTTGGAAGACAGCCAGCAAGGCGATGTTCTGTTCAAAGGCGAGCCGTTAAGTTGGCGTGGGTCCGGCCACAACCGCCGCCCCTCAGACCCAAAACAGGTGCTGCGCATCCGCACCAACCTGAGCATGGTATTTCAACAGTTCAATCTGTGGGCGCATATGACCATCCTGCAAAACGTCATGGAAGCGCCGCTCACAGTGTTGGACCGCGACCGCGCCGAGGTTGAAAAATCTGCCCGCGCCTATCTGGAAAAGGTCGGCATTGGCGACAAATGTGATGTCTATCCTGCGCAGCTTTCTGGTGGCCAGCAACAGCGAGCCGCCATCGCACGTGCCCTGTGCATGGAGCCGGAAGCGCTGCTGTTTGACGAACCGACATCGGCACTGGATCCCGAGTTGGAGCAAGAAGTTGTCAAAGTGATCAAAGATCTCGCAGCCGAAGGGCGCACGATGATGATCGTGACACATGACATGAAATTGGCCGCGGATGTCTCGGACACAGTCGTGTTCCTGCATCAGGGCCTGATCGAAGAACAAGGGGCGCCCGACACGCTGTTCGGCGCACCCAAATCAGAGCGTCTGCGCGGGTTCCTCTCTGCAACCCACGCCGCATAAACCGAAAATCGGTATCACTAGGGAGTAACAATATGAAAAAGATTATCCTTGCGACAAGCGCCATGGCGCTAATGGCTGGCATGGCATTTGCACAAGAAGGCAAAACCATCCGCATGGGCACCGAAGGCGCCTACCCCCCCTATAACTTCCTCAACGACAATGGCGAAGTAGACGGCTATGAGCGCGAAATCGGCGACGAATTGTGCAAACGCGCAGAGCTGAAATGCGAATGGGTCACAAACGAATGGGACAGCATCATTCCCAACCTGACATCTGGCAACTATGACGTGATCATCGCCGGCATGAGCATCACCGACGCGCGTGACGAAGTCATCGACTTCACTCAAAACTACCTGCCACCAGCGGCCTCGGCCTACGCGGCACTCTCTGCTGACGCGGATATCACGGGCGGCGTTGTCGCAGCACAAGCCAGCACCATCCAAGCGGGCCACGTCGCTGAAAGCGGCGCAACACTGCTGGAATTCGCAACCTATGACGAAACCGTAGCCGCCGTTCGTAACGGCGAAGCTGATGCTGTCTTTGCTGACAAAGACGCGCTGGTTCCTGCAGTTGAAGAATCCGGCGGCGAGGTCGTTTTCGTTGGTGACGACGTGCCTCTCGGCGGCGGCATCGGCATGGGTCTGCGCGAAAGCGACACCGAGCTGAAAGCGAAATTCGACGCGGCGATCACCTCCATGAAGGAAGACGGCACAATCAACGCCGCGATCATCAAGTGGTTCGGCGAAGACGCGACAGTCTACGAATAATATTCCAAAGGGGGCGGCTTTGCGCTGCCCCCCTCTCTTCTCCGCTTTACCTATTCCCACCACCGCACGCATCCCCTGCTGATGCGGCCCCCGCCAAAGAGCCACACCATCTACAGTTATTGCGCCGACCCCTCCCAGATCGAAGGCCTGAAATGGCTCAGTTGCTACCTGACCACAGGCAAGCACATAAATCTCTATTGGTCCGTACTTACCGTTTTAGCCCTGCTGGCAATCACCGCCCCCGCAGCGCTGGCCTTCGGCTTTGGCGGCGCGACTGCTGCGCGGTCACGGATCGCGCCCCTGCGCTGGATCGGTAAAACCTATATCGCCATTGTTCGCGGCGTGCCCGACATTGCGTTTTTCTTGTTCTTTGTGATCGCATTGGATCAAGGCATCGAATACCTGCGCCATCAAGCGCTCTGCCCTGACTGGGATCAACCGATACGGCAAGGCAATGATTTTCTTGTTTGCCAAGCCGCCAAAATGCCGCTCGGCAATGCCCCGCAATGGATACACGAAGTCTACGGCTTTGGGCTCGCCGTAGTGACCTTTGCCATCGTCTTTGGGGCCTTTGCAGCCAACGTCCTGTTTGGCGCGATGCGGGCTGTGCCCCATGCCCAGATTGAGACCGCCGAGGCTTACGGCATGTCCCCCCGCCAGACGTTCTGGCGTGTGGTGGTGCCGCAAATGTGGGTCTATGCCCTGCCCGGCTTGGGCAACCTCTGGATGGTGCTGATCAAAGCAACGCCATTGCTGTTCTTGCTTGGCGTCGAAGACATCGTCTATTGGGCACGTGAATTGGGCGGCACAAAAACCACACGGTTTACCGATTACCCACACCCTGATTGGCGCATTTGGTATTTCCTAGCCCTGTTAATTTTCTATCTCGTCTTCACCTATGTGTCTGAAAAAGTGCTGGATCTCTTGATGCAGCGCCTGACCCGCGGGCAAGCCACCACAGGCGGCGAAGCACAAAGGAAAGCGACATGAGCTGTATCCAGACCATCCAAGACTACGGTTTGCGCGCCCTTGGCATCGGTGAGCGCCTGCTCCCGCGTGAGGATTTCACCCTGTGTGAGCAGTTCACCCTGATCGGTTCTGGCATGATCTGGAACGTCTATTTCGGGCTTACCGCGCTGGTGTTTGGTTTCTTCTTCGCCACCGCCCTCGCTTTGGGCAAAGCCAGCCCGCGCAAGATTCTGCGTAAACCTTCCGAATGGTTTATCTTTGTCTTTCGCGGCTCGCCGTTGTTCATCCAATTCTTCTTTGCCTACTTCCTGTTTCTCAGCCTCAAGTCACAATCCATCTATTTAGACAGTCTGACCTCTGCTTGGCTGGGCGCGTTGATTGTGCTGTTCTTCAACACATCCGCCTACTCAGCCGAGATTTTCTATGGCGCACTGCAATCTATTCCCAAAGGCGAAGTCGAAGCAGCGGATGCTTATGGATTGTCGGGGTGGAAGCGGTTTAAGCGGGTGGTTTGGCCAACGATGCTGCGCCTTGCATGGCCTGCCTATACCAACGAAGCGATCTTCCTCTTTCATGCGACGACACTGGTCTATATTTCGGGTTTTCCTGCGTTCCAACAACGCGGCGACTCGCTCTATTACGCCAGCTATTTCGCAGCCAAGACCTTCAACCCCTTCATCCCCTACCCCATCCTTGCGGGCTACTTCATTTTGCTGACCCTGATCGTGATTTCTGCCTACGGATTAGTCAATCGTCGCCTCAACCGTCACCTACCTGCTGACAGGCGGCAAAAAATACGCTTGCGTCCCAATCTGATACGGTAGTATCAATAATTTGATCAAATCCCTCGGCGCTGGCCGCAGGCGTCTGATGCACTCAGGTGAGTGTATTGTATTGTGCCAGCGCACCAAATGGTGACCTATGCACAACTGGCTTCGTAAAAACCCTAATGTCCGCACAATCCGTGTGGCCGCTGCTGACCTCAATGGCGTGCCTCGCGGCAAACGTATTCCCACACGCTTTGCAGATAAAATCACGCAGGACGGCACCCGCTTTCCATTCTCCGTGCTCAACCTTGATATCTGGGGCGAGGATATCGAAGATAGCCCGCTGGTATTTGACAGCGGCGACCGCGACGGCGTACTCAAACCGACCGAGCGTGGCTTTATGCCAATGCCTTGGCTGGAATCGCCTTCTGGTTTGTTACCAATCTGGATGTTCCACGACGATGGCCGCCCCTATGCAGGCGATCCCCGTCACGCTTTGCGGGCTGTGCTGGACCGATTTAAAGCACGCGGGCTTACCCCTGTTTGCGCGGTGGAGCTTGAGTTCTTCTTGATTGACGATTCCGGTCGCAAGCTGCAAATCCCCCCTTCTGAGAGATCAGGCAAGCGCCGCAAGGGCGCTGAAACACTCAGCATCCGTGCGCTTGACC
This sequence comes from Sulfitobacter undariae, assembly GCF_014196805.1. Classification (GTDB taxonomy): domain Bacteria; phylum Pseudomonadota; class Alphaproteobacteria; order Rhodobacterales; family Rhodobacteraceae; genus Sulfitobacter; species Sulfitobacter undariae. The sequence goes on along the minus strand of NZ_JACIEI010000003.1, from coordinate 25,725 downwards.
AGTTTGATCAGTTTTTCACCGATCTTTATGACGCTTGTGAAGAAATGGACATTCCCGCAGATACGGCGATCTCCGAGGCGGGTCTGGGTCAGTTTGAAATCAACATGATGCATTGCGACGATGCATTGCGTGCTGCCGATGATGCGTGGCTGTTCAAAATGCTGGTCCGTGGTCTTGCCCGCCGTCACGGATTTGCAGCCAGCTTTATGGCGAAACCCTATGAGGACTACGCGGGATCAGGTCTGCACACACATTTCTCGGTGTTAGACACGGACGGCAATAACGTCTTTGATAACGGCGGCCCTGAAGGCACAGATATGATGCGCCATGCCGTTGCGGGCTGCATGGAGGCGATGGCGGGATCGGCGCTGATCTTTGCCCCGCATGCCAATAGTTTTGACCGGATGGTGCCGGGCAGTCATGCACCTACGGGTGTCAGCTGGGCCTACGAAAACCGCACGTCATCCATTCGCATCCCTTCTGGCGCGCATACCGCAAGGCGGATTGAACACCGCGTATCCGGCGGCGATGTGAACCCCTACCTCATGCTGGCCGCTGTGCTGGGTGCCGCAATCAACGGCATCGAAGACGGCAAAGAGCCTCCAGCGCCCATCACGGGCAATGCCTATGCAGCTGATCTTCCGCAAATCCCGAACACATGGCAAACCGCCATCGACGCTTTTGCACAAGACGCAGCCGTTGCACGAATATTTGCACCAGAGTTGATCGAAAACCTTGTTCTGACAAAGCGCCAAGAGCTACACTATATGGCAGAGCTTAGTCCGGCCGAGCAGGCCGAAATTTATCTGGATACGGTGTAATTAACATGAAAATTGGAATTCTTCGCGCAGGCCATTCTCCCGATGGGATGATCGAGGCCATGGGCAACTACGACGAAATGTTCGTCACCCTGCTCGCCGGTAATGATTTCACCTTCCAGACCTATTCGGTTGTGGATGGTGAATTTCCCGCAAGCGCCCAAGAGGCCGACGGCTGGTTGATCACAGGCTCCAAACACGGTGCCTATGAGGACCACGCGTGGATACCGCCACTGGAGAACCTGATCCGCGATATCAATTCCGCTGACAAACCCCTGATCGGCGTTTGCTTTGGCCACCAGATCATTGCCCAAGCTTTGGGCGGCAAGGTGGAAAAGTTTAAAGACGGCTGGTCGGTCGGGCGCACCGAATACACATTGGACGGCAAAACAGTTGCCCTGAATGCATGGCATCAGGATCAGGTGACGCAATTGCCGACAGGTGCGCGTGTTGTCGGGTCGTCAGATTTTTGCGCCAATGCCATGCTGGCCTACGGCGACAACATCTGGACAGTACAACCGCACCCCGAGTTCAGCCCCGAATTTGTCGATGGGTTGATCAAGTCACGGGGCATTGGCGTGGTACCAGATGCACAGCTGGCAGACGCCAGCACCAAACTTGATCAACCTTTAGACCGTACCGACATCGCCGCCCATATGGCGCAATTTTTTAAAAGCAAAGCGAGGGCCTAATGGCCGATTGGAAAGATAACCTGCCTGCGGCAGCACAAGAATTCCTGAAAGACAGACGTCTGGACGAGGTTGAATGTATCGTCCCCGACCTACCCGGCATTGCGCGCGGAAAAGCCGTACCTGCCTCCAAATTCGCACGCCAAGACAGTTTCCACCTCCCCGACAGCATCTTTTACCAGACCATCACGGGGGAATGGGGCGACGCCGCTGGTTCTGAGGGTTTTATCGAGCGCGACATGATCCTGCGCCCCGATATGTCCACTGCAACCGCAGCCCCGTGGACCGCAGACTGGACGTTGCAAATCATCCATGACGCCTATGATCGCAATGGCGATGTGGTGCCATTCAGTCCGCGTAACGTGCTGAAGCGTGTTGTTGATCTATACCACGCCGAAGGCTGGGAACCCGTTGTCGCGCCAGAGATGGAGTTTTACCTGACAGCGCGTAATCTGGACCCTGCACAAGAGATCAAGCCGATGATGGGCCGCTCGGGCCGTCCTGCTGCGGCGCGTCAGGCCTATTCTATGACGGCTGTGGATGAATTTGGCCCCGTTATTGACGACATCTATGACTTTGCCGAAGCGCAAGGTTTTGAGATTGATGGCATCACCCAAGAAGGCGGCGCTGGTCAGTTGGAAATCAACCTCCTGCACGGCGATCCTGTAAAGCTGGCGGATGAAGTGTTTTACTTCAAGCGCCTGATCCGCGAAGCAGCCATGCGTCACGATTGTTATGCCACCTTTATGGCAAAACCCATCGCGGATGAGCCGGGATCGGCGATGCATATTCATCATTCGGTGCTGGATATGAAAACCGGCAGAAACCTGTTCTCGGACGAGGATGGGGGCGAAACGCCGCCGTTTATGCATTTCATCGCAGGTCTGCAAAACCACATGCCTGCGGCTCTTGCTGTGATGGCCCCCTATGTGAACAGCTATCGCCGTTATGTAAAAGACCACGCAGCCCCTATCAATCTGGAATGGGGTCGTGATAACCGCACCACTGGCATCCGCGTGCCGCTCTCCAGCTCCAATGCGCGGCGGGTTGAAAACCGTTTGGCAGGGATGGATTGCAACCCCTATCTGGGCATCGCGGCGTCGCTGGCCTGCGGCTATCTGGGCCTGAAAGAAGCCAAGATGCCAATGGCCGAATTCAAAGGCGATGCCTATGAGGGCGATGGGGATATCCCGCGCACTATGGGCGAAGCGCTGGGTGTTTTCCAAGAAGCTACCGCCTTGCATGAAATTTTGGGACCTGAATTTGCACGTGTCTATACCATCGTGAAGACAGCGGAATATGACGAATTCTTGCAGGTCATTTCGCCTTGGGAGCGTGAACATCTGCTGCTGAACGTCTGATCCTGCACGCGAACTTTACACAAAGGCCTTCCCATGAACTTGCTCTATGCAAATGATCGCCGTGGCGAATACCCTACTAGTTGGTATGCCGCCACGGCCACACCAACACAGCCTTTTTCCCCTTTGAAAGGGGCGCAAAAGGCTGATGTTTGTATTGTGGGCGGCGGCTACACTGGTCTATCCGCTGCATTACATTTGGCCCAAGCAGGGCGGAGCGTGATCTTGCTGGAGGCGCAGCGCGTCGGTTTTGGCGCCTCTGGGCGTAACGGGGGGCAGCTTGGCTCGGGGCAGCGCGCTGAGCAGGATGCGCTGGAAACGATGGTCGGGGACGCGCAGGCGGCAAAGCTGTGGGCCTTGGCCGAAGACGCCAAAGCCCTTGTTAAATCCTTGATCGCGGAACACCAGATCGACTGCCATCTGAAGCCGGGTGTCGCGCATACGGGGTCTAGCGATAGCGAAGTGCGCCACCTGCACACATACGCCGAGCATCTTTCCAAGAAATACGGCTATGATGAAATTGAAACGCTGGACCATGCGGCGTTACAATCTGTCTGCCCTTCGCCTGATTATCGTGGTGGCACCTTGGATATGGGCGCAGCGCATCTGCATCCGCTGAACTATGCACTGGGTTTGGCCCGCGCTGCTGTCGCTGCTGGCGTCCAGATATTTGAGCGAAGCGCCGTGCATACCATCGATGAAGGCACTCCCGCGACGGTCCATACCGATGGGGGCCATGTGGTGGCGGATCACGTGATCCTTGCCTGCAATGGCTATCTGGGCGGGTTAAACCGCCGTGTCGCCGCACGGGTGATGCCAATCAATAATTTCATCGCCGCAACCGAACCCTTGGGTGACCGTATCAAGGACGTGCTACCGCGTGACGTGGCCGTGGCCGACAGCCGCTTTGTGGTCAACTATTTCCGCCTCAGCCATGATAGCCGCCTGCTGTTTGGCGGCGGTGAAAGCTATGGCTACCGTTTCCCCGCAGACATCGCCGCCAAGGTGCGCAAACCGATGTCGGTTGTCTTTCCCTCTCTCAGCGATGTGAAGATCGACTATGCGTGGGGCGGCACGTTGGGCATTACGATGAAGCGCCTGCCCTATCTGATGCGCGACAAAAACATCCTATCGGCCTCTGGCTATTCCGGTCACGGCGTCGGCACCGCGACCCACGCAGGGCAATTGATGGCGCGTGCCATTCAGGGCGATGGTGACGGCTTTGATACACTTGCCGCCCTACCCTGCACACCCTTCCCCGGCGGACCTGCCGCGCGTAGCCCGCTTTTGGTGCTTGCCATGACATGGTACGCGCTGCGGGACCGTTTGGGCGTTTAGCGCGGCTGCGAGCAATAAAAAAGGCGGGGTTAACCCCGCCTTATCACCGCTTGTTCAGATAACAGGCATTACTTCAGCTTAGACAGCTTCTCTTGCAACTCGGCCAATTGACGTTTGATAGCAGCCAGATCTTCGGCACTATCTTGTTTCGGCTTTTCCGCTTCGGCGCTGGGGGTTGTGCCACCGTTCCAGCCGCCGGTCATCGCCTTCATGAAAACTTCTTGCTGCGCTTGCATCGCGTCAAAGCCGGGCATCTTGGACAGCGGGTTCAAAGTGGTGATGTTTTCCATCACTTTGGCCTGACCATCGCGCAGCATAGCAAAGGACTGCTCTAGAAACTCTGGCACAACGCTGACTTTGCCTGTCATATAACTGCGCACCAGATCATTCAGCACATCCAAAGGCAGCACGCTTTCGCCACGGCTTTCGTGTTCAGCAATGATTTGCAACAGATATTGACGGGTTAGGTCATCACCGGATTTCAGATCAATGATCTTTACCTCACGGCCATCACGGATAAATCCCGCAATATCATCAAGCGTCACATAGTCGCTTGTCTCGGTATTATAGAGGCGTCTGCTGGCGTATCTTTTGATCAGAAGGGGTTTGCCCGTTGCTGTCATTTGGTTTCCTCCGAAAACATGTGCTGCAGTGCAGCCTAGACCCCACATTCACAAAAAGAAAGGGTGCGCTGCAATCAGCCCACCCTTCCTTATTTTGCGCCCCCCGAAAGGAGCACTTTCAGTCTGGCATCCAGACTTATTTAGATGTCGCTTTTTTCGCAGCGGCTTGAACGTCGCCAGTCGCTTTGGTCATTGCGGTTTGTGCTTCGGCAGACATGTCTTTGCCAGCAGCCATCATCAGTTCAACTGTGTCAGCTTGTACTTTTTTCGCAACTTCAGCGAAAGCAGACATGTGCTCTGCTGCGGCTTCGGAGTAAGCAGTTGCGAAGTCGGACATTGCTTTTGCGTAATCTGCTGGCTCGGATTTGGCTTTTGCCATTTCGGTCAGCTTGGTAACGGTGTCTTTTGTCCACTTGGAAGAGATTTCTGTGGATTTTTCAACAGCTGTCAGCGCAACGCCGGACAATTTTTCGTTCAGAGTTGCGGATGTTTTGAAAGATGCTTCCATGGAAGTTGTGTCCACAGGAAATGCGCCCATCATGTCTTTGAGCATTGCTGTCATGTCTGGTGTAGTTGCAGTAGCCATCAGAGTATTCCTTTGTTTGCATCGTCGGAGCAGTATTGCCCCTTCGTAATTTGCTTCGCATGCCCTTGGGTCATCCAAGTTTCTGCGTCTGCGTAATCTCTACATGCTGCAGCGCGGCATTGCAAGCTTTTTCTGCACCGCAGCATTTCCCCATGGCCATTCTTAAACCGCCTTAAAAATCAGCCCCTTGCCTTTACGGCAACATAGGTGCCTGGCGCGTCACCTAAAATTTCATGGCCCGCGTCCCCTGGATTTCTGGCGGGAATCATCTTGCCGGATCGCGGCTTGAGCCATGCTTCCCAACGTGGCCACCATGAGCCTTCGGTAAAATCGGCCCCTGCCTGCCAGTCCTCATAGCCCAGCGACAGATCATCATTTGTATAGTGACCGTATTTGCCTTTGCTGGGCGGATTCACGATGCCTGCGATATGGCCTGACTGGGTCATGATAAAGGTCTTGTCGCTGCTGCCCATCTGCTGAACGCCACGGTAGCTGTCTTTCCACGGGGCAATATGGTCTGTCTCACAGGCAATCGCACACAGCGGCACATCCACCTCATCCAGCACCAAGTGATGCCCGCATAAATCAAACCCACCTTCGGCCAGTTCATTACGTTGACACAAGCCACGTAGATACTGCATCGCCATTTTTTGCGGCAAGTTCGCGCCATCCCCGTTCCAATAGAGCAGATCAAACGCAGGCGGTGTTTCCCCCATCATATAGCTTTTGACCGCAGGCCCATAAACCAGATCATTCGAGCGTAAAAACGAAAACGTCCGCGCCATGACAAGCGACGGCAGAATGCCTTTATCCTCTGTTTCGGCCTCTACCCCGTCGATAAAGTCATTGGTCAGGAAGGGCTGGAATTCTCCTTGGTCAGAGAAATCCGTGAGCGCGGTAAAGAAGGTGGCAGATTTAACAGTGCTATCCCCGCGCTGCTTGAGCAAGCTCAACGTCAGGCTGAGAGTGGTGCCCGCGATACAATAACCCACCGCATTGACCTGTTTTTCGCCTGTGATGGCTTTGACCTGTTCAAATGCGGTCACGTACCCCTCTTCCACATATGCCTCCATTCCCACATCGCGGTAGCTGGAGTCAGGGTTGATCCATGACACCATGAACAGCGTGTACCCCTGATCCACCACCCATTTGACCAGCGAGTTCTGCTCTTTCAGGTCCAAAATGTAGAATTTGTTGATCCACGGAGGGAAAACAACCAGCGGTGTCGCGTGAACCTTCTCGGTGGTGGGGGTGTATTGGATCAACTCGAACATGCGGTTGCGGAACACCACTTTGCCCGGCGTGGTGGCAATGTTGCCGCCCAATTCAAACGCGCTTTCATCCGCCAGACGGACAACCATCTCGCCTTTGTTGGCCTCTAGATCCGAGATGAGGTTCTCTAGACCTTTGATCAGGCTTTCGCCTTCGGTATCGACGGCACGTTGCAGGACATCAGGATTGGTCGCCAGAAAGTTGGTTGGGCTCATCATGTCAATGATCTGCCGCGAGAAGTATTTAAGCCGCTGCTTTTCGCTCGGCTCCATCTCTTCTACGTCCTCGACAGCTTGGGTCAGCGCCTCCGCGTTCATCATGTATTGCTGTTTTAGAAAGTTGAAATAGGGATGCTGTTCCCACAAGGGGTTTGCAAAACGCCGGTCTGAGGGCGTGCGGTCTGAGGGCGCTGCAAGCGTACCCTTTGCCAAGGCCTGCTGCGCCTCGACAAAATGCGTCACGGATTTTGTCCAAAAGCCCAGTTGGTGCTCGATCAATTTGGCCGGATTGGTCATCGCTTCTTGCATATAAGCCTGCGCCGCTTTGACAAACAGTTCCTGATTCGGGGCATCAAGTGCCGCTTGGTGTGTGTTTCGATTGACCATTACCGCCGTCAGTCGCTCGCGCAGAGCATCAACTTTGTTAAGGTTTGCAGTCATTCGCGCCAAAGATTCAGCAGACGGTTCACCAGAATTCGAGGAATTTGTTGTCATTATAATCGTTCCACCCTATGTTTGCAGTTGCAGCATTTTCGCCGGTTAGGCTTTTTTATTGGTCTTTTGGTTAAGTGTAGCCTGAAATTGGGCTTTGAGATAGGAGTTCCGCAATGCGCTTTATGGCATCTTACGACATGATGGAGACAATCCGAAACACAAACCAGTGGCTCGGTGCTTCGGCTACGGCGATGGCGTCCTACCCTGCCTTCTCGATGTTCCCAAACCCTGCACTAGAGTGGATGGGCGCTTGGGGCGCAGTCACAGAGCGTTCCTTTAGCCGTATGGTCGTCAAGCCTGACTGGGACCTCCCCACAATCGTCGGACCAAACGGCACGGACCGAGTGGTCAACACCAAGGTAGAGCTGGAAGGCGACTTCGGCGATCTGGTATACTTTGACGTACAGGGCAGCGCCAAAAAACCTCGTAAGGTTTTGCTGGTCGCTCCGATGTCTGGCCATTACGCCACGCTGCTTCGCTCTACCGTCATCAGCCTACTGCCCGATTGTGACCTGTATATTACAGATTGGCACAACGCCCGCGACATTCCTGTAAGCGCAGGTAAATTCGACATCGAAGACTATACCATGCGTTTGGTTGACTACATGCGTCACCTCGGACCCGATACACATGTGATCGCCGTGTGCCAGCCTGCCCCGCTGACATTGGCCGCAACCGCCTATCTGGCCGAAGAAGACCCAGAAGCGCAGCCGCGTTCGCTTACCCTGATCGGTGGGCCAATTGATCCAAGCGCCTCCCCTACCGATGTGACCGACTTTGGCCATTCGGTGACAATGGGCCAGCTTGAACAGTCCATGATCCAGCAAGTCGGCTTTAAATACAAAGGTGTGGGCCGCAAGGTTTATCCGGGCTTGCTGCAACTGACCTCGTTCATCTCGATGAACACCGACACGCACCGCGACGCTTTCATGGGTCAAATCCAGCGCGTTGCCAGCGGCGAAGCGCATGAGCACGACAAGCACAACAAATTTTACGACGAATATCTTGCAGTGATGGACATGACCGCCGAGTTCTACCTGTCCACCGTTGAGCGGATTTTCAAAGACAATGAAATCGGTGACAACCGCTTTGTTGTGGGTGGCAAAAAAGTAGATATCGGCAAGATCACAACCGTTGCGGTTAAAACGGTTGAGGGTTCCAAAGACGACATATCGGCCCCCGGCCAATGTGTTGCTGCACTTGATCTATGCACTGGCCTGCCGGACAGCAAAAAAGCAAGCCACCTAGAAGACGGCGCAGGGCATTACGGGATTTTCGCTGGCAAAAGCTGGCGCGAAAATATCCGCCCGCTTGTTTTGGAGTTCATCGACGCGAACAACGGCACAGAGGCGAAGAAAACCAATGCGCCAGCCGCCAAACCTGTGGCCAAAAAGAAAGCTGCCAATACGAATACGGCAGCCTAAAAACATACTCCCCCCCTTACACAGCCTTCATTGCGTGAGGGGGGAACGTAGCGAATATGACAAACGATTTCCGCCAAGAGGGTAAAACCTTCTATAGCGACGACCTTCTAAATTCTTTTTTGGAAGCTTCCCAAAAGATGTACCTTTTGGCGCCCTCTCCCCAAGGCATCCGGCGAAACTCACTCAACAACAGAGCGCTTTTTCTCATTTATTATAAGCCGCATCCGCCTGACGAACCGTTCCATATTTGTCAGCCCCAATCATTTTCACCCGCCAAGGTTAAAAAATAGTTAATTTTGTGGAGAAGCTGTGAAACCCTAAAGGCGACGGTAAAAATACCGCGTTTAAAGAATATAATGCTTTGAGGCATCAGTAGTAAAATGACGACAACAACCACAATGTTGGTCTATGACCTGAGTGCGACGAGACCTGCGGGGTCGACTGCTTGGAATGACGATTTTTCGTTTAAGTTCTCGCCAGCCGACCATCCCACAGATACGATGACAATTGAGGATTCCGGTAGCGGCACGCAAGACCAGACATTTAGTGATGATTACGCCCCTGGTTTCTCGACCGCTGGGGCGGGAAATCAGGTTATCCAAAATGATTTTTTGGGCTTTGCGTCAACAGGGCACAGTGTGGCCATTTCCAATTGGTTCACTGTCACTGGTGATGACGGATCTTCGTTCAAAATGTGGGGCATTCGGACAGGCAATAGCCAGTCATCAGATCCGATCGGAAACGGTGATTTCATTTTTGTTAGCGAACAGCCGCTATTACCAAATGTCACCTACACCGTTACCTACCAAAATAACAGTACTCCACCCGAGGCATATAGCAATTTCGCGATCTGCTTTGCCAAACACACGCAACTATTAACACCGTCAGGCCCTGTCGCGGTTGAGACGCTTGAGGTTGGGCAAGAGGTCATCACTGCGGATCATGGCGTACAAAAAGTTCAATGGATCGGACGCCGTATCATCGGCCAAGCCGAGTTACGCGCCATGCCTAAGCTACGCCCGATACGCATCACAGCCGGAGCAATGGGCCAAGGCCTGCCAGCCCGTGATTTGTGGATTTCCCCGCAGCATCGCATGTTGGCATGTTCCAAAATTGCGGAGCGGATGTTTGGCGACAAAGAAGTTCTGATTGCCGCAAACAAGCTCACCAGCTTGCCAGGCATCTATGTGGATGAAGCCATCGCAGAGGTGGAGTATTTCCATGTTCTATTTGATCGTCACGAGATCATTTTTGCCGAAGGCTGTCCCTCTGAAAGCCTCTACACTGGCCCCGAAGCGTTGAAAGCCATTGCGCCCGAAGCACGCGAAGAGGTCTTGAGCTTGTTCCCTGACCTAAATAGGTCCGATTACAAGCACGCATACATCAGGCAAATGCCAATCGGTAAACTGCAAAAGAGACTGATTGAAAGGCATCACAAGAACCACGCTCTTTTGTTGCAGGACAATGCGCCTTTTGCTGAACACGCCTAACTTGCGGATAGAAGATTTGCTTCGAAAACAACGCGGCGGTTACGATCGACCCTGACACAGTGATGTCCGCCGCACGTGTTCTATTCGGGTGCCCACTGCTTCACGAGATAGCTATTGTAGCACATAAGGCTGCTTCAGCCATTCACGCAGCGCGGCGGTTGTTTCTTCGGGCTGTTCCAGCATTGGCAGATGGCCCGACCCTTCCAGCACACGCAATTGCGCATAGGGGATCAGCTCGGCCATGAACTCGTGGCGTTTGACCGGATAAATCGTGTCATGCGCGCCGCAGAGCACCAAGGCGGGCACTTTACAGCGCCGCAGTGTCACCTGCTGGTCCTTACGCCGCTGCATGGCGCGGGCCTGTCGGATGTACACCTCAGCGCCCAGCGTTTGCGCCATATCCACCGCCAACGCGTGCACCTCTTTGCGGTAAGGAGAAGGAGCAAGTGCGCTCAGCGGCATTTCCTCGCGCATCACCTCATCAAACCGCGCTGAGCGCACTTTGACGATCTGCGGTTCACGTGCGGCAGCAATCGCAGGCGTTTCCGCCAACGGGTGCGTGTCTATCAAGGCGATGCGGGAGACGCGATCAGGCGCGCGGCGCAAAATCTCCATTGCAACGGCACCGCCCATGGCGTGCCCGACCAGCGCAAAGCGTTTTGGCAAAATATCCAGCAACGTTGATGCGATTTCTTCGACACGTTCCCCGATCGTGACGGGGGCCACCATAATGGCCATATCACTGGACAATTCTGCAATTTGCGGGCCGAATAGACGCGCATCGCACATCATTCCGGGCAATAGAACCAATGGCTCTTTCATGGTGGTATCTCACTCCGATTGCCTGCCCCATGTGAATGCCGTGCCACGCCGCCGTGTGCAAGCCCTCAGGGATAGGCAATGCCTCTAAATGGGGGGAAATCCGCGTATCGTGCGGCACGGGCTGACAAATCTTCGGTTGGCGGCTCCCCTGCCCGCAACAACATCCCGCGCGGAGCAATGTAGCTGCTGATGGTGCGCAAAGGTTCCGGGCGCCAAACCAGATTGAACGCCGCCAGCTTTGGAAAGAACCACATTTCGGAATAAGGCAGATGATCATGCACCCACCACGCAAGATCACGCCAGTCGCGGCCCTGTGCGTATTGATCCGCAAACCATGGGATCACCAGTGATGTGCCTGCAATGGGGCGGTCGGAGTAATCCCAGATGTGACATTCAATGGGGTTATCACTGCGCGCACAGTTCAGATTATTGTCGTTCCCATAGGTATTCAGCGCGGTTGAGCGATAGCCTGAGCGGATAGCGATACGGCCAAAGGTCTCCTCCAACGGGTCCAGCAAATCGGTGCACAGACGGCGTCCATGAGTGAGGGCCAGATCGGGGTCGTCGGGGATATTGGGGATACCATGGACCGCGCTGATCTCGCTCATCAGGAAATCACGCATGTAGAAATGTTTGGATAAACGCACGCGGCCCAGTTCTTCTAGGCCGCGCATGCTGGCGGGTTTGCGCCTCAATAGCCATTCCAGCGGAATGCGCCTTCGGGCGACAATGGCGAAAACGGGTTGTGCGATACCTCCCAGATGGTGCCCTCTGGATCGGCGAAGTAGCCGATATGCCCGCCCCAGAACACATCCGATGCGGGCCGCAAAATGCGCCCGCCTGCACCTTCGGCCAAGGCCAACAATGGAGCGACATCTTCCTTACTGCGCACATTATAGGAAAAAGTCGAAGCTCCGCGCCCCAACTCCTCCACAGGCAAGCCAATGTCCTCGGCCAATTTTTCCAATGGATACAGCCCCAGCGCCTGACCGATCAGGTCAAAAACAATGATGCCGTCTTCGCTTTCGACACGTTGCCACCCCAAGGCTTCATAGAAGGCGGCGGTGGCCTCCAAATCTTGTACACCAAGGGTGATCAGGCTGATACGTTGGTCCATCGCTTTACTCCTCTATCGCCGCGATGATCTCCTCCACTGCGGCTTCGATCAAGTCCAAACATGTGCGATCAGAAAAGCGGTGATCTGCGTCTTTTACCAGCACCAACTGCATGTCAGGGCTTGCCGCATGTTCCAGCAGCCTTGTTGCGGTTGCAACGCTCACGGCAGTATCGGCAGTGCCTTGTAACATGCGTACGCTGAACGGCAGCTCAAGCGGATCGCGCAACACCAGACGGGTGCGCCCATCCTCCACCATACGTTTGGTGACAATATAGGGTTCCATATAATCTGAGGGCAGCGCCACTTGTCCCTTCGCTTCCAGCTCGGCTTTTTGCGCATCGTCAAAACCCGCCCACCAGCCGTCTTCGGTGAAATCAGGCGCCGCAGCAACGGTGACCAGCCCCGCCAGACGTTCGGGCCGTGCCCGCGCCAGCAGCAAAGATTGCCAGCCGCCCATGCTGGAGCCCACAGGCACAATCGGCCCCTGCGTCAGCCCATCAATCACGGCAAGCGTATCTTCGTGCCAATCGCCGATACAGCCTTCCTCAAACGTGCCAGATGATTGCCCGTGGCCAGAATAATCAAACCGCAAAAATGCACGCCCTGTGGCCTGCGCCCAATCCTCAAGATGCACAGCTTTGGTGCCTTCCATGTCGGATTTCAGCCCGCCTAGAAACACCACACACGGCCCATCGCCTTCTGTCAGGTGATAAGCAATCCGGCGGCCCTGCGCCGTGTCCAAATATGTTGGTTCTGCCATTGGTGGTCTCCTCGTGGGTGTTTAAATATGCGGGCCGCGCCTTAGCCACCGATATAGGGGGTCTTGCTGGGGCGGAAGAATACTTTTTGATTGTGCAAACGGCCTAACAGCTCGTCTATGTCGCGCACCGGATCACCCGCGCCGCCATTGGGCAGCAGCGCCCGCGCCCCTTCACGCCCCAGCGACAAATCGCGTTTGACAACATTCAACGCCGACTCGATCAGTGCGATGTCGCTGATGCTCAGATCGAAACTTTTGTTATGTTTAGACATGGCTGACCTTTCCAAGAAGCCCCGAGTATGACGCAGCAACCGCAAGTCTGCCAGCGCCGAGGCCAAAATGCCGTAACGGCACTTGGACCAACATAGACCTGCCTCTTGCGAGGTCCACCGTTGTTGATAAACCAATCCTATGGACACAATGCAACCCGACATCACGCCACCAGACCGCCTGCTGATCCCCGCCCTTTCTGCGTGCAATTTCATCATCGGCATCGGGGCATTTGTCATCATCGGAATGTTAGAGCCGCTGGGCACGGATCTGGGCCGTTCTCCGGCGCAGGCAGGCCAGTTGATGACCATATACGCCGTAGCATATGCGATCCTGTCACCGCTTCTGGTTGCGGTTACAGGCAATATCGGACGCAGACGGGTCATGGCTGCCGGCTTTGCGCTGTTTGCGCTGGCAGCGGCAGTTTCCGCCCTGGCCCCCAACTTTGCGGTTTTAGGCGGTGCACGTGTTATCGCGGCAGCGGGAAGCGGCATCTTCACACCCCTTGCGGCCGCTGTTGCAGCAGGCCTCTATCCTGCCGAGCAGCGGGCAAGAGTGCTATCAGCCGTGTTCTTTGGCCTGACAATGAGCCAAGTGGCAGGTGTTCCTGTGGGCAGTTGGATCGCCTATACTTACGGCTGGCGTTGGGCCTTGTGGCTGGTCTTTGCACTTGCCTTACCATGTCTTTGGCTGATCTGGACGCGGGTGCCTGTGGGGTTGCGTTTTCAACCCGTCTCCCTGCGCGACTTGCGTGATGTCATTGGCGAAGGCCGCCTGATGCTGGCCATCGGCTTCACCGCCACATTCATCGGCGCGCAATATGTGCTCTTTACCTATATCACCCCGCTGTTGACCGAAACGATGGGCTTTGGCCGCGACGGGATCGCGATGATCTTGGTTGTGTCAGGCATTGGCGCAGTACCGGGTAATATTCTGGGTGGATTTCTGGCAGATCGCTTTGGCTGGCGCGCGACACTGACGGGCCTGTGTTTTGCACAAATCTGCCTCATGCCGATTTTCTCGTTTCTGCCCCTCAGCGTACCGCAACTGTTGGTGTTGGTGTTCTTTTGGGCGATGGGCAGTTGGTCCTTTATGGCCGCGCAACAAGGCCGCCTGATTGGGCTGGCTGGCCACCGCGCCCCTGTGGTGCTGGCCCTGAACGCTGCTGCGATTTACGTCGGCGCGGCCATAGGATCAGCCGTGGGTGGCGGGATGATCTTGCAATTCGGGATGCTGTCGCTGGGTATTGCAGCGGGAATCGGCGCGGTATTTGCACTGATACACCTGACATTTTCAGCACGCTATTCGCCTTTAGACAGCACAACCTCTTGACGCAAAGCGCCCAGAGAGTCACATAGCCGCCACACATAACCCGCAACCGGGCGTCTCGTAGGCGCCAAACTGACGAGGAGGCTCACATGGCCCAAATCGCACTCACCCTTCCCGATGGCAATGCACGACACTACGACGCAGGTATCACTGCGGGCGAGGTCGCTGCCGATATCTCTAAATCCCTTGGCAAAAAAGCCATCAGCGCCACCGTGAACGGCGCGCATTTCGATCTGGCATGGCCGATTGATGCGGATGCAGATATCGCCATTCACACCATGGCGGACGAAGATCAGGCCAATGAACTGGTGCGCCACGATCTGGCCCACATCATGGCCCGCGCTGTGCAAGACCTGTGGCCCGATACCAAAGTCACCATCGGCCCTGTCATCAAAGACGGCTGGTATTACGACTTTGATCGCAAGGAATCCTTCACACCCGAAGACCTCGGGTTGATTGAAAAGAAGATGAAAGAAATCATCAACGCCCGTGATCCTGTCCGTACAGAGGTCTGGGACCGCGCCCGTGCGATTAAACATTACGAAGACTTGGGTGAGCCTTATAAGGTCGAGTTGATCGAAGCGATCCCCGGCGATGAACCGCTACGCATGTATTGGCATGGCGAGTGGCAAGATCTGTGCCGTGGCCCCCACCTGCAACACACCGGCCAAGTGCCGGGCGATGCGTTCAAACTGATGTCCATCGCGGGTGCCTATTGGCGCGGCGACAGCGACCGCGCGATGCTGCAACGCATCTACGGCGTGGCCTTCACAGGCAAGGAAAAGCTAAAGGCCCACCTGAACATGCTGGAAGAGGCCGCCAAACGCGACCACCGCAAACTGGGCCGCGAAATGGACCTGTTCCACATGCAAGAAGAAGCCCCTGGTCAGGTGTTCTGGCATGCAAACGGCTGGATGATCTACACCGAACTGCAAGACTATATGCGCCGCAAACAGCGCGCCAACGGCTATGTCGAAGTGAACACACCGCAGATTGTGGACCGCAAACTGTGGGAAGCCTCGGGCCATTGGGAGAAATACCAAGAGAACATGTTTATCGTCGAAGTTGACGAGGAACACGCCCGCGAAAAAGCGGTGAATGCGCTCAAGCCGATGAACTGCCCGTGCCACGTTCAGGTCTTTAACCAAGGTCTGAAATCCTACCGCGACCTGCCACTGCGGATGGCGGAATTTGGATCGTGTAATCGCTATGAACCCTCAGGCGCGCTGCATGGCATCATGCGCGTGCGCGGCTTTACACAAGATGACGGGCATATTTTCTGTACAGAAGAGCAGATCGAGGAAGAGACCAGAATCTTCATCGAATTCCTATCGAATGTCTATGCCGATCTGGGCTTCAACAACTGGTCGATCAAGCTGTCTACACGTCCTGAAAAACGTGTTGGCTCTGATGAAAGCTGGGACATCGTCGAAGCGGCGTTGGGCAATGCCTGCAAGGCCGCAGGGCATGACTTTATCCTCAATCCCGGCGAAGGCGCGTTCTATGGCCCGAAACTGGAATTTGTGCTGACCGATGCGATTGGCCGTGACTGGCAATGTGGTACCTTGCAGGTTGACCCCAACATTCCAGAACGGCTTGGCGCGACATTTGTCGGGCAGGACGGCGCAAAACACACGCCCTATATGTTGCACCGTGCGACATTGGGATCGTTTGAGCGTTTCATCGGTATTCTGATCGAAGAACACGCCGGTAAACTTCCCTTCTGGCTGGCACCACGTCAGGTTGTTGTGGCGGGCATCACCTCAGATTCCGATGACTATGTGCTGGAAGTTGTTGCGCAATTGAAGGCTGCTGGCGTGCGTGCCGAAGCCGATATCCGCAATGAAAAAATCAACTATAAAGTGCGTGAGCACTCTGTCGGCAAAGTGCCTGTTATCCTTGCGGTTGGTGCACGCGAAGTAGAGGAGCGGACCGTGTCGGTACGACGTCTCGGGGAAAAGCAAACATCCGTGCAATCGCTGGATGATGTTACAGCCGCCCTAAAAATCGAAGCAACAGCGCCCGACCTGCTGTAACATTTGCAACATCGGGGGGCGAAATACCCCCCGATTGTTACAAAAACGGCCCACTCCCACGATTATGCGCCGTTTTCATTGAGTTTCCCGCCCAAACCCCTAACTCACCTGTGACACACTGTGTCGTGAGTAGATTTGCCTCCGCAGGCCTGCTTTACTACAGTTGTCACGACAGATTTGGTTCAAAAAGGGAGAGACCCGATGTCCACTACACTGAAAACCCTCGCGATTGCAGGCGCCGTTGCCGCATCATTTGGCAGCGTTGCAACAACCGCAGACGCCGCCTCCAAAGAAAAGTGCTATGGCGTTTCTCTGGCAGGTGCCAATGACTGCGCCGCTGGTCCGGGCACAACATGCGCGGGTACATCCGTCACCGATTACCAAGGCAACGCCTGGACATTGGTAGACGCGGGCACTTGCGCAACCATCGAACTACCTGCGCAAGCAGACGGCACAGCACGCCAAGGTTCGCTTGACGCGCTTGACCGCGACCTACCAGCATAAACTATTCCGACAGGCCTGTGCCAGCTGCACGGGCCTGTTGCCCCCCCCTCTTATGATTGGAGTGTATTGCAATGTTTGACCAATCCTCCCCTCCCCGCCGCCTGCCAAACAGCGTCGGCGTCGGATATAAACCCCAACATTTCAATCAGATGCGTGAAGCCCCCGGCCCTGTTGAATGGATTGAGGTTCATGCCGAGAATTACATGGGCGATGGCGGCCGCCCACACGCGCAACTGCGCGCGCTGAGCGAAGATTTCGCCCTTTCCGTACACGGCGTTGGCCTGTCAATCGGCGGCGAGACACCGCTGGACCGTGCCCACCTCACACGCCTGCGCACCCTGTTGGACCGCACCAACCCCGCCAGCTTCTCTGAGCATCTTGCGTGGTCTACCCATGGTGCCGAGTTCCTGAATGATCTGCTGCCCCTGCCCTATACAGCCACCACCCTAACACGCGTGGCTGATCATATCGCGCAGGTGCAAGATACGTTGGGCCGCCAAATGCTGCTGGAAAATCCTTCCAGCTACCTCGCCTTTGCCGAAAGCACCCTCTCCGAGACCGACTTTTTGGCGGCACTTGTCCACAAGACAGGCTGTGGTTTGTTGCTAGATGTGAACAATGTCTTTGTTTCATGCACAAATCTTGGCCTAGCCCCCCATGCCTATATTGACGCTTACCCGCTGGAGGCCGTGCACGAAGTGCATGTTGGCGGACATGACGAAGACAGCGATGATCATGGCGCGCCCTTGTTGATCGACAGCCACGGTGCCCCCGTGGTTGACCCAGTTTGGGCGCTGCTGGACTATACGTTGGCCCGAAGCGGCCCCAAACCCGTTTTGGTGGAATGGGACACTGACGTGCCAGACTGGCCCGTCCTACGCGTAGAAGCAGAGCGTGCTGCCAGCGCCCTCGCCTTGCTGCAGGCAAGCTGATGCACGTCACCCAGACCGAGTTCCGCGCCGCATTGCTGGATGCTGATGCGCCTGTACCCAGTGGCCTGTTGGACGGCGCAGGTGCGCCCGCTGGTCGCCGCTATGCGGTCTACCGAAACAACGTTGTCGTCTCGCTGATTGAGGCAATGAAGCTTGCCTTCCCGACTGTACGCGCCCTGCTGGGCCCAAATAACTTCGACAGCCTTGTACCGATGTACGTGCGGTTGCACCCGCCTGCCTCACCGCTGATGATGCATTACGGCGTTGAATTTCCTGAATTTCTGGCAGGGTTTGAGCCCTTGGCCCATCTTGGATATCTGGCTGATGTGGCACGGCTGGATCTGGAAATCCGCGCCTCTTATCACGCGGCTGATGCCCTGCCCTTTGATCCGAACACGCTGCAAGCCACGCCAGAAGTGCTAGCCCAAATACGGCTGACGCGCGCGCCTTCGACACGTGTTTTACGCTCGCGCTGGCCGCTGCATGATCTGTGGTGTCGCGCGACCCAGCCCGATGCGCCGCAACCGCGTGCGGTGGGTCAAGCGGTGATGATCACCCGCCCCGCCTTTGACCCTGCCGTGCACCTGCTGCCAACGGGCGCAGCCACTTGGATAGACGCGTTGATGACCCAAGATGTCGGGACCGCAATCGAGACAGCAACAACCGCCGCGCCCGAGTTTAATTTTGCCACCACACTGACACTGACCCTACAGGCACAGACCTTCTGCGCCCCCCAAAAGGACCCCAAATGACCCCCATTTTCTCGCTCTACACCCGCCTCACCGACACGCTGGAGCGCGCCGACTGGCTGCTACCGACACTGGCGCGTCTGCTGTTCGCGGCGATCTTTTTGATGTACTTCTGGGTATCAGGCCTGACCAAATTAGGCGACGGGTTTGGCGGCATTTTCTCTCCTTCTACAGGGGCTTACGTGCAGATGTTCCCACGAATGATGGAGGCGCTTGGCTATGACACCGATCAATTCAACATGTTGCAAAAGCTGATTGTGCTGTTTGGGACTTGGGCGGAGTTCATCCTGCCTGCGCTGGTTGTGCTGGGGTTGTTCACCCGCTTGGCAGCGCTGGGGATGATCGGATTTATCGCTGTGCAATCGCTGACCGATCTTTACGGCCATGGCGGCTGGGCGGATGCCAAAGTGCTAGGCGCGTGGTTTGACCGCTTTCCTGACGGGATCATCATGGATCAACGCGCACTTTGGGTGTTTTTGCTGTTGGTCTTGGTGTTCAAAGGGGCTGGGCCACTGTCGCTTGACCGCGCTTTAACCCCGCGCCGCTAGGGCGGTTTGCACATCGGCCGTCCAGCCGAGAAACAAAGTATCGTCCGCTTGGATCAGCGGGCGCTTCATCAAGGCGGGGTGCTTGGCGATCAAATCAAGCGGCGGTGCGGCGCGCTCGCTCTCCTCCAACCCGCGCCATGTGGTAGAGCGTGTGTTCAGCAAGGCGGCAGCGCCGAACGTCTCAAAGGCTTGCGCCATCACATCCTCAGGCACGCCCTCGGCACGGACATCGACCAATACGGCATCCGGCAACGCTTTTAGTGCCTTGCGGCAGGTGTCACAATTTTTGAGGCCGTAGAGGGTAATCATGGTGGTAGTCCCTTGAAATTGGGTAAAAAAGAACAAGGCTGACCCCGATCAGAGGCCAGCCTTTGGAGCCGAGTTCACCAGGTTTGCTTAGTCGAACGTGCAACCTTTGGTGCCAATCGGGCAATCTACACGCGAACGGTATACGGTGCGCTGGACCACTTTGCGCTGAACGCGTTTCTTGGCAACGGGGTGCGCTTTGGCTTGTTGATAGCTCATGTTCTGGTTCGGTACACCACAGCAGATTGTGCCGCTGATCGACACAGGCTGTAGGCCTGCGGGGCAGTAATTTTCTGTGGATTCATAGCGAAAGATTTTGGCTTCGGACCCTGCGGCGGCGGTTTGTGGCAGTGCTGCCATGAGACCAAAGGTGCCCGCGACGAGTAGTGCTTTGATTTTGTTCATTTTGTCCCTCGTGTGTTATCTGTTGCGGCCATTTTTGCCGAGGTGGGGTGGTAAGTCCAGTTTTTTCGAGGGGGAAACGGGTGTGTCATGCGTACACCGAGCGTGCACCGCCTGTACACTGGATAGGATTACACCTCAGCGTACAGGATAAAGCTCCCTGCCCAATCGGAGATTAGGTATGTGTGGTTCGGGTATTGGAGTGAGTTGTAGGGTGGATGAAACCCATCCAATGCGCGTGGGTTTCACCCACCCTACAGGCGTTGCCATCCCCCTGAGTGGGGCCAAGCCCTTTAACTCGTTACAGGTAAGGAAATAGAACCTGCAATTACCTAATCACACCCTCAAACTCACGCCATTCTCCCTTGCTCATGCCGCTGTTCTCTTGCGTCATTTCTTCGCCCGCCAACATGCGGCGGATGCAGTCCAAGGCGCGGCCTGAGAGGCTGGCGCCGCCCAAGCGGTAGTCTTCGAATGCGCCGTAAGCGGCCGGCACCCAATCGGCGACGACTTTGCAGATGGCATCGGCGTAAACGCGGATTTCATATTGGGCGTGGGGGTCGGCGCGCAGGCGAAGGAAGTGGAAGAGGTTGTGCAGATCAACTTTCCAATACCATTGCGTGTAGATGTTGGTGGGCAGGTTCATGCGGGCCAATTCGCGGGCCAGACCGTCTTGGGCTTCGCCGTCGGGGCCTTCGGTGCCGATCATTGCCTCGTAATTGTCATAAGCGCGATTCGAATCGGATTTAAGAATCTCCAGCACACGAGCGGCTTCCGCCCCTTCCAACACGCCACCACGGCCTTGATTGTTAACTACGGACTGCGCGTTCACGTGTTCGGGCGCAGGAATATAGAATTCACGGTCCAGAATCGAATAGCGGGCAGAGTATTCATTCACGTTTGCGGTCCGGTGTCTGATCCACTGGCGGGCCACAAAAACAGGCAGTTTCACGTGCAATTTAATCTCGCACATTTCAAAAGGTGTGGAGTGCCAATGGCGCATCAAATAGCGGATCAGCCCTTCGTCATTTTGTACAGATTTGGTGCCTTTTCCATAGCTTACCCGTGCCGCCTGACAAATGGCGGCATCGTCGCCCATGTAATCGATGACGCGGATAAACCCGTGATCAAGGACTTCGTGGGCAGTATAGAGATGCGCTTCCATCCCCTCGGAGACGGCACGCAAAGTGGGTGCAGATTGTGCGCGCTGCGCGTCAATTTCGGCTTGTTGTTCTGGGCTGATCGGCATGGGGGCGGGTCCTTGTGACGGATTGGAATGGATTCGCTGTTCACTATATCTTGCGGAGCGTCGGGCGGGAACGCGATATATGGTATTGTTTTTTCGCCATGGTACAGGGGTTTATCAGTCACTGTTAACACCCATCGTTGACAAAGCGCCAAGCGTGCAGCGATTGTCCCCGTTAACCAAACATAAAGTTTCCGAGGGCAGAGTAGTGAAAAATACAGTTATCAGTCTTGCGCTTATCGCAGGCCTTGCCGCGTGCAGCGGTGGCAATCCATTTGATGAAAACGCAACAGATACAGGCAGCGGTAGCGGCACGGATGGTGGCACAGACGGTGGCACAGATACGGGCGGCGAAACAGACGGCGATGGCATCGCTATCACTGATGGCACCCCACCGGGAACAGAGTCTCCGACATCTGGCGACACGATCTATCGAAGCGAAAAGCTAAACGAAGAAAGCGGCGACGGATACGCAAACAGCGTCTCTTACAATAGCGACGATGACACGTTCACTGTAAACAACCTGGCCTTTGATGGAGACAGCCCCTACGTGCGTGGCAAATCCGTGAGCAGCCTAAATGGTGGCCGTTTCAATGTTTATGAAGCGGAAGAGCTCGCCTTTGATCCAAACACTGGCGATGCGATCGACCAGTTTAAATACCGTGCTATTTATGGCGTGAGCAAAAACAGGACCACCGATGGCCGCAATGTGCCGACGACCCAATTTGCAATCGTACGCACAGGCGCTTACGTTAAATACGGGTTTGGCGGGTTCATTTACCAACGCGACGGCGGTGTAACACTGCCCGAAACCCTACAAGCAAAATACACGGGCAAGTCCGCAGGTTTGCGTGATTCCAATGATGGCGGCGACTTGCAATTCACAACCGCTGACGTTGAGATCAACATCGACAGCGATGATTTCGACAAAGGTGCTGGTGTGAATGGTCGCATTTCAAACCGCCGCGTTTTTGACCTCGACGGTAACGACATCACCGGCACTGTCGCGGCTACAATCGGAACTGGCCTCACCCAAATTCCTGACGCGCAACTTGTTGTCCAGGCTGGTGTTCTTCAGGATAGCGGCGACTTGGTAGGCGAGGTTGTGAGCAGTTATCGCACTGCCGATGGAAATGAGGTCGAGTATGAAACCGGCAATTACTATGCCATCGTCGCGGGCGATAATGCGGATGAAATCGTCGGTGTGTTTGTCCTAGAAGCCGGTAATTCACGCGATACTGGCGGATTTATCGTCTATCGGGGCAAAGACGAGTAAACCAATGACGTTTCTCAAGCGACATTTTGTTGCAGTTGTTTTTGGCGCGGTCACTGTTCTGACCGCGCCTTGTGCAATCGCCGACACTGATCCCGTACGACTCTCGGCTGAGCAAATGAGGCTGGCCGCTGATTTAAACATGCGCAACGGCCAGATTGACGTTGCTCTGTCCCTGACGGATGCATTGCTGAAACGCGACCCCGAGGATGTGACTGCGCTGATGATCCGCGCCTTTGCCATGCGCGCAAAGGCTGAATACGCAGCAGCACAAAAAGCGGCCCGTGCAGCATGGCAAGCATCAAAAACAGATGATCAAAAATACGCCGCCGCATTGCTTATGGCGCAAGCCCTGTCATCGGACGGCAAGCGCACACGTGCGCAGCTCTGGTTGCGTCGTGCAGGGCAAGTTGCGCCAAGTAAAGCCCATGAGGCCCGTGCGGCACAAGATTTCCGCTATGTCCAGCAGCGCAACCCGTGGCAGACAAACCTCTCTTTCACATTGCAGCCCAGTTCCAACATCAACAACGGTTCTTCACGCGATTCATCTTCGCTTTATTATGTGCTGGACCCGATTTTCGGCGGTAACGAGCTAACTTTGGGGGCCGCAAGCAAAGCGCTGTCGGGCTTGGAAACAGGGTTCAACGTTCAATCCCGTTACCGCTTTTTCCAAACCGAACGCACAGCGCATGATCTGCGGATGGGCCTTTCTTACCGCACGTATCAACTGTCTTCCTCATCCAAGAAAGATCTGGCTGCGGAAGATGCCGACCGGATCGGCAGAGGGCAGTCACCACTTGGATTGGAGGGCAGCGATTTTGCCTTCGGCACCGTTCAACTGGGCTATGGCTTTAAGAAAATGCGCGAGGACCAACGTGGTGAATTCAGCGCGACGGCTGACATCGGACAGAGTTTTTATGGCGGTGCCCGCTACAATAGCTTTTTGCGTGCCAGCGTCGGGCAGTCCTACTACCTAAACCCGCAGTCCAAGCTTAGCTTCGGGCTGAACGCGGATATCCGCAATGCCCAACGGGGGTCGGATCAGGAAAAATTGACCCTTAGCGCCGGGTTGAGCAAAAAGCTCGCCGATCAAAATGGCCTCTATTTGGGGATTTCAGCCAGTGCTCTGGCATCTGACACCGCGAGTTATGAGTATGAGGAAGTCAGCCTGCGCTCGGGTTATTTGCTGGGCCGTGAGGTCATGGGGACATCGCTGCAATTTGGACTGAGCACCAGCTTTCGCAACTATGATGTGTCGCCACACGACAAATCGGGCCGCCAAGATTTTCAAATTTCGGCAGATTTGACCGCCACGTTCAAAAATATTGACTATATGGGCTTTAACCCCAAAGTCAGCCTGAGCGCATCGAAGACGGACAGCAATATCGGCCTTTATGATGTGAACACTATGGGCCTAAGCATCGGCATCGCCTCGTCGTTTTAACGCCACTGTGTCTCGACACTGTGGCGCGTAATGCTAGGGTATGGGCAACACGCAATTGCCCATAAAGGAGCACCGCCATGCCGATCAAATTCCTTCACACGATGGTCCGCGTCAAAGACCTCGATGTGTCCCTCGCCTTTTACAAGCTGCTGGGACTTGAGGAACGCAAGCGTTATGAGTCCAAAGAGGGGCGGTTTACTCTGCTGTATCTCTGCCCTCCCGGTATGGATGACGGCCACGCGGACCTTGAGCTGACCTACAACTGGGACGGCGATGATGCGCTGCCCTCAGACAGCCGTCACTTTGGCCACTTGGCCTATTCCGTTGAAAACATCTATGAAACCTGCCAATTCCTGATGGACAATGGCGTGACCATCAACCGCCCTCCTCATGACGGGCGTATGGCTTTCATACGATCTCCTGACAACATCTCGGTTGAGCTGTTGCAAGAAGGGGATGCACTGGCGCCAGCAGAACCTTGGACATCTTTGGGCAACACCGGCAGCTGGTAATCCCCTCTTCGGCGGCAAGGCTCCTCTTTGCCGCCGAACACGCGCTGTTATCTGAGGAAACCACAGGATGAAAACAGCATTGCTTGCGGCATGTCTTGTGATGGGTCTGGGGCATTCGGCGAGGGCAGAAACCTGTCGTCAGGCGCTGGCTTTGGGGCTGGATGTTTCGGGGTCTGTGGATGCCCGTGAATACCGCCTGCAAATGGACGGGCTGGCGCAGGCCTTGGGCAGTACTGCTGTCCGTGCTGCACTGCTGGAACAAATCGACGCCCCCGTTGAGCTGTTGATCTATGAGTGGAGCGGTCCACAAGACCTGATGACACTGGTCCCCTGGACACGGATCACATCCCCCTCGACATTGGACGCCGTGATTGCGCAGTTGCTAGGCGTGACCCGTCGGGAGGGATCAACGCCGGGAACGGCATTGGGCGTTGCGATGTTGAGAGGGGCACAGCATTTGTCAGAACGCAGCCATTGCTGGCAGCGGACATTAGACATTTCTGGCGATGGCAAAAGCAACCTTGGCCCCCGCCCCCGCAACCTAAAGGCCCAGATCGAAGCCCAAGGCGTTACGATCAACGCACTGGTCATCGACGCTGACAACACCCAAGATTTAGGTGGTGGGCTTGCCGCATATTTTCGCGCCGATGTAATCTTGGGACCGAATGCGTTTGTAGAAACCGCAAACGGGTTTGAGGACTATGCAGCGGCCATGGAAATCAAGCTGCTGCGTGAATTGGACGGGCTGGTGCTGTCCATGAAATAACGCGACCCGACGTGTTGCTTTCATACAAACTCGGAGAGAGGATGCGGCAAACCTACGTGCCACACCCTACCTCTGTAGCTTAGTAAATGTAGCGGATTTGATCGACCCAATAGCGTTCTACCCGCTTGAGTGATGCTGTGATTTCGATCACGCCTTCCGGCCCCAACACGCCACGGTCTTCCAATCCGCCTGCGTGGCGCAAGAACAGGTTTGAAACCAGATCACGGATGTTCCGGCCCCGCTCGGTCAGTCGGACCCGAACGGATCGACGGTCAATTTCACAACGCTGGTGGTGCATATAGCGTAAGCGGTGCGCCCACCCCACCTTCCTTGTGAGCCCCTGATCTGAGATTCAGCCCTGACAGATGGATTATAAGGGAGTTTCTCCATGGAGCGCT